>JAFQXE010000001.1 GCA_017407125.1 Thermoguttaceae bacterium
CCCCCCCCCCTCATACTATTTCCGCTTGAAAAAACTTCCCTAAAAGGGAGCCAGCTTGCTGGCGACCTAAAGTTTTTTCAAGCCCCCGTAGGCGAGGGAGTCAATCCGCGCTGCCGCGCGAGACGTATTATACCCGATCCCATTGGTCGCTTGCGAAATAAGATGGTTTGAAGCAATTGCTTTTTTATTTTGAACGCAGAGATCGCAGACTCCTCGCAGAATACGCAGACGGGCTGGGAATGTGGCGACGACGCTAACTACGTTAGCTACGCCACGATTCCCGCCCGATTTTTTAATTAAGCCCGGTTTATTTAATTATTTTAAAAAACGCAAGCGAACATCGTGTCATAGCCCGAGAATCGGGCGTAGATGACACATGGTCGCTTGCTTCTGCGCTCTCTGCGAGTAGTCTGCGTACTCTGCGTTCCTTTTCCTTGTTTGTACAACCAAAATCTTTAGAGCGTTTCAGGCGGTATGAGCGCCCTATTGTACCGAACCGGGATTGGCGCTATAATTCAAGAAAACAAGATAAGAGATCAGTGTTTGTTCTCGCGTATCCGCGCAAAAGGAGATGTTATGCAAAAGACAAATATTGTAAAATACGTTTTTATCGCATTAACCGTACTCGTCGTTTGCTTATTAACATTGACGCTAATCGTTCGATTTTATAAAGATTCTGAAGGTAACACCCTCTTGGATAAAGCCATTGAGAATGACTCTTTAATACAGGTTAAATGTCTGGTTGCGCTGGGCGCGGACGTCAAAGCAAAAGACGATTTTGGATTTACAGCCTTGCATTTAGCAGCGTTAAACGGTTCTTTAGAAATAGTTCAATGGCTGGCTGAACATGGCTTGGACGTCAATGCAAAAGACGATACTGGAGAGACAGCTTTGCATTTCGCCTGTATTGATGGCGACCTGGAGCTTGTCAAGTGGCTGGTTGAACAGGGAATAGACGTCAACGCAAAAGACAAATACGGAAAAACCGCTTTGTATGAAGCCGCGTCGAGAAAAGGTCATCTGGAATTGGTTCAGTACCTGGTTGAACGCGGCGCGGACGTCAATATTGCTGATTGTGAGTTTCCCGTTTTGCATTCTGCCGCCAAGGGCTGCGATTTGGAGATTGTTCAATGGCTTGTTGAACAGGGATCTGATATCAACGCGAAAGACAAGGACGGAAGAACAGTCTTACATTTGGCTGCCTACAGCGGTTCTGTCGAGCTAATTCAATGGCTTGTTGAACAGGGAGCGGATATCAATGCAAAAGACAAGGACGGAAGAACCATCTTGCATTTGGTTGTCTTACATTCGGCTGCCTATAGTGATTCTGTCGAGCTGATCCAATGGCTTGTTGAACAGGGAGCGGATATCAATGCAAAAGACAAATACGGAAGAACCGTCTTACATTTGGCTGCCTGTAGTGATTATGTCGAGCAGCAAAGGCTAAGAGGATTTAACTATGTCTTACAGTTGGCTGTCTATAGCGATTCTGTCAAGGTAATTCAATGGCTCGTTGAACAGGGTTTGGATATCAATGCGAAAGACAACGATGGTGAGACGCCTTTGGATATAGCCATTGCTTCAGGTTTTTGGGGTATAGACACAGCTCAGTGTCTCAGAGAGCATGGCGGGAAAAAGTCAAAAGACGATTTGGAATAAATCGGAGAAACGCAAAATATGAAACCGTTATACAAGAACATAATTGCAATCGTTATTGGAATCGCGATGTCCCTTGCACCGTTGTATCCGTGTATAGAGTGGGCTGCAGGAGGGGATGGAACGTACCTTCCGTTATTCCTTATTTACGGACCCGGAGGAATATTTTGTCCGTTAGCTTTAGTACTATATGCAATGTATATTTTAGCTGTTCGTTACGACAGACGTCTTATATTTGTCGTTCTTTTTGTTCATTACCTTAGTTTCTATGCGTGTTTGAGAACTTATTGCAGAGATATGATACAATTTGATTTTCTTGTAGATCATTTATTCCGCGCGCCAACCTCACTCCAGATGTTTATTGTCCAATGGCTGCCCTTTGTTCTGTTTGCCATTTACAATTTGTTCGCCCTTTATATAGTCTTAAAGATTATTTTCAGTTCCCTGTTTAAACAAAAATCAGACGTTTCCGCAGATTAGTTTTTCGTATCCGCGCCAAAGGAGATGTTATGCAAAAGATAAATTCCAATATTGCAAAATACGTTTTTATCGCATTAACCGTTCTCGTCGTTTGCTTTTTAATATTGACGCTTATCGTTCGATTTTATAAAACTCCTCTAGGCGATACTCTCTTGGATTATGCTATTTATAATGACTCTTTAATACAGGTTAAATGTCTGGTTGCCTTGGGCGCGGACGTCAAAGCAAAAAACAAAGACGGATATAACGCCTTGCATTATGCCGCTATAAATAGAAACAGTTCTTTAGAAATAGTTCAATGGCTGTCTGAATATGGATTGGACGTCCATGAAAGAGTCTACGATGGAGGAACAACCTTGCATTTAGCCGTTGCCAGCTATAATCTGGCGCTTGCTGAATGGCTGGTTAAACAGGGATTGGACGTCAACGCAAAAAATGACAAAGGCGTAACCGTTTTGCATACTGCCGTCCATGGCGGCGATTTGAAGGTTGTTCAATGGGTGGTTGAACAGGGCGCGGATGTCAATGCGAAAGACAACGATGGAATGACAGTTTTACATTGGGCTGCCATGAGAGATTCTGTCGAGGTTATTCAATGGCTTGTTGAACAGGGGTTGGATATCAATGCGACAGACAACGATGGTGAGACGCCTTTGGATAAAGCCATTAATGCAGGTAGTAATAAGTCAGTTCAATGGCTCAGAGAGCATGGCGCGAAAGAGTCGGGACAGTAGTACAAAAGGCTGCCGTTGGGCGCTACAAATAACCCCGAAGGGGTTGCATTTCTATAACCGGCGGTTTTCAACCACCGGGGAAAGAAACCGCAATAAAACAAAAAATCGACAAATACCTTTTTTTCTTCCCCCCCGCGCCAACGGCGCGGGGGGAAAGAAAAAAAGACTGACTCGATTAGGAGGGAGCATAGAGGGCTGCGCCGCCCGTAGACTAAAGTCGACGGTTATAGAAATGGCGTCCCCTCCGGGACGCGACTCTGGTTCTCATCTTGTCTGTTTTTACTTGAATATTTGCGCGCGCCCAAAATTCGAAAAAAAACTTGCCCGTCCCCTTGTACAAAATCTCATTTGGGGTTATAATTATATATATTAATATGAGTGTATCCCAGGATGAGCCGCTAGCTGTTAGCTGCTAGCTATTAGCTTGGGCGTTCGCAGCTCTAAGTTGATAGCGTTTAAAGCTCGAAGCTGATATTAAAAGCTAGGGGCTAGAGGCTAGCAGCTAGAAGCTGTCTAATTACTTAACCTTTGAATTCACAATGAAACGACTACTATATACTACTATCGCGCTGACGCTGTTGGTTTGGCTTGGTTCGACAGGCTTGGCTCAGGAAGCGGAGCAGAAACCGGATCAGGCGGCGGAAGCGGCTCAGCCGGCTCAACCGAAGGCTCCGGAAGAGCCGTCGCTGGAAGAGAAACAGCGCATCGTTCACGACCAGTGGAAGCGGCTGGAAGAGATTCTCCTCCGCATGTCGGAAACGACGGCTCTGACCGACCCCGATAGAGCGGAGTTGATTAAAAAGGTCATTGCTCAGGGCAAGCAGAAGATGATCGACCCGCAGTTCCAGACGCTGACCGATCTGCTCAAAGACGGCGAAATCAGCCGCGCCCTGGACAACCAAAAGGATCTCCGCGCCGACCTCAACGACCTGCTCAAGGTTCTGGAAACGGAAAACCGTATGCGCCGCGTCAAGTCGGAAAAGGAGCGCATCAAGGGGTACATCAAGGATCTGGAAAAGCTCATTGCCGGTCAGAGGAACTTGCAGAATCAAACCATGAACTCGGACGACGTCCAAAAGTTATCCGGTCAGCAAACCAAACTGTCCGAGATGGCGGAATCCCTCAAACAGAAAATGGACGCCGACGAAAAAGCCGGTCAGCCGCAAGACTCCCAGAACTCTGAAAAACAGGACGGGGAGAACAAAGAGGGCGAGAACAAAGACGGCGAAAAGCAAGACGGCGAAAATCAGGACGGTCAGAAGCAAGACGGTCAAAAGCAGGATGGCGAAAAGCAAGACGGTCAAAAACAGGACGGTCAGAAGCAAGACGGTCAAAAGCAAGACGGTCAGAATCAGCAAGGTCAGAATCAAGAAGGACAGAATCAAGAGGGTCAGAACCAGGAGAATTCCGATTCTCAAAAGGAGGAGACTCCGCAGGATCGTCTGAAAAAAGCGCAGCAGAAGATGGAAGAGGCGCAGAAGAAGCTCGAACAGGCGCAGAAAGAAGGCGCGGTCGAAAAGCAGGAAGAGGCGCTGCGAGAGTTGGAAAAGGCGAAGTCGGAGCTGGAAGAGATTCTGCGTCAGCTGCGAGAGGAAGAAGAGAAGCGTAAGCTGGCTCAGCTGGAAGTCCGGTTTAAGAAGATGCTGGAACTGCAGAAGTCGATTTACGATTCGACGCTCCGTCTGGACGAAAGGCTCAAAAAGAACGACGGGAAAGACGCGGACGGGACTTTGTCGGTGGAGTCGGTTCGTCTTTCCGGGCGCGAAAACGACGTCTATATGGAAGGAACCAAGGCGCTGCTCTTGTTACAGGAAGACGGAACGGCGGTCGCCATGACCGAGGCGTTAGCCAGCGCCGTCGAGGACATTGAGGGCGTCATCGAACTGTTTAACAAGGCGAACGTCGGAGTCAGCAACCAGACGCGTCAGGAAAACATTATCGCGACGCTGGAAGAACTCCTCGATGCGATCAAGCGCGAGCTGAAAGACATGGAGGACAAGGAGCAGCAAAATCAGGACGGGGAATCGCCCGGCGGCGAGATGATGGAAGCCCTGGTCGACCAGCTGGCGGAACTGAAAATGATCCGCTCCATGCAAATGAGAATCAACAAAACGACTCAGCGATGCCAAAAGCTCATTACCGGCGCCGCTGCGGAAGACCCGGAAGTTATCAACGTACTCAACGAACTGTCCGTCCGCGAAGAACGGCTGCGGCAGATTCTTCACGATATTAGTATTGGAAAGAACAAGTAAGTGCATAGTAATTAGTGCTTAGTATTAAGCGCTTAGCGCTTAGGATTAAAGGCGCAAAGCGCCTCACTATGCACTATGCACTAGGCACTATGCACTCCCACTCCCCTCGCAACTTAAAATTATGAAACGCTTATATACAATCGCCGTTATCCTCGTCTCCCTGTCCGGGTTCGCCTTTGCGGACGCCCTGGATGTGAACAATCTTCCTCCTATCCGCCCTGCTCTGTCGGAGGTGTTCGGTCCGTACGAACAGTGGCTGGCTGGGCTGAAAGTCTCGCCGGAAGTTCAGAATACGGTCAACCAGTATCGTCAGCAGGTAACACTGGAAATGGACGAGGGGGAGGAGCTGGAAGTTTTGACGTCGATGGTAATCGCCGCCGATCCGCGGTACGCGCCGCTGTTTGAGGAAAG
The DNA here is from genome assembly GCA_017407125.1 of Thermoguttaceae bacterium. Lineage (GTDB taxonomy): Bacteria > Planctomycetota > Planctomycetia > Pirellulales > Thermoguttaceae > RUG11551. Next base: position 5,534 of record JAFQXE010000001.1, read on the forward strand.
CGTCTTGTCCCAGCGCGTCTATCCGATGGCGGATTTAACGGCTCTGACCAAGGCGGAGGGGACGCCGGAATGGCTTGTGAACGTCATGAACCTGCAGGCGGCTCGCCGGTTAGCCAACAACGGCTTGTATGACGACGCGGCGGAACTGCTCAAGGATTTGAAGCTGGAAAGCTCGCCCTGTCCGGCGACGCTGCTGTTCTATCAAGGGCTGGTTAAGTACCAGTCGTTAGACCAGGAGGCGGCGCTTCCGATTCTCAAACGTCTGGTCGACATGAACGAGAGTCCCACTCGATATCGGGAGCTGGCTCAGCGAATGATTCTGGACCTGGAAAAGCTGGAACCGAAATCTCTGGACCATATTTCCCGCCGCATGGGCGACGTCGCCGGGCGGCTGGACAACGGTCGCGCCAACGAGAAAACCGTCGAAATTGAAGACGGCATCGTCAAAGACCTCGACGAGCAGATTAAAAAGCTGGAAGAACAGCTTCAGCAGATGATGCAGAAACAGCAGTCCGCCAACTCTCAGCCCAAGCCGCCTCAGGGCGAACAGGCGCCCAGCCGCGTAGCTGGCAAAGGACATGTCGACCGGAAAGACGTCGGTAACGGTTCCGGCTGGGGCGACTTGCCGGAAAAAGAACGCGAGAAAGACCTCCAGCAAATTCAGGAGAACTTCCCGCCCCATTACCGTGATATCATTGAACAGTACTTTAAACGAATGAGTGAGACGGAGTGAGTAGGCAGTAGGCAGTAGGGAGTAGGCAGTAGAATGGAAGGCGGTAATGGAGCGACCAACGGGAGCGGAATTACGCAGTTCGCCGACAGGCGAACCTACAAGTCAAGAGCAATAGTTAATATAGCTATGAAAAAATATATCCTTTTAGTATTGGCGTTTATCTCGCTTCTCAGCGCATCGGCGCAGGCGGCGGACTATCAGTTTACTCTTAAAGACGGAACAAACGTAACAGGCGTTCCGCAGAGTGTGTCGGCGGAGTCTGTAACGGTGCAAAGCGCCGGGGAGTCGAAAACGCTGGCTCTGTCGGACGTCGCGTCGATTGCCGTTTCCGGCGAGGCGGCTGACAGCGAAGAGCCGAAGATTCAGGTTGAACTGTCCGACGGGTCGACGCTGATGGTAAAAGACGTCCTGCTTTCAGACGGTCAGGCGACACTGGATTTCGACGGCGCGAAAGTTACGGTTCAGGAATCGCAGGTGGTCAGCATTCGGTTCAATTCTGAAAAGGCGATGGACGACCAATGGTCGGAGATGGTCAAGACGGAAACGCGAGACGATTTGCTCATCGTCGAAAAGGACGGCAAGCTGCGATACCATCGCGGGCATATTGAGGGGATTACCGCTGAGAAAGTCCCGTTTGTTCTGGACGGGTCGTCGCTTCCGGTGTCTCGCGCCAAGGCGTTTGGCGTCCGTCTCGTTCGGGCGTTTGCCGCGCCGACGGGGGCGGAGATGGCTGTCGGGAAAACGTCTGCCGGGTCTGCTTGGTCGATTGCGTCTTTGGATGTAACAGACGGAACGCTCAGCGTCGTTTCCCGGCTGGGTCAGAAAATCGCCGTTGGGACAGGCGCAAACGAGATTCGTTCGATAACCTTTTCCGTCGAGCCGGAGTTTTATCTCAGCGACATGAAACTGGAATCCTGGACGTGGTCGCCGTTCGTTTCCGCGCCAGGAATGCCGGAAACCATGCTGCGCCAGTTCAATCAGCCGCATTTCAACGAAGGAATCGACGGCGCGGATTTGAAGTCGTGCGGGCAGACGTTTTCCAAGGGCGTTTGCGTTCGCAGTAAAACGGACATGACGTTTCGTCTGTCACAGAATTTCTCTCGCTTGACGGCGCAGATGGGCATCGACGATTCCGTTCGCCCCAAGGGGTCGGTGGAAGTGGAAATATTTGCTGACGACCAGTCCGTATTCAAAGCGACGGTTTCCGGGCAAGACCCGATTAAGGAATTGGACGTTCCGCTGACGGGCGCGAAACGGGTTCGCGTCGTTGTCGATTTTGGCGCGGGCGCGTCTGTCGGAGACGTTTTGATTATCGGGGCGCCCCGACTGTGGGAGTAAGCGAGTTTTTGGCAATGCGCGAAAACCTGAAAAACATTTTGCACGTTCGCATTGTGAGCGGGTCTGGCGGCGGGCCGGAAAAGACGATAATCAATTCTCCCCGGTTTTTGATTCCGTGGGGGTACAATTGTTTATGCGCCTATATGCGTCCGCCCCAAGACGCCGGGTTTGAGGTTCTGCGTCAGCGAGCTGAGGCGGCGGGGTGTCCGCTGGTTGACATCGAAGACCGCGGCGCGACGGACTTTTCCGTCGTGAAAAAGCTGCTCAAACTCTGCCGGGAAAACGACGTCCAAATCTGGCATGGGCACGACTACAAGTCCAACGCCATCGGGCTGCTTCTGCGCCGGTTTCACAAAATGAAACTTGTTACAACGGTTCACGGCTGGGTTCATCACACGTCCAAAACGCCGCTGTACTATGCGATCGACCGCTTTTGCCTCAAGCGTTACGACAAGGTGATTTGCGTCAGCGACGATTTATTCGAACAGTGCCGGAAAATCGGCGTTCGTCCGGAACGCCTGACGTTGATTGAAAACGCGATTGATACGGACATGTTCCAACGCTGCTCTGTCCCGGCGGACGGACTGGTTAGAATCGGGGCAGTCGGGCGTCTGGAAGAGGAAAAGGGGTTCGCCCCGCTGATTGAAACGGTTGCTGAGATTTACAAAACTCATCCGGAGATTCGGCTGACGATATACGGCGAAGGGTCGCTCAAGGGGGAACTGGAATCGCTCGCCAAGCGGCTGGGCGTGGACAATGTCGTTTCCCTGCCGGGGTTTGAACGGGACTTGATCAAGTTGTATTCCAGTTTGGATATTTTCGTTCTCAACTCGATTCGGGAAGGGTTGCCCAACGTCTGTCTGGAAGCGATGGCAATGGGCGCGGCAATGACGGCGACGGCGGTTGCCGGGGTTCCGAAACTTGTAACAGACGGCGTCGACGGGCTGATTATTCCAATGTCCGACAAGGCGGCTTTGCTGTCTGCGCTGACGAAACTGATCGAGTCGCCAGAACTGCGCCGAACGCTGGCTGTCAACGCCAGAAAAACCGTCGAAGAGCGGTTCAGCTTTGATAAACGAATGGAAAAGATGAGAGCGTTATACGACTCTTTGGAAGAATGAACGTAAGCGTAATTTCAAAACGTGACGAATTACAGTCAGCTGCCCAACGCTTGAGAGCGTATCTGCTCCAAAAGGGAGAAACGGCTCTGGCGTACGACCCGGGCTGGCTTTTCGCGCTGTCGGACGGTCTGGGGCATACGCCGTATCTGCTCGAGGCGCGCGACGATTCCGGAGCCGCCGTCGGCTGGCTCCCGCTGGGATACGTTCATTCGTTGCTTTTCGGTCGGTTCCTGGTCAGCATGCCGTACCTGAACGTCGGCGGAGTTCAAACGGATTTCCCCGAGGCGGCTGTTACGCTGATTGATTCCGCCTGCGAGTTAGCCGACCGGCTCAAAGTGAAGTTTTTGGAACTGCGCGGCGAACGGGAATATCCTCATCCCAAATTGACGTTTACCAGAACGGAAAAGGTTCACATGCGCTTGGCGTTGCCGGAAACGGAAGACGAGCTTTGGAAGTCAATTGGCTGCAAGGCGAGAAATCAGATTCGCAAAGGCGAAAAGGCGAACCTGACCGTTCAATGGGGCGACTCTGACCAGCTCATTTCCGACTTTTACGAGATATTCGCCGTCAATATGCGAGATTTGGGAACGCCGGTGTATTCGATTAATCTGTTCAAGCAGATTCGCAATGCGTTCAACCGGCAGGAAGACCGCAACTCGTTTTTTGACGCCGCCGCCCTGCCCTACTCCGCCCGGCAAAGCGTTCAGTTTGCGGTCGTGTATAGCCCTTTGGGAGAACCCGCCGCGGGAGGCATGCTGACGTTCGGCACGCCCGGCGCGAGCGGTTCCCGACTGACGGTAGAAGTTCCCAGCGCGTCGTGCAAACGCAAGTTCAATGCGGACTGTGCCAATATGTTCCTCTATTGGCAATTATTGAAAAAATCGATAGAATATAAACAGACAACGTTCGATTTCGGACGCTCGACTGTCGATTCGCCCACGTACAAGTTCAAAGCGCAATGGGGCGCCAAGCCGTTCCCTTCGTTTTGGCAATATTACCTCCGGGGAACCGACCCGGACTGCATGCGCCCGGACAAGGGCGGCTACGGGTTAGCCGTTCGCGTCTGGCAGAAACTTCCCGTTTGGCTGACGCGGCTTATCGGCCCCGGCATTGTCAAGGGGATTCCTTGATGAGGGAATGGGGAATAGGGAATAGGGAATAGTATCTCCCTACTCCCGTACGTTTAGGTTCGCCTATCGGCGAACTGCGTAATTCCGCCCGACAAGGTCGGTTCCTGATTGGAAGCGGGGAATGCCAAAACGAGCTTTTTCGGAGGCAAAACCTCATCCACTCGCCCGTGCGGCTTCGCACCGTTGGTCGCTCCATTACCGCCTTTCATCCAATCCTAACCCCAACTCCTAACTAACCCCCATGATTTGTGTAACAGTATCCCGACCTCGCCACCGGTTTATGCTGGCGGAATGTAAAGGCATGAAAGAACGCGGCGCCGATTTGATCGAGCTTCGGCTGGACGCTCTTCAGACGGTTCCCGACGTCAAATTGCTGCTTAAAGACCGCCCGTGTCCGATTTTGATTACCTGCCGCCGCGAAGAAGACGGGGGAAAGAGCAAGCGTTCTGAAACCGACCGAATGATTCTGCTTCGCACCGCTATTTTTGAGGGCGCAGATTACGTCGATTTGGAATACGACGTCGCCGCCAGAGTTCCGCGATTCGGCAAGACGAAGCGGGTTATTTCGTATCATAATTTTGAGAATACGCCAGATAATATTGAAGCGATTCTCCAGCACATGTCAACGCTGGACGCCGACGTTTTGAAAATCTGCACGATGGCAAACAGCCAGTCGGATAACGTCCGGGTTTTGAACCTCATTGGGAAGACGTCCATTCCGACAATCGCGTTCTGCATGGGACCGTATGGAGCGCCGTCGCGAATTCTGTGCGGAGCGTTCGGCGCGCCGTGGACGTACGCCAGCGCTGACGCCGATTCCGCCGCCGCGCCGGGTCAGATTTCCTTCGACCAGCTCAAAAACATGTATCAGTACGACTACATCAAAAAGACGACGCCGGTTTTTGGCGTCATTGCCAACCCCGTCGCGCACAGCATGTCGCCGCTGATTCACAACTCTGCGTACGTCGATAAGGAAGTGGACGCCGTCTATTTGCCGTTTTTGGTAGATTCCGACCAGTTGGAAACGTTTCTCAAACAGGACGCTCCGGCTCTTAACGTCAAAGGATTGTCTGTTACAATTCCGCATAAAGTAAACGTCATTCGGCATCTGAACTTCGCCGACCCGGCAGTTTTAAAAATCGGCGCGTGCAACACGATTGTCTGGAAGGACGGTAAACGATACGGATACAATACAGACTATAACGCCGCCATGGACGCTATTTCCGGCATCTTCGGCTGGAAAGAGCCGCTGGCAATTGAAATTTCAAAAGACGGGAAGTTGGACAGATGCAAAGAACAGCCTATGGCGGGCAAAGTCGCCCTGATTTTGGGCGCAGGCGGCGTTGCCAAAGCGGTTGCGACCGGTCTGCACTTGCGCGGCGCCGATCTGGTTATTACCGATATCGACGCTCCACGCGCTGAAGAACTTGCCGCGAAGCTGGGCGGCAAGGCTGTTACATGGGAAAAACGGGCGGACGTCGACTACGATCTGGTTGTCAACTGCACGCCGGTGGGCATGTATCCCAAGTCGAATTTATCGCCCTTTGACCCGGAAAAGATGAACGCGTCGTCAACCTCAAAACCGCTGGGCGCGTTCGACTGCGTATACAATCCGGAAGACACGCTGTTTTTGAAATCCGCTCGAAAAAAGAACTGGAAAACCGCGTCCGGGCTGGACATGTTCGCCCATCAGGCGGAATTACAGTATCGGCTTTTCCTCCATCAGCCCGCCCCGGTAGAGGTCATGAAAGACGCCGTCCGTCAGGCAACAGCTCAGTCGCGCTGGTAGCGCTTGCTATTTAGTCACATAAACAATTCAGGAACGAATCCATGAGTATTAAACATATTGTCGTTATTTGCTGTTTGTCGTTTGTCAGCCTTGTTTTGTGCGGCTGTCCGGGAACGAGCGTCGATACGTCCGATTTTGAATCGGCGACCAATTCGGCGGAATCGTCTGACCAGCGCAAAACAGAGCGTCTGTTTGACAGCGCTATTGAAGCTCTTAACCGTCTGGAACTGGATTCCAGCGGGGAAAGCGGGGATCGCGTAACAGGACGATTAAACGAATGGATTAAAACGACTCCTGAACTTCAGGACTGGGAGCCTGATCCCATGACGCCGGACTGGCAAAAGAACGTTCAGAAGAATCTGCCGTTTATTGCTCAGGGCGCTCAACAGGTTCAGTTTGCCCGGCAGGACATTTCTTTGACGTATGACAAATGCTTTCGTCTGATAGAATTGCAGCAGGAGTTAAACTCTCTGATTCAGAATCAGGAAGCGGGCGCGATTGACCAGAAAACAGAGAACCGAATCGCGAAGATCAAGGCAGAGGGAGAGAAGATAAACGCGGAATTGGAAAAATACCAATCGCCTGAGAGCGTCAAAAAGCTCTTGGAATACCTGCCTAAAATTCGTCTGATTTTAGCGGACGAAAACGCTCCTGATTTCGATTCTTCGAACGTAGATGCTTTTGACGCTTTCGCCAAACTTATCAACGCGCTTGACGAGGACGGTCTGAAATTCTATGTCAATGTTTCTTCTAAAGAAATGCTTGGCCTGTTGGACTACATGTCCTCCTGGCTGGAAGGCATAGCTGGCGACTTTGCTTTGGAAGATTTGGCGTTTCCGGAATCGGACATCAATTATTTGCAGGAATCGATTTGGCTTCGCGACGCCTCGGAATGGGCGCAGGGAACGTCGGCTGACGATTTGTCACGCGTTACCGCGCTGTTTGACTGGACGATGAAAAACATCGCGTTAGAAACGATTACGGAAGGGAATTGGGAAGAAGGTCCGTCCTGCCGTCCGCTTTGGAAAGTTCTCCTTACCGGTCAGGGAACGGTGGAAGAACGCGCCTGGGCTTTCGCCCGGCTGGCGGAACATCAAGGGCTGGACGTCGTTCTGGTTCGCGTTCCGGTTTCAGAAAAGCCGATCTCTCCTGTTCAGGAAGAAGCGACCGTTCCTGCGGAATCGACCGCTCCGGCAGAAGAACAGCCTGCCGTTCCGGCGGAAGAAGAAACGACTCCGAAGAACGGGGACGACAAGAACGCAGAGAATCCTGTTACTGAGGAAAAGGCAGATGAGAATAACGCCGTAGAGAATATCGTCGAGGAAAAGACGGAAGAAAAGCCTGTAGAGTCCGATTCGTCCAGCGACGAAACGGAGGCTGAAACGCCCGCTCTGGAACAGAACGCTGTCGAGGAGAAAGCTGACGCCCCCGCTCCGGAACAGAACGCTGTCGAGGAAAAAGCTAACGAACCTGCTCCGGAACAGGAAGAAATTGAAGAAGTCTTAGAAGAACCGCAAGCCCCTGAAGATATCGAGTTTCCCGATTTGGAACAGATTGCTCCTCAAACGTCAGATAAAGACGACGCGGCAAAGCCTGCTGAGGATTTGCCGGGATTGCCAGAGGTCGTCCCGCCGGAACGGCTTTTGGTTGCCTGGATTGCCGAGGACAAGCTCTATTTCTTCGATCCGGAATATGGGTTGCCGATTCCCGCGCCGAACGGCGTTACGCTTTCGTCGGACGCTCAAAACAAGGGCTTGAAAATCATTCCCGTGACGCTGGAACAGATTCTTTCCGATGAGACGGCGCTGAATAAAATGTCGTTTACGGATTCCCTTGGCAAGGAACGGAAATACTACTTAAAGCCGGAGGATTTCAAAAACGCAGAGTATTATTTGCCCGTCAATCCGACGTCGCTGTCGAAACGAATGTGGATTCTGCAGTCGCGTCTGACCGGCGAGCAGAAAATGCATTTGACGTCGTCCCCGTCCGAGGTAAAATCGCGGCTGGAAAAACTCGTTCCGGGCGCATCTGTTACATTATGGGATCATCCGTACGCTGTTCCGATGTTCTGCCCAATCCGGACGTGCTCTTTAAACATTCTTGACGCGGTTGTCAACTTCCCGTTTTCTGGAGACTCCAAACCGTTGCTCCGGGCGCGAATCACGCACTTAAAGGGAGAACTCGCGCCGCAAAACGAAGACGAAGACTGCGCCGTTACATGGTATCAGCACAGCCGATTATCGGAAAACAGAATTGCTCAGATCGCCAATTCCAGAGGAAAGGACGAGATACACTTCTTTGTTTTTGCAAAGCAGTTCTCGACTTATAGCCTGGGGCTTCTTTCAGACGCTCTTGACAACCACGAAGCGGCGGAAGAGTACTTCAATCTGATTATCCATGACAAAAACTCTATTGACTGGCTGGCGCCAGCCCTGTACAATATCGGCCGCGTTGAAGAAGAAACTGGTCAGTTTGACAAGGCAATTGACAGTTACCAGATGTCGGACAGACAAAGCCGATTGTATATCGGCGCCGCGTTACGCGCGCAATGGCTGAAAGAGCTTAAATAATTCGTAATTCGTAATGCGTAATTCGTAATTACGCAAGCGATAGGCGAGCCGGGAACGTCAGTTCCCGGGCAGAAAAGAACCGCGTAGCGGTTCAATATTAGTAGCCGTGGGTTTTAACCCACGGAATTTGAAAGTAACAAAAATCAATATCGTCAAATACGCTTTTCCTCGCGCTCCCTGACAAGGGGGCAAGAGGAAAAGATACTGAAACGATTAAGAGAACAGAATAAACTCTTTAGATTTCTCCCTTATTTAAACGATTCTAACGCGTCGAAGTCGAGCGTGGCGAAGTAGTCGTCCAGCGTTTCCGCCCGGCGAATCGGGACGATTGAGCCGTCTTCTCTGAGCAGGAGTTCCGCCGAACGCAGTTTGCCGTTGTACTGGAATCCCATGGAATGTCCGTGAGCGCCGGCGTCGTGAATGACAACCAGGTCGCCCGGCTCCAGCGCGGGCAGTTGGCGGTCGATGGCGAACTTGTCGTTGTTTTCGCACAGAGATCCGGTTACGTCGTATGTTTCGGTACAAGGCAAATCGTCTTTTCCGGGAACGGTGATGTGATGGTACGCGCCGTACAGAGCTGGGCGCATCAGATTCGCCATGCAGGCGTCCAGCCCGACGTATTTTTTATACGTGTCTTTAATATGCAGAACTCTCGAAACCAGCCAGCCGTACGGCCCGGTAATCATGCGTCCGCATTCCATATAGATTTTTAAATTGGCGTTGAGCGTTGACCCGAGCTTGGATTTGTAAATTTCCTCGATTCCCTTTCCGACCAGTTCCAGATCAACAGCCGTCTGATCCGGCCGGTACGGAATTCCAATCCCGCCGCCGATGTTGACGAACTCAAAGACGATTCCCAGCTTGGCGGTCAGCTCGTTAATCAGGTCGAACATGATGTCCGCCGTATCGATAAAATACTGCGGATTGAGCTCGTTGGACGCGACCATCGTATGAATTCCAAACCGCTTGACGCCTTTGTCGAGCAGGCGCTTGTACCCGTCGAAGAGCTGCTGACGGGTAAACCCGTATTTGGCTTCTTCCGGTTTCCCGATAATCGAGTTTCCGCCCTTGAGCGGACCGGGATTGTAACGGAAACAGACCAACTCCGGCAGCCCGGCGTTTTGTTCCAGAAACGGAATATGGGAAACGTCGTCCAGATTGACAATCGCGCCGAGCTGGTTGGCTTTGACGAACTCGGACGAAGGGGTGTCGTTGGACGTGAACATGATCTTGTCGCCCGGCAGCCCGACGCGCTGTGACAGAACCAGCTCTGCCATCGACGAGCAGTCTGCGCCAAACCCCTCCTCTTTGAGAATCTTCATCAAAAACGGGTTGGGAGCCGCCTTCACGGCGAAGAATTCCTGAAATCCGGGATTCCACGCAAACGCCTTGTTAAGACGCCGCGCGTTAAGGCGAATCGCCTTTTCGTCGTAAATATGAAACGGCGTCGGATACGTCTGGATGATTTCTTCCAGCTGCGATTTGGAAAGAGGGAAAGGGTTCATAATTGCTACGAGTTGCGAGTTGCAAGATGAGCTTCTAGCTTCTAGCTCCTAGCCGCTAGCTTGGTTATCCTGTTTCCAGGCGTATCCGCAAGATCCACGAATCCATAAGCTAATAACTAGAAGCTAACAGCTAGAAGCTAAAAAATCTACGCTCTTGAGGAATATTCTCCCGTGCGGGTGTCGACTTTAATCAATTCGCCTTCTTCGAGGTATTCAGGAACCATGACCTCAAATCCGGTTTCGACGGTAGCGGGCTTGGCGCGAGACGTGGCAGAGTTGCCGCGGACGCCGGGATCGCACTTGATAACCTTCAGAACGACGGACGCCGGCAGCGTCAGACCAATCGGTTCGTCGTTGTAGAACATCATCTGCATGCCTTCGAGGGACTCGGTGATGTAGTTTTTGTCGTCGCCGACGTCTTCCGGGGTCAGGTCGTACATTTCGTAGGTTTCAGCGTCCATGAAATGCCACGCCGTCGGTTCGGAATAGCTGAACGTAACGTTGCGGCGCTTGAAGTCGGCTTCTTCGAGGTTGTCCGTTCCCTTGAAGGTGAAATCGACTTTGTTTTTGGTAACCAGGTTTCGAGCTCGGAACTTGTACAGGGTCGTTGCGCCGCGCGCAGACGGGGTTTGCACTGTAATGTTTTCGATCATGCACGGAGCGCCGTTGTAATTGAGAATCGTTCCTCGTTTGAAGTCTTTGGCTAACATGGTATTTGCGTGTAGTTTTTCGTGGTGTAAATTGATATAATCTGAACGCAAACCGATTCGCGTTCATTATTAATTACAGTATAGCGCTTTCGAAAGAAAATACAAGTAGCGGGGGCGGCGAGGCGCGCTCCCAGTCCGCGCCTGACAGGGTCGGTTCCCAAATTGAAGACGGAAACGCCGAAAACAGCTTTTTCGGATGCAAAACCTTGTTCTCCCCGCCGGCGCGTCTGCCAAAATTCGCTCCCGTTGGTCGCTTGCGATAACTACTGCCTATTCCCCTCTCTTCTCAAGAAAAAAAGAAAAATTTTAAGAATTTTGCTCTGGCTGTCTTGTAATGGGAAAAAACTTTTTGTATAATATATATAGCGGTAAGATTTAACGTCAAAATGCAGGGATATTATTCATCGCATTTTCTTGCCGCAGTCGAATTTCCCATTAACCGTCAAACGATATAAAATGAATCAAAACGAAAAATGGTATTTTGCTAGAAATAAAGACACAATCGGTCCGGTAACCCTTGCGGATATGCGCGCCATGATGCAGCGCGGAGAGATCAAGGCGGGCGATTTGGTGTATCACGAATTGCTGGGACAATGGACGCCGGCGGGTAAAGTGGCGCTTTTGCAAGACGCCTTGACTGCCGCTCCGCCGATTGCTGGTCCGCCGCTGACGATTAAAACGTCTCAGGCGAGAACGAACGCTCCTAATAAAAACGTTGCGCCGCCGGCTGGACACATGGTGATGAGAACCGCCAACGCTCAGGATTCCGCCTCGACGCCTGCGGATAACTTCCAGCCGGATCGGGCGGAACCGATTAAGTCCGATTCTGCCAAAGCGGAACCGGCGGCGGGAGCGGGTACGCTCTTTGACGTCTCCGGGTCTATTTCCGATCCTGACGACGAAATCGACAACGCCAGTGCAATGTCCGGGGCTGACACGCTGATCGAAAAAGGCGCGTTTCTGGACTTCATTCCCAATATGCTTCGATCCGGATTCCCGGGGAAAGTCGCCACCGCGATGGGGAAATTCTTCGCCTCGATTGGCGTTTTGGCGCAGCTGATAAGCGTTGTTTTGATTGTCGTTTTGGCGTTTGCGATTTGCAAATTTAACATCGCAGCTTCGTTAAAACTTCTGTGCATGTTTGGAACGCCAATCATAATTCTTTTGGCAAATGCCTATGTTAACAAGCGGCTTATGCCGTCGTTAACGCGTCTGAACAATCTGGGAGAAGGCCGAATCGTTTCCACCGCCCTGCCCGACTCTTTATGCGTCGTCTTTTTGGGAGCGGCGATTTGGGGGCTGGTTAGCGCTTTCTTTACCGGATTAAACAACGAGAACACGTCCGTCTTGATTGGCTACGCCATCTACGGCTTTGTTCTCTTTGCCGCTTTCGCGTTTTGCTCTGTAACGGCGGCTAACCCCGGCTCTCTCAACATGACGGTTGACGGTTCGTTGTCGCCGGCGTCTGAAGCGGCTGGCGCGATTCAGTATTTGAGCAAGCTGTTTTTGCGGCTGTCGCTGGGGCTTTACGGATTTATTATGTCGTTGTACGCCCTGAAACTGATTGGAACTATTATTCAGTCGTTCACGATAAATGAAGAAACAACTGTTGTCGAGGGCCTTGGTTTTGCCGCTAAGGCGCTTGAAGAAGTTGTAACGTTGACCTGCATCAGCTTCCTGCCCCTGGCAGCTTATTTATTGTTTTTAGGAGTTCAATTCTTCCTTGATTTTGCGATCAAGGTCGTACAAAATCGCAGATAACAAACTAGCTGTTAGCTGCTAGCTATTAGCTTGTGGATTCGAGGTTCTTGCGGATATGCTTGAAACTGGTTAACCAAGCTAGCGGCTAGAAGCTAATAATATCCCCTTCCTTTCCTTTTGAGATTAATCATGAAAAGAGCGTTACGTTTAAGTTTGATCGCCGTGATGGCGTGTTTCTGCTCGGCAGCCTGGGCTGAAGTTCAAATGACGACCCAGTCCTGGAGAACGAACGAGTACGGTCCGATGTCCGAGAACATTTCGGAACGGTCGATATTAAATTTCCTGCTTTTCGACGGCTCAAAGATTGAAGCGGTCAAAGGCGTCAACCCCAGCGACGTCAATATGCTGCGTGACAACTCCGCCGGAGAATGCGGCGGCATGGGGCGCGTCGGCGTGGAAGGCAAACCCGCCGTCATGGCGTTCTATCTGGGAAAAGTTCGCAACATCAAAGAACTGGCGGTTTACACCGGCAACATCGACAGCCGATCCCATCAGGATTACGAAGTCCGGTTTGCGAACAATTCCGCCAACCCGGGTCAGCGTCCCAACTTTGACGGCGAGCCTGCGTTGACGACCGGCGACAAGATTCTCGGCGCTGGTTCCGGCGGATTCTTAACCGATTTCCTCGAAACGGAAAAAGGCAAATATCTTGCGACCGCAGACTGGGTGGAAATCCGCATGTGGAGCACGTACCCCAGCAAAGTCGGCGATCCCGCCAAAGATAAAAACCCCGCCAATTCCTGGGCGTCGCTGCTGGAAGTCCAGATTCTCGGCGATCCGGACGACATGAGCGCGACGATGTCCAAGGAAGAACGCGACCGCCTCATGGCGCGTCTGGCGCAAGCTCGTCTGGAACGCATTATGAGAGGCGTTTCTCCCGACTTGTACCGCGCCGTTAAACAGATCAGTTCGCTCCGCATGGCGATTGAAGACCTGTCTGAAAAATACGACGAAGACGAATACGACGGAAAGGCGTATTTGGCTGAACTGGAAAAGTACGAAAAGCTCTTTGCTTCTCTTGACCCGACTAATCAGGCGTCGGTCGACGAAGCGCTCAAAGCCGCGAAGGATTTCCTGGAATTCCGCCGCAAAGCGCTGCTGGCAAACCCGCTTCTCGACTTCGACAAGGTTCTCGTCCGAACGGCGAAGAACGCGGGCTTGATGTCCAACTGGATGTCCAACTGCTCGCGCGGAAAAGGGAACTACGGCAACCAGCTTGCCGTTATTTCCATTCACGATCAAGACGCTCCCATCAAACCGATTATCGACGCCCCGTACGATTCGTTTATCGGCGACATCTGCATGAAATGGGACGCGAAAAAGATTCTCGTTACAGCCAAGTCAGACAAGAACACGTGGGAAGTTTACGAAGTCGATCTGGAAAAGGCGCTCAAAGGCGAAAAGCCGGAATTCAAGCAGATTTCCCCGTTCATGGGCGCGGACGTCGACAACGTCGAAGGCTGCTTCGTTCCGGACGGTTCGTACCTGTTTGTTTCCAGCGCGTCCATGATGGGCGTTCCGTGCATCGGCGGCGCCGGGCACGTCGGCAACATCTTCCGCGTTGAAAAAGACCTCAAAACCTGCCGTCAGCTGACCTACGAACAGGATCAGGACTGGAACCCGACCCTGATGAACGACGGTCGAATCATGTATCTGCGTTGGGAATACGTCGACATCAACCATTACTTCACCCGAATCATGATGAACATGAATCCGGACGGAACAAACCAGGTTGAACTCTACGGCTCCGGTTCCTACTGGCCCAACAGCATGTTCTATTCCAAGCCGATTCCGGGTCAGAACGCCAAGATGTTTGCGACAATTGTAACAGGACACCACGGCGTCGCCAGAATGGGCGAACTGCATATCATCGACCCCAAACGCGGCCGCAAAGAGGCGGAAGGCGTCGTTCAGCAGATTCCGTTCCGTGACAAGAAAGTCGAGCCGATTATCAGAGACCAGCTCGTTGACAGCTCCTGGCCGAAGTTCCTCTTCCCCTGCCCGCTGGACGAAAACTATTATCTCGTTTCCGCTCAGCCCACTCCGCAGGACAGATGGGGCTTGTATCTGGTCGACACGTTCGACAACATGGTTTTGATTAAAGAGTCGCCGGAGTTCGGAATCTACGAGCCGTTTGCGATTCAGGAACGCCCCTGCCCGCCGGTTATTACAGACCGAACGATTAACAAAGACAAAGAATCCGTCTGTTACATTACAGACGTCTATTTTGGCCCTGGTTTGGAAAACGTTCCTCGCGGGACGGTCAAAAAGCTCCGCGTTTTCGGCTATCAGTACGGATACCGCGGCATCGGCAACCACAACGCCATGGGCGAAGAAACGTCCTGGGACAGCAAAGTCCTCCTGGGCGAAGTCAACGTCGAGCCGGACGG
Source organism: Thermoguttaceae bacterium (assembly GCA_017407125.1). Classification (GTDB taxonomy): domain Bacteria; phylum Planctomycetota; class Planctomycetia; order Pirellulales; family Thermoguttaceae; genus RUG11551. The sequence goes on from JAFQXE010000001.1 coordinate 20,581, forward strand.
CAGCGCCAACTTCGTTATTCCGTCCAACGTCCCGCTGGCTCTCCAGCCGCTGGACGAACACGGAAACGCGCTTCAAATCATGCGTTCCTGGCTGACAGGCATGCCGGGCGAAAAGGTTACCTGTTCCGGCTGTCACGAAAATCAGAACTCTGTAACGCCGGCGAAGTTCAACATGGCGGCGCGCCGCGCTCCCGACAGAATCGTCGAGTTTAACGGCCCGAAACGCCCGGTTGGGTTCAAGAAAGAAGTTCAGCCCGTTCTGGACAAGTACTGCGTTGGCTGCCACGACGGATCGAAACCGAACCGTCCGAACTTCAAGGACATCGCCCCCGGTCCCCGCGCGCTGGGGAACTCGTACTGGGCTTTGATGCCGTTCCTGCGCCGTCCGGGACCGGAATCGGATACGCACATGTTCTATCCGATGGAATACTACTATAATACGTCCCCGCTGATGCAAATGCTGCGCGACGGCAACCATTACAACGTCAAAATGGACGACATTTCCGCCCGCGAGCTGGCGCTGTGGATCGACATGAACATGCCGTACAACGCGACGTGGTCTGAAGTGGCGACGTCGACCATGGGCGGACGTCTGCAGCAGGTTCAAACGATGGCAAAGAGAACGCAGGAACTCCGCGCGCTCTACGCCAACGTTGACGATTATCCCGAAGAAGGCGCGGTTATGGATGCCGTGCCGCGTCCGGACTTCGTCAAGCCCGAAAAGTGGGAAACGCCCAATACGAAGAATCCCACCGGTCTGAAAGCGGTTGTCAATAATTATGAACCGAAGACGCAGTCGATCGACCTCGGCAACGGCGTCAAGATGGATATGGTTTACATCCCGTCCGGAAAATTCGTTATCGGCGACGATTCCGAAAAGCGTCCGGAAGCGAATCGAAACGAAGTCGTGATTGAAAAACCGTTCTATATGGGAACGACTGAAGTTACCAACGAAATGTTCCATCAGTTCGACCCGACTCACGAAAGCAACTTTATCGACCAGCAATGGAAAGACCACGTTCACCGCGGCTATCCCGCCAACCACGACGATCAGCCCGTCATCCGCGTTTCCTGGCAGAAAGCCAACGAGTTCTGCAAGTGGCTCTCCGCCAAGACCGGTAAGAAGTTCCGTCTGCCGACCGAAGCCGAATGGGAATGGGCGGCGAAAGCCGGAACCGACAAACCGTTCTGGTGGTCTGACGGCATGGGCAAAGCCGAAAAGAACGACAACGGACGTCTGTTCGGCTGTGACGTTCAGTTCGGCGACAAGGCGAACATGGCAGACAACTCCATGCGTCTGTTTGTTGTAACAGGCGTCAACCCGCAGCCGGTCAACAATCCGGCGTTCTGGCAGACGTATCTGCCGCGCGTCGTTGACCAGTCCGACAACCAGATGGTTCCCGGCTGGGACGCTGACCTGTACGAAAAGCAGCGCGCCGGCTACCACGGCTCGAAGGGCATCGCCCGATACATGCCCAACCCGTGGGGTCTGTACGACATGAACGGCAACGTTGCGGAATGGACGCAGTCCGACTACAAAGCCTATCCGTACAACGCCAACGACGGCCGCAACGCCGGCAACCTCGATACGGAAAAAGTCGCCCGCGGCGGCAGCTGGAACGATCGTCCGGCTCAATGCCGCAACGGGTATCGAATCGGCTTCCCGACGTACCAGCGCGTCTACAACGTCGGCTTCCGGGTTATCTGCGAAGAATAGCGGCGTCTCGTAGTCCTTGAGCGGGTCAACCCGTTCACGGATTTTACGGATTAGACGGATTCGCACCGATTGTGCATTTGTACTCCCTACTTAAAGTTTTTTGGAAAGGGGAGTTTGAGGGGAAGAACCTTTTTTTCAAAAAAGGTTTTCCCCTCATATAATTTCGAATAAACCTCGTTTTTCTCATCTTGAAAAAACTTCTTTAAAAGGGAGCCAGCTTGCTGGCGACCTAAGTTTTTTCAATGCGGACGAAGTCCGCAAAATTTAATAAGCCGCAAAGAACGCAAAGAGCGCAAAGAAATTTTTCCCTTCCCGGTTGATTTTTTCTCGTTGACGGTTTATAATAAACGTACGTTCTGACAGATTTCAAAAATTTTCAATATCGAAAGGAGATTATAATGTTACGACGTCAGTTTATTCAGACGACGGCAGTTGCAGGCGCGTTGGCTGCGGCGGCGGTCAAGGCGGAAGAAGTCAAACAGGAACCCGCTGCGCCGGAAATTGGGTTTAATCCGGTTGAAGAGAAAGACGGCTGGGTTTGGTACGACGCGGCGACAATGCCCATCGAAGGCCGCGCCTGGGAAGGGGAAGAACGCTATACGCCGTTCGACCGGTTCCCGAAACGATGGATGGATAAAGTCCCGCCGGCAGTGCGAAATCTGTCGTGCTCTTCCGCCGGGATGGCTCTGCGATTTGTAACAAACAGCCCGATGAATATTTCCTTTGAGCTGCGAAACAACAATCTGGCGATGTATCACATGCCGGCAACCGGGGCAAGCGGCGTCGACATTTACGGCCGCGATTCCTCCGGCAAATGGAGATTTGCCCAGATGATTGGCGGCAAGAAGTCAAATAACATCGTTGTTCAACCGATTCGCAGCGAAGCCGTTCCGGACGGGAAACGGGAATTCATGATTTACTTCCCGACGTACAACGGAATTCACAAGTTCCGAATCGGCGTCAGGAAGGGAGCTATTTTTGAAGCGGCGCCGGCTCGCAAGCTCAAGCCGATTCTGTTCTACGGGACGTCGATTTTACAGGGCGGCTGTTCTTCCCGAACCGCCAACTGCGCTGTCGCCATGACCGGGCGCCGGCTGGACATGCACGTCTTGAACTTTGGCTTTTCCGGAAACGGAAGAATGGAGCCGGTTATGATGGAAGCGTTCGCGGAACTCGACCCGTCGGTCTACGTTCTGGACTGCAACCGCAACATGTCGCCGGAACAGATTCGAGAACGGCTCGTTCCGGGCGTTCTCAAATTGCGAGAGGCGCATCCCGACACGCCGATTCTGATTGTCGAAGGGTACCCTGCCCCGTTTAGATCCTGCTGGTCAGACTTTGCCGACGAGAAAGACCCCCGCGGCGTTGCCAACAGAGAAGGTTACGAAAAACTCGTCGCCGACGGCGTTAAGGGCTTGTACTATCTCGACGGCAAGAGCCAGATGCCGGAAGACGGCGATGGCACCATGGACAACTGTCACGCCAACGACTACGGCTTCTTCGTTCAGGCGAACGCCTACGAGAAAGCGCTCAGAGAGATTCTGGGCGACCAGTTAGCGTAATGGATGCGTTAAACTAAAAAAGAACCGGGCTGTGTTGAGCTGCCCGGTAAAGACTCACGCAAAGTTCGCAAAGTTCGCGAAGTTTTAAAAACTATGCGTTCTTTGCGGCTAAATTTGGCGAGCTATCGCTCGCTTGAAAAAACTTAGGTCGCCAGCAAGCTGGCTCCCTTTTAAAGAAGTTTTTTCAAGGTGAGAAAAACGAGGTTTTTTCGAAACAATATGAGGGGAAAACCTTTTTTGAAAAAAAGGTTCTTCCCCTCAAACTCCCCTTTCCAAAAAACTTTAGTAAGGGGAGAAAAACATAGTATTAGCAATAATCAAAGCGACCAACGGGAGCGGTTCTAATACGTCTCGCGCGGCAGCGCGGATTGGGAGCGGCGCCTCGCCGCCCTTTTTTGAAAAAAAGGTTCTTCCCCTCAAACTCCCCTTTCCAAAAAACTTTAGCAAGGGGAGAATAAACGATTAACGGAAACTACTTTCCCTCAACCATTTCAACCAAGCCGAAGTCAATGAACTGACCGCCGCGGGTCTGCTTGACGTGAATGGCGACAACGTTCTTTCCGGCTTTGAGAGCCTTGGCGGCTTCCGGGGCGAGGTCGTAGACGTTATATCGGGTAACAAATCCGGTTACGGACAGCGCTTTGACGCCGTTGATATAGACTTCGCAGTCTTCGTCATGGAACACGTTTGCGGCGAGGAACCCTTCCAGATTCCCGTCGAATTCAAACGTCTTGCGGAGCCAGATTTCTGGCGTGTTCCATTCGGTTGCCGGTTCGACGTATTCCGTCATCTTGCCGAATCCCGCTTTGCCGGAATCCCAGCTGGAGTCGTCGTAGGTGGAGTCCATCCAGTTCGCCGCCGGTTCATCGGTTGTGAACTTCCAAACGGATTCTGCCTTGCGGGCGTCGTCGAGAAGAACTCGCTTGACAACCGGCTTGGGCTTGTACAGCAGAGCGTTGGCGTTGGCGATGTTCTCCAACCCCATCTTGATATCTTTGCGATCGTAGGTCATCAGACCGTTGATTTCAATTTCGACGTCAGTCGTCTGCGTGTAAACGCCGGCGGAAAGCCCTTCGTCAATCAGACCGCGCAGCGTCTTCATCAGTCCGGTGTACTTGTTGAGCAGAGCCTGACGGTCAACGATAAGTCCCTGATAGCCCCAGTTGCCTTCCTGCTTCCAGGTGTGACCGGGAATCTGAAGTCCCAGACCGCCGAATTCACCCAAAACGATAGCGAATTCATCGCTGTTAGCCGGGCGGGCAGGCGTGGGATAATGGTGAATGTCGTGAACGTCGCCGCAGGGTCGGAACGCCCAGCCGCTTGTGCAGTTGACCAAACGAGTCGGGTCAAAGTCTTTCGTGTACTTGACAACCTTTGCCGTGTCGAACTGTCCCCAACCTTCGTTGAAGGGAATCCACATGATAATGGACGGCGAGTTCTGCAGCGTCGTCATGATTTCCGTCCATTCGTTGTAGTAGTTTTGGGCGGATTCGGGCGAGCGGACGATATCCGGATCGCTGGGACGGATGTGTTTGTCGCCGGAGGGCATGTCCTGCCAGACGAGCAAGCCGAGTTTGTCACAATGATAGTAGAATCGGCGGGATTCGACCTTGACGTGCTTGCGGAGCATGTTGAAGCCCATCTTCTGGGTCATTTCGAGGTCGTAACGCAGAGCTTCGTCCGTCGGAGCCGTGTACAGTCCGTCCGGCCACCAGCCCTGATCCAGCGGGCCGTACTGGAAGATGAACTTGCCGTTAACCAGCAGACGCAGATAGTCGTCCTTGCTCTTGTCGACGCCGATTGTAGACGTTCTCAAGCCGATATAGCTGCTGACTTCGTCAACCTTGGCGCCGTCAACGTCCAGAGTATAAACGACGTCGTAGAGATACGGAGCGCCGGGCGCCCAGAATTTGGGGTTTTCAATCTTGCCGGTAATCGTGAACTTGCCGTCTTTGACTTCAGCGGCGCCGATGAAAACGGCATCGCCGTTGGGAGCGTGAATTTTAACGTTGACTTTCGCGCCGTCAGCAGCGTCGGAGGTTCCCTTGATAACAAACGAGCCGTCCAGAGCGGGCGTCAGTTTGCCGTCTTCCAGAGTGGCGGCGTATCCGGCGGCGGACGCGATTTGTCCCTGCAGAGCAACCGGTTCCATCCAGACGGATCCCCAAATACCTGTTACAGACGTGTACCAGATTCCGCGAGGCGTGCGAACCTGCTTTCCAATCGGCTGCCAGTTGGCGTCGGTCGGGTCGTAAACGACAACGCGAACTTCCTGAGTCCCTTCGACGAGGGCGTCGGTAATATCGAAACTGAACGGGGCGTATCCGCCGACGTGCTTTCCAACGTGTTTGCCGTTGACGTAAACGTTGGTAATCCAGTCGCAGGCTTCAAAGTTGAGAAGGATTCGTTTGCCAGCCCAGTCTGCGGGAACGGTGAACTTGCGGTTGTAAACCAGCTGTTTGGTTTCTCCGACGAACTTCTTTACGCCGGACAGAGCGGATTCAATCGGATACGGAACGAGGATTTCGCCGTCGGCGGCAAATTCTTCTGTCGAGGCGTCTTTGTCGATAATAGCGTAGTCCCAAAGACCGTTGAGGGTCTGCCATGCGGGGCGTTCAAACTGCGGACGTGGGTATTCCGGCAACGCGTTATCCGGGTTAACATGTTCTACCCAGCGGCTGAGAATGGGGTTGCTTTGAATTTCCCACGCCTGAACGCTGACGGCGCACGCAGCGCACAGCGCAAACAGTAAGACGGTTAAACGTCGAGTCATTGATTACTCCTTTCAGTGTACATGTCCAAAATAAAAAAATGTTTTTTCAATTTACGAAAGTCGATTATAAAACAAAATTTAGAAAATTGCAAGCCCCCGAAAAAAGTTTTTTGGGATGGCGAGCCGGGGTGCGTTAGTTCCCGGAAAAAGCTCACGCGGAGTTCGTAAATTAATGGAAGGCGGTAATGGAGCGACCAGCGGGAGCGGAATTACGCAGTTCGCCGTCAGGCGAACAAAATGTTTGACCTGTGCATGCACACTGGTGAGCCGGCTCGCGGCAGTCCTCTGCCGCATAACAAAAGACTCACGCGGAGCCTCGGAGACGCGGAGGATGTTCGCGAAGTTTTAAAGATTTCTTTGCGCTCTTTGCGTTCTTTGCGGCTAAAATTTTCTTCGGCGGACTTACAGACGCCATCCAGAGGACGTTATCCGCTTACACAATACGGAATTTTCCCCTTCGAACATCTCAATCTGTCGATTTCGGAACGTAAGAAACAAAATCGGATTCTTTAATATCTCCGTTGAGGAACTGTTTCGCCTGCTCAAACGAAACGCTCAGATGAGAGCCGTAATTGAGTTTAAGGAAATCAACGCGGTTGCAACTTCCATAATGAATGTAAAGACGCCCAGCGCTGAGTAAAGAAGGTCCGCGACCGATGCAATTCCATTGAGCGATTGGCTTCTTGTTAAACCGTCGTCTGTGTTCTTCAGAATCGCCGATATTTTCTATTTCTATATCAAACGGTTCATGGAGGACTCGGTTGTTTGGAAATAAAGAGTTGTAGGAATCAAACTGCGGGTCGTCATTTTTTATTTCTTTTTTACATTCTCCGTCTGACGACAAAATATACAGACAGCCATCTTTTACACGCAAGAGAATGTCGCCTGAAGGAAGCTCTATCGCTTCAGGATTATATGCATCTTTCAAAACGGCTTTGCAGACGCCTTTAACAGACCAAACGCGAGATTCTTCATAATCCCACGAAAGAATGACGCCCGGTTTCAGTTCTAAAGCGCTATCAATTTCTCTGCTATGTCCTGATAAAGAGGCTTTATAGCGTCCCTTGGACGACCAAATTCGCAAGACGTTATCTCTGCTCCAGGTAAGAATATCTCCCGATTTCAGTTCAATAGCTCCAAACGCCTGATCTTCTATACCTATATAATCGGGATGAAAGAGCCGGTTCCAAATCCTCGAAAATATATTGTCTGATTTCGATTCATCTTTTCTTTCATAAAAAGGAACTTTCAGAATTGCTTTACAGACGCCGTCCGGAGACCATAGACGCATAGGACGGAACCAGTTCCATGACAGGATATCGCCAGATTGAAGTTCCAAAGCGGAGAATAATCGTCCTCCAGGATGACCGCCAAAAACAGCTTTGCAAACGCCGTCCGGCGACCAAAGGCGCATGGACTTGTCTGTACTTAGCGAGAGGATGTCTCCCGAACGAAGCTGCATGGCTTTTAGAACGTAATCCGTATGCCCTTTCAAAACAGCTTTAGTAATTCCATCAGGCGTCCAAATTCGCAGCGTGTGATCCCGGCTCCAGGAAAGAACGTCGCCAGATTTCAGTTCCATAATGCCATTAACCATATTGGAATGACCGTCCAAAGGCGTCTTACATGCGTTGTCAAGCGATATTACGCACAGAGTTTTATCGCTGCCCCACAAGAGAATGTCGCCGGACGGCAATTCCTTTATAGCAAAAATATCGTCTATATATCCGTCTATTACGGCTTTACATACGCCATCGGGCGACCAAAGACGAAGTACGTTATCGATAGCTTCCCAAGAGAGAATGTCGCCAGAACGAAGTTCCAGAACGCCGCGAACGTCGTCTGTATGTCCTTCCAGCGTCGCTTTACATGCACCGTCAGGAGACCAAAGACGAATCGTTTTATCGTCACGCCAGCTCCACGAAAGAATATCGCCGGATTTCAGTTCCATGGCTTCCGTAACCCAATCTGTATGCCCTTCCAGTATTGCTTTGCATGAACCGTCCGGAGACCAAATTCGCAAGGTATTATCTGTACCCCACGATAGAATGTCGCCTGAACGAAGTTCCATGACTCCCTTAATATGGTCGGTATGACCCTCCAGAACCGCTTTGCATACGCCATCGGGAGAATATAGATACAAGATGTTATAATACCATGAAAGAATGTCGCCGGAACGAAGTTCCAAGACGCTATGAATACGATTTTCCGGACTTTCAAGCGTCGTTTTGCGAGCGCCATCGGGAGACCAGATATGTATCAATGAATTATCCCATTCCCATGAGAGGACGTCTCCAGACTGCAATTCTATCACCCAATCCGCTGCTGCTTCTATAACAGTTTTGCATGCGCCGTCAGGAGACCAAACACGAATCGTTTTATCGTCATTGCTCCACGATAGAATGTCGCCAGAACTCATTTCAGATACGCCTGAAATTCTCTTGTCATGCCCTTTCAAAACGGTTTTACAAACGCCGTCAGACGACCAGATACGCATGGTATTGTCGTCGCTGAACGAAAAAATGTCGCCCGATTTCAATATTCGAACGCTTCGAACCATATCTGTATGCCCTTCTAAAACGGCTTTGCAGATGCCAGTTTCAATATCCCAAATGCGAATCCTGTTTTTTTTATTATCAAAGTCAACTCCCCAGTAGTTCCTGTGCCCGTCAAAAAAGCGATTAGCGCCTTCCCCAATGGATATCACGTCGCCATTAGGGTGAATTTTCACAGAATTACCCATGTTTTTCTCGATGATTATCTTGACAGGGCTGGGATGATATTCCTTCGGACGATTCACTTTACTCATCCAGAACCAGTTGCAGGGGGAGTCGCTGTTTTTCGGATTGAGCCAGCGTTCCGCCGCTTGTGTAACGGGGCAATCGTCGGCAATCCCAATTGCGACTTGCAGCATAATCTTGTACGCAGGATTCTCTGCACGGTCGCGGCGCAGCAAATGCGAAGCGCTCCGAACGACGTCCATATACGCGGCGCATTGAGGGGAAACCTTGCTCAGCTCCTTTTCAAAAAGAATATAGTCCAGCACAACGCGTTCAACGGAACCGTAACGAAGACGCTGCATTAAAAAAGAGAAATCCGTCAGAGTTTGAGCGGCTTTTTCTTTCTGATCGGTTTTCATCAAATAGTACGGCAGCCAGTTTAAGAAGAATCGTTCAAACGGACTCGGATTTTTCTCTGTTCTGTCCGCCCATTGCAAATCGCCAGATTCGTAAAACTCCCAGCCGCGTTCGACGATCTGCTGATCTGTTACATCCATACTTTTATTTTGGGATTCGTTGCGAATGTATTCCAGAACGTCGTTGTATTCGGGATAGTCAGAAGGATTCAACGGGACGATGGCATTATTATCGTTGTCGTTTTTCATGATAAAAAACAGTTATTATCAAACAATTGCAATATTGGACGAATCTATAAAAAGCGTTTGATATTTCTATATGGATTATCACAACAAGAGCGATTATATAACAAATCGGGAGAAATTGCAAGAGACGGGACGGAAAGAAAAATTTTTTTGGAAAAAGGGGGGAGGTAGGAGTTAGGAGTGAGGAGTTTGGCGAGTCGCCCAGGCAAATCTCACGCGGAGTTCGCAAAGTAATGGAAGACGGTAATGAAGTTCGCGAAGCGAACGTAATTACGCATTCGCCGTCAGGCGAACAAAATGTTTGACCTGCGTATGCACACTGGTGAGCCGGCTCGCGGCAGTCCTCTGCCGCATAACAAAAGCTCACGCGGAGCCGCGGAGACGCGGAGGATGTCCGCAAAGTTTTAACTATTACTTTGCGCTCTTTGCGTCCTTTGCGGCTAAAATTTCTTCGGCGGACTTACGTCCGCGATCCAGTAAGATTTTCGGCTGCGTCGGCGATTTTCAGCGGGACATTGGACAATGCGGCGTCAAGCCGCCGCATTCCCCGCGCAAGCGGCAACTTGATTATTAATCGTATTTCCAACAACCAACGAGCAGCGCTTGCGTAATTGCTAATTGCTAATTGCTCATTGCTAATTCCCCTGCTCCCCCTTCTCAGAGTCCGTATTTTGATTAAACTAATAGTATCGTATTTTGTATATTAAATCCAACTTTCAATTGGAGGTGATTTTTTATCGTGTCCGAAATTGCAACCCGTTGCGTTCAGGGAGGGTATACGCCTAAAAACGGCGAACCTCGCCAGATTCCGATTATTCAGTCAACCACTTTCAAGTACGACACCAGCGAAGACATGGGCTTGCTGTTCGATTTGAAAGCCAGCGGTTATTTTTACACCCGTCTTCAGAACCCGACGAACGACTTCGTCGCAGCCAAAATCTGCGAGTTGGAAGGCGGTACGGCGGCTTTGCTGACCAGTTCCGGTCAGGCGGCGAACTTCTTCGCCATTTTCAACCTCTGCTCCGCCGGCGACCACGTCGTTTCCTCCGCCGCCATTTACGGGGGAACGTATAATCTCTTTGCCGTTACGATGAAGCGAATGGGAATCGAGTTCACGTTCGTCTCTCCAGACGCTACCGACGAAGAGCTCGACGCAGCGTTCAAACCCAATACCAAGGCGGTTTTCGGCGAGACCATTTCCAACCCGTCTTTGGACATTCTCGATATCGAACGCTTTGCCGCCGCGGCTCATCGACACGGCGTTCCGCTGATTATCGACAACACATTCCCGACTCCGATCAACTGCCGTCCGTTTGAATGGGGCTGCGACATTGTTACGCACTCCACGACCAAGTACATGGACGGACACGCGACCAGCGTCGGCGGCGCGATTATCGATTCCGGCAAGTTCAACTGGGACGAACACGCTGACATCTTCCCCGGCTTAACCACTCCGGACGAATCCTATCATGGAATTACGTACACCAAACAGTTCGGACAGGGCGCAGCGTACATTACCAAATGCGTTGCCCAGCTGATGCGCGATTTCGGCGCGATCCCGTCTCCGCACAACAGTTTCCTGCTCAACGTCGGATTGGAATCGCTGCACCTTCGCATGCAGCGTCACTGCCAGAACGCTCAGGCGGTTGCCGAGTACCTCGACGCGAACCCGAAAGTCGCGTGGGTCAACTTCAGCGGATTGCCGAACAACAAGTACTACGCTCTGGCGCAGAAGTACATGCCCAACGGGACGTGCGGCGTCGTTTCTTTCGGACTCGTTGGCGGTCGCGCCGCTGCAGAACGGTTCATGAAAGAGCTTAAAGTCGCGATTATCGCCACCCACGTCGCCGACGCTCATTCCTGCTGTCTGCACCCGGCGAACGCCACGCACCGACAGCTCTCCGACGCGGAACTGGAAGCCTGCGGCGTCAAGCCCGACATGATCCGCTTCTCCGTTGGAATCGAAGATATCAAAGACATTCTGGGCGACATCGAAAACGCTCTGAAAGTTGTCTGACGGCGAGACGCCGTTCCCAACCCGCGCCGACAAGGTCGGTTCCTGATTGGACGTGGGTAGCGCCAAAATCAGCTTTTTCGGAAGCAAAACCTTGTCCTACTGCCCGTGCGGCTTCGCACCCGCGCGAGTCGTATTAACATCGCTCCCGCTGGTCGCTTACATCTCCGTGGGTAAAACCCGCGGAGATTTCCCCCGTGGGTTAAAACCCACGGCTACTAATATTGAACCGCTACGCGGTTCTTAAGGAAGCGCTTCGCGCTACTACTGCCTACTGCCTATTGCCTACTGCCTACTGCCTTAATCCCCCCGCTGTAATGAAACGCTTTATTTTAATCCTCGTAACGATCTGTTCGACCGCGTTGGGGCAAATGCCCGACAATTTTTCCGAAACGGTTCAGAAGGCGATTAACGCTGTTTCGCCGTCGGTTGTTTCGTTGCAGCCGGTCGGTGGAATGGAAACGTCGGGACAAAGTCTCTTGCCGGAGGTTTCCACCGGCGTGTTCGTTTCGACGGACGGGTATATTATCACGACGTCGCTGGGATTCGATCCGGCGCCGCCGTCGATTATTGTGCGTCTCAACGACGGCAAAATCTGTTCGGGGAAGGTCGTCGCGATTGACAAGATTCGCAAGCTGGCGCTGCTGAAAATCACGACGGACTCGCCAACTCCGGTTCCTCAGTTCGCCCCGCGGTCAGAGTGGAAAGTCGGGCAATGGACGATCGCCTGCGGCCGCGTCTTCCCGCCTAACGCTCAGGGCGTCAGCTCTATTAACGCGACAGTCGGGATTCTTTCTGCTTTAAGCCGCGTTTGGGGTATCGCCGTTCAGACAGACGCGGCGGTTTCGCCCAACAACTACGGCGGACCGTTGCTGGACGTTCGCGGGCGAGTAATCGGAATTATCGTTCCGCTGTCTCCGCAAAGCGACGAAGCCGACGCCGGCGTTGACTGGTACGATTCCGGAATCGGGTTCGCCATCCCGTGGGACGCCGTCCAGTCCGTATTCCCCAAACTCGCCAAGGGCGAAAACATCGTTCCGGGATTTATCGGGTTCGCGACGGAAATTCCTAACCCGTCTGTTGCGGAACCGGTTCTGGTTGACCCGCCCAAAGACTCGCCCGCTGCCAAAGCCGGGTTCAAAAAGGGCGACCGGATTGTTTCCGTCGACGGGAAACCGGTTGCAACGTTCGCTCAGTTCAAGACAGCCATTTCCGGCAAAGCTCTCGGCGACACGATCGAAGTTACCGTTGAGCGCAAAGGGAAAAAAGACGCTGAGCCTGTAACAATTACTCAAAAGATAACTCTGGCTGAACGTCCGAAAAAGGTCGAAAAAGAGGAAGAGGAGAAAAAACCCGGCTTGCTGGATCAACTCCGAAAGAATCTCAAAGACCTTATGCCCAAACTGCCGAAGAAGCCTGAAAAATGAAATCCTCGCTCAAAGACAAAGGGCGATATATCTTCTGGATTGGCATCGCCCTCCTGACGCTCCGATTTGTCATGGCGTTCAAGACGGGCGATTTCACGCGTCAGGAAGCCAGCCTGGCGGCGACCGGGCTTCGCGGCGGCATCATGTTCACAACGATCGGTCTGGCGTGGGATCAGCTGATTAAACTGCCGCTCTGGCTGTTCATTTTGATCCCGATCGCGACGCTGCTGGTTATCGCCTGGCCGCGGCAAGCAATGTTTCTCATCCCGCTGATTTTTATTCTGCTTCTCGTCAAACGCTGGTTTGACAGATGGACAACGCCAGAGACTAAAAAGAAAAAGAGCCAGAAAAAGCGAAAGAATAAGGAATGAGGCAGTAGACAATAGGCAGTAGTTAATAAACAGTAGCGCGAAGCGCTTCCTTAAGAACCGCGTAGCGGTTCAATATTGATAGCCGTGGGTTTTAACCCACGGAGGCAGTAGTAGGAAATCTCTACTGCCTTTTGCGTGACGAAAACCACGGGTTTACACCCGTGGCTCGCCTTAAACCTTTGAGCGACGCAAAGTATAATTGCAAATTACTAATTCTCTCTAGCCGTAGATTTCGTTCCACAGACCGTTGAGGTCGATGTCTTGAGCCGTGCCAGCGAAGAAGACGGCGCGGAAGTTCATCTTTTGAACCGTACCTGCCGGGAATTCCGCTCCCTTGATGTAGTACGGCAGCGGGGAAATGTTGCCGTAGTCGCGAACCAGCCACGGGCAGTCGCCGTCGACGCCCCAGTCTTTCCACGCCGCAGCAGGCGCACAGAAGACGGCGCAGCCTTCAGTAATAGCCGGATTAAACCGACGTTTGCCGTAGTACGCCATCCATTTATGGGCTTTCTTTTCGTTGTCAGCCTGACGGAAAACGCCGGCGTCTGAAACGAGTTCTCCTCCGCCGTCCGGGCAGACGTCCTGAGCAACGCGAACGCCGAAAAAGCCGTGGTTGGTGCTTTCGCATTTGACGTCAACGAGCATGGTTCGAGCGTATTCCAGGTCGAGAATATAGTAGTCGTCGCAGCGCCAATCGATTGTGTACTTGCGGGTATCGGTAATAATCGGGTCTTGATCCGGCTTCTTCCAGACGCCTTCGTCCGTCCAGACGATTTTCTTTTCGTCACAGGAAACGATTTTCACGCCTTGAGAGAGAATCTGCCCGTCTTTGCGTCCGCCCTGCCAGTAGTTGCCGCCGTTGACGCGGTCTTCGCCCAGGAAGCAGCCGCGATGGTGCGGCCACGGCTGAGACGATTCCGTCAGCAGCGTTACCATCGATTTCGGTCCGACCATCGGGTACAGGTATGGATACTTCTGATTCGGTCCCGTTCGGTACGTCGCCAGGCACTGGTTGTCTTTGCGAATCCAGAGGTCTTTGTCGGCGAAATCGGGATTGTACGCTGTGATGTGTTCAACAGCCTGATCTCCCCAGCCGGGAATGAACTTGCCGGTTCTGCCGGCGTAAATCGGCTGATACTGGTTTCCGGTTTGAGCGGCTTCTTCCGCTCCCGCAATCGTATAGGACAGCCCAACAGCCGCGGCGGCTGCTCCTGCCTTGAAAAATTCGCGTCGTTGCATTGGTTGAAATCTCCTGAGGTAATTGAAGTTGCGAGTTGCGAGTAGCGAGTTGCGAGAAAAAACTCTGGTAACTACTCTTTAACTTCTATTCTATCAAAATATCAGAGGAAAAACAACCGGGGGAGATAAAGATTTTCGTTTTTTTCTAAATATTCCCTATTTTGTACGTCCGTCCAATTGCAAACGAATGGGGGAGGTAGTATAATCCATATTTGAGAAGCCGCTAGCTATTAGCCACTAGCTATTAGCTTGGGTATTTGAAAGTCTAAGCTTATAGCGTTTAACGTCAGATACTAACACCAAAAGCTAAGAGCTAGAGGCTAGAAGCTAAAAGCTGTCTCACAAAACAGGTTCGCATTTACCGGATGAGTCAGAATTATTTGTACCGTTATCGAAAGGAGCATTGTTATGAATCGACGCGAAGCGTTAAAGTATACGTTGGCGGCAACGGCGAGCGTTGGGCTGTTTCAGTCAGCGCGGGCGGACGAGCCCAAACCCGGAGTAGAGGCGAACGGTCGCTGGACTGTCGAGCGCGCTCAGGCGTGGGGAAAGAAACAGGGATGGATTGTCGGCTGTAATTACGTCCCGACGTACGCTGTCAACCAAATTGAAATGTGGCAGAAGCTGACGTTTGATCCGCAGGTTATCGATTCCGAGTTAGGGCTTGTTGAGCAAACCGGCATGAACACAGTCCGCGTTTTCGTTCACGATTTGCTGTGGAGAGATCAGCGCGACGCCTTTTTCGGGAACGTCCGCAAATTTTTCGACCTGTGCGAAAAACACGGTCTGAAAGTCATTTTCAACTTCTTTACCAACGGCGGGGCGGAAGGCGCGGTTATCGGTCCGCAGCCGGCGCCGAAACCGTTTGTTCATAACAGCCAGTGGCGGCAGACGCCGGGAAAAGAAGCCGTCATAAACAAGCCGGAAAAATGGTCGATGATGGAAGACTACGTCATGGATACAATGACGACATTCCGTAACGACGAGCGAATTCTGTTCTGGGATTTGTTTAACGAACCCGCCAATTCCGGCAACCGGGAAATGACGCTCGGGTTCCTGAAACTGCTCTGGTCGTGGGCGCGAAAAATCGACACCCCGTTCCCGATGACGTCCGCAATTCAGGGCTATAAACCAACCCCGATTGCCAGTTTCCTCGTTGAGAATTCCGACGTGCTCAGCTTCCATTGCTATGCGAATCTGGACGGAATGAAGAAAGTGGTCGAGACGTACAAGAAGTACAATCGTCCGCTGATTTGCAAAGAATGGATGGCGCGCCAAAAGAAATCTACGGTCATGGACATTCTCCCGTATCTTAAAGAACAAAACGTCGGCGCGATTAACTGGGGACTCATTCCCGGCAAACTGCAAACCAACTACCCGTGGGGCTGGGGACCGGAAAAGGGCGAACCGGACGTCTGGTTCCACGACCTGTACCGCGAAGACCACACCCCCTACGACCCGAAGGAAATCGAGCTGTTCCAGAAGCTGTCTAAAAAGAGTTAGAAGTGAGGAGTGAGGAGTTGACGCTTCGCGCTCCTCGTTGGTTATTTGCGGGTCAGCTAGCACACGGATTCAACGGATTAAACGGATTTTCGCCGATTGACTACTGGATGTTCGAAGGGGGAAATCCCGTATTGCGTTAGTCGGAAACGTCCCCTGGATGGCGCCCGCCCTCGGGCGCCTTTCTGTCCCGATGAAAATCATCGACGCAGCCGAAAACGCTTCCGGGTCGCGGACGAAGTCCGCCGAAGTAATTATAGCCGCAAAGGACGCAAAGAGCGCAAAGTTATCAATTGATGAACGCTTGCGGCGGAAGCATCCAAAAAACTTTAGAACGTAGAATTGCCCGCTCAGACCCGCTGGTTCGCGGGCGTCTTCGCCCGCTTAATTACTCTATTCTTCCTCGTTTTCTAAATCGTGCAAATTGTCAATAACCTCAGTAAACAGTTCAATACTGTAGTGTTGTTCTTCTGCAAATTGTTCTTTTAATCCCTGTTCCAGAAGAACCCGGCATAATCCAACGTGCAAGCTCTCTCTGAAAGGCTCCAATTGCAAAGCAGTTCGAAACAGCTTTTCCGCCAACGGATAGTTGTCGTTTATGTAATAGTAAACTGCCAGTTCTTCATAGGCGTTAACGCAGAATGGATCCTTTTCCAATATTGAAATGTAACAATTCGGAATGTCTAAAGAAGAATCCTCGTAACAGAATTTATAGCTTTCAAGAACGCGTCTCCATGATTCCAGAAAAGACGACTGTGGATACCGCGCCAGCAGCGCGTCGATCTTTTGAATCTCTTTGGAATAACCTTCGAGATTTCCGTCTTTGTTTTCAATGCACGTTGCCAGACTATCGAAAAAATCGGAAACTATTGACATGAAAGAGTCCAGTTTTTTGCTATCGTCAGAGTTGTGTTCGTTTTCCATTTCTTTGTGATTTTTGTTAAATGTTATGGCGGACGAAACGCCCGCGAATCGGGCTGAACGGAATCTTTTCGCGGGTCGTTTTTCCATTGGCAGGCGGGGACGCCTGCGGTCGACGAGGACGTCGACCCTCCGAAGCGCAAGCGTTACGCTTAGCGTAATTGCTTATTCCGTACCATCTTCGGCAAATACTGTCCCAGGTGCGGGGGCTGATTGTATCCGACGTTTTGCCAGACGATTGACATGCGGTAGACGTGGTCGGTCATGAGGCAGTTGACGCGGTACGGCGTTGGAATCGTCGTCGAAAAGATATTGATTTGAGCGGGATTTTCCGCGTTGTACAGGATGACTTCTTCCCGCCAGTCGCCCAGCAGATCCGCCTGCAGGTTCGGGTTCGCCTTCGTGCCGTTGATTGCTTTGGAATGGTTGATTTTCCAGAACGTCGCCAGTCGTCCGTTCTTCCAGGAATCGATATTTCCGCGGTCTAACAGCTCGTCCTGAAGGTCGCCGTCCCAGTAGATGCGGAAGTTCTGTGACGGGCGGCGGTCTGAAATCTTCTTGCCGTCCAAAGACCACAGCCCGTCTGTCGCGTAAGACCAGACTTCGTACCCGGGGTTATCCGCGTCGACGTCAGCCGCCAAGCCGCGCCCGACGTCGAAACCGGCGTGAACGCCCCAGAGAATCTTTCCCTCTGCTGACCGGACTTCCATGCCGTACTCGGCGGCTTTGCTTTCGTGAACGTCAAAGACGTAGAACTTCTCGCTATCATCTTGAGGCGTTGTACTTGAGAACAGGTGCAGCGCATCGCCGTGTCCTAAACCGGTTCGATACAGTACTGTCCCGTCGTCGTCCAGAGCGGCAGAACCGTAGACGATTTCGTCTTTCCCGTCGCCGTCCAGGTCGCCGACAGCAAGGTTGTGGTTCCCCTCTCCGTAAAGCCCTTCGCCCGGCGTCTCGCTTTTATGGAGCCAGCGCAGTTTGAGGTTCTTCCCGTCGAAGTCGAGAGCCATGACGTACACAGCGGTATAGTACCCGCGACAAAAGACGGCGGAAGTTCTTTTCCCGTCAAGACAGGCGGCGCAGGCGAGGAATCTGTCACAGCGGTTTCCGTAGTTGTCGCCCCAGCCGTCGGCGGCGTATCGATCCAGTTTTCGAACCGTTCGCGGAACGGGATAGTCAATCGTACAGACAGCCGCGCCGGTCTCGCCGTCAAAGACGGTTAGATACTCAGGACCGTCCAGAACGCGACCGTCTTTGTTTCGATAGTCGGCTTTGGCGTCACCGATAACGCGCCCCTGATCGTCGACCGCCCCGTCTGCGGTTTTACAGATCAGTTCCGCCTTGCCGTCCCCGTCAAAGTCGTAAACCAGATACGGCGAGTAATGCGCCCCGGATCGAATATTGACGCCCAAATCGATGCGCCACAGCTTCTTCCCGTTCAGCGTATAGGCGTCGATAATCGTCGTGCCCGTATATCCGCTTTGAGCGTTGTCTTTGGCGTTGGACGGCTGCCATTTCACAATCAACTCGTATCGACCATCGCCATCGAGATCGCCGCAGCTCATGTCGTTGGGCGTGTACTGACACTTTGACCCGTCCGGCATAGTCTGCTCGTCCGGCAAGTCCAGCGTCAGGGTCAAAAAACCTTCTTTCCAAACCGTCGCTGCCGGGCTGACATCGCCGTTGTATTCTACAGCATAGACGGAATCGCTTTTCCCGTCCCGGTCGAGGTAATTCGACCCGACGGACGCGTCGAGAGCTGCGATCGGCTTCCCGTCCCGCAAAAGCGTATAGACAGCGTCGTCCGCGTCGCTGGGCAGAACCCGCCACGATGTAAAGACGCCCTGCGGGGTCTGAATCGCGACCACGCCCCGGTCCAGGCGCTCTTCGCCCCGCGCCGCAGCCGTCAAAACCAGCAGAAGCAACACATAAAATTGAGAACGGTATTTCATAGCAATATTTCCTTTCGATTATATTATAACAGAAATCAGGAAAGTTTGCACGCGCCCTCGCCTCTCAATTACTGGAGACGTCTATATAGATGTACTGTCCGCCGTTTTCCTGAGCGAGGCGTTCGATAAAGTTGCCGTTGGGAGACGATTTTGCCCCGACGCCGAACTCGATTGAGTTGATCTGAACCCCGCCGGCGTCTCGGGCGCGTCGTTTGATTTCCGCCAGATTCCCCGCCGACATGACCGGCTCGTCCGCGTCAGTCAGGAAGAAAATCACGTCCGGTCGACACGCCAGCGCCCGCTTGAGGGCTTCCATGTGATCCGTCCCGCCGATTGCGGATATCGCATCGACGAAACTTTCTGCGTTGCGTTTCCCTCTGGAATCCGCCAAAGCCAGATCTTTATTCGGAAAAACTGAGGTGTCCTGATTGTAAAAGACAATGAGAAATTCCTGCTGAGGCGTCAGGGAATTGAACGAGCGGATCAGCTCCCGTTTCGCCAGCCCCAAAGCAGACCGCGACCCGCCGCCCATACTCCCGGAACGGTCGAAAACGTAGACGAATCGTCTGCCCGTCCCCGTTGTTCCAAAACACTTAGCCTCGCCTTTCCCCGCGTTTTCCAGAGCGGAACCGACTCCCCCGGAACCGTCGCCCGGACCGGACAGAACGCCGTCGAGATCAGATCCCAGCCCGCCGCCGAGGTCGTCTGCGGTAATTCCCAGAGCGCCCGGCAGAGCCGACGTCGGGTCAGCGTCCAGCGACAGTTCCGACGCGATATCCGCCGCCGACTCTTTCTGACCGCTTTGATTTCCCTGACTCTGCGCCGCCGCAGACGCCTCAAATTCCTCGGCGGACTGATAATACGTCTTGCCGTCGACCCGGCTTTTGAGTTCGATGCCGACTTCCGCTGTCCTGTCGGAATCCGCCCCGCGAATAACGACAACCGTCGTCCGCAGCAGCAGAGCCAGGACAATCAAAATAATCAAATGTATCAACAGCGAAATCGCCCACGGGGGAACGCGGCGAATTAAGGAGTTTATTCCGCTCATAACAGGTGTTGTTAGTTAGGAGTTAGGAGGGAGGAGGGAGGAGTTAGCGCAAGCGTCCTCCAGAACCGCGTAGCGGTTCAATATTAGTAGCCGTGGGTGAAACCCACGGTCCGGAATAAAAAACAAAAATATCATTGCCAAACAACCTTTTCTCTCGTCCTCCACCGGAGGGCGTGAGAAAAGGAACTGAAGCAATTGCTAATTAACAATTGCTAATTATATTATACCAAATTCCCTCTCCCTTTGCAATACCGCAACCGCCGCAAAATAGAAGAAATGAGCAATTATTGACTGTAACAGGAACAGATACTACAACCCGATTTTATGCACTCATTGTGAAAAAAAGAAAAAACGTGAACGTTTTTTTCGTCTAACGCTTGCTTTTTTCTCCGATTTGTTGTATACTCTTATTATTGTAACGAATTCATTTTGTCATAAACGTTCCTTTTCATCACAGCTAAAATAATCAGTTCTCTATTATGACGCAAAGCAACAATAAGCCCGTTCCGTTGACTCCTGCTGACTTTCCTGAGAACGTCAGCGTTGTTCGAAAATACATTCGCAAGGAAATACAGGATTGGACGACGACCATCTCGGACGAGCATTTTGCGCAGTGCGGACTGAAGCTGTACGAATCAGGCGCGTTGAATTGGGTAAAAAGAGCCGATAAAAAGCCGACTGCGGTTGAGCAGCATTTTTTAAACTGGCTTCCGTACTATTTGATGGCGACAGACCAGAAAAACAAAACCGCGCAAGTTCTGACGGATTTCTCTTATCTGATGAAACGCCTTCGATACGGTTCAGTGGAACGCGTCATATTGGATTATACTCTTTTTGAAAAAGATCTGGGGATTATCTCTCCGGACTGCGATGCATTTATAGACGTCATTCGCCTCAACGCGTCTTTTCTTCTCCAACGCTGTAAAGATAATCCCGCCTACCGGAAAATGCTGCAAATCGCGACAGAACTTGCCGCCGACTGCCCTGTTACAAAAGCGGCGGAACGTTGGGTTAATCCTCAATACGGCGATTCTCCCTACGACTGGTATTGGGGCAATAAAGCCCAACGACCCAAAAGATACTGTCCCCATCTTTGTAAACAGATTATAAGAAACGCTGCGGAAAATGCAATACTTCTATCCAACGGCAACGCGTTATCCTGGGGCTGGAAATTTGAAGAAAACAACCTTCGTATTTTTGACCTTGAAACAGGCAAGTGCAAAGCGATTCTAAAAGGTCATAGGAATTTTATTGTCGATGCATTGGAACTGAACTCTGGCAACATAATCTCAATAAGCGCAGATGGTGATTTGCGTATTTGGTCATCCGATGGCGTTTGCAAATCCGTTTTGGAAGGACATACGAATATAATTTTCGGCGTTTTGGAACTGAAGTCTGGCGATCTTCTTTCGTGGAGCGAAGATAAAACACTGCGGATTTGGTCGCCTACCGGCGTTTGTAAAGCGGTTTTGGAAGGACATATAGGTGGAATTTACAAAGCTTTGGAACTGAAATCAGGCGACATTCTCTCGCGGAGCGGCGACGGAGCGCTAAGAATTTGGTCGCAAGACGGCGTATGCAAAACAACTCGAGAGGGATATAGCGAAGCGCTGGAACTCAGTTCTGGCGATATTCTTTTGTGGAGCGACAGTATAAGTTATCTCATTGCCCTGATAGAATCATCTCCCGACAACACCTTGCGGATTTGGTCGCTTAACGGCTCTACAGAAGCGGTTTTGGAAGGACATACGGATCAAATCCGAGACGCTTTAGAGCTGACATCAGGCGACATTGTCTCATGGAGCCTTGATAACACCATACGTATTTGGTCGCCTGACGGCGTTTGCAAAGCTGTTATGGAAGGACATACAGGACCTATTGATAACGTAACGGAATTGCGTTCAGGCGATATTCTTTCGTGGAGTAAAGATAATACCTTACGGCTCTGGTCGCCTAACGGCGTTTGCAAAGCTGTTCTGGAAGGACATTCCGGGGAAATCGTTGGCGCGGTACAACTGAACTCGGGCGACATCCTCTCGTGGAGCAAAGATTCCGAAAAGAGCAGAGACAACTCCTTGAGAATTTGGTCGCTCGATGGCGTTTGTAAAATGGTTTTAGAAGGACATACCGATAATATCAACGGCGCGGTGGAACTGGAATCAGGAGACATTCTTTCATGGAGCGTCGACAAAACGCTGCGAATTTGGTCGCTCGAAGGACTCATAAGAGATAATTGAATTCGTATGGGAAGGGAGTAGATAGCTTCGCCGTCCGTAGACTAAAGTCGACGGTTATAGAAATGGCATCTCTTCGAGACGCGATTCTTAATTCATCTTTCTTATTTTCGCTACCCAAAATTGACATACCCCGCCATTCCCCCCTGCTCTGCTCTTGTCAATTTTGTAAAATCGGGTATAATCGGAGTTTAGTTTGGAGATAGTATATCTCCAATTCATAATTCCGCATTACGAATTCCGCATTCCGAATTAATCCCATGCAGTTACTGATTCGCGATTTAACGTATTCCCTGGGCGGTCTGCCGCTGATTGAACACGCCGACTTGAACGTCGAAGCCGGTCAGCGTCTGGCGTTGATTGGTCGGAACGGGGCTGGGAAGACCACGTTTCTCAACCTCATTGCCGGCGAACTGACGCCTGACTCCGGGGAGATCGTCAAGTCGCAGGGTTTGAAAATCGCGTCGCTGTCGCAGGAAGTCCCCCGGGATTTTTCCGGTTCTGTCTACGATATCGTAACCGAAGGACTGGGAGAAGACGGCAAACTGCTGTCTCAGTACCATAAAGCGTCGCAGGCCCTGGCGGCGGGCGACGAACGGGCAGCAAAGGAACTCGACCGGCTTCAGCAGGAACTGGACAGGAAAAACGCCTGGAACCTGTCGCAGCGAGTCGATACGATTCTTACGCAAATGCGGCTGACGGAGTCCGACTCCGCCCGGGCAAACGGCTCGGACGATGCGTCTGTCATGTCCGCCGGACGCAAACGCTGGACTCTGCTGGCAAAGGCTCTGGCGGCTCAGCCGGACGTCCTTCTTCTCGACGAGCCGACCAACCACCTGGAAATTAGCGCCATTGAACTATTGGAAGAGCGTCTGGCATCGTTCCCCGGCGCGATTATCTTTGTAACGCACGACAGAGCGTTTCTCCGCCGGCTGGCGACGGGAATAATCGAGCTGGATCGCGGGGCGCTGTTAAAGTATCCGTGTTCGTACGACGACTACCTCGTCAAGCGGAAAGAGTACCTCGAAACGCAGGCGAAACAGGTCGCGCTGTTCGAGAAAAAGCTGGCGCAGGAGGAAGTCTGGATTCGTCAGGGCATCATGGCGCGGCGAACGAGAAACGAGGGTCGCGTTCGGGCCTTAAAGGCGATGCGGGTCGAAGCGCAGAAAATCCGCAAGCTGGAATCGGTCGCGAAGCTCAACATTCAGGAAGCGTCTGTTTCTGGACGTCTCGTCTTGCAGGCGACAGACCTCTCGTTTTCGTTCCACAACGACGACGGCACGACCACGACCATTGCTGACCATTTAACGTGTCGAGTTATGCGCGGCGACCGGCTGGGGGTTGTCGGACCCAACGGGACGGGCAAGACGACGCTCATTCGCCTATTGCTGGGCGAGCTTCAGCCCGACTCCGGCTCGGTTCGCATGGGAACGGAGCTTCAAATCGCGTACTTCGATCAGCTTCAGGAAAAGCTTGACTTTGAAAAGACGGTTATCGACAATGTAACAGACGGCGCGGAGCACGTCTACGTCAACGGGCAGAAAAAGCACGTCTTGGGCTATTTGGAAGATTTCCTCTTTACCAACGCCCGGGCGAAAGACAAAGTCAAGTTCCTTTCAGGCGGAGAGCGAAACCGGCTTTTGCTGGCACGGCTGTTTCTCAAGCCGTGCAACGTGCTGGTCATGGACGAGCCGACCAACGACCTCGACGCTGAAACCCTCGAACTGCTGGAAGAAAAGCTGGGCGACTTCGCCGGGACGCTCATCGTCGTCAGCCACGACCGGGAATTTCTCAACAACGTTGTTACAGGAATTCTCGCCGTCGAGGGGAACGGATTCGTCCATCAGTACGCCGGCGGCTATGACGACTACGTATCTCAGCGCGTTGCCCCGCCGTGGGAGACGGCAGTCAAAGAGGAACCGAAAAAATCCAAGCCGGTTCAGAAACCCAAACCCGCCGACAGCAAAACGAAACTGACGTATAAAGAAAAGCTGGAACTGGAAAAGATTCCCGAGGAAGTCGAAAAGCTGGAATCGCAAATCGCCCAGCTCGACGACCAGATGTCCCAGCCCGGCTTTTACCAGAGTTCATCCGAGGAAATCGCCGCCGTAACCCGTCAGCGGGAAGACCTCCAAAACAAAGTCGACGCGCTGTACGAGCGCTGGGAGGAGCTGGAGGCAAAGCAATAAAGAGCTTTTAGCAGTTAGCTGCTAGCTATTAGCTTGGGCATTCGTCGTTCAAAGCGGAGTTTTTGAAGTCAGAAGCTAACATCAAAAGCTAGAAGCTAGAGGCTAGTAGCTAGAAGCTTTCAAATAACCATGGAACATATAGAAATCGTTACAACCTGTCCTAACGAATCGGTCGCTCAGCGCATTGGTCGAACGCTGGTCGAAGCGGGGCTGGCAGCCTGCGCTCAGATTTCCGCGCCGATTACAAGCGTTTATCGCTGGAAAGGGGCGATCGAAACCGCTCAGGAATATTACCTTGTCCTCAAGGCGAAACAGACGGACTTTCAGGCAATCGCAGACGTCATTCAGCGCGAGCATCCCTACGAAGTCCCGGAGATTATCGCCCGACCCATTACGCACATCAGCGACTCCTATCGGAGTTGGCTGGAAGAGTAGATAGCTTTTAGCTATTAGCTCCTAGCTATTAGCTTGGACTTTCGTCGTTCAAAGCGGAGCTTTTAAAGTCAGAAGCTAACACCCAAAGCTAAAGGCTAGAAGCTAGGAGCTAGAAGCTCCCCCATCCCCCCTAATCAATAACAACCAATGATATACCTATCCCTTCAGTCGGTCAGAAAACATTTCAGCGCAGACCCGGTTTTAATGGACGTCAATTTTGAGATCCGTCCCGGGGAGCGCGTTGGGCTGGTCGGTCCAAACGGAACCGGCAAAACGACGCTCATGAAAATTATCGCCGGGAAAGAGGACGCGGACGGGGGCAAGATCGAAATTCACCCGTCCGTCAGAATGGGGTATCTGGAACAGACGCCAGACTATTCCGCCGGGCGGACGCTGATTGAAGAAGCGCGTCACGCTTTCGACGAGATTCTGTCGATGCACAAACAGGCGGAAGAAGTCGCCGCCGCCATGGCTGTCGAGCAAGACCCCAAAGAGCTGGAACGGCTGGCGCTGCGGTACGATCATCTGCAAACGGTTCTGCACACGCACGACGCGTACAATATAGACTACAAAGTCGAGCGCGTTCTGGAAGGGCTTGGCTTCGCCCGAAGTCAGTTCAATACGATGGTCGAGCAGCTTTCCGGCGGCGAGCAGAACCGGCTCATGCTGGCGAAACTTCTGCTGGCGGAACCGGATTTGATGCTTCTCGACGAACCGTCAAACCACCTCGACATTGAGGCGACGGAATGGCTGGAAGACTTCATCGCCAACGGGACGGCGGCTGTTCTGGTCGTCAGTCACGACCGCTATTTTCTCGACAAAACCACAACCAGAACCCTCGAGCTGTTTCGCGGCACGGTCGATTCCTATACCGGGAACTTCTCCGCCTACTGGACGCAAAAGGCGGAACGGCTGGCGGTCGAAACCAAGACGTACGAAAAACAGCAGGAAGAAATCGAAAAGGCGAAAGAGTTTATTCGCCGAAACCATTACGGCATGAAAGCCGGTCAGGCGGAAGACCGTCGGAAAAAGCTCGAACGCATCGTGCCCGTCCCGCCGCCGCGAAAAATCGAAGTCCCGCCGATGGGGTTCTCTAAACCGTCACGTTCCGGCGACGTCCCGCTCAAGGTCGTCAACCTTCAAAAGAGCTACGACAGACCACTGTTCAAAAACGTTACATTTACCATTCAGCGCGGAGAACGCTGGGGCATTCTCGGACCCAACGGGGCTGGCAAGACGACGCTGTTACGCTGTATTTTAGGGAAAGAGTCTCCCGACGCCGGACAGAGCCAAATCGGCGGCGCGGTTAGAATCGGGTACTTCGATCAGCAGCTTCACG
The DNA here is from genome assembly GCA_017407125.1 of Thermoguttaceae bacterium. Lineage (GTDB taxonomy): Bacteria > Planctomycetota > Planctomycetia > Pirellulales > Thermoguttaceae > RUG11551. The sequence goes on from JAFQXE010000001.1 coordinate 46,684, forward strand.
AAGTCCCTGACGACGCGGAAGTCATCGACTCGATTATTCCGCCCAAAGAGGAAATCGTCCGGACAGGCGAAAGCAAAGGCGGGTTCACGCCCACTATTAAAGACTTCGACGAGCCGAAACGACGATCCATGCTGGCGCGTTTTGGCATTACCGGCGACATGGTCTTTCAAAAGGTCAGCAGTCTTTCCGGGGGCGAACGCTGCCGAGCCGCCATGGCGCGTCTGTGCGCTCTGGAAGCCAACTTCCTCATTCTCGACGAACCGACAAACCACCTCGACCTGTGGGCAAGAGAAGGCCTGGAGGAATCGCTCCAAAACTTTGACGGCGGAACCGTTCTGTTCGTCAGCCACGACCGTTACTTTATCAACCAGACGGCGGATCATCTGCTGGTTATCGAGCCGGACGGCGCCCGAATTATCGAAGGGAACTACGACGACTATCTGAGAATGAAAAAAGGCGCGGTGAAAAACGCGGCGGCTGCAAAAGAAGAATCCCGCCCGGCGGGAACGCAAAACAAATCTGTTACAAGTAACGCTTCCAAGACGAACCCCGGAGCTGTCGAGAAGAAAGTCGAGCCGCCCAAGAAGCGGAGAAAGTTCCCGTATCGTAAAGTCGCCGATATTGAAGCGGACATCGAAAAGACGGAACAGGAAATCGCCGTTCTGCAGGAAAAATCTCTCGACCCGGCAACGCTCCGCGATGGCGCCGCGGTCAAGCAGGTGTTAAACGAAATCGCTCAGGCGCAGCAGCGTCTGGAATACCTCATGGAACACTGGGAAGAAGCGTCGGAGTTGAACTGGTAGGGGGCGCAACGTACAAAGTTCGCAAATAAATGAAAGGCGGTAATGAAGCGACCATCGGGAGCGGAATTACGCATTCGCCGTTAGGCGAACAAAACGATTGTCTCGCGCACGCACACGGGTGAGCCGGCACGCGGCAGTCCCCTGCCGCCTTATTGGTACAAGAAAAATCTCATTCGCAGAACAACCGCTCCGACCTGCTGGATCGCGGCTGTCTCAGCCACCGTAGAAAACCTCACGCGAAGTTCGCGAAGTCCGCAAAGTTTTAAAAATGTTGCGAAGCGTGCATACCAAACTGACGCAGCCAAAAACCTACCGTGTCAGCGCTAGTTTAACTTGTCTAATATAACAGACTTTTATTCTTCCTTCTCAATAGCAGCGTTAAATTTTTCTACAATGTTATTGAAAATAGCGTCTATTCGCTCTGAGTATGTTTTTTTCTCTTCCTGGGGAACATTGCGCATCTCTTTTCTGATACTCATAATTTCGTCAAAATCTTGATTCAAATCAGGGTATACAGATAAGAGAATGTTACAAACTTTAGCAAAGTCCTCAACGGCTTCCTGTCCCTGCGATTCTAGCAGAGAAGGATTGTTGCGTAAATATAAAACTTGATTCAAAAATTGAATTGTAATTGGAATTTTTAAATCTAACAGCTTTATAGCACAGCTATAAAAGCATTTTTTCCCTCCAACAATCTCACCAAACGAGCTGTCGAATATGGCATTTAAAACAGAATCTTTGCCATTTCTTTTATATTCTACACCTGCTTTAAGAAACGCATCCAACTTTATTTCACTAATGCGCGATAACACTTGAGGAGACGGATACGCCCCAAATTCCTCTTTTGTCTTCCATCGGCGTCTTAAATATCCTTGGTCAACACCAAATAAAAACTTAAACGCGTCATAACTGCAGTACCCTTTTTCTAACAGAGCAACAATATATGTCGGATCCAGATCGTTTGCTGCACAGATTAACAAATCGGGATCAATAATCTCATACCATTTCAATTGTTTTCTGTCAGATTCGTCAATTTTGATAGTTGGGTCTGCTTTGTTTTCCAGCAAGAGCTTAAAAACCTCTGGCTGTTGATAATGAAACGCTAAATACAACGGCGTAATGTTGATTTTCCCTTTTGCGTTGACATTTGCTCCTCCATCAATAAGCTGTTTTACCTTCAGAACGTTGCCTTCAATAACCGCTTGAGCAAATTCGATATCAGAGGGGGTTCCAAAAATATCATCAGGACGAATCTTATGAAATTCCTTTAATACAGCTCGAGGAATGTTTGTATTCTCTGCAACAGATTTGAATGCGTGAATTGCGAAAAATATAAATATTGTTAAAACAGCCGATATAAAAAAGGCAAACAAAACCAACGCCATCAATATAGTTGATTTCTTCATTCTAAATTTCCTTTAGACTTCTCTCGTAACTGTAGGAAACGATGGATTCTGAAACAGTCTTTCTGTATCCAGAAAGCCATACAACAAGCTTTCTAAATTTATGTTGTATTATAAACAAAAAAGAGGCTCCGTCAATAGTAGACAAAACTTTGCGATCTTTGCGTTCTTTGCGGCTTAAAATTCTTTGGCGGATTTTATCCGCGTTTTTTGGAGTGCGACGCCTTGGCGTCGCTTTCATTACCAGAACCGCTGCGAACGACGATATTTATTATTCGTGCCAACAACGCCGGAAGAATAATCCATCCTAAAAAACAGACAGAAAAAGTTCTTGCGTAATTGGCACGAAACGCGTTATTGGAAATTCTCTACGTTTTTCTTGAAAAAGCGACGGCAAGCCGTCGCACTCCAAAACTAATCGTTAAAGAAGTTCTGGATATTGTCCATCAGACGGCGCATGAACGATTCCAGCTGCTGTTTTTCTTCCTGTGTAAACCCTTTGAGAATGGCGTCCTCCGCCATCCTGCGCGATGCGGTCAGCTGTTTCTCCAGCGACAGGCTCTTTTCCGTCAGTTTGATAATATTGCTCCGTCTGTCTTTCGGGTTGGTAACGCGCTGAATCATCCCCTTATTTTCCAGCAGGTTGAGCAGTCCTGTAACAGTCGGGTTCTTCAGGCTGAACGTCTCTTCCAGGTCCCGCTGCGTCGTCTCGACAGACTGATGATCAAACAGATACACAATAATCGCATGCTGAGAACAGGTCAAATCCCATTTGCGAAAATCCCGATTCGCCTTGCTGTCGAGCATGTTATTAAAGATTTTAACAAACTTTCCAACGTCGATTTCGTTTTTGTCTTTCATAGCGTCCGCCTTTATTTATATAGTTAACTATATAATAGCAAACCGGCGGGATTTGTCAAGAGGAAAAAAGAGAAATTAGCAATTTGCAATGAGCAATTAGCAATTACGCAAAGCGTTGCGCGGGGGTTCGTTTCGCCCGCCTTGAAAAAACTTTCGGTCGCCAGCAAGCTGGCTCCCTTTTAGGGAAGTTTTTTCAAGGCGAAATAATATGAGGGGAAAACCTTTTTTGAAAAAAAGGTTCTTCCCCTCAAACTCCCCTTTCCCAAAAACTTTAGTAAGGGTAGAATATAATTAAAAGGTACTAATCAAATCAAAGCGACCAACGGGAGCGATTATAATACGTCTCGCGCGGTAGCGCGGATTGGGAGCGGCGCCTCGCCGCCGGCGCGAATCCGTCTAATCCGTTAAATCCGTGTACGGACTGACCCGCACATAACAATTGACCTTACGCCTCTGCCTTTTTCGGTCCTGCCAACTTTTGGGCGAGGTCTTTGGCGCCTTGAATGTCCAGTTTGCCGGATCCCAAAACCGGGACGGCGTCCACCTTATAGAACGCGTCGGCGGCGGGAATCCAGATCGGCGGGACGTCGCGATTGCGAAGCTCTTTGATAATGTCCATCGGGTCGAATCCCTTCAGGTCGGAATACAGCACGATGAGCTTTTCGCCTTTGCGGTTGTCTTCAACGGAGGAGACGGAAACGCAAAGGGCGTCGTCCGGTTTAAGACCGATGATTTCGCCGATGATCTTTTCGACGCCTTCGTGCGGAACCATTTCGCCGCCGATTTTGGAGAATCGGCTTTGACGTCCGGTAATAAAGACGAACCCGTCTTCGTCCATGCGAGCCAGGTCGCCGGTGCAGTACCAGCCGTCAACGAGGACTTTCGCCGTCCGTTCCGGTTCGCCGTAGTATCCCAGCATAACGTTAGGTCCAGTAACCCACAGCATGCCGACTTCGTTTCTCGGCAGCGGTTCGCGCGTTTCGATATCGCGGATTTCCGCCGCCATTTCCGGCAGCGCGACGCCGATTGAGCCGTCTTTTTCTCGAACGGGCAGCCCTTCGGGAAGATGAGCGTTGGGGAAATAGTTGGAAATGATAACGGGCGAGCATTCCGTGCATCCAAACGCTTCCAGCGGACGATACCCGAACTTTTTCTCAAACGCGTCCTTGACTTCCGTCGGCATGCGTTCCGCGCCAACAAGCGGCATGGACATGTGAGCAAAGCACTCAGGGTCAATTTTACGGATAAACGCTCTGTAGAACGTCGGCGCGCCGATAATAACGGTCGCCTTGTACTTTTTCGCCAGCTTGCCGATTTCAGCGCAGTCCAGCGGGGAATAATGGTACGCTGTGCGGAAATACGTGCACAGGGTCGCCCACATGTTGACGGTGTATCCCAGCGTATGGAACAGCGGCAGCATGCCGATAACAATACTGCCCTCGTTGTTCATGTTTTGAGCGTTAATAAACAGAGTAAAGTCTTTGTAGATGTTGTAGTGCGAAAGCATAACGCCTTTGGGAACGCCCGTCGACCCGGATGTAAAGACGACTGTAACCAGGTCGTTCGGATCGGCGTTTTTCAGCCCCAGCGCCGATTCCATCACACTCAACGGCGAGTACGCCAGCAACGCGCCTTTGATTTTGTCCATGAGGCTAATCTTGCCGATGACGTCTTCCAGATAAATGACTTCCGCGTCCAGATGTTCAAACTTCAGCCGTTCCATAACGCGGCGGCTGGTAAGAACGTGCTTGATTCCCACCTTTTTAATGCACTCATTCATGATCGTTTCTGAAACCGTGAAGTTCAGATTGACCGCGACGCGTTTGTCCGCCGTCAAGGCGAAGTTGACAATAACGCCTGGCAGCGAGGCGGGCAGGATAATCCCGACGAACTTTTCGTCCTTGCCGAGAATGGCGCGGCGGAGGAAGTTCCGCATTACCATCATGTTAAGTATCGTCTGACGGCCGGTCAGTTCTTTTCCGGACGAGTCCGCCAGTTTCCAACCTTTGGCTTGAAGAAGGCACTGTCGTAAAGCGGCAGATACGAGGTTCATGTCAAATAACCCTTTCTTATATCGGTATTCGTTTTGGATTTTCAATTCATGTCGACGGCGAATAAAAATCCGCCGTTTATAATTATCTACTTTCCATTATAGCTTAAAGTTTGTAATTTTCCAGCATACAGAACTGGAAATTACTAATTTTTTACAAAACTATTACATCTAAGGGAAATTAGCAATTGTCAATTGTCAATTAGCAATTACGCAAGCGTTACTCGAAGATTAACCGTTGTACGAGGCTAAAAAATTGGGTTTTTTGTTAAAATGAAGAAGCTGCGAACCATAAACAATTGCTAATTGCTAATTTCTAATTGCTAATTGTTCCAGCCCGCAGGCGAGAATAAAGATCGGCAACGAGGCAGGACCGAAAATTTCGATGCTCATTACCAGCGCGGCAAACGGACATCGGACAACGCCGGAGAAGACGGCTATCATGCCGACCGCCGCACCGATGGCTGGGTCAAGACCGACAACGCCCGCCAGCGTACAGCCCAACGTCGAGCCGATAAAGAACGCTGGGACAATCTGACCGCCTTTGAATCCGACGCCCATCGCGATTACCGTCAGAGCCAGTTTCCAGAAAAACGCCGTCGCGTCCGCCTGCCCGTTAAACGCCCGGGCGATAACGTCCACGCCAAGACCGCTGTAGTCGTAAGTTCCCAGCAGGAAAGTAATTCCGACGATTGCCGCCGACCCGAAGAGAATCGTCCAAACTGGACGTTCAGACTTCTGACGCCATACCGTAACCGCGTCGATTCCCCGTCGCAGAGCTTCCGCGCAGACCAATCCAGCCAGAGCAATCAGCGCAACGCCGAGAATGAGCGTCAGCGAGTATTCCGGCGCGGACAGCGCAAATCGAATCGGGTGAAGTCCCAGCGGCTGAACGGCAGCGTAAGCGACCAGCGAGCTTATCGTTGCCATCAAAAGCCGGGATCGGGAAAACGTTCGGGTCAATTCGACCACGAAAACCGCCGCCGCTATCGGGGTTCCCAGCAACGGCGCGAACGCCGCCGCCATCCCGCACAGCACGATAAGTTCCGAGTCCTCTTTATTCAGATGGAACAGTCGCCCGGCGGTTGACCCAATGCCGCCGCCAATCATCAGCGACGCCCCTTCGCACCCGGCGGACGCGCCGAAAAGATGGGAGATAAACGTCGAAACCCAAATCAACGGCGACGCGGCTGCGGGAATCGGTTTGCCGGTCTGAACGGATTCCGTCATGACGTCAAAAGCGTTGCGGGAATCGGTTTTGTATCGCTTGTACAAAGACGCTATAATCCACCCGCCGACCGGCAGCAAAAACAGCAAGCCGGGATGAAGATGTCGGAAATCGTTTGCCCAGACGACGCTCAGCCGAAACAGCGCGCCTGCGTACCCCGCCGCCGACGCGAAAACGCCGCAAATAAACAACAGCGTCAAAACCCGGCGAACCGCCGCGCCCGCTTTAGGCGCGTACTCTCCCCAAAGGGACTGAATTCCATGGGAATTCCCCGCCTCTGGAAATCGCATCGGTTTATTTTCGCTGGACATAGGGCAATTAGCAATTGTCAATTAGCAATTAGCAATTTACGCAAAGCGAGCCTCGAAGGGTAAGCTTGGCATTCATTATTAATACAAAAATTTTTCGGTACAGTATATCCATTTTATAAAATTTGACAATGGGGATAGACGTTCAAACTTGAGAGAAATGAAAAAAATGGAAGGCGATAATGGAGTTCGCGGATTTTGGCGAGCCGGGAACGTTAGTTCCCGGGCTTAGTAAAGAAAGACTTCGTTCAGCCCGGATCGCGGGCGGCGAGGCGCCGCTCCCAGTCCGCGCTGCCGCGCGAGACGTATTATAACCGTTCCCGCTGGTCGCTCCGCTCTCGCCTTTCATTTCTTATCAAAAACCGCCGTATTGCGCCATGAAAAGAACAACCCCATTAAACGCCGTCCAGAGTAGTACGGGAATTAACAGAAGAAAAAGCGTCAGCCCGTTTCGAAATCGGCAGTATAACAGCCAGGTTATAATCATAGAAACATACCAGCCAATCAGAAATAATTTAAGTCCAGCAGAAAGATTGACTTCAATAACGCTAACAGGTCCTACAATATAGATGATAAACAAATCCATTAAATTACCGGGCAGTTTTCCCTGACTTTCTAATTCTGTAAAACAGTTGGTTTTAGTCAAGACGTACAAAATCACGAATAGAATATGTACTAATGAAGCCATCGCCCCATAATATAACCGCTGTTTTGGAGACGTCCCTTCCGTTTTAGGAGAAGCCCCGCCCGCTAAACGGAAAACGAGTCCCACAAAACTAATCCCAGTGATACTTAAGAACAGAAGAAAATATATAACGTCATAGTCATTGTCCATGGTTTATCTTCCTTGTTACGCGGGCGCCGACGTTAACTTATCGAGCAGTTCCCAAAACGCTATTGAGGTAAGTTGGTTAATTGCATTTTTACATACAAGCCACTCAAGAACCCAAAAAGCAACAGGCAAGCCATGGCGATAAATACGCACCATTTTCCTGTACGCAACTGTTTGAAATTGGCTGGTTTAATAACGTTAAACGCCGTCCCAATCCAAAGCCACTGAATTACATGAACCACAAATAATGCAACAATACTGTAAAAAGCGTTTTTTAACGTTGTTTGGCTGGATTGTGATGGATCCCAGCTGAATAATACAACAGAAACGCCAGCTATACAAACGAGAGTCAAAACCAGTACAATAACGCCAAATTTATTAAACAGCGCCGCTGCGTTACTAGATTTTTTCTCGTCATTTTCATTCAAAGAGCTTCCCATTTCAATCTCCTTAACGAATAATCGGCTTCTCTAAAACTCTATTTCCAAGGCTCTCTAACAAAATCTGTGGGTAAAAATCCACAAAAAACAAAATAAAGGTGGACATTTTCTCAAATTGTTATATAATATTTTTTTTTGACAACAATAACAACAATAGGAGTCAATGTCCAATGATTAGTATATTCAA
>JAFQXE010000007.1 GCA_017407125.1 Thermoguttaceae bacterium
CCCCGTCGTCGGTCAGCAGCTCCCGGGCGAGCAGAAGCCGGGGATAGATCATCGAACACCAGGCGGAATGAAAGCGGCCGTAATCAAAGCTGTTCCGTGACAGACGCTTTCGTTTTTCGCTTTTTGCTCCGGTTTTTTCGTTCCATTCCTCTTTTGTCATGCGGAAGTCGTCTCGATAGACGAAGTCGTTGCCGGTGTTGTACGGCGGGTCAATATAGATCATCTTGACCTTGTTCAGATATTCTTCCTGCAAGAGCTTCAAGGCGTCTAAATTATCACCCTCAATATACAGATTTTGAGTATTGTCCCAGTCGACGCTCTCTTCCGGACAGGGTCGCAGCGTTTTCGTAACAGGCATAAACGCCTCTGCCGCTGCGGCTTTTTTCCCGACCCAGGTAAACTCGTAGGATTCGATTTCTTCCATTGTTTTTAATTGTTTGTCACGTCGGGAGTAACGTTGTCGGGAGTCTTGTATTTAATATGCAAGACGTTCAAAACCTTAATTACGGTTTCGTTTTTAGGCGAATACGGAATCGGCGTTCCCGAGATCGCGAAGTAAAGAATCGCGGAGGCAATCAGAACCAGGAAAACAGCAATTGTTTTCAAAAAACGGGATTTTGCCGTTTTACGTTTGCCTTTTCTCTCTTTAAGCTTTTCTCCCTTTTTCTCTTTGGACTTGTCGGTTTTAGAAAAATTAAAGCTTGCCAGTTTCTGCACCGGCGGCTGAACTACCGGCGGGGCGGGCGGCGCGGCAGACGGAGGATTCTGTCCCGACGCAGGCGGAGCTAACGGGGGAAGCGGCAAAGAGGTATTTTGTCCAGGAACTGGCGGAACAGGCGGCGGCGTTGAACGCATTTCTCGAGCTCCCAGCGTCTGGCGAAGCTGCTGGTCGTATTCCGCTTTAGATTGTTTGTTGAGCAGCGTTACACGCGCGTTGGAAAGCTCGTTTAACAACTTTTGCGACTCGGCGGAATGAGCGCCGCTTTGAAATGTGCGGATAAACGCCATCTGTCGGTCGGCGGCGTTAGCGATAACGTCTTCGTCGGATTCGAAGACTTGCAGCGCAAGGAGTCGATATTTGTTTATCGGTCGTTCCTCTTGAGGGATTCCCAACCACTGATAATACGGGTCGAACTGTTCCGTCATGGTTATTCCTCCCCTTTCAATTTCTTTTTAATAAACTCCAGCCGCGCCGCCATTTGCTTTTCGTATCCGCGGTCTGTGGGAATGTAATACTCTTTGTCAACGCCCAAATAGTCTTGCTGAGCGATGCCGTCGGGCGAGTTGTGAGCGTACTTGTATCCGATAGCGTTGCCCAGCTTTTTTGCACCGCTGTAATTACCGCCGCGCAAGTGACGGGGAACGGGAATCGTTCTGCCGTTGCGGACGTCTTCTCTCGCGCTCAAGATAGCCGTCGTGGCGGAATTGGATTTGGGCGCCAACGCCAGATAAATGGTCGTCTGCGCCAAAACGAGCTGGGCTTCCGGCAGCCCAATCTGTTCGCAGGCATGAGAGCAGGCGACCGCCATTTGCAGAGCGTACGGGTCGGCGTTGCCGATGTCTTCGCTGGCAAGAATAATCAACCGCCGGGTGAGGAATCGGAAATCCTCGCCGCCCTCGAGCATCTTCGCCAGCCAGTAAATTGCCGCGTCTGCGTCTGACCCGCGAACGGATTTTATCAGGGCGGAAATGGTGTCGTAATGCTGATCCCCGTCGCGGTCGTACTGAACGGCTTTTTTCTGCATGGATTCCGCCGCCAGTTCCCGCGTGAACTCGATCGGGTCTGTCATGGTTGACAGGACGCCGATTTCCAGCGCAGACAACGCCCTGCGGGCGTCTCCCTCGGAAAGCTCCGCCAGAAAATCCGCTGCGTCGTCGTGAAGGTTGATGTTCCAATTTCCTAAACCGCGCTCTTTGTCTTCAATTGCCCGATGAAGAATCGTTTTGATATCGTCGTTCGTCAGCGGTTGGAACTGGAAGATTCGGCTTCGGCTGAGCAAGGCGTTGTTGACAGTAAAGTACGGATTTTCCGTCGTCGCGCCGACGAGTGTAACAATCCCGTTTTCGACGTCCGGAAGGAGAATGTCCTGCTGGGATTTGTTGAACCGGTGGATTTCGTCTACAAACAGCAGCGTCCGCTTCCCGGTTTGGCTGAGCAAATCGTAGGCGTGCGAAAGGACGTCGCGGAGTTCCTTCGCCCCGGATGTAACAGCGGAGATCTGCTGAAAGTGACAGTTCGTTTCAGTCGCCAGCAGCTGCGCCAACGTCGTTTTTCCCGTGCCCGGAGGGCCGAAAAAAATGACAGAACCGACCCTGTCCGCCAGAATGAGCCGGCGCAAGAGCTTTCCTTCTCCCAGGAAAGACTCCTGACCGACAAATTCTGCCAGCGTTCTCGGACGCATTCTCGCCGCCAGCGGCAGAGCCTTTGCCCGATTTTCCGATTCGGATTCTGAAAATAACGACGTCATGGTAAATTAGTAATTTGCAATTAGCAATTAGCAATTGGCGCAAGCGGTTAACGGAGGGTTATTGGGTAACTTTTCCGTTCTTTCTTGCTTTGAGTACCGGGTCTTTGACCAGCGGGAGCTGAACGGGTTTGCCGGTTTCAGCCGACTGGTAAATGCCGAGGATGACTTCTGTGGCGCGGCGGCCTTCGACGCCGTCGATGGCGGGTTTGCCGCCGGTTTTGATGGCTTTGAGGACGTCGGCGAACAGCTTGGCGTGCCCCTGGAACCCAATCGCCGCGGGGTCGGCTGCGCCGCCGCCAGTGCTCTTTTTGGACGCCATGCCTTCGAGGATCGCTTTGTCACACGCTTTGGATTTGGCGAATTCCCAGCGAATCAGGTCTTCCTCTTCCAGCGTGGCGGAACCGGCAGACCCGGAGATGTCGATTTTCTTTAACGAGCCGGGATACGCGGCAGTCGTTGCTTCGATAACGCCCAGCGCGCCGTTGGCAAAACGCAGCGTCGCGACAGCCGTGTCTTCAACTTCGATATTGACGTGGTCGAGCAGTCCCCATTGAGCGCGAATCTCGACAACCGGACCCATGAGCCAGCAAAGCAGGTCAACGGAATGGATCGCCTGATTCATCAGCGCGCCGCCGCCGTCCAAAGCCCACGTTCCGCGCCACGCGCCGGAATCGTAGTACTTTTGCGGACGGAACCATTTGACGTAGGCGTCGCCCATGGTGAGCTTGCCGAACCGTCCGGCGTCAATCGCCTTTTTCATCTGAACGCTTGAATCATGGAATCGGGACGGGAAAATCGTTCCCAGAACGACGCCCGCCTTTTCGCATTCGGCTATGATCTCGTCACACTTTTTGAGCGTGATTTCCAGAGGCTTTTCGACGATGATGTGCTTGCCAGCCCGCGCCGCTTTGACAGCCGGGTCTCGGTGCGCTCCAGAGGGCGTTCCAATCGTAACGACTTCAACGCCGGGGTCTTTGAGCATTTCGTCCAGGTCGTAGTACGCCTTGCAGCCCGTTTGAGCCGCAAGACGGTCTGCCGCCGCCGGTATAGTGTCGTAGCACGCAACGAGCTTCGCGTTTTTCAGGGACGCAATCGCCTTTGCGTGAAAATTGGCGATCATGCCGCAGCCAATGATTCCAAATCCAGTTGCCATTGAATTCTCCGTTAAAGTTAAAGGAAACAGGGAGTATATTGGAGAGGAAGGGACAGCGTTCGCCGCCGGCGAAAAACTATTCCCCATTCCACTTTTTTTTATTAATATTATCTATTATCAATGATATTTGTCAAGGCGCCGGGGAAAGAAAATTGTAATTCTTCGCCTCCCCGCCTTGAATCAGGAAGACAAAACTGGTATAATACAGCAAAATGAAAAAGACGTTTTCCCCTTCCTGCCGACAGATTCGCAGCCGCGTCGTTGAGAGCCGATTCCGATTTCCAAAGGATTCCGCCGCGCCGGTTGCGTCCGCCATGACCCGCCCTGACCCGAATCAGAGGGCGTTTCCGCTGGCGCTGTCTCGCGTTCAGGCGGGGTTCCCCTCTCCGGCGGAAGATTTCATGGATCAGCCGCTCAACCTGAACTCATATCTCATAGACAACCCCGCCGCGACGTTCTTCGTTCGCGCCGGCGGCGACAGCATGATTGGAGCGGGAATTTATCAAGACGACCTGCTGATAGTCGACAGAAGCCAGCAGCCGGTCAGCGGCGACGTCGTAATTGCCGTTGTCGACGGGGAATTTACCGTCAAGCGGCTGATAATTCACGGCTCTTACGTTGAACTTCGCCCGGAAAATCCCCGCTATCCAACAATTAGGTTTTCAGAAGAAACAGAACTGGAAATCTGGGGCGTTGTAAAAAGCGTGATACATCGGTTGGATTAGCGGGTTATATCTCTCTTTTAGTATGCGCTGGCGGGCTGCCATTGGGTTGACGGCTGCTGGTACGTTGGACCGTAAATGACGCCATCGTTATAATCTGTTACATAGCCGCCGTTTTCTGAGCGGAATCGCTGAAATTCGTTTTGTAAATCGGAGGGAATCGGCGGGACGCCTTTTGCTCCGCCGCTGTTGCGCCGCAGCGCCCCTGCAACGCCCAGCTGTTCCGGATGGCGGGCGATTTTATCTGAAAATACCTGGGCGTTTGACACGACCGGTTCGAGCTGGCGTTTTAAGTCTCGAATTTCGTCAAGCGTTGATTCGATTTTTTCGTAAAGAGTCGGGTCGTTGGCTAAACGCCCAATTGTCCCTTCTGTGCTGTTTAGAGTTGTTGTAAATTCGCTGATTTGCAACAAGGCGTTGTCGAGATTGTCCAAGGCTCGACTTACTTTATCCATCCAAATATTCTTTCGGTCGGAAATCGTTCCGGTGATGTTGTTTAAGTCGCCAAGACTTTGATCCGTCTTTTTGGCTACTTGAGTGATAATGTCCAGCGTTTCGCCGGAATTCTGCATCATGGTTCCAAACGAATCAGCCAGACCGTTAACTTTATTGGCCGTCTTTTTGAATTCGGCAAAGACGTCTTTGGCATCGTTAATGGTTTGAGGAAGAGCGACAATTGTATCGTGAATACCTTCCTGAATATCAGGGTCTGAAAGCATCGCGTTGGTTTTGGCAATCAGCTCTCGGGTTTGCTGAGCCAAATCCCGAATCTGGCTGATCATGCCTTTCATGTCGTCTTTATTATCAGTAAAAGCCTCGTCTAAACTAGTAAGGATTCTGTTGAGCTTTTGACTTGTATCGGTAATGGAATCAATTGCGGCGGCAATGTTGCCTTGCATATCAGTCGCCAATTGCATCATGCTGGGAGCCATATATCCTTCTAAGACGTCGCCTGTTTTAATCAGTTTTGTTTCGTCGGTTCGCGGGGCTTGCTGAAGAACGTTGAGCTCGGCATCGCCGAGAATGTTGAGCGTCAAACGAAACACCTGGTTGTCGTAAAGTTTGTATTGCGTTTCGATAAAAGCGGTTACCATCGCTCCCTGTTCGACAAGTTCAACTTTCCGAACGCGGCCGATAAGAATGCCGCTCTGTTTAATAGGCGTATTTTCCTTAACGCCCGGAGCGTTAGGGAACAGAACGTTCACTTTATACCGGTTCCCGGCAAAAATGGAATGCCAATCGGAAAAGATCACGATTAGCGTAACCAAAATCACAAAACCGCTTATAATCATCAGTCCGAGCCGGAATTTCATTCCAGTCGTTTCATTTGAGTCGTCCATAGGGCTTTAATATTTACATATATAATCTTTCTCCAACTTCTCCGCGGATAAACTGTTTTACGCGCGGGTCGTCGGAATGTTCCATTTCTTTAGGCGTACCGTCAAAAATTTTTTGAGGTTCGTCCGGGGCAAGCAGCGCATTTGGAAAAAGCATTATAACCCGGTCGGCGCAGCGCCGAACCGTGGTCATATCGTGCGTAACCACGACGCTGGTTACATTTCTCTCTTGTTGAGCGGCGCTGATCAGTTCATTGATAACGGCGCTCATAATCGGGTCCAATCCCGTGGTTGGTTCGTCGTACAAAATCAGTTCCGGATCGAGCATTAAAGCTCTTGCCAGCCCGACGCGCTTTCTCATACCGCCGGACAGTTCCGCCGGCTTTTTCTTTAAAACGGCTTCTGTCAGTCCAACCGCCCGAATTTGCTCAACGACTTTATCTCGAATGTCGCTCAGAGGCAGTTTTCCTTCCTGTATCAGCGGAAAAGCGACGTTTTGCTCGATGTTCATGCTGTCGAACAGAGCCGCCATCTGGAAAACGAACCCGTATCGACGTCGAATCGCCGCCATTTCCAAGGCGTCGTACGTCGATAAATCAACTCCGTCAAACCAGACGGAGCCTTTTGTTGGACGCAAAAGGCGGATGAGAAGTTTCAATAAAACCGTCTTTCCGCATCCGCTTTCTCCCACGACAGCCAAACACTGCCCCCTCAACACGTCAAAGTTTAAATTCTTTAACGTAGTTTGACGGCCAAATTTCATCCAAACGTTTTTGAGGGAAATAATTGGGGTCATGGTTAGGCAATAGGCAGTAGGCAGTAGGCAGTAGGAGAATCTTCACTACGACTTCTTGCTTAAAGCCTTTTCTGTTCTCTATAAAAATTTGGAGCTGCTAGCCCAAATCATGCTGTACAGGGCTTCCAGGAAAATGCCCATGAGCAAGTCCAGGAGCAAAATTGCAACAAAGGAATTGACAAACGCCTCGGTTGCCGCTCGTCCTACGCCTTCTGCGCCGGCGCGGCAGTTGAATCCACGATAACAGCTGATAACTCCAATCGCTCCTCCAAAGAAAAAGCTCTTGAAAATACCAGAGAAAACGTCATACAAACCAACGAACGACTGCGAGTTGGATATATAAAAATGGGAGTCAATCCCTAGTAAGTATACACTGTAAAACGCCCCGCCGACGATGCCCATAAAGTCTGCCATTAACGCCAGGACAGGAATCAGCAAAAGGCAGCCCAAAAATCGCGGAACGACCAGGTAATGAATCGGATTGGTTCCCATGCAGGTTAAGGCGTCGATCTGTTCTGTAACGCGCATCGTTCCCAGTTCTGCCGCCATGGACGACCCAATTCGACCTGCCAGCATCGTAGCCGCCAAAACCGGACCCAATTCCCGAACAAGGGACATGTTGATCAACGCTCCCATGCGGGTTTCCATTCCCAGCGATTTGAGCTGCGTATAGCTTTGAACCGCCAAAACCATGCCGATAAACGTACCAGTCAGGGCGACAACCGGCAGACTTTGAACTCCAATTTGATAAAAACTGGGCAATATTGTCCCTTTACATGGCAAACGAGTTGTCAGCCAGCGGATCATTTGGGCAATAAAATACCCGAATTCGCCGATTCGGCAAACTTTATCCATAACAACGCCGCCAAGGCGTTCAGGAAACGAACGGAGGGATTGAATTAAGCCCATGCAGGGAATAAAAGTTAAGACAAACGAAGTTTGACCGTTCAAAATAGAACGTCTCAACGCAGAGCCCCCAAAATGGGGAAACAATTCTGCGCTATCTAATATCGACGTTTTTAAAAATTATAAGAAGAGTGCGAAGTTCGATTGTTAAATATCGATATAATCGTTATATTTTAACCCTGTTTGACTTTGGCGCGTTCGATTGCTTCCATAACTTCGGGAAGAATTCGGGTCGGGCGGCCGTCTTTGATATTGACAAACGCCCAAAGCGTTTCCCCGGTTGCGATGGTTAAGCCGTCTGAAGGACGAACGATTTCGTAGCTTCTGACGCTGGAGGCTTTTTTCACTTCAGAAATCCAGGTGCGAATAACCAACTCGTCGCCCAAAAACGCCTGATGAAGATATTCAATTGTGTGTCGGCGGGCGACCCAGGTTGCGCCAAGCTGAAGATAGAATTCCGGCGTCAACCCCCAGGAAGAGGAATTTTTAATGGCAACGTTTTCCATCCATTTGACGTAAACGACGTTGTTGACGTGTTTGTTCTGATCGAGGTCGGATTCTTCTACGGTATGCAGCCAATCGTACGGCGTGGTTATAACAGGAATGTCTTTATTCATTTGGCGTATTGGGAATGTCGCTGATTTCTGCGGCGAACTGAACTTTTGTCAGTCCGCACAGACGACATAAATCGTAAATATCGATTACTGCCCCCAGCGGAATCTCCGGGGCGATGTCAAGCAAAACCGGCAAATCGGATTTTGCCTCAGACAGGGCTTTGAGCGTTGAGCCAACAGAGTCCAAAGAATCGTACCGAACGTCCGCAATAAGCCAGTAGAGCGATCCGTCTGTACGGATTTCAATTACCGCTTCGTCCAGGTCGAGCAGTTCAGGAGGAATGGCGTCCGGCGATTTTATCGCGCCGGGCAAAGAGAGATTTGTCGACAACAGCCATTCCGGCTGAATAAAGTTTGACGTACACAGGAAGAATATCAGCAGCTGAAATATGACGTCAATCATAGGCGTCATGTTCATTTCGAAAGACGATTTGCGCTGATTGACCGGGAGTTTCATGACGTTGCGGGGAGGGCTGATATTCAAGCGTTGCGTTCCGCGGGAGAACGATTCTCCTATAAATTCAAAACGAAACGTTTTCTTTAGACTATCAATATACTCCAACAGCCATGATTGTCAAGAGGAAAATAGGAGGCAGTAGGCAATAGGCAGTAGGCAATAGAGAGGAATTCCCTATTTCCTACCCCCTAAACCCTACAGCCTGTTACCCGATTGATATATCGCAGAATTGGAGCAGTAAATTTTTCATTTTGGATAAGTCGTAATGTCGAACGGCATAGAGAAGCCGGTCTGACCACTGGATTAAAGAACGACAGTGAATCTGCTCGCCAAACTGGTGAACTTCGTCTGAAAAGTTCTCCACTTCTGAAAACGTCATTCCCTTTGACATCCGTTTGCATTTGACAACCCATTCATGGCGTTTGCTTTCCCAGGAAGACAGAACGTCGACGGGCGGCGCGTCAATAATTTTGTTCTTTCTTTCCATTTCCTCTGATTTTTTCCAGGCGCCGAGCCATTTTGCCAGCATTGTTACCAGCGATGCTGGAGAAAGCGGTTTGCGAAGAATGTCGCTGCAGCCAGCCGCCAATAGCTTATCATCTTGATTTGAGTCAGCATAAGATGAAAACGCGATTATCGGGATGTTTCCTGTGATGGGAACAGGAGCGGCGCCCCTGCGCTGTCTTGTGGCGTTTGCCGCTTGATAAAGCGTTTGCTCCCACGCGCGAATCTGTTGGATTATCTGCGTTTGTCGAGAACCGGGAAAACAAACGTCCATCAAAATCAGGTCGGGAAAGTACCGTTGAACTTTATCGAGCGTTTCGTCAACGTTGTAAATGTGAATCCAGCCGAAATGGTATGGTTTGAGAATTTGCGCCAGAGCCAAATGCGTCTCGCCCAAATCGTCAACTATCAATATTGTACACGGAGGAAACTCAAAGCTGTTCAAGTCAACGGAAACGGGTTTAATAGAAGGAATTGTCGAACCGCTGGTCTGTTTGATGGATTCTGGATTCTTTGTTGAGGATTCTGCCTCTGCAGAAACGACGTTTGGGCGGTTCGTTGAAATACATTTAGCTCCAGACTTGTCTTCCTGAACGCGAACGGAAATTTGAACGATCTGTTCAGAAGAATAGCGTATCGCGTTTTGAACCAGAT
Organism: Thermoguttaceae bacterium; assembly: GCA_017407125.1. GTDB lineage: Bacteria > Planctomycetota > Planctomycetia > Pirellulales > Thermoguttaceae > RUG11551. The sequence continues at coordinate 9,612 of JAFQXE010000007.1, forward strand.
TGACTAACAGCCGACGCATTTGATCTGAATCAGACAGAAAGCGCTGAGGGTTTTTATCCTGAACGTCCAGGACAAGATTGAATTGATTGTTACAAGCGGCAGAACTCATGAAATAATACCTTTCAGGTGGGGGAAACAGTACGATGGCGTGGTAGTTATCAAGGGGGGATCGGAAAAGGAAAGGACGGGGTTGAACGAGTTGTTGTCAGCTGTCCAAGCCCCGACCTTGTCCCAACGCAATTACCCTAACCCTATGCAAAACCGTTGGTTAAGTTTTATTCAAACTTAACGTCCGAATTATTGCCGAAATCAAACGGCTTTTCTGGCAACGTTGGCAGCCGTTTTTTCCTCTGAAATAATCAGGAGGAAGAACCGGCGTCGCCGGAGGAATGGCTTCCTCGACGACGCCGTTGGGAAACGGATACCGAGAAAGAAAAGCGCCAATCAACTTCTCGTTGAGGAGAGCGCATTCGGTCGCGCTTTGGGGTTGCGCAAAGGAAAGCGCATTGATTGCTTTGTATTGCCTCCTTTTTGACGCGTTCTGGGGACGGAAAGCGAAATCTCAAAATGAGCTGGAAGCGCGGATGTTTTATTCGCGCTCCACGGGGAGCGCTTTTGAAGAAACCTGTTAAACTCAATGGTTTATGGGGGTTTCATGATTATGGAAACAGGAAATATTGAGTTCCTGGGGAATCGTAATTAAAACAAGGTCTGAAATAATTTTTGGGGAATCTTTTGAGGAATCATTTACAATCTTAAAAAGTTCTTTAACTTGCTTGTACTTTACTTATCGTCATAAACAATCTCTGTCTTTAATCCATTGCAAAAAATATTTACAAATCTGCAACAACTTTGTTCGTCAACTAATCAAAAAACAATTATTATATGTCTAATAATCGTCTTTTCTCTACATTTACAAGAGCAAGTTATCTTGCGCCTGTTGATATTGTTTTAGCGCTTTTTTTGTTTGTTGTCAATAAGCGCTTCTACATTTTTTTAAAATTTTTCATTATTTTCTCGATTTTTTTCATGCATAACAACTCTCTGATTTAAAAATTTTATCTATATTCCAAAAAATCAGACCTTTCTTTGAAATTTTCCTGTTTTTTCGCCCTGACGCCCATTTTCATTTTATTTATTTCGATAATAATAGATCTCATTACAAAAAAGAAAAAATACAGGCTCAAACGCGACCTCAGAGATGGGGATAGAATGAATTGACTTTTGCGTTTTTGTTCCCTGTTTTAATTCCTAAACGTCAGGAGATTAGCTGGTATGATGCAGCAAGCCATCGAAAAAGCCAATACGCTGCTTGAAGCGTTGCAATGGATTCGAGAATTCCGCAACAAATTCACAGTTATTAAATTGGGCGGTTCCGTCATGACAAATCCGGTTGCCATGTCGCGTCTGCTGTTGGACGTCATTTTTATGGAAACGGTCGGCATGCGTCCGATTATTGTTCATGGCGGCGGTCCGACGATCAATCGCGCCATGGCAGAAGCGGGAATTAAACCGGTTTGGGTGCAGGGGAGACGTTACACAGACGAACAGACGCTGTCCATTGTAGAAAAAACGCTTGGGCGAGAGCTGAACGAACAGCTGGCTGACCAGATTACCATTCTCGGCGGGCATGCGGAACCGCTTAATTTCCGCACGCACAACGTCCTGTTTGGACGCAGGCTCAAGCTCTTTGGCGAAGACGGCAAATTACTTGACTTGGGCAGCGTCGGAGAAGTTACTCGCATCGACGAAGACTACATTCGATATCTCGTCGAATATAAGAACGTGATCCCGGTTATTCCGTCGATGGCGCTGGACGATGAATCCTGTTCAGGAGGAAAGCTGAACGTTAACGCAGATTCCGCCGCGAATATCGTCGCCCAAAAACTTCATGCTGATAAACTTATTTTCCTGACGGATATCAACGGCGTTCGACGCGATAAAAACGACCCGTCAACATTAATCAATTCACTCAACTCCAAAGAAGCGCAGGCGTTGATTGACGAACACGTTGTCGACGCCGGCATGATTCCCAAATTGCAGGCGTGTATTGACACCGTCAACAAAGGCGTCAAACAGGTGCATATTATCGACGGCGGCGTTCGACATTCGCTCCTGCTGGAAATCTATACAAACACGGGGATCGGAACGGAAATACACAAATAGGCGGCGGCATAAGGCATTAGGCAAGAGGCAGTAGGCAGTAGTATAAAACCTCTATTGCATATTGCCTCAACCGTCGCTTTGCGCCAATTACGCTTTACGAATTACAAATTACGAATTATTTCCCGTCCCCCCCTTCTATTTCCTTAGAGTTTTGATTAGAATATAGATAAAAGTCCTGATTCTGTAAAGTAGCAGAGGGGCGGACGTTTATTTGTTTTTTTAAGAGAGAGTCTATCATGAAACATTTTATTCCCGCATTATTGGCAGTTGTTTTGTCGATTCCGTGCGTTGCGTTCTGCCAGACGGTTTCAGACGAAGAAAAAGCAGACGGTTTTGTCAGCTGCTTCGATGGTAAAACCATGGACGGCTGGGTTGGAGACACCAAAGGCTACTTCGCTCAAGACGGCGTTATGGTCTGCAAGCCTGGAGGAAACGTTTACCTCGCCAAAGACTACAAAAACTTCGTTTATCGTTTTGAATTCAAACTGACGGAAAACGCCAACAACGGCGTTGGAATTCGCTGCGAACGCGGTAAAGACGCCGCTTATTATGGCATGGAAATCCAGGTTCTGGACAACTCCGGCAGCGCCTATCGTCACCTGCAGCCGTATCAGTATCACGGCTCCATCTACGGCATCGTCCCGGCGGATCGCGATTGCCAGAAACCGGTTGGAGAATGGAACACTGAAGAAATCTACGTCAACGGAACCAAGATCAAGGTTACGGTCAACGGCAAAGTTATCGTTGACGCCGACATTGCTCAATTCAAAGGCGACGGCGACACGATGGATCATCGTCAGCACCCCGGTCTTCACAACGAAACTGGCGCTATTGGATTCCTCGGACACGGACACTATGTCGAATTCCGCAACATCCGCATTAAGGAATTGCCGTAAGTTTAACGCTTAGTTTATAGGCTTTTGGCGCATAGGGTTTAGAGAAAAGTCTCCTGGCTCTATGCGCTTAATAATACCAGTTAAAATGAACAAGACAAATCTTAATTCGCTCTGGTTTCTACTTGCCGGTTTGGGAATTGGAATTATCGCTTATGGCGGTTTTAAAGCGATTTTTGAACAAGCTCCGCCGCCGCCAACCGTTCCTAAATATATAATGCGTCCAGAACCGCCAGAAGAGAAGTTTGGCTATCAGTTTGAGACGTTTATGTCTACGCCTGCGCTTGAAGCGCCGCTTGATTTTTCTCTTGACCCGTCGGGAAGTTTGTTTTTCACTCTGGACAAGAAATTTTATTTAATCGGTTTAACCGCTCCGATTACGTCAGAGGCGGAACTCCCTCAACAACTTGACGGCGCGACAATTGGAACTGTTACATCGGCTGATTGGGCGCCGGGAATTCCAGTTGATTCGCTTACTGTGTATTTGGGAACCAATACCGGCGTATATCAGTGGGTTGTTCCCACGTCGCTGCCAGAGCCTAAAGAAGACGTCTTAAAAGACTTGGCAAAAAGATTTACAGACGGCTTTACGGAGGAATCGCGTCTGGATTCCATACGCTTTTTTGGCGGAAAGCTCTTTGTTGCCGATTCCGGCGCAGGCGAGCTTCGCCTTTACGACCAGAAATCCGGAGAATTAATTCAAACGGTAAAGTTATCAGCGCTTGATCCGCCATGCGGAAAGAATTTGAATATCGATATTCGTTCAAACGGTTCCGATTCCGATTATACCGTTTGGATTGCAGACCCGGACAACGCCAGATTCGTTCCGATTCAGTCTGACGGTCAATGCGACGTTTCCCGCATTTGGGGACAGCGCGGCGAAACGCTGGACAGCTTCCAGGGGCAATTCGCGCCATCGCATTTTACAATTGAACCGGGCGGGTCATTTATCGTTGCGGAACAAGACTATCCATACGTCAAAAAGTATCGTCCAGACGGAACGTTTGAATGCATCGTTGCTGGCGACCGGGCGTTTAACTGGTCAAAGTCGGATAAGCCCTTTGTCGTCTCGTTTGACGGCAAAGTTTATATTCTTTCTCCGGAAACGAATAACATTTTACAGTTTTCTCCCAAGCCATGATTTCGCTTAGTCAGTCGCAGCAATACTGCCGCCAGGTCGTTAAGAACTCCAAGAGTTCTTTTGGACGCGCTATTTCGATCCTTCCCTCAGAGTCGCAAACGGCGATGGAAGCGCTGTATGCGTTTATGAGAACGATTGACGACATTGCAGACGACGATGCGCTGAACGCTCAAGAGAAAAAGAATCGACTTGAAGAAATTCGTCAGCAGATTTTAGAGGCTCGAGAGGATTTCACGCCGACGTATAACGACAGCGATCTGTTTAATTTCGTCCCAGCGTTTTCGGACGCTGTTGAACGATTTGCCATTCCGCAGTCTTGCGTAACAGACGTCATTGACGGGATGCTGTTCGATTCAGATTTTCGCCCTTTGAAAAACGTCGACGAGCTGAAATGGTATTGTCATTGCGTTGCGGGAACGGTTGGTCTGGCGTGCGTTAAAATCTGGGGGTTGAAACAAGGCGACATCTCCGTCGAGCATGCCTGGGGCAGAATCGAAAGCTGGATTGAACAGCAGGCGTTTGCCGTTCAGTTGACCAACATTCTCCGCGACATAAAAGAAGACGCTCTTCGCGGCAGAGTTTATATTCCCGTTGACGTTTTGCGCCGATACGCCTGGAACCCTGCTCTGTTTATTGATCATGTTCAGAAATGCAGTTTCAAAGAGGGCGAGGCGACAGACATGATTATGGACCTGGTCGCCATGGCGGAAGGCAATTATTTATCCAGCAAGCTGCTTGACGAATATCTTTCCCCTCGCGGGCAGAAATCGAATCGTCTTATTCGACGCGTCTATGAAACGATATTACAAAAGGTCAGGAATTGTCCTGACCTTGTCTTGGCGCAAGGCGTTCACCTTTCCCGCTGGGAAAAAGTGAAGCTCGCTTTTACAGAATTTCTTTGGAAAAAGTAGCGCTTTGTTTTATCCAGCGTCAGCTAAACCGTAAACAACCGCTTTCTGAAAACTTAATCTTGAGGTTGTTCGTCAACAGCCTCTTTCTTCTTTATAAAACCATTTTCAATTGCGGTAAAAATAGCCGGGAATATGAAAATCAGGAAGATTATGGTTACAAACCTTGTTACAAAACACCCCCAAGGGTCAGTAAAAAGCGTGCAGAAGAAACCTTTGCAATGTTTCAAACCGAGAACGCCCCCAAAACCAACGATAAATCGACACAAACCAATTAAAGCGCTGGCGGGCGCCTGAAATTTCACAAACCGTTTTTCCAGAAGCCAACCCAAAACAACGCCTATAAACAAACCTCCGTTACTCCAACTGTCCAACGCCATTTTTTGAGGATCAACCAGCAGTTTCCCTTCAGCGTCGTAATCTAACGGATAGCTTTTGAATGTTATGTAAGCTAAATATACGGCAACGATTAGAATGCTGACTCCGAGAATTACGAAATCTCTGTTCTTTCCGTTCTTCTCCCATTTCAAAACAAACCACGCCAGAGGAATGCTTAACATGCCGCAGGTAAATCCGACAACGACGTCTTGAGGCGTATGAACGCCCAAAAAGTTTCGCGAAAAGCAAACCAGAAGAATTAGAACAAACAGAAAAGAGGCTAAAACAATCCGTCTGCGATTTTGCCATGCTAACGCGCCTAAATACGCGGCGGCGTTTGTTGAGTGTCCGCTTGGAAAAGAGTATCCTGTAGCGCCAGCCAGAGCTTTTTCAGGAGGGATGATGCGAGGATCGCGTATCCATGGGCGATAAACGCAAAAGATCTGTTTAAGCAACCCGTTAAAAAGCAAAGCGAAGCCCACAGACCAAATGGCCAGGGTTGCGTCTTCTTTTTTACCGCACAAGTAAACGTAACAGAGTATAGGAATAAACAGCACGAATCCCAAACCCGAGATGAGTTCAAAAAACTGAACGACTATATCGGGCGCTGCCAGTCTAATCTTTTGAAGAAATAACAGATATTCAAGATCCATATTTTAGGAGGAAACAAATAAAGTAAAAAAGGATAAAATCAACGCTTCCGGGAAGCGCATGGATCAACGCATTAACACGAACGGTTTTGCGCTTAAAAGCAAAAGGAGGCAATAGACAAGAACGTGAATTCTTAACCACTGCCCCCCTTTAACTGTTTAAGCCAATAAATAAGTACTTACCGAAAGATTATTACTTTTTCCAAATCTCCAGAGCCGTTGCGGGAACGTTGGTTGTAACGGAATCGACGCCCATGTCAAACAGCGCCTTGATTCGAGCCGGGTCGTCCGCCGTCCAAACCATAACGGTAATGCCATTGTCGTGAAGTTTCTTCACGAATTCCGGCGTGGCGGGCGAGTGTTCCAGGTCAACGTAGGTCGTGTTGATTTCCTTCAACTTGGCGAGAATGCGGTCAGCGTACTGATCGTTCGTTTCGTTTTTGCCTCTGGTGCACAGCCAGGCGGCTTTGATTTCCGGAGCGAGTCGGCGACATTCTTTAATGGCGTCTGCATTGAAAGCGATGATCGTCGTTTCTTTTTCCATTCCTCTTTCACGAATGGCGGCAATCGTGTCGGCTTCCAGACCAACCTGTTTCAGTTCGACAACCGGAGCGCAGGTCGTGCCTTTTAACAGATCGAGGTATTCTTCCAGAGTAGCGACTTTTTCGCCTTTGAACTGGTCGCCCTTCCAGACGCCGAAGTCCATGGTGCGAAGTTCAGCCAGCGAGTAATCCGTAATGCGACCAGCGGCGGGGTTGCCATTGGCGTCGCGAACGGTTCTCTTCAAGGCGCCGTCGTGATCCAAAACCAGTCTGCCGTCTGTGGTGCGATAGATGTCGCATTCTGCGCCTTGCGCGCCGGTTTCAATGCAGGAACGATACGCGGAAAGCGTATTTTCCGGAGCGACGGAAGAATTGCCGCGATGTCCAACTACGGGTGGAACGTCAGCGTCAGCAAATGCGTAAACGCCTAAAACAGCAGTCAAAGCGAGAGATAATAAAACGTGTTTCATGGGAATGGGAAAAATAAAAAAACGGGGTAAAAAATACGATTCGAAAACAAAAAAAGTCGCTAACGCAGGAACGTCCGAAACAAATCGGAAAATCTGTAAACGATTCCTGCGCTGCGACAATAAGGGACTATTCTAAAATGCTGTGAATAACGGAATCTGTGTTGCTGCTGGTATCTTCAATGATGGGATAAGCAACATTGGGATCCTGAGTATAAGGAACCGTTTCTTCAACATAAGGAAGCGCCTCCTCAACATAAGGTGCGGCGTTCTGTACATAAGGGGTGGTTGTTGTAGTAGCAGCGTTTTGCTGCGGCGGATTCAAACGAACCAGCAAGGCGTTTTGAGTTGTTCTGCCGCCGTTTTTGTGAATCATAACCGGCGTTTGCTGCTGAGTCAGGTTGTACATACCGGTTTCAAAAACGGTGTTTTCTGCGCCGATAACGTAGAACGCAACGCGCTGGGTTTGCGGATCGACTCGACCTTGAATCGGGAACGTCTGGTTGGTGTCACGATTGTAGAACGAACCGCTGATCAAACCGTCGTTGGTTGCAGCCAGCTGAATAGCCGCTTTGGTTGACGCTTGAGGATTAACTGAAGAGGTTGACAACGCGAAAGTACCCAACGGCAGCCACTGGAGATTGCTCTGATTAGCTGTCGCAGCCGGCATGCCATACGATGCCAGTTCAGCCGCAGACTGAGCGTATTCGTATTGAGTTGTTACTCTTTGATTGTTAATGTATACGTATGAATCGGGGCCGATAACTACGTTCTGACCATAATCATAGTAGAACGGGCTTGTCCAATTGTACGTTGGGTAGAAACTGCGGATGCTGTTCCACGTCGGGCATCCCCACCAGTAGTAAACCGGATAGGCGCTGCGATAGTAGTAATAGTTCCACCACGGAGCGCGGTAGTACATGTTATCCCACCAGCCAAAGGTGAACGCGCCGGTTGAGATGGCGAAGTTAGTCCAACCCAAAGCAACGGAAACTCCCCAATTGTTCCAGTACGGACGAGGAGCGCGAGGAGGCGGCGGAACATGAGGTCCGTACATGGCGCGATGAACGTTGGCATAAATTGGATCGAAATGACTGTGCGGTCTGGTTTGCCAGCCAGGACGTCCTCCAGACGGAATGTGGGAAGGTCCCGGTCCAGGTTTCGGACCCGGCGTTACATGATGACTTGGTCCAGGACCAGGTTTCGGACCCGGCGTTACATGATGACTTGGTCCAGGACCAGGTTTCGGACCCGGGGTTACATGAACGCTTGGTCTGGGTCCCGGAGTTACGTGAACGCTTGGTTTCGGACCCGGGGTTACATGAACGCTTGGTCTAGGTCCCGGGGTTACGTGAACGTTTGGTCCAGATCCTGGTCCGCGGCTGGGGGTTACATGAACGCTTGGTCTGGGACCCGGGGTTACATGAACGTTTGGCGCAGCTGATGGTCCGCGGCTGGGGGCCGGTCGAACGCTGGGTTGAGCTACAGGTCCGCGAGTGGGAGCAACCACAGGTCCGCGGCTTGGGGTTGGTCGTGCGCTGGGTCCGGCTGATGGTCCGCGGCTAGGCGCAGGCGTGCGAACAGCAGGTTTGCTTGGAGCAGAAACCCGAGATGGCGGAGCTGGCATTTTCGGAGCCGACATTTTCGGAGCCGGCATTTTCGGAGCCGGCATTTTCGGAGCCGGCATTTTCGGAGCCGGCATTTTCGGAGCCGGCATTTTCGGAGCGCTTTTCGGGGCCGGCATTTTCGGAGCGCTTTTCGGGGCGTCCATTTTGGGAGGATGGTTTCCTCCGCGAGGCCCCGGCTGGGCAAAGGACAGCGTTGACGTCAGCAGAAACGCCGCCAACGTGAGAGCCGTCATTTTAATGGTTAATGAAGTTTTCATGTGTTTCTCCTATAAATGATGTCAAAGGATAAATGCTTAACAGTTATGCCCATTATAACAAATTTTATACGAAAGATAAAGGTCGTTTGCTCGAATTTTTTAAAAATGAGTAGATATTTTGGCATATATTTTTACCGTCCCTTGCGAAAAAAAACATCTTTGGTATAATATATAGCATCTCAAAATCAATATTGAAAATCCAAGGAATTTTGACTATGGACGTTGTACTTTATCCGCATCCGTCGCTGAAGATGACCGCTTCGCCGGTTCTTCGAATTGACAGTATTCTGCGTCAGCAGATTGAAAATATGTTCAAACTCATGTACGCGACCAATGGCGTTGGTTTGGCTGGTCCGCAGGTTGAACTGCCGTATCGTGTGTTTGTTATGAACTATACCGGCGATCCGGAAAAGAAAGACAAAGAGATGGTTTTCATCAACCCGATTATTCTCCGTCGGGGCGGAAAATTGGTAAGCGGCGAAGAAGGGTGTCTGAGCTTTCCTGATATTTTTGCCAAAGTTGTTCGTCCAGAACGGGTTACGGTTCGCGCTTTTAACATCAAAGGCGAAATGTTCACTGCCACCTTTGAAGGGCTGGCGGCGCGATGCGTTCAGCATGAAAACGACCATCTGGACGGCTACTGTTTCGTCGATCGATTGGATGAAAACGAACGTCGCCGCATTCAGAAAAAGCTCGACAAACAGGTCGAACGCTACAACGCCGGCGAGACGATTAACAAAGGCGTTGAAACCCCGTCTTCAGATCAACCGAAACAGGCGGAGTAGTTTCTCAAACGTGGAACAGACGACGGTTATCTAACGCATAACAGACGTTATTCCACGTTTATTCTTTATTATGATTTCATCATCGCCTCTGCCGCTGATTAAGGGACTCAAACCGCTGTCAATCGGGAACGTTTATATTGGATTCCCGGCAATTCAGGCTCCCTTAAGCGGGTACAGCGACAGACCGCAGCGGCACGTTACGCAAAATCTTCATGAATCCGTTGCGGATTTCCCGGAATACTCTGCCCTGCCCTCTCAATGGAAGACGTCTATTATTGGCGCGGCGGCGACCGTAGCGGAGGTCATGCTGGATCAGTTTGTTTTAACGGTCAAAAAGAGCGTCAAGGTCAATCAGCGTATGGGGTTAGAGCCGTCTGACCATCCCTGCGGGGCGCAAATCATGGGAGCCTTCCCGGAAGATTTTCCTCCGGCGGCGATGCGGCTTGTCAAAAGCGGGTTTGACTGGATTGATCTGAACTTTGCCTGTCCGGTTAAAAAAGTTCTGGGAAGAAAGCGCGGCGGGTTTCTTTTGTCTGAACCGGAAACGGCTCTGGAAATGACGGCGCGAACGCGAGACGCTCTGCCGGACGGCGTCCCGCTGACGATTAAACTTCGCAAGGGCTACGACGATTCCGCTCAAAGCGAAGACAATTTCTATAAACTGCTCAACGGCGCAATTGCAATCGGCGTCGACGCGGTTGCTATTCACGGTCGAACTGTGTTACAGCGCTATACCGGCGAGGCGGACTGGTCGTTTCTCAAACGAGTGAAATCAGAGTTCCCGTCGCTGGTAATTTTGGGCTGCGGGGATCTATTTTCTGCTCAGACGTGCTTGGACAGGATTCTCGAAACCGGCGTCGACGGCGTTTGCATTGCCCGCGGAGCGATTGGAAATCCTTGGATCTTCCCGGCGTTTAACGCCTTGGCGATGGGGTTGCCCGCCTTGCCGCCACCCAGTCTGGAAGAACAGGCGGCTGTTTTGGCAGAGCATTTTAACCGGTGCGTCGATTTATACGGCGAAAGAAGAACCTGCTCGATAATTCGCAAATTTGGAATCAAGCACGCTTTGACTCATCCGAGAAAAGACGAGCTGGTCGCCCGATTTGTAACAGTCCGAAACCGAGAAGAATGGTTCTCGATTCTCAAAGAATTCTACGAAAAACAGGGAGCGGAATGAGCTTCCGTTCCCTGTAATCTGTTTTCATGTTATAGGCTTTTTCCGCAAAACGGGATTAAAGCGTTATTTGGAGAATTTCTTCGCCAGCAGTTCGCCAATCTGGACGGCATTGGTCGCGGCGCCTTTGCGGAGGTTGTCGCTGACGCACCAGAAAGTAAGCGTGTTTGGAGCGCTGGGGTCTTTGCGAATGCGCCCGATGAACGTTTCGTCTTTGCCGGTGCAGAGGTACGGCATCGGGTAAACCTTGTTGTCAAGGTCGTCCATGACGATAATGCCCGGGAACGCCGCGAACAGCTCGCGCGCCTTTTCGACGGTGATTTCCTGTTCCGTTTCGACGGAGATGCTTTCTGAATGGCAGTTTTCAACCGGAACGCGAACGCACGTCGGGCAGACGCCGAAGGAGTTGTCGCCCATGATCTTCCAGGTTTCCAGAATCATCTTGACTTCTTCAGACGTGTATCCGGGGAAGCGATCCGGGTGCTTGGGCGAGCCGATTTGCGGCATGCAGTTGAACGCAATTGGATGAGCAAAGGTTTCGTACTGGTATTCTTCCCCGCGAAGAGCGGCGGCGGAACCGTTTTTCAGGTCGCGGTTGCCGGCAACGCCAGCGCCGGAAGTCGCCTGGAACGTCGTAACGATAACGCGGCGAATCTTGCTGTAGTTGTACAGAGCCTTGAGCGCCATAACCATCTGGGTTGTCGAGCAGTTGGGGCTGGAAACGATTCCCTTGTGGTTGTCGACAGCGTCCGGGTTGACTTCCGGAATGACCAGCGGGACGTCGTCGTGCATGCGGTAGTACGCGGATTCGTCAACGACGAGGCAGCCTTTTTCTCTTGCCCACGGCACGAAAACCGCAGCGACTTCGTCCGGCGTGGAACCGATAACCAAATCAACGCCCTCGAACGCTTCGGGAAGCATTTCTTCTACGACAACGTCTTCGCCTTTATATTTAAGAGTCGTGCCAGCTGAACGTTTAGAAGCAATGAACTTGACCTTTTTGGACGGGAAGTTCCGGGTTTCCATGATTTCACGAATCAAAGTACCGACGGCGCCGGTCGCGCCAACAACAGCTGTAACGTCAAACATCGTTTGTATCTCCTTATATTGTGGAGTAAAAAAACGTCAAAAGTCCTTTCGCCCGCCGCTACGCAACGGTCAAAGACGAAAAAACCATATTAATTGAGCGGTATTCTATATTAATTTGAGAAAAATGCAAGGGAGAGCGGAGAAGGCGTATGTAGGATTAGATGGTTTTACCTTGTAGACAACAACAAATTTATAACAGCCGTGTTTGATATAATTAAAGTTAAGGAAAGTTAAAAATGGACGTTTTTGAAAGAAAATAAATAGGAATGTTTTTTATAAATACTGTATTACTATATGGTTATGTTATCTGTAAATAACATATAAAAACAACAAGGCCTGTCAAAAAGAAAGTTAAGGAAAGTTAAAAACGTCTTTTGATTATCCCCAAAATGGATAATATCTCATGTTTCTAGGCGCCGTTTTAGGATCAACAGGTTTAATAAAGTTGTTTTTTACTGCTGCTTTAATAATCTTTGAAATATTCGATGAATAAGCATCGTCGAGTTGAAATCTTTCCCTTAATGAAGAATTTGATATCGACTCATGGTTTAACCATTTGATACAGGCGTGCATATAACAAGCATCAATCCGTTCATCCATCGTTAGGTTTAAATATGGAATATAAGAATGTAGGGTTACTTTTGTATTTTCATCATAAACAGTTATTGTCGGAGCTGGCAAATTCTTTTGTTCACATTCGATCGCTATTTTGTCCCATCCTGAACCAAGTTCTTCACAAATATGAAATTGTCTCATTAGCGAAGCTAATTGTTCATTTCTTGAACGTGGAGGATTGTCAATAAAACGCTTAGTGTCGATTAGCGGCGCTCCCGGATTGGTTATTTCAATTCTATTAGGAAAAACTTCTATAAGGGGTCCTGAACCTGAAATTGATAAATCTTGATGAATTAAAGCATTTGCTACCGTTTCGCGGATCATTATTTCTGGATACAGATTTACATTTGTTCTTAAAGCGCCTTGAACGATCTCGGAAGAAGTCGTAATTTTAATAGTATCTATTAACCCTTCAAATCCCGAAGCATATCCTTTTTGTCCAATGTAATCTCTTGTTGAGCTATTTCTATCTTTTTGGGAATAAACAACAAGTCGAATGGCTTTCCGCGAAAGACTTGGAAAATCAGAAAGTTTTTTAGCTAACAACAAAGCGCCCAAATTGGTTATAGAATACAAACCATCGTCTTGGCGAACAATAATCTTATCTTCAATAAAATAATATAATATTGATCGAGTTTCAGAGGGAAAGGGAATATTCTTTAAATCAAAGTATTTTTGACAATCTAACAACGCTATTACATTCTCTTGGGAAAGAGATTCTTTTGAAGGAAGCGATTCAAAATTATAGGAGCGGAGTTTATCCCATAATTTTAACTCGATCTGAGGCAGATCTTTTAAACTTCGTTTTTGTGATTCAATGCGAATATATTCATGATCCATAAAACGAATAGTATATAATTTCGCTTTTTCGATTCTCAATACAACAACCTTTTTGTTGTTTATGATAATATCGTCAAATTCAAAATTGAAGTTTTTGGAAAGACGTTGAGTTAACCATGGAATTAAATCGTCGTTACCGATTTTCTTTTTGTAAAAATCAAAATGCGTACCAACGATTTCATGCGTTTGATCATGAATTCCCCAAAGTAAATAGGCGTAATTTTTATCGTGCAGAGTTGCTGAATTGCCAAGAGCGCAAATATATTCTCCGATTTCTTTGGGGTCTGATAAACTATCTTTTTTAAATTCAACCCAAGGAGTTTCTTTGGGAAGAAGTCGCAATTCGTTTATCAGGTTTTCCAGATTTTCCACGATAAATCAAGAATGGTTTGGGAAGATAATTTTGAATGATATTGTTGTAAATTGAACGGTGTTAAGTTATAGAATAAAGAAGCGTTATTTATTTGGAAAGATGAGAATAAATAACGCTTCCCAAATTAATTTTAGTTCCCCAGGGATTGCAGCGGGGCGGGGATGCGTCCGGCGTGGTTGATAAAGGCGTTTGAGCCTTCGTTGTTGCGGACGTCCAAGACCGGGGCGCTGCCGAACAGACCGCCGAAGTCGATAATGTCGCCGGCTTTCGCGCCCGGAACAGGAATGAGTCGGGCGGCTGTCGTTTTGTTATTGATAACGCCAATCGCCATTTCGTCAGCAATAATCGCAGAGATGGTTTCAGGTGCGGTGTCGCCGGGAATGAGAACCATGTCCAAACCAACAGAGCAGACGGCGGTCATGGCTTCGAGCTTTTCCAAAACCAGATGTCCTTGTCCGACGGCATCTGCCAGAGTGGAGTCTTCGCTGACGGGAATGAAAGCGCCGGACAGACCGCCAACGGAGCTGGACGCGAAAAGACCGCCCTTTTTAACGGCGTCGTTAAGCATGGCGATAGCCGCGGTTGACCCCGGCGCGCCAATGCGGGCGATTCCCAGAGCTTTGAGAATTTCGCCGATACTGTCGCCGATCATGGGCGTAGGCGCCAGCGACAAGTCGACAATGCCGAATTCAATTCCGAGAGCTTTGGCGACTTCGCGGCCGATAAGTTCTCCGCAGCGGGTAACGCGGAAACTGGTAATCTTGATTTCTTCCGCCAGTTCGTCGAGCGTTGCGTTCGGCTCCATCTCCAGGCGTCGTTTAAGGGCAGACGACACAACGCCGGGACCGGAAACGCCGATGTTAATCGCCGCTTCGCCTTCGCCGTTGCCGGCAACAGCGCCAGCCATGAACGGGGAATCTTCCGGAACGTTGGAGAAAATAACCAACTTCGCTGCGCCGAATCCGCGAGAGCTTTCTGTCGCCTGAGCAATCTTTTTGACAACAACGCCCATCTGCTTGACAGCGTTCATGTTGATGCCCGCCTTGCGAGAAGCAACGTTGACGGACGCGCAAACCTGTTTTGTTTCAGACAAAACTTCCGGCAGAGTATCGATAATAATCTGATCGGAAACGGTAATCCCCTTTTGGACGTACGCGGAATAGCCGCCGACGAAGTCGATGCCGCATTCCTGAGCCGACTTGTCCAGCGCTCGAGCGATTTGCAACCCGGCAGAACGGCCGTGCCCGGCAAGAATCTGCGACACTGCCGACAGCGCAACGCGTTTGTTGATAACGGGAATGCCGTACTTCGCGCCGATTTTGTCGCACGTTTCGACAAGACGACCGGCGTATTTGCGAATCTTGTTGCGAAGTTTGTCACAAACAAGGTCTACGTTTGACGCCGCGCAATCGTTGACGTTCAAAGCCAGCGTTACAGCGCGGACGTCAAGATGTTCCGCATGAAGCATTTCAATTGTCGAAAGGATTTCATCAGTTCGAAGCATGGTGAAGTTATTCTAAATTTGGTTAAGTTTTAAAGGGAATAGCTGATCAACAGTTCACGCATATAAGCAACGCGGCTGGAACGCTTAGTTTTTCGGTTTGAAATTACGTTCTTCTAAAGCGGCAATTTTATCGATTCGAACCTGATGACGACCGCCGTCAAAGGGGGTTTTCATCCAGATTTCGATGATGCGTGGAAGCGCGTTTTGACTGATCGTATCTCCGGACAGGCACAAGATATTGAGGTCGTTGTGCCGTCGGCTGATTTCTGCAAACAGTTCGTCCTGGCAAACTGCTGCGCGAACGCCTCGGAATTTATTAGCCGCCAGCGACATGCCGATGCCGGTTCCGCAAATCAAAATACCGCGGTCGCTGACGCCTGCGCTGACCTTCTCTGCCACCTGAGCTGCGATGTCTGGATAATCTACGCTGCCGGTACTGTCCGTTCCGCAATCGTCAACGGAATGTCCGAGCGTTTCAAGAATTTGCGCGACCTGATGCCGCGCGTCAATTCCGCGGTGGTCGCTGCCAATGGATACTTTCATAAAATAACCTGAATGTATAGGGTGTAAAATGAATCGGCGCTGTTTCAGCTCACACGATTCTATATTTTATTGCATAGATTATATCAAAAAAAACTTTTATTTCAACCCGGTAAGGGGGAGGTATAAGAAAGAAAAGCTGGAATAATCCTTTTGACGATGTAAGTCAGGAGTTACGAAAGAATTAGGGAGAATGAAGGCAAGAGGCAGTAGGCAGTAGGCAATAGGGAGGATTTTCTTACTATTCCCTACTCCCTATTCCCTACTCCCTCGCCACATTGCTCTGGACAACTCTCTCAATTTTTGGTAAATTGATTATAATATAGGAGAAGAATTCAACGGCGAAACGGTCAAGCCTTTCGTCTTTTCTTAAACAATTCAATCTGGCGAGTCAAACCGCTCGCTTCCCTGACCATGTCAAAACGCGAATACATATCCATCGCCGACGCCCGCGCTCCGTTTTATATTGGGGTCGATCTCGGCGGTACGAATACGAAAATCGGTCTTGTTGACGACTGCGGACATCCGTTGTCGTGGGGGGAAACGCCTACGTGTTCCAACGCGGGGCCGGAAGACGTTGTCGAACGAATCAGCGACGCGATTCATAAACTCATCGCCAACGCGGGACTGAAGCCGTCGGAGATCGCCCGAGTCGGGTTGGGCGCGCCGGGCATTCTCGATTTCGCCGCTGGCAAGATGGTTAATCCAACCAACTTCCCGGGCTGGAACGGGTTCCCGATACGCGACGCGCTGGCGAAACAGTCCGGCTTGCCGGTTTCGTTTGTCAACGACGCCTCTGCCGCCGCCTACGGAGAGTTCTGGGTCGGTTCCGGTCGTCTGTTCCATTCGATGGTTATGCTCACGCTGGGCACTGGCGTCGGCTGCGGAATTATCGTCGGCGACCTGATTATCGAGGGCGAAAACGGGCACGGAACCGAGTGCGGACACATTCTCATCGATTCCTCTGAAAACGCTCGAAAATGCTCTTGCGGACAGCTGGGGCATCTGGAAGCGTACGCGTCTGCCACAGCCGTTATTCAGCGAACCAAAGACATCCTCAAAACGAACGAGCCGACCACGCTCAGAAAACGCGTTCGCGCTGGCGAAGAGGTTACTCCGCTGCTGGTCGCTCAAGAGGCGGAAAAAGGCGACGCCGTCGCCATGAGAATTGTTATGGACACCGCCCGATACGTCGCCTTGGGGCTGATTTCCCTCATGCACACGATTGACCCCAGCGGGATTCTTATCGGCGGAAGCATGACGTTTCAGCTGGAAAACTCGACCTTGGGCGAACAGTTCATTCAACGCATTCGGGAAGAGGTCTGCTGCAGAACGTTCCCGACTCTGGCGGAAAACACGGTTATTGAATTCGCCTCGCTCGGGTCGGACGCCGGATACCTCGGCGCGGCGGGAATCGCCCGTCTGGAATTCCAGAGACGCAAAGGCCCCTCCGCCACGCGTCAGGCAATGAGAAAGTCCCGCGATTTGGTGGGGATGTAACTTGAAAACAGCAGCGCGAAGCGCTTCCGCTAGAACCGCGTAGCGGTTCAATATTAATAGCCGTGGGTTTTAACCCACGGAACCGAAACAAAATAAAATAAAAACATCGACAAATACTCTTTTTTCTCCCCCCCGCCGTTGGCGGGGGGGAGAAAAAAGAGGTTGACTCGATTAAAAAAGTATCTACGTTTCATTCTCCCGGCGGTTAAAACCGCCGGCTACTAAAAGTCAACCGCTAAAGCGGTTGTTCGGAAGCGGCGAAACGCCGCTAACTATCATGATAATCACCATCGACGGCCCTGCAGGAACAGGGAAAAGCACAGTCGCCAAGCGGCTGGCAAAGGATTTAGGATTTACCTATTTGGATACGGGGGCGATGTATCGCGCCTGCGCCTTATGGGGACAGAAACAGGGAGTCGACTGGGACAATCCAGACGAGCTGACGGACGCCGTCAAACGCATTCCTCTGCGGATGGAAAACGACTGCGGCAGCCAGAAAATCTATCTGGGGGAGGAAGACGTTACCGATCAGGTTCGCACTCCCGAGGTTACGGCTATTACCAAATTCGCCGCCAACAACCCGGACGTTCGCGCTTTGATGGTCGCCCTGCAGCAGGATTTCGGAAACCGTCAGAACCTTGTAACAGAAGGACGCGATCAGGGAACAGTCGTCTTTCCCGGCGCCGAGCTGAAAATTTACCTTCTCGCCCGGGCGGAAACCCGCGCCCAGCGACGATTCAAGGAACTTCAGGAAAAAGGCGAATCGGCGGACTTCCAAAGCGTTTTAGAATCCATTTTGGAACGCGACCGACTGGACGAATCCCGCGCCGTCGGCCCGCTCAAACCTGCCCCGGACGCCATTTTCGTCCATACCGACGACCTGAACGTTGAACAGGTGGTCGAGAAGATTAAGTCACTTATGAAAAACGATTGATGAAAGGCGGTAATGGAGTGAGCGTAAGCGAACGGAATTACGCATTCTCCGTCAGGCGAACGTAACGTCGGGTTCTTGCTTTTTGGTTCGCCTTCGGCGAACTGCGTAACTCCGCTCCCGTTGGTCGCTTCGTTACCGCCTTCCATTCCTTTGCTAATCCCTACATTAACCATGACCATACCAGAAACAGTACGCTTTGAAGGCGGCATTGACGGTCGCCTGTTTATGATAGATCAGACGCTCCTTCCGCAGGAGTTTACGGAGATTCTCTGCCCGACGGTGGAAGTCGTTTGGGAAGCGATTAAAAAGCTTCGCGTTCGCGGCGCGCCCGCGATTGGAATTGCCGCCGGGTTCGGCGTTGTGATAGGAGTTCAGCCCGCGCTGGATAAATCGCGAGCGGAGTTCGACGCTCGTCTGGCGGAAGTAATCGACTATCTGGCGACCAGCCGCCCGACGGCGGTCAATCTGTTTTGGGCGTTAGACCGGCTGAAGAAAGTCGGTCTGAACGCCGGGGCGGAGGAATCGCCGCGCGACGTTGCAGAAAAGCTGCTGGCGGAGGCGTTACAGATTCAGTCTGACGACCGGGCGATCTGCCGCGCTATTGGGAAATACGGTTCTGCGCTCATTCAGGACGGCTGGGGCGTTCATACGCACTGCAACGCCGGCGGGCTGGCGACGGCGGACTTCGGCACGGCTCTGGGCGTCTGTTTTGCCTGCGCGGAAGAAGGGAAAAAGATTCACGTGTACGCTGACGAAACCCGACCTCTGCTTCAGGGCGCGCGTCTGACGACCTGGGAACTGATGCAGCGCGGGATTCCCGTTACGCTTATCTGTGACAACATGGCGGCTCAGGTCATGAGAGAAGGACGCGTGCAAGCCGCCGTCGTCGGCGCCGACAGAATCGCCGCTAACGGAGACGCCGCCAACAAAATCGGGACGTATCAGCTGGCGATTGTCGCGAAGGAACACGGCGTCCCGTTCTACGTTGCCGCACCGAAAAGCACGTTCGATTTATCGATTGCAACCGGGGTGGAAATCCCGATTGAACAGCGCGACCCGAAAGAAGTAACTTGCGGATTCGGAAAGCAGACCGCCCCTGACGGCGTCGACGTCTACAATCCCGCCTTCGACGTTACCCCCGCAAAATACATCACGGGAATCATCACAGAATTTGGCGTCATTTCCCCCGTTACAGAAGAAAACGTCCGCAAAGCGCTGGGTGAATAATACGGTCGGGGAATGCGGCGGCTTGACGCCGCCTTGTCCAACGCCCCGCTAAAAACCTTTGATGAGCCCGGCACGCGGCAGTTCTCTGCCGCATTGCGGGTTGAGCGCAGGTCAGTCCGCACACGGATTTTACGGATTAAACGGATTTTCGCCGATTGGTTTACGACGTTCCCAACTGATTATTCTCCCCTTACTAAAGTTTTTTCAAGGCGGACGGAACGCCCGCTAAAGAATTGGAAGGCGGTAATGAAGCGAACGAAGCGAGCGGAATTACGCAGTTCGCCGAAGGCGAACCAAAACGCCGGAATTACGATACCGTTAGCGTTTACCAACCGTTGAAAGGCGGTAACGGAGTGAGTGAAACGAGCGAAGTTACGCTTTGTTCGAAGTGTGCATACCAAAACGACGAAGCCGAAAACCTCCTCTGGATGTAGCCCGTCAGACCTGCTGGTTCGCGGGCGTCTTCGCCCGCCGAAGCTTCTCTGACCCGCTGATAATCTCTTTCGCTGCCGAAAATCTTTCTGGGTCGCGGACGTAAGTCCGCCAAACTTAAAAAAACTCACTGATTCTTATCGCCAGCCATTCCTCAGCAATTCTTCTTCACGCTTTAGCATTTCTTTTATTTCATCATCGGACATATTTTTCCCATTAGTATATTGTAAGATATATTTATACCAGGGAATATAATTGCCATCGTCGTCAATTTCAATATTGCGACAGAGATTGGACGAATAGAAAACAACCTTGCCTTTTAAACTGCCGTATTTCTTAATAAGATCATTGGGTAAACCAACTTCGTATAACGATTCTGATTTTGACAACAATTGAATGCTTTCCTGAGAGATATCCGCCTTTGATAATTGTAACGCCTTAAGATGGAGCTTGCCAAGTTTCACGATCATTTCATCGTCAACTAAACTATAAAAACGATCTGTTTCCAAATCATAATATGCTCCACCAATTACTAAAATCTGTAATTGTGAAATTTCAGATAGAATATCGCCAAATTTCTTCTGATATTCTTTAAACTCCGCCAGATTTTCAAAGGAACAACCTAGAGAAACATAAAGCTTTGTAACCGCCATTTTTTTAATTATTTGTAGTTCTTCCAGCGAAGGATCAAACAATGTTAAAGAGTGTATGGATTTATTTGGAACAAGCTTTTCAAGTCCCTGTTTAGATAACCAGCCTATATGAACCAGATGCAACTCTTTTGCTAATGATATATTGACTATCCAATCCAGCGATTTATATTTTTCTGGAATTTTGGATTTATCGCATTCAGGAAGAGGAGGCGTCTCAAATGAATTGTCATCTTCGATATTATTTAAGTCGTCTAAATCGTCATCTTCAGTATCATTTGGATCGCAATCTTTCAAACTTTCCAAAAGTCTTTGGAGTGAACTGCGATAATGATTATCGTCAAGGTCTCTAACAAGATCGTCTTTGTTCCAGTATTCAACGAAAAAATTTTTCAGATGTGGAAGTTTTTCCAGATCCAAAACAGCGTCCTGATCGATTTCAGAAAAATCAAGATTCAGAGATTGGAGTTTTTTTAATTTATAGAGATTGTCCAGCATGCGGCTGCTGATTTTTATCGCTGCGATATAAACAAAGTCTACATAATTACCTTCATGGCTTGTACCGAAACTAAAGTCGTTACATTCAGCGTTCAATTCTTTAATTGCTTCTTTTTCGATTGACGATAATTCCGTAAATTGTTCGTCATTCTCCAAGTCTAAATCGGCGCCGGCGCATATTGCGGATGCCAAAAGAACTAACAGCGCGAAAAAGGAATAAATGTATGTTTTCATGTTTTTTCTCGAAACGGGTGGCGAATTGAACAAAAAGGGGAAACGAAAACAAACGGAAACTTTGATTTCATTCATCTAAAGTTTCCGAATACCATCTTAGTTCATCCTTATTGTATTTATATCTAATGTTGGAATTTTGGTCATGCCAAGTATCCCACATTCCATCATTGTCCCTATCTATGAACAGATTGCCTTTAGGGAAGTTGCCAAGCTGGCAAAAAACCGAATAGTTTTCATTTTGAGGCTTCTTAACAACTGTGCATATCGAATCAGAAACTGGACCAACTTTTGGATCTTTCGTTATAACTTTACTATTAGGACCGTAGTAATTAGAAAGAATAGTACCATCATCTGTTTTTTCTTCTGAAACAATCCATCTATAGGTCGTTTGCGAATCTTGGTTAATCTGTCGCACAAATAAAAAATCTGTATTGTCATTATTTGTGAAAAGAGTAAAACCTTCAAGATCAAAACGTCGATCGTAAGAAAAAAGATCTGAATCAACAGCCGATATTGTTACAGCATTTGAAAAAAATGCTTTTAACGAATAACCTATGAAAAAAGCAGCAACAAGACCTAATAAATACAACAGGAACCGAAACTTATACATCTACGCTCTCCTAAAAGGTAAAAACCAATACCAAATGTAACTCTTTAAGTTATCATGTTAAATACCCAAGCGCCGTATTCTTGGAAAGAATCTCTATAACTTGATCTTTAATAATATTATAACCACATATTATGTAGATGTCAATAAGAATATCATTTTTTTCAGAAATAATTTATTTTTTCTTCGGCGGGCGAAGACGCCCGCGAACCAGCAGGTCTGGCGTGTTGACAAGTTCCATAGATTTTGGAGGCTGCCGCGATTCTGTTGCGGACTTACGTCCGCGATCCAGAAAGATTTTCGGATGCGTCGAAGTCTTTCAGCGGGGCAAAGAGGCTTCGGCGGCTGGAACAGCCGCGATCCAGCGGGGCTGAGGGGCTTTCCACGTTCTCCAGATATTTGGAGGCTTCCGCATTTCTTGACGGCTTCGCCGTCAAGTTGTAGCCCGGGGACGGGCTACATCCAAGGGAGGTTTTCGGCTGCGTCGGTTTGGTATGCACACTTCGAACAAAGCGTAACTACGTTCGCTTCGCGAACTCCGTTACCGCCTTTCAACGGTTGGGAAACTCTATACGGTATCGTTATTCCGGCGTTTCGGTTCGCCTTCGGCGAACTGCGTAATTCCGCTCACTTCGTTCGCTTCATTACCGCCTTTCATTTCTTTGCGTTCTTTGCGTTCTATGCGGCTTAAAACTTCGTCCGCCTTGAAAAAACTTTCGGTCGCCAGCAAGCTGTCGACCTTTTTAGGGAAGTTTTTTCAAGTTAAATAATATGAGGGGAAAACCTTTTTTGAAAAAAAGGTTCTTCCCCTCAAGCTCCCCTTTCCAAAAAACTTTAGTAAGGGGAGAAAAACAAAGATAGAACGTCGTAAACCAATCGGCGTAAATCCGTTTAATCCGTAAAATCCGTGTGCGGACTGACCCGCTCAAACAACAGTACTATTTCTTCAAATACAGTTGCGCGAGTTTGCCGTCCAGTTTGACTTCGACCGGGGCGACGCCGTCAAGCGGAGCGGACGTCAGTTCTGTGCTGAGCGTTTCCGCCTTGATGTAGTCGGCAAACCGGAGCAGAGCGGTTGTCAGGTCGGCGGCGTCGGAAACGAGCGAGACCTGAATGCGGTCGGTGTACTCGCAGCCGGATTCTTTTCGCAGGTTCTGAATCGCATGGACGATTTCTCGCGCCAAACCTTCTGCCAGCAACGCCTCGTCCAGTTCAGTCGACAGGACGACGACGCAATAGTCGCCTTGAGCTGCCGTCCAGCCCTCTTTGGCGGACAGACGAATAATCAGCTCGTCCTCCGCCAAATCGACAGCCGTTCCGTTGAGTTCGACTGTTACTTTGCCGTTGGCTTTCATCTGTTCGAGCAGCTCTTTGGCGTTGGCGGTTTTGAGCCAGTTGCGAAGCGCGCCGATGTTTTTGCCGAGTTTCGGTCCGAGCTTTTTCAAGTCCGGCAGAATATTGTATTCGATATACTCTGCCGCGTTTGTTGTGTAAGCAACCTGTTTAACGTTGAGTTCGTCCGCGACGAGCGTTTCGTGACTGACAAGCCATTCGACGTTGGAATCGTCCGTCAGAACGACTTCTACTTTTTTGAGCGGCTGACGAACCTTGAGCTTCGCGGAACTGCGGGCGGCGCGTCCGAGAGAAACGATTTCCCGAACCAGACCCATGCGGAAGGACAGCGTTTCGTCGATGAGGGATTCGTCTGCGACGGGGTAGTCGCACAGATGAACCGATTCCGGCGCGGACGCGTTTTGGCTGGCGACGAGCGCCTGATAAATCTTTTCGGAAATGAACGGGACGAACGGCGCGATAACCTTGACCAGCGTCGTTAAGCACTCGTAGAGCGTGGAGTACGCGTCGATCTTGTCGGCGTCCTGTTTGTCGGACGCCCAGAACCGGTCGCGGCTGGAACGGACGTACCAGTTGCTCAACGCGTCTACAAAAGCGGAAATGCAGGCGCTGGCGCCGAAACTGTCGTAGGCGTCCATCTTTTCTGTAACAGTTTTAATCGTCTTGTTGAGTTCGGACAGAATCCAGCGATCCAGTTCCGCGCGCTGCGCGACAGGTCGAGGCGCCGCCTTTTTCGGGTCGAAGCCGTCGATGTTAGCGTAGATGGTAAAGAACCCGTAGACGTTCCACAGACGCAACAGGAATTCCGGCACGGAATCGCGAATCGCCTGAGTGGAGTAAATCACGGAGTTCCACGGAGCCTGAGTGGCGTAGAAGTACCATCGCAAGGCGTCCGCGCCGAGCGTATCGAAAATCTGCTGCGGCGACGGGTAGTTGCGCTTGGATTTCGACATCTTCCCGACTTTCTTTTCCGCCTTCACGCCCGCCTCTTTAGCGGCGTCGGCGGTGAGGAAGACTCTTCCGTCCGGCGATTCCCACCATTCCGAAAGCATCAAGCCCAAAACGATGCAGTTTTTGAACGGGTGCGGATACGGCAGGTCTTTCGCCAGCGCGTTTTCTCGTTCCGTGCCGGTTTTCCCGAACATCATTGTGCTGATCGCCAGCTGAGAGTAGAACCAGCCGCGGGTTTGGTCAATCGCTTCGGAAATGAAGTCGGCGGGGAAATGCTCTTTGAGGTCAGCGTCTGAACCCGGTTTGTTGGGCCAGCCCCACTGAGCGAACGGCATCGAGCCGGAATCGTACCAGCAGTCGATAACTTCCGGAACGCGCTTCATTCTGGCGCCTGGCGCGAAGGGGGAATCGTAGGTGATGTAGTCAATATACGGCTTGTGAACCTGGAGATCGTCACAGAGGTCTTCGCCGGTCTCGGCTTTGTACTTCGCCTTTGCCTTTTCCCATTCTTCCCGACCTGTTACGCCGGGTTTGCTGAGAAGTTCGTCAAACGAGCCGATTGCTTCCATCTGCCCGGTTTTTTCGCAAACCCAAATCGGCAGCGGGGTGCCCCAGAACCGTTCGCGCGACAGCGCCCAGTCAACGTTGGTTGCCAGGAAGTTGCCGAAACGGCCGTCTTTGATGTGGTCCGGCATCCAGTTGATTTTCCTGTTGTTTTCCAGCATCTGGTCGACGAAAGACGTCGTTTTGATATACCAGCTTTTACGCGGGTACTGAATCAACGGGTCTTTTTCTTCGCGATAGCAGAACGGGTATTCGTGCAGGTACTGTTCCAGATGGAGCAGGATTCCGCGCTCTTTGAGGTTGCGGGAGATGTCTTTGTCAGCTTCCTTGACCCAGCGTCCCGTCCAGTCAGAGGCGATTTCCGTAAACTTCCCGTCCGGACCGACGGCGCAGATGAGTTCCGGCCCCGTCGTGTTTCCGTTTTCGTCGACCTTGTAACGCTTTTGCTGATCGAGCAGAACGCCGTGGTCGTCTTCGCCAAAGGCGGGCGCCTGATGCACCAGACCAGACCCGGAATCGGTTGTAACGAATTCTGCCGGGACGACTCGCCAGGCGATGTATTCTTTTGTACCATCGAGCAGTTCGCCCTGCTGGTTGCCGAGGGTTTTGTAATAGTAGTCAAACGGCGGGACGTATCGCAGACCGATCAAGTCTGAACCCTTGAACGTCTTGAGAACTTTCGCCTTTTTCTTCAGTTTGCCAGCAACGACGTCTGCCAGAGCGACCGCGACGACAAACTTTCCAGCGTCGTTGGCGGTTGGGTCTGCCGGCGCGACGTTTCCGTTTTTATCGGGAATCGGCTCGAATTCCAGCAGAGCGTAGTCCAAGTCCGGCTTGACGGCGGCGAACTGGTTAGACGGCAGCGTCCACGGCGTAGTCGTCCAGACGACAAGGCTCGCTCCGCGAAGGGATTCGTCCGGGAACGCCTGGTCGTCTACCAGCGGGAACTTGATAAACACAGACGGGTCGGCGACTTCGCGATAGCCCTGCCCGACTTCTCCTGAAGAAAGAGCGGTTCCGCCTTGCGCCCACCACCAGACAATTTTGTGTCCCTGGTACAGCAAGCCCTGGTCAAAAAGCGTCTTGAGAGAATGCCAGACCGACTCGACAAAGCTTTTGTGATACGTTACGTACGCCTCGTCGAGATTGACCCAGAACCCAATTCGCTTGGTCAGGTCTTCCCATTCGGTAATGTATCGGAAGACGCTTTTCTGGCACAGCTGAACGAACGGCTCGATTCCGTATTCGATAATCTGCTCTTTGGTTTTGATGCCCAGCTCTTTGCAGACTTCGCCCTCGACGGGAAGCCCGTGGGTGTCCCAGCCCGCTTTACGGGTGCAGAGGAACCCTTTCATCGTCTTATAGCGCGGGAAAAGGTCTTTAATGGCGCGGGTGAGGCAGTGCCCCGGGTGCGGATGCCCGTTCGCTGTCGGCGGACCTTCAAAGAAGACGAACGACGGCGCGTTTTTCCGCAGATCCAACGACTTTTCGTAAATGCGGTTTTCGTCCCACCACTTTACCAACGACTCTTCCTGTTTCGGAAACGATGATTTATCGACCGGCTGAAACATGATTTATTCTCTTGCTGTTTGTATTTGGGTTAATCTATACAAAATACGTTAGAGCATATTATATATTATAAGAGAAAAAATACAAGGAGAGAGGGGGAAATTAGTAATGCGTAATTACGCAAAGCGCTGATCGATGTTCTACGGAGGGTCGACGTCCTCGTCGACCGCAGGCGTCCTCGCCTGCCCCCGTAGGCGGGGAGCCAATCCGCGCTACTGCGCGAGACGTATTATAATCGCTCCCGTTGGTCGCTTTGTTTTGGCGCTGATTAATTATCGCTGTTTTTATTTGCTTTATCTGTCTCAGGAGAGGTTGAATCCGTTTTTACCTCTTTGAGTTTTTCCAGAATCAGCTTTTGCTGTTCTTCTGAAAGGGCGTACGGACCCAAAACGCAGCCCAATTTTCCAGGATAAATTTGAATTACGACAAATTCGTTATTACGCAGTACAACCAGTTCATGCGGGGCCTCTCCAGTTTCGTCATCAGCGCGTTGTTTGATAAAAGATTCGTTATCCTTGACAGGCTGACCATCATAAAGAATGAAGAAATCTCCCTTTTGGATGCCAAATTTCTTCGCGTTCGAGTCAGGGGACACGTCCTTAACTATAACAGATACGATCACTTTATTCCCGTGAATGTCATAAAATATTGTATCTGTCGTATTTCCCTGCTCATCATATTCCCACACAACTTTAGAGCAGGCGCTATTTTTGTTCAGACATGGTTTGCCGTCAACGCCAAAATAAGCCTCTTCGACTTCATTCCCCCGTTCGTCATATTTCATTGTAATTTTGGCATAGCCATCATCACACAAGCACGGCTTGTTATTCACATCCAAATAATAAGTCAAGGTATTATTTCCGCGTTCATCATATTCTGAAACCCATTTTCCAAGAATATTTCTATAGGGTTTGATTGTGTAAAACCATGTCTGTTTTGCTATATTGCCATTATCAAAGAAAGTTTTTTCCCAGCCGGTATAAGGATCGTCGCCGCCGAGAACGCATGGAGCGCCGTCTGTACCAAAAAAATCTCGACGAATTTCCTGATTCTTGTCATCAAATTGAGATTTGAAGCCGGCTATATCTTCGTCGTTCAAACACGGCTTATCATTCACATCCAAATAATAAGTCGAGGTATTATTTCCACGTTCATCATAATCTGAAACCCATTTTCCAAGAATATTTCTGTAGGGTTTGATTGTGTAAAACCAAATCTGTTTTGCTATATTGCCATTATCAAAGAAGGTTTTTTCCCAGCCGGTATAAGGATCGTCGCCGCCGAGAACGCATGGAGCGCCGTCTGTACCAAAAAAATCTCGACGAATTTCCTGATTCTTGTCATCAAATTGAGATTTGAAGCCGGCTATTTCTTCGTCGTTCAAACACGGCTTATCATTCACATCCAAATAATAAGTCGAGGTATTATTTCCACGCTCATCATATTCTGAAACCCATTTTCCAAGAATATTTCTGTAGGGTTTGATTGCGTAAAACCAAATCTGTTTTGCTACATTGCCATTATTGTAATATGCTTTTTCCCAGCCGGTATAAGGATCGTCGCCGCCGAGAACGCATGGAGCGCCGTCAGGGCCAAAAAATTCTCGACGAATTTCCTGATTCTTTTCGTCAAATTGAGATTTGACGCCGGCTATTTCATCATCGGTCAGGCACGGCTTGTCGTCAATGCCGAAATACGCAGTTTCAGTTTTATTTCCCCGTTCGTCATATTTCCATGTAATTCTTGAGTTGCCATCCTCGTGCAGACAAGGCTTGCCATCAACTCCGAAATAAGTAATTTCGACTACATTCCCTCTTTCGTCAAACTTCTTATTGAGTTTAGCGTAACCATTGTTACACAGGCACGGCTTGTCGTCAATTCCAAAATACGCTTCTTCAATTAAATATCCCCGTTCGTCATATTTTTTTGAGAGTCTCGCGAAACCTTCTTTACTTATGCACGGCTTTTCGTCAATATCGAAATAAGCAGTTTCGATCACATTCCCCAGTTCATCATATTTTGCGATAAGTCTCGCAAAGCCTTTTTCATGAAGGCATAGCTTGTTGTCGATTCCCCAGGCTACAGCTTCAGTTACATTCCCCCGTTCGTCATATTTCTTTGTAAATTTAGCGTAGCCATCCTTGTGCAGACAAGGCTTGCCATCAACTCCGAAATACGCTTGTTCGGTTGTATTCCCTCGATCATCAAATTTTGCAGTGTATTTAGCATAGCCATCAACACACAGGCACAGTTTGTCATCAACGCTAAAAAAAGCCTCTTCGATTATTTTTCTTTGTTCGTCATATTTTTTTGAGATTTTTGCGACGCCTTCTTTGCTCAGGCATGGCTTGTTGTCAATTCCGAAATATGCCTCTTCGATTCTATTTCCTTGCTCGTCATATTTCCATGTAAATTTAGCGTAGCCATCCTTGTGAAAACATGGCTTGTCGTCAACTCCGAAATATGCAGTTTCAGTAACGTTTCCTCGTTTGTCGTATTTCCTCGTGCATTTCGCTAAACCTTCTTTGCTCAGGCATGGCTTGTTGTCAATTCCGAAATAAGCCTCTTCGATTTCATTTCCATGCTCGTCATATTTCCATGTAACTTTAACGTAGCCATCCTTGTGAAAACATGGCTTGTTGTCAATGCCGAAATAAGCAGCTTCGGTTTCATTCCCTCGTTCGTCATATTTCCACGTAGTTTTTGCGTTGCCATCTTTGCGCAGACATGATTTGTCATCAACGTCGAAATAAGCAATTTCAGTTGTATTCCCCCTTTCGTCGTATTTCCACGTAACTTTTGCGCAGCCATCTTTGCTCAGACATGGCTTGCCATCAGTTCCAAAATATGCTTGTTCGGTTATATTTCCCCGTTCGTCATATTTCACCGTAAATTTTGCTAAACCTTCGTTGCTCAGACACGGTTGGTTATCAACGTCGAAATAAGCAATTTCGGTTATATTTCCCCGTTCGTCATATTTCACCGTAACTTTTGCGTAGCTATCCGTGAGAAAACAGGGATTATCGTCAATGCCGAAATAAGCTCTTTCAGTTATATTTCCCCGTTCATCATATTTCGCCGTAATTTTTGCGTTGCCATCCTTGTGCAGACACGGTTTGTCATCAACTCCAAAATATGCAATTTCAGTTATATTTCCCCGTTTGTCATATCTGATTTTTCCCCCAGCAATGCCGTTGTTGTCCAAACATAAAGCGCCAGAAGCGTCAAAGAATTTTGTTTCAACCGAATTCCCAAATTCATCAAACGTATCGACGCTATACATCCAACCAAGTTCATTAAACGTCAAATTCCCATTTGCGTCGAAGTACTTTGCCTCAACCAGATTTCCGTTATCATCATAACGATTTGTCCGACGTGCGACGCCCTGTTTGTCTGGACGCGGGTTTCCGTCCTGGTCAAGATAGATTTTTTCAATAACCCGACCGTACTCATCCAGCTTGTACCGAAATCCCGCAATGCCCTGTTCGTCAGTTGTGGGGACGTCGTAAGTTCCTTTTTGAAATCGTTCTTC
The DNA here is from genome assembly GCA_017407125.1 of Thermoguttaceae bacterium. GTDB lineage: Bacteria > Planctomycetota > Planctomycetia > Pirellulales > Thermoguttaceae > RUG11551. The sequence continues at coordinate 39,613 of JAFQXE010000007.1, forward strand.
AATTACACGTCCTTTAGAATCACGGACAAGACGCATATTGCCAATCTCGCCGCGGTTTCCTTCCTGGGCGGGATCGAGAAGAGAAGTGGTCAACGAAGTTACATTGGTCAAGACCGTGGAGGATGCAGTATTGTCATTTGACAATGATCTGAATTCCACCTTCTGCATCTTGTCCCCGGAATAGTAGTACGATATGACGACTTTGCCGTTCCTGTCCAGCGTGTCTCTTTGAACCAGCCGACCGCCTTTGTAGATTGGATATACCGCGATCATAGGACGGTCTTTGAATTCTGTAATATCAATGGGCATCGGCATTCCGACAGAATTTACATGTTCCAGACGTATGACGTTCTGATTTTGTGTATAAATGCGGTAATGATCGCGTCGATGAGCTCTTTGTTCGACAGACAGCGGGAAAACGCCCCGGGGAACGCCCCTGTATTCTACGTAGTCTGCAAAGTAACCGACATGTACGCGATAATAGCGATCCCACGTCCAGAGTCCCAGACAGGTAAAGAGAATCAAGAAGAACAGCGCGGTAATTGACGACCAGATGATTCTCTTCTTTTGCCGCTGTTTATCCCGCTGAATAATTGTGTCCGGACTGACTTCCAGCATCCGCGCGATCACTTTCAGCCGGGAGTTTCTTGGACCTTCATTAGCCAGCGAAACGCCCTTCAGCTCATCATGAATATCATCGAGAAATCCATGAAGTTTGGCTTGACGTTCCGCGTTTTCCTTTGGGGACAGGTGAGAATAGACGACATACTCCCGATTCTTCCGCAGAATGGGTGGAAAGCACTCTGTTTCCGGGTTGCCGCTGTTCGGGACGCCTTCAATGATGAACGGAATAATTCTCTCATACCGACCCAGGAGAATGAAATTCTCGATTTCCTGATTTACCCAGCTGGACCTGGCGCTGTTGGGGCTGCAAATTACAAGCAAAAAGCGGGAATCTTCCAGCTCTCGGAGAATAGACTTTCCCAATAAGCCGACAGACAGATCGGTATCGTCTCGGCACAATGGGTGGACGCGTTGAGGATATTCCTTGCCGGTGGTTGTCTCAAGTTCATTCCGAAGAACGGTAGGCAAGCGATAGGATTCAATTTTGTCCTGGATTTTTTTTGTTATATTTTTATCGTCGCTGCTGTAGCTGATAAACGCAAAAAATCGATAGGCAAGATTGTCCTGCATGGCTTTCCATTTACAATAAATGAATGACTCTTGTCAATGTTAATATATAGTATAGCATTTTGGAAATAATCTGCAAGAGGCGGAAAGGAAAAAGTTAGTCCTTTAGAATCCGGAAAGAGGAGGGGTTGAGAGGGTTAGGAATGTGCAATACGGAATAGGGAATTACGCAATGCGCATAGCGATATGGAGTGAGACGGCAAACCGTCGCACTCCAAACGCTGCGCCTTGTCTTTATATTATCCTACTTCTGGATATTTTCCAGAACGTTGATAACCGTTTCCTGCGGAATGTCGCCCGGCAGATAAATCAGGACGTTGCAATCCTCGTCTTTTTTGGAATCAAAAGATCCGGAAACCATCAAGAAGGTTTCCTTGTCTTTGTTTTCCATCCAGGAGAACGTGAAATCGCTGTCGTCCCCATTGATCTTAACAGAGGTTTTTTCCGAACGTACAACGGTATAGTCGTTGTCCTTATTTTGGGCAATTCCCTGGGAAATGGCGTCAACAAACTCTTTTTCGTTTCCTTTCAGGACGTCGGAAAGCGCATAGAAGAAAATGGCGCCTTTGTTGTCGGCAGCGTTTGGCGCTGGATTGTCAGACGCTTTTTCCTCTGTCGGCTCAGCTTCTTCAGTTGTTTTTGCCGGGACTTCCTCTGTTGGAGTGGCTTCTTCAGTCGTTTCCGCCGGCTTTTCAGCAGCTTCAGCAGGAACGGCTGCGCCAGTAACGTCCCAGCTGTAAATGCCGGCAAATCCGAATTCTTTGCCAAACATTTTCACCGTAAGGAACGCTCGCGGCTTGATATTTTCAGGCAAATTCAGTTCGCCGAAAGCTTCTTCGGTTTTCTGCTGGGCAACAACAGGATCTTCCACAAATCCGTTTTTCAGGGCGTTTCCAATATAAAAACCTGTTCCGATAAATCCAGCGCAGCATAAGCAACTCAGGAGAAGCGCGATAAAGAACAGCCACAGCAAGACTTTGCCGCAGCCGCCGCCAGATTTCTGTTTGTTAAAAACTTCTGTATCAATGGTTTCAGACATGATTATAAAAGGGGGTTAAGGGTTGAAAATACAAGCTGTTAGCCATTAGCTCCTAGCTATTAGCTTGGTTACAAGTAGTAAAAACACAAAGCTAGAAGCTAGCAGCTTAAAGCTAGAAGCTAATTAATATCGAGGCGTTGGCGGACGATAGTCCGTCAGTTGGATTGTTTTAAACCAGTCGATTGTCTTTTGAAGCCCTTCTTCCAACGGGATGGTCGGTTCCCATTTGAGCCATTTTTTCGCCAGCGAAATATCCGGACGCCGCTGCATGGGGTCGTCTTGCGGCAGCGGGTGATATTCCAGCTTCGCCTTGGACCCCGTCAGCTTGAGGGTCAGTTCCGCCAGCTGTTTGATGGTGAACTCGCCGGGGTTGCCGATGTTGACAGGGCCGACAAATTCATCGGGACCGTTCATCATGCGAATCATCGCTTCGACTAAATCGTCTCGATAGCAGAACGACCGCGTTTGGGAGCCGTCGCCGAAAATCGTGATTTTGTCTTCCCAAAGAGCTTGACGGATGAAGTTTGAAATAACTCGCCCGTCAAAGGGATGCATTCGCGGTCCATACGTGTTAAAAATACGGACGATGCGGATATTGACGTTATTTGAACGGTGGTAGTCCATAAACAGCGTTTCCGCCGCGCGTTTGCCTTCATCGTAACAGGCGCGAATTCCCAGCGTATTGACGCAGCCGCGGTACGTTTCCACCTGAGGGTGAACTTCCGGATCGCCGTAGACTTCCGACGTAGACGCCTGCAGAATCTTCGCCCGGCAGCGTTTTGCCATGCCGAGCATGTTGATCGCTCCCATGACGGACGTTTTCATTGTCTTGATGGGGTTGTATTGATAATGTCCCGGCGCCGCTGGGCAGGCGAGATTGTAAATCTCGTCTACTTCCAGATAAATCGGCATGGTTACGTCGTGCCGAATCAGCTCGAAATTCTCCAGGGGCAGCAAATGCTCGACGTTGGATTTCTGGGATGTAAAAAAGTTATCCAGGCAAATAACGTCGTGTCCCTGTTGACACAGGCGTTCGCACAGGTGCGAACCCAAAAATCCCGCGCCGCCAGTTACTAAAATTCTTTTTTTCATATCTTGTTAATTCCGTGGGTTGAAACCCATGGCTGCAAATATTGAACTGCAACGCAGTTCTATAGGAACGCTTCGCGTCTGTTATTAATTGCTAATGCTAATTATTATTTTCTATTATATTATACCCTAAATGAAAATAATAATAGCCCTCCCTCTTGAAATAATTAAGTATTTTGTGTATTATAGAGGAAAATGTATATTTGGATTAGGGTCTGAAAACGGAATAAATCAGAGAATTCCGTTTTTTACTCTTTAACATTACTCTTATTCCGGAAAGGAAAAATCATGAAAAAATCATTTTATTTGATGATTGCTGCGGCGCTGGCTCTGACATTTGCCAACGTCTCATTCGCCGACGACGCAAAAGACGAAGCGTCTGACGCTCCAAAGGTCGAAGAAACCGTTTTCAACGCCGACGTTCCCGAAGAGGGCTCGGTTGAAGATTACTTCGCGTTTATCAAAAAAGTTCAATCGCAAAAGAACCTGATGGCCAAACCGCGTCCGACCAATCAGAGAGATTTTTTGCTCCGCGTTGTTACTGTTTTGAAAGCGTGCAACAAAGCGACTGACAAGATTCTTGCCAAAGATTCGCTGTCCAAGGATCAGATTACCGAAGCCGTCAAGGCGAAAGTTGAAATCATTAACAGTCTTTCGAGATTTGATTCCTCCTACAAGGACGAATTTCCCGGCGTGATTAAGCTTTGCAAAGACAACGGACTGGACGAATTTGCTGAAGAATTGCAAGAAAAGCTGGACGTCCAAAAATTTGTTGACGATTTCATGACGGCTCTTCAGTCAGGCAATGCGGACAATGCGAAAAAAGTTCTCAATGAGGTAATTGAGAAGGCAGAGAAAAAGGGAAAGAAGATTTCTCCTGAATATGCCGATGGATTGGGATTTATTCTCCAGTTTACTAAAGAGATTTATGAAAAAGACCAGGCTGACAAGATTTTTGCAAAAGTCATTGATCTTTTTACAAGCGCTGACAATAACGAAGTCGTATGGCAAGGCAGAGGTCTTCGCCGCGTTCAACTGCCCGGAAATGAAATGCTCGTTGGCGGAACGTTTATTGACGACACCGAATACAAAGCTGAAGATTACGCTGGCAAAACCGTTCTTATCGACTTCTGGGCGACCTGGTGCGGTCCGTGCCGCGGAGAGATTCCAAACGTGAAAAAGCTCTACGCTTTCTATCACGAAAAGGGCTTCGAGATCATCGGCATCTCCTCTGACCGCGACGTCGAAACGCTCAAAAAGTTCATCGAAAAGGAAGAAATGCCGTGGAAGCAAATGATGAGAGACAAAGCTCTGGTTGCTGACGGTCAAACGATGGGCGCGTACTACGGCGTTACCGGCATTCCGACCATGATTCTCATTGGACCTAATGGCAAGGTTATCACCATCAACGCCCGCGGCCGAGCCCTCGAAGAAGCGTTGGCTGAAATCTACGGTCCGATGCCGGAAGAAAAAGCAGCTGACGAAGCCGACGACGAAGACGAAGAATAGTCTCAAAGAGAAGAATATTCTTCAATAGTCGTGGGTGAGGAGTGAGAAACGAGTAGTGAACGCAAAGCGCCGTTCAATTCTGGTTTTTCACTCCTTATTCTTTATTATCTATTCTATGTCTTTCTCTTCCCCTGCCGTCTTGACAATCTGTTTCGTAGCGCTATAATATAATCTAATCAGTAAAGAATTAGCGAATTGAAATCGCCTCGGCTTGTTGGCTGCGGCGGCTTTCGCTTCAAGACATTTAAACCTATTAGGAGATAACACAATGGCGAAAAAGACAATTGCCGACATTGACGTAGCGGGCAAAACAGTTTTAATGCGCGTCGATTTCAACGTTCCGTTGGACGACAACCTGAACATTACGGACGACCTTCGCATCCGTATGGCTCTTCCGTCGATCAAGTCCGTTCTGGACCGCGGCGGCAAGCTGATTCTCATGAGCCATCTTGGACGTCCAAAGTCCGGACAGGACAACTCCAAATTCTCACTCAAACCGGCTGCTGACCGTTTGGGCGAACTGCTCGGAACTCCCGTCTTCTTTGCAACCGATACAATCGGCGAAGACGCTCAGGCTAAAGCCGCCGCTCTGAAAGCTGGCGAAACCCTCGTTCTGGAAAACCTTCGTTTCAACGACGGCGAAAAGAAGGGCGACGCGGAATTCGCTCAGAAGCTCGCTGCCTTCGCAGACGCCTACTGCAACGACGCGTTCGGCACCTGCCACCGCACCGACGCCTCCATGGTTGGCGTTCCCAACGCCATGCCGGGCAAAGACAAAGTTGTCGGCTTCCTGGTTGAAAAGGAAATCAAGTTCCTCTCCGACGCCATCAGCGCACCGACCCGTCCGTTCGTTGCCATCCTCGGCGGCGCGAAAGTTTCCGACAAGATCAACGTCATCAACAACCTGCTGGGAATCTGTGACAAGGTTCTCATCGGCGGTGCGATGGCTTACACGTTCGAACTGGCCAAAGGCGGCAAAGTCGGCGGTTCTCTGGTTGAAGCTGACAAAGTCGACCTGGCGAAAGAACTCTTAGCCAAAGGCGGCGACAAGCTCGTTCTTCCGGTTGACACCAACTGCGGCGATGCTTTTGCTGAAGAATGCAACAAGCTCACCGTTGACGCCGGTCAGATTCCGGACGGCTACGAAGGACTGGACATCGGTCCGAAAACTGCTGAACTGTACGCCGACCTGATCAAAGGCGCCAAGACGGTTGTCTGGAACGGCCCGATGGGCGTTTCCGAAATGCCGTCCTTTGCCAAGGGAACCATTGCTGTCGCTCAAGCGATTGCCGATACAGACTGCATCTCCATCATCGGCGGCGGCGACTCCGCGGCGGCTGTCAAGAAGCTCGGCTTTGCCGACAAGGTAACGCATGTCTCCACCGGCGGTGGCGCGTCTTTGGAAATGCTCGAAGGAAAGAAATTCGAAGCTGTCGAAATTCTGGACGAGAAATGATTTTGAGGCGCGATTGATTGAAAGGCGGTAATGAAGTGAGCGTAAGCGAACGGAATTACGCATTCGCCGTCAGGCGAACATGATCTTGGGGTCATTTTTGGGGTTCGCCTTCGGCGAACTGCGTAACTCCGCTCCCGCTGGTCGCTTCGTTACCGCCTTCCATTAATTGCCTACTGCCTTTTTATCGGCGAAACTTTAACAACCGCTCCCTGGGTCGGTATATCCATCGTTATTGCCGCCCAGCGGTCAAACAATCTGGCGTCAAAAGCGGCAGCGTTAAAGTTTCTGATAAACGTTTCTTTATGACGCACTCGCGCTGTTATGGCTTCCAGTACAATGCCGGTACTGGGCATGTCGAACTCGTTTATTCCGCGCCACGTCTTCGGCGGTTCGATAATCACCAGGCTTGTCGGCATGTTGTTATTTGATTTCATTGGACGTATTTAGAGATATTTGAAAATCCGTTTGACGCAAATTTCCAGTATTTGCTCATTGTTCATTGCTAAACGTTTATCTTTATTTTACGGCGCTTATAGAGAAATGAGGGGTTTCTCTGATTCAAAAATGACAAATCATGTCCACAACGAAAAAACGGTATTATAGATAGAATTCGTTTCAACCATTAATCGCTGACCTGCGAGAACGCCATGAACAAGAATCCACTCCCTTTTTTATTGCTGACGATTATAATCGGCGTCTCTGCTTTGGCAGACAACGCTGCATACAAACATTTTGACGCCTCTGCTGTAGAAAGCCCCAACCAGCTGGCAGACGTCAAGCCCTACGGATTCGGCAAAGGATACCAAGCGCTTGACAACGGCTCGTATGAGTGCTGCAATCCGGAGGGCGAGGCGTTTGGGCTGCGGTTTCCCATCCAACTCGACCAGACGGTTCCGGAGCCGATTATTGCCACGGCGGAAAGCCGCTGCGAAGGCGTCGAGAGCGCGTCAAGCGGCGATTATTCCATCTACATGGATATTGCTTTTACCGACGGGACGTATCAGTGGGGCGTTTCACAGGCATTCAACGTTGGAGAGAAAGGGAAAAACTGGTCGACGGCAAGCGTTCGGTTCATGCCGGAAAAGCCGATTAAAAGCCTGACGATGTATCTTCTGTTCAGAAATCGCAAGGGAACCGCCTGGTTCAGGAATCCGTCTTTTCAGGTCGTCAGCGTCAAATCGCCAGACGGAAGCTCTGCCGTCTTCCCGTTTGACGGAGAACTGGTTCTGGATCAAAATACCGTTAAAGGCGATGCGCCGTCAAGATACTATTTCCGGGAATACAATATCGACCAGCCGGACAACGCTGTTGGAGACGTTGTTCAGTTGCAGCCGACGGACAGCAATTCTGTTTACGCGGCGTCTGGAATTGAAGTCAAACAAGAAAACGGCAAGACTATTGTCAGCAATCAAAACGGAAAAGCGAGATCCGTTACACTCATCAGAGCGGTGAAGATAACGTCCGACGCCTTTGTCTGGTACGGCGCTATAGACGAGGAGAGGATTCTTCGCAAAGCCGGGCAAGACGGAACCGTTGAACAGGTCAGCTCGCAGCTGGAATTCTCTAACTTCCAAAACGTCAACGCGGGCGCTAAACGATTGTCTCGCTGGCCAATCGCCGGCGTTGGACTTCAGGACGGGTCAACCCGCTGGATAGGAATTGACCCGGATTATCCCGCCGTTTATCGGTTTTTCTATAACGACCATACAAAAGAGCTTTGCATAGCGTATGACCTCGCATTTACGGCTGAGAAGAATCAGTGGGTTTTGTCAGACGTCGATTGGACGCTGACGCCAGACCGTTCCAAAGAGGGCTATCGCAGCGCATGGGCGGAATACATGCGTCTGTTCCCAAAGGCATTCTACTGCCATCTGCCGCGCAACGACAACGGAGAGCCGATTTTGGGAAACTGGATGCCGTTCCTGAGAATCAGCTCCGTTGAAGGCTGGGAGGACTTCGCGTTCCGGTTCATGGAAGGGACGGGAAACGAAAAGTGGGACGACGAACACGGGATTCTGACCTATCGTTACACGGAGCCGATGACATGGTGGATGCACATGTCGAAAGACCTGCCGCGAACGATGGACTCTGCTCTTGCGGAAGTCAAACGTCAGATTGAAAACGGGTCGGAGATGGCGAAGACATGGGAGAACTGCGTCATGCGCGACCGAGACGGGAATCCTATTGGACGTCTGGAAGACACGCCCTGGTGCTTCGGCTGCGTTTGGAGCATGTACTCCGTCCCAACGGCTCCGAAGCCTAATCAATTCTCTCATTACTGGCGAGAAAATCATGTAACAAAAAATTATCCCTCTGACGGTTTCGCCCCAAAATTTGAAAAGGGCTTTGAAGGGCTAGACGGGGAATATATTGACTCCTCAGAAGGTTATGTAACAGCAGAGCTGGACTTCGCGCCGGCGCATTTGTCAGCCGCCGACCGTCCGCTGACCTTCGACCCGATTACCAAACGCCCGGCGGTGTATCGCGGTCTGGTTACGTTCGAGTACATTCGAGCGCTTTCCCAAACCGTCAGAGCGTCGGGGAAATCCATGATGGCGAACTCCACGCCGCATCAGCTGACGTGGCTCGTCCCGCTGTGCGACGTCCTCGGCACAGAAACGAACTGGAACTGGAATGATCAATGGCGACCGTCTTCACCCTCTGACCTGCTGCGGAAACGCGCTCTGTGCGGAGAAAAGCCGTTCTGTTTTCTTCAGAATACGGACTTCACAAAGTTCTCTTACGAGTATTCCGAAAAGTTCATGAAGCGTTCGCTGGCGTTTGGAATGTTCCCCGGCTTTTTCAGCTCCAACGCCTCGACGGGGCATTACTTCTCCCAGCCGGAACTGTACAACCGGGATCGTCCGCTGTTTAAGAAGTACATGCCTGTTATTCTCGCCGTCGCTCAGGCGGGCTGGCAGCCAGAACGACTTGTTCAGGTTGAAAGCGTTGACAAGGACTCCCGTTCAACGGTTTGCTGTGAACGGTTCGCGTCTGAGCGTGTTACATATATCACGTTCTTTAATCCGGAACAGACGTCTCAAACCGTTCGCGTTACGATTCCCAAAGAATTCAAAGCGGCAAAAGTGGTTCTCGGAACGAAACTAACTCCAACCGACGTCCCCGGCGTTTATACGCTGACGCTGGAACCGGAAGACGTTGCGGTGTATGAACTTCAAAAGTAAATTGGATAGAGCGTCGTAATTCTTGGCGGTTAAGCGCCTGACGCTGATTTCGCTTTATACGATAATGCAAATCAGAAAGAAGGTTTTCAGTTTTGGGCGCTAACCGCTTTAATCATTTCTCTATTGCCAGTTCATGATTGTATTTACTGGTTGAATCTATCGTTATTCACCGAATTTTTGTACATCGCTCATATACTCACGAAGTCTTTCCAGTTGAATAGTGCGTTTTTCAATATCCTCTTGATAAAATTTTTTCTGTTCCCTATTTGAAGTAATATTAAACATTGGATCTATCGGCGGCGACGGATTATCAAGTTCACTAATCATTTTTCTATCCGACTCAATTCCTTTTTTTATCTCGCTCTCACTCAGAACTGGTATACCATTTTTAAAATGTGGAAACGTTGGACGCTCGTTGATTTTTTCTAATAACAGTTTATCAATATAGTTACACCCCTTATAATAAATTTTCGCCTCATCGCTGTGATTATTGGCGGCTAATTGAAACCAATCCATTGCTTTGCTGTTATACATTTTACTGGCTTCCGGACTCTTGCAGCTGTTGCTGATTAAAACGTAATGCAGACCCAGTTTTAGTTGAGCGTTGACATCTTTTTTTTGAGCCTGATATTTCAACGCGTTCAGTTCATACAATTGCGTAATGCGCATACTGCCGCCTTCTTTGGAAATTTTATCCATAATTACGCCGTAACAGTTATATTCATCATTTGCGCGTTTTGCTTTCTGAACCTGAAAGTATATATAGATTATGGCAATAAAAGCCAATGCCAACACAACAATTATGCGATAGGATTTCATGATTTTACTTGTTAACAGTTTTCTGATTTACAGTAACGCACGACTAAAACAAGGCTTTTCACCAACAAACGGCGTAAGTCTTGCTTTGGTTCGCTGTGTTTTAAGTTAATTGTCCTCCAACGGGAGCGGGGCGTCGGGAAGCTCAATCAGTTCTGGTTCCGCGGCTTTATCCGGCAACAGGTTAGGACTGGCGATTGGTTTAAGGTCGTCTGTCGCGTTTTTGCCGGACAGGACTTTTACAGCCGGTTCGTTATCCAGATTAGCCGGAGCGTCTGGAACGGCTCTGTCGACAATTTCTCGGATTTGGGAATCTTCGTCCAGATAATCCAGCTCCGGAGAAGCGGATTCAGGGACGTCGTCTGTAACTTCTGGAGAAGAATACGGGGCGGCGTTGTTACTTGATTCCGGAACCGCATTTCTTGGCTCGACAGGCGGCAAAACGATATCTTCCGGGGTGAACGGCGATGTCGTTGTTGGAACTGGAGGAGAATTAAAGTCGGACGTTCCATTGAGCACGTCTTCCAAAACGTCGTTCGCGGAACGGGGTTCTGCAAAGGGATTGACGATTATATTTGTCGAAGACGGCGAGCCGTTACGATCTTTTGCCTCTTGTCTGTTCCCTCCTTGCGCGGGGCAAATATTCGACATGGAGCCGGGGTCAACCCACTGCCCGTTTTCGTCGATTTGCATTGTGCCCAAGGCGTAATCGAGAGCCATTCGCATGGATTCGTACTGAAGCCACTCATTCATAATCTGGTTTTGGCTGGTTAAAAGCGAATCCAGAGCGTCGATCAGGTCACGCGCAAATGAGTCGCCGAAGCTGGACGTTTCCTTTGGCTTAGGCGGGCGTTCCAACTGCAATCGCCGCTGGTCGTACTGTGACATTGAAACCAGAACCGAGGCGCGCTGAAGTTCAAAAGACATCTGGCATAAATCAAGTTTACGAATGATTTCCCGGATATTTTCTCTGGCATTGTCTTCAAAGGCGACAAATTCTCTGTGCGCCTGATAGTAACTTAACAGCGCGCGGCGATAGGAGTTTCGTTCTCTCAAGCGGGTAATCGGGGCGTCAAACGCCACGCCAAGTCTCATGTCGCTGGTTGTCGAACCGTGGAATTCCGACAGGTCTGTCGTTCGAACCGAGCCGTCAAAGGTAACCTTCAAGCCGGCTTTTAGCGCGTTTTTAGCGATTTCAATTTGACGCCATCGGTCAACCAGGGCGGCGCGGGCGTTCATCCAGTCCAGACGATTGGTCATGGCGATTGAAATGGCGCATTCCGGATCCATGTAAATTGGTTCGAGGGTAATGGAATCGAGTCGGGCGCGTCCCTGAACCAGAATCAGCTCCAGAAGAATGCCGTTGTAAGCGTAAATCATATCGTCGACGTCGTCAGGCGTTTCGTTTCCCTTGATTTGCGATGCGACGGTTTGAAGCTCTTTTGAATATTTTTCCACCATCTCGAATGTGGCTTTGGCGTCTCGAACGATATTATTCACTCGTTTATCAAACAAACCGGAATCGAAAATGCTCAAGTCCATCTGTTCGCCCCAGCGTTCTGTTTGCGACGCCCATTGATCAAGCGTTTCGCGCCGTTTGGGCGATATATCCAGCAGGGCTTGGACGTCGTTGCGAACAATGCGCGTTTGTTCCTTTGTCTCCGTAACCAGAGTGTTGATGCGGTTTCTTAAATCTGTTCCTTTCAAGGCGCCGGATCGAATATCGACAATCGTTTGCTCTGTTCGTTTTTGAAGAGCTTTTAGATCTTCCGCGATGAGTTCAAACGAATCCAAAAGCGGGTCGCGAATTTCAACGTGAAGTTCCGGCGGCAAGCCAAGCGATATTTTAAACTGGTCGACAGCGTTTTGATAGGCGTTTTGCTGCGTCAGCAAGTTAAGCTGAGATCGGTAAAGCGATTGCCGCGTCTGGTCAACCTGATAGCTTGTAATTCGGTTGGCGTCGCAGTTCGCCTGCATTCGATCCAGAGAATCCTTGAGTGAATCGACGTTTGCGCGCTGATTGACCAGTTCCATCTGACTTTTAAGCAGTCCATAAAACCCGCCGACAGATCCGAAGGAGATTCGGCCGGAGCCGATTCCAACTGCGCCGGACGACGGCGTTGCAAGAGAACCGTTTCCGATTACAACGGACATATAAAATCCCTGTCGAAACTGTTCCATTCGCCGAACGTTCGCCAGCAGATTGCGTTCTGCCTGCGTCAGATTTTCCAATGAGTACGCTCGCCCGGCATACTGCAAAAACGGTTTGACCAACGAATAGGAAAAAAGCGTTGTCCCGACATGACTTGAGCCGTCTGACCCAAACGTCCAAACGATGCTGTTTGCCAGTTCCGCTAAAATTGTTCCGCCGGCAGCTGTCGCCTTTCGGAACCCCAGCCCCTGGTCGAGCGTTTCTGTATTATAGCCTTCAAAATCTGTTCTGGTAGACGACGAAATGGAATAATATGGCTGAACTTCCAGATTGAAACGCTGTTCTGTTACGCTCAAGGCGCATAAATACAGGTTTTCCCGCGCCGTTTGATAGTCTCGGGAATGTTTCAGCGCAAGCTCGACCGCCTTGACGCGGTCAATGACGACAACTCCGTTTTCTGACTCCATATAATTGAGCCAATTGCGAGAGTCTGTCGTTGTTTCGTAACCGTATTTATCCCAACCTTTCCAGCCGCGATACCCGTTGACGCATTTCATATATTCATGCGACGTCGGGTCGTCCTGCGGCTGACACGGCGTTTCCTGATAATAGTCCATGTACAGACGGGAATCCGGGTCGGGCAGAAAACGATAGTCTGTAATGAGCCAGCGTTCATCCTGACTGGCGTTATTGATTACACATAACGCATCCCGGTCTGCGCTGAAAATATACTTTTGCGGAGAGCAGCCTGTTATAGCTATTAGAGCTATGGCGATAGCTGCAATAGTCAAACCGCATTTCAATATTGGCAGTTTCTTATCCGTTTCCATTTTATTCTTTTAGCTGCGAACAGCGAGTAATGAGCGGCGAAAGCGCATCAAAAATCTGCTCGCCTATTGTCGCTCAATAGATATATCCGTTTCCAAACGCTATGGCGCTTATAGATAAAATCGTCCGTCAAAAAGTTAAACTTTAACGATTGTAGCGATTATAACGAGAAATTTGTCAAGAATTGGTAATATAAAAGTGGCGAGTTGCGAGAGATAATCAATTGAGGGGACATTCTGGGGAGCGGACATTGTCCGCGAAAATCAAAGATTGTTTTTTAGGCGGGTAATACCCGCCCCCCATAAACATAAAAGCTTCTTACTCCTCATTCCTCATTCCTAACTTCATCCGCGCCTGTTCGAGATTATGTTTCATGCGTTCAGAGGTCGGGTTGAGCTCTACGGCCTTTTCCAGATATTGAATTGCTTCTTTGAGGCGGGAGTTGTCTTCTGCGACGAGCAGCCCGAGTGAATACCATGCCTGAGCGTCGTTGGGATGCGTTTGAGTGAGCGTTTTGAATTCCTCCTCCGCCTCGGCTTTTTTCCCTTGACGATACAAAACCATAGCCAGATTGTTTCGTCCTGGATAGAACGTCTTGTCGAGTTCCAGAGATTGCTGGTATCGTTGGGCGGCGAGAGAAAGACGTCCCCAGTTTTCTTCCAAAACTCCCAAATTGAGGTACGACGCGCTCTGGTCGTTGAGGTTTTCCTGAGAACGGATGTATTCCGTCATGGCCTTGTCGAAGGGACGATTTTTCGTTTTATCGTAAACGAAAACCTGAGACAGTTGCCGCGCCGCTTCCATGCGAACAGATCGCACCGGGTCGTCCAGAAGCGGTTCCAGCCGGGACTGAAGTTCTTTGGCGTCAGTAAATTTGTATTCCAGCGCCCGGGCGGACGCCGTCCTGACCAGTTCCGATTCGTCTTTCAGACCGGCAAAGAGAGCGCTTTTCACGCTTGCGCCGTCGAAATTGGCAAGCAGAGCCGCCGCTGACGCGCGAACAACGTCGGGAACGAACTCGCCGATCGTATCTCGCTTGACAAGTTCTGCCAATCGCTTTTGAGTATTCGCGATTTGATTCGGATTTTGATTTTCGCGTCCGCGTCGTCCGGCGGCGATAGCGTAGGCAAAATGGCGCGAATAGTCCTGCTTTCCGTACCATTGGTCAATTTTTGCCTGCGCCCATTGAGGCGTTTCTCCTTTGGAATTATCGTTATGGCAGGAGTTGCAGGCGTTGGGAACGCCTAAATCCGCCGTAAGCTGCGGACGGGGAACTGACATGGAATGGTCGCGTCGGTTGTCCAGAGCCATGTATGTAACCGGCGGCATGTGGCAGTCCTCGCAGCGGGTTCCCGGCGAATTGGCGGCGGCAGTATGGAAATGATGCGAGGGGGAATTGTATTTTGCGTCGTCATGACACCGGGCGCACATCTGACTGACTGGCTTGGGCTGGAATCCGTCCTGCTGATTGGCGGGAATTCGAGCAATAAAGGCGTCATGACAGTCGACGCAAGACCCTCCCTTCGCGTAGAATTTGCTTTGCAAAAACGACGTGTATTCAAAGTCCTCTTCTTTAATCTGACCGTCCGGATAATAGGCGTCCGAGTCGAGCAGTTCCGGATAAAAATTATCGCAGAATTTCGAGCCGGGCGTCCAGTCAGGATAGATTTCCAGACGACGAGCGTGACACACAGCGCAGGCGTCGGTTGACGTCTGCCCGGTCGCGCCGCGGAACGTAAACAGTCCGCAGCCGTATCGTCGATCGTATGCGCGTTTGCCGCCGTTTCTTTTGGCAATCTGAATATGAACGCTGCCCGGACCGTGGCAGGACTCGCAGCCGTTATTAATATCGGTAAAAGAAGAGTGATAGGTCTTTGTTGCAAAATCAAAGTTGCGTTTAAGATTGGTTACATGACACGAGGCGCACATGTAGTTCCAGTTCTGCGCCGGCTGACGCCAATGCAGAACGTCCCCTTCCGTTGACGTCCGAGCGTCGTCGGCATAGAGATGATACCACTTTTCCCCGGCGACGTCCCACGCCCACGGCAGACACTGAATTTTCCCGTCTGCGATTTCAACCAGGTATTCCTGAAGAGGAAAAACGCCTAAAACGTACTTGATTTCATACTGGTTTGTCTTTCCGTCTGATTGAACGCTGACCCAGTACTTGCCGTTTTCCTTGAAGAATTCCGTCGTCTCCCCGGAATGTTCCAGTTTCTGAGAAGAAAAGTCTCCCAATATGGACGTTTCCGTCGCGTAATTCATGGATTCTGCGTGATACGACAGATTCCAGCGTTTCATAAAGAAGTCATGACATTCGGCGCACGCCTGCGTCCCGACGTATTGAGGTTGAATCCCTTCCGGAAGCGGAACCGCCCACGTGTACAGAATTCTCCCAAAAAGAATAATGAGAATCGCAAGAGTAACGACCCCGCCGACAGCAAAACCAATTCGGTATTTCAATGCTTAAGATAGCAGTAAAAGTTAGGAGCGAGGCGTCAATGAAAAGTCAGGATTTCGCGTCTGTCGATTCAGAGGCTAAATCCTGACAACCTGTAATAAATCAGACGTCTTGATTTTATTGGATTTCAAAAACGTCGCAGAAGTTTCCGCCCATGCGGGAAGACGTCATTTTAACGTCTGTATGAAGAACCAGACTGACCATCTTGGTTGCGATTCTGTTATAGCGATCGGTGCCGTCCTGCATGCCGATAAAGGGATTGGTTTTCCAAACGAGTTCAGTTTTGCCGTTTGACCCTTTACGAGTGAACGCGACGACTTTTTTCTCTGCCAAACCTTCGACAAACTGTTCGAGGCGTTCTTCGATTGTTTCTCCATCAACGATTTTTTTGAACTTCAGAGCCAGGTCGCCTGCGACCAGTTCCTGAATTTTTTCAGCCATTTGCAGACCGCAGCACTGTTCGATGTGCTTCCAGATTGACGGAACGACAACGCCAGCGGCTCCAGGGAACAACGCTGTTAAAGCGAGGTCTGTAATGCCATAACGATGGCGGGGACGACCGCGAGACGACAGCTTTTCCACCGTTCGTTCAACATATCCTGCTTCAATAAGCTCTGAAAGCTGTTCTGTAATGGCAGTTCGAGTTACATTCAGGTTATCGATCATTTCCGCAATTGCGAGCGGGGGCTGGCCAACCAAAAGGTTGATGATTCTCATGCCAGCCGAGGTAATGTACATTTCAGACATAATAAAACAACAAAAAAACAGTTTTAAAATTCACGGCATACGTATTGTGTATGCTAAGAACCGTTTAATTCCATATTCTTTTTAAAATAAATGACAAATTTCATAAACGATTACATGATAAAGACGTCAAAGCAATCGCTTAAATAAAAATGTTAACGGCGAAAACCTCCAGACGTCATTTGCAAACGATTATGAAATATTAATCATTTTTTTAATAAACGCATTATAGCGGACTTAAAAATAGTGTCTAGGGAGTACAACCAAAATATGCTATAAAAATATCAAAATAAATGTAAAATATTCGGATTTATAGAGATAAATCAATGGAGCTGTACGCAGTATATTAATTATAAGGAATATGCAAATTTATTATTAGAAGCTCTCTGAAAGGGAAAATTGCGCCAATAATATCAGCTATTGGCGCAATTATTATTTGCAAAATATGTTAATTATTTGCTATTTCGAATCTTCTCGAAAGCCTGCTTGCAGAGGTCGACGCTGACCATCGGGTTTTTGCCTTCGTATTCGATCGTGTAGTTTTCGACTCCGCCTTTGGTTTCGCAGAATTCGATAACCCGTTTGAAGTCAATCGTGCCTTCGCCGATGATCTTGAGGTCTTTTTCTTTCATGTGGACGGTCTTGCAGCGTCCCGGATACTTTTCCATGAAGTAATAGGGATTGTCCGGGCAGTTGCTGGTGTCCATCTGGAGCTGAACGTCGTTGGAAGAATGGTCAGCAAAGATTTCCCAGGTCGTCAAGCCGTTTGGCAGCTTGTTGAAATCATGGGCGTGAGCGTGGTAGCCGACGTACATGCCAGCTTCCTTGGCGATTTCCGCGGACTTGGAGAAGTTCTCTGCGGCTTTAATCCAGTCGGCTTCCGTGTCGTTTTTCATCCAGGCGCAAAGAATGAACTTGCCGCCGAGAATCTGATGGTTTTCGATGTTGCGTTTGAGGGTTTCCGGATCTTCGACGTCGTTTCGTCCGAGGTGAGAGCCGGTGCAGGTCAGACCGAAGTCTTTTTGCAGTTTTGCCAGTTCTTTAATTGGCAGCGGGTACATGTGGGCGTATTCGACGCCGTCGTAACCCATTTTGGCGATGGCTTCCAGAACTTTAGCCGGGTTGGCCTTGAAATCATTTCGAACGCTCCACATCTGGAGGCAAACCGGAATGATCTTTTTGCCGTCTTCGGCAAACGCGAACGGGGCGGCGCTGGCGGCTGACATGATAACCGAACCCAGTCCAAGACGTAAAATATCGCGGCGATTGTAATTCATGCTGTTCTCCTGTTCTAAATGGATATACAAAAATGATAATTATAATGCGTGGTTTGTCATAAATCTTAATCAGTTTGAGCTGACCAGATTACAACCCCCATGTTTTATCAATATATCCCAGTTTAAAATCAAATTCAAGGGGGGGACAAGAAAAAATGATATTTTAAATCGCTCTTTACAAGATTTTTAAAATTTGCTATGTTTCCAAGGATTTGTTAGTTGCCCAATAGCGTAAAGCTATCTCATTTGCATATTGCTAATTGTTTTGAAAGGAACATGCAAAAATGAATAAATCGACGATTAGATTGTCTTTGATAACGCTGTCATTATTGATTTGTAACAGCGTTTTGGCTCAGAACGCCATTCCCTTGACGCCGCCGGGAGTACAACCCCGTCGAGTCCCCAATCAGGTTTATGCCTCGCCTCAATCCGCGAATCCCGGCAGGGCGCCGATGTCTGCCGCTCGGCGTCCGTCTCCGTACGCGCCAGGTCAAAGGTCTCGAGGGCCAATTCAAAGAACAACGGCGGAAATGGAATTAGCCGCTCCGGCCGTTCCGGAAGTTTCCGCTCCCAAAGAACCCGCCGAATTGAATCTGACGCCTCCGTCTTTGCCGGACGCTCCTGCTGCGACCGCGCTTACTCCTCCCGCATTGGAAGAGCCGAGCGTTCCAGAATTGCCGGAACTGGAACCGAATTTGGAACTCAGCGCGCCTGCCGTTCCTGAACCTTCAGTTCCAAACGCCAGCGCTCCAATGACGCTTCCTGACGCATCGTCTTTGAATGACGCGTCGTCTTTGAATGCGGGCGAGCCGCGCGAGTTCAACAACGTCGATTCATTGCCGGTAATTGAGGGGCCCAATTCTCCTTCGACTCCGCAGAACGCTCCCGCGGCGTTTTCAACGGGAACAGGAGAACCGGGAGCGAAAGTTCTCAATGGTTCTCAGGCGCCGCAAATCGTTGTTGAAAAGATTCCGCCGAAGGAACTCCTTGTCGGACAAAGCGCTGTTTGGAAAACCATCGTAAAAAATGTTGGTCAAACTATTGCTGTCAACGTTGAAATTAAAGACTTGCTTCCCAAAGGCTCGCAGTTAATCGAAACCAATCCCCCTGCCATAAAAGGGTTCAACGGAGAGTTGGTCTGGAAAATCGGCGACATCCCTCCGGGAAAACAGGTTACGGTCAGCATGGAAATCATGCCGCTTGAAGAAGGACGAATGGGAAGCGTCGCTCAGGTTGTATTCCAGACAGCGGCAAGCGGAGAAGGAATTGTTGCCAAACCGCAGTTGGCAGTTCAGACTCAGGGCGTTAAACAGATTGGAATCGGCGCCACGACCGAGTTGACAATTCTTCTTTCCAATCCCGGAACAGGAACGGCGAAAAACGTTGTTCTGACAGAAAACGTTCCGCCGCAATTGCAGCACGAAGCGAAAGACTCCGTTTTGACTTATAACGTTGGTGATCTCAAGCCGAACGAAACGAGAACGGTTACTTTGACTATGACCGCGATTCGAGCGGGTAAATTCGTCAACTCGCTTACCGCCACCGCCGATCCGGGGCTCAACGCCGAAAGCCGATTTGATATGGAAGTTATCGCTCCTCAGCTGAAAATGACGGTGCAGGGACCGACTCGCCGATTCCTCGAACGAGAAGGCTCGTATAAACTTGCCATTTCCAATCCGGGTACGGCTTCTGCGACGCACGTTGCCATGAGAGTTCAGCTTCCCAACGGTCTGGAATTCGTCAGAGCGAATAACAGCGGCGTCTACGATCGTCAGACGCGAACCGTTCGATGGCTGCTGGAAGAGCTGCCCGCCAACGATTCCGGCGACGTTGAACTGGTTGTCGTTCCGACCCAAATCGGACAACAAACGTTGGTTTATCAGGCGACTGCCGACAAAGGCATTGCAGACAACGGTCAGAAGGAATGTCTGGTTGAAGGCATGGCGGCTTTGCTGACCCAGCTGAGCGACACGAGCGACCCGGTTTTAATCGGAGAAAAAACAACGTATAATATCAACGTTGTCAACCAGGGAACAAAGGCGGCTCAGAACGTTCGCGTCAGCGCTCAAATCCCGCAGGGAATGGAATTCCTCAATGCGGAAGCCCCGACCAGTTACCGCATGGGTCCGAACAATACTGTTGTCTTTGATCCCGCGCCGCAGCTCCCGCCCAAGGCGGAAATCCGATTCAAGATTCTTGTCAAAGCGGTTAATCCGGGCGACCAGCGCTTGAAGCTGTCGGTTGTCAGCGACGAACTTTCTTCGCCTGTTACAAAAGAAGAAAGCACTCAGGTTTATCAGGATCAGATGTAATAAATATGAGGAGTGAGAAGCAAGGCGTTTCCAGGAAACGACCTTGCTTCTGGACTTCCCCAATGCAGGCTCTTGCTATTTCTTCTCGTACAGATTGCTATCTAACAAAACCCAACAACAAAACGTCTTGTCTGGGAATATCTATATATAATACAAGGATTTACACGCTCACGTCAAAAACGAATTCTTAAAATGAGTTTAACGCCCAGACGCTGACGTTGAGGCTGGCGGCGTAAATGAGCCAGAGGATTTGCGGCAGGATCAGTTCCGCCCCGAGGCGGGTGAGCTTCCAAAGGCGATGGTACAGGTTGAGCGTCGAGACAAATATCGCCAACATAAATGCCAGTCCGAGCAGCGGGCTGTGGATGCCAAAAAACGCTGCTGTCCACGCCAGCTGGAGGGCAAGGTTAATCAAAAAGGCGATTGTCAAGCTGCGGCGCGTCGTTCCTTCTGTCAGCCGCCATCCAAGCCAGGTTCCAACCGGCAGGAGGATATACAGAACCGTCCAGACGACCGGGAAAACCCAGTTCGGCGGCGAAAGCGGTCCGCGTTCGAGGTCGGAATACCACGGCTGAAGATTCGCATAGACAATCATTCCGCCCAGCGCGCTGGTCGCAAAACTCAAAACAATAAACGCCGTCAGGATTAACAAGGGATGTTTCTGGTTCATAATCGCAGAATTATAACTGGTCAGGCAAGAGAACGAGGCAAGAGAAGCAAGAATAGAGCGTCTGTTCCAGCAATAAAAAAACGGTTAACTCAAAGAGAATACGCATTCTTTGAGCTAACCGTTTTTCGCTATATGGGTTATAAGTTTTCGCCCTTTCCGAAAGCGCTTACGCGAAGAAGTCGATCGCGTTTTTGAAAATCTTCAGACCGTCGCCGAGTTCCGGGTCGAAGCCGTCGGTTCCGACGCGGCGCGTCCACTGCGGGTTCTGAACGCCCTTGAGGTATCGTTCCGGGTGCGGCATCAAGCCGAAAACGCGGCCGGTTTCGTCGCAGCAGCCGGCGGCGTTCGCCTGAGCGCCGTTGGGGTTGTCCGGTTCCGGAAGAATGGCGTCCAGGTCGTTGATATCGTAATTGGGCGCGCTGGTCAGACGGGGCGCGTAACGCAGAGCCAGCTGGCCGTTGTCCGCCAGTCGTTTGAGCGTTTGAGCGTCCCGGGCGACGAACTTGCCTTCAGCGTGCGCCATCGGCATTTCGATGTCGGTAATTCCTTTCGTGAACACGCACGGCGTTTTCGGATCGACAACCATGCGAACCCAGCGATCCTGGAACCGGTGGCAGTTGTTCCACGTCAGCGTTGCCTGAAATCCGTTGTCGTCGATGGGGAGAATCAACCCGGACTTGATCAGAATCTGGAATCCGTTGCAGATGCCCAGAATCAGTTTGCCGTCGTCGCGGAATTTGTGCAGGGCGTCTGAAAGAGCGTTTTGCATTTTCGAGGCAAGAATTCGACCGGCGGCAATGTCGTCGCCAAAACTGAACCCGCCGGGGAAGCACAAAATCTGGAATTTATCGAACAGAGACGGATTTTCCAGCAGTCGGTTGACGTGAAGCTGTTCGACAGTTCCGCCAGCCTGTTCAAAAGCGAAGCCGGTTTCGATATTGCAGTTGGTTCCGGGAGCGCGAAGTATCAGGACGTTAATCATGGGGTTTCTTAAGGGAATGGGGTAATTAATTGGAATCGGGAGCGAGACGTCAATCGAAAGACAATGTCTGACGTCTCGCAGCCATCAACTTATTATTAATGATTATACCCCATTCCCTTAGAGTTTCAAGCCCCCTGCCCTATTTGACCGGTCCGCCCCACAATCCGTGGAGATTGCAATAGGCGTACGCGAACGGCGTTTTACCGGAATCGCAGGCGTCCGGCGGGCAGGAAAACAGCGCTTCCGGGGCGTCGCCCGGCTTGAGATATTTTCTCTGAACCCGGTTGTCGGAATGGACTTCGATCCATTCAATATAATGTTCTGGAATCATCGGGTGCGGAACCGAGCCGATTTTTACCGTAACGACGTTCCCTTCTCGGCTGAAAACCGGGACGTGTTTTTCGTGAGACGCGTCGACAGTATTCGCTTCCAGCTTCTCCATCGGAGATCCGCAGCAAACCAGTCTTCCTCCGCCTTCGCCGACCACTTCAACAATGTTGCCGCAAATAGGACAACGATACACTTCGAATAGTTTTGCCATGATTCTGACTCCTTTAAATAAATGGGGAATGGAAAGTAATAAACAGAGACTGTTACATAAAAAGTCCTTGAACAGTATTTTATCCCGTTTACCTATACGGGAACGCGAGGAAAAGCGCTTTAATAAACAAATACCGGTCTATTACTAACTTTAATTTTTCTTTGATTATCCTCAAACTTTAGGTAAAAGTCAATAGTCTTTCTAAAAGAATATTATATTTTTCAGGAAAAGCCCTGTGTATTTTTCGCAATCGTTATAACCGTCATAAATTTCGATAAATAAGTGAAAATTTTCTGCCGAATAATCGAATCAATTGAAAATATCGTGTATATTTTATGTAACCAAAACAATTTATTTCGTGCATGAGTCATAAATTGTTTAGTTTATTCGGCAAATCTTAACTGCAAGGAATTGAAATTATGAACCGCCCCGTTACCCTATTTTCAGATTCGTATCAGGCGCAGCCTGACCGGTTTGAAACGGAACAACGGAGCTGTATATCTGAAGAAAGCAGTTTTTATCCGGCATGCCAGGAAGGCTTGCTCTATACAAACTCCCTTCAGACGAGTTTCAATCTTTGGGGAAACATAGACAGATTCATTTCTTTAGCTTTAACGCTGACCAATCGGAATTTCCGAGCCGATTCGAAGGCGCAGAGCATATTAATTCTCCAAAACGAAAAAAACAAAACAACAGAAATGCAATCAGCTCTCTGTTCCTGTCGTGGTATCCGACATGACAAGACAGACCGTACTATGTTAAACGACTGCGGTATCCGAACGCGTTGTTGTTCTCTGAAGTTCTTCCGCTGCGGTTTGGGATTCCTGCCTTTTTATCCAACCATTTCCAAACTAAAACCAGATAACATTCAGATTACATCTGAATTTCAGAGGAGTATTAATTGTGAACAATCCAACTTGCGAAGCCGTTCGTTCTTCGAACTCTCGCTGTCGTCGTGGAAAGATCGATCCCACAACATGCGAACGAGACTATTCAGAAGACGAAGTCGAATTTATGCGAGCTTTGGACAGCTATAAACGAATGTCCGGCCGAATGTTTCCAACTTGCAGCGAGATTCTCGAAGTTATCAGAAGTCTCGGCTATGTGAAAACAAGACGTTTTTAGTTAACAGATAAACACTAATTTTTTTCGAGAATTGGAATTCCAGCCTCGGGTTTGAGGCGTCTCTTGGTCTGGACTTCCAATTCTCTTTTTCTGTTTTAAACTCCCTGACTTGCCAAATTTATCTTTTCTGCCCCGCTCTATCCTCCGCTGTTCTATTCTTTTTTTCTCGAGAGGATCGCTTTGCGTAATTACGAATTGCCCCGCCCCCCTTGCGCGAGTTTTGGTTCTTCGTTATAATATATATGGAATTTAACAAATGCAATGTTACGTCAGCGGCAGATGTTCAATGTCGAGCGTAACTTTCACAATAGTATGAAGAGCAATATTTCCCTCAAACTGCTAGGCCAGCTTTTAGACGGTCGATGCAGTTCTCCGCGCAGCATACTTGGACCGCACTCGTCGGGCGACGATCCAGACTTGATTTATATCAGAGCCTGGCTCCCGCAAGCGAGTCAGGCGTGGGTAATCGACAGTCAGGGCGACGTCGTGGCGCCCTTGCGTAAAGTTCACCCGGCGGGGCTGTTTGAGGCGGCTTGCCGTCAGTTTAAGATATCCGATTTTTCCAATCCCCTCAACAAAATAGTTTATCGATTTCGCGTCGCTGACAAGAAAGGTTTCGTCATGACCAAAGAAGATCCGTACCAGTTCCCCTCTCTGTTAACCGATTATGACCGCTATTTATTGGGCGAGGGTCAGCATTGGAAATCCTACGACAAGCTCGGCGCTCACGTCTGCAAAAACAAGGGCGTCGATGGCGTCAATTTTTTGGTTTGGGCGCCCAACGCCCGATCGGTCAGCGTTATTGGAGATTTCAACGGCTGGAACAAAACCGCGTCGCCTATGCAAAACGTCGACTCCACTGGCTATTGGGAGCTGTTCGTTCCGAACCTCAAACCGGGCGCGCTGTACAAGTTTGCCGTCAACCAGAACGGAAACTGGGTGGAAAAGTTCGACCCGCACGCCTTTGCCAGCGAATGTCCGCCGCAGACGGCGTCCAAAGTCGCGGACTTGTCAACGTACAAGTGGCAGGATAAATCGTGGCTGGAAGAGCGTTCTCATTGGGATTGGCTCCACAAACCGATTTCCATCTACGAATGTCATTTAGGGTCGTTCAAAAAGCCGAATCCGGATCAGCTCAGAGACGGTCTTAATCCGGAAACAGGCACACATTGGCTTTCCTATAGACAGATTGCAGACGTCCTCATCCCTCACGTTAAAAAGCTGGGGTACACTCATATTGAGATCATGCCGGTGGCGGAACACCCGCTGACCGCGTCGTGGGGATACCAGATTGTCGGGTATTTCTGCCCAACGGCGCGATATGGGAAACCGGAAGATTTTATGTATCTGGTTGACAAATGTCACGAATCCGGGATTGGCGTTATTATGGACTGGGTTCCCGCCCATTTCCCAAAAGACGCCAACGGTCTGGCGCGCTTTGACGGCACGGCTCTGTACGAACATCAAGACCCGCGTCAGGGCGAACATCGCGACTGGGGAACGTACATTTTCAACTACAGCCGATACGAAGTCCGTAATTTCCTCATCTCCAACGCTCTGTTTTGGCTGGATAAATATCACATTGACGGGTTGCGCGTAGACGCGGTTGCGTCGATGCTCTATCTGGACTACAGCCGCAAAGAGGGCGACTGGGTTCCCAACGAGTTCGGCGGCCGAGAAAACCTCGCGGCGGTCAGCTTTCTCAAAATGATGAACGAACAGGTCGGGATTCAGTATCCCGGCGTTCTGACAATCGCAGAAGAATCCACCGCCTGGCCGGGCGTGAGCCGTCCAACCTACGTCGGCGGTTTGGGATTCTCTTTGAAATGGAACATGGGCTGGATGAACGACACGCTTCGCTACTTCCGCAACGATCCCGTTTATCGAAAGTACCATCAAAACAATCTGACATTCAGCTTGATGTACGCTTTCAGCGAGAACTTCGTTCTTCCGCTGTCACATGACGAAGTCGTTCATTGCAAGGGCGCGCTGATCAACCAAATGCCCGGCGACATGTGGAAAAAGTACGCCAATTTACGCCTCTTGACCGCGTATCAGTGGACGCATCCCGGGAAGAAGCTGCTCTTTATGGGCGCGGAACTGGGACAGTGGACGGAATGGGATTTCGACAACGAACTGGACTGGAATCAGCTTCAGTTCGACTCCCCGCAAGGGCTTGTCCGCATGACGGGAGACTTAAACCGTCTGTATAAAAACGAACCGGCTCTGCATGAACTCGAATTCGAATGGGAAGGGTTCGAATGGATTGACTGCAACAACTCTGACGCCAGTACGCTGTCGTATTTGAGAAAGTCGAAATCCGGCGAGTTTATTGTCGTTGTCGCGAACTTCACGCCGATTGTTCGATACGATTTCTGGGTTGGCGTTCCGAAATCCGGGACGTACGAGGTCATTTTCAACTCCGATTCCGAGTACTATTCCGGGTCAAACGTTGGACAGCCGTTTGTCAAGGCTACGTCTGTCGAATGTCAGGGGCGTCCGGCGTCAATGCAGATTACGCTCCCGCCGCTGGCTCTTGTCATGTTCAAGCTTGTCAAAAACGAAGATACAGCAGAGCAGGATGAAGCTCTTGCTGAAGATTCAGACGTGACAAAAGAAACAAAAGAGTCTAAAAAATAGTAATGCTATAATCAATACGATTCCGTAATCATGGCAAACAGAACTACAATTCGATGCAGCGTCTGCGGATGTGAAACGGCTATAATCAACATTCAGCCTGGCAGAAAAGTATTCTGTTTGCATTGCGGACGTTTGATAACGGATTCTTATCAGCCGGGAATGGAGAACCAGCAAGGCATGGGATACCCGCAGAACGTGAATTATCAGCAGACGCCGGTATTCAATCAGCCCCCGCAGCAGCCCCCGATTTCAGAAGAAACTATCATTCCTCCGCCTCCGCCAATCGATAACTCTAACTTTCAACAGACTAACGCGCCGGAACCGCCTCAGCCAAGCTGGATGACCGAGCCGTACATTCGCGTCAACTGGAAACGCATAGGGTATTCAATTAAAACAGTTTTCAAAGGAATCTGCTTATTCTTTTCCAAACGTTGGGCGGATTTTCGAGAAGGACTTCGTTCAGACGCCGCTCCGACAACCGAAACGTTACAACAGCCAGAAGAACAACAGATTGTTCCTCCGACGTCGGATGTAACATCTCAATCGCAACCGACAGAGCCGGAAACGCCGTTTGGATACGTTGACAGACGCCAGGCGCGAATGCAGCAGTCGTTTTCCCGAAATTTTGCCGATACGGGCGCGATTCCCGTCCCGCCGTCCAATCCAAATTATTCTCAACAACGGATTGACCAGTCGTTTACGAAATCGTTCCAGGAAGAAGATAAAAAACAAGCGTAGAGCGTGTTTACAAAACTCAGCGAGGATTTTAAGCCCGTGCATTACGGACTCATAATCCTCGCTGTTTTCTTTAATTATTCAGCAATCTACCTGTCAAATCAGATTTCTGACGGCAGCTCGTAGCCCTTACGACGTTCTCGGTCGAGCATGGCGTTGGCGTCGGCGGAATCGAAAACTTCTTTTTCCGGATCCCACTTGAGGGAATGTCCGACGTAACGGGCGATGTTGAGCATGTGACAAACCGACGCGCTGCGGTGAGCGTATTCGCAATCGGAAATGGGCGTTCCGCCAAACTTGATGCAGTCGATCCAGTTGCGAATCTGGGCGTCGTGTCCCTGCTTTTTGGTCAGCAGTTCAGGAACTTCGATCTTGTTGACCTGATCGACGAGTTCTTGCGGATTGGCGGTAACCTTGTTGCGCCAGATTTCCATTTTGCCTTTTTCGCCGAAGAAGATTCCGCCGCCGCGGTTGCCTTCTTTGCCGTCGTCGTCGCCGAGCTTGACGACAATGCCGTTAGCGTACTTGTACGCCAGTTTCGGCTGATTGCAAAGCTGATTGCCGCGTCGAGCGTCTTCCGGCTTGTCGTAGGTGGGCGCCTCGAGTTTGTCGCCTGTTACAATAATCTCGACCGGACCGGTTTCCTGCATTCCCAGCGCCCACTGAATCTGGTCGAAGCCGTGAGTTCCCCAACCGGTCATTTCGCCGCCGGAGAACGGTCTGAACGACAGCCAGCCCGGTTTGCCGCGAGGGATAAACAGTTCCGGATGATACGCCACCAGCGGAGCAGGGCCGCACCAGCGTTCCCAGTCCAAACCAGCCGGGATTTCTTCTGCTTTCATGTCGTAGAACCAGGGGGATTCGTAATTGGCGGCAACGACTTTGGTAATCTTGCCCAGTCCACCGTCACGAATGAACTTGCAGCCGCGATAGTTGGGGTTCATGCTTCTCTGCATGGAGCCGGTTGAGAACTTGACGTTGTACTTGCGAGCCGCCTTGACCATCAGCCGCCCTTCAGCAATGGTCAGTGACACCGGCTTTTCTGCAAAGATGTGTTTTCCCGCCTGGGCGGCGTGAATGCAAATCAGAGAACGCCACTGTTCCGGCGTTGCCGTAATAATCGCGTCGACGTCTTTGCGGTCAAGGATTTCGCGATAATCCGAAACGGCGTCTTTATCGGGATTGCAGCCCAATTTTGCGGCTCTGTCCTGAGCGCGGGGCAGGAAGACGTCAGCGCAGCCAACGACTTTCGCTGTTTCAATATGGTGCGTGGTATTCATGTCGCCAAATCCCATACGGCCAACGCCGATGCCAGCGACATTGACTCTGTCGTTAGCGCCCGGTTTGCCGTCTTGCGCCATAACGTCGCGCGGAATTAACGTCGGAACGGCAAGAGCCGCAGCCGTCATGCTTAAAAATTCTCGTCGAGTGGATTTCATATTCATGTCTCCTTGGTTAATTGTGAGGAACAGGGAAGCCGTAGATATTTCTGAATTACAACATTCCTGTATTTAGATTCACTCAGTATATTTCCTATTATAATAGAACCTCAAATGAAATTCAACAGGTCAAACGAGGAAAATTGTTGACATATTTTGTCTTTTTCTTGTCTTTTTTGGTTAGAAAGCGGAAAAGACTTGGTTAGACGGGCGCATATAAGAAGACGAGCGCCCGGAAAACAAAACCAGCTCTTGTTGGTTGCTTTGACGCTCGCTACGAAAAAAGAGGGCAAGAGAAGCGTTAAGTTTTTGACGCTTAACGCTTAGCAAACGGCTAAAAATTGCCGTTTCTTGCCTCTCACCTTACCACTGGACTCTTAATACGATTTTTAAAGCTCGCGGGTATCTTGTCGCCTAACTTGAAAAAACTTTCGGTCGCCAGCAAGCTGGCTCCCTTTTAAGGAAGTTTTTTCACGGGCAGGAAATAAGGGATTATTTTCGGTACTTATGAGGGGAAAACCTTAGTATTATCAACAATGCAAGCGACCAACGGGAGCGGTTATAATACGTCTCGCGCGGTAGCGCGGGTTGGGAGCGGCGCCTCGCCGCCCTTTTTTGAAAAAAAGGTTCTTCCCCTCAAACTCCCCTTTCCAAAAAACTTTAGTAAGGGGAGGATAATAAAGGGAAATATCGTACCTTACGACTATTTAGCCGCTTTGAAACCCTTTTCCAGGTCGTCAATGATGTCGTCGATGTGTTCCGTGCCGATCGACAGACGAATCGTGTTGGGATGAATCCCAACCGCTTCCAGCTCTTCCGGTTCAAGCTGGGAATGTGTAGTAGTCGCTGGGTGGATAACCAGCGACTTCACGTCGGCAACGTTAGCCAACAGTGAGAAAATCTCCAAGGCGTCGATGAACTTGTACGCTTCGTCTTTTCCGCCCTTGATGTCAAAGGTGAAAATGGACGCCCCGCCGTTGGGGAAGTACTTTTCATACAGCGCGTGATCCGGGTGATCCGGCAAAGACGGGTGATTGACCTTCTCCACCTGCGGATGGTTAGCGAGGTATTCGACAACCTTTTTCGTGTTTTCGATGTGACGTTCCAGACGCAGTGACAGCGTTTCGACGCCTTGCAGGAGCAGGAACGCCGCAAAGGGAGAAATCGCTGCGCCCTGGTCGCGAAGCAGAATAGCGCGAATGTAAATGGCATACGCGGCTTTGCCGGCGGCTTCGGTGAACTTAACGCCGTGATAGCTGGGGTTCGGTTCGCTGATCCACGGGTAACGGCCGCTTTTCGCCCAATCGAAGTTGCCGCTGTCGACAATCACGCCGCCGAGCGTCGTTCCGTGTCCGCCGATGAACTTTGTCGCAGAATGAACGACGATGTCCGCGCCGTGTTCAATGGGTCGAATCATGTACGGCGTGCCGAACGTGTTGTCAATTACCAGCGGAATTCCGTGTTTGTGAGCGATTGCAGCGACGGCGTCGATATCCGGGATGTCGCTGTTGGGGTTGCCCAGCGTCTCGATAAAAATCGCCTTTGTGTTGGGGCGAATCGCTTCTTCAACAGCTTTCAGGTCGTGAACGTCAACGAACGAAGCGTCGATTCCGTACAGCGGCAGCGTGTGGAAAAGCAGGTTGAACGTCCCGCCGTAAATCGTCTGCTGAGCGACGATGTGTTCCCCGCTTTTCGCCAGAGCCTGAATCGCGTACGTAATCGCCGCTGCGCCAGACGCCAGAGCCAAGCCGGCAACGCCGCCTTCCAGAGCTGCGATTCGATCTTCAAAAACGCCCTGAGTGGAGTTCGTCAGACGTCCGTAAATGTTGCCGGGATCCGCTAACCCAAATCGGTCGGCGGCATGCTGAGCGTTATGGAAAACGTAGCTTGTCGTGGCGTAAATTGGAACGGCGCGCGCGTCAGACGCCGGATCCGGTTTCTCTTGTCCAACATGAATCTGAAGTGTTTCAAACTTGTACTTGCTCATTGTATAGTCCTCTCTTTCTATGGAAAAATGAAATTGTTACAAATAAAATTAACGGGTATTACAATTCAAAATTGAATTTAATTCAATGGCGTCTCGTACAGTCCTTTGGTGAAGTACCGATCGCCGCGGTCAGGCAGGACGATGACGATGTTACCTCGCGCGCCGCCTGCCGCCAGTTTCTTAGCCGCCGCCAGCGCTCCGCCGGAAGACGACCCTGCAAAAACGCCCTCTTTCGACGCCAGTTCTCGAGCGCCGGAAAACGCATCGTCGTCTGTGATTTTGACGACTTCGTCAACGAGGGAAATGTCCATCGTATCGGGAATAAAATCGTTGCCGATTCCTTCGATGTTGTAGTCGGCATGTTCGCCTCCGCCCATGGTTGATCCTACCGGGTCAGCCAATACGCCTCGAACAGCTGGGTCCTGTTCTTTTAGATAACGAACAATGCCGGTGTACGTGCCGCCGCTTCCCGCTCCGGCGACAAGGTAGTCGACTTTGCCGTCCAGATCGCGCCAGATTTCCGGGCCGGTGGTTTCGTAATGCGCCAGCGGATTCGCCGCGTTGTGAAACTGTTCCAGCGAAATCGCGCCGGGAATGGAGTCTCGCAGCTGACGCGCCTTTTCTTCCGCGCCCAGCATCCCCTCTTCTCGAGGCGTGTTGACGATTTCCGCCCCCAGCGCCCGCATGAGAATCTGTTTCTCTTTGGAAAACTTGGTCGGAACGACGAATATAACCCGGTACCCCCGGTTCAAGGCGGCAAACGCAATTCCCAGACCGGTGTTGCCGGCGGTTCCCTCGACGATCGCGCCGCCGGGCTGTAACAGTCCGCGCCGTTCGGCGTCTTCAATCATGTACTTGCCGATTCTGTCTTTAACGCTCCCGCTGGGATTGAACAATTCCAGCTTCGCAAAGAGGTTTGCTCCTTCCGGGAATTCAATATGGTTCAGTTTAACCAGCGGCGTGTTTCCAATAAGCGCCTGTGTTGATGGATAGTAACTCATTTTATTGTCTCGCTTTCTTTAATTGCCTGTTCAAGGTCTGATAACAGGTCGTCAACGTGTTCGATTCCAACTGAAAGACGGATAAGCCCGTCGGTAATGCCAACTTTTTGTCGAATTTCATACGGGATGGATGCGTGAGTCATGGTCGCCGGGTGACAGACCAGACTCTCGATTCCGCCCAAACTTTCAGCAAGAGCAATTAAATGAAGAGACTTGAAAAACTTTTTAATATCGTAGTTCTCCTTGAGTTCAAAGGAGATAACCGCGCCGCCGTTTTTCGCCTGACGTTTGTTGATTTCGTAGCCCTGCGCGTCCGGCAAGCCGGGATAATAGACTTTCTTCACCGCCCTGTTTTCTTTAAGACGCGCCGCAATTGTTTCCGCGTTTTGAACGTGACGGTCAAGACGAACGGCGAGCGTTTTTATTCCTCTAATGAGCAGAAAAGAATCAAACGGAGCCAAGACGCCGCCGGTGGCGTTTTGAATAAAAGCCAACCGCTCCGCCAGACGTTCGTCTTTAACGACAACCAGACCGGCAATCAGATCGCTGTGTCCGCCGAGATACTTTGTCGCGCTGTGAACGACAATGTCCGCGCCCAATTCCAGAGGACGCTGCAGATAGGGCGTCATGAACGTGTTGTCTACAATAGTTAGAATTCCATGTTTTTTACTCAAAGCAGACGCCCCTGCCAGGTCGGTAACGGTCAGAAGAGGGTTGGCAGGGCTTTCGATAAGAATCGCCTTGACGTCCGGCGAAAGCGCGCTTTCCAGATTGTCTAAATTGGTCGTATCGACAATCGTGTATTCCAGCTTAAAGTTTTTGAAAATCTTGTCCAGAATTCGAAAGGTTCCGCCGTAGACGTTGCTGGAAATGACAACCCTGTCTCCAGATTTGAACAGATTCAACACCGCGGCAATGGCAGCCATTCCAGAGGCGAACGCAAAGCCGTGAGTTCCGCCTTCCAGATCCGCAATCAACGCCTCAACCGCCGCGCGAGTCGGGTTCCCGGTTCGGGAGTATTCCCAGCCGGTATTCTCGCCCAGTCCGCTCTGTTCGTACGTGGACGTCT
Organism: Thermoguttaceae bacterium; assembly: GCA_017407125.1. GTDB lineage: Bacteria > Planctomycetota > Planctomycetia > Pirellulales > Thermoguttaceae > RUG11551. The sequence goes on from JAFQXE010000007.1 coordinate 71,861, forward strand.
GATAAATCGGGACGTTAACCGCGCCTGTCGTTTTGTCGCCGTAAATGCCGCCTTGAATGAACGCGGACTCGATGTGTTTGTAACTTTTCATGATTCGTATCGTAAAGGGATTCCCTTGATTGTTATAAAAAATGCCGCCATGATGACGCAGTGTCTTTCGACGTCAGTTCAACAATGGCGGCTGCCTGTGTGGAATAAATGGAGGAATATTCTAATACTGCATTTAAGGCGAGGGGATAGCTCAGGACTTAAAATACTTTGCCCCTAAAGGCGATTGATAAATTTTTAATTAGAAGATTCCGTTAAATAATACAAAACTGCCGCCGATTGCGTTTCAACAACACATCAAACAGTAACAGTTTTGAAGCGCAACCATATCAAGACGGCTGCACATCATATAAGCTGTGTAAATGTCAACAGAGGTAAGGAACTGCTTATTCATGCTTTTTTAACGGTATAGGCTTTTACGCCTGAAAGGTATTTAGTCTTTCTTATCGACCAAATTATTAAATAACATTATACTTTTTTTGAATCGCCGTCAATAGCCCCCGAGGAAAGTTTTTAAAAAATTTTCGAAAATTTTAAAAATTCATAATTGTTACGGCGTCCGCCTTGTAATGATTCGTGGAATACAATACAATTATAATTAATAGAAGTTGATTCGCGATGTAGTTTGCGTAATAATAAACATTATGCAATGATTTGAAAAAAACGGGACTAATTATTGTTTTATCATTTCTAACCCAGATCGCGTTAGAGATTCATACAACATTAATATTCCTCTTCATTTTTTATATTTTTTGAGGTGTGACTATGGATTTTATTTTGAGTATAATGTTTATTGGCTTCAATTGTTTAATATTATTCGCTTTTTTTGACGATTGTTTAGCTTCATTTAGCGTGTCAGGTTTATTCTATTTATTAATATGGTTCCTTATATTTTATTTTGGTTTTCACTCAGATTATACAACTCGTAAGGATTGGCTAGAACCGAATGATACACCGGAAGACAATATTGAATTCGATAAGTATACTATGATTAGACCATGGCGTACGCCAATTTGGATTCGTTATTTAATAAGAATCCTTCATATTATCGTGGAGAAATCTACTTTTGTAACAGTATTACTTTTATTTATAGTACTGTGTGACCGTAGTTTCTTTATAGGCGCTCAAATCGCCTTAAAAGCAGCATTGGAAAATTTCATTTTTACAATGTCGTTTAAATAAGCAGGGTTATGAAAAGAGTAATAATTGGACTTATACTGTTCGTTCTGGTTTTGATTGCGTTGTTATCATGCATCTTTTTTGCAATGATAATATTAGAACCGCGCAGTCGAGAATACCCCGTCGTCGAAGGCGTCGAAAAAACGCCAATCAAAGAATATTTGACGTTCTCGTTTTCTGAAAACGATGTAATTTCGGCGAAATGCCAATGTCGATGTCTGACAAACGAGCGGGTTCCAGGCCCCAATGCGTATGCATCCGAAGGGTTCCTTGTTTTTAGCGAGGGGTTTACTATTGATCCCCCGCATTTAAAAGACGAGTATACAGAAGAAGGAGTCAAAGAGTTTTTGACTGATTCTTACGGAAAAGCGATTCCCATTTTTAATGAAATCAAAATGAATGGAGATGGGGGCGCCTGGACAGAGATTTCAGATCTCAAGTCCGTTCCATCAGAAAGCGTTTGGGTTTATTATCGCGAATCTGATCGAACGCTTGTATTTAGAATTGTGCATTTCAATTAACAGACGCTTTCTCTGCTTTTTTCTACCGCCTATTATTTGTTTGAACATACTGTTTTTCAGTAATTTATTGTTTGTCAACGATTCTCAGGTCAAAGCATTCTCCGTGTCGCCGGCAGCGACGGATTGAATTTGAAATAAACCGCCGAGATTTAGTCGAATGTAACAAGTTCAGCGCGTCTTTTGCTGGCGATGTTTATTCGTTCTCTGAAGATGTATATGGCGATGCCTTTCCGATTGCTTGGTGAAATAATCTATTCCTGGTTGAGATAGTCTTGAGCAGTTTAGAGCTAAGTAAAAAAGGGAGTCCACATTTTTGCCCCCATTTGACCCTCAGAAACGCCCCCAGCAGCTTTTCGCAAAATTATGCAGACACAAACGACAATAACTGTTTGAGCCTTGAAAACACGGGCTTGTTGCAAAATAAAAGAAGCCCCCGCAAAATATTGCAAAGGGGCTTTGATAGGGGCAGAGGGATTCGAACCCCCAACCAAGGGATTATGAGTCCCCTGCTCTAACCGTTGAGCTATGCCCCTATATTATTCATATTTCTGGTTATTATAACGACAGAACGAATTCTGTCAAGGAGAGCGAAAAAATAATTAGGATTCTGAAAAGGTTTCCATCAGGGTTTCCATACAGGGCGGGATGTTTGGTTATTCAGAATTGCAAGACGGCGGGAAGCAGATTCCGCAAACCCCGGAAATTCAAGGGTTTTTGCAAAACAAAAAAACGTCTTGCTATGGAAAGCAAAACGTTCAAGAAATAAAAAAATGGGCGAAACTGGACTTGTTACAAGACGATTTAAGTACCTTAAATTCAAAGGACTTATGCAATTTACTGTTTGAGCAGTTGCAGGAAAAGTTGCAGGGTTGCAGTAAAAAAGAGTTGTTTTTGGCGTTATTCGATTCTATGGAATCGGACGAACAAGCCGCCGTATTGGAAGCATTGAACAAACGGATACAGAGCGCGGCGACAATATCCCGCTAGGATTCAACAGCCGCCGGTTCCGGGCGGGTTTTGGTTTGACCCGTCTATTTATCGTCGGTAACATTTAAGCCCCTAGAACAAGCGCTGGGGGCTTTTAATATTATTAGCTGGGTTGTTTAGCAATACAGAAAAAAATATACCCGCTGGAATTTTGGAGTTTTGGAATTCTGACAGTAAATTTCAGATTCAAAATAACGTTGCAGAATCCCTCAAAATCAATTCTATTGACCGTTTTGTTTAAGTGATACAAACAACGGGCTTGCTTCATACTTCCCCGCAGAATCGAAGCTGGGGGCGCTCTTGTTTATAATACAAGAATTCTTATTCTGTTTTGCATTGAACGTATCGGCGGGCGGGTATACCAATGATGTCGGCGAGTTTTTTGTAGGTTCTTACTCCAAAGACCAAACCAAAACTAGCGCCGAAGCCCGTTAAAATAGGCGATTTTACTTATTGATAAATAATACAATACGTTGATTTATTTAATTTTCCGCTGATTTGCGGAGTTTTGACAAAAAAATTCAAAGGTACTGTAGGGGTTAATATTCCCAACGGCGGAGCCGGAGGGCGTTTTTTCCTTCTTGCGGACTATTAAAACTGCCGTAATAATCGGGCGTCTATGGTTTTGCGTTTTTGGCATTTTTTGCGTTTTTGGTATTTTTGCGATTTTTTGCCAAATATATCTATACAATAATTTTGCGGGAATCCGCATAATATCGCCTGCTTTTTTTGAATATTGCAGAATACATATATTGTCTATATTGTCTATATATACTTTCACTAAATTGTTATATAAATTTTTATCTCTTTACTATAAAAGGAGTTAGCGAAAATTTTTTGAAAACACACTATATTTTGTGTTTGCGTCTATTGTCAGTGGAGTATTTAGGGGTATAATTCAGCCAGTTTACGAAAGAGAATGAAGCGACTGAATAAAAAACCCGCCAATATTCGCAGTATTGACGGGCGATGATTCAGCGCCCTAGCCGGGAGGGCAAAGGGAAAAACTGAACGGACACTTAATATTTTAATCTGTTTTTCTGACTTGTCAAGACGGCGCTAAAAAAATTTTTCCGGGAATCTATCTAGGGCGGATTCCTCATTTAACCGGGCAGAAGCCCAAACTCTACAATTATGAAAGAACTGTTAAACAAACAACAGGCAGCGCAGCTTTTAGGCGTCAGCGTTCGTTCCATCGACAATTTCCGCCAGAGCGGCAATTTGCCGTTTCATCGTCTCCCCGGTTCCCGGGTTGTGCGATTTGACCGGGCGGAACTTGAGGAATGGGCGACTGGACGCAAAGACGGTTCCGGCGACGTTGAGCAAACGCGCCAGCAATAAACCGCAGCGCAACGCCAAAAAGAAAACCGCCAGAGCGGGGAGCAACGGCGGCGAGTGATTCAGTTTTAGACGGTTCTATTATAACGATTCGAGCCGTCTTGTCAAGTGTACTATTTCTATAATAAATAAAAATCAAATGTATAAAACAGCCCAAAAATATATTAAAGCTGGTTTGTCTGTTCTGCCGGTTCGTAAAAACAAAGCGCCTGCTCTCCCCTCTTGGGAGCCTTACCAGGAACGGCGAGCGTCTGAAAGCGAAATCAAAAAAATGTTTTCCGGCGCCGGCGTTTTCGGAATTGCCGTTATTTGCGGCGAAATTAGCGGCGGTTTGGAATGTTTGGATTTTGACAGCGGCGGCGCGGTTTATCCAGACTGGAAAGAGAAAATCCCGCCGGAACTGTTCCGAAAATTGACGGTTGAAAAATCCCCTCACGGAATCCACGTATATTTTCGATCGAACGCAGTAGAGGGAAACGCGAAATTGGCAAACGCTGAAAATCATTCTGTACTGATTGAAACGCGAGGAACGGGCGGGTATTGTATTTGCGACCCTACGCCGGGCTATTCGCTGATTCAAGGTTCAATGTTGGAAATTCAAACCATCACGCCGGAGGAACGGGAAAAGCTGATGGAAGCGGCGCGGGAATTTAACCAGGTTAAAAAACAGCGCCCCCCAAAGTCAGCGCCGAAAAGAACGGCGCCTAATCGGGGACAAGATTTTTCCCCCGCTGATTATTTTAGTGATAACGGCGATATTCGGGCGATTCTGAAACGTAACGGTTGGACGCCTGACGGAATAGCCACCGATGGGAACGAACGCTGGACGCGCCCCGGAAAAGAGAGCGGAACGAGCGGAACGCTGAAAGAAAATGAAAACGGCGTTTTACTCTTTTATCCGTTTACCACGTCTACAGAGTTTGAAGCAAACCAGGGCTATAATGCTTTTCAGGTTCTTTCTATTCTGGAACACGGCGGGAATCAGTCAGACGCAGCGCGGGCGATTCGGGAAAGAATCAAACAAGAACAGCCGTCGGCGGTTCCATTGAAAAAAGACGCCAGCGCCGGCGTTGAAATGATTGATAACGATTCCGGCGAAATGATGGTTCGCAGGCAAAAAGAATCGTTTCAAGAATTCCCGTTGGAAGTACTCCCGGAAATTACAAGAGAATTTGTAATCACAGCGGCGGGAGCGCTTAATTGCAACGTTGCAACGGTTGCTTGTTCGTTACTTGTAACAGCCGGAGCAACGATTGGGGCAAGGGTTAAACTTCGTCTTGGCGGAGCTAAATGGCAGGTTGCGCCGTTTTTGTGGTTAGCAGTTATTGGAGCTTCATCAATGGGAAAATCTCCCTCTTTGAAACAAGCGCTTGAATTGTTAGGCGACAAAAAACGGCAATTCAAACAAGAATTCAAAGAGCAAATGGACGAGTACAAAAAGCTGGAATCAAAAGCTAAAAAGATTTTGAGCCGAATCGGAAATTATGAGCTTCAGGCGTTTGAGGCAGAGTGCGATGGCGATTCCGAAAAGGCGCAAGCCTTGCGGGCGCGGGTTGAAAATATGGAAAAAAACCCTGCCTTGAAATTGCCGAAAAAACCGTTGGAACGAATTCTGGAAGTCAGCGGCGCTTTTACCTTGCCAGGATTGATTGATAAAGCCCAACAAAACAAGTTTGGTTTTTTGGTTAGACAGGACGAATTGACTTCCCTTTTCGCAAGCCTTGCCAATTCTAACGAAATCGGCGCTAGTGGCGAATTGCTGATTTTCAAAGACGGCGGCAGCAGTCAAACAGCGCTGAAAACAGAGGAGTTAAACCGCAGCGCGAATGAGTGCTGGGCGGCAATTCTGGGGGGAATCGTTCCAAAGAACTTGCGGCGTTACATTCTGGGAAACGAAAAACAAGACGATGGATTTTTGAGCCGTTTTCTTTGTATCTTCCCGCCAATGTTAAACCCTGACGAATTCCAGCCAGAGCGAGAATTGACCGAAGCCGAAGCCGCGCCAATGAAAAAGGTTCTTGAAGCGTTGGCAGATTTTCAGCCAGAATACATTCCATCGAAGGACGGGGAACAATTCCCTGTTTCGCGTTCCGTCGTAATGAGCGACGAAGCCAAAACTCTGTTTAATGAGAAACGAAAACAGATTTACGCCGAAAAATTTTATTCCGTAGACGAAAGCGAAGGTTCCCTGTTTGGAAAAGCCGATGATACGTTGGGGCGTTTGATGTTACTATTACACGCTCTTGACGGCGCGGAAAAATACGTTGACGAAGGCGCAGGCGAAAATATTCCTTTCGGGTCTGATAAATATCTGGAAACACACCCTATTTCTGCCGATGTATACAGACGGGCTGAAACGTTGACAGATTGGTTCTTGAACGAAACGCGACAAGTTTATAAAATTGCCGGATTCGTTGCAGCCGAAACAGATTTGGATTTTATCGCAGGACGATTGAAAGACCGCGACAGCGCGACTACTGCCGAAATTGCCAATTGGAAAAGCTATTGGAAATCGACAGAGGAAGGACGGCAGGAACTGGAACGAATTCTGGTTAGTGGGCTTCACAAGGGCTTGTGGAGCGTTACGAAAAAAATGAGTGATGGCAATAATAAAATGAGTGAATATTATTCCGCCGTCAAATAGACTGGTTCCAGGTTTTGGTTTTTGTCCCTTCCAATATGGCGGGGGCAAAATTCCAAAATTCCAGAATTCCAGATACCATAATTTTTTTGAAAAATTTTTCTTGTTACACGTTGCAAGCCCTTGCGCAAATTTTCGTTTTTGCTATAATCAGGGCAGAAATTACAAAGAACACTTTATACAGGAGTTTTTGAGATGGCTTTTATTTCAATGGTTAAGAAAACCGGAAAATTCAGAGTTTGTTTTTCTCTTGACGGCGTTTCCCAACGTTCTTTTATGCTTCCTACAGGCGACAAGAAAAAGGCGCAGACTGTTTGTAACTACGTTGACCGGATTCTTGAACAGCGCAAAACCGGCGAGCCGGATTCTATCCTTGCTAACTGGTTGGCGGAACTTACCCCGGACTTGCGGCGTCGGCTGGAAAAGGCGGAGTTGTTAGAAGCAAAGCAGAAGCCGAAAACAATACAGGATATTATCGACTGGTTCAAAAATCGAGATGTTGAGCCGTCAACGTTGCTGACTTATAAAAAGGTTGCAAACAATTTGAACGAATTCTTTTCCGCTGATTGTCTGTTAGAAACCATTGACCCGGAACAAGCGGCGCGGTTCTATGATTGGCTGAAAAAACATTATGCAGAAGCAACGGCGAAACGCAGAATCAATCTGACAAAACAATTTTTTGCGGAAGCCGTTCGTTTGAACTGGATTATTAAAAGCCCGTTCCGATTCTGTAAAGGCGGCGATGTTGTCAATAAAAAGAGATGGCAATATTTAACCGCTGATGAAATTACTAAAGCGCTTGATAAAATACCAAACAAGGAACACCGGGCGCAAGTTGCGCTGATGAGATTCGGAGGCGTTCGCGGTTCGTCTGAAATGTACCAAATGGATTGGACGCCAGCAACGATTCAATGGAGCGCCGGAAATGAACGGGGAAGTATTACAATTCTTGCAGAGAAAACGAAGAAATATGAAGGGAAAGAAAATAGAATCGTTCCATTGCACCCGGTTTTGGAAGCCTGTTTGCGCGACCTGTTCGACGCGACGCCAGAAGGACAGTTGAAAATGTTTCCCAAAATGCGGAAAACTTCTAATCCGGGAACTTGGCTTAAAAGGGCGCTTTCGTTCGCCAAAGTCAATATTATTAGAGTATACAATTTGCGGGATTCGTTCTGTAATGATGTTATGGAATCCGTAGGGGGGGACGCCAAAGCATACGAAGCGCTGACCGGGCATTCTTTCCAGATGGGGCTGAAACATTATCAGCAATACCACAAGTCAAGGAAAGAGAAGGCAGAGGGGCTTTTAATAGACTTTTGGAAGGTTCAAGAAGCCGCTGAAACGTCAGACGCCGGAAATGCAGGGATAAACGAAAAAGAAGTTGCAGGATTCGCGGCGGAGCAAAACGCCAAACAGCCGGGAAAACAAGCAGTAAACAGCGCTGAAAAAGTTGCAGGAAAAGTTGCAGGGCAAGGCGGGGAATCTATCGGAAACGACAGGAACGGGGAAGGACAAGAAAACGCGAATGACCCTGAAAATCAAGATGTTTTGCGTATTGTTAGTAATACCTACGGGAAAATGCAAAACGTTCAAGAAATAAAAAAATGGGCGAAACTGGACTCGAACCAGCGACATCTACCTTGTAAGGGTAGCGCTCTAACCAACTGAGCTAATCGCCCTTTGCGAAATGAAATTACAATATGTAATTATATTGATTATTGCTTTTTGTCAAGGGGGCAAGGCAAAACGGTCAAAATGGCAAAAAACCGATGCGGTCTGCCTTGAAAAACTTTAGTAAGAAGGGGATCACAAAAAAGCAAGCGGCCAACGGGAGCGAGTACAATACGTCTCAGGCGGCAGCGGGGATTGGGAGCGGCGCCTCGCCGCCTTGAAAAAACTTTCGGTCGCCAGCAAGCTGGCTCCCTTTTAGGGAAGTTTTTTCAAGTCTTATGAGGGGAAAACCTTTTTTGAAAAAAAGGTTCTTCCCCTCAAACTCCCCTTTCCAAAAAACTTTAGTAAGGGATAAATCTTAGTATTATCAATAACGTAAGCGACCAACGGGAGCGAGAACAATACGTCTCGCGCGGTAGCGCGGTTTGGGAGCCGACCCTGTCGGCCGCCTCGCCGCCGGCCCGGTTGAATTATCTTCAAAACTTGCTATAATTCATTCATCTATATTATTTACAACAACCCGGTTATATCGGAGAAAGATTCAGCCATGACTAAAACGCGAGTCGCTATTTTAGGCGCGACGGGGTACACCGCCAGCGAATTGATTCACCTGTTTGCCCGCCATCCGTACGCGGAAATCACCGCATTGACAACGCGCAGCGAAGACCGTCCGCACGTTGCCGACGTCCATCCGTCTGTCCGCGGGCTTTTGGACTTGTATCTTGAACCGCTCACAGACGACGAGCTGGCGGCGCGCGCGGACTGCGTGTTCTGTTGTCTGCCGCACAAGGCGTCGGCTGACCGCGTGCCGGGGCTGCTGGACAGAGGAATGAAGGTTATCGACCTCTCCGCCGACTATCGTCTGGACGACGCTCAGACGTTTACGGAATGGTACGGCGAAACCCACCCTGATCCGGACCGGTTGGGCAAGACGCCCTACGGACTGCCGGAACTGTTTCGAGACAAGATCGTCGGCGCGAATCTGGTTGCCAATCCCGGCTGCTATCCGACGTCGTCGATTCTCCCGCTGACGCCGCTGCTGCTCAACGGGTACATCAAGCCGGAAGACATTATTATCGACTCCAAATCCGGAACCAGCGGAGCGGGGAAATCGCTCAAGCCGGGGAACATGTACTGCACCGTCAACGAGAACTTTCAGGCGTACGGCGTCGGCACGCACCGTCACAGACCGGAAATCGAACAGGTTATCGCCCGCAAGACCGGGACGCTGCCGTCGGTGATTTTCACGCCGCACCTGGTCGCCATGGACAGAGGCATTTTCACCACGACGTACTCGCTTCCCGCCAAGGCGGCAGACGAAAAAGAGCTTATCGCCTGTCTGCGAGACTTTTATAAAAACGAGCAGTTCGTTCGCGTTATGGATACGCTGCCCAGCGTCAAGGCTGTGGCGCATACGAACTTCTGCGACATGACTGTTCGCGTTGTCCGCAACCGCGTTATGACGCTCAGCTGCATCGACAACCTCGTTAAAGGCGCGTCCGGCGCCGCGCTGCAGAACTTCAATATTCTGTACGGATACCCGGAAAACACCGCGTTGATTTAGTTGCGAGTAGCGAGTTGCGAGTAGCGAGAAATAATATCCCAACAGCCAAACGTTTCACGCTCGCGGGTTTACACCCTTAGCTCGCCTAAGCGTAACTACGCTCCCGTTGATCGCTCCGTTACCGCCTTCCATTCCCTACTCCCTATTCCCCATTCCCTAATATGATTGACAAACCACGAATCGAAAAAGCCGTTCGAGAAATCCTGCTCGCTATTGGCGAGAACCCGGACAGAGAAGGGTTGCTGGAAACGCCGGCGCGCGTTGCCAGAATGTACGAAGAGATTTTTTCAGGGCTGGATCAAGACCCGGCGATTCATCTGAAAAAGTTCTTTACGGAAGAGTATAACGAAGTCGTGCTTGTAAAGGACATTTCTTTTAACAGCATGTGCGAGCATCATCTTATGCCTTTCTTCGGGAAAGTTCATATCGGATACATTCCCGGCGGGAAGGTGATCGGTCTGAGCAAGATGGCGCGCGTTGTCGAAACGATCGCCCGCCGTCCGCAGATTCAGGAACGCATGACGGAATCCATCGCCAAACTGATGGTCGAAGAGCTTCACGTCAAAGGCGTTGCAGTTATCGTCGAAGCGGTTCATACATGTATGACAATGCGCGGGATCAAAAAACCGGGTTCGAAATGCGTTACATCGGCGTTAAAGGGCGTGTTTATGAAGAACCCTGCTGCGAGAAGCGAACTGCTTACGCTCATTTTCGGACACGAGCACGGCGGCGCCGGCGTGTTTGATATAGATTGATGTTGCGGCGTTTTGTTAGCTCGTCCGTTCACGGATTTGACGGATTAGACGGATTTTCACCGATTGGTTATTCTAATTCTATAATCCTTCCCCTTACTAAAGTTTTTTGGAAAGAGGAGTTTGAGGGGAAGAACCTTTTTTTCAAAAAAGGTTTTCCCCTCATATCATTTCGAATAATAACCTCGATATAATTCCCTTGAAAAAACTTCCCTAACAGGGAGCCAGCTTGCTGGCGACCGAAAGTTTTTTCAAGGCGGACGGCGGCGAGGCGCCGCTCCCAGTCCGCGCTGCCGCGGTGCGAAGGCGCACACCCAATCCGCGCTGCCGCGCGAGACGTATTATAACCGCTCCCGTTGGTCGCTTACTCTTTTCTTACTATTTAGCCGCAAAGAACGCAGAGAACGCATAGTTTTTAAAACTTCGCGAACATTCTCCGCGCCTCTGCGTCTCCGCGTGAGGCTTTTCCGGGCGCCTCGCCGCCCGGTTCGCCTTAGGGGTTCTCTTGTCCTCCCGACTCTTTGTAATTCAGCGCGTTCATGAGCTGGAAGAAGGATTCCTGGCTCGAGACGCCGATGTCGAAGTCTTCCGCGTTGTGGGCTGTTACAACGTGGTCTTCTCTCTTAACAATCTTCCAGCAGGACTGCGGGATGTTGTTGATAATATACGGGTGATGGCTGGTAACGATAAACTGCATGTCTTTGCGGCTGGAGACGATTTCGTCCACGACGCTGTCGATGCAGTTGACGCCCAGCGAGTTCTCCAGCTCGTCAATCAGAAGCACCGATTCCAGCGGCAGAATCTGGATATTGACGATGTGCGCCAGCGTCTTAAGCATGCCGTAAGAGATCTCGTTTTGAGGAATCCAGTGGTTGGCTTCCCGGATTTCCAGCATGATAAAGTCGCCGATGATGTCCGCCCGCAAGTCCTGAACGGTCGGGAAAATGCGGATGTAATGCTCTTTAACCCGGTCGACGATTTCCGGGAAGACGTAATACAGAATCGCCAGTTTGGACAGGATGTTAAACGTCGTGTCGTTGACAAACCACGTATAGTTGGCGGAGACGTATTCCTTAAGAGAGTCGAGCGAGCTGGCGGGCAGATAGTTGTTCAAGTCCGGCTCCGCCTCGAACATGAACACCTGTTTGAGCTGCTCGTTGACGTGAATGATATTCGGCTCGCTTTTGAAAATCGACAGAGCGCTGCGGTCAGGCGAAATCTTGGGCATCTTGCCGAACCCTGCCATGACAATTTCGTCGTCGGCGCGGCGGAAGATTTCTTCCCCGTTGATGTGCAGCGTCTCTTCCGAAATGGACAGCTGGGAAATCGGCGAATTCGTCCAGCCGACCGGTTTCGTCTTGAACGACCAGCGGCAATGCTGAATTTCCTCTTCCGGCTCGCCCGACCCGATGGAATGGAACGAACGTTTGGGCGCGACGTCCGGGCGGATGTCAAACTTCATGGTAAAATGAGCGTTGGTCGAGAACTTGTCTCCCCACGCGTCCAGACCGCGCAGTTTGTGGTCTGCCATGCATTGAATCATCTTGTACAGACTCTTCAAAATCATGGTTTTTCCCATGCCGGAAGCGCCGACAAGGAGCGTCAGCTTGTCAAACGTCGTTTTTGTTACGTGAAGTCCAGAAACGCTGTTGGAATATTCGATGGATCTAATAAGCATGATGTTAGTTGCGAGTTACGAGTTGCGAGTTGCGAGATTTTATCTCTAAAGTGTTTTCAAAAAATCGGCGATGGCGGCGGCGTACTCGTCTGGATGTTCCATGGGTGCGAGGTGTCCGCCGGGGACGGTGGCGCGAACGGCGTTGGGCATGGCGGCGGCGAGGGCGTCGAGCGATTCCGGCGTGGAAAGGACGTCGTCTTTTCCGCCGATGACCAGAGCGGGCGTTTGGATTTCACCCAGTCGAGCGGTGTAATCTTTACGCTGCGCCATGCCGCGAGCCGCTGCGGCGACGCCTTTCGGGTTGTTGCCGGAAACCATCTTGCGATACGTCTCCAGCGCGTCGTGACACGTAGACAACGATTCCGGCGCGAACAGGTTGTTGAGCATCGCATCAGCCAGGAACGTGCACGAGTCTTCCTTCTCGACCCGTTTTGCGGTTTGCAGACGTTTGGCGGCTCCTTCCGGCGAATCCGCCTTGGCGTTTGTATCGGAAACGACCAGTCCCAAAAGACGATCCGGGCAGCGATTCCAGATCTCCCAGCCCACGTATCCGCCCATTGACAAACCGCAGTAGACGAACTTGGATGAGAAAAGCGCGTCGGCAATTCGGATAATCTGATCTGCCATGTCCGTCATGGTTGTAACAGACCCGGCGGGGACGTCCGACAACTCCTCGCCGTCTCTGAAAATATCGCCAAACCCGATAAAGTTGGGGAAAATGAGCGCGTAATGGTTCAAGATATATTCGTCGTTAAACAAACGCGCAACAACGTCCTTCCACATTTCAGACGTGAACGGGAATCCATGTCCGAAAAAGACGGGAATCAGGGCGCTTTCGGGGTGAAAACAGTCGTGTGACATATTATTTATCCTTCGGGGTAATAACCATCTCGTACCAGACGGTTTTGTATTTCGGGTCAAGTTCAATGACAACGCCGTTTCCGCTGCGGCGGACGGGAACGCTTTGCACGCGGTTTCCAGTTCCGTCGAGGGCGTAGACAGTAACCGAGTCTGCGTCGCTTACGCTGTCAATTATAAGGGAGGCGGGAACGCCTTCGCACAGCGTCGGGCCTTGTCCCCAGCGGCTGCCGCACGTCCAGCGGCCGTCGCCCAAGTCTTCCAGATCCATGTCTGTATTGACGACCAGCGCGGTGGCGGCGATGAGGTATCGATTCGGCTTCGCCTCAACCATCGTGAACGTAATCCAGTCCTGCCGCGTTTTCGCCGGTTTGAGAGTAACCTTGCCGAACCCGGACAGGGCGCCCAGGTCAAACGTTCTGCCGTTGACGAACCCGGTAAACGCTTTCGCTTTGGGCGCGCTGACGGTAAAGAACCCTTTGTCGGGAACCTGGAAATCACAGTACAGTTCGCCCGTCTCGGAACGAATCCATTTGACGTCCATTCCGCCCAAGCGTTCTGGAATGGCGTTGATGTTTTGCGTCATATTGTTTTGACCGTAAATCGCCCCGGCGGTGTCGGGCAGAACAACGCCGGTTCTAACCGCCCACGGCAGAGAGTAGTCCAGCCCAAGGGCGTCCAGAACGCGATGGTATTTGGACAGACAGTTGGTCATGACTTTCTTTTCTTTATCAATCGTCATTGTCGGCGCCTGAACGAGGTTGTATCCGGCGGCTTTGACGTCCCCGCGGGCGAAAATCGCGTTACACGCCGGCAGGTGCGCCGTCTTGCCGAGGTTGGACGCCATGTCGAAGAACGCGCTGCAAATCGGCGGGTCGTAGTCGTTGTTGTGTTTCCACGCAAACTGGAAAATGCCAGACCAGTCCTGGAACGCCGCCATCGAAAACGCCATCAGGTTGCCTTCGGCGCAGTACGGGTTCGGGAACGGGTGATCGTATTCGCTGACCGTCAGGGGCTTGTTCATAACGCGAACGGCGGCAAGGCGGTTAAGCGTTGAAGAATTAGCAGCCGGCGAGTTGACCAGAGCGAGATTTCTGACGTACCAGTTGTTTGGGTCCCACGGGCGGCCGGGGAAGACCGGGTGATTCCAGTAGGCGTGAATGTCACAGTAATCCAGCTGCGCCTGAGCGTTCCAGTATCCGTACTGAAGCTGAGTCCCGCTGACGGGCTGTTTGGCGCCCAGCGACTTGATATAGTTGTACATCTCCAGCCAGTAGGTCTTTTCGACGTCGTAGAGGAAATCGGTAAAGTCCTGTCGGGCGACGTCGTTTGAGAAGCCTACGCCGTTCTTTTTCGGAACGGAAACGGTTCCCTCTTCGAGCGATTCGGAATCCGAGATTCCAAACGTCCCGCCGGGAACGAGAGAGACGTCGGTAATCCAGTACGTAATGCCCGCCTTGAATCCGCCAAAGGAGATGCGGGCTTTGTCGTCGTCTCTGTCCGCGACAAACGTGAATTCGTACGTCTTCCAGTTGGTTTCCGTTTTGAAATGCTGACGGAAAGCAATCGTACTCCACGGGTCGTGCTGTTCCACCATGCCAACGCTCATTTCTGTCAGAGAGCTGGTTTTGCATTTGAATTTGAGCGTGTACGGCATTCCGTCTTTCGAGGACAAGCCGTTGCGGTGAAGCTGGGGAACCCAGGAGACTTCGCCCATCTTGTTGACCTGAATTTTCAGAACTTTCCCGTTAGCGGCAGCCGGGTCGTCGACAACCTCTGCCGGGACGTCGCAAACGGCGTCGCGCTGAAGATCCCACGTTTGACGAGTGCGATCCGGGAACGACTCAAACTCGCCGTCGGGAATCATGTTCTCGCCGAAGGGAATCGTCTTGCTTGCCCAGGCGGTTTTCAGAGCGTCGGTCGTTTTGTACTTCTTTGAAAGCCAGTCGTTCCAGATCTTTCGGAAATCGGACGCGTACGGTTCCGGGAGTTTGTCCAGCTGTCCGCACGCCCAAGAGCAGAAAACGCTGTTTTCGTTGTTGATCTCGATCATCGCAACGCCGGGATCGTCAACGTAGGCTTTTTTCGTGTACGGGTTGTAATGCGTCAGCAAATCCTTGGCGTACTTTTTCTGATATTCGATCATTTGCGGCTGGAAGTTATCCAAGCCCTTGTCGTACTTCGGAACGTTGTCGTCGTTGTACATGCCGTCGCGCTGGTCAAGCTGACGTCCGACGTGAAGGTTAATATTGATGTAAACGCCGTAGCGTTCCAGCTGATAAATCAGATAGTCGAGCTTTTCCATCTGCGTTTCAGACAGATCGAGATGGTTTTTGCAGTTTTCCCCGCCCCAGATAACTCGAGAATCCATGTGATGAAGCCGGACGGCGTTGATTCCAAACCGGGCTAACGTCTGCGCCAGACGCTCAGCGTCTTCGTGACTTTCAGGGAACTCGGCGGTAAAGCACAGGTTCGTTCCGACAAACCGGACGGGACCTTTGTCCGAAACGAAATGGTCGCCCTCAATCCGCAAAAAGCCGTCCGCCCCAGCAGGAGTGGGCGTTGACCACGTCCGGACGTTGGTGATGTTGTCCGGCGCCCCTTTGGTTATGGAAAAGGGAAACATCGGGGCGAACCCCTCGCTGTTAAAGACGACCTTTTCTCCGGCAAAAACTGACGACGCTGTCAGAAGAACGGTTAATAGAGCTAGTTGGATGCGTTTCATGATAGTAAGTTGCGAGTAGCGAGTTGCGAGTAATTTAAACAGACGCGTTAGCGTTCATATAGAACTGCGTAGCAGTTCAACATTAAAAACTGTGTGTTTTAACTCACGGAACGTGTTGCGAGAGGATGTCTTGTGGCGCTTGCGTTTTCTCGCAACTCGCAACTCGCAACTCGCTACTCAATTGAAAAATACTATTTCAAATATTCCTCCAGCGCCTGTCGGTATTCCTGCGTCAGGGGCATGGGGTGTTTGGTTTGATGGTCAATGAAAACCAGGACGGTTCGGCAGCATGCGGTTTTGACGCCCTTCTGCCAGCATTCCTGATAAATCGTAAACGAGGTGTTTCCGATTCGCTCGATGGTTGAGCGGATTTCGACTTCGTACGACAGGCGGGTTTCGCCGAAGTAGTCGGTTTCCGTATGCGCCAGAATCAAATTCCACTTTTCGGCGGAGCAGTCTGGGTTAAAAATTTTGTAAATTTTCATTCGTCCGCGTTCGAACCAACGAATGATCGCCGCGTAATGAATGTGCTGCCACATGTCCGTGTCGCCAAATTGTGGCTCAATTTTAATAATATCCATTGATTTTAAAATCTTTCTTGGTATAATAACCTCTAAAGGCAGGGAAGCTGTTGGCAGCGAGATGAAACATCTCAACACAACGAACTGCTTTCAGCTTTACTATATTATTACATATTTCAATAAAAAATCAAGCAAGCGCCACGCGATTTTTGGCGGAAAATCTTCCGCCTCGCTTTTGCGCCTTTCCTTTTAGAGAGATTACCGTTATGCCACAGCCTTTTATTTTGGCAAGTCGTTCCCCGCGACGAAAGAAAATGCTTACCGCCGCCGGGTATAAATTTGAAGTCGTTCACCCGGACGAAAAAGTCGAAACGCCTCGACGCAAAAACGAGACGGCGCTTCAGTACGCCATGCGAATGGCTCAGGCGAAAGTTCTCAACGTTTACGCCGCCAAACGAGCTGAAGACCCGCAATGCACGCCCACAATCGTTGGGTGCGACACCGTCGCAGTCGTTCCGCTGAGGTTTAAGGACGAAGTCTACGGCGGAGAGATTATCCGCGACGAAGTTTTCGGCAAGCCGAAAGACGCCGAAGACGCCAAACGGATGCTCCAAACCCTTCGCGGAAAAGAGCATACGGTTATCAGCTGTCTGTGCATCCTTCAAGCCGGGATTCTCAAAACGCGAATTTCCAAAACCCAGCTTAAAATGGACAACATCTCAGACGAAGAGATCGACGAGTACATCGCCACCAAAAAATGGAAAGGCAAGGCAGGCGCGTTCGGCTATCAGGACGGAAACGATTGGCTCCATATTATCGAAGGGTCAGAAAGCAACGTCGTCGGCATGCCGATGGAACAGCTGGCGGCAACTTTGCAGTGAGGAACAGGCGCGAAGCGCCTCACTACTGCCTATTGCCTACTGCCTTCCAAAATTTCGCACTAACAATCAATGTTCCTGAACATCCTCTACCTGCTGGCTCTGCTTCTGGCGTCGCCGTGGCTGATTTTTCGCGCTCTGACAACCGGACGCTATCGGGAAGGCTGGGGAGAGAAAGCGCTCGGACGCGTTCCGATTCTGCCGGACAATCCCGACGCGCCGACGCTGTGGCTGCACGCTGTCAGCGTTGGGGAAGTCAATCTGCTGCCGATGCTGGTGTCGCGGCTGGAACAGGCGATTCCCGGGGTTCGGTGCGTCATTTCCACAACAACCAAAACCGGCATGGAAGTCGCCAGAAAGCGGTTTCCCAACCATACGGTTTTCTATTATCCTCTCGACTTTACCTGGGCGGTGAAAACCGCGCTGAAGCGAATCCGCCCAACCGCTCTGATTCTGGCGGAGCTGGAAGTCTGGCCCAACATGACGCGTCTGGCGAAAAAGAACGGCGTGAAAGTCGTCGTCTTTAACGGCAGAATCAGCGACAAGAGTTTTCCGTCCTATCGGCGCTTTTCCTGCTTTTTGCGACCGGCGTTCCAGCGCGTTGACAAAGTCGTGTCTCAAAGCGACGTCTATTCCCAGCGGTTTATTGAACTGGGCGTTCCCGCCGACCGCGTTGTAACAGTCGGATCAATTAAATTTGACGGCGCGAAAACCGACCGCGCCATTCCAGCCGTCGCCCGGGTTCGCTCTCTGACCGGAACGAGCAAAACCGGCGCGTTCTGGGAAGGCGTAACAGACGCCGACGTCGTCTTTCTGGCTGGCAGCACGCAAGATCCGGAAGAGGAAATGGCGCTCAACGTCTTTAACCGCTTTAGCGAACAGTTTGACTCTCTCAAGCTGATTCTCGTTCCGCGACATCCCGAACGCTTTGACACCGTCGCCAAGATGCTGGAAAGCCGCAGCGCTGAGTTTATTCGTCGAACCGAACTGACAGAGCAAGGCGGGGAAAACGCAGACGGCTCAAAACGCTGCCGAATCCTGCTGGTCGACACCGTTGGCGAACTGGGCGCATGGTGGGGAACGACGCAAATCGCGTTCGTCGGCGGAAGCATGGGCAGCCGCGGCGGACAGAACATGATTGAGCCGGCGGGATACGGCGCTACGGTCTCTTTCGGACCAAATACAACCAACTTCCGGGACGTCGTCGCGCTTCTGCTGGGCGCCAACGCCGCCGTCGTCGTTAAAGACGAACAGGAAATGTTACACTTCGTCGAGAAATGCCTGACCGACCCCGCCTGGCGAGAAGAGCTTGGCGCCCGCGCCCGAGAACTCGTACTATCTCAAACCGGCGCCGCCGACAAAACCGTGGGGATTATTAAAGAGAGTTGCGAGTTGCGAGTTGCGAGTTGCGAGAAGAATTCTTAAAGAACAAACTTCGGCGATCGCTTACGCGGGGAGTGCGGCGGCTTGACGCCGCCTTGTCCAATGACCCGCTAAAAATCTGTGATGTAACCGAAAACGCTTCCGGGTCGCGGACGCAGTCCGCTGAAGTAATTTTAGCCGCAAAGAACGCAAAGAAGTGGAAGGCGGTAATGGAGTTCGCGAAGCGAACGGAATTACGCTTAGGCGAGCCACGGGTGTAAACCCGTGGGTGTGAGCGTAGCGAACATTGCAACGAACAAAACGTTTGTCCCGCGCACGCACACGGGTGAGCCGGCACGCGGCAGTCCCCTGCCGCATTGCAGGTATGACGGACAACCTCTTTCGCAGCCCCCCCTCCGACCCGCTGGATCGCGGCTGTCTCAGCCGCCGAAGTAATCTCACGCAAAGTTCGCAAAGTACGCAAAGAAACAATCGGTCAAACAACGCTTTAATGAATGTTCTTCTGTTAATTGATTTAGTGCTGGATAAGATAATATTTTAAGACATCTCTGACCTTAGAATTAATATCAGGATAATTATCCAGATTAAAATTATTTGATTTAATAATCTTTTCTGCTATTTCTCGTTGACTATCAGATAATTTTAAAAACTTTCTCCACCACTCATGAACTAAATCATTATTATTGCCGGACGTATTGCTATATTTATTATTTAGGCGATTACGTAACTCTTGATTAAATTGACGACGATAAATAATAAATGTTTCCGGCATCAATAGTATTTTATGAAATTCTTCGATATCTTTTCCAAATGCTTCTTCAAAGAAAGACATACTTCTCCCAATCTTACCTTTAGTTGAATTTAACACGGATTGGATAGCTCGGATGTATTTTCTATTCCAATGTTCTCCTATGAAATCCCTATTCATATAAAAGTTAGGGTCTGTAATAGGATGATATTTCATGGGAAACGAATAAATTGAAACATTTAATCGTTCGCATAATTCAACGTTTAATTGTAACCGATAATATAAGTCATCTGGCTTATCCTTAAAATTGTATAAAAGATAATTAGATAAATTTCGGATTCCTGAATTAGCCGCGATTGTTACCGCTTTTTCGTAAATATCTCGTAATTCCCAATGATCAAATGCTATTCGTAAAGGTCGAATGTTGATTTCAGACAATTTTTTCATTTTTTTTTCGGTAACCAAACGGGAATCTATTCCTTGATTAAAATCAACATAGCGAGTTACGCGAGATGGTTTATGAAATCTTTCATATATCGGGCGAATATAGGAATCAAGATCAAGTATATCTTGCTTTTGAGCTGTATATGAATAAAGACAATGTGCGTTTTCAATTTTACTCAAAAATTCAATTTTTTCATCTTCGGTTTTAAGATGGTTAAATAAATCTTGATAGATTTTAATTATCTTGTTAATAAATGCACGATCATTATATGAGGCTATTAAGTTTTTTATAGCAATATCGTATTCATTTGGTTTTTCATAAGTAGCGCCTTTAGCAAATCCACAATCTTTGATTTCATCAATTATATTGTCAAAATTTGGAGATGCCAACACATTATTATCCAATAACAATAAATGTCTCTGTTCACCAAATCTTGCTTTTGTTTTGGCAAGTTGCTTTTTTAAACTAATGTAACCTTTATATTCTGGTTCGAGTTTAGGAACAGCACAAAATGGGCATCGATTAATACAGCCTCTTGTCATGTATGCAAAATATGCATTATTAGCGGGATATATGTAATCTATTTCATCAAGAATTGAGTAGTCTAAAGGCAATTCATCAATATTTACACTTTTAACTTTAGGAAGGATAACTTTTGAGTCTGTTAATAAACCAATATGTGGTTTAATTTGTGTGGCAGAATAAACCTCATCGGGTAGTAAAGTAGACATAACGCCGCCAATTATTACACCTTTGGGCGTTTTACATAATTGTTTTACAAAATTGATTGTGTCAATTGTAATTTTCCAATAGAATGTAAATAGTGTTGTAATTGCTACAATATCAAAACGCGGATTAGTAAAATAATCTTTATTTTTAAACTTTTTCCGATACATTAATAATGCATCTAATACATCGTTATCATTAAAAACAGGATTATCTGGAAGACTTGAATGCTTACCCTGGAAAATAAAATCTTTCAATTGAGGATAATAGTTTTTCCAATACACATCTTGAAATGTGCTATCAAGATAGGATATTAGATCTTCACAGATTAGTTCAGCTGCTAATAATCTAAGATCTCCTTTATAGAAACGAATATTATCTCCACGATTACGAAAAAAAGTGGAGATTTTCATCAATCCCATAGGAGGATATTTATTTTTATAGTTGGGTTCAACTAAAAGGACATTTAATTTTTTTGGAGCCATTTTTAACTAACCCAATTCTTTTTTAATTTTGTCAATTATTACATCTGATATCTCTTTTGGAACAGTGTCAATAATTATAGAAAGAATTCTTTGTACAAGTTTTCTTTCTTTTCTGTCCAATTTAGAAAAAGTATCTGATAAAAATTTAGTTTTCTTTGGTTGGTTCTCCGTTTCATCAGTTTTTGGAACGCTTTCTTTAGCAGAATACTTTATACTATAATTCTTTATAATTTCTTTTGTTGCAGAAGAATCTCTTTTGTCATTAATGCTTGAAAGTTTTTTGCTTCCTTTCTCTGCTTTTTCTTTAGCCTCTTGAACTTTTTGTTGAGCTTTTTCTCGATCTTGCTGATTTATAAATTCATTATTTTGATTCTTTAAATCAAACTCATTTTGTAAAATCGTATAATTCTCTTGTGCCTTATATGCGTTTTTAATTTCGTTTGCATCTCTATATAACTTATGTAAAGTTACATAAAAGAAATCCCTAATAATATTTTCAAAATTGACTCGAGCCTCATTTTCGTTAAAATAGTTTCTTTGTGAATTAGGAATTAATTGTTTATCAATGACAAATAATTCCCCAACAAAATAACCATTACCTCTTGATTCTTTGAAAAACTTTTGTAAAGTTGAACTATCGCCTAGTTGAATATTTCCTGACCGAAGCCGAATGCCTCGCATAAGATTTGTCTCAGGAATATTCTTCTCAAAGCGAGAAATACCATACCACATCCATGCAATCAGTTTACCTGATTCATCAAAAAAATCCTTGAATTCAACATTAGAAATTTTGTCATATTCTTTTTGACCAGCGATTGCACTATCATATAGATATTTCTTGTAACCTTTAAATAAAGGTTTGCCATTAATATCAATATTGTATTCATCAATTGGTATTTTAATTTCATTAGAATGTTGATGAATTTTCTTTGAAAAATCAAATACGTTCTGATATGGTACTGGAGCAACAAAACTTAAATAATTATAAATATCATCTTCTTTAAGAAGTTGCTCATCTTCTTCGATAACGTCAATTAATTCAACGCGAAAATAATGATTTTTTACGTCTTCTGACTTGGTTTTAAAAGTTGTAATTTTCTCCCATATCTCTTGAACAGAAGATTTTTCCCCATTACCTAATAATAGACGCATTTCTTGAGCGTTACATTCCATTACGGAGGCTATATTTTCGCCCTGTGCGCTGGTAGTAAATCTTAATGTCTTGCAATATGCTAAACCGCATAACCGTCCAATTCCGCGAAAACCCCTATTCACACCCCGAATCTTATTACTATCCGCAATGTTATATACATTTTCAATGAATTCGTCTTTTTTTACTCCAGTTGCATTATCTTCTATTATTATTGAACGTTTTTGGGGGTCAATTGTTATAGAAATTGAGCCAGAATTATTATCTGATAATATCCCATTTTGTTTTGCAATATCAATTTGATCACAAGCGTTTTGTATATATTCACGGTAAATAACTCGTGAATCTTCATACATTCCAGTAGTAAGATTATCAAGAATATTCTTTCCAATAATTACCATTTGTTTATTGCTAGTCATTTTATACTCCTTATCCTGATTATTTAAATTGTTTATAAATTGGCAATGGGAATTTGATATGTAAAAGTGAACGGAAAATTGGGTTTTGAATAATATATTCACCTTGTTTTAATCGAGTAATCATTGTTTTATAAACATTAGGAATGTGTTTATAATCTGATTTAGAGATTTCAATTGAATTGGTTCGACCATAAGCATGTGTAGAACAGTTTCCTGTAACTCTGTCGTGAATAGAACTGCGGAATTGTTCAGCGCCAAAGAGTACAATACCTAAAGAACGACCACGTTCGGCAACATCTAAAACTTGGCGTAAAATTGGCGAGGTTTTTAATGTTTCTTTTGAAGCGTATTTGTTAAGTTCATCAATAAAAATAATAATCTTGGATGGCGGTTTTACTCCTTCCTCACCGGAATACTCACCTAATTGTAAGTCGCAAATTGCTCTAACTGCAGAACCAAAAACAAATGATTGTTGATCTTCAGAAAGCTTTGCAATGTCAATTACATATACATCGTTCTTTTTAATATGTTTTAACTCGTCTTCGATACGATTTTCTGGCTTAGTCTCGTCTATTCTATTTGCAAATAAACTGTTTCCCTCAATACTCTTTTTAACGATACGCAAAAATTTTCTCCAACTGACAACAGGAATTTCCTTATCTTTTGATTTGTTTGAAGAATCGGGGGCTGTCATTTGCTTAATTGCCTCAATCAAACTCTCCCAAGTTTTAACATCCTTAAAAATGCCTTGACCAGACATAATATAACTTATGATTGAATCCATTGTTTGTGTGGAATCATCAATATTTGCAAACATCAAATCAAGGTTGTTTTTATCTTCATCGTAAACATATTTATATTTTTTGCCCTTTTTTAATTTGATATATTCATTTAATTCTTCAGGAGTCATATAAGTATTGCTCTGATGAACGCCTGAATTAGGAAATAAGTAATGTACGTTTTTAAACGGTTCAGGACTCAATCCTAACGATACATACAAATCCTCTACTTCTTTCTGTTTTTTTGGGGAATCCGGAAAATCGCTGAAATCGTTTTTTTGATCAATTGCTAACAGGTCTTTTCCTTTAACATTGAACAAAACAAAAGCAACGCTATCATCGTCATTATCCTTAGCATTTAAATGACTATCCTGAATTGCTTTCAAAAGAAACATCGCATAAGATGTTTTAGATGCTAAACCTGAAATTCCAGAAATATTCAAATGCGCTCCTTCAGGTCCAATAATGAATTTTGAATTTAAATGTACTGGTAAAAGAACTTTTTCATCATCGGTTGTTCCATTATACATTTCCAAATAACCGCAAACCAACGGATTACTAATACCATCTAATCCAAGTGCGTATTTAATCTCTTTTTCATTAGCTAATTTAACGGCAGAATTACTTTGCAATGGTATGTATATATTACTACTGTTACACAATACTTTTGCAGTAATATAGTTCATACCTACTCGCTGAGTGTAATCTTCTGTTGAGACATCACCGAAGTCGCTGGAAATATAGCTAGCCAAGAAACTGGCGGTATCGGTTATATGTGCAATATCTTCAATTACGCCGTACGATGATGAACCATTTACGTGATCAACTTTGACTACGTCAAATGGATTAAGTATTAATTGGGGATCAGTCCAAAATGTGAAGCTGTCAATTGTCGTAGGGTTTTTCTCAGTTGCAATTACACGACCAATGATTTTATTGTTAGTTGTCATGATTTTTAATCCTTTTATGATTTAAAACAAACTTAAAAACAGTTCCTCGCTTAAATATTTACTTTTAATAAACGATTCCGTTAAATAGACAGGATATAAATGATTTGCCCAACGACGGTCAGAACCATAACAAGTTGGATTACGTTCATTGATTAAGTCAGCAGAAATAAAATCAACCAGTTCAGAATCAATTCCATAGTCCAATTCGTTATCCAGCATGATTTTTTCTACTTTAATAACCCCATCGAATGGTGTTAATGTACGTGATTTATCCCTAATACGTATATACCAAACGCCAAAACATACGTCATGACCTGTTATTTCGTTAGAGTATTTTGCAACTGGCGTTCGATAATATAGAGGCAAATTTGCAATATAGTTTGAATTTGGTTTGCCGGTGTGATCTAAACAACATTCAGGGTTAAATGATTTTGACACGCCAATAACCCATTTATAATTATATTTAATCTTTCTAAGATCTCTAAAGTTTACATCTCCTCTAGTCATTGGTTTATACTCTAAAGAACCATCTTTTAATAGAAAATGATTCTGATCAAGTCGCTTTACAAGATCTGCTACCATTTTTTTCTCAGATTCTATCATATAATCTTGAATTGTTGCGGTTGCAAAATCCTCTAATTTCTGACGTTCATCTATTGAAGTGCTATAAGTAAGTATTTTAGAAAACTGAATTTTAAGGTTCTCTAAAATACGGTTTTTGTTGACATTTTTCAAAAGCAAATTGCAATCTGTTTCTTTATCCCAAGAATTAGAAAAGCAAATATCAGGAAGTGAAATGACAAGTTGTTTTTCATAATCAAATGGTTTCATTCTTTTATTTTCTCGCTTGCAACAAGCTATACCAACTTGTCCAGCAACTACTGGGTATACTTTTTTATTATATGATATATCATCAACCTTGTATACGCGCCGGGAACCATCGAGAAAAAAAGAAAAAAGAGAACCAGAACCATTGGCAAATCTTGCATCTGCTTTCTCTTTTAGAGGAACAGCATGTTTATGGTTAGTCGTTTCTCCGGACTCTTTCCATTTCATAACACGATTAAGAGCATCGTCATAATCAAGCGAGGGCAATCCTATAGAATCATAGCTATATTTCAAAGTATGGTAACTTTTACCACCAGTTTGTTCAGCTATGGTCTCCATTAATTTTGTCATGACTTAAGAAAATAACAACTCTTAAATTGAAAATTATTTTGTTATAAATTTATGGAAAAATATAACCTTAATACTATGTTTTTTATTATAACTTTATTATATATATAGCAAGGGGGAGGTTCCATTTTTTGAATAAAATTATTTTACAGATTTGTTGGAAAGGTTTATTATTTAATAATATAGCAAAAATTTAAAATGTTACAGATTCAAATTATAAGGGAGCCTTGTTGCCGGCGTAACAAAGAAACTGCAGCGGGCGAAGACGCCCGCGAACCAGCGGGGCGGAAGGGCTTTCCACGTTCTCAAGATTTTCAAGGCTTCCGCATTTCTTGACGGCTTGCGCCGTCAAGTCGGCGCCCGGGGACGGGCTACATCCAGGGGAGGTTTTCGGCTACGTCGTTTTGGAATGCACGCTTCGAACAAAGCGTAACTACGTTCGCTTTGCGAACTCCGTTACCGCCTTCCATTTCCGTGGGTTAAAACCCACGGCTATTAAAATTGAACCGCTACGCGGTTCTAGCTGAACGCTTCGCGTCTGTTTTTTTCTTTGCGAACTTTGCGTTCTTTGCGGCTTAAAATTATAGCGGGCGTATCGTCCGCCCTTGAAAAAACTTTCGGTCGCCAGCAAGCTGGCTCCCTATTGTAGAAGTTTTTTCAAGGTAAATAATATGAGGGGAAAACCTTTTTTGAAAAAAAAGTTCTTCCCCTCAAACTCCCCTTTCCAAAAAACTTTAGTAAGGGGCGAAAATTTAGTATTAGAAATAATCAAAGCGACCAACGGGAGCGGCGCCTCGCCGCCAAAATTAATCCAATCGGTATTCGCCGCGATACTGCGGTTTAACCAGCAGTTCCATGGCTTCTTTGCCCTTCGGATTGTTCGTAATCTTCATGTTGGCAGCGTCCCATTCGACCAGTTCTCCTTTGACGCCAGCTTCCGGCGCGCCGTAGACAGCGAGGTTGCCCAGCAGAATTGTTTCGGTCAGTTTGCCAGCGTAGGTAATAAAATTGGAATGCGCCGGTTTGGAATCGAATCCGCCTTTGATGTGATTGACCCATTCCTGGAAGTGCCCCGGAGAGGCTTCCCATTCCAGGTCTTTCGGCATTTCGACCTTTTCTTTCGTGTCGGCTTTGTACATCTCAATGTGATCGCTATGGTCGCCGCCAGCAACCATAATGACCTTCGTTCCGAAAATACAGGAACCGGTGTTGGGCAACTGAGCAAACCCTGCAAGTTTTTCAGCCGGCATCTTCTTTCCGCCGTCATACCAGAACGCCTTGACCGCTTTGCGTTCTGCCGTTTCCGGGAACTGGAATTCAATAATGCTCCATTGTGGGAACGTTTCGTAATTGTGCCCCGAGGTGGTGGCGACAACGGAAGACGGGTCTGCCAGCTTGCAAGCGGAATAGGGCATATTGAACGTGTGACAAGCCATGTCGCCCAGAGCGCCGGTGCCGAAATCCCAGTATCCGCGCCATGAGAACGGATGATAGCCGTCGCCATAGGGACGTTCCGGAGCAACGCCCAGCCATCGTTCCCAATCGAGGAATTCCGGAACCGGTTTCGGCGCTGGGCGTCCGCCGCCTTGCGGCCAAATCGGACGGTTCGTCCAAACGTGAGCTTCGAGCAGATCGCCAAGGAATCCGGTTTTACAAAGGGCTTCGCAAATGCGAAGGCTGTTATAGGCGGTTCCGTGGTTGCCCATCTGAGTGCAGCATCTGTTTTCAGCAGCGACTTTCGCCATCAAACGAGCCTCATAGATAGTGCGAGTCAGCGGTTTCTGGCAGAAACAGTGTTTGCCAAGACGCATGCCCATCAGGCAGGCGGGGGCGTGCATGTGGTCAGGAGTCGAGCAGGTGAACGCGTCAATCTTGTCGCCCATCTTGTCGAACATTTCGCGGAAGTCGGCGAATTCGGCAGCGTTTGTGTAACGTTTCAGAGCGCCGCGGCGTTTATTGGCGTCTGTATCGCAAATTGCAACCAGATTGCCGGAGTTCGCTGCGTCTGCTGTATCAGAAGCTCCTTTGCCGGAAACGCCAATAGCGGCGAAGTTAATCTTTTCGTTCGGCGATTCGCCAGAAGCGAGATTGTGCATCAAAATGACGCCCGCGCCTGCAACGGCCGTGGACTTCAAAAAGTTACGACGTGTAGTCTTTAACATGGAAAAACTCCTTTTAGTTAAAATATAATAATGAAAATTTAAGTAACCAACTTTCGGAGTGCGGGAGCATAGCTCCCGCTTTCGTACTTGACGGCTTGCCGTCAAGTTTAATGTGGTATTTCACCCTTCGAACAAAGCGTAACTGCGTTCGCCTCGCGAACTCCGTTACCGTCTTCCATTTCCGTGGGTTAAAACCCACGGCTATTAAAATTGAACCGCTACGCGGTTCTAGTTGAACGCTTCGCGTCTGTTTTTTTCCTTTGCGAACTTTGTGTTCTTTGTGATTAAAATAACTTTGCGGACTTTGCGAACTTTGCGTGAGGATTCTTCGGCGGCAGGGGACTGCCGCGATCCGGGCTTATCCAAGTCGTTTAGCAGTCCCCGAACTACTTCAGATATTTATCTGCAAAGTCCATGTACCGTTCCCAGTCCCAGGGCGTGATGTCGTGTTTGCCGGTGCGAACGTGATAATGAATGATTCCGCCGACGGGATTGTCCAGAGACGGCATTTTGGGCGGGGCGACGTCGCTGCCAAGCGGGTTTTCGTAAAACAGTTTGTATACCGGTTCTGCGTAACAGGCGGCAAGGTACTCGCCTTTCGGGTCAGCCCAAATATCTAACGAGGCGGATGCAACGTAAACAGGACGCGGCGCCTGTAACGCGATTAACTCGTGCATATCAAAGGGCATTTCGTTCTCTTTGTCTACGTATTTAAATAAGTTGTCGCAAAACCAGAATGAGTGATAGTCGTTTCTCAAAATACGCATTCCCGCTCCAACAGGGCGACGAAATAACGACGCGCCGCCTTCTCCTGATTCGTTGGAAATAACTAGCGCAAAACGTTCGTCAGACGCCCCTGCCCATAAGGCGGTTTTGCCCAATCGGGAATGTCCGATAACGGCGACTTTCGTTCCGTCAATATCAGGGTCAGTTTGCAAGTAATCCAAAGCGCAAGACAATCCCCACGCCCACATGGAAATCGCGTTCCATTCCGAACCGTCTTTAACTTCTTTTTGAGGGAACAGCGTTGCAACGCCGCTTTTAGTATATTCGCTTATCGCGTCTGGGGCGATTTCGCCCATGTACAGAGTGCAAAGAGCGTAACCGCGGTTGATAATCTGGTCAATAGGCCAACGACTACGCAAACGCTCCTGATATTTGCCGCGGCTCTTTTCCGTTGACTTGTTATTGACTCGTCCCTCTTTAGGTTCATTAGGAACCCACGCTTCCGTTATGGTAACGTCTTCTTCCTCTGTTACAGTATGATTTCCGCGGAAATTCAATCCCAGGAATGCGGGGACTTTCTTTCCTTCCGGGCGGTCGTTGGGAACGTAAATCAACATGCGGGCTTTGACGCCGTCCGGCTGACCGTTGAAGTTAATCACGACTTCTTTTCTGGTCGCCTTGCCGTTGAGGGCGTCTTTTTTCACGTTCTCGACGGTAAAGGTCATGGTTTCAAACTTGGGAGGCAGGACGCCGTAAACGCCTTCGGCAAACATCTTGTAAATTTCCGGACGTCGAACGGTTTTCCACTGCTGGGTGGTTGTAATCTTCGTACCGTCGTTTGCCGTCAGCGGGTCTGGCAGAGTGTATTCCGGAACCGGAACCGGGTCAAAATGCGGATCGCGTTCCCCCTGAGCGCAAGCGACTGAACAAACAACAACGGCTGCAATCAATGCAAATGTTTTATTCAAAACTGACATGAATCGTTCCTTTGTAGTTAAGTTTGGAAAATATATACTAAAGCGACCAACGGGAGCGTCGCCTTTCCGCTTAACTTGAAAAAACTTTCGGTCGCCAGCAAGCTGGCTCCCTGTTAGGGAAGTTTTTTCAAGTTTAATTAAGAGGGAAAACCTTTTTTGAAAAAAAGGTTCTTCCCCTCAAACTCCCCTTTCCAAAAAACTTTAGTAAGGGGAGGAAAACAAAGTATTAGCAATAATCAAAGCGACCAACGGGAGCGATTATCGGCAGGCGCGCGGTAGCGCGGACAGGGAGCGGCGCCTCGCCGCCAATCGGCGAAAATCCGTCTAATCCGTAAAATCCGTGTGCGGACTGACCCGCGCATAACCATTGGGCGTCTCGCCGCTACGGCGCGGGCTTAAACCCTTCTGCTTTTATATACCACTGACCGTTTCGCGGGAATCCGGGGGCTTCGCCTTTGGATCGGTCAACTTCCGGCGCGCCGTCCCAGCCGCCAGCCATCATGCCGATCGTGTACAGCAGACCTCCGTTTCCCGGCAGGTACGGACACGGGTTGTTCGCGTTGACGCCGCGCAGGTCGTAGGCGTTTCTCGGGCTTTTATGAAGCAGTATCTCGACAGCGATCTCTGTCTCGCCGGTTCTCGCCGCGCACATGGCAGTCCAGGGGAAATCCCAGCCCCAAACGCGGTCCCAACGCCATGTTTGATAAACCTTCTTCACGGTTCGCCGCGACGTTTCCGGTTCCACGCCTTCTGTCGGCGGGATCATTCCATAAACGCCGACAACGTTCGGATGTTCCCAGTTCAAGCGTTCGTATGAATCGAGCCATTCGGCGGAATGAATCCAGACGGTTTCGTTCTCTGGAAGTCCCGGCAGAGTCGGGAGAGGCGCAAGATTATCTGCGATCTCGTCCCATTCTTTAACGCGATCTTTTCCCATGCGTTCCCGCCAGAGGTTAGCTTCGCGCAGAGCAAAACGCCAGTACGCCAGGTCGAACGCGCTGTCACGCGTAATTCCGGTTTCGCTCGGAGGCATGACCGGATCCAAATGCCAGACGCCTGACTCGTCCTTCGTCGGATACGAAGCCATGTATTTCGCGGTTTCGTCGAGGATTTTCGCCCAGCGGTCGAGCGTTGCCTGAGTCGGGCGGTTTCGGTACTCGAGTTCTGCGAAAATCATCGGATGCGGCTCTTTCCAAAGCAGAACCTGGTTCCCGACCCATGGCGCAGTGCGGCTTTCCGGTCCGGTTGCTTTCTGCCACTGAGCGCCGTCGTAACCAAGCTGACGGGCAAGCTGTTTTGCGATGGGAAGGTTCTTTTTGTAACTGTTCAGCGCCCGGTCCGACAGTTCCAGCCGATCCCAAAGCGCGTAGTGCGCCAGGTGCCAGTAAATCATTTCGCCGTGGTATCGACCGCCCCATGGATCCGTTCCAAGCAGACCCGTTTCAGGAGGCGGATAACTTCCGGCAGAGTTCGTTCTCATGAGGTACTGCGAAAGTACGATTCGGCGTTCCAATTCCTTCCAGCGCGGGTCTTTGCTCAGCGATAGATCGATAGCCGCGCCGGACTTCCAGAACTTTTCCCACGCTGCGGCAGTTTGAACTTTCAAGTCTTCAAACGACTGAAGAGCCGCCCTTTCAATTTTCGGCAATCCGTCATAAAACGCGCAGGCGAATTCGCAGACGTTTCCGTTTGCTGTAATCGTCAGTTCGTGACGCTCCGTGTTGATTTCCATGGTGCAGCTTTCCGCGCAGTCTACACAAACCGTGTAGTTGAAATCGTCGACTTTGCGCTGGAGTTGAGCTGAATGCGATGCGTTCCCTGTAACAACCTGGGTTGTGTGTTTCTCTGGAACGGTGAAGTCGCCGGAATAGCGCGCCATCCTGGTAGTCGGATATGGGAAATCTATCGAAACAGCGATTTTCCCCTGAGCGATTAGCGGGGATTCAATCCGAGCGCAGACGCAGTCCGAATCCATTCTTACGAGCGTTTCGACTCGAACAGGGACGCCGTCGAGCTGAAACGCCGTCGTATGCAGACCCGTCCAGAGGTCAAGGCGCCGCTTGACGTTTTGAATTTCAGAATCCGCGATCGGCTCAAAGGAGGAAGCGTCTACAACGCGAACGAGACGGATTCTGCCCAGATCGGCGCGGTGCGGATTCTGGCGAAGCCAATTACGCAGAGGTTCTTTTTCTGGCGTGAACGAATTATCGCCCTCATGCGGCTTGTTGCGTCCCTGCTGAAACGTACCCGTCGGGGGAACGTCAGCGGGAGTAAATCCTTTGGGCAGCGGGAACGAATGCCAGCCCCAGTGAGACATCGTATTCCCGCGCGTCGTCTGCAGTCCCGTCCGGTCGACGTTAAAACAGAACTCGCCGTTTCCCAGCGGAATCTCCAGGTTTACCTCGTTGCTGGTAATGGCGTGACGACCAACGACCGCGCAACGGTCAATCGGCTCCGCAAAAAGCGACGATGAAAACGCGCATAACAAAAGGACAAAAGAAATCTTTTTCATTTCTTATAAGCTATCGTAGGGAATATAAGCGACTGCAGAGTGTCCGGATGCTTCAATCCGCCAGACCGCGCCACTCCGTTACAAACTGTTTGGCGACAGCGCCGGCGTGGTGGTCGAAGAAGAGACTCTTGTCGGCGTCAAGCGTTTCGATGGCGGCGATTTCGTCCGCAGCAAGCGAGAAGCCAAGAACGTCGAGGTTTTCGCGCATCCGGTCAGCGTGCGTTGTTTTGGGGATAACGATTATGCCCTTCTCAAGGAGAAATCTCAGCGCGATCTGCGCGATAGACTTGCCGTGCGCTTTGCCGATCTCCGCGAGAACCGGGTTCGTAAAGAAGCCGTTCTTTCCCTCGGCAAGCGGTCCCCACGCCATCAAGCGGCAGTTCAGTTCGTCCAGGAACGGACGGAGAGTCTTGCGCTGCTGGAATACGTGCGTTTCCATCTGGTTTACCATCGGGGCGATTTCGTTGTTGACAGCAAGATCTACGATGTGGTCGGCGAAGAAATTGCTCACGCCGATGGCGCGGCATTTGCCGGCTTTATAAGCCTTTTCAAGGGCGCGCCAGGCGCCGTAGCGGTCGCAGAAGGGCTGGTGCAGGAGCATCAGATCCACGTAGTCTGTATTAAGGCGGCGAAGCGACTCGTCGAGCGCTTCTGTCGTCCGGACGTCGCCGTAGTTGGAAATCCAGATCTTGGAGACCAGGAAGACCTCCTCACGCTTCAGACCGCTTTTGGCGACGCCGGCGCCAACGCCTTCTTCGTTCTTGTAGACCTGTGCGGTATCGATCATTCGGTAACCGGCGCGGAGAGCTTCTGTAACACACAGTTCCGTCTCAATGGGTGAAATCTGATATACGCCGTAGCCGATTTGCGGCATTTCGACGCCGTTCGCGAGTGTGATGGTTGGAATTGTAGTATTCATGGTTAGTTTAACTTCAGGTTTTCGTGGATTTCATGTAAAAATGCGGGCGAAGACGCGCGAGAACGGACAGGTCCGCTCACAGCCATTGAGGAGACAGGGGACTGCCGCATGTCGGAGTGCGGGAGCATAGCTCCCGCTTTCGTACTTGACGGCTTGCCGTCAAGCGGCGAGGCGCCGCCCCCAGTCCGCGCTACCGCGCGTTTGCCAATAATCGCTCCTGTTGGTCGCTTGCCTACTTGACACTAATAGAATTTGTTTTCTGTATCAAGCTACGCTTGACGATTAGAGCGATTCTATTTATTAAAAAAGCGAGAGTTCCGCTTACGCTTCCCTCTCGCACTCCGAAAATGTCACACTCCGCCGGAGTACGAGTCAAAATCTCCGACCCGCTGCGTGTACTTGTTGACGAACTTCGTGTACTGCGGACGCCAGAGGACTTCGACGTCGCCGACGGCGCCGTTACGCTGTTTGGCGAGAATAATTTCCGCCTTGCCGATAACGTCCGGGTTCTTTTCCCTGTCTTCCGGAGACATGTAATATTCTTCGCGGTGAACGAACATGACAACGTCGGCGTCCTGCTCGATAGCCCCGGACTCTCGCAGATGGCTCATTCTCGGGCGGTTGTCTTTGGTCGTTTCCGCCTGACGGTTAAGCTGTGACAAGCAGATAACCGGCACTTCCAGCTCGCGCGCCATTCCTTTCAGGCGTCGGGCGATTTTGGAGACCTGTTCCTGTCGCGGGTCGTTGGGGTTGTCCGGCTGGATGAGCTGAAGGTAGTCGATAATGATAATATCCAGCTTACCCGCCCGTTTCAGACGTCGGGCAAGAGCGGCAATTTCCGTTACCGTTCTGACCGGGGAATCGTCGATAACCATATTGGACCCGCTCAGCTGACCAACGGCTTTAAGAATAACGTCTTTGTCTTCCGGGGCAAAAGAGCCGGTTCGGAACTTGCTGCCGTCGATCTCGCCGCGGGAGCTGATCAGACGTTTGACAAGTTCAATCTGGTTCATTTCCAAACTGACAAACAAGACCCCTTTCCCCTCTACGACGGCAATATAGTCGGCGAAGTTGGCAGCCAGAGCCGTCTTGCCCATACTGGGTCGGGCGGCGAGAATAATCAACTCGCCCTGGTGCATGCCGCCGGTCATTTTATCGAGATCCGCCAAGCCGGTCAGCAGTCCCGGCGCAGCGCCCTTGAGCATCGTTTCGTTAATCTGGTCAAGCGTGTCCTGCAGGACTTTGACGAAGTCCAGCTTGTCGGTTTTCGTTTCGTCGCCCTTGAGGGCAAAGATGCGCTCTTCCGCCTGATTGATAAGGTCGTTTGCGTTGGTACTGGACGTGTACGCTTCCTGAAGGATTTCGGAAGACGTTTGAATCAGCGAGCGCAAAATGGACTTCTCCCGGACGACTTCCGCGTACGACCGGGCGTGCGTCGCAATGGCGACCGAGTGCAGAATCTCGACCAGATACGCCTCCCCGCCGATTTTATCCAGCAGGTTGTCTGAACGCAGGTCTTCGACCAGCAGGGGGATGTCAACCTGATGCCCGGTGTTGTACATTTGGACGATTCTGTCATAGAGAATCTGATGAGCTTCCAGATAGAAGTCGTCCCGATGAACGATAGATACGATGTCGTCCGCCGACTTCGGGTCGATCATCAAACAGCCCAGAAGGTTCCGTTCCATTTCGATGTTCTGAGGCGGAGTCGCGCCGAAAATGCTGGTGTCGACTGCGGAGACGCTAGTTTTTTTCGTGTGTTTTTTCGATTCGTTTGCCATAGTAATTCGAAATATACCCCAACGCAAAGTAGAAGTCAAGAGGGCGAAGAAAAAACTGGATGATCTGTCATAAGTTATAGGATATAGATAAAGTAGGAGATTATTAAGAATAATATAAGCGACCAACGGGAGCGATTATCGGCAGGCGCGCGGCAGCGCGGATCGGGGGCGGCGCCTCGCCGCCTTGAAAAAACTTTCGGTCGCCAGCAAGCTGGCTCCCTATTGTAGAAGTTTTTTCAAGGTTGGGAAAAGAAATTGTTTTCGAAATAAATATGAGGGGAAAACCTTTTTTGAAAAAAAGGTTCTTCCCCTCAAACTCCCCTTTCCAAAAAACTTTAGTAAGGGTAAGAAAACAGTAAGCAGTAAAAATAACAAATCGGTGTAAATCCGTCTAATCCGTTAAATCCGTGACCGGACTGCAGGTACTACAATGCCCTGCGAACGCGGCGCGTTCTCTGTCCGAAAA
Source organism: Thermoguttaceae bacterium (assembly GCA_017407125.1). Lineage (GTDB taxonomy): Bacteria > Planctomycetota > Planctomycetia > Pirellulales > Thermoguttaceae > RUG11551. The sequence goes on from JAFQXE010000007.1 coordinate 107,026, forward strand.
CCGGCTTGGGCGGCTCTTCCGCAATCGGTTCGGAATGCGTGTTGTCGGCGTCGGGTTTGCTGGACGTCGCCGCCGGGGTAGCGAACGCGGCAAAGCCCGGGATCTCGTCTCGTTTGAGAAGTTTGTTGATTCTCATTTCGATTCGCGTCAGTTCGACGCCTTCTTCCGCTGTTACGAACGTAAACGCGACGCCTTCTTTGCCCATGCGGCCGGTTCTGCCGACTCGGTGAACGTAGTCGTCGCAGAACTGCGGGATGTCGTAGTTGATAATGTGTGACACGCCGGAAATGTCCAAGCCTCGCCCGACGACGTCCGTCGCAACCAGAAGCCGGACTTTGCCGTCGCGGAACTTCTGAATCGTCTTCATGCGCTTGTCCTGCTCCATGTCGCCGTGCATGCCCAGCGCGTCCGGATACCATTTTTTAACGATTGCCGTCAGCTGTTCCGTTCGCTTTTTGGTTCGACAGAAAATAATCGCCTGATGCGGGTTCTCACGTTCCAAAAGCCGTTTGAGTAGCTCGACTTTGCGTTCCGGCGCGACGGAAAAGTACGACTGTTCAATCGTCTCGACCGCCAGATTTTTAGGCGAGAAGTCCAGTTTTTCGGGATTGTTCATGTAATGCCGAGCCAGATGATCGACTTCCGGCGGAATGGTCGCGGACATGAGCATCGTTTGCCGCGAGTCCGGGCAGCGTCGCAGAATCTTCTCGATGTCCGGGCGGAACCCGATGTCCAACATTCTGTCCGCCTCGTCCAGAACAACGAATTCCAGCTTGGACAGATCAAGGGCTTTTCGCATAAACAGGTCGATGATTCTGCCCGGCGTGCCGACGGCGATATCGACGCCCTCTGACAAGAGCGCGGTTTGTTTCGCCAGCGGAGCGCCGCCGTAAAACGCGGCAATCGCCAAACCGGTGTACTTGCCCAGTCGCAGAATTTCGTCTCTGACCTGAACTGCCAGCTCGCGCGTCGGAACGAGAATCAGGGCGCGGGGCGAGAACATCGTTTCGTCAAATTCCAGCTTTTGCAGAATCGGGAGCGAGAACGCCGCGGTTTTGCCGGTTCCGGTTTGCGCCTGACCCATTACGTCGCGCCCGGTTCCCGCCAGAGGAATCACGCCCATCTGAATCGGCGTCGGTTCCAGATAGTCAAACTTGTTGAGCGCCCGCATGATCTCCGGCTTTAAGTTGAACTGCGAGAACTTGTTGTTCGACCAGTCCTGAGAGCTTTCCGGCTCCGCGTCGTCTGTATACTCTTTCGGCGTCGGCGACTCCTTTTCCGGCTGCGCCTTGACAGCCATCTTTTTCACCGCTTTCTTTTCCGGCGCGGCTTTTCGCGGCTCGACGGTTTTCTGACCAGACGCTTTGACGGCTTTCTTTCCAGACGCAGTTTCCCCGTCAGGAGCGCTTGTCTCCTGTTTAGCCTTCTTTTTAGACGGAGACGGCTTTGCCTTGTCAGACGCGTCTGACTTGCTTTCCAAAACAGAATCCTGCGCCGAGACTGCAGGCGTTTCCTTGGAGATTGAGACTTTCGGACTGGCTTTTTTCCGCTCGACAGGTTCAGAGCTTTCAATCAGGGGCTGATATTTTTGGTATCGCCCCTGACTGACCTGGTTCATGTCGAATAATTCGACAGGGTCTTCATTTGACGCATCTTCCCTATCTTCATTCAAAACGGCTTTTTTTTTACCGTTTTGAGCGGTTAAAACGTCCTTTTCCTTTCGAAAAGTCGTTTTTTTTTCCGCAGAGTTTTTGTCAGCGGAATCGGTCGAATCGAAATCAGACGCGGGGTTTGGCTCAGCAGGTTCCTTCGGCGCCGGGGTTACGCGAGGGCGTTTTCCCAAGCCGAGTTCCTGTTTAAGCTCTTCGCGGAGTTCTTCCTGAAGCTCCTGACGAAGCTCTTCGATAAGTTCCTGCTTGATTTTCCGCTTGATTTCCGCCAGAAGATTGAACGTGTCGGACGTCGGCTCCGGTTCAACCGCCGCCTTTTTTACTGGGGCGGCTGCCTTGACGGGTGCGGCCTTGACCGGGGCTTTTTTAGCCGGTTCTTCTTTGTCTTTGCGGTTGTTTTGACGCGCTTTTTGATCTCCAGCCGACTTTTCGTCACGGGGCTTTTCGCCGCCTTTTTTGTCACGTTTGTCGTTGGAGGCGCGATCGTTTTCCCGATTGGAATTGCGCTTGCCGCGATTTTTCCCTCTGGACGGGCGGTCGGCAACGGTTTGCTGCATGTCTTCGGAATCGAAGTCAAACAGACTGTCCAGACCATCGTCTTCGTCCTCGTCGTCGGTCATGTATCCCACCGGGGGCGGGGGAACGTCCGGACGCTTGGCGTCTCGGATTGATGGATTGTATCGCGGAACGGGAGACGGAATCGGGGACTCTTTTGTCGGCCTGGGACGTCGAGTCGTCGTTTTGATAATCGGTTCGTCTTCCTTCAGTTCCGATTTTTTAGCAGCGCGATTTTTACGCGCTTCTGCATTGCGAGACTTCGTGTCGTCGCGTTTGGAATCGTTTCCTGAACGATTCTGGTTTTCGTTTGGACTCATTTGTAAACAATTATTTTAGTTGTGAGCAGAGAGAATCGGATGCAAGTTACTTGCCGTTCTCCGCTCCCATAACCCAGTCGTACAGGGCTAAATACTGACTGGCGAAATCGTGCGTTGACGCGCCCTGCGGACTCTTGAAAAACGAGGAGAGGAAATCCAGCCGCCCTGTCTGTCCTCTGCGGCGAGCTGTAAGCGCCAAACGCGATAAATCCAGTACCAACGGAGCCGCTAAAATCGAATCGCAGCCCTCCCATGTAAACTGGAGCGCCATTGGCGTGCCTAAAAATCCCTGGAAATGAATGTGATCCCAGGCGGTTTTCCAATCTCCTAAACTGTTAATTCTCTCGATCGTTACCAGCGTTTGCGGGCGATATCCCAGGATTTCTCCCAGAAGCCGGTCTTTGCTGGCAACTTTGGCTGTCTTGTTGGCGGGATCGTCTAAAACGACAGCGTCGAGATTGCCGAAAATATTGTGTCCGACCCAGCTCATGACGTTGAAGTTCCGGTTGCGGAACATCGGGGCGAGAACGCTTTTCATGAGCGTTTCCCCCGTCTTGCCGTCGAATCCCATGTATGCGGATCCGTACTGTTCGCTCCACAGGTCTCCCAACGGAATGGGAACGCCGGTGGACGGCGTAAAGTTGATAAACGTCCAGCCATTTTTCATGGCGGCGTATCCGTACAGCGAGCTTGCCGGAAGAGAGGATTCAGAGGACTGAGAGCATTTTTTATTTAACGCCTTATCCCATAAGGAGTTGAGTTTTTTGCTGTCGTCGCCGCCCTTTTCCAGAATGGATTGCACAGCCGCGTTGACCGGTTCTGTAGACGAAACGTTGACGACAATCAGGGAAGAAAGCCCGTTTTGCTCGACAAAGGCTTTCATTTGACTTTCAAGACGAGCAACGGTTTCAGCGGGCGCGTCTTCCGTTGGAAGATCCATGTCCGCCAAAGACGCGATGCATTTCCCAGAGCCGCGAATCGTGCCAGGGACAAGTCGGGAATCGATAGCCGCCAGGTCGCGTTTGCACGCCTGAATCAGGTCAGAACGAATGGCAGGATGGATTCCGCCCAAAGTCGCTACGGTGTCGTAAATCGACCCGGTTCGGATTTCGCACCCGCCGACGAAGAACTCTGACCAGGCGGGAAATACGGAACTGACGTCCTTGAAATCGTAGTTTTCCGTTACCAGCCCAGTCCCGTCCGTCTTGCCAGCCTGCAAAGCCGACAAACCCAGAATCGCCGTCGAAGCCACTCCGCCTCGCGCGCCGATTAACCAAAGACCTGTTTTCTCCTTATTTTGCTTTTTCATATCGTCTTGCTCGTATAAATTATAAAAAATCCTCTCGTTGCATTATACGTCTTAAAATCAAATCCGTAAAGGTATATTAAGCGAGAATATCAAAAAAATGTATAAGATTTTTATAAAATTCGACAATAATTAGACAGTAAAACCAGACTATATAGTCAGAAGCTACTCATTCGAGATTGTTTCTGGCTGAAACCCCTGATCTTCAAGCCATTTAATTGTTTGTCGAAGTCTTTGATCAATTTCGGGAGAGTAATCGTCAGAACCTGCATTTTTATCATAACTTCTTTTTGCATAGGTAAGCGCTCGGGAACCGCTTGCTTTGTGTTGAATCAGGTACTTGACCATTTCTAAATTGCCATTCGACGCAGGAGAATAGATCGGGTCGTTGGCATAAGTTCCCACGTCTGTAATTGCGCCGCGTTCAACGAGATATTTAATAATTCTCATATCGTTACAGCCGATGTGACATGCTCTGCGGGTTGCCATTGCAAGAGGATTATTGTAATTTGAGAAAGTGTCTATATCAGCGCCTTTTTCAATCAGATGTCTGACCATAAGATAATCCTGATTAAAAATAGCGTCTGAAAGAGCTAAACTTGAATTGATATTAAATCCCTGGTCAATAATCCATTCAACCAAAACATGGTTGCCGCTGTCAACAGCGCAGGAAAGAATATCGCTGTATCGCATAAAATCGCCGCGCCAGTAATAACCACAATTAGTTCTGGTATTTAAGTCCCTCCAAACATCCTCGAAGGCATTAATAGACGCTCCGTTTTTCAACAAAAACTGAACAGTTTCCAAAGAACCGCTTTGAGCGGCGTATAGAAGAGCCGTATCCAGAATGCGTTGTTCTTTCGCAATTACGATGCCGCGATATGGTTTAGAGCTTGCTTTTTTAAAAATCCATTGAACCAATTTCGGATTTCCGCTTTTGGCGGCTTGTGTAAGAAGTTCTGGCTCGAAAAAAGCTCCATGATGATCCATCCACTTTACCAATTCCAGATTGCCGCTTGGAGCAGCAAACCAAATCGGTCTTTTTCCGCATTTAGCGACCGAATCTACAGACAGATTTTTCTTCTCAATAAGCCATTGCACCAATTCCAGATTACCGCTTTGAGCAGCGTAATGAACAATCGTTTCACCGCTTCTATTGACGTTAATATCTTCACCGTTCTCATTAAGCCACTGAACTAATTTCAAATTACCGCTTTGAGCGGCGTGAAGAATAACGAAATCCGCGGAGGAAAAGGAATCTTTTTCGGTTTTTGTAACTGCGCCACGTTCAATAAGCCATTTTACCAGTTCCAGATTTCCGCTTTCAGCTGCATCGAAGAGAACTTGTGATCCAATTGAATATTTATTTCCTTCATTTTCAACAAGCCATTGAACGACTTCCAAATGACCCCCTCTTGCAGCGATAGACACTGGAATTTCATAATAATGTGTTTTTTTCTTTCTTTCATGTATCAACTTTTTTACACGATCCAAATCGCCCAAATAAGCGGCGTAGCCAATAATTCCAGTGTGGTAGCAGCAATCGTCGAATTCGCCGGTTGCGAACGCCCGTTCAAAGCGTACAATTTGATCTCGGAGAAATAAACCGCGCGTTTTCTTAACCAATTCGTCAATGCGGGGATCGGTTTTGACAACGACTTTAACGCGCTTTTTGACGGGGTCTTTTTCAAAGCTCTTGTATACCAACATCTCGCCGAGATAGTAATACGTTGATACGCCTTTGGCTTCGGGATCGTGAATCCGGCGCGTTGAAATTCCGTAAATGCAATACAGCGCTAAAACGATAATCGCTATAGACAACAATGCAAACAGCGCTATTTTAGAGCGGGTTTTCATAGCAGGTTCTCGATATTCAAGCGGGATTGGTAAAACGGCAGCGCGACAACAGGCATTATCTGGAATGCGTCAGCGCTTGTTATTATTATACTCAATCAATTTATTGTTGTCAATCAGGAAAAAAAGGGGTATTTGACGATTTGGGCGCCGCAAAATTGGGGGGCATGAAAAAGGGAATGTGTCTTGAAACCTTTTCGCAGCCTTCTGATTAATCTGTTCTTATCCCCACGTCTTTAGATGTGGGAAATAAAAACAATTCAATAATCGTAGCCCCCAGATTTATCTGGGGGACTAAAAAGACGCTTCTCCCAAAACGCTTGCCCTCCACACTCTCTCCCGCGCCATAAGGCGCGGGGGAGAGTGTGGAATTCGCGCGTTATAAAATAATTTATATCCTTTTGAATCCCACGCCTAAAGGCGTGGGCTACGATATTTAATTTTTAATTGTTCTCACAGCTGAAGCTGTGAGAAACAAACGCCTAAAGGCGTTGACCATGTTCAATTGTTAATCTTGTCTATTTTCGCAACTCAAAATTTTTCGCACCCTGTCAATTTCTTTTTTCGTTATTCTTTACGGCTATTAAAATTGAACCGCTACGCGGTTCTGTGCGGGCGACACGCCCGCGAACCGGGCTCAACCATGTGCAATCGCATATAACATTGAATAGAAACAGTTCTTTCCAGCAATCTTCATTTCCCTAACCACTTACCACTAAACACTTACCACAAACAAAAAGACTCTCTATTTTATTCATTTTAAAAAATAAAACCCGCGGCGTGGCTTTTGTCAGGGAAAGAGGCTGTCTTACGGAAGCTAAAGGCAACCGGGGAAATTCCGACAAAAAGCGTTAGCTGCGGGTTTGAAAAAGCTCCTGCTGAGGATTTTTCGGATGTGTTATGCGCCTAAAACGATAACGGGTAAAGGGTTAAGGGTTAACGGAAACGGTAAACAATATAGGTTTTGAAGGAATTTTGGTATGCGAATTATAAGCCCTGAAGTTCGTTGAGCATGCGGTTTAAGGCGATGTCCAGCTTGGCTTCGGTTTCGTAGGTGCCAGCGGCGATTTCAGCGCGAATCCGGTTGACCAGATCCATGCGGATGCCTTCGGTGTCGGCGACGCTGGAAGCGGTGGAGACGGCGCTGACGTCGGAAACGTTGTTGTTGACGCCAGAAAGACGAATGTCGTCTTGAATTGTATTGGCAGCCTTAGTTTCGGAAACCTGGGCGGCGCCGTTGACCGGCTGAGCCGAAGAGGTCTGGTTGATGCGCTGAGTTCCAAACAGGGGATTCAATCCATTGATTTGCATAATTGTACCTCGCTAAAGCAAAGTTGTTATTGGGGGCGAAGCAGAGAGCGTTAAAAACGCGCTGACTTCCATGTCTTTTAATTTTAATACTGACGGGAAAACCGACTGTATCAACTAACCGTTATAGCATAAAACCGAATAATTTGGAAGAGCAATTTTGCATCCTGCAAGGCCTTCCGAAGGAAATCGGTTCGAGCTGAATTTGAAACTCGTAAGTCTTTATTTTCTTTTGAGTTTCGTTTCGCAATTTTTTTCAATTGCTTATACCATTGATACGTCCCGGATCGGAAATTGTTCATTGAAAAAGAAAAATTTTTCAAGATTTTTTCTGTAATCCAACAAAGTCGGAAAATAGACGTCAAAGGACAATCATATGTTTTCTTATTTTGCTGCTGAATTAATCGCCGCGAATTCCGTGATATAAAAACATTCAAATCGGTCGCAGCCATTTAATCGGCAGGCTATTGGAGAATAAGAAAAAAACAGAAAAACTGTTTTGAGAAACCCTGTTCCTGTTTCCTATTTCCTTAAATTTGCTCGAACAGAACGAATCCATTCCGCAGATGCGGTTTCTCCTCCGTATCGAACGGCGTAGTATTTCATGGCAATCTCTTTCGGTCTGATTGTCCAGTTGGCAAACTGGGGGAGCTCTTCCAGTTCCAGGGCGAATTCCAATGGAGTTTGATCTGCTCGACGGGTAAATCCTCGCCGACGGAGAGCTTTTTCAAAGCGTCTGTAAAACTCGACGCGCGTCTCAATCGCTCTCAAGCGAGAACTATTAAGTTTAAACCGGATTTGAAGCCATTTCCATATTATATTTAATAATTTTAAAGTCCAGTATAGCCCAATAAAAAATATAATCAAAGCGGTTAAGACGGCCCTTATTGATATTTTGCCAAAGCGGTCGTGAAACCATCGATACATCGGGGACTTGCCCCAGAAATGATAAATCGGGTCGTAAACCTGCGTCTGCTGCGTTCTGGGATCCATTTTGATAATGTACTTTTCCCACTGAACGTTCATCCAGTCAAACATACTGCCGAACCAGTCAACAAAGACGTTGATTTGCGTTTCTTCCTGGCTGACAGACGGCGTGGGATCCAGCCGCAGCCAGCCGCCGTAGCGCCAATCGGACTGAGACCACGTTTTTTTATAAGAATTGAAATTGTCGGCTGTTACAATCGCCGGCGATTCCTTGTCGTAATCCAGGTCAAGCTGGCTGGACGGAATCCAGACTTCAACCCAGGCGTGAGCGTGCCGCTGTCGAACGGTAAAGTATTCCCCATATTTGCTGTATTCATTAGTGACATATCCGATAACCGGTTGAGCGGGAACGTTAAGGCTGCGAAGAAGCATCGTCAATGCGGAGGCGAAAAACTCGCAGTGTCCAACTTTGTGTTCGGAAAGAAAATCTTCCAGCGGGTCGAGGTTTCTGTTTCGCGTTTGAGGGTTAAGACTATAGGCGTATTCGCCGGAATCGCGGAGTTTTCTGCACAGCTGGCGCGCGACTTTTTCCACGCCGTCGTTTTCTACTGACAGCCCCGCTTCTTCCAGCCATCTATCCGCCAGTTTCCGAGCGGACGGAATGAGCGTATCTCCGTTATCGTCTTTCGGCATTTGAATCAGCGAGGCAAACTCCTGAGGGTACAGTTTAGGCGTAATTTCGACCTGAACGCCATATTCAACAGAAGGCGCATAGAATTCGTAAGCGTGACGCTGTCGGGTGATGAACTCCCTTCGGCTAAGACGCTGATCAAGGGCGTTGAACGTAAAAAACATTCGGAACTGAACCAAATCGCGGGGGTAAAACGGCCACACGGCAAAGGCGTCCAAACGACCTGTGGGATTGATGCTGTACAGGATTCGCGTTGTTAAATCCGATTGGGAATCCTGATTGAGGTCTGTAACGTCCGATTTCAGATTGACGTATTGTTTCAGACGTTCGTCAGGTTGAGAAAACGGTTCCCGGTAGGGATGATTGCGAAATCGCCATTGACGGTTTTCGTACGAGTTGACTGTTACGCCGCGAAGGTATAGCTGAATCGGCTTTTGTGCCGGCGCGTCCGTGTCGCCTTCAAAGAGCTTGACCTGACAAACGATTGTTGAATCCTTTTGCCGCGGCCCCAGTTCTCCCAGACGGATAACGTCGTTAAATCCGATTGACGCCGGAGCGCCGGAACCGCTTCCGGGAAATCCCAAATAGGAACCCTCGCCAAAGCGCGGCGTCAGAAGAAAAACTGTTACAGAAACCAAAAGCGAAAACAGTCCGGTTGCAATCAGCTTCCACGTCAGAGAGAAACAGAAAGGAAACCGTTTGCCGCGCTGTTGAGCGTTTCGAACGGAACTCTGCAGGGGCGATTCCGCCGCTGGTTCCGTCTTTTTATCTTGCGGCTTTTTGACGATGTCTTCCGTTGGCTCTTCCGCCTGACGGTAAAAGGTCAGCGCCGACAGGGAAATCAGAGCGATTGTTACAAATACTAACAGCAGGATTCCAAAGGTCGTTTGCTGGCGAAACGCCGATCCGACGACAACCTGAAAGAAACTCAGCAGAAAAATCAGCCAGTAGGTATGGAACGTCTTTCTTCGTAAAAGAAGAATTAACTCCATAAGCAGCAAGCCGTTTGCCGTGTTGGAAACAATTTGAAACGGCGAGCCGTAAAAAAACAGGTTGTAAACGCAGAAACCTGCGACTAAAAGCGTCAGGATATTTAACCCGAGCGGATTGAGCTGAAAGAGTTTGTATTTATCTACAACCAGAAAGGCGACCAGAACAAACAGCGCCACGGCAAGAGCTATCCATTCCAGCCCTTGCCCCAGAAAGAGCAAAAAAGCGGCCAGTACAATCTGACCGCTTAACGATAGCTGCAGGAATCGTTCAATTGACATTTAGAACGTTGTTACTTGGAGCGCTTTTGAAATCTTCGCGCCAACGCCAAACCGAACGCGCCGAGAATCAACAGCGCCCACGTCGACGGTTCCGGAACGGCGTTTGCGTCTACTTTGCCGGAAATGGCCCAAGGTTGTCGCCGTATGGAGCATAGCTTAAATTATTAAAATAATAGGAATCGATCAAGCTCAAGACGTAGTCCGGGTCGATGTCTTCGCTGTTACCAGCTTTCAAAACAACTTCAAACGGAGCGTTAGGAGCGAGCGTATAACCATCTGTAAACTGTAACAGAATGGTTGAATCGTCCGTTAAGCTCAAATTGCCGGTAACAATCAGCTGGTCGCATTCTTCGGCAGTTGGACCGGCGATTTCCATTAACAGCGTTCCGCCGTTAACAGCGAAGTCGCCGTCGGCTCGAAGAGTTCCAATGGAGTTGCCCGGCGAGAGAATTCCAGCGGATTTAACGCTAATATCTCCTGTAAAGAATTCTCTAACGTCCAGCCGACCTTCTTCAACGTTGAAAGAGCCAGCAACGAGGTCGCCGTCGTTGGCGCCCAGGAGTTTGAGATTGCCCATGCCGGTTTTGGTAAGCGTTCCGGTTCCAATTTGAATTGTCCCTGAATACGCAGTGTCCTTTTCGATGTTGAGAATCAAATCGTTGTTGCCGCCGGTAATCGCGCCGTTGGTTCCAGCAAGATTATTGAACTGCATGGTCGATTCTCCGGTATACCCGGCAAAGTCGAGCGCGCCGTTGACGACAATGTCTCTGGAGTTGACCAGATTAGCGCCGTCGCCGGTCAATTTCAAACCGGAGCCTGCATCGAGCGTTGTCGCTCCGGTATAGGACAAATCTCCTGAGAAGACGTGCGGTGTAACGCAGCTCAAAACCCGGAAGCCTAACGCTGCGCCGGCGTCTCCGTCTGAAAGACTGCCAGAGAAGTCCATGATAGCGGTATTGCCTGTCGTCTTGAGTTGTACAGTAACCTCGCCGGAATCCGCGCCAGCGACGATGTCGCTATCGACGTGATAAGTAGTATTGGCTCCCCAGTCGCAGCCGATGAGCGTATCCGTCATGACGGTAATGTCGCCGCTGACAGTGTTGCTGACGCGTAGAGCGCCGCGGTTTTCGCTGTTGCCCATGCCGTAGAGAATGACGTCTCCCTTGAAGTTGCCGGCTGCAAAGAGCGTGGTATCCGGGTTGACGATAAATGTAACGCCCTCGTACGCCAGAGTTGACGTGTTGAGTTTATTGCCGTTGCGAGCGCCGCCCTGAACCAGAGAGACAACGCCGGTAAAGTTCGTCGTATTGAGATTGTCTAAATAGGTGTTGCCTGTCCCGTTGTACAGAGCCATTTCCAAAACGCCGGCTCCGGACAGGTTGGTTGCGTCGAATCGGGTTGCGCTTCCGCTGTCGAATTTCAAGGACAAGGTTCCGGATTCCGCAACGCTAACAGACGGAGCAGTTCCAATCAGGTTGGCGGATTCAATCGACAAAACGCCGTCGTTGATGGTATAGGCGCTTGCGGTCAATCTTCCCGCTGCTCCCTGAATCGTAAGCTTTCCTTCGCCGTCTTTGGTAATCGTTCCGGTTCCGATGTTGATTGTACCGGTATAGGTCGTATTATTCGTATTGTTGAGAACCAGATTCTTGTCTGTTCCGTTGATTGCGCCGGCTCCGGAAAGATTGTTGAGCTTCATGGCGGACTCGCCGGTATAATCTGTGAAGTTAAGCGTTCCGTTGACGACCGCGGCTCTGGAGGCTGCCAGATTGGCGCCGTCGCCGGTAAGCGTAAGCGTCGAGTTGGCATTGATTGTCGTCGGTCCGGTATAGGACAACGCGCCGGAGAACGTCTGAGTTCCCTTATTAACGGTCATTCCCAGTTTGGAACCGGTGTCGCCGTCGGAAATCGATTTGCTGAACGTTCCCGATCCGCTGTTGTTTGTATGGTTGATAGTCAAAATGACTTCTTCCCCGCTGGCGGCGCCGGATGTAATCGCGCCGGAAAGGGTTTGCGTTCCGTCAATGCCGATGATCGCGTTCCCAAAGACGGTAAGATCGCCGCTAAAGGCGTTGGCAATACGCATAACGCCGCGGCTTTCGCTGTTGCCGCCTCCGGAAACCCAAACGTCCGCTTTAAATTCAGCGCCGGCTACAAAAATCGACGTTCCCAGATTCACCTTGAACGTAAAGCCCTCAAACGATTGGCTGTTTGTGTTGATTTTCGTGCTGCTGGCGACGCCTTCCAGAACCAGAGAAATATTGCCGGTAAAGCCGTCATTGGTCAGGTTCGGCAGTTTCGCGTCGCTGCTTCCGCTTGCCATGCGAAGTTCCAGGTCGCCGGAGCCGGAAAGCTTTGTTATGTTCAAATTCTTGTTTGTTCCATTAATTAATGTGGACAGCGTGCCAGCTTTAATGTCGACGTCGCCCGTAAAGGTGTTAGCGCCGGTAAAGCTGACTTTGTTGTCGCCTGTCTTGACGATTTTACCAGAGCCGGAAATGGCGTTGGTAAAAGACTTGTCTTCCGAGTACGCGAATTCCAGAGTTCCGTCTGCGGCGACGGCAACGGCGCCGGTTCCCAGTATTCCGTTGTTGGTCAGACGAACAGTTCCCTTATTGATAGTGGTACCGCCGGCGTAATTGTTGGCAGAAGCGCCCTCTTCGCTCGAGATAACCAATGTACCTTCGCCATTTTTGACGATGCCTTTGCCGTTCCAAAGACGAGCGGAAAAGACCAGGTCGTTTCCGTTTGGATCTGTCCCCTTTGCAACGTCAAAGGTGATGTTTTGAGAATGCAGGTTAAATCCGCTTGCGCCGGTAACGTAATTGGTCACGCCGCCTTTGGTAATAATCTGCGTTTGAGAGTTGTTGACCAGGTTGATTGTATTATTGCCGCCAGCGTTGAGCGTTCCGCCGCCATTCTTGTCAAAGGTAATGGTCGTTTGATTGGAAATCCAGAACTGGTCTTTGGACCCGGAACGAGAAAATGTAACAGACCCGCCATTATTGATGTAAATCTCAGCTCCGGAATAGTTGCCGTTGGCGTCTGCCGAATTGTTGAGAATAATATTGGCGCCGTCGGCGATAAGGCTGCCGTCGTTGGCAATTTGCATTTGGACAGGCGTGATGGAAAATGTGCCGCCTCCGGTAACTTTGAGCGTACCCGAACCGGAAATCGTTCCGCCGTCCCAGGTTCTGGTAACGCCTGAATCAGTCGCGATGTCCAAGGTTGAACCTGCCGCAACAGTAACCGCGCCGCTGCCCAGCGTACCCGTGCCGGTCAGAATCAGAGTTCCTTCGCTGATTGTCGTTCCGCCTTTATAGTTATTGGGATTGGCGGTGTCTCCCTTAATCAACATTGTACCAGCGCCTGTCTTTTGAATGCCCATGTTATTCCAAAGACGAGCGGAAACTTCCAGGTCAACGCCGCTGGGGTCTGTTCCTTCAGCAACGTTGAAAATAATGTTGTGGTTATGAAGATTAAACCCGGTTGTGCCGGCGATAAAATCCTTTGCTCCGCCGGTGGTCTTAAATGTCATTGTGGAGGAAACGATAAGATTGAAATATTGACTGCCGCCATACTCTTCTGTAAGAAGCGTTCCGCCGCCGTTTTCATCAAAGGTTATAACGGGTTCGGCATTAAAGTAAATCCCATAATAGCTGCTATCAGGACGTTCAAATTTTAACGTACTTCCATTGTTAATAAAAATGTTTTTCCCGGCAAACGTTTTCGATATTACGAGCGTTCCCCCGTTGATCGTTGTGTCGCCGGTGTACGTGTTCGTACCAGCAAGCGTCAGCGTTCCCGTCCCGATTTTCTCTATCTGCATTGCGCCCTGTACTTTCCCGGCATACGATGACGTTGCGTTGTTATCGCCAACGACGAGTTTCCCGGAACCGTCAATTGTCGTGTTGGCAGAGGAGGATTCCAAACCGTTGACCGTTTCTGTATAGCTGCCCAAATAGAACGTAGAGCTGTTGAGCATAACCAGATTGCCTGCGTTGGCTCCGTTGGGAATCTGTTCGCTGGCTTCCAAGTAAACAACGCCCGAGGCGGGATTGATATACATTCCGTTTTCGCCAATTTGGGTGTTGCCCTTATAATTGTTGGGGGTTCCCGTCTGGTTATTGAAATAAACCTTGGCGCCCGTTCCTGAACCGACGATAAAAGCTCCATCGCCGGTGATTTGATTATTGAAGTGAATCTCTCCGCTTGCGCCATTGGTATGCGAGCCGACTGCCGTGTCCCCTTCCAAAGTTACCGGTCCGTTGATATTCACATAGGTACCGGCGTTCTGCAAACGGAATTTCCCGGTTTTTTCGCTGCCGGTTGCATTTCCGGAGATGAAAATCGGAACGACAAGGTCGGCGCTGGTAGTAAAGTACAGCTGAGCGCTGGCTGATGTAACGAACAGGCGGTCGTCTGCCGTCAAGCCGTCATTCGCTTCTGGCGAAGTCGGAGCGCAATACGTCTTGCCTGCCGGCAAACCGTTTTTCCCAACATCAGTAGGGTATGTACGAGCGGTCAGGGAAACGTCTTCCGCAAACGCGGTTGAAAAGCACGCCAAAACGGCGCTCAAAAGAGCAAACTGATAAATGCGCTTTGTAAAGTTCATTTTTATAATTCAGGTATAAATGAAACGAACAGTCGTTAAAGTATACGGACATATATTGACACTCTATAGTATCATACTTTTTATATTATACACTGAATTTTAGAATATTAAATCTTTTTTCGAGAAAATAATAAGACTTTTCGAAGAATAACCAGCTGCGAGGAGCATATTGACAGATAATTCAGATAATATCTCCCCCCTTCCTCAACAACTTAGCAAAAGGGGAGAGTTTAAGTTGAGAATACCGTTAACCAATCGGCGAGAACCCGTCTAATCCGTAAAATCCGTGTCCGGGTTGACCCGCTCGTAACCAATGCGGAGCGCCTTGCGAAACTCTCGCAACTCGCTACTCGCAACTCGCAACTTCTTACAGCGTCCACCCTTCTCGATACGGAACTTCCAGCATTGCGTTCGCGGCGGCGGAGTTCGTTGTCATGGCTTTGGCGTCCCAGACGAGGTCTTCCCCGGTTCGGTACGCCAGCGTTCCTAAAAGAACGGTTTCCGTCAGACGACCGCCGTAGCTGAACCGGCAGAGGCAGTCTTCCGGCTTGTTGTCGCGAATCGCCTGCAGCCATTCCTGATGATGTCCGAGCGATTTGGGAATCCAGGGTTCCGGCGCCTGATACGACTTGAACTCTTCTTCCGGATACAGGGCGAAATAGTCGTAATCGGCAACCAACTGTCCCTTCTCGCCGTCAAACATAACGGCTTTGAATCGTTCGGGAATGTTCTTTTCTTTGAGAACGTCCGGGCATTTCCCGCCGTCAAGCCAATGGACGGTGCAGGCGGGTTGATCGCCGTCGGCTTCGAAGCCGTACTCCATTTCCAGGCTGAGCGGAGTCGTTTCCGGACTGACTTTGGGTCCGTCGACGGCTTTAATCGTCTTGCAGTTTTTCAGCTTGAGCGCCCAGAACGCCAAGTCCAGCAGGTGAGTTCCCATATCTCCCATCGTCCCGCTGCCGAACGCCCACCATTTGCGCCACGAGCGGGGCAGATAACAGGGATTGTACGGTCGATACTGCGCCGGGCCGAGCCAGCAGTCCCAGTTGATATAGTCTGGAACAGGCGGCGTATCCGTCGGAAGCGCAGCGTCAGGCTCAAAGCCCCAGGAGTTTCTAAACCAGATATAAACGTTGCGAACCTTGCCGATGGCGCCGGACTGAACGATTTCGACAACGCGGCGGTACGTGTCTTCCGCATGAATCTGCGTGCCCATTTGGGTGCAGAGTTTCTTTTCCTCCGAGATGGTTTGCATCAGCCGGGTTTCGGAAATGCTGTGCGCCAGCGGCTTTTCGCAGTAACAGTGAAGCCCCATTTTCATAGCCATCACAGATGCCGGCGCGTGAGTATGGTCAGGCGTTGAGACGACAACGGCGTCCAGGTCTTTGACGCTTTCCAGCAGCTTGCGATAATCCTGAAACTTCTGCGCTTGCGGAGCCCGCTTGGCGGCGGTGTCCAGAAACCTGGCGTCGATGTCACACAGAGCGACAATGTTCTCGCCCAAAACGGCATGATAGTTTGCCGACGCGCGATTGGCAACGCCGATAATCCCCAGGTTCAGCTTGGAACTGGGAGCTTTGTCTTGACAGTATGCAGGAACGGAAACGCTGACAGCCGACAGAGCCGCCGCGGCTGACCCAGCTTTGAGAAAATCACGGCGGGAAAAACGACTGGACATGAATACACTCCTTTTGTATCTCGAATAACGGTTTTCTAATACTAGAACTTCTTTCAGTATATCTACCCGAAAATTAAAAAGCAAGAGGGGGGAGGGGATTAATGAGTAATTAGTAATGAGTAATTAGTAATTACGCTTCGCGCTCATTGATGGTTATGAGCAGGTCAGTCCGGACACGGATTTTACGGATTAAACGGATTCGCACCGATTGGTTTAAATGGAAGGCGGTAATGGAGTGAGCGAAGCGAACGGAATTACGCTTAGGCGAGCCACGGGTGTAAACCCGTGGGTGTGAGCGTAGCGAACGTTGCATACCAAAACGACAAAGCCGGAAACGCGTCCGGGTCGCGGACGAAGTCCGCAACAGATTTTTACCACAAAGAACACAAAGAACACAAAGAAACAATCGGTGGTCGCTTGCGGCGGAAGCCTCCAAGAATCTTCCGAACGTGGCAACCGCTCCGACCTGCGGGTTCGCGGACATACTGTCCGCCAAAGCCTGTCCACCCTGTTGAAAAAACTATCATATCCATCAACCATTGATAAGTTCAGCGTTATCGCAAATAAAATAGAACTCTCTGTAACGTTATTTTATCACTAAGATTCATTTAGTTCTTGTAATGCTTTTATTGCATCTTCATTTCCTTGTTCCGCCGCCTTGCGCCACCATGTTACTGTTTCAGCGGTATCTTTAGAAACATCTTCACCCTTAAAATAACACAAACCAAGAATATATTGCGCTTCTGATAGTCCTCTTTCTGCGGCTTTACGAAACCATTTTATTGCTTCAGCTTTATTTATGGGGACTCCTACTCCGTATTCATAACACATACCAAGATTATATTGTGCATACACATTTCCTTGTTCTGCCGCTTTTTGATACCATTTTACTCCTTCAGCGTTATCTTGCAAAACGCCTTCACCCTTAATATAACAAAAACCAAGAGCAAATTGAGCTTCAATATGTCCTTGTTCTGCCGCTTTACGGAACCAATCAAATGCTTCTTCGAAATCTTTAGCATATCCATTACCGGAATAATAGTTAAGACCTAAATTATAATAAGCGTCTGCAAGAGTTTGTTCCCTAGTTGGATTATAATTTTCACTAGTTCTTGTCAAATCAGCAGAATCGGCATCCTCTTTACTCTTATATTCTTCATTATTAGATGTCTTGTTAGATTGGGTGTGTTTTTCATTACGAATATCATATATTATGAGACCAATGGTCAATCCCAAATGACCTATTATACAAACTGCAAAACCGATATAGCCTCCTACTTCACCCCATATACTATGGAATAAATATATCACACCGCCGAAAAACATGAATAGTCCAAAGAAAATTAATACGTTACCACCAAAATGATCTAAAAATGATTCATTATCACGATTAACCCAAAAAGATAATATCCGATTAATTGGATAAGCAATAAATTCTAATAACGCTATCGCGAAAGGGGCAATTATAAGGGTGATTAAGAAATGCCAAACATTATCAAATGGATTAAATACAGGATAAACCTTTGGAGATTCTGTAGTTCTACCACTAGAAGGACTTCTGACAGGTCTAACTCTGACAGGTACTCTGCCATTCAATTTTGAAGAAAAATATGCATCTGATTGAAAACACAATGATTTGCTGAATGTAACTGTTATATTTGAGTTAATTACAGACTTGATTACATTTAAGTCTACAGAATCAGAGGCTGTAGCAACAGGGGTAAAAGAAACATAAGCAATCGTTATCAAAATTGCAAAAACAATTCTTTTAGAGAAGAAACGCATTGGACGACAAACTAAACTATCTTGAGAATTGTTCATGATTTATTTGTTATGTGAATAAAGTGGATTATAAAACAATGTAAACATTTTGTATATTATTATAATGACACAAAACGTAACACATAAATTCAGTATACACTAAAATTTTTCTATTGCAAGTAATCGTCAGTAATTATTTGAAAAATTTTACGGGGCGTGAGATTTCTTCGGCGGCAGGGGACTGCCGCGAGCCGGTTGTTCGAGTGGGCTTTCCGCGTTCAGAAGATTCTTGGAGGCTTCCGCTTTTCCTTGACGGCAAAGCCGTCAAGAAGGACTCCGGGGACGGAGTCCATCCGGGGGAGGTTTTCGGCTTCGTCGTTTTGGTGTGCAACGTTCGCTACGCTCACCCCCACGGGTTTACACCCGTGGCTCGCCTAAAAGATTCGCTTTTCATGTCTTTGCGTTCTTTGCGGCTTAAAATTTCTTCGGCGGACTTCGTCCGCCTTGAAAAAACTTTCGGTCGCCAGCAAGTTGTGCGGCGTGGCACCGCATTCCGCGCTACCGTGTGTCTGCCAAAACGCTTCTGTTGGTCGCTTCGTTTCCACTTTCAATAAATTAAAAAGGGAAAACCTTTTTTGAAAAAAAGGTTCTTCCCCCCCTTTCAAAAAGTTTATGACCAATATTTTGAATTTAGTTTAATTAATTCTGTCATATTTAACTGAAATAACTGTTGCACTATGTCAAATTGGCAGGATAGCAAATGGCTAAATATTCTATGCATTCTAAAATAATATTCATATATTATATAATACATAGTGTGATATTTTAAAATTTTTCTAACAAAACCTTTGGCGCTCTTTTTGCATCTCTTATAACTTATGAACCAAACGGGGGTTCTAATGTTTGTTTTATGATTCTGGCAGTGTTCCTTTTTGTTGATGTTGTTTTCGACACACTGCTATAATTACCTATTTTAAAGAAGGAGTTTTTTAAAATGTCAAATGAGCCAGAAATTGTTTCCGTAGCTTCCTTAACGAAATTAGCAAACATGTGGAATGAGAAGTACTTTAATAATCAAATAGGTTATACATCTACATGGTTTCGTGGTCAAGGTACTGATGAAGAGGTGCTTTTACCTGGTTTATTAAGAATGGTAAATAATGATGATTTCAAGAAAACTGATTTTGGTGTAAATATATTAAATATCGAAAATGACATACTTTCCCATTTTCTTGAACATACTTCAAGTTTTATTCCGAAAGGAAACGATCTTGTCAATACATATTTTTTAGCACAGCATCATGGTTTACCGACGAGACTACTTGATTGGACAACTTCGCCTATTTGTGCTTTATTTTTTGCAGTCGAAAATAGAAGTAATGATGAAAAAAATGGGGTCATATATTTTATGAATCCGAATGACTTAGAATGTGGTATTGTGCAATTTCAAAATAGTCCAAGAATATACAATCATTTAAATAATATTCTTTCAAATATTGATAATTACATTTTTGAAAAAAAAGCTAGTATTGAATCAAAGTTAATTGGATTTTGGCCACCATGGTCTTCTAATAGACTTTATGCACAATCTGCTCGTTTTATCTTTTTTGAACCTATTGATAATAGAAAAGAGGATAATCAGAATGAAAGAGCCGAGAGTTTAATAATTGATGATAGTTATTTAAGGAAACATCAAAATTTTATAAAAAAATATATTATTCCTGCAGAAAAAAAGGAATCAATTCGTAAAGAATTGTATATTTTAGGAATTACGCGTCGTTTATTCTTTCCAGATTTAGATAATATTGCTCGTGATATTAGAGAGCACTATTATTATCGAAAACCAGATCATGATTTTCCATAAATTTTATGGTTATAAATTAAACGTTTTTGAACCTGAAAAGTATTTTCCCGTTCAAAAACGTTTTAACAATCTAATATAAAAATTGATGTTCAATGTTTATTACTCTTTGCGTTGATTAACCGTTAGTCAAACGTAATTAATGCAAGTAAAAGTTCCTGCGTAAATGAAATTACCTTTTTAATAAATTTATACTAACGATGTACGACATATTTACAACCTCATTACCCAAAACCGAACTTGGCTTTCACGTTTACAATGATCTTTGGTTTGATATTTGTGTAGTTGAAGCTGATTCGCTCAGTTTTTTCCCGAAACTATCATTCAGAACCAAAGGTAGTATAGGAGGTTCAAATTATTCTGAAAACACGGTTTACGTAAATGAAAATGAACTTAAAAAACTATGGGCTATTTGCTATGCTGGTTACATCCTTTTTGAATTTACACGTAAGAAAAAAAATAAACAATATAAATATTAATGAGTTTCTTATAACAGAGAATGATATAGAAGAAATACGCGCAGTAGAACATTTAAAATGGGCTGTTAAACCTAGACATTTTAGTTGTCCAAGTATTTTTTTTGAATATGATCCGACAACGGCAGAGATTTATAGTTCAACCCCATATATAATATGTAAGCTTTTTGACGCAGCTTTTTCATTCATAGCATTTCACGAGATATGGCATATCATTAATAAAGATAAAGTTCCGAATAGGAATGAATTCAAACAAGTACGACCATCCGAAGAAACTAATAATAATGATGAAGTAAAAATTAAGGAAATGGAAAATCGGTTTATCGAAGCCGTTTTCAATGAGAATCAAAGCGACTCTAATGCACTTTGTTCTTTAATTAAGTTATATCATATGAAAAACAGACCTTCATATGAACCCTTACTCGGACTTTCATTGGCATTATTCTACCTTGCAACTTCAGAAATATTATCTAAGCCTATAATTTCATCGAATAACTACCTACAACAAAACATACCGCGACTTCATCAAAGAGGTTATATCAGATTGTTTAACTGTTTATCTTCAGCAATATCAAATGAAGATGATGATGACGTTAACTCCCCTATTTATAATTTTGTTGCTTTTTTAATGCGGCTTTTATTTCCTGAAGACGAATGTCAACAAACAAAAGAACATTCCAGTGCAAAAGCTTATTTAAATGAACTCTGTGAGGCGATTGATAGGAAATATCATTTACGAGATTAACTCAGCGATCAAGATTTCCCGTGGGGTTCACTATCGGCAAGAAATATTGAATCGCCTTCGCGTCCGTTTTTAAAACTTTGCGGACTTTGCGAACTTTGCGTGAGAATTCTTCAGCGGCAGGGGACTGCCGCGAGCCGGTGGGTTGGAGCGGTTGCCATGTTCAGAAGATTCTTGGAAGCTTCCGCTTTTCCTTGACGGCAAAGCCGTCAAGAAGGACTCCGGGAACGGAGTCCATCCGGGGAAGGTTTCTGGCTTCGTCGTTTTGGTATGCAACGTTCGCTACGCTCACACCCACGGGTTTACACCCGTGGCTCGCCTAAGCGTAACTTCGCTCGTTTCACTCTGTGGGTTAAAACCCTCGGCTAAAAATATTGAACCGCTACGCGGTTCTAGCGGAAGATTTTTTTCTTTTCCATTACCGCCTTTCATCGGTTGGTAATATCAATGCGGCATCATAATTCCGGCGTTTCGGTTCGCCTGTCGGCGAACTGCGTAATTCCGCTCCCGTTGGTCGCTACATTACCGCCTTCCATTTCTTTGCGCTCTTTGCGTTCTTTGTGGCTTAAATATTTTAGCGGACTTCGTCCGCTTTGAAAAAACTTGCGGTCGCCAGCAAGCTGGCTCCCTTTTTAGGGAAGTTTTTTCAAGGGGATAATAACGAGAGTTCTATTCAAAATAAAAAAAGAGGGGAAAACCTTTTTTGAAAAAAAGGTTTTTCCCCTCAAACTCCCCTTTCCAAAAAACTTTAGCAAGGGGAGAAACTACATTGAATTAGCAATAATCAAGCGACCAACGGGAGCGATTATTGGCAGGCGCGCGGCAGCGCGGACTGGGAGCGGCGCCTCGCCGCCCTTTTTTGAAAAAAAGGTTTTTCCCCTCAAACTCCCCTTTCCAAAAAACTTTAGTAAGGGGAGAGAATAACATTGAATTAGCAATAATCAAGCGACCAACGGGAGCGGCTTTTGGCAAGCGCGCGGCAGCGCGGACTGGGAGCGGCGCCTCGCCGCCCTTTTTTGAAAAAAAGGTTCTTCCCCTCAAACTCCCCTTTCCAAAAAACTTTAGTAAG
>JAFQXE010000008.1 GCA_017407125.1 Thermoguttaceae bacterium
AGCAGCCGATTCTGGACGTTCTGGACGGCAACGCCGGCTGATGGGAACCATCGGCGGCAATCAATCCATCAGTTCCGCCGGCTCGCAGCAGCAGCCGATTCTGGACGTTCTGGACGGCAACGCCGGCTGATGGGAACCATCAAAGATTCTGCTAATAGCAAGGAAAAACAATTAAAACGCCTGCTAATAGCATAGCTATTTTCTAGCAATGCTAGAAATTTTAATTTTTTTCTAAAAAAGAACCTGAAACAAGGATTGACTTTCTATTCTTGTTTTGTTTAATGTAACTATTGCAAGCCGGCGCGATGGTTTAACAAAGAAAGGATAATACAAGCGATGGAAGGGAAACAGTTGCTAGACAAAAAACAGATGGGGAGCGTTCTTCAATGCTCGGTTAGACAAGTTGACTATTTACGCGAAAAACAGGGTTTGCCGTTCGTTCGCATTGGAAACCTTATTAGGTTTGACCTTGACAGCGTGAACAATTGGATTAGGAGCAATGAACAGCAAAAACCGGGAAAAACCGATTGAGCTTTTAACGTTCAATGAAGCGGCGGATTTTATCGGAATAAGCCCCTCTATTCTATCTTATTTTGTGGAGATGGATTCTATACCCATAATAGCGAAAAGAGATGGAATATTCTTTGAAAAAAGTACCGCTTACCGATGGAAAAAAGGACTTGAAATAAAGCCTAATAAAGCAATCGGGGAGCAGTTCAAAGGAGAAATAAACGTCAAAAAAGCAGGTTAAAAGCAATGCTTAAACAAGTGTTTTAACAATGCTTGAACAAGTGTTTTAGCAATGCTTAAACGCATGTTAAACTATTAAGAGAAGATAAGAGAAGATAAGAAAAGAAAAGATAAGATAAGATAAGACGATATGAAGAAAAGAGGGGCTTTTCTGCTACACGGCGAAAACGAAAAAGGAGATGAATTTTTTATGACTTGGTTTAAACACGAAACAAACACGGCAAGAGACCCGCGCATTTTGCGATTAAAAGCAACACACGGCGGCGCGGCGTGCTTTACTTATATCTTGCTACTTGAATATTTGCGAGATACTGAAACAGGCAGATTGAACAAAGCGGATATTCCTTTTATTGCTACTTGCAATTTGATGGAAGATACAGACACGGCGGCGGCGATTATCGATGAATGTTTGAAACTCAAACTTCTTGAAATTGAAAATGGTTTTATCTACTCTCCGATGTTATTGGAGCAGATGGAAGAACAGAAACACCAAAGCGAAAAAAGGAGCCTTGCAGGGAAGAAAGGACAGCAAGCGAAAAAGGAGAAACAGGAAGCAACGGCGGCGGCATTGACGGCGGCGGAATCTGTTACAAGTGATACCGTGAAAGAGCTTGTAAAAGAAATTTGTGAAACCTTCAATGTACCGATTAAGCCGTATTATTACCCGTACACGGAAATTTTAATAAAGGCAGTAACACCGATAAACCCTAAATATGGAGATGGCGCGGCGGTTATTCGGGCAGGGCTGAAAGCCTATAGAGAATCAGAGGCAATCCAAAGCGGCGCGATTGGATTTAATATCAATTCCTTTTTTGACCCTGAAAAATTCCTCAAATTGTTAGCGGGCGATTATGATAAACCGTTTCCCCCACACGTAAAGAGAAAAATTAAAAAGAAACTCTAAAACGGCGGGAAATAATGGAATTTCTCCGATATGGATTATCGGAACCATCGGACAAAATACGCCCTATTTGCAAGAGCAATTTTCCATTAAAGAAAATTCTCTTGCTAGGGCTTGCGCAAAATTGCAAAAGTGTTATAATTCAATCATAAATCGTAAAAAGTACCATAAAATCCATCAAAAGGAGTAAAACAATGGCAAAAGCAAAGAAAAATACATACCGTTTAACGTTCACGATGGGAGAGCAGAGAGCGCAATTCACGGCGCATACACAATCAGAGGCGGCGTCTATTCGCCTTCACGTTAAACGCCTTATCAGTTCCAAAAAGACCGGCGCCCCTTGTCTTGAAAGTGAAGAATGGGCGCAGACAAGACCAAAAGGAGCGTTAAGAGATTTTTTAATCAGATGGGGTTTATTAGAGGATACCACCGATAGAGAAAGAACCATCGGGGATATTTGCGCCCACTTCTTGAAACGGAATGTAAAACCGTTGACCCTGCTGATTTTCAAACAGATAGGAAACAATTTAACGGAATTTTTTGGAGAGAGTAAACGCTTGCGCGATATTACACCGCTTGACGCTACAGAGTTTGAAAATTACCTTTACACGGCGGCGCGAAAAATCGGCGGCAAAAACACCGGCGCGGGATTATCAAAGGCAACGGTTAGAAAAAGAATCCAGAGAGTAAAACAGTATTTCATAGAGGCGCGGCGGTTGAAATGGGTTGATTCTAACCCCTTTGAAGGGCTTGCAGGAGGGAATACCGTTAATCAAGAAAGATGGGTTTATATTCCACGTGAAACCGTTCTTGACGTGATGGAAAAAACGCCTAACAAGGAAACACGGGCGCGTATTGCATTATGCAGATTTGCAGGGGCGCGGGGAGAGAGTGAATTTAATTCTCTGGAATGGAATCCAGACTGGATTATATGGAGCGCGGACGGGAAACAGGGAACCATCAGACTTCACCGAACAAAAACAGAGAATCACGGATTTTCAGATACCATTATACCGATGGCGCCGGTATTAGAAAACGCCTTGCGCGATTTATTCGACAGCGCGGCGCCGGGAACCGTGAAAGTATTTCACTCAAAGAGCAATCCGGGGAAAGTGATTAAAGACCAGTTCCGGCGTAATGGAATCGACATTAAAACGCCCTACAATTTGCGGCGTTCGTATTGCCGGGATTTGATGGAATCCGGGATAGACCCTAAAAGCTACGAATATTTTGCCGGGCATAGTTTGGCGGTTGCATTGAAGCATTACCAACAGATGGACGATTTAAGAGCGCAAAAAGCCGCCCCCAAAATTTTGGAAGCCTTGCAAGGAATAAACGCAGGTACACAATTTGATACACAGCAAGTACACAATTTAGTACACGGCAATTTACCGCAAACGATGGCAGACGTAAGAAAAAGCGATAATTTGAGCCGAGAAAAAAACGGTTTGAGCCTTGAAAATAGGACTTATTACAAGAAATTAAAAACCCCTTGCGATAATTTGCAAGGGGACGATAAAAAACACCAGATAGCAGCACAGGGACTCGAACCCCGGACACGCGGATTATGATTCCGCTGCTCTAACCGACTGAGCTATGCTGCCATGCAACGCTTTCTCAAACGTTATGGCGTTATTATACTAAACCGTCCCGCTTTGTCAAGACCCCCTCGAGATTTTTTCTGTACGGGGCGCCATAGTCTTCCCGCCCCCTCTTGTACGAGTTCCCTATATATGTTAAATTGATAATAATACAGCTTTCTTTAAATTATATATTGGGAGACTTCAATGCGTCGAAATTTACTATTCCTGGTTTTCGTCCTTTCCTTTTGTTTTACCTCGGGAGCTCAGGCGCGCAAGCTCGCTCTGCTGGTTGGGATTGACGAGTATGCAAACGTTCCGTCGCTCAAGTGCTGCGTCAACGACATGAAAGCGCTCAAAGAAGCCCTGAGAACAATCGGTTTTGAAGAGAAAGACGTTCAGCTGATCGTTACCGGCTCAGGCGATTCTCTTAGCGCAGTCCCGACAAAGAAGAAGATCGAGCAAAAAGTTGCTGAAATTCTTGCCGCGGCGCAGCCGAACGATATCGTCTTCTTCGCCTTTTCCGGACACGGGGCGCGGGAAGACAAGACGGATTATTTCTGCCCGCCGTTTGCCGATCCGGACAACATCGAAGGAACGTGCGTCTCGATTACAAAAATCATGGACGATTTGTCCAAATGTCAAGCCAAATTCAAATGGATGGTTGTAGACGCCTGCCGCAACAACCCGAACAACTCTCGAGACGCGAAGGCGTTTCAGGTCATTCCCACTCCGCCGGCGGGGATCGCGCTTTTCCAGAGCTGCGATAAAGGCGAGAAGAGTTACGAAGAAAATCGTCCTGGGGGACATGGCTACTTTACGAAAAACCTGGTAACAGCTCTTTCCGGCGAGGCGGACGCCAATCAGGACGGCAAACTGACATTGTTTGAAGTTTGCTCCTGGACGGCGGCTCAAACTCAGGCGGAAGTGGAAAAAGCGGAAAACAAAACCCAGCGGCCTTTTCTCAATCTTGCAGTCGCTAACTTCACCTTGTCCGAAGATGTGAACGTTCCGAAGGCAAAAAAGCTGGTCGAAGAAGCGCGTAAAGCGGTTGAGGCGGAGAATTACGAACTGGCGGTTAAAAAATACGACGAGGCAATCGCTCTGTGTCCGCGTTACAAATCTATAAAACGCGAGCGAGAATCTGCCAGGCGACTTCTGAATGCAAAACCGAAGTTCAATCCAATGCACATTACCGTGCCCGACGACCTCCCCACTATCGAGGAGGCATACAAGAACGTCAAAGACGGCGGAATCGTTACCATTCAGCCGGGGAAATACGAACTTTCCGCAACGCTTGTCGTCAACCGTCCTGTAACGTTTCGCGGAAGTACCGGACGAGCGGAAGACATCGTTATCGATTGTCCGTCTTCACACGCATTCCAAATCACCGGCGGCAGCCCGGCATTCCAAAACCTGACTGCCAGTAGCGGAGCTGAAACACGTAGCAGCTTTAACGTAACCGATCGTACGATGTTGGATTCAACAACTCTCCAAATGACTCAGCAGAAAACATACAACGGCTTTTACGTAACCGAAGGTACGCCGAAACTTTTTCGCTGCATTCTTACCTCCCGTCTAGGCGCCGGAATGTACATCAATGGAGAAAAAGCTGACCCGCAAGTGGATTCGTGCATAATAAGAAATTGCAAGGGAGGTGGCGTGGTCGTTCATGACAACGGTCTTGGCAAGTTCAGCAACTGCGAGATTCACGGAAACGCGCAGGTGGGAATTCATGTGGATTCGTCAGGGGATCCGACCTTTATTAGGTGCAAAATTCGTGACATTAAATCAACAGGTATAATCGTTGACCAAAACGGTCTTGGCACATTTAAGGACTGCGAGATTTATGGAAACTTGTATTCGGGAATCCAAGTGTCCGAATCCGGGAATCCGACCTTTACCGGGTGCATAATCCATGACAACAAACAGACTGGCGTATATGTTTTGATAAGCGGTCTTGGCAAGTTCAGTAACTGCGAGATTTACGGAAATGAGATGCCGGGAATTGAGGTGAGTCAGTCCGGGAATCCTACCTTTTCCGGGTGCAAAATCCATGACGGGAAATCGGTCGGCGTGGTCGTTTGCGACAACGGTCTTGGCAAGTCCAGCGACTGCGAGATTTACAGAAACGCGAATGTGGGAATTGAGGTAAAAACGTCCGGGAATCCGACCTTTACCGGGTGCAAAATCCATGACGGGAAATCGGTCGGCGTGTATGTGCATGACAAAGGCATGGGAACGTTTAATAATAACACGCTGGAAAGGAATTTCTGGAATGGCAAGCTGGAGAACTGGTATATCGACTCTGACGCAGGTAAAGTAACCGGTTCTGGCAATACGCCGCCGATTCCGGCGCAGTAAATGGCAATAGACTTAAACGGGTATCAATTTATAGGAACGTCTTATGATAAATCGTCGAGAATTCATTCAGTACGCTGCCGCGGCGGGCGCCGCTGTCGCGCTGCCGGCTGTCAGCAGTACGGGATCGGCTCAAGAGTACAAAACGCGTCCGCATAAAGCGATTATCGGACCGGTTCCCACGCAAGAGCAGATGGAACAGCGCCTTGCATGGGGCGTCGAGGGCATGGAAATCCGCGGATCGATTACTCTCGAAGAAGCGGAGCAGACGCGGAAACTGGCGGACAAAGTCGGGTTTCGGGTTCATTCCCTCATGGGCGGCGGAAGCAAAGAGCGCCTGGAAGTCGCGTCGATACTGGGCTGCGACGGCGTTCTGATCGTCCCGGGGCGGGTTTCCAAGGTTCCCATGCCTCAGCCGTGGGAGTACAAAATCCAATTTGACGAAAAGACGAACGAGCTGCTTTCCGTCGTCGACGGCGACAACGAGCCGTACAAAGAGTACATCGCCGCCCACAACGAGCAGATGCAGCATAGCCGCCAGTTTCTGGAAAGTCTGCTCCCGTCTGCAGAGAAGTACAACGTCCGGCTGTGCGTCGAGAACGTCTGGAACAACATGTGGGTCAAGCCGGAGTTCGCCGCCAACTTCATTCGGTCGTTTAACAGCCCGTTTGTCAAAGCGTACTACGACGTCGGCAACCACGTCAAGTACTCCAACCCGCTGGACTGGTTCGACGTCCTCGGCAAAGACATATACAAAATTCACCTCAAGGACTTCAAACTCAACGAGAACGGTCAGGGCGGGAGATTCGTCATGATCATGGAAGGCTCCGTCGACTGGAAAGCCCTTCGCGGCAAGCTGGAAGACATCGGCTACAACGGCTGGATGACCGTCGAACTGGACGGCGGCACGCTGACGATCGAAGAACAGGCGCGACGCATGAACCTGATTCTGGAAGGCAAACCATTGGAAAAATGAGCGGCGGATATGTTTACGGGGGGCGGGTATTACCCGCCAAAGAATCATATATTTTTCGCGGACAATGTCCGCTCCCCGGAAGAGTAGTCCCCCTTCGCGAGAGTCAAACTTTCAAACCTGTAACACAACATAACACTCAAGGAGAAAACGTATGAAATCATCTATTCGTCTGGCGATAACGATTATCGCGTTAGTCGGAATGACGGCGTCTGCGGTTTGGGCGGAAGAGCCTTCTGAGAGTCAGTCCCCTGCTCCGGCGGAAAAGACGCTGCGGGTGCTGTCGATCGGCAACAGCTTTTCCAACAGTCTGAGCCGCTATTTCAAGCCGGTTGTGGAGTCCGTCCCGGGCTGTCATTTGGAATGGGATCAGATTTACATCGGCGGCTGTTCCATGGAACGTCACTGGAGCAACATCGACCGGGAAGCCAACGACCCGTCGTGGAGGTTCTTTAAAACGTGGTCGTACAAAGACAAGGTTCAAAGCAAGCCGTGGGACGTTGTCTCCATTCAGCAGGCAAGCCATTTCAGCTGGCAGCCGGATTCGTACTTCCCGTACGCGAAAAATCTGTACGATTTCATCAAGGAAAACGCGCCGACGGCGGAAATCGTCATTCAGGAAACGTGGGCGTATCGACCGGACGATGGGCGGCTGAATCAATGGGGATTAACTCAAGAGCAGATGTACGAAAAACTCAAGGCAGCATACACAGCTGCGGCGCAGAAGCTGGGCGTTCGCGTTATCCCGGTCGGCGACGCGGTTCAGCTGGCGCGTCAGACCCAGCCCGGCGGATACAAGCCGTTCAAGCGCACTGAGCTGGTCTATCCGGATCTGCCCGACATGAACGGATTCCTCTGCGGCAACCTGCGCTGGGAAGACAAAAACGGCAAGAAGACGGTTAACGGCGACGCCTCCCATCTCAACGCCCGGGGAGAATACCTGCAGGCGTGCGTCTGGTTTGCGTTCCTGTTCGACCGCGACGCCAACGACGTTACGTTCGTCCCCAAAGGGATTACGGAATCCGACGCCAAGTTCCTCCGCTCCGTTGCTCAGAAAGCGGTTGAGGCGGTTAAGAACGAGAAATAGAATTCTAGCGAAAAGCTCTCTATAAAAACGCAAAAAGCGGAACGATGCACTCGCTCCGCTTTTTTGTTTGAACGGTCTGACGCCGGTCTTAGACAATAACCCCATTGACAGACGGAATTATCAATCAATCTTAAAAAATGCCGTCATACGGATTACTGCCATTGGCGCCCGGGTTAGAACTCGGCTGACGCGGCGGCTGGCTGGGATAAGAGCCGCCGTTGTAGTTCTGATTCGGATAACCCTGATTGGGGTATCGTTGATCCGGATATCCCTGATTTGGACGTCCCTGATTCTGGTATCCCTGATTTGGGTATCCCGGCTGACCCTGCTGGTATCCGGGCTGTCTGGTCTGTTGGTATCCCGGCTGACCGTACTGATCCTGAGAAGGATACTGACGATTATCGTAATTGTCATAGGGATTGGACTCGTACGTCTGTTGTTGCTGCAAATCGGGGTGATTCTCTTTAATATTTTCCGCTTTGCTTTGTAACAAATTCCGTAAATTGGTATAAAACTGGCTATTGCCCCCTTGCGGAAGATGGTCAATTGCGGTCAGCGTGGCGTTGGTCAGATACGGACCAAAGAAGGAGTTCTTAATAAAGGACTTGTCGCTGTCGTACGTAACCTGATTGTACGTTCCGTCTGCATTTGTCGTCGGATGCGGAAGAACAAAGACGAGCAGCAAAAAGGTCATCAGCATTGAAATGAAAATGCCGTTGATAAGCCCCAAAAACGCGCCCATCTGGTTGTTCCAGGATTTGAGCTTTAACTTGGTTACCAGTTTGGAAAGCGCGTTGACGATGTTCCAGACAATCATCGTTACGATCAGAATCGTAATTACGAACGCGATTGCGTTAGAACCGTTTCCGTTTCCCAGGAAATCGGCAAGCGACGGCGTGTACCGCACCGAAATGGCGGCAACAACAATCAAAACCAGCAACGCGCCAAGTTGCCCTACCAGGCCCTTTTGATATCCGCGCCAGGCGAACAGGCACACTAAAAACAAAACAAATAAATCGTATAATCCTGCGGTAATCATTGGAATACTATTTGCTAGAGGATAGTTTACCCATTTAACGGCTGCAGCGTCTGTGCAACCGTTTTCCATGACCGCAGTATACTCTTTTTATGCAGATTGTGCAATATCAGATTTATGGGGCAGTTGTCGATCGTAAGGTTGTTAGTTTCAAGTGGTAAGCGCTAAGGACGCAAGCGGAACTCCCACTAACCACTAACCACTAAAACCCTACTTGAATATCAGCTGGGCGAAGTTGTACAGATTCGATTTCCATTCGCGGAAATCGTGCCGTCCGCCGGGCGTGGCGAAGAACCGGCAGGGAACGTCGTTTTCTTTCAGGAAATCGTACATTCGTTTGCTGAAAAAAATCAGGTTGTCTTTGTCGCCGCAGGAAATCCAGATCAATTTCACGTTCTTTTTAACCGCTTCGGGGTCAGGAACGAGTTCTTCCGGTTTTTTCGAGTTCGGTGCGGCGGAAAACGGTCCGATCCAGGCGAACGTATCCAGATGTCCGAACCCGAAATTGAACGTCTGCCCGCCGCCCATCGACAAGCCGGCAATCGCGCGGTTGTCTTTGTCCGTCAAGACAGAGAAGTTCTTTTCGATATACGGAATCAAGTCGTCCAGCAGGTCGCGCTCGAAGTTTGCAAACGCCTCGACGCGTTCCCGGGAAAACGGATTGTCCCCTACTCTGTCGTCTTTCATGGCGCGCCCGTTGGGCATGACGACAACCATCGGAACCGCTTTCTTTTCAGCAATGAGGTTGTCGAGAATGATTTCCGGATGTCCGCCGTGAACCCATTCCCATTCCGTCCCCCCGATTCCGTGAAGGAGATACAAAACCGGGTACTTCTGATCTTTGGAATATCCCGGCGGGGTGTAGACGACGGCGCGGCGATCAACGCCAACCGTCTTGGACGGGTACGTAACAAGCTGAATCGCCCCGTGCGGGACGTCGGCGACGCGATCAAACCCCTCCGGCGGAACCGGCGGCTTTTCCTGACCGTAAACCAAAGCGCTCGGAATCAACAACAGCGCCAAAACAGACGCAATGAAAACTTTGTTCATAATAATTCTCCTGTACTAAAAATTAACTTTTTTTGTTATTGTACAGGATTGCAAAGGAGAATGCAAGCGCCCGGGGAGAAGGAGACTTGAAAAAGCTTTAGTAAAGATATAAAAGCGACCAACGGGAGCGGTTATTGGCAGGCGCGCGGCAGCGCGGATTGGGAGCGGCGCCTCGCCGCTTGAAAAAACTTTCGGTCGCCAGCAAGCTGGCTCCCTTTTAGGGAAGTTTTTTCAAGTTTAATTAAGAGGGGAAAACCTTTTTTGAAAAAAAGGTTCTTCCCCTCAAACTCCCCTTTCCAAAAAACTTTAGTAAGGGG
>JAFQXE010000003.1 GCA_017407125.1 Thermoguttaceae bacterium
TACGCCGATTTTTTGGAAACGCTCAGCGCCGACGACAGGCAAGATGTGAAGTCGTTCTTTGAAAACAATTTTGAACAAATTGAGAACAATGACTTGCATTTTAGTCCGTATCAGAATTCAATACAAAACGTCAACGATTTCTATGCGAGAATTGGTCTGGCGTTTTTCAGTCCAGAACCATACGGGAACGCGTTTATGATTGCAGAGCGGCTGGACGATCAAAACAATCCGCCCAATGAAGTTCTGTTGTATATTCCGGAGAAGAAGGGCTTTTATTATCAAAGCCCGTTTGTCGAGACGTTTAAGGTTGCAGATTCGTTTTCAGAATTGCTGAATAAACTTGGACTGTCCGAAATGACCGGCGGCGACAACTTATCGGAAAACGCAGACGATATTTTGGATTCTGATGAACTGAAGGAGATTAAGAATTGTTACGGCGAGGCGGTTGACCAGAGCGTTCTCTATTTCTATCGCGAAGTCTTTGATAACGACTCGGTAACCGTTGACCGGTTGTTTCCTGACGATAAAGAGAATGAAAACGTCGTGTACGAGCGCGGCGATTTCAATATTCGATTTCCGTTTAAGCCGCTTCGTGAAGACCGGTTAGGATTTCCTGTCGAGAACTGTTACGTCTTTGGTCTGGGAACCGGCGGCTTGGAATGCGGAGACGACGAAGGATATCTGGTTTATAACGCAAACAGCGGCGAAATTTATCGATATGAATTTTTGTGGCCTTTTAAAGAGAAACTCCCTTGGTGGCATTGGCGCAGCTTGCTGGGCTGTAAGAGAGATGAAATCTTAGTAATCAAGATTGCCGACAGCTTTAACGAGTTCCTGACCAAACTGGAACAGCATGGCTGGAAACCGATTGTTGAAGATTGGGGAAACTACTACAGACTCATCCAGTAAAGCTTGGTTCCAGATTACGGCAGAACCATGTATTCTACGAAACGCTCAAAAATCACAATAAATTTCCCAAAAATAGACAATTGATTTTATTTTGTTCTATGGTATAATGTAATTCAAATGGTTCTTCGGGTAAGACCAGCCGCTAGCTATTAGCCGCTAGCTGTTAGCTTGGGCATTCGTAGCTATAAGCAGATATCTAAAAGCTAGGAGCTAAAGGCTAGGGGCTAGAAGCTAAATCGCAACAATAGACCCGGATAACCCTTATATTCACCCCCCTACATTTGCCAAGGAGAAAACAATGGGTAAAATTGGAATCGGATTAAATCTGGAAGCGGTTCGCACCAGCCACAAGAGTTTTGAATGGGGCGTTCAGTTCGCCAAAGAACTCGGTTACGAGTACATCGAGCCGATGGTTCACTGGGGACGCGAATTGCTGTCAGAAGCGCGATATTTTCATAGCGTCTCGATGCTTGACGACCCGTTCCGCGTTCGCGACGCCGTCGAAGCCGCCGGGCTGAAGCTGTCGGCGCTGTCGTCCCACTCTCAGCTGTCCAAGCCGGAAATTGCGGTGGAATACCTCAAGCAGGCGGCTCGGTTTGCCAAAGAATGCGGCGCCCCGATTATCAACACGCACGAAGGACACAAACAGACCTGGACAACCGAAGAGGAAGACTTCGTTCTGATTAAGTACTCGATTATGGAAGCGTCGAAAGTCGCCGCCCGCCGCGGAATCAAAATTGGGCTGGAAACCCATCAGACGTACTCTCTCGTGCCGGACAAGTACGAACGAATCCTCAATCTGGTGGACTCGCCGTATATTGGCGCCAACTTCGACACCGGCAACGCCTATCTGGGCGGGCTGGACCCGGTCGAACAGGTGGAACGGTTTAAGAATCGCATTATCCACATGCACGCCAAAGACATTTCCGTGGAACAGTCCAATGCTGAACGCGGCAAAGTGATGGGCACAGCTGTCGGCTGCGCCTGCGGAGACGGCGTTATCGACTGGGAAAAGATTGTCGCGATTATTCGACCCCTGCCGCAAGACATCGTCCTTTCCGTTGAATGCGGATCCCTCGACCAGGCCGCCAGAAGCATTGACTATCTGCGGAAAGTGGTAGGAAAGTAGGATTGTCTGCCGTCTTTTATTTTTTTAGAACGCAGAATACGCAGACTACTCGCAGAATACGCAGACGGGCTGGGAATGTGGCGACGACGCCAACTACGTTGGCTTCGCCACGATTCCCGCCCGGTTTTTTTAAAATGATTTTGATGTCAAACGTTAGTTTAGATAGATAGGAGTGATTGTATGCATCCACTTTATAATAAAGCGTCAATGTTAACAGAAAAGATAATCGGGGCTGCAGTAGATGTACATCATCATTTTGGTCCAGGGTTACTGGAATCTATCTATGTGAAGTGTCTGGAATATGAGCTGAACTTGCAAGGGCTTAAAACGAAGCGTGAAGTTCCCGTCAAAATTGAATACAAAGGTTATACGTTTGACGAAAGCCTTCGATTGGATTTATTAGTTGAGGATTGTGTTATTATTGAAGCAAAAGCAGTTGACAAAGATTCAGAGAATATGGAATATTACAAGGCGCAAATACTATCTTATATGAAATTGTTGAACATTCCCCTTGGGCTTGTTATCAATTTTCACAATCCGCGGCTTGGCGACCGAGGAATTCGAAGAGTTATACTCAAAGACGCCGATCAACCGGATTAATGATAACTTATTCGTTGTACGCCATATTCTAACCTATCAATTTTTATCATTTTTAAAACCGCAATCGGACATCGTGTCATAGCCCGAGCATCGGGCGTAGATGACACACCGACAAGGTCGGTTCCTGATTGGACGTGGGTAGCGCCAAAATCAGCTTTTTCGGAGACAAAACCTTGTCCTTCTGCCCGCGCGGCTTCGCGCCGCTTGCTTCTGCGTATTCTGCGAGGAGTCTGCGATCTCTGCGTTCTTAATTTGCCGGATTTAAAATCAATATCGACGCAGAAAAATATCCCTCTCCGCCCCTATTGCATCAAAGCATAATTGTGCTAAAATAATATATAGTCAATGCCGTCGAGAATTGTTTGGGCGGCAGATTGACATTTTCCGGTAAACCGTTGATTGATCAGGAGCGTATTCCCCATGGAAAGAATCATGTTCAAATCGAAAATCCACCGCGCTACTTTAACTGCGCTGAAATTGGACTACGAGGGCAGTATTTCCATTGATTCCGACCTGCTCAAAGCCGCCGACATCCTGCCGGGCGAGCAAGTCCACGTTCTCAACTGCTCCAACGGCGACCGGCTTATCACGTACGCTATCGAAGCCCCCGCCGGGTCGGGAACGGTCATGCTCAACGGGCCTGCCGCCAGAAACGGCTATATCGGCGATAAAGTTGTGATTATCACGTACGCCAACTACTCAGACTCTGCCGCTCATTCGCATAAGCCAACCGTTGTCAAGGTTGACGACAACAACAGAGTAAAATAATACGGAACACGGAATCGGAACAATTTCTGATTCCGTTTTTTTATGCCCCCCCGCCCCCAAAGGAGAATCAATATGCCCAAGTTCAAAGAACTGGTTCGCATGTTTGTCGCTGTCGAAATCGCTCAGAAAAGCGCTCTTCAAATTGAAAAGCTCATGACGGTTTTCGCGTCCTGCGGCGCCGATATAAAGTGGGTGGAATCCGGGCAGTTTCACGTTACGCTCAAGTTCCTTGGCGACGTTGAACGGGAAGACATGGCGGACGTCTGCATGGAATTCCAAAAAGCGGTTAAAGACATTCCTCCGTTTGAAATTCAAGCGACAGGCGCAGGCGCGTTCCCGAAAATCGAGATGCCGAGAACGGTTTGGGTGGGCGTTGAAGACCCGTCCAGCCAGCTTACCGCGGCGTTTAACGCGGTTGAGGCGGCGGCGGTGAAAATAGGGTTCGTTCGAGAAAACAAGCCGTACGTTCCGCACATCACGTTAGGCAGAATCCGCAAGCCGTCAGCGGCGTTGAGGGACTTGAGCGAAAAGATCGCCCAGTATCCGCGCTGCGATTTAGGGAAAACGTACGTAACGCATATAGACGTGCTGTCTTCCGAATTGACTCGCCGCGGTCCGCTGTACGCGGTTTTGGCAAGATGTCCGTTACAGGGCGTTACACTCAAAGACGAAGATTGATTTTTTCAAAAAGTAAGAATACGGGAGTTAAAGAATGGAAAACTCGCTTTTGTATTTAATTGTTGCAGGCGTTCCAGCTCTGATAGGCATGCTTGCCCAAGGTTGGCTTAAGTCGGCTGTTACTAATGGTCAGAATTATAAAACCAGCATAACGGGCGCGGAAGCCGCCAGACAAATGTTGGACGCAAACGGTCTTCAGCACGTCAGAATCAATAAAATTGACGGCTTTTTGACAGACCATTACAATCCGTCAGACAAAACGCTCAATCTTAGCGCAGATATTCACGACGGCTATACAGCCACCGCCGTCGGCGTTGCCTGTCACGAAGCGGGACACGCGGTTCAGGACGGAACGCATTACGCGCCTCTTGTAGTTCGCAATCTTGCCGTCCCGATGGCGAACATTGGCAGCAACATTGGTTTAGCGCTGTTTGCTGCCGGGTTGGGAGTTCAACAGGCAAGTCAAAATACAATGCTGGCTTGGATTGGTCTGGGACTGTTTGCTTTTGTCTCGTTTTTTCAGCTGATCAATTTGCCGGTAGAATACAACGCTTCGGCTCGCGGAAAAGTTTTTCTGAACAAATCCAGAATTGTCAGCGGCGACGGCGTGGGATTGGTTCGCAGCGCTTTGTACGCAGCTGCGCTGACGTATGTAGCCGCTACAGTTCAGGCGGTCGCTCAGTTGCTGTACTTGTTCACAGTGATGCAATCCCGTTCGAGAAGAGAGTAATAATTCAAAAATGTTTTGTAACGTTTGATGCGAATCTGTTTCAGATCGCTGATATACTTCCGTTTTTTCCTTTAACCATTCCGATCCCCCCGTTAAGATCATGAAAAGAAGAGATTTTATTGCTTTAACCGGCTTGGGCGCCGCTTTAGCGACATTCCCCGGTTTCTCCGCCTTGGCAGACGAACCGAAGAAAAAGGTTTTGTATTACGATTATTCGGCTGGATTCATTCACCCGCCGACGATTGACAACGACGGCAAACTGGGCGTTTGCGGTTCGTTCCTCAAAGAATTTGGCGAAAAGAACGGCATTGAAGTCGTCTGCACAAAAGACGGCAGCGTCTTTGACGGCGACCTGTCACAATACGCCGCGATTGTATTCTATACCAGCGGCGATCTGTACAATAAGAACGACCGCTGCCCGGGACAACCCTTGTCAAAGCAGGGCGCGAAAAACCTTTTTGAAGCGGTTCGTTCCGGCGTCGGATTCCTCGGATTCCATTCCGCGACGGATACGTGGTGCGTTCGCGGCCCGGAAAAATTCAAGGACGTCCCGAAGGAAGATCGCAACGATTACATCAACATGATTGGCGGCGAGTTCATCATGCACGGATCCCAGCAGGAAGCGGCCGTCAAACCGATTGACCCAGAACTGCCGTGTCTGAAAGACATGGAACGCCCGATTCGCCATCACGACGAATGGTACTGCAACAAGCATCTCGCCAAAGACATGCACGTTTTCCTGATGCTCCAAACGGAAGGCATGAACGGCGACTGCTACAATCGCCCGGACTTCCCCTGCGTTTGGGCGCGCAAAGAAGGAAAGGGCATTGTCGCCTATTCCGCTCTCGGACACGGC
The DNA here is from genome assembly GCA_017407125.1 of Thermoguttaceae bacterium. Lineage (GTDB taxonomy): Bacteria > Planctomycetota > Planctomycetia > Pirellulales > Thermoguttaceae > RUG11551. Next base: position 5,671 of record JAFQXE010000003.1, read on the forward strand.
AACAATCACTGGGAAACCCCGCTCGTTCAGGGCGTCGCCGGCGATTTGCTCAAGCTGGTAACCGGCAAACTCCAAATCGACCTCACGCCGAACTTTGAAACCGTCTGCCCAGACGCGGCAATCAGTCACAGATAGGTTAATAGACTGGCGAGCCGGGAACGTCAGTTCCCGGGCAGCGAGGCGCCGCTCCCAATCCGCGCTGCCGCGCGAAACGCATTGTATTCGCTCCCGTTGGTCGCTAATGTTATTTTTAGGTGAGCCGGGAACGTCAGTTCCCGAGCGTGAGCGAAGCGAACGTAAAAAATGAAAGGCGGTAACGGAGCGACCAAAGGGAGCGTAGTTACGCTTCCTCTAGAACCGCGTTAGCGGTTCAATGTTTCTAGCCGTGGGTTTCAACCCACGGAAAAAAAGAACAAATAAAACAAACATCGTCAAATACACTTTTTATATTGCCCTCCAACGGAGGGCAATATAAAAAGATACTGAAACGATTAGCCCTCTCCGTCCTGTTTGTTTACGGGCGTGTCGCCCGCTTCTTTTTTACAACCGAAAATGTTGCAAATAACCTCTTGTTTTTTGTTCGGAATTGAATATACTAATAATTGAACGTTTTTTCAACGATATTAATCCCTTGTCCGTTTGATTTGAATTCGCCATGAATGCGCCTCAATTTGCCTTTCGATTTATAACCGCGCTGTTAGCAGCCGTTATATCGTTGTTTTCATCGGCGTTTGCAAATGAACCGCTTTCGCCGATGGAATTGTGCAAAGAAACGTTTTACAGCTCGTCAGGGCAAATGTCTGCAAGTGAATTATACGATTTTTGGGAATCGTTTGATTCTGACTCGGATCGTGAAAAGTATTTGAATTCCTGGGCAGATTCAGAGACTTTTTGTCAGAAAGCGGTTTTAATCAAACTCTTTTATCATCCCGTTTTTCGATACAACTATCCAGAACTGTTCAAACAGCGTCAATGTATAATTCAAATCATAAATGAATTAAAAAGAAAAGCTCAGTTTGACATTACAGATTTTTATATACTAAATCAGCTTTGTCATTTGGAACCGGATGTATTAAAACCTGAGCTGCTAAGCCTGACAAGAAAAATTGGAAATATTCCAACAGTTTGGGAGAATAAAAAGAGCCAGTTTGAACTGGAGTTTCTTTTTAAACATAGCGTCCTTACGGATCAATATTTTTCCGAATTCTTTGGCTACGATTGGATTGAAAGCGATTGTTTACCCAGTTGGCTGGGAGAATTGCATTGCATTTCCGCTTTAGGCAGCGACGTTTCAGATGACGTTATTGCCAAGGAAATTCGCAAATTGGAAGAGTTGTTTAGTAATCTTAAAAAGAATTACGAACTGTGGATGGCTGCCAGAGCGAATGAACTCGGACAGGAAAACAAAGCTATCTGGAATGAGTATTGCTATGTTTATGACGGGATATCGCTAATCCTGCGTTCCCTGCGCTATTGTGGAAAGAGAAGTTCTCAAGTGCTGCCTATTTTATATCGTATGCTCGATTTCGATTATCAAAAATCTGTCGAGAAGCCCTATCGTGAAACCCTTCTTGATAAATCTGATTTGGGATTGACAATTATTTCCATCAATCCTGACGACCCAAAAGCGATAGTCAGGGTGTTTCCATTCTGTCTGGAAGACAATTATAAGCAATTAACAGAATCGGATTTTCCTCTGGATAATTTTCCCGACTGTTTGCGGTTCTCGGATTATTCCGGGGAGCTTTTGAATAATAAACTATTCTGTCGCGTATTGGAACGCCTTCGGAAAGATAATAAAATTTCCTTTTCGGATTACCTTGAATTTTTTAGTTATTCGCATATTACATCGGAACAGTATACGGAAATCATCCAGCAGGTTAAAGATATCCTTAAAAAGGAACCGCAAAGCATTTCCCCTTTTGCTATCGGCGATTTCTTAATAAGTCAGCGTCAAAAACCGGAAGTAAAATCGGACTTAATAGCGATTCTTGAATATTATTGGGATAATAATATATCAACGCCTGACAATGTGATTAAGACGATGGAGATTCCGTCCTCTGAGAATGAATACCCGGATTTGATCATGGCAGATTTATGCATACGAACCTGTTTGTTCATTTTTACACCGGAAGAAACCGTGGACTATATAGTCAGCCGTCTCGATAAAAAGAACGTCGCGTTACTACTAAGTCGATTTGCAATACAAATTCAAAGCGGGGTTTGCGAATATGACTCAGCGCCAATTGCATTTAACAAAAAAAGAACGATTCAGCTCTTTCAGAATAGACTTAAAGAATATCCAGAGAACGCTTCTGGATATATCTTATTTAAAGGTTTTGCGGAACGATTAAACCGCCGCCAGAACGAGACGGAGCGTTAGGTAATACAGGCGAGCCGGTGCGCGTAACGTGCGGAAAAAACGTATTCGTCCTGATTGTTTCTATGTGTTCTTTGTGGTAAATATTCTTTTGCGGATGTCGTCCGCGATCCCAGCGGGTCTGAGGTGGCTGATCGTTGCAGTATCTTTTTTTCTCACCCTCCGTTGGAGGGCAAGATAAAAAGTGTATTTGACGATGTTTATTCTATCTTTTCTCTTTTCCGTGGGTTAAAACCCACGGCTATTAAAAGTCAACCGCTAACGCGGTTGTTGCGAGGCTTCGCCTCGCCGCCCGGGGGCTTACGCGCCCCGGCTCGCCTATCACCTTTCATTTTTTGCGTTCGCGTTGTTACCGCCGATTATTTCTTCGCCTTCATGTCTTCCCGACGCTTTTTGATAATCTCTTCTGCGATGCTCGTTGGGACTTCTTTATATTTAGAGAAGTTCATTGTGAACGTACCTTGTCCTTTGGTTGCGCCGCGCAGGTCGCTGGCGTAGCCGAACATGTTTGCCAGCGGGACTTCCGCTTCGATGCGGCACGTCTTGCCGTCGGATTCGTTGCTGTAGACGACGCCGCGGCGGGTAACAAGGTCGCCGACGATCGTTCCCTGTTCGCCGTCGGGAATTTCGACCGCGACGCGCATAATCGGTTCCAGAATCGCGGGTTTGGTTTTCGGGAACGTCTCGCGCATGCACGTTTGAGCGCACGTCTGGAACGCGCGGTCTGAAGAGTCAACTTCGTGATAAGAGCCGTCGTTGACGATAATCTTCAAGTTGACAACCGGGAACCCGGCAACGGGTCCTTTGTTGAGCGTCGACCGGAACCCTTTTTCAATCGACGGAATGTACTGTTTGGGAATCGTTCCGCCGACAATTTGTTCTTCAAAGAGAAACGACTCTTCCAACGCCAATTCTTCCGGCAAGACCTGCATTTCCCCGACGATGTGAGCGTACTGACCCGACCCGCCAGTCTGTTTTCTGTGCTTACAGTCGAATTTTGCCGTTTGCGTTGGCGCTTCCCGGTAATTGACCTGCGGCTTGGATACGACCACTTCAACGTTAAACTCCCGGCGAATGCGTTCGACGTAAACGTCCAGATGGAGCTCGCCCATTCCGGACATAATCGTTTCCCCGGTTTCTTCGTTTGTGGAAACGACCAGCGTCGGGTCTTCCCGGCGGAATCTGGACAGCGCCTTGGCAAGACGGTCTGCGCCTTCTCGTTTTACCGGGGCAATGGCGACGCTGATAACCGGTTCCGGGACGTACATGTTTTGTAACGTGACAAAATCTTTGTCGGTGCAGAACGTGTCCCCGGAAGCGCATTCAACGCCGACAACCGCGACGATGTCGCCCGGCCCGGCGGACTCGATTTCCTGGCGTTCGTTGGCGTGCATGCGGACAATGCGGCTGAACCGGCATTTCTGCCCCGTTCGCTGATTGAAATACGATTCTCCTTTGACGATTGTTCCCTGATAAACCCTCATAAACGTCAACGCGCCGAAGGGGTCTTCGACAATCTTGAACGCCATGGCAACCGTCGGCTTTTCCGGATCAGGAGAGAGGTCGATTTCTCGGTGCGGCGGCTGAAATTCCAGGGCTTTTGGCTGACAATCCAACGGCGACGGCAAAAGTCGAACGACGGCGTCCAAAAGCGGCTGAACGCCCTTGTTTTTGAACGCGGTTCCCATAAAGACCGGCGTAAAATGATTGAACTGCAGCGCCTGTTTCATGACGTCGTAGATGAGTTCCGAATCAACGTCTTCTTCAGCGAGAAGTTTTTCCAACAAGGCGTCAGAGTACATTGACAGCGCTTCCAGCAAAGCGGCGCGCTCTTTTTTCGCCTTTTCCGCCAAATCAGCGGGGATTTCTTCATAGCGGAGCTTTTCGCCGTTGTCGCCGTCAAAATAAATGGCTTTCATGCCGATTAGATCGACAACGCCTTTGAACGAGCTCTCTTTTCCAATCGGGATTTCCACAGGCCAGGCGTCGCAGCCGAGTTTTTCTCGAAGCTGAGCGACGACGTTGTCCGGATTTGCCCCGGTTCTGTCCATTTTATTGATAAACGCGATTCTCGGGACGTTGTACCGGCGCATTTGGCGGTCGATAGTCAGCGACTGCGCCTGAACTCCGCCAACGGCGCACAGAACCAGAATCGCCGAGTCCAAAACGCGCAGCGAACGTTCGACTTCAACCGTAAAATCGACGTGGCCGGGCGTGTCGATGAGGTTGATCGACGCCCCTTTCCAGTTTACCGTCGTGGCGGCAGACGTAATCGTAATGCCGCGTTCCCGCTCCAAATCCATGTAATCCATTGTAGCGCCGGCATTTGGGTCGTCTCCCTTAACTTCGTGAGTTTTGTGGATTCGTCCGGCGTAGAAAAGGATTCGCTCCGACAGCGTCGTTTTGCCAGAATCAATGTGGGCGGCAATGCCGATATTGCGAATTCGGGAAATATTGTCTTGCGGAACGTTCATTTTAATACAGGGTTTAAGGCGGGTAAAATAAGGTTAGAAGGTAACTTCTAAATAATATAATTTAACAGTTCTGTTTTATCAAGATTATTTAGAGCGCGAATTATATAATAAAATCCCTTTTTGTCAAGGACTTTTAGGTATTTTTTTCTGATAGGGATAAGATAATTCTATAATAATAAAAAAAGCTGTTAGAATTTGGGTTCTAACAGCCAAGGCAGAGAAAATTGTTTTTTTTAACGTTGCTGGTAGTGAGCGCGATAGGCGCTCTGGAAAGACTGCTGATTTGTTCTGTAAACCGGTCTGTTGTAAGTCGTTGTTGGGATCGGAGCCGGAGTGGCTGACGGAGCCGGATGAGCCGAAGGGGTAAAGGAATCGTTTGTTGGCGCGGTTGCTGGAACTGTGGCAGGGGCTGCGGCAGGAACAGCGTTGGCGGGAGCGTATTCGACGGCTCCCGGATTTGTCGCAGCTCCATTTAATACGGAACCGGAACGATAATTCGGCGTGCAGTTATAGGGGTTGGCGTAAACCGGACCACAGTTATCGTACGGCGTGCAGCCCAATCGGCAGCCAACGTTCAATCCCAAAACGATGAGTACGGCTGTTAAAATAAGTTTTTTCATGATTTAATCCTCTGAATGGTTCGGAATTAATTAATACGTAATACGTAATCCGTAATGCGTAATTATCGAGGTTCGACAGCGTAAATACGAATTACAAATTACGCATTATATATTGTTGTTATCGTCCGTATTATCTGAAAAATTGATAAAAACCGTCTTTTCGATAAAATTTTTAAAAAATTCTTAAAAAATCCTGGAATTATCTAAAGTCCGAAAGAAAAAAAGATTTTTTTGCCACGAATTTGGTAATTTCGTGAAAGTTTAACGATTGTAGGGACGATAACGATTGTAACGACAAATCCAGTTGTGGATTTCGCGGCGTTGAAACCAACATAAAAAACGAGTTTCTTCCCGCCAAGTTCCCCGGAAAAAGAGTTACATGTTTCCTTAATAGAAAAAGGGATAAAAAAATGACACGACAATCAAGATTCATCATCGCGCTTATTGGAATGGCTGGGCTGGTCATTTCCTTAGGCTGCACCCCCCAGCATCCGTTTTATCTGGGAACGGAAAAACCGGTTCCAGACACGACCGTTGCTGTCTCGACCAAAATTGAGTATCCTGACACGGAGGTTGAATCGTTAAACGAAGTCAACCTGGCTCAGTCGCCGTACTCGCTGACCAATTCCAACCCCAAAGAAATTTGGGACCTGACCCTGGAAGAAGCGATTCGTTACGCTTTGGAAAACAGCAAGGTCATGCGTAACCTTGGCGGCGTCTCCTTCGGATCGACCGGTTCGATGGGCGTTCCGTCCGCGCTGACCTCAAGCCCGGCTTCCGCCATGACGGTTTGGAATCCGGCAATTATGGAAACCGACCCCCGCTACGGCGTTGAAGGCGTTTTGGCTGACTTCGATGCGAGCTGGAACACCAACACCTACTGGGGCAAAAGCTACACACAAAACACTCGTTACAGTACAACCCAGAACGACGTTGTCAAAGGCGACTCTGGAACGTTCCAGACGTACATTCAGAAGACCTGCGCCACAGGCGGCACGTTTACCGTTGGTCATAACGTAACCTACACTGCCACCAACGAGCAGAACACCTACGGTTACCGTTATCCGTCCTGGTGGACTTCCTCAATCTCTTTGGAATTTACCCAGCCGTGGCTGCAAGGCGGAGGCGTTCAGTTCAACCGCATTGCCGGTACGCACGCTTCTCCTGGATATTACAACGGCGTTATGATCGCCCGAATCAAGACGGACACCGCTCTTTGCGACTTTGAAACAAGCGTTGAAGGCATGGTTTACGACGTCGAACGCGCTTACTGGGAACTGTACTACGCTTATCGTTTGCTTGACACGGTTCTGGCTGGACGCAACAGCGCCTTGCAGACATGGCGTCAAGTTTATGCGAAGTACATCATCGGTCACACGGGCGGCTCGGCTCAGGAAGAAGCTCAGTCTCGTCAGCAGTACTTCCAGTTCAGAGCGTCTGTTGAACGCGCCTTGAGCAACCTGTACGGAACAGAAAACAAACTGCGTTACATCATGGGCTTGACGACCACCGACGGCCGACTCATTCGCCCTGCTACCGAACCGACCACCGCGCGCATTGTCGCCGACTGGGATTCCTGGCACTGCGAAGCTCTGGTTCGCTCAATCGCTCTGCGTAAACAGAAGTGGGTTGTCAAACAGAGACAATTGGAACTCATCGCGTCCAAGAACTTCCTGCTCCCGACGTTCAACACCTACGGTTCATATCAGTGGGACGGCTACGGCAACAAACTGCTCGATTCCGACAACGGAACCTCGAACGCCTACGGCAGCCTGACTCACGATGGACGCGGCGAATGGCAATTAGGCGCTTACCTGTCCGTCCCGCTCGGATTCCGATCTGGCCGCACCGCCGTCCGCAACGCTGAACTCAACCTGCTGCGCGACAAAGCGATTCTCCAGGAACAGGAACTCGAATTGACTCACCAGCTGGCTCAGTCCGTCCGCGACCTGCAAGACTACTACGTCCTGGCTCAAACGAACTACAACCGCCGCGCTGCCGCCCAGAGAGAAGTTGACGCCACCACCGCCGCTTACGAACAGGGAACCGCCACGTTGAACCTGGTTCTCGACGCCCAGAGACGTATGGCTGAAGCTGAAAGCGATTACTTCCGCTCTGTTACGGACTACAACGAAGCGATTATCACGATTCAGAAATACAAGTCCTCTCTGCTGGAATACAACGGAATCACGCTGGCTGAAGGCCCGTGGGCTCAGAAGGCTTACTTCGACGCTCAGAAACGAGCTGACATGCGCCGCCGCGGCAAGTACATCAACTACGGTTACACTCGACCTCGCGTTATCAGCCGCGGTCCATACAACCAGCAGCTCGGACGCGACATCAACCCGGCTGGCATGAGCGCCACAGTCGCCCCGGAAGCCCCGGTTTCCCCGTCCGCCCCGCGTTCCGCTCAGAACGCTCCTGTCCCGACTGGAAATGCCAACTCCATTCTCTCGCAGAACGGTGATATGGGTGAAATGGAAGTCATTCCGACCCCCGCTCCGGTAGAAGTTCACGAAGTTCAGAAAGCTGTCTTCGCCGCCAACACGCCGATTTCAATCGAATCGACCCCGGCGATTCAGCAAGTATCCTACGAAACCACCATGGATGTCAAGGCTTCCACAGCCCCGGATTCCAAACGCTGGCTTAACCCCCAACGTTAGTCTTGACCCCATTAGTTGGATGAAGTGATTGATTGTCGGCGGAGAAGACGTGAGAAATTGCGTCTTCTCCGTTTTTTTATGTGTACTGAGAACGCGATGTTACAAAAAATCGGCGCCAGATAAAAGCTTTATCACGCGTTTATCTGACGCCGATTTCAATTACTAATTGCTAATTGACAATTGCTAATTTACGTAGTATAGTCTGCGTTGATGTGGATGTATTCTTCCGACAGGTCGGTTGTCCAGAATCGGATGGATTCAGACCCTTCTTTGAACGTCAAGAGAATCTCGACTTCCCGATTGTCCGCCATGGATTTGGAAACCTCTTTGGCGTCGAACGGGGCAGGGGCGCCGTTTTCAAACAGCTTGAATCCGTTGACCCACAGATTGACGTTGTCCGGATTAAACGGAACGCCAGCGTATCCAGCAGCAGAAACGATTCGTCCCCAGTTGGGGTCGGCTCCGTGAATGGCGGTTTTGACTAGCGGGCTTTCCGCAATCTGCTTGGCGATTTTTCGAGCGTCGTCTCGAGTCTTGAGCCCTTCTACGTTGAGCGTAACCAGGTGGAATGCGCCTTCGCCGTCGTTGGGAATTTCTCGCGACAGCGTTTCGCAGACGTCGTAAAGCCCCTGTTTGAAGATTTCAAACTGCTCGTTGTTGCCGATAATGACGTCTGACATGCCGTTAGCGAGGAAAACCAGCGTGTCGTTTGTGCTCATGTGTCCGTCAACGCTGATGCAGTTGAAAGTGCGATCCGCAACGTCTTTCAAAGCTGTCTGCGCCATTGTAGCGGGAATGGCAAGGTCGGAAATGACTGTAATGAGCATCGTCGCCATGTTCGGCCCGATCATGCCAGCGCCTTTCGCCATGCCCCAGATTGTCGCCTTCTTCCCGTTGATTTCCACGGTAGCGGAAGCGACTTTCTCATGCGTGTCGGTCGTCAGAATCGCGGTAACGGCGTTGTGAATGCACTCCTGGCTGGTTCCGAGTTCCTTGACGATGTTGGTAATTCCCGCTTTGAGCGTGTCCATGGGCAGGAAATGACCAATAACGCCGGTCGACATAACAATTGCCTGACCTCGTTTGAATCCCTTTTGCGGCGGGACGGCGTCCAGAACGGCGTCTGCCATGGCGCGAGCGTCTTCCAACCCGCGTTCGCCCGTACAGGCGTTGGCGATTCCCGCGTTGATTAAAACCATGCGGACGTCTTCTGCTGGGGTAACAGAGCGGTCAAACGTAACCGGCGCCGCGCAGACGAGATTTTGCGTATACACGCCCGCCGCCGTTGCTGGATGGTCGGATACAATTAAACTCAAATCGAGCTTGTGACTCGGTTTCAAACCGCAGGCGATGCCTGCAACTCGATAGCCTTTAGGAAGAGTAGGATGCATAGTTAATGTTGGAATAGTAATTGAATGAAAGGCGGTAATGGAGTGAGCCAACGGCGAACGGAATTACGCATTCGCCGTCAGGCGAACTATTGCAGGGTCATTAAAGCAAAGCTCGCAGCTTCGCGGCGGCTTGTTCCGGGGTGATGTCGCGCTGGGGTTCTCCGAGCATTTCGTAACCGACCATGAACTTTTTAACCTTCGCGGAACGAAGCAGCGGCGGATAGAAATGCGCGTGTAGCTGCCAGGCGTCGCTGTCGCCCATGGAACCGTTAGCGTCAACGCCGGGCGCGCCGTGCCAGCCCATCGAGTACGGGAAGATGCAGTCGAACATTCTGTCGTACGCGCTGAGGAACCGTTTGAGGATTTCCGCCAGCGACGCTTTCATTTCTTCCGGCAGAACGTCCATGGAGGGAACGTGAACTTTCGGCAGCAGCAGCGTTTCGTAGGGCCACAGCGCCCAGAACGGAACGAGAACCGCCCAATGTTCGTTTTCGCAGAAGAGGCGTTCTTTCTGCTCGAGTTCCCGCTGAAGATAGTCCATCAGCAGCGGTCGCCCGTTTTTCTGGAAGTATTCTTTCTGTCTGGCGTCTTCTTTGCCCGGCTCGTTGGGAAGCGTGTCGGACGCCCAAATCTGCCCGTGCGGGTGCGGGTTTGAACAGCCCATAATGTCGCCCTTGTTTTCAAAGAGCTGAACCCAGCGGTATTTGGCGCGGAGCTCTTTCGTTTGCGCCTGCCACAGATTGATAACCTGAGCGATGTCTGGCAGTTCCATCTGAGGAATGGTCAGGTTGTGTTTCGGCGAGAAACAAATCACCCGGCACGTTCCTCTAACCGCCTGAACCTGGAACAACGGGTCGTTTTCAATTGTAACAGATTCCGGAACCGGATCCGGCAGCAACGCCGCGTAGTCGTTGGTAAAGACAAACGTATGTTCGTATTTCGGGTTTGACAGCTGATTCCCGTCAGCGTCTACGCCAGCCCGCGTATTGGTTGGGCACAAATAGCATTTGGGATCGTATTCCGGACGCGTATCGGGCGCCGGCGTTTCGTTCTTCCCCTGCCAGGGACGCAGAGCGCGGTGCGGAGAAACTAACAGCCAGTCGCCTGTCAAGGCGTTGTATCGACGATGCGGGTGAGTAAGGAAATATTCTTGCATTTTTTTAGGGAATGGGGAATAGGGAATAGGGAGTAGTTTAATCAAAACTTCACATATAAACTTACTTCCTAATAATGTTACGCTGTACGCTAATAATATTCTGACAAATCTTCACGGATTGTCAAGGACGGGCGCCCTGCCGATTATTCGTGTCGCAGGGCTTCGATCGGGTCCATCATAGCGGCGCGTCTGGCGGGATACAGCCCGAAAATAACACCAATTCCAACAGCAATAATAAATGCGACAGGAATGCTCCATGGTACGATAATCGGGGACATATTAACAACCTCGGGCGGCAGCGATGCCATGACCGTTGGGAACGACGTTTTCATGAGGTACTTTCCGAATTCGATAATCGGTCCGCACGTAAACCCAACCAGAATTCCAACGATGCCGCCGACTGACGACAGCGCAACCGTCTCGACCAGAAACTGCCGGGTGATGTCGCTTCGCTTGGCGCCCAGCGCCCGGCGAATTCCGATCTCTCGCGTTCGTTCTGTAACGGTTGCCAGCATGATGTTCATAATCCCGATTCCGCCGACGACCAGCGAAATTGCTGCGATCATGCCCATAAAGAGAATGAACATCAATCGCGTCGTTCGCGCCTGTTCCAGCAGTTCCAACGGAACGGTAATAGCATAGTCGCCGTCTGGACGTCGGGCGGAAAGAATCGTTTCAACCGCCTTGGCTGTCGCCTCGACTTCGTTTACCGAACCAACCTGAAGCGTAATCTGGCTCAACTCAATTTCCGTTCTTTCCTGCGACGACCCTTGCGGAATGATGGTTAAGTCGCCCATGCGCTCCCAGAGGGTTTTAATGGGGATGTAAATATCAGAATTGAATTCCTGGGCGTCTAACGACCCGCCGATGGCGGCTGTCGCCTGGCGAGGTTCCAAAACGCCGACAACCTGATAAAACGACTCTTCCACCTTGACGTTTTTCCCAATAGGATTGGCAAACCGAAACAGACGTTCCGCCGTCTCATTTGCCAAAACGCAGTAGTTCTTTTTCGTTTCGCATTCGGTCGTGGTCAGAAAATGCCCTCGCGCCAGTTTGAGCTTGTTGATTTCTGCGTATTCCGGCGTACATCCAACCAGTCGCCCTTCCATTTCCTGATTGCCAGCCGTGAACTTGCGTCGCATTTCACGGATCGGGACGCTTTCGACAATCGACGGGATAGACTGCGCCAGGACCTCGTAGTCCGCTCGCTGAATCCCGTATGTAAGAATATGGCTCTGGTTCTTTTCGGAGTCCGCCGACGGCTTGACCGTACGAACAATGATGTTCGTTGCGCCGAGGTTTTCAATCTGTTCCTGCGCTTTTTGGCTGATGCCTTCGCCGATAGCGAGAAGCCAAATTACGCTCGAAACGCCGATAAAAATACCCAGTACAGTCAACAGCGACCGAAGCGGGTGCAGCAACAGGCTTTTAACGCCCAGCTGCCATGTGCGAAACCAAATGTACATATTAGGGAGCAGGGGGAATTAGTTAATGGAAGGCGGTAATGGAGCGACCAACGGGAGCGGAATTACGCAGTTCGCCGAAGGCGAACCGAATAATAGACCGTAGGGATACGCAACTCGCGCAACTTAATATATCTATTTTACTCTATTAATTGCAAGAATCAAGCGTCTAAAAGAGAAAATAATTGTTTTGAAAGATAAAATAAGCGGATTGTTCTAACTGGCGAAAATAGATAATTGTCTATTGTCTGCGTTTCTGAACGTGTCAAATCTGGATATTCTGAACTGCGTTCAGTTAAGACGCAAAGAGTTTTTTGTGGATACACAATTCCTTCGAAGCCAAAAAACTACACATATTTACAAATTAAAAAAGACGTTAACCTTTTATAAATAAATATGTTCTGAAAAACTACGTTATACGTAATGTGTGTACATCTGTCAATGGGATGCATAAAAATAAAAAAGTTTTAAAAAAATCCGGCTGGAATATTGACAAAAAAAAAAACAATTATGCTATTAATGTAAAAAGTGGTAATTTGGTTCTTTTCAAGAAGTTACCATTGGTTTCGTTTGAAAAAGCTTATCTGAGATTCAAAGACGATCAGGAATTTTGAAGAAAGGCGTTTTTTTCAAACTCAACAATTTCATTTTTGGAGGAAATACATGAAGAAAGTATTTGTTCCGCTGGCTATGCTATTTATTCTGTGTATGGTCAGTTCTTTATGCCAGGCTCAGGCCGTTCGCGACATTGCTTTGCGTGCATCCGGCAACGCGGGCATTGCTCGTCAAGTCGCTCCTAATTTTCGACTTCTTGATGTCGACCTGAACAGAGGTTCTGGTGGTCAGTACATTTATTTGTCTTATTCAAAGGTAGGCGGCGGCGCTCCAATTACCGACCTCATGGTTATCGAGGGCGAAAATGCTCCACCTCCTCCGGGATGGGGAAAACTGAATCAGGATTTGAATGAAGGATCGGGAGGCGCTTACCTGTATCTTTGCTACCGAAAGGGCGGCGGAGCTCCTATTACCGATTTGTATGTCTCTTTGGGGGACACGGAAATGCCTCCTGGATGGCAAAAAATTCCTGTTGACCTGAACAAGGGCGCTGGCGGAGATTACATTTATCTCTGGTACAAAAAGTAATTGTTTTTGAGACGTCATTGCGACATAGTGGAGGAACAGATTTGTTTCTCCACTTTTTATTTAAAGAGGGAATAACATGTTCAATAAAACAATAAATCGTCGTGAGTTTCTGGGCTCAGCATTTCTTCTGGCGGCGGTTCCCACTTCGGTTTTGACAGCGGCTGAAGGAAACAAAGAATCCGTTCTGCGTTACGCCGTCATCAGCGACGTCCATTTTAGCAGCAGCTCGAACTCCGCTGAACGTGACCGCTTGCGAAAAGCGCTGGCTTATTTAGGAAAATCCAAATTTGACGCATTGGTAATTGCTGGCGACGTTTCCAATCATGGCTACACCTCGGAACTGGAATTGTTTCGGAATACGCTTTACGAGGGGCTTCCTGACGGAACGCAGGCTCTGATCTGCATGGGAAACCACGAATTTTTCGGCGGCAACGATCACAAAAGAGCCGGAGGCGCTCGCCAGCATTGGGAAAAAATCTTTCAGATGCCGGTCAATACGCATACGGTTATCAAAGGTTTTCATTTTATCGGCGTTTCTCCAGACCGCGGAAACGGCAGAGCCGGAGATTTCGGCAGTTCTATGAACTGGCTTCGACTTCAGCTTGAAGAGGCGGCAAAAGACAATCCCAAACGACCGATTGTAGTATTCCAGCATTATCATGTTTCGGAAACCGTTTATGGGTCTTGCGGAATTGATCATTGGGGAATTCCTGATTTAAAACCGCTTTTAGACGAATATCCGCAAGTCATTGATTACTCTGGTCATTCCCATTATCCCTCCAACGACTTGCGAAGCGTATGGCAGGGAAACTTTACTGCATTTGGAACCTCAACGTTGAGCTATTATGAAATGACCGGCGGAATTTTTGAAAAATTCCCGGCAGGACATAGAAACGCCGCCCAAATGTACATTGTGGAAGTGAAGAAAGATTTTTCAATGTATTTGAAAATCTACGACGTTCTGACGGACTCCTTCTTTCCAACAAGCTACGTCGTTGCAGAACCGGGAAATATTTCCAAATACATTTACACAAGTCAGCGTTTCGCGAACGCGCCAGCGCCAAAATGGGAGGAAGCGTCTGAAGTGAAAATCAGCGATATTCAACCGATGTCGGCTGTATTTACATTTCCTCAAGCGCACGACGATTCTCAGCCGGAATCGTTCATTGGCAGCTATCAGATTACTGTAAAGCATGAAAAGTCTTCTGTAAAAGCTGAAACTCTTGAAAAAGAGGACGTTACTCCATCAGAGTCAACGTCAGATTCGGTTGTCTCCACGGAAGACGTCGAAGATTATGAAGCAAATAATAATCCGGCTCCGGTAATTTCTGATAGAAGTTCTGATGATGCAAGGGTAACATCTACTCTGGATCCAGATGAAACGAATAATAATCCGGCTCCAGTAGTTTCTGAAAGCGTTCCTGATGGAGTAAAGCAAACTACTACCTCAGATCCAGATAATGAGTTTACCCCCATCGAGGCGGCTTATGAACAGGTGCGAAACCCTTGGTCGCAGTACTATTTTAAGAATCAGCCCAAGGAAATGAGCTATTGTTTTAACAATCTGGTTCCCGGTATGAAATGGACTGTTGAAGTTCGCGCTCGAAACGTTTTTGGAAAACTTTCAGAGAAAGCGCTTGTCGGGACTTTTCAGACGCCTAATGAATGACGTCTGCAATTCAGACTCTCTAACAAAACAACTTTCTACAGATTTTGTTAGAGAGTCATTTTTTAAGATGTCCAGACCGTTGCAAAATGGTAAGAAAAAGTCCTCGCGCCAGATTGAGCTTGTTGATTCTTAAAGCGTAATTCCGGTTTGCGGGTCGATTGCAACGCCGTGAGACGTTTTAACCAGCTGATCGATGAGCATGAGCAGTCCCGACGGGTCGAATTCTTCCAGCAAATCGTCGTCTTCTGACCCGAACAGGTCAAACGTATGTTTCTTATCCGTCGTCTTCTCAAAATGCAGAATGTCGACGCGGGAATCGGAACGTTTGAGAATGTTCCTCGTCCGTTTGTCCGGGATTTCGTCCAGCATGTTGTTGGCTTCCTCCATGGGCGACGCATCGTCGGTTGGAGAAGACAAAATCAGGTCGACTCCAGACGCCCCTGTTGGAAAGAGCAGCGAGACAGCTTGCAGCGCCCCGGAATCGTCGCGAGTTACGTCAATTTCATTTATTCCAGGAATGCGTTTTCGCACGCTTCCCAAAGCCTTTTCAAACTGAGGAACCGTTTCTCGAGAATAGTACACGAAGTAAGTTTCTCGCCATTTATATTCAGGATTGTCAAATAGGGACATGGTTGTATTAAAAGTTGCGAGTTACGAGTCAGCTGTTAGCTACTAGCTTCTAGCTCCTAGCTTTGTGATTTTTGATTCAAACTTTAACAATTAACGCCGAGGAACGGCAATACCCAAGCTAATGGCTAACAGCTAATAGCTAAAAGCTCTATTTTCCTATTTCTTGCCGCCTAATTCTTGCGAGCGGACGGTCGCAGCGTGAACCGCCTGGATAAAGGCGTTTCGGACTCCGTTGCGTTCCAGAGCGGCGACGCCTTCGATGGTCGTGCCAGCCGGCGAGCAGACTTTGTCTTTCAGCAGTCCGGGATGTTCTCCCGTCTTCAAAACCATGCTGGCGGAACCGAGTACGCATTGAGCTGCCAACGCCGTGGCAATCGGTCTGGGCAGTCCTTCTCGGACGCCGCCGTCGGCCATGGCTTCGATAACCATGTAGACAAACGCCGGGCCGGAACCGGACAAGCCGGTAACGGCGTCAAGCGACTTCTCCGGAACCTGATAGACAAGTCCGATGGTCTGTAAAAGCGTCTGGATGAGCAGTCCGTCGTTGGTCGTTGTGTTTTGACCCATGCTGTACGCCATGGCGCCCTGTCCGACCAGACACGGCGTGTTGGGCATGACGCGAATGAGTCGTCCTTTTCCCTTCAGCCCGGCGGAAATCGCGCTCAGCGGAACGCCCGCGCAAATCGAAACAATCAGATGATTCCCGGTAATCAGCGGTTCGATTTCGGTCAAGACGCCCGGTAAAACCTGCGGTTTAACAGCCAGAATAATAATCGTGGACTGGTTGACGACGTCTGCGTTGCGTTCCTTCGCTTCCGCTTTGGTTTGCTGGGTAAAGCTGCGCCGCGCCATGTCGTACGAGTCCGACGCGACAACCTTTTTCGGGTCAACCAGACCGCTGCCGATAAACCCTTTCGCCAAAGCCGTCGCCATCTGACCGGCTCCGATAAATCCAATAGGGGGAATGTTCATCTTCTTGTGGGTATGTTATGGAATTGAGATGTGTGAGTTAGGAGGGAGGAGTGAGGAGTTAAATTTGTTCTACTGCCTACTGCCTATTGCCTACTGCCTTTGTTTAGATGTCTTATTTCAAAAAAAAGACTTTTTGTCAAGAGGAAAGTTGAGAGAGAATTATCAATTAGCAATTTGCAATTAGCAATTTACGCAAAGCGCCTCAATAATTGCTAATTGCTAATTGACAATTGCTAATTAATATCATTCTGGCGTGAAACGGTAGCCGATGTTGCGGAGAGTAACGAAGTATTTCGGATTGGCGGGGTCGGGTTCAAAGTACTTGCGGAGTCGGCGGATAAACTGGTCGACGGCTCGGGTGTTCATTTCCGCCGGAATTTCCCAGACGTTTTTCTGAAGCTCTTCTCTGGAAACGATTTCCCCCTGACGTTTGATGAAATACCGGAGCAGTTTCATTTCCAGAACGGTTAAAACGACGGTTTCTCCAGACGCGCCTGTAGCTTCAAAGGTTTTGAAATTGACGGCGTTGGGGCCGAACGTAAACGACGTCTCAGGTTCTTCCTGCGTTTGTTCCGGACGCATTGAAGACAGCCGCAGCAGATTGCGAACCCTCGCGAGGAATTCGTCCAGATCGAAGGGCTTGGTCATATACTGATTCGCGCCGACGTCGAACCCGCGAGCGCGGTCTTCCGGCAGCGTTCGGGCGGAAAGAATCAAAATCGGCATGAGATACCCCTGCTGACGCAGCGTCTGACAAACGGAATACCCGCTCATACCCGGCAGCATCAGGTCGAGGACGATTAAATCGTATCCTTCGTCGGAATTCTGAACCAGTTCCAGCCCCGTCTGCCCGTCGGCGGCGAGGTCAGTCTGGTAGCCTTCCGCTTCCAGATTGAGTTTCAATCCGTTGGCGATATGGGATTCGTCTTCGATAATCAGGATGTTTGCGCTCATGACAATATATAATCTTATACAATGCGAGAAGGCGTTAGGGAGAAGCTCTTAGCTACTAGCCCCTAGCTTCTAGCTTTGTTATTTTAGTTTCAGGCTTTAAATAATAACGCTAAGGACTACTAGTAACCAAGCTAACAACTAGGACTAATAGCTAGCGGCTATCACATTTGTCCCCATTTTAATAGAAAACGACGTCTTTGTCAAGAAGGACGGCGCGGGCTAATTGACAATTAAAATCGTTCTTGTATAATAATAGCATCGTTGACGGTTTACAAGGCGAAAAGTCAACGTCTAATCGTCGTTTATTGAAATACAAATTAACCCTTATTTACGGAGCTGAATTATGCCAGGAGCAGACACCAGTACCAAAGAAAAGAATTTTTACACCGACATTCCAGCTGCAAAACACAGTTTCTTTTTGAAGGGGCTGGATCAGTACGATTGGGGCATGCAGTCCAGACTGTCCCGAATGTTCAATCCCAAGTCCGGTCACACCGTTATGCTGGCGTTTGACCACGGCTACGCCTACGGTCCGACGACCGGTCTGGAACGCCTCGACGTTACCATCGCCCCGCTGGTTCCATACGCAGACTGCCTCATGTGCGCCCGCGGCGCGCTGCGTTCCTGCATTCCCAGCGATTGTGACAAAGCCGTTGCGATGCGCTGCTCCGCCGGCACGACCATTCTCGATGAAAACGTTTTCGTTAACGAATGCATCGGCGTCGACATCGAAGAAGTTATCCGCATGAACGTAACCTGCATGGCGGTTCAGGTCTGCATCGGTTCCGACAACGAACGCAACAACATCGAAAACTTCGTCAAGCTGGTTGACCTGGGCAACAAGTACGGCATTCCGGTACTCGGCGTTACCGCGGTTGGAAAGAACATGGTTCGCGACAAGCGCTATTTCGGTTTGGCGACTCGAATCATTGCTGAACTGGGCGGACATCTGGTTAAAACCTACTTCGTCGAAGACGGCTTTGAAGACGTCGCTGCCGGCTGCCCGGTTCCGATTGTTATCGCTGGCGGAAAGAAGCTGCCGGAAAAGGACGCTCTGACGATGGCGTACAAGGCGATTCAGCAAGGAGCCTCCGGCGTCGACATGGGTCGAAACGTCTTCCAGTCCGAAGATCCGATTGCCATGATCAAGGCGATTCGCAGCGTCGTTCACGACAACGCCACCCCGAATCAGGCATACGAACTGTTCTGCGACCTGAAAGCAGAAAACGCCAAAGCCGCCAAAACGACCAAAAAGGCGAAGACTACAAAAGCCAAGAAATAATTAGAACTCAAAAACAAAAAAGCGCGGTTTATGCCGCGCTTATTTTTATCGTTCTTCCGGTACGTTGGTTATGTACAAGGTTTCTGGGGAGCGGACATTGTCCGCGAAAATAATAATCTAAGCAATTTTAGGCGGGTAATACCCGCCACCCGGAAGCAATCAATTCCCCGCCCGTCGAAGCTGTTCTAAAACTTGAGAAATTTCTTCGTGAACTTCCGCCGACTGGTTAACAACCATAGATTTCATGGGACCGAAATAATAAATCGTGCCGTTTCCGCCGTTGATTTCCCACGTGTCGATACAAATGGTTTTCTGAATCAGCTCGACAAGCTCCTCGCCCTCTTTTTCGTTGTTGGACGTTTTGGCGTCTTCGCCGAGAATGTTGGCGAAATCGCCCTGTTGAGCCAGGATGCCGTCGTTGTTTTGATTGTTGTTTTTACGCGGTTTAATCGACTGTGGACGGGGCGGCAGCCCTGCCGCCTTTCTGGCCTCTTTTTCCGCCGCCAAACGTTCCATGCGATGGCGTCTGTTATAGGCGCCAATCGTAGCTTTGAGAGAACGGAGCCGCGTCTTGATCTGGTCGTCTAAAATTCTTTTGGAAGTAATGTCCATAACATCGTCTTTCGCCAGAGCCAAAATCGCTCCGATATATTCACGCGCTGCCTGATGACAAGCGTCTTCGCCCATATCGCGGGCTTTGACCCACTTTCTCAGAAGTCCTTTGGAATATGCTTTCAGTTCCTCGCCCTTTAAATCGGGAATAACGGAACTCTTTGCCTTTGGCTGAGCGGGCGCAGCAGCCGGTGGATTTTCTGTATTGGATGGGACGAACGGCTCGTTTTCAGAACGGCGGTCAGCCCAGCAAACGCTGGTCAAAACAATCAGAATCGGCAGAAGGAAAAGGCGTTTCATGGGATTAGGCAGTAGGCAGTAGGCAATAGGCAGTAGACAGTAGGGAAGCGCTTCGCGCTTTCTCGCAACTAACTGCGAGGGCGGGTATTAGGCAAGAGACAGTAGCAGTACGCAAGCATCTCAAAAAACTATTGCCTACTGCCTACTGCCTATTGCCTCAGTACTCAATCAAAGTATCCGTGTTGATCATCTCCGCAACGCCCTCGTAATTGAGGAAAATGCGATGTCGGAACGCCGGCAGGATAGCGGCTTTGACGTCGGCTTTTGTGCAGTCGACGCGCCCTTCGACCAGAGCGTTGAACTTCGCTCCCATAACGGCGGCTTGAACGCCTCGGGGGCCGACGCCGTAACGGACGTACTGTTTGATCTGTTTGGAGTTGGACGACTGCGGGTTGGTCGCAACCGCCGCTTTGACAATGCTGGCAACCAGGTCGCTGGAAATTGTAACGGCGCGAACCATTTCCTTGAGCTTCGACAGACGGCTGGCGTCGCAGACCTTGGCGGGCTTGAGCTTTTCGGTACTGGTCGCGTTCATAGCGATTTTCAGCATGCCCTCTTCGTTGGGCAGGTTCATCTTGATTTTATA
Organism: Thermoguttaceae bacterium; assembly: GCA_017407125.1. Taxonomy (GTDB): domain Bacteria; phylum Planctomycetota; class Planctomycetia; order Pirellulales; family Thermoguttaceae; genus RUG11551. Next base: position 25,966 of record JAFQXE010000003.1, read on the forward strand.
AAAGAATCTGTCAACCTGAGATTCCGGCAGCGGGAACGTCCCTTCCATTTCCAGCGGGTTTTGCGTCGCCATGACCATGAACGGGGACTCCATTTTGAACGATTCCGTTGAGACGGTTACCTGTCCGGACTCCATCGCTTCCAGAAGCGCAGACTGCGTCTTGGGCATGGCGCGGTTGATCTGGTCAGCGAGAATGAAATTCCCGAAAATCGGACCGCGCTGGAACTCAAAGGTTCGCCGCCCCTGTTCTTCCATAATAACATACGACCCGATAATATCCGCCGGCATGAGGTCGGGCGTAAACGGGATTCGGCTGGCGTGAGCGTCGAAGACGTCTCCCAGACAACGAGCCAGCCAGGTCTTTCCGACGCCCGGCGCGCCTTCGAGCAAAATGTGTCCGCCGCAGAAAAGAGCGGTTAAGGCGCAGCGAATCGCCTCCGGCTGACCCAATACATATTTGGAAAGCTCGGTTTCAATCTTCGTAAAATCAGCTTGAAAATTTTGAACCAATGACGGTAAATCGTGTACGGATACTGGCATGGGAGTTTGAGTTAGGGAATAGGGAGTAGGGAGTAGGGAATAGACAAAAAACGATTCCCTTTTTATACATCTCTAATAATTATACTTCCCTCCGGGAGAAATTTCAAGGGGATTCTCAATTTTTTTAAAAAATAATTTGTTTTTTTGTTATTCCAGGATTAAACGGCTTTGACAAATCTTAAATATAGAATAAAATATATAGAAAGTTGCGAGTTGCAAGTCAGCTTTTAGCTACTAGCTTCTAGCTCCTGGCTTTGTGATTTTTGATTCAAACTTTAACAATTAACGCCGAGAAGCGTCAATACCCAAGCTAATGGCTAGTAGCTAATAGCTAGCAGCTAACTATTCCCTATTCCCTACTCCCTATTCCCCTCCCCCCCATTTATGGCTCAGCAAAAGATTACTGACGTTATTAAAGATACGCTGATTATTTTCGACGGCGCGACCGGTACGGAACTGTACGCTCGCGGCATTTTTACCAATCGATGTTATGAGGAACTCAATCTGACGGATAAAAAGCTCGTCGCTCAGATTGAAAACGAGTATCTCGACGCCGGCGCGGAGGTTATTACAACCAATACATTTGGGGCGAATCCGCAGGCGCTGGAAAAGTTCGGCTTGCGCGATAAAACCGCCGTTATCAACAAAGCCGGCGTGGAAATCGCTCGCGAGGCGATTGCTCAGAGAAACGCATCCGCCTGGGTGGCTGGGGACGTCGGTCCGCTGTTGAGCTATGCAGACAATCCCGTCGAGATCATTCTGGAACAGGTTCGGCCGCTGATCGAGGCGGGCTGCGATTTCATCATTTTTGAAACCCTCCCGCATATTTCCGCTATTGAATATGCCGCTTTGGCAATGCAGAAGCTGGCGCAGGAAGGGAACGCGTTCCCGTACGTCATGTCGTTTGCTCCGGTGATAAACTGCGAGACGATTTCCGGAGAGACGGTCGAGTCCGTCGTCGCCTGTTTGGACGACGAAAACAAGTACCCGCATCAGCCTTTTGCCTGGGGCTTGAATTGCGGTCTGGGACCGGTTGGGATGCTGGAATCGGTCGAACGCGTTATTAACGTCGTCAAAAAGCCGCTCATCGTTCAGCCGAACGCGGGAATTCCCAAAAGCGTTGATAATCGTTATATCAACATGTCAACGCCGGAATACTTCACAACCTACGCACAGCGATACGTCAACCTCGGCGTGGCGGCGATCGGCGGCTGCTGCGGAATCGGTCCGGCGCACATTAAAAATGCGGCTGATGCTATCAAGCCGTTGGCAAGAGCGCAAAAGAACAAACACGTTTTCACTGTTGCCGAGACGGCTCAGCCGCAGGAAGAAGTCCCGCTGATTAACCGGTCGCGATTCGCTCATAAGCTCGCAACAGGACAGTGGGTTACGAGCGTCGAACTCGTTCCGCCGAGAGGTTACGATCTGTCCGGGACGATTCAAAAATGCCGGACGCTGTATCAGGCGGGCGTTGACTGCGTCAACATTCCAGACGGCCCCCGGGCGTCGAGCAAAATCTCTCCGCTGATTACTGCCGATCGAATTCAAAAAGAAGCCCGCATGGAAGCAATTTTGCACTGCTGCTGCCGTGACAAAAACCTCATCGGCATTCAGGCGGACTTGCTGGCGTGCGCCGCGTGCAATATTACAAACCTGCTTTTTATTACCGGCGACCCGCCCAAGCTGGGAGAATATCCAGACGCCACCGGCGTTTTCGATACCGACTCCATCGGCGCGGTCGGAATCCAGAAACGACTCAATCAGGGCATCGACCTGGGCGGTCAGGCGATTACGCCGCCGACTCACGCTGCTATTGGCGTCGGTCTTGACCCGACGGCGTTAGATAAAAAGCGCGAAGTCGAACGTCTGTTCATGAAAGCCGAGGCGGGCGCGAATTTCATTTTCACTCAGCCCGTTTTCGACCCCGAAGCCCTGCTGGCGATGCTGGAACAGATTAAATCGACCGGGCTGCCGGTCGTCGCCGGGATTTGGCCTTTGGCGAGTTTCCGCAACGCGTCCTTCCTCCAAAACGAGGTGCCAGGCGTCGAAATTCCTCAGTCCATTATGGACAGAATGGAAGCTCAGGAAACCCGCGAAGGTCAGCTGGCGGAAGGCGTCGCGATTGCGAAAGAATCCATTGAGATGATTCGTCCGTACGTTCAGGGAGTTCAGGTCAACGCCCCGTTCGGCAAGATTGAAATCGCCCTCCAGGTTTTTGAAAACTGACATTTTCCCATATTTTTATAAAAATTTCCTGTCCGGGACTTGTAATTTGTCGCCAGATGAATTAATATTGGAGTTATGAGAAACAATTGGCGAAAGACATTTCGCGTTAATCGCCTATTGTTTATCTCCTGATTATTTTCAACTCCTTAACCCAAAGCGTTATTATGAAACAAACCGTTTTTTTCTTATCGTTTGCGTTGTTGTTTCTGCTTCTGCCCTTTGCTGTTGCAGCGGATAAAGGGATGAACTATGATATGGATCCCATCTACCCCAGAAAACTGGATCCGTCCTATTACGATGGCAAAATCGTTCTGCTGTATTACTGGACCTTAGGCGAAGGAAACCGCCCAGAACCCCGTCGGGTTCAGGAGGTTACTTCGATGTTCCAGAATCTCAACAAACTGCAAATGCAGTTAGGCAAAACAGGCGCATTTACAGTTGCAGGCAGTTATGTTGGAACGGATAACGTCTCGGCGATGAATATGATCCGCCAAGGGCGTCCGATGTTTCCGGTGTACGTAAACCTGCTTTGTCAGGCTGAAATGCCCAAGGCAAATCAATGCTCTTTTGTCCTTTTGGACGCTGAAGGTCAGGTTATCGGGTCCGGTTCAATCAAGGAATGTTACCTTACGCTTCAAAGCTCTATCCCAGCGGCTATGATGTTAAAGCGCATGAAGAGCCTGCCAGTAAAACACCCATTGGAAGGAATGAACTTTGTTGGAAAAGAGATTGAATACTACAGTTTGTTTGAACCGGGTAAACCATGGAAGGGGCCATACGTAAAGATTGAAAAAAGCATCGAAAAGAATCCAGACGCCGCGGGTTCTCAGGAATCCGTGAAAATGGCAATTGACGAATACCTTTCCTCAAAGTTGCCTGAAATCCTCGAAAAAGCAAAAGCCGAACCCGCCGCTTATTATGACGTTCTCAACATGCTTAGCAGGTCGGTTAAAGGACTGCCGGGAGAGGATTCGGTTGACGAGATTCTGAAACCGCTTCAGGCAGATAAAAATGTTGCGGAATTGGCTAAACAGATTGCGAACATCAAAAAGTTCAAGGCAACGTCCGATACGCTTTCTCCCGATGCGCTTAAAAAACGCTGTGAACCGCTCATTGCCTCTTTGAAAAAACTCCTGAACAAGCCAGCTCTGTCAGACGGCGTCAAGGCGGAAGCTGAAAAATGGATGGCTCAGCTGGAAGCGCTTAGCAACGGGTCAGACGACGGCCCTGTTCCAGCAAACGAAGACGCTCCAGTAGAAGAATAACATCTTCTTTTTAGATCATTCAAACGCCCCTGAGTTTTCTCTGGGGCGTTTCTTTTTTAAAGTCGACAGACGTTCTGGCGTCTGACGTCTGTCGATTCTGTTCTGATTTTAATGCGCTGCGTTTCAAACGCCGGCGGTGGCGTAAAAGACTTCGCCGGTAATATTGGCAATGAATTCTTCAAAGATTCTCATGTCCAGAGCAGTGGCGGTTTTGCTGCATTCCGGATGGAACTGGGTTCCAACAGCGAACCAGTCGGGATCTCGCGATTCGATGACTTCAATTACGTCGTCGCCTGGGCACCAGCCAGTAGCCTCAAAGTTTTCAGCCACGTCGCAAATGCACTGATGATGTCGGCTGTTGACTCGAATGTCGCTGTCGCCGTAAATGGTTTCCATGAAAGTTCCCGGTTTGATAGTCAGAGCGTGACGATTGAGAAGGCCTCCTTTGCACATGTGCGGCATTGCTTTGGGAATGTCTTCAGAAATGTCGAAATAAAGGGAGCCGCCTTCGTAAACGTTAAGCAGCTGCATTCCAGCGCCGATAGCCAGCAAAGGCATTTTTCGACTGGAGATTTCTGCGATAAGCATCCGGTCAAACGACTCGCGTTTGATGTCCATGATGCGAACTGTCGGATGGCGTTCAAAGCCTTGGAGATACGGATCAAGATCTTCTCCCCCAACCATAACAAAAGCGTCAAGTGAATTGAGAACCTGAGCAATGTCTTTTTCGTTGTCGAGAGGCGGAACTGCGACTGGGATAGCGCCGCAGCGAATAAGAGAATCATAGTATCCGGAACACAGAAAACTGAATGCAGGGTTTTCGTTTCGAGAAGCTCGATAATCCATGTTCAGTCCTACCATCGGTTTTGCGCACATAGCAACGGAATTCCTTTCCAGCGATTTTTCGCTGACCCCGAAACAGGACATAAAACAAAACGCACTTTTATCCGACGATACGTCTGAAAAGCTCCTTCTCTTTCAGACGACCTGATTGTTTGATAAAATGAAATTGAATTGTTCTATTGTCCTGTTTCTGCTCCTTGTAATGCGACGCGTTAACGTCTGGTTTTGCAAGCTGTAGGAATTGTATCGATTAAAATGCTTTTGTGAAGAGAAAATCTATATCTTGTAAAATAAAAACTAAAGATTCTATATAATGTATATTTTGATAATCTGAGAGTTGCGGGTTTCCGCAATTATTTCGATAGGAAAACAATATTCGACGGTTCGTTCCGGGTTCCTTTGATCAGCGGCATGTATGGACTGTCGGATTCAAAACGAATCGTCTGCGGCGCGTTGTCGAGCAGGTATTTGTACGTTTGCATTAACGATTCTTTTTTGCCGGTTTGAATTTCAACGCCGAAAGAAAAGAACGCATTGTAACGTGACAAAAACCATTGAGCGTTGAGTATGGAACCGCTGAACGAATGAAACGTGATTTCAGGAGCGAATTTCCCAAATTCGTTAAACAGCGCCGGCGCTTTATCCCAGGCGCGAACGCAATGGATTGTAACGCTTCGATTCAGTTCTCTGGCGATTTCCATCTGTTCGAGAAACGTTTTTGTCTGGACGTCAAACGGAACGCGCGTGCGTCGAATCCAGTCAATTCCGATTTCCGCAACGACTGCGTCCGGATACTCATTGAGCTTTGTTACAAGCCGATCTTGCCAGCCGGGCAGGGCAGCGTCTGAAAACCACGGGTGAATTCCAAATCCGGGTCGAATTGTTTCTCCACCGTACTGTTTATAGAGCTTTTCAATAAGCCCCCAGTCAGACTCCTTGCTGGCGTCGCAGCAGAACCGCGTTACGCCAACCGCCTTGGCTCGGGCGATAACCTCGTCCCGGTCCGCGTCAAAAATCGGTTCGTAAAGATGGCAGTGGAAGTCTGTCGTCAAGGGCGGAACGCATGTTAAAAGGAGTCGAAAAACGCATAGGGAAAACTATGCGCTGCAAAATGCGAAAGAGGGGACTTGAACCCCTACGGTTTCCCACTGGAACCTAAATCCAGCGCGTCTGCCAATTCCGCCACTTTCGCATTGACGAAAAGTCGTCTAAAGCGGGAATATCATTCCATAACGTCTTTTTCTCTCGCCTTGGCGAGTTCGTCCGCTTTTTCCTCGAACTTTTTCAGCGATTTCTGAATCGTTTCCTTTGCGGAATCGCGTTCGTCTTCGGAAATGAGCTTGTCCTTTTCTTTCTGATCGAGAGCCTTGTTGGCGTCGCGGCGAACGTTTCTCATGGCGACTTTGCACGATTCGCAGAATTCCTTGATTCGCGTGCACATCTTTTTACGAACTTCCGTTGACAAAGCCGGAATGTTCAGTCGAATAACGCGGCCGTCGTTGTTGGGCGCGTATCCGAGGTTGGAGTTGATAATCGCCTTTTCAATATCTTTGAGCGTACCGACGTCAAAAGGACGAATCAAAATTTGAGTCGGTTCCGGAACTGAGACGGTTGCCAGCGACTTAAGCGTCATATCTGACCCGCCGTAGGAAGCGACATTAACGTTTAACGAGTCAACCAGACCTGGATTGGCTCGACCGGTGCGAATGCCGTTCAGGTTTTCTTTAAGATGCGCGATTGAGCTTTCCATGCGTTCTTCGGCATCAAGAATAATTTCCTCTGACATGATGATTTCCTTATAAAAAAGTTACGAGTTGCGAATAATTAAAACAGACGCGACAGCGTTCTGCTAGAACTGCGTTAGCGGTTCAATATCAAAAGCCGTGGGTTTTAACCCACGGAGTAAGTGGTAAGTGAGAGCGGCGCTTGCGCCCTAATCACTTACCACTCAAAACTTATCACTATTTCGTGATCAGTGTTCCAACGTCTTCTCCCGCAACGGCGCGTTCAATGTTGCCGTCTACCTTGAAGTTGAAAACGCGAATCGGCATGGCGTATTCCATGCACTTGCTGATGGCTTCCTGATCCATGACGCGAAGGTTTTGTTGACGAACTTCAGCATACGTGAGCCTGTCGTACAGCTTTGCGTTGGGATCTTTTTCCGGGTCAGCGGTAAAAACGCCGTCAACGCGAGTCGCCTTGAGCAGAATGTCGGCGTCGAGTTCCAGCGCTCTCTGAGCCGCGGCTGTGTCCGTCGTAACGAACGGGCTGCCGGTTCCAGCAACGAGAATGATAATTCGACCCTTATCCAGGTGTCGCAAAGCGCGGCGGCGAATGTACGCTTCCGCGACGCCGTCCATTTTAATGGCGGTCATGACGCGGGTTTCCTGTCCCAGAGATTCCAGAGCGTCCTGAAGAGCCAAGCCGTTCATAACGGTGGCGATCATGCCCATATAATGGGCAGTCGACTCGTGAATGTGGGTTGCGCCAGAGGTGAACTGCGCTCCTCGCAAAATATTTCCGCCGCCGAGAACGATTGCCATCTGCGTTCCGCTTTTCGCGGCTGCCGCGGTCTGTTCAGCAATATGAACAACAGCGTCCATCTGAATTCCGCGCGCCTTGGCATTGCAGAATCCCTCGCCTGAGATTTTCAAAATAACCCGTTTCGGGCGAACTACCGGTTCGGACATGATTTTGACTCCAAAAAACTATCGAAAACCTTGCAATATATTATATTATCCTCTATTATACTAATTTTAAGATTTTTTACTAGAGGGGCTTTGAGTTGAGAGCGCCGTTTGCGCGGGGAATGCGGCGGCTTGACGCCGCCTTGTCCAATGACCCGCTGAAAGACTTCGCCGAAGTTTACGCTCTCTCAGGATTGCGAGCAAAGCTCGCTTTTTCCTGTTGCGGCTGACACAGCCGCGATCCAGCGGGGCGGAGCGATTCTTCTGCGAAAGAGATTTTTGGAGGCTTTCGCCGCAAGCGTTACGCTCCCGTGTCTTCGACAACTTCGCCGTCTTTGAGACGGATAATTCGTTTGGTTTGATCTCCGACTTCCGGTTCGTGAGTAACGATGATAATCGTTTTGCCCTCGGCGTTAAGCTCTTTTAATAACGCCAGAATCTCATCCGTCGTTGCCGTATCGAGGTTTCCAGTCGGTTCGTCTGCCAAGAGAAAAGCGGGATCGTTAACCAGACTTCGGGCGATGCCAACGCGCTGCTGCTGACCGCCGGAAAGTTGGAACGAACGGTGTCCAAGGCGTTGTCCCAAACCGACTTTTACCGCCAGATCGAGGCATCGCTGTCTGGATGATGAATTTATCACGCCTTGATAGTACAGCGGGACTTCGATATTTTCCAGTACGGTCAGCTGAGGAATAAGATTGTACGACTGAAAAATAAACCCGATTTTTTTTGCGCGGATCTCTGAAAGCTGGTCGTCTGACAGCTGGCTGACGTCTTCCCCGTCCAGCTTGATAACGCCCGACGTTGGTCTGTCCAGACACCCCAACAGGTTCAAAAGCGTACTCTTTCCCGACCCGCTGGCGCCCATAATAGCGACGAATTCGCCTTTTTTGATTTTAAACGACACGCCGTTAAGAGCGCGGACGGTTTCGCCGCCCAGCTCGTAATGCTTGTGCAGATCGATGATTTCAGCGGAGTATTCGGACATATAAAAAGTTGTTTTTTGGTAGAAAAAATTGGTTATGTGAGTTAGGAGTTAGGAGTGAGGAGGGAGGAGTTGGTGTAGCGCTTTGCGTAACTCCTCACTCCTAATTCCTCACTCCTAATTACATAGGCGGCGGTCCGCCGGGACCGGGGCCTCCTCCACCTCCAGAGGGCGGCGGGGGCGGAGCGGCGCCGTCAGGCGGAGGCGGCGGGAATTTGCCGCCATCCGGCGGGGGTGGAAAATCGCCGTCCGGGAATTGATTCTCAGTCTTTTGCTCTCCTTCTTCCGTCGGCAGCATAACGCCAAACGACGGGTCGTCTTTGGATTTGCGAGGACGTCTCATGCCGTTGGGAGGTCCCATTTTTCCGCCGCCAGGAGGTCCCATTTTCTGGAAGATCGCCTTCATTTCCGCTTTTTGTTCGTCGGTCATATCATCCGGAGACATGCCAGGTTTCCACCAGCTCGGCATTTTGGGCATGTTTCTAGGCGGTCTGCGTTCGCCGTCCTGAGCTGCCGGCGTAGTCGGCTTTTCGGGAAGCGTTGTCGCGCGCTGAGAAACGACGGCGTTGGTTTTCGCTCTTTCCAGAGCGTCTGTCAGCTTGGGTAAATCAACGTTTTTCTTATAGGCGTTGGCGCCGGCGACGACTTTTTCGCCTTCTTCCAAACCGCCTAAAATGACGACTTGAAAATCGTTGCACGACCCGATTTTAACCTCGCGCTTGTCCCAGACGCCGTTTTTGTGCGTTATGCAGTAATGCTTGCCGCCGTGTTCAAAAACGCAATGAACCGGGACGGTCAGAACGTTGTCTTGCGTTTCGATTAAAATCTTGCACTGCGCCGTCAGTCCGGAACGAATTCCAGCAGGCGGATCAAGAATTTTCAAACGGACTTTGTACTCTTTGATGTTGCCGGTAAAGAAGTTGGACGGCTCGGCGTAATCGTTGACCTTGACAATTTCCGCCGGAATGGCGGTGTCAGGAATAGAGTCGATAAAGATGTTTGCCTGCATTCCGACGCGAACCATCCAGATTTTACCTTCGTTGATTCGACATTCCACCTGCATCTTTTCCGGGTTTGGCAGACGAATAATCGCCTGACGTTCTCGCAGAGCCAAACCTTCTTCGATAACGACGTTTGTACCGTGTCGGCTGGACTCGTTGGCATACACGACCTGCCCGTCCTGCGGAGCGGTAATATTGCATTTCTCGATTTGGTCTTCAATCTCCGCCATTTTGAGCTTGTCCACCTCAAGCGCGCGCTTTTTCGCCGCCAGATTGGCTTCCGCCGAGGCGATTTCGCTATCGAGCTGAATGACCTGCTTGGCTTTGGAATACTCCTGATAAACCTTGAGCTGCGTTTGAGCGGAGATGAGGTCAAGCCGGGCGCTTTCCACCGCAAAGACGTCTGATTCCAACTGCAGCGACGTAACGTACCCGCGTTCGTACAGCTTTTGCGAGTACTCTTTATATTCCTTCAGACGGCGCAAGTCTTCTTCTTCGACCGTAACTTTGCTCTTGTACTGGGTTTCGTTAAGAATATACGTCCCTTCCAGATACTCTTTTTTGGCGATTTGGGCGGTTTTAAGATTGCTTTCCGCCTGAACTACCGCCGACTCTGCGTTGTTGAGCGCGATTTCCTGAGAATCCCGCTGATCTTCCAGCTTGGAACTGTCCAGAGTGCAAAGCCAGTCTCCTTTTTTAACCATCGTTCCTTCCGGAATGATTTTTAAAATCGTGATGTTGCTGGTGTACTTGGCTTGAACTTCGCAGATAATTTCTTTATTTTCAGAACTGGAAACTTCGCCTTTTTCGGTAATTTCGTTGACGAATCGTTCTCTGGTTGCGGTGTATTCAATGACGTCTTCGCCCCCGGAGGAGGAAAACGCTGATCCTATCCACGATACCAGAAAGTACCCGACTGTGCAAAGAACAACCGTGTAAATGCCGTATCGAAGTCCGTTTTTCTTTAAAAGCTCTAACATGGCGACATATTGGGAGTTAGGAATGGTAGGGGAAAACGGTTCATGATGAAACGCTAACATCTGGATACTTCAATTATATAAACGTAAATCCAAATGCGCGTATTGCATCTTTCCATTATATATTATACCAGATATTTTTATTTTTCGCTATCGTATCGACGTAAAAAATACGTTTTTTTAAATCAGAACAGGAAAAAGATTACGAATAATCTTTGACTCGAAAGACGCCAGTCAATCTTTTTATAAAAAATAACTAAAAATTTTTATTTCGATAGTCTTGTTGTATCGGTTGTATCGATTGTATCGATTGTATGAACGGAATAATTGGATTTTTTGGAAATTTCATTTTTTCTATAAAAATTCCTCTTTCCAGAAATGGATAAATAGTCTATACTGCTGTTAAAGTTTGAATAAACGATACAATCGGAAATGAAGTTAAAATATTTTTCAATATTCCTGACGATTTTTGCGGCGATTTCTTTCTATGCGACGAACGAAACGTCAGCGGCGGTTTATAGAACAAGGAATTTTGTTGTTCATACGGAAGACCCGGAACTGGCTCGGGAGTTTGCCGAGACGGCTGAATATCAACGCAAAAAGCAGGCAATCGACTGGCTCGGCGCGCCGCTTCGCGATTGGGCGAAGCCGTGTCAGGTCAAGGTTAAAGTTGGCGAGAATCTGGCTCCCGGCGGCGCAACAACGTTTGTCTTTTCCAACGGCGAAGTCTATGATTGGGATATGAATATTCAGGGATCGGTAGAACGAATTATCGATTCTGTCATTCCTCATGAAGTTACTCATACGATTTTTGCCTGTCGATTCCGTCAACCGGTTCCACGTTGGGTGGACGAAGGGGCGGCAACCAGCGTCGAGCATATTTCAGAACGAACAAAGTATCGCAATATGCTAATTGGGTTCCTTCAGACCAATCGTGGAATTGCGTTCCGGGCGATGGCTAACGCCAAAGACTACCCGCAAGACGCCATGCCGTTTTACGCTCAAAGCTATACGGCGGCAGAATATCTTATCGCCCGCGGCGGACGTAAACGGTATATCGCCTTCGTTGAAATGGGCATTCAAACCAACGACTGGAACAGGGCGCTTAAGCAGTATTATGGATACGATACATTGCAGCAGTTCCAGAAAGTCTGGCTGGCGTGGGTCGCTACGGGATTTCCTGCTATTAATAACGATTTGATCCGAGAAGATATTCGTGTGGCAAGCGTCGGTTATCAATCGACGGCAGAACCGGATGAACAATACGCTAAAGTTGCGCGTCCAGAACCGAATTTACTGCTTCGTACGCCGGTTTCGACCGCTCATCCCAATTTTGTTGTTTCGGCTTCCTACAATGAGCCTGTTAATCAAATGGCAGCCGGGGCGTCGCCTGAACCTATGATGCCTCAACCCGCTGGCGTCTGGAATGAAATTGCTCCGGCGTCGTACAACGAAATTGCTCCTGCTGACGAGGCTGACGAGATTCAATCGTCAAAAACTGAACTGAATTGGCTTCCTGGAGATACAGTTCCTCTCCGTTCTGATTTGCATAACATTCATCGCTGAGTGAAAATAGGAAAATATCGCTGGGGGGAGTAACCGCTTTTAAAAAGCGTTTGCTTCCCGAGTTCTAACTATTTTTGGCGCCCTACTGGCATTTCTCGAAAAAAAGTATATAATATAGACGAGTTGCAAGGTGTAAGAGTCGCGGTTGCCTCGAAGTTGAATAGAGGAAACTGCGTTTCGTCTTTGGCGAGCGTCTTCTGTTTTGAGCCGCTTGCGTCATTTCCAACTTTCCATTTATATATTGATTTACTCACAGGAGTAAGCTATGGGAGCGCCGAAAATTGCCATCGTTGGTCGACCGAACGTCGGAAAATCCAGTCTGTTCAATTGGCTGGCAGGCAGACGTATTGCCATTGTTGACCCCACTGCGGGCGTAACCCGCGATCGAGTTAGTCATTTAACGCCTATTAAAGACCGCTATATCGAACTGATTGACACCGGCGGCATGGGCGTCAAAGACGAAGACAATCTTACAGACGACATCGAGAAGCAAATCTCCATTGCTCTTGAATCTGCCAATATTGTATTGTTTGTCGTTGATGTCAAAGACGGCATTACGCCGCTGGACGAACTGGTTTCACGCAAACTTCGACCTTTAGACGTCCCGGTTTTAACGGTTGTCAATAAGATTGACCACTCCAATCTTCTTGCCGGAGCAGACGAATTTTATAAATTTGGACGAAAGATTATTCCTGTCAGCGTTTTACATAACCATGGCAAAGATCGTTTATTGGACGCCATTTACGAAAAATTGCCGCCCAGCGATCTGAAAGAAGTTCCGATACAGGAAGATTCGATGAAAATCGCCATTGTTGGGCGTCGAAACGTTGGGAAAAGCACGTTTATCAATACGCTGGCGCAAGAACCTCGCATGATTGTTTCTTCCGTGCCGGGTACAACCAGAGACAGCGTCGACGTAACGTTTGAACTGGACGGGAAAACTTTTATTGCAATTGACACTCCCGGTTTTCGCCGCAAAAAGAGCGTAACCACCAACATCGATTTTTACGGCACTCATCGGGCGGAACGCTCCATTCGCCGGGCGGACGTCGTGCTTCTGTTTTTTGACTGCATGCAAAGAATCAGCAAAGTTGAAAAGCAGCTCACAGATTACATCATTCGAGAATGCAAACCCTGTATTTTCGTTGTCAATAAATGGGATTTGGTTCCTCAAGGCGTTCCCTTTGAACGTTGGGTTCGATATCTTCGCAACACGTTCAGAACCATGCCTTACGTGCCGATCGCGTTTATTACCGGTCAGACGGGTAAAAACATCAAACCGCTCCTTCAGCACGCCAAAATGCTTTTTAAGCAGAGTCAGCAGCGCATTTCCACCTCGACTCTTAACAAGCTGGTTCGAGCGGCGATTGAACACAACCCGCCGCCAGTGCGTCAAAACAGACGCCCGAAAATTTACTATGCCACTCAGGTTGCCATTCAGCCGCCAACGATTGCTCTGTTTTGCAACAATCCAGCCCTGATTGAAGAACCGTATCGACGATATTTGCTTAGCATTCTTCGCGATTATCTGCCTTTTGGCGAAACGCCAATTAAAGTGCATTTTCGCAAGCGTGAAGACTTTGACCGCACTAATGAAATTGATAAGGTTATTGCTCCAACCGAGCAGTCGGCCGATAGTACAAAATCATTCCATCAAAGAATGCTGGAAGCGTTTCCGTTGGAACAGCCGGAAGACGAGGAATTCGCTTTTCTCTATTCAGACGAAGCGGAAACGGAGTCAACTCAACGCAATCTTGACACGGTTGTTTTTGGCGGATTAAAAGCCGATCCGGACAACTGCGCTGATTATGTTGAAGAAGACGCCATTTCGGATGACGGTACATCTGTTGACGAAATAACAGACGATGAGCAATCAGGCGATTTTGACAAGATGTAACGTTAAATTGCATCTTTTTTATGTTATTTTTAAAATATTTTCAACAAATTTTTTATAACAGCTTGAAAATTTATAAATCGGCTGTTATAATTAAATAAAAATTTCGTATATATTAATTTTAGAGATTAACGTTTCAGGTTTTACAGGTAACTTAACGCCATGTTAGTATTATCCCGAAAAGTCGGCGAACGCATATTGATAGGGGATAATATTGCCATAACCGTAGTTCGCGTTGCACAAGGATCGGTTCGTATTGGCATTGAGGCGCCTGAAAATTTAAATATTGTTCGGGAAAAAGTTGCCGCTCCTGACCCGGAAGAAGGCGAGGAGAAAGCAGATTCCCCAAAATCGTTGTCTAAAACGTCCAAAAAGAAATAGAAACATGCCGTGTAATTTTTGTAATTCTGCCAAGTCGCCTAATCCTGACGGTACATGTCCGGATTGCGGTCGCGTTGTTTCGCAGTCTGATACTGCTCAACCATCCAATACGTTGCCTGATGTTAACGAAAATCAGCAATACCCGGTTCAGCATTGGCGTTGTACATGGATGATTTTATTGTCTAAAATGTTGTTTGCTGCGTTGATGGCTGCAGCTCTTGTTGGAGGCGTTTGGGCGCTGTATCACTATGCAGACAATGAAAATCTGAACAAGTGTAAGCAGTTTGTCTGGATTGGAGCCATTGCGATTCCTTCGATTTATTTCCTCTTTGGCTTTTTCTCGTTTCTCTTCAATCGGTTTATCAAAAGATATGAACTGCGTCCAAAAGAAATTCGGTTGATTAAAGGTTTTTTAAACATGTCAACCAATTCAACTATTTTGGAAGCGTTGTGGGGAATGAGTCTTCGTCAATACTTTTTCCAAAGGTTTTTCGGTACAGGACGCATTACTCTTCATTCGGATGATGCCACTTCGCCAACGCTTTATATTAACGATATTGGCAATATTCGAAAACGGTTTGATTCTTTGCGAGAATACCAGGAATACGCGTTGGATTGTTCCAATGTCAAGGTTGAAAGAAATCCTAATGCTGATACGTCGTTAAAGTATTGGCGATACAGCGGTTACGATTTGATTGATGAAACCTTCTGGGGGCTTCTGATAACAGCAGTTTCCATTTTTGTTTGGCTTATGCCATTTGGAATTGATCAGTATCGTTTATATGTACTGATAGGGGTTCCTGTTGTATACTGGCTCTGCGGGTTGATCTGGACGCTTTTCCGAGGCGTCTTTTTCACGAAGTTTACAGTTGCTCTGGGCATTGTCATAACGGCAGTTTACATCGCATTGGCATGTCCATGGGAAAATGCCAATTTACGATTCTTCCTTTTGATGAGCGTCCCTGTTTTTTATTGGTGCTGGCTGATTTTTACATTTATCGATAAAATCTTTTTCACGTTGTATACTCTTGACACTGCTACGCTTACAAAAGAATCTGGCATATTTAACAAGAAAATTGACGTGTATGTTCTTTGTCATATTAGAGACTGCAAAATGTCTCAAAACCTTTGGCAGCGAATAATCGGGGACATTGGCAACATTACATTGTACTTAAAGTGGGATGACAGGGAAGATAAAGGCAAAGAAGTTCTTCACGGTCTGCAACATCATAAGGAAATCTTTGATACATTCAAAGAACGCTGGCTGTTTGAACGTCATCGACGTCAGGCATAACCGGATTTGACAGAGTTTTAGGCGTTGTTCACCTGAACTTTCATTCTGATTAACCATCATAAAAAAACGCGTTGACAGGCGGCTGTCAGCGCGTTTTTTGAATTTCAGATTATATTTTCCCAAAAGCCCCCATCACTATTGACGTAGAAACGCGGAGACCTGGTATTTGAATTGAGAAAACGAGATTATTCATTTTGAGAGGACTCAATTGTCGTCGTCATCATCGTCGTCGTAATCTTCGTCGTCCCAGTCGTCGTCATCGTCTTCATCATCATCTTCGTCCTCGTCCCAATCGTCGTCGTCCCAATCGTCGTCGTCCTCGTCTTCGTCGTCGTCCTCGTCTTCTACTTCTTCCCAATCGTCGTAATCTTCATCATCGTCTTCGTCTTCGTCTTCTTCGTCGTCATCGTCGTAGTCTTCGTCGTCGTCATCATCCCAGTCTTCGTCTTCGTCTTCATCGTCCCAGTCGTCATCGTCGTCGTCATCGTCTTCCCAATCTTCATTTTCTTCGTCGTCGTTGTAATCAGATACAGCTGCGACAGAAACGTTGTCTCCCAACTGGAACGATTCGAACAGGTTGTTGTCTCCCATTTCGATTGTGGATGGATCAGTAATAGTGTGAAGCATGGAAATCTCCTTTGTGTTAGACGATTCTGAAGTGGAATCGTCAGAATCAACCGTAACGTCAGCCGCCCCGACCGCCGGAGTTTCTGTACTGACGTTGAATGAATTGTCTTGCGATGAGTTGCTTTTTGAAGCGTCATCAGGTTGGCTCTTCCCGGATTTTATCGCCCCGTATAAGTATTCGTCTTTAACGGAAATATCCGGATTAACCAAATTTTCTGTATTTTTTTCGATTCTTAAGTCGTTAAGGCTGTTTAAGCCAAAGTCCGATAGGAACAGTTTTGTTGTTCCATATAAAAATGGACGTCCCAGGTCGTCTGACCGACCAACAATGCGGATGTAGCCGCGATCCATCAAATTACGCAGCGTTTCACCGCATTGAACTCCGCGCACCGATTCGATTTCAACACGCAAAACCGGCTGTTTGTCTGCGACGATCATAAGCGTCTCTAACGCTGACGGCGTCAGTTTGAGCTGCGTTTCACGACCGCGGTGAAGTCGTCTTAGCCATGGGCTGAATTGTGGGCGCGTCATGAGCGAATACCCTCCCGCAACGGGAAGAATTCGAAACGCGTATCGCCGCGCCCGATACTGTTTATTGAGTTGTTCAATAAGAACTTTAACTCTTGCTCCGCTTTCTATGTGGGCGTACTGAGCCAATCGGCGAACTCCCCAGGGTTCTTTAGCCAGAAACAGGACTGCTTCCAGCCGAGCTTGCTCTGTAGCCAGGTTTTTCAAATCGGCAATTGTTTCTTTTGGGACAGGCGCGCCGGTTGATTCCACTCGAAGGGTGAACGGTTCCGACGCGAATTTTTGGGGAGACGCTATTGGAATAACGTCTGATGAAGTCGTGTCTGACTCTTCTTCGTATTTGATTTTTAAATCTGTACGATTTTCCGATTCTGAAAATTTGACTCGTTTAGATGTATTATACAATCCATGTAAACGAATTAACGGACTCGGCGGTTGAACGTTTGAAGCTGAACGCCAATTATTTTGTGATTGGCTCATCATGCTGCCGGCAGGTAAATTCCTTTTTTTCACGTAAACGCCTCATGCGTTTCAAACCTATTGCTTTTGCCGCTTATCAAACGCCTTTTGACAAGCGTTATCCAATATATCGTATTATTTATATTGGTACAATAGCGATTTTACGCAATTCCCGTTCTTCGCAGAAAAACTTCTGCCGCGGTCATTAAAACGCCCAGCCAAAGCAGGTATTGCCAATATCGATACGTTTTGGGAACGGAAGTTTCCGCCTTGTCAAAAATCCGACTGGCTTCGATAACCGGCGGCAAAGACGCGTCTGCCAACGACGCGGAACGGTCTGGACGAAATTCGTCTGTATAATTTTGAACAATTCCTGTTTTGCCTGTCCAGACGACTTTTCCGTTTTGAATTATATCAACTTGACTTTCGCCCAAAGCGGGAGACGTTTCAGTCTTAAACACGCCAGGCGCAACCTGATTTATTTGGATGGCATTTCCCGCTGAGTCCGTTAACGAACACTGAAGATCCGCCTGAGCGACAGATCCTTTGACGGTAATTGTTTTATTGTCAGCTAAAATGGAATACTGTTCTGCCGAGTCTGGGCGTCGAACGAAGTTGACCAGTCTCGACCAGAACGGACCAAACCCGTCCCAACGAAGCCAGGCGCGGCTCCATCGGCTTTCAACGTCGGATGTAAAAGCGATTACTGCGCCTTTGGACTGACGATATCGCCGCCAGGAAAGAATCGGGTCTGAAACGCCGTTGATTTCTGGCGCCGCATAAACGACAGTTGCGTCTGGCTTTGCCTGGGTTTGAACGTATCCCAGCAGCGACGGCGATTTGCCGGCGTCAAACTTGCCCAGCGTTGAGAGGGAACTGGCGGTTTGCAGTTTTGTCGTTCGTTCGATAATCCCGATTTTTGCGGCAGACGTTGTTTCCAGAGCAAAAATTGCCGGAAGCTCTTCCGGATTTTTACAAATGTACGAAGTCCCTTTGCCGTGACGCGCCAAGTCGGCAAGAATTTGAGGATCCGCTTCCTCGCCAACGGCAACGGACGACATGGTAATTCCCTTTGCGGCAATCTGTTTTGCCAACGCGTCGAAATCGCCTGGCTGAGAAACGCCGTCGGTCAAAACAATAATGTGTTTCAAGTCGGAAAAAGATTCGTCTAACGCCTGACAGGCGCGATTGAGAGCCGGGTACAGATTGGTTCGTCCTTCAGCTTTAATCGCGTTGATCTTTTCCAGAATGGCGTCTTTGTCTGTTACCTGAGTAATCGGAACGTTCCATTCGTAGTTATCTTCGTATGTGAGAATCCCCAACTCGTCTGTTGGCGCGAGAACTTCCAACGCTCTTCGAGCCGCTTCTTTTGCCAGTTCAATTGCCGCGCCTTCGTTCATCGAATCAGAGCGGTCTAAAACCAGAACCAAAGCCAGCGACTGCCGCGGCTGTTTTTCCTGCGGGATACATTCAACCGGCATGAGTTCTTCCAGTTTCGTTCCATGCCAGCCGCCGGCGGTAAACGACTGATCGCCGCCCAAAGCGATAAGTCCTCCGCCTTTATTGACGTACGATTCCAGTTGATTTTGATTTTCTGCTGAAAGTTCCGTTGCCGGAATATTCGACAAAATAACCGCTTCGAATTCGTCCAGATTATTGGGAAACTCGTTTGCAGAGCAGGGCGTTACAGCCAAAAACTCTCCAGCAAGAGCCTTGGACAGCGGAGCTGCCAGATTCTTTTTGTTTTCTACAAGCAAAACTTTTCCCTGAGGTAAAACCGACGTTGTGGCGTAATATCGGTTGTTTGCCAGAAGCGTGTCAGACAGCTCTGAGCCTTCAACGCAGGTCAGCTGAGCTTCAAAAAAGTATGTTTGCGCTTCAGACGGCGTGAATTCAAATAAAACGCTTTGCAATCCAGGCCGAGTAAATTCAACCGTTTGAGGAGCAAACTGAGACGAGGGATCGTCGTCTGTTTTTTCCTTCTCATTTTTTTGAAGCGTTAGAGTTACAACGGCTTTTTGATTGAAATTGGATTTGACCAGAACCTCGATGACAATCGGCTGACCGACTCTGGCGCGCTGCGGCGCAGAAACTGTTTCAATACAGATTTCCGGGAGCATTGACTTGTTTGAAATGTCAATTCGATGAGCGGAAATGCCAAATCGGTTTACCTGTTTATGAATCTCCGGCGCGTCGTCCGCTGTTTGAAAATCGGAAACAATCACAACTTCGCCAACGGAATCTTCCGGAACGATCGCTTCTGCCAAAACCGTTGCCTTGGAATAGTCTGTATGGCTGACGTCTAACGGTTCCAGCGGGGATTTGTTTTCATCTCCCGGCTTGATCGGTTGAGTGGAAACCGCTCCCGGCTTTCCCGCAAAAGATAAAACCGCGTACTGGTTGTCGCCTTTGTTTTTAAGAGCTTCTTCCAGAATGGCTTTATGAGCTTCGTATCCGCCATTGGGAACGCTCCCGGACTGGTCAAGAGCAAACAAAACGAATTTCTGAAAGTTCTGCTCGATTCGCTGCGGTCCCGCCAGAGCAAAAACAATCGTTAAGACTACGCCAACTCTCAGGCATAGCAGTACAATCTGCATGTATGCCGGGAAATGCGTCAGCGACCGCCACTGCCAAATCAAAATGGGAATCAGCGCCAAAACCGCCGCTAAAAAAATCGGGCGCGCCAGTCCGAAGCCGAATATAAACGAAAGCATGATTGTTGTGTGAGTTGCAAACGAAAATGCGAATCGAATACGCCAGTTTTTACGAACGCTCTAAACGATTTACTCTATGCTGCGTCTTCCTTCAATGCGGATTCCATCGCGTAGAAGTCGTAAAGAGCGTGAGCGATAACAGGGGCAATGAGCGATCCTGTCCAAAGGAAAACCAGACAGAACGTTACTCCCAACATCGCCGTAATTAAAAAATACAATGCTGAAACATTGTGCCCCAATCCGAAAAGAATTGAGGAAATCGCAATTGCAGCAATAATATTCAAATTGTATTCCAGACCCCAGGGCCAGAATTCAAAAATGGCTATAAATATAAAACCGCGAAATAAAATCTCTTCTCCGACGCCTGCTAACAGACAGACGAGAAAGCGATTAAAAAGCGACGAATCCTTGAATGCGTCGTTGACAAATTCTTTTGTCTTTTCGGAAACTTTTTTCAAATGTGACCAAGGAAAATAGTCTAATACCGTGAAAAGAATTCCTAATCCCACAGCAAGACCAATTCCAAGAGCAAATTGACTGAACATGGTTGCAAAGTCCGGATTATGAAAAGCTTTCGATAAATCCAGTCCGCAAATTAACGCCAACAGCGCGCCCACGATAGCCATTGCGCCTTCGAATAATATCGCATGTAATACAAAGCCATTGGTATTCATAACAATTATTATAGTCAAACGCGTTTTCTTTGCAAGGGCTAAAAGGGACGGAATTTAAAAGGAAAGAAAAAAAGTTGGAAAGCGCTTTGCCGTCAGATAGTTGAGTATAATCGCCGCCTCAAGCCATGTTTATACTAACAGCGTTTCTTACAACTCAATACTGGCGAGAAGTTTATCCAGACGCTTCTCGCTGACGGGAACGCTCGTGCCGAGTTTTTGGGCGAAGAGGGAAACGCGAAGTTCTTCAATCATCCAGCGGAACTGGACGAGGTCGGAGGATTCCTGACCGGCGAAGCGGAGCGACTCGCGTTTTTTGCAGTAGACGTCCCAGTACTTCTGAACCGTTTCCGTCGCCGCCATGTCCCGAGACATTGCCCCAGCGTTGAGGCTGTCAAAACGCATGACAATCGCCTTGAGAAATCGAGGGTAATACTGAAGCTGTTTAACCGGAACGGTAACGAGAAATCCCGGTTCAAACAGAGCGTTTAACTGCGTCAGCGCGTCCTGTTTGGCGTACTCGAATCGCGACTGGGCGGGAACGGCGTCAATCTTCAGCAGCGCAGCGTGATACGATTCCCACAGCGAGGGCAGAATCGCGGCGGCGTCCTGAACGGCGTAGCCGATATTGTCACGCGTCTGTTTGACCAGGGCTTTAAACTGTTCCTCATTGTGCGGGAGCGTTTTGAACGTGAGTTTGTCTCCCAGCGCCAGACGAGTCATAAAGTCTGCGATTGCCGATTCCAAAGTTTGATTCTTCGTCCACGTGGCGGCGTAGAGGCGCATCTTTTCGATTCCCGGCAGATGGCGCGCCTGAATGTTCAAATCGCGTCGGCAGGCAATCTGAACCAGACGAACGACGCCCTGAAACGTTTGTTCTCGGGCGGATTCGAGAGATTGAGCCAGCCGGATTTGGACGCTGTCGCCGGCGTCGATCAAAGCGGGAAAGGCGTAGATCGTTGCAGAGCCTGAACGGACTGTTACATTTTCCGGCAGCTCGCCGAACGCCCAGCCCGTCAGCCCGTCCTGCGTCCAAGCGGCGTCGGAATACGATTCCAGCTGCTGACCCGTCTTGTCGCCCAGTTCGGCAATCAGAGCGTCCAAGTCGCGGTTTTGAGCGACGACCTCGCCGTTGGCGTCAACCGCCTGAACGTTGATTTTCAGACCGTCGTCCATGCTCGACAAGTCAAACAGGGCAGGCGTTATCCCCTGACCTCCGCGCTGGCTAAGCCGCCGTGCGACTTCTTCCAGAAAGTTCCCCTGACCGAAATTGAGTTCTTTGGCAACCCACGCGGCGGTGTCCGGAGCGGGAACCAGCGCCCGGCGATAGCTTTTCGGCAGAGACTTAATCAGCGCAACGATTCTCTGTTCCAGCAGCCCCGGCACGCCCCAGTCCAGCTCGTTTTGTAACAGCTGATGAGCCGCCTGAACCGGAACCTGAACGGAAATCCCGTCGTCAACCTCGCCGGGATGAAACGCGTATTCCAGCGGAATGTTGAGTTTCGTTCCCTGAAACGTATCGGGAAAGAGCTTCGACAGGTCGCCGGACGGGAGTTCCTGAGCGGTGAAATACTCCGTCGTCATGACGAGCGAAGCGTTGTTTTTCGGGTTGGAACACCATTGTTTGAGCGTCGTTAAATCGTAGACGTCGGCGGGAATGCGCTCGTCGTAGAACTCGTACCGCTTCCATTCCCCAATGAGGAAATCCGGACGGCGCATTTTCGCCTGAAGCCGTTCCATTTCCGCCTGAAGCTCCCTGTTGCGGGTATAGAAATTGAGCTTGCAGTCGATGTCGCCTTCGACCAGCCCGCGCTGAATCAAAAGCTGACGCGATTCGACCGGATTGATTTTCCCGTATCGGACTTTTCTCTTTACGACAATCGGCAGCCCAAAGAGCGAAACGTTTTCCAGCGCAACCGCCGACCCGGACGCCTTCGACCAGTACGGGTCTACGTAAGAGCGTTTAACCAGATGAGCCGCCATCGGTTCAATCCACGCGGGATCGATTTTCGCCGCGCAGCGCAAAAACCGTTTGGACGTCTCGACCATTTCCGCCGCGACGAGCCACAGCGGCGTCCCTGTTACAGGATGATTCTTTTGGGTTTTGCGCTCTTCGTCCGGTTCCTCGCCCGGCTTTTCCGTCTTCTTTTTCAGACCGCTGCCCGGCCAGAGGAAATACTTCCCGCCCGAGGTCAGGTATTCTCCCGTCGGCTGTTTGAAGGCAATATTGGACAGTAACCCGGTTAAAATCGCGCGATGAATAGCGGACGACTGCTCTGCCGTCAGCTCGTCGGACGCCGTTGTTTGCGATTCCGTCTTGCCCGCTTTCGCCTTTTGTTTGTCGCCGTTTGACGAAACCTGCTCCTTGAGTTGTCTGTACAAGTCCGCCCATTCCCTCATTCGGTTGGCGGACAGAAAATTTGTGTAACAGGCTTTTCGCAGCTGAGATCGCGACAGCTTGTCCCGCAGGTCAGTGTAGAAATTCCAGAGTTTCAGTAAAGACAGGAAATCGGACTCCGGACAGATGAACTTTTCGTGAGCCGCGTCCGCCGCCTGCGCCTTTTCCATCGGACGCTCTCGCGGGTCTTGCAGTTCCAGCGCGGAAGCGATTACCAACACGTCTTCCAGACAATCTTCTTCCTCCGCCGCCAGAATCATTCTGCCAATTCGGACGTCGACCGGCAGAGCTGACAGCTTTCGCCCCAGCGGCGTAATGTGACGTTTGTCGTCTAACGCGCCCAGTTCAAAAAGCGTGTTGTACCCGTCGCGAATAGCGGCAGACTTTGGCGGGTCAATAAACGGGAAGCGTTCCAAATCGCCCAACTTCAAGGCGACCGTTTGAAGAATCGCCGTCGCCAGGTTCGTTCTCTGAATCTCCGGCGTCGTGTACTTGTCACGGGACTGATAGTCCTGTTCCGAATACAGCCGAACGCAGACTCCCGGCCCGACTCGCCCGCAGCGACCGGCGCGCTGGTCGGCTGACGCCTGAGAAATCGCCTCGATGGGCAGCCGCTGCGTTTTCGTCTTGGCGGAATACCGGCTGATTCGGGCTGTGCCGGTGTCGACAACGTATCGAATTCCCGGCACGGTAATCGACGATTCCGCGACGTTGGTTGCAATGACGATTTTTCTCCGCTTGGACGGCAAAAAGATTTTTTGCTGATCCTCTGCCGTCAGACGCGCGTAAAGCGGCAGGATTTCCGGACGGTGGAGTTCCTCTTCCCGACTTCTGAGCAGTTTCGCCGTCTCTAAAATATCGTATTCCGTCGGCATGAAAACGAGGATGTCGCCGTACCCTTCGCTGCACAGGTCAGAAACCACCTCGACTGCGGCGCGCTGCCAGTCGACGTCTTCTTTCGCGCTCCGGTCGCTCTGTTCCGACTCCGGGTCGTCTTCGTCCAACTCCGGCGGACAGTATCGGATTTCCACCGGATACGTTCGCCCGGAAACCGAGACGATCGGCGCTGGCGTGAACCCGGTTACACTGCTGTACGTCCCGAAATGTTCCGCAAACTTCTCAGCGTTAATCGTCGCCGACGTAATAATGAGCTTCAAATCCCGCCGTTTGGGCAGAATCCGTTTTATATACCCCAGGAGAAAATCGATGTTGAGCGACCGCTCGTGCGCCTCGTCGATTATCAAGACGGAATATTTTTTCAGAAGACGGTCATGCTGAATCTCCGCCAAGAGAATCCCGTCTGTCATGAGCTTGATTTTCGTGTCCGCCGACGTCCGGTCGTTAAATCGGATTTTGTATCCAACCAGATTGGGCGGCAGCGTCTGTCCGGCAGCGCGATAAGAATCCGCAAGCTCTTCCGAAATGCGCCGGGCGATGCTCACAGCCGCAATGCGCCGCGGCTGAGTGTGTCCTATAACGCCGGACTTAGCCAATCCCATTTCCAATAGAATTTTAGGGATCTGCGTAGATTTCCCTGACCCCGTCTCTCCACAAAGAATTACAACCTGATTGTTGGCAATCGCGGAACGGATATCGTCCCGACGCTGACAAATCGGTAAAGACGGGTCATAGATTAATTCGGAATTTGGAATTCGGAATGCGGAATTACTATGCTCTTGCATCAACTCCTCACTCCCTAATTAAGCTGTTAGCTACTAGCCGCTAGCTGCTAGCCAGGAGTTAAAGACTAGAAGCTAAAAGCTAGTAGCTAGGAGCTAATAACTAGATTACAGACCCATATTTTCGATAACGACTTCAGCTCCGGGGGTAAGCTGACGAATCTTATCGGCGATAGCCTTTTTATCGGCGCCTTTCTTCAGGCGGGCTTCGTACTGGGCGAGCTTTTCTTTGCGATGACGACGGCGTTTGATTTCCTTTTTGCGTTCACTGATAGGCATGGTAAATCCTTGACTGTTAATATGGGTTATTGTAATGTTATTACAGAGTGGAATCAGAGACGCAAAACGCGCAACGTCTGCTATCCAACTCGATTATTTTACATAGGATTATATATTAAAACAGATTTTTCTATTTTGTCAAGTACCGGGGTTAAAATAGTTAAATGTGGAGTCCGGATCGCGGCAGTCCCCTGCCGCCGAAGAAACCTCACGCAAAGTCCGCAAATCAATGAAAGGCGGTAATGAAGCGACCAACGGGAACGGAATTACGCAGTTCGCCGAAGGCGAACCAAAACATTTGTCCTGCGCACGCACACTGGTGAGCCGGCTCGCGGCAGTCCTCTGCCGCCGAAGAAACCTCACGCAAAGTCCGCAAAGTTCGCGAAGTTATCAATTGGTGAACGCTTGCGGCGGAAGCTTCCAAAAATCTTGAGAATGTGGCAACCGCACCGACCTGCTGGATCGCGGCTGTATCAGCCGCCGAAGAAATTTTAAGCCGCAAAGAACGCAGAGAAATGGACGGTGAGACGCCGGTCACTGATCGAATTTCCAGGAGCTTACACATTCGGATTCATCTATTGCTTTGCAACGGAAGTCTCCGAACGTCTTTAGAGCGCGGCAATGCAGGTTTACTGACAATGTTCGTGCTCCAGAGACGTTTCTAGCTGATCTATAAAGTATTTCCTCCTTTCCAATCCCGCATGGCTATATCTTTATTTACACCCCTCTTGTAAACTGCGATACATTTATTATAATTTAATAAGTTATTCAAATCGTTTCCAAATATTAAACAGGAATAGTATTACTATGACTTCATTTAGAAAAAACATCTTTTTGGCAGTTCTGCTTTTAACAGTTCCACTTTTTACTGCTTGTGATTCAAGTACAAAGTCATCTAACCCTGAACACGCTGATCAGGAATCCACATCTACGAATAACGAATCATTGACTCAGGAAGAGCTTTATAAGCAAGGGCGTGATTACTTTTTTGGTGAGAACGGCGTTCAAATTAATAAAATTAAAGCTGTTAAATGTTGGGAACAGGCGGCAGAACAAGGATATGCAAAGGCGCAATACAGTCTTGGTGTTTGCTACAAGTATGGTGATGGCATTTCTTATGACTTGGGAGAGGCGGTTAAATGGTACCGCAAAGCGGCTGAACAAGGATATGCAGAGGCGCAAAACAGTCTTGGCGATTGTTATTATTATGGTGAAGGCGTTTCCGAAGACAAGGGAGAATCGGTTAAATGGTACCGCAAAGCGGCTGAACAAGGAGATGTTAAGGCGCAACACAGTCTTGGTCGTTGTTATTTTTGGGGCAACGGCGTTTCCGAAGACAGGGGAGAAGCGGTTAAATGGTACCGCAAAGCGGCTGAACAAGGAGATGTAGAGGCGCAATCTTGTCTTGGTGTTTTCTATGAAAAAGGCGAAGGCGTATCCCAAGACATGGAAGAAGCAGTGAAATGGTATCGCAAAGCTGCGGAACAAGGAAATAAAGGAGCTATTAAAACGCTCAAGGATTTAGGGTTGGAATAATTTTGATTATCGGTTGCCCAAATGGGTGTTATGCGGAGCAAGGCAAAAAAGGCGGGTAAAACCCGCGATCCAGTTTGGTTGTTAGTTGCGTCTTGTATTATCGTCGGGGCTTGTTTCCTTCGGCGGACGACACGTCCGCGAACCAGCGGGTCTGGCGGGTTTTGCTGCGAAAGAGTTTTTTGGAGGCTGCCGCCGCAAGCGTTCACCATTTAATAACTTCGCGTACTTCCTCCGCGCCTCCGCGTCTCCGCGTGAGATTTCTTCGGCGGCAGGGGACTGCCGCGAGCCGGCTCATCCGTGTGCGTGAATGGTTCAAAGCGTAACTACGTTCGCTTCGCGAACTCCGTTACCGCCTTTCATTTTTTGCGTATTCCCCCCCGACAAAACTCCTTGACATTGACTTTTTAATTTGTTATAATTTTTTGTAGATTGTTAACTATTTCTTCATTTCGTCCATTTTTCAGGACTACGCGTCCTTTTTTCGCATTCATGAAACGTTCAATTAATCGCCGTGCGTTCCTTCAAGCCTCCGCTGTTTCCGCACCGCTGGTTCTCGCGTCCCGCGTACTGGGGGCGGACGGACACGTCTCGCCGAACGAGAAAATCGTTCTGGGAATGATCGGGCAGGGGAATCAGGGTCGGCTGGATACGTCCTCGTTTTTGATGCTTCCTCAATGCCACATTGCGGCGGTTTGCGACGTCATGGAAAAGCACGCAGCCCGAGCGAAACAGATGGTCGACGAAGCGTACGGAAACGGCGACTGCAAGCAGTTCCAGTATTCCGAAGAGATTTCTCACGCCGACGGGTACGACGCTGTGTATATCGGGACGCCGGAACACTGGCATCCGTGGCTGGCGATCGACGCGATGCGTCACGGAAAGGACGTCTACTGCGAGAAGCCCGAAACGTGCACCGTCCGCGACGGTCAGCTTATGCGTCAGACCGCTATCGAGACCGGGCGCGTTTTCTCCGGCGGCTCTCAGCGCGTTTGGAACGACTACCACAAGTTCCACAAAATCGCTCGCGCCGGATATCTCGGCGAGATTCGCGAGGGCTGGGCGAATCCGGGGCTTCCGCACTTTACCGACCGCGCGCTC
The DNA here is from genome assembly GCA_017407125.1 of Thermoguttaceae bacterium. Lineage (GTDB taxonomy): Bacteria > Planctomycetota > Planctomycetia > Pirellulales > Thermoguttaceae > RUG11551. Next base: position 53,614 of record JAFQXE010000003.1, read on the forward strand.
AAAGCCGAGCCGATTCCCGAGGGTATGGACTGGGACCGCTGGCTCGGTCCTGCGCCCTGGCGTCCGTTTAATCGGGCGTATCTGACTTGCGGTCGCGGGAACGGCTGGTTCGACTTTACCGGCTCGACCAACGGCTGGGGTTCTCACTGCTTCGGCGGATTGATGTTTGCCATGGAGCTGGACTATACCGGCCCGACCGAGATCATTCCCGCCAGTCTGGACGAAAGCGGTCTATTGACGTACCGGTTCGCCAACGGCTGCGTTATGCATGCGTGCGGGACGTGGGGCACGGTTCCCGGATTCCGAAACGGTCTGCGAGACGGAGGCGGCGGTGAAATCTGCCTGCGCGGAGAGGACGGCAAACTCTGCGAAGAAGACATCGTCAACGGCAAATACCCGGTTCCGGACGTCCCGATTCCGCATTACAAGGGAGAGGTTTTCCATCGCCCGTCCGACGAAAAGCTCGACATTGACTCGCCGATGATAGCCGCAGAAGGCGAGCCGTGCATTATGGGCGATTTCCTCCACAGCGTTCGAACGCGAGAGATCCCGTTCCGAAACATTGAACGGTGTCACAGAGTCTGCTCAATCGGTCATTTGGGACGCATCGCCCAGCTTCTCAACCGCCCGATCCATTTCGACCCGGAGACGGAAAACATCCTCAACGACCCGGTCGCCCAAGCGATGCTCGACCGCCCGCGCCGCGAACCGTGGACGCTGTGAGAAAGTAAAGAAATGGAAGATTGTTGGCGAGCCGGGGTGCGAAGCCTCCCGGGAAAAATCTCACGCGGAGACGCGGAGATGCGGAGGATGTTCGCGAAGTTTTAAAAACCATGCGTTCTTCACGTAGAACGGCGAACAAAACGCCGTGAACTGTGCATACCAAAACGACGTAGCCGAAAACCTCCTCTGGATGTAGCCCGTCCTCGGGCTACATTGCCGGAACAAGAAAAAACTCTTTCGCAGGAATGCCCGCTTGAACAACCGGCGCGCGGCTGTATCAGCCGCATTCATTCTAACCCCGAAGGGATTACATCATTTTTTTATTTTTAACCATTGTAAAAATCTGGTTAAAAAAGATTTAGGCTTCTTTTTTTGTTCAGCTTCTTTTTTAAATAATTCCAGTTCGCTTGGAGTGGGTATCTTAAATAAATCGGGAGGAAGAGGATACGAGGTATATTCCGTTTGACAAACAAGCTGATTGATGGTTTCGTCATAATCGGATTTAACCTTTTCTTCCCAAACATATTCTGCTAAACAGATTAATGAAGCGGCAAAATGATTAACATATTTTTGGGGCGATTTCAGATTGGAGAAATACTGTTTCCAGGCTCGAATTTGTTTTCTTATTACCTCATCCAACGCTTCTTTATCATAAGCGACAATTGCATCCATTGCGTTACAAATCGCCCGAAACATTGCATCCCCTTTTAATCTTTTTAATGATAAACACTTCTTTGCTGAATCAATATCTCCAACTAATAACATCGAAAGCGGTTGACTTATATAATACGCTCCTTTTGTCGTATGGTATTTTGGATCAACATCAAAAGCGGTTTGTGCAAATAACGTTCCAACTGATTTAATTAATTCTTTATCCTTGGTTATCAACATTAATAATATTTTTTCCCAACAACCTGCGCCTACTGTATTTGGATATATTTTAGTTCCTTGACAATAAGTTTCAAGAAGCCATTTCATTATTAAACTAGAAGCATAAATACATCCAAGAGATTCGCAATATCTATTATCCATAGCATAATAGCAACTTAAAATCTCAAAATCAGATATTACATCTAATTGACCACTGCAAAAAAAATACTTGTTATCCAAATAAACGCCAGAGGAACGAATTAATCTTAAATCTTTTCTCAAACATCTCTCCATAGTGTCTAAGCGTCCTTCAAGATTAAAATCTATCATTTGAAACATCTCCTATTTAACAGTGTTTAATTAAAGCGTTTCGTCCCGGAGGGACGCCATTTCTATAACCGTCGACTTTAGTCTACGGGCTGCGAAGCCTACACCGTCCTCCTTATCGAGTCAGCCCTTTTCGTTCTTTCCCTCACGCCAGGCGTGAGGGAGGGAACGAAAAGGGTGTTTGTCGATATTCTGTTTTGTTGTCGTCTTTTTCCCGGAGGTTGAAAACCGCCGGTTATAGAAATGTAACCCCTTCGGGGTTAGGGCGAACGCTTCGCGTCTGCCTTTCATTTCTTTGCGTTCTTTGCGTTCTTTGCGGTTAAAATTACTTTGCGAACTTCGCGGACTTTGCGTGAGGATTCTTCGGCGGACGATACGTCCGCGAACCAGCGGGGCGGAGCGGCTTTTCACGTTCAGGAGATTTTTGGAGGCTTCCGCATTCCTTGACGGCTTTTGCCGTCAAGTTGTAGCCCGGGGACGGGCTACATCCAAGGGGCGTTTTCTTCTACGCAATACGGTATTTCACCCTTCGAACATCCAATAACCAATCGGTGAATATCCGTCTAATCCGTAAAATCCGTGAACGGACTGACCCGCACATATTCAATTTACCTCAACGCTCATTACAGCGTAAAGTTCAGCCCCTGCGCGACGGCGCCGCCCGGTTCCAGGAACCGCAGCGAGAACGGGCAGGCAACTCCCTGCGACTGGAATTCTATATAAACCGGATTCTGACCTTTGTTTATTGTAACAGGAACGACGAACGGTTTGTCCCCGCCGGTTTTGCTCTCGAAAATCATCTTGCCGTTGAGCCAGAACCGAACGGGAACCGGCGAGGTCAGTTCCGCGTTGAGCTTGACGTCCGTTTCCGATTCTACGATGTTTCGCAAGTAGAGGAAAGAGCCTTTCGGGAAATGGCGCGTCGTTGCCAGTTCCCATCCCAAAACCGTCTGACCGGCTATCAGCGGCGACCATTTTTCGGGAGGAAACGCCGCGGGATTTTCGTCACGCGTTTCCTGCGCCTGGGTTGCAAGCCACATGAAAACGCCCCCTTGTCGGATGTCGATTTGACGCAATACCGCCAAGGCGCGCAGGCGTACGTCTTCGTTTTTGCAGTTCTGTTCAACGACGGTCAGAATCTCTCTGACCTCGTTTTGCATCGAAAACCGTTTCACGTTCCCGATTCGGACGGCAGCCAGAGCCGCGTTGGCGGAGGTTCTGGAATCGCGCTTCATCTCCTGGGCGGCAAAGCGCATACATTCCACCTTGCGGCTGTAACGACCCATCAAGTCCCAGACCTGTTTCTGCGTTGTAACGTCTGGAGAAGCGAGGAGTTTTTTGTACCACTCCAGCGGCGAGGGCGCGCGTTCGATAGACGTCCCCATTTTTTCAAGAAGTTCCAGACGCTTTTTCGGGTCGGCGCAAGCCAAAACCGCGGCGGTTTCGGATTCAAGCCGGGCGGCAAGCTGCGCGTCCGTTTCGGGGGTGAAATCGTTCCGATAAAATTCGCCGTGACGGTACGGAGCGGTAAACGTCTCGTCTTTGGGAACGGTCGAGTCGTGATTCTTTTTCACAAAAGAAACGAGCATCTGGGCGATTTTAGCCGTTTCGCCGTTGTTTGCGTCGGACGTCAAAAACGGGGTAAGCGCCTCGACCGTTGCAGACCCCGCGATGGGGTGGAGAATTCGCCCGATGGTTCGCTGACCGTCGAGCGTGGCGGTCGGAAACGCCGCAAGAAGCATTCTCTCCGCCTCAAGCATTTCCTCGCTGCCGGGCTTCATCTGAAGAATCGCGTACTCCATGGGAGCGATCGCGCCGTTGTTCACGCCCGCCTCGTAGGTTGGGAAAATCTTGCACGCAGCAGCAACTTTCTCCAGCGGCGTCTGCGCGAAAAGGGGAGAGGCGAGAGTTAAAAGGACAAACAAAAATGGGGTGATCGTCTTCATTTTGAATTGGATTATTAAAGGGGGGGAAAATGAAAGGACTTGTTTGGCTTTTGGATCAAGCTGGGGCTTTGAGGGTTAAAGGGAAATCATTCCTTTGGAGAATCCTCTATTAAAATCTCTGCCAGGGTTTTCATTACGTTTCGACCCAGTTCGCGACCGGTTACCGGCGTGATAGTTGCGTTGCCGCACAGGGAATACCCGAATTCCATGCAGTTCGTGAAGTAGGCGTTGGGAAGGCCTTGCGCCCAAACTCTGGAGGAGGACAGGTTGCCATCTTTCCCGGTGAACGTTCTGATCGAATTGTATTTGCCGTCGCTGCGACCCGGTACATCCCATTTGGGTTCGTATTTCAGCGTTCCGTCTTTTTGGTTTTCTGCCAGTTTATCGCGGAAACGGTTCCAGATGGGGTTCATCTTTTCCATCTCAATGGGGCCGTGGGAGTAGTAGAATTCGTTGTTGCCCCCGCGGATATTGGGAGCGTGGAGATCCATAAAGACGAGCGGAATCCCTTCGGATTCTTTTACGATCAGCTTCTTAAACGCCTTGACGGACGGGTACAGTTCCTGAACGTAGTCTCGGTTATGGTCGTGCGGGCTGCGGTTTTTGCCCTGATCGCCGTCCTCAACGCCGTCTTTATCCATGAACGGGATGAAGACGATTTCCGCATTTTGTCGAAGCCATTGCGCCTCCGGGGCGTCGGAAAGACAGAACGAAATCATGCCTTCCATGACCGGGCTGGCGGAGGACTCGCAGGCGTGATGGCGCGCCGTGAACGCGAGATAAAACCGGGGTTTTCCCTGCCCGAGATACGGAACGCGGAAGAGTTCCACGTCGCGTTTGTCCAATCGCGAGCGGCAGAGGGTTTCAAAACGGACGTCCTCCCGGGCGCGGTACTGAGCCATGAATTCGTCCCAGTTCGACTGCGTGTACGGCGTACCGAACGCGAAGCGAACGTCCGAGTCGTTAGGGCCGAACGTCCACGTAAACTCGTGCTGGTCGGCAGGGAATTTTGTCCCGGAGGCATAATAATCCTTTTCGCCAAGATATTTCCACGTTTTTCCGCCGTCGACGCTCACGTTCGGACCGACTGCGCCGAAATTCGTGGACTTATCCGGGAACTTGAACGTAACAGTTCGATTTTCCGCTCCGGTAACCCGGAAGTAAAAATAGAAATAGTTACTCGGCGTGTCGCGCAGGTCAGGTCGGACGCAAACCACGTTCGCGTCCTGATCGATGGACTCGACCTTAACGTTTCCGCCGGGAAAATCGGCGTCGACGCGGATCTCCGCCTGAACCGGGAGAGATGAAAGAATTGCAATGAGTAAAAACAGGAACGCTCTTTTCAGTTTCATGATTTCAGGAAGGGGTTGAGGGTAAGGTAAGTAAACGCCTGGCGTTTGCGTAAGTCAGTCCGTTCACGGATTTGACGGATTAAACGGATTCACGCCGATTGGTTAATTGACAACTCAATAATCATTCGTGAATCATTGAAATTTTTAACACGAAAAACACGAAATAAGCGAAATTTACGAAAAAATTTTTTAGATATTAAAAACTTTCGTTTGTTTCGTTCTTTTTGTGTATTTCGTGTTAAAAAACTATTCGATGGGCAAAACGCCTTGTCGGACGAACATCATTTTATCATAAGAAAAAATCGTTGTCAAGCGTATGGCTTGACAGGATTTTCAGAGGGATATAATACAGTTTAGAATGGCGTCAATCTAGGCGTCTGCCTTTTTACTCATAACAATTTACTCGGATTATGTCGATTTCAGACTTGGTTATACGACCTGCCGTTTACGACGATGCGGAAGCTATCGCGGCAATATACGCGCCGTACGTAACTCAAACGGCGGTTTCTTTTGAATACGTCGCCCCGACGGCTGAGGAAATCCGGCAGCGGATGGAAAAGACGCTCAAGCGGTATCCGTATTTTGTCGCAACGGTCGATAACCGTATTATCGGGTACGCCTACGGCGGACCGTTCCATCCCCGCGCCGCCTTCTTTCGTTCTGCGGAGACGTCCATTTACGTTGAACGGGGCTTTCATCAGCGCGGAATCGGTCGAGCGCTGTACGAGCGTCTGGAATCCGCCCTCAAACAGCAGGGGATTCTAAACCTCAACGCCTGCATCGCCTATCCCGACCCGGAAGACGAATACCTGACCCTGGACAGCGTCCGGTTCCACGAACGGCTCGGATACGTCATCGTCGCCCATTTCCATAAATGCGGCTGGAAGTTCAACCGCTGGTACGATATGGTGTGGATGGAGAAGATTATTGGTGTTCACGAAGAGGTTTTGAGTTAGGAATGAGGAGTGAGGAGTGAGGAGTTGGCGCAAGCGCTCCCCGATGGCTATGAGCGGGTCAGTCCGGTCACGGATTAGACGGATTTGACGGATTTTCACCGATTGTATATGGCGTGAAAATGACGTTGTTTATTTCAATTGTTTTTAGTTGCGTTTTATGGATTTCCCATTTGTTTCTATAAGCTGTATATTGATGTCAGTATTGGAAGTATCCTTACTGATTTACTGGGTGATAAAACGCATTATGCCCCATTGGCTTGCTTTAACGCTCTCTTTTTTGATTGGAGTTGTTCTTGTTCCGATCCTTCTTTTTATAGGTTTGATACTCCTCCTTGATTTGTCGATAACGTAGATTTTTAATCGTTTCAGTATCTTTTTCTCTCACCCGTCCGTTGGAGGGCAAGAGAAAAAGTGTATTTGACGTTGTTTGTTTTATTTGTATATCTTTCTCCGTGGGTTTCACCCACGGCTAGAAACATTGAACCGCTACGCGGTTCTAGCGGAACGCTTCGCGTCCGTTTTTTCTCGCCTTACGGCGATGCAGGCGAGGACGCCTGCGGTCGACGAGGACGTCGACCCTCCGAAGAATTCTCCCGCAAACGACCAGCAATCATTCCGCTTTGCGAAACTTCTCCCTTCTCCCTCCTCACTTCAACTATTTTCCCCTCTTATTTCCTCACTCTAAACTATTTCCTACTCCCTATTCCCTATTCCCTGATTTGTGGTATAATAATCTTTAATAATATTAACGTTATCAATAAACCCTTTTTTCATTTCATAACCTTAAGGAGATATAATGAGCAGAGCGATTAAAAAGATTACAGCTCGCGAAATCATCGATTCCCGCGGCAATCCTACAGTTGAAGTTGACGTTGTTCTGGAAGACGGCACGCTGGGACGCGCCGCTGTTCCGTCTGGCGCCTCTACCGGCGTTAACGAAGCGTTGGAACTGCGCGACGGCGACAAGAGCCGTTACCTCGGCAAAGGCGTTTCCAAAGCCGTTGATAACGTCAACACAATCATTGCTCCCGAATTGATTGGCAAATGCGCTTGCGATCAGCGCGGCATCGACAAGCTGATGATTGCCCTCGACGGAACCCCGACCAAATCCAAGCTCGGCGCCAACGCTATTCTCGGCGTTTCTCTGGCTGTCGCCAAAGCGGCTGCTGCGTCGTTCGGTCTTCCGCTGTACCGCTACATCGGCGGAACGAACACCTACACGCTGCCCGTCCCGATGATGAACATCATCAACGGCGGCGCGCACTCTGACGCCCCGATCGCGTTCCAGGAATTCATGATTCGTCCCGTTGGAGCGCCCACGTTCAAAGAAGGTCTCCGCATGGGAGCTGAAACGTTCCACAACCTGAAGAAGGTTCTCAAGGCTCGCGGTCTGTCGACGGCTGTCGGCGACGAAGGCGGTTTCGCCCCGGCTCTGGACTCCATCGAAGACGCTCTGAACTGCATCATCGAAGCCATCAAGTTGGCTGGATATGAACCCGGCAAAGACGTTACCATCGCCTTGGACTGCGCTGCCAGCGAATTCTACAAGGAAGGTCTTTACGACTACACCTGGAAAGAAGAAAACGGAGCTAAACGCACTTCCGCCGAACAGGTTGAATACCTCAAGGGCCTGGTTGAAAAGTACCCGATCGACTCCATCGAAGACGGTATGGCTGAAGACGACTGGGACGGCTGGGTAGCTCTGACCGCCGCTATCGGTAGCAAATGCCAGCTCGTTGGCGACGACCTGTTCGTTACCAACGTCAAGTATCTGGAAAAGGGCATTCAGCTCGGCGCCGCCAACTCCATTTTGATCAAGGTCAACCAGATTGGTTCGCTGTCCGAAACGCTCGACGCCATCGAAATGGCTCACCGCGCCGGATACACCTCCGTTACCTCGCACCGTTCGGGCGAAACCGAAGACGCGACCATCGCCGACATCGCCGTTGCCACCAACTCCGGACAGATCAAGACCGGTTCCATGAGCCGAACTGACCGTATCGCCAAGTACAACCAGCTTCTCCGCATTGAAGAACAGCTCGGAGATAAAGCGGTTTACGGCTGCAAATTCAAGGTTAAATAAGGCAGATTAATTAGGAGTTCGGAATGAGGAATTAGGAAAGAGTTTTTAGTGGTTAGTTGTTAGTGGTTAGTACGCAAGCGCTTATCTAACTTACCACTAACCACTTACCACTAACCACTTACCACTAACCACTTCCTACTCCCCATTCCCTATTCCCTACTCCCTAATGCCTGTTACACGTAAAGAACGCGGAGATTGGCAGACCCCGGCTGAATTGGCTCAAGGCGTCTGCCGTCTGACGCGAAAGTTTATCGACCCTGACGCGATTCTCGAACCGAATTGCGGTCAGGGCGCTTTTGTTCTTGCCGCCGCCAAGGCGTTTCCTGATGCCAAACGCATCTGGGCGGGCGACGTCAACGCTCAATACGTTCAAAACGTTAAGAAAATCAACGACAGTCGCGTTGTCGTTCAGAAGGCAAACTTCTTTTCCGGTCGCTGGAAACAGGTCTTGAATTCCCAGAGCGGATCGATTTTGATTATCGGCAATCCGCCGTGGGTTACGAATTCGGAACTCGCCCGATTGAACTCCGGCAACGTCCCCAAAAAGGAGAACGCCGAGAATCTTGTCGGCATAGACGCTCTGACGGGAAAAAGCAACTTCGACGTTTCCGAATGGATGATGGTTGAAGAGGTCAAGGCGTTACAGGGTCGCAACGGCGTTTTAGCCATGCTTTGCAAGACGTCCGTCGCCAGAAAGGTTCTCCGGTATATCTGGAAAAACGCGCTGACGTACGCCTCTGCCAGCATTTACAAAATCGACGCCAAACGTTTTTTTGACGTTTCCGTCGAGGCGTGTTTACTGTTGATTCAATTCAAACCGGAAACGGACGCGACCCTCGCGCCTTGCCCGGTTTACGACTCTTTAGAAAGCGATCAGCCCAGCCAGAGCGTCGCGCTGAGAAACGAGACCTTGGTCAACGACGCAGCGTTTACAGACGCGTTCCCGGAACTGTTTCAGCTGAATGCGTCACAACCGCAATGGCGTTCCGGCGTCAAACATGACTGCTCTAAAGTGTTGGAATTGACCCGGATTGACGGCGACGTTTATCTCAACAAACTGGGAGAACAGACGACTCTGGAACCGCTGTGCGTTTATCCGCTGCTGAAAAGTTCAGACGTCGCCAACGGGCGCGTTGAGCCGCCGATTTGCCGGTTTCTGCTCGTTCCCCAAACGCGCGTTGGACAGAGCGTTGAGCGTCTTCAGCATGACGCCCCGCTGACGTGGACGTACTTGCAGAATCATCTCGACTATTTCCAGAACCGGAAAAGCGCTGTCTATAGCAAGCAGACGCCGTTTTCCATTTTTGGCGTGGGGAATTACGCCTTTACGCCGTGGAAGGTCGCGATTTCCGGGCTGTACCGGACGCTGTCCTTTCAGATAGTCAAACCGCAGAATGGACGCCCCGTTGTCTTTGACGACACATGTTACTTTCTGCCGTGTCAGACGAAACGTCAGGCAGAGTTGGCCAAACAGATTCTGGATTCCCCGATAGCCGTCCAAACGATTAACGCCCTAGTTTTCTGGGATTCCAAACGACCGATTAAATGCGAGGCGTTAAATCGGCTCAATCTGCTGGAACTGGCGAAACGGCTGGGATTGGAAACGCAGTATCGGGAGCTCTTCAAACATTCCGGGACAAAATAAATTTCTTTTTCTCCGCTACCCTTTCCAGAATCCGGGGTACAGGAACACGATGAGAGTGAAAATCTCCAGACGTCCCATGAGCATCAAGACGATAAACAGTATTTTCGCCGGTGCGTGGAAGAGTCCGAAATTCCCGGAGGCGGTTATTCCAAACGACGGTCCAACGCAGTTGAGCGACGTCGCGACCGCAGTGATGCTGTCGAACATCTGATCGTTGGCGCTGAAATCGTTGTTCGTCCAGGTCGACGCCGGTTCAATAGCCAGCAGCAGGACGCATGCCGCGACAAAGATCATGGCGTACAAGGCGAAGTACGTCAAAACGCTGCGGCGCATTTCGTCGGAATCGTCAACGGGCTTACCCTGAATTTGTAGGACACGGACTATTTTGGGACGAAAGACGCGTTCCACTTCTATCCGCAGCGTTTTCCACAGGACAATAAGACGCATCAATTTCAAACCGCAGGTTGTACTGCCGACGCAGCCCCCGGTAAAGATCAAAGCGAACAAAATGCCGCGGGAGAAATCGTTCCAGGTATCGTACTCTTTCAGCCCAAAGCCGGTTGACGAGACAATCGACGCCACCTGAAATCCGCAGCAGCGAAAGCTCTCGCCCAGCGACGACCAGCTCAAATTGTTTTTCTGTCCTTCTGGAAGAAAATCGCCGTGAAGCCAGCACGATCCGGAAACCAGAACCGTTGCAAGGAGGAAGATGAAAACAAAGAGTTGGAACTCAGTGTTTTTGAGAAGTTTGAAAATGCCGAGCTCGTATTTATAAATCTCTTTTCCATCTGGCGCGCCCATGTCGATTCGTTTCTTTTCCCACGTACCCGCATAGTAAAGCAGGGCGTAGTTGCACGAAGAAATTAGCATGAATATAATCAGCGTCAGTTCAATCACAGGGCAATGAAAACTGTCGATTGAGTCGTTTCGGGAACTGAACCCGCCAGTTGCGACGCAGGAAAACGAGTGACAAACCGCGTCGTAAAAAGACATGCCCTCAATACGAAGCAACAGCGTCAGTACCAGGTTAAGCGAAATATATACGCTCAGCAAAGCCATAGCGGTTTTTCGCGCTTGAGCGTAAGGGGAATCGTTGGACGAGCGCGGCATTTCCGTCAGCAAGAGCGATTTCCCGGCAGAACGCGCGCCCAGAATCGCGACAAACAAAACCATGATTCCCAAGCCGCCTAAAAAGTGGAGTTCGCAGCGCCAAAATTGAATCGCTTTTGGAATGCAGACGGGATCTTCCACGTCGCTGATAACCGACGCGCCAAAGCCTGTTACGCCGGAAAAGGATTCGAAAAGACAATCGACGACGGACATCGGAATCGGTTTGCCGGATTCGTCTTTGTCTCGAATGACGCCGGAGAACAAAAAGGGAACGGCGGTCAAAAGCCCCGCCAGAATCCAGCTTAGCCCGACAACCGCGATGGATTCCCGCCGAAGCAAATGACTCGGCGTGGGGTCCGGCGTCTTTTCCTGCGTTTCGTACATGTCGTCTGGATTATACGTTGACATCCCAATCTCGTCTTTCGCCCGGGATTCAATCAGAACCACGTTACGCCCAAAGAATCGGAGAATCCCGCCAATTGCAGCGCAGACGAGCATTGCCCCCGTCAGCGCAAAAAAGCTGCGAGAGTCAAAGGACTCGGTCTGTCCCATAAACGGAAACGACCACGGCAGCGCCAACAACATCGACGCGCCCAGAATAAAGGACAGATAACTCAAAAAACGGCAGATTCGGGGAAAGGACATGGGGAGTAAGTTGCGAGTTGCGAGTTACGAGTTGCGAGAGGATTTAGTGAAGCGCTTGCGTTTCTCGCTACTCGCTACTCGCCACTCGCAACTTGTAAAAATTCTAAAATCTGATTCTCATCGACGTTCTTAACCAGCTCGCCGGAACCAATTTTATCCGGCAGGACAAAATTGATGTGCCCGTTGGCGGTCTTTTTGTCGTGAAGCATGATTTGAACGGTTTTTTCCGGGGTCAAGCCGTCCGGCCAGGAAACGTCCATTCCCAACGCTTCGATAAGTCGATTGTGACGGAGAACCGTTTCCTCGTCGACGCGACCGAGATACTGGGCGAACCGGATGGCGCGCGTCATGCCGACGGAAACCGCTTCGCCGTGGAGCTTGCCTTCAAAGCGTTCAAAGGTTTCGATTGCGTGTCCGAAGGTGTGCCCATAATTGAGCAGGGCGCGGCGGCCGGAGATTTCTTTTTCGTCTTGAGAGACGACGTCCGCTTTGATCAGACAGCATCGATAGACGATTTCTGCCAGGACGTTGACGTCGCGCTGCAAAATGGCGTCGACATGCGATTCCAGATACCGGAAAAAGGACTCGTCCAGAATAACGCCGTACTTGACGACTTCCGCCATTCCCGCTAGATACTGACGGTTGTTGAGCGTCCGCAGTGTGTCGATGTCAATCACAACGCCCTGAGGCTGATAAAACGTCCCAACGACGTTTTTACCGTATTCCAAATCAATCGCGGTTTTACCGCCGACGGAGCTGTCGACCTGAGCCAAAAGCGTGGTCGGGAACTGCCAGAATCGAACGCCTCGCATGTACGTAGACGCGACGAAGCCCGCCAAATCGCCGACGACGCCTCCGCCGATAGCGCAGACTACCGTCTTCCGATCGCAGCCGCCTTCCAGCATCCGGCTCCAAATCTGTTCCGCCATATCAAGGCATTTGCTGTCCTCGCCGGCGGGAATGACAGCCAGTTCCGTTTCCCAGACTTGAGCGATTGTCTCTGCCAGAGCGTCTCCGTAAAGCGTTTCGACGTTGTCGTCGGTTACAACAAAGACCTGAGACGGCGCGCCGTTTTGACGAATGTACTCAACCGCGTTTGGCAGCAACCCCGTCCCGATAAAAATCGGATACGATCGCTCCCCCAGTTCAACAGTAAGAGTTTTAATTTCTTGCATAATATTAATATTATACACAGAAACGGGGAATAGGGAATAGGGAGTAGGGAATAGTAATTCGCCTACGGCGAATTTAAAAACTACTCCCTATTCCCCACTTCCTACTCCCTAAACTAATCCCTTCCAACGCCCAGATTTTTCTCGATGTCCCGGCTTTTGCTGGATAGTCCGGAATATTCGCTGTCAGCGTCGCTCTGCCGCAATTTAGAAAACATTCCCCCTTCCGCTTTTTCTTTGGGGTCGTCTTTTGCCGATTTAGAAGAAAAGGTTTTACATCCAGAAAACAAAGACGCTGTAAAAGCAAACGCGGCGGCAATGGCAGTTCGACGATTCATAGTAATTAGCAATGAGCAATTAGCAATTTGCAATTAGCGCAAAGCGCAGGTCAGGGGAGGGGTAGGTAATCGCATATTGACGCGATTCCCTTGAATTATTTCCTGTTTTATAGCAAAAATTCCTCCGAAATGCAATATCAATTTAGAAAAAGCAAAACAAAAAAACGGCGCATTATTGCGCCGTTGAATTGCTAATTGCTCATTGAAAATTGCTAATTGACCTTTATTCTCGATTCTCAATCGGAATAACAGACCGGGTCTTTTCGCCGACGTACAATTGTCGCGGGCGGTGAATTTTGTTCTTTTCTGTATTGTGCATTTCTCGGAAATGAGCGATCCAGCCGGGCAGACGTCCCAAGGCGAACAGCACCGTAAACATGTTCTTCGGGATGCCCATCAGGGAGTAAATGATCCCGGAGTAGAAGTCGACGTTCGGGTACAGTTTCCGTTCGATGAAGTAGGAGTCTTTCAGAGCATACTCTTCCAGTTCCTGAGCCAGGTCGAACAGGGGGTCTGACCCTTTGTACTCTTTGATGAGTTTGTCGGCGATGTTCTTTAACACGACAGCGCGCGGGTCGTAGCTCTTGTAAATGCGGTGTCCGAAGCCCATGAGTCGGAACGGGTCGTTGGGGTCTTTCGCCTTGTCGATGTACTTGCCCAGGTCGCGGTTGTCTTTGAGGATGCTTTCCAGCATGACGATGCACGCCTCGTTCGCTCCGCCGTGGAATTCGCCCCACAGAGCGTTAATGCCGGCGGACAGGGCGGAAAACATGTTGACGTTACTGGACCCGACCATGCGGACGGCGGACGTCGAGCAGTTTTGACCGTGGTCTGCGTGCAGAATCAACAACGTGTTGAGAGCCTTGACGTACATGGGGTTCATGACGTAGTCTTCCGACGGGACGGCGAACATCATGTACAGGAAGTTTTCCGCAAACGAGAGCGCGTTTTTCGGGTAGATGAACGGCTGACCGATGCTCTGCTTGTGGCTGAAAGCAGCAATGGTCGGGACTTTGCCCAAGGCGCGATAGGTCGTCAGTTCCAGCGCTTCCGGGTCGTTCGGGTCGAGGTAGTCGATAATAAACGCCGGCATCGCCGCCATGATCGACGCCATAATCGCCATCGGGTGCGAGTGTTCCGGGAACCCCTTGAAAATCTGCTTCATGTTTTCATGAAGAAGCGTGTGATGGCAAATGCCGTGCTGGAATTTATCCAGCTGTTCTTTGGTCGGCAGCTCGCCGTAGATGAGCAGATAGACGACTTCCAGATACTGACAGTTGACCGCCAGTTCTTCAATCGGATAGCCGCGATAACGGAGCTTGCCTTTGTCCCCCTCGATGTACGTAATCTGGCTGATAACCGACCCGGTGTTGGCAAACCCCTGATCCATTGTAATCAACCCGGTTTGAGCGAACAGCTTGGAAATATCCAGAGCGCGGTTTCCTTCCGACCCCTGAAGGACGTCGAAATCCCAGCTTTGATCTCCAATGGTCAATTTTGCCTGTTCGATAACTTTGGCTTCTCCCATGAGTGTCTCCTTTAATTCGGAATGCAGAATGCGGAATTAGGAATTACGCAAGCGCCTCACAAAAACGTATCATCTATACGAAAAAATCCCTCATAGCCATGACTACAAGGGAATGTACTTGCATATTTCAAGAGCGCTCAGGCAGAGATAATATCTGTCTGATAAATTAATTCGGAATGCGTAATACAGAATTAGAAATTATCATTGTGGAACGCTTTGCGTAATTCCGCATTCCGAATTCCTAATTCCGAATTACCTAAAGTCTCATTCGCCAACGAACGGCAGAAGAGCCATGAATCGAGCGCGCTTGACGGCCTGCTGAACGGCGTTTTGGCTAATGGCGCAGCAGCCATTCTTGCGGCGGCTGAGGATTTTGCCCTGACGGTTGGTCAGTTTTTTGAGCAGTTCAACGTCTTTGTAGTCAACAAACATCGGGCGCGGAAGTTTACCATCAACCAAAATGGGGTCTTTCTTCTTAATGTGAACTTTCGGTTTACGATGTCGATTGTTGGCGGCGGCGTTCTTTTTGTTAGCAAATCGCGGCATGTTTTAATCCTTGGGTTAATATAAATATGGTTTGAGTTAGCTTCCAGCTTTTTTACTAGCAAGCTACTAACTAAATACTCAACTAAATTTGAGAATGGAATTTTAACCATTTTTACGGATATTTCAAGGGGGGGCGGGAGAAAAAGGCAGTAGACAGTAGGCAATAGGCATTAGTGAGGAGTAGACGCGAAGCGTTCCACGACAAGAATAAGGGGGTTCCAGCTATTTTGAACTTGAATAAATCCGAAACTCTGTTATAATATAAGGGATTAGAGAATTGTTTTTTGTGGCGCTTTGCGTCCTACTGCCTACTGCCTTTTATCCCCATGCTTCACGCAATAATTATGGCTGGCGGGAGCGGTTCTCGACTCTGGCCAGAAAGCCGGGCGAACCATCCCAAACAACTGCTGAAAATCGGAGCGGATACGCCGCTGATTCGTCAGAGCGTTGACCGCATTAAGACTTTGATCCCTCCGGAACGGATTTATCTGTCAACCAACGCCCGGCTGGCGCAGCCGCTGTTGGACGCTGTCGAGGTTCTTCCGCCGGAATCCGCTATCGTCGAACCGGCTGGGCGAAACACAGCCGCCTGTATCGCCCTGGCGGCGGTCTACTGTTTGAAAAAAGACCCGGATGCGACGATGGTTATTCTCACCTCCGACCACCGCATCGCCCCGGAATCGGAGTTCCAAAACTGCGTCAAGGCGGCGGCGGAACTGGTCGAGCAGGACCCGACCCGGCTGATTACCTTTGGAATCGTTCCGCGTTGGCCGTCGGAATCCTACGGGTACATTCACCGCTGTTCCGGCTCCGGAGAAGTCGTCAACGGCGTGAACGTCTATCCGGTTAAAGAGTTCAAAGAGAAACCGTCCCGCGACGTGGCGGAGTCGTTCCTCAAAGACGGGCATTATTTCTGGAACTCCGGCATGTTCGTCTGGAAAGCTCAAACCATTCTGGACAATATTGCCCAATATGAACCGGAACTTGGCGCGGCGTTTGACGCTATCGCTCATGCGTGGGATTCCGACCCGGAAACCCGGCAGAAGGTTCTCGCTCAGCAGTTTGCCGCCATGAAAAGCATCTCTATCGACTACGCCGTCATGGAGCGTTCTCCCAACGTCAGCGTCGTTGAAGCGTCGTTTGACTGGGACGACATCGGCTCGTGGACGTCTCTGGAACGGCTTTCCAAACAGGACGAGCAGGGAAACACGATTCAGTGCAAGCGATACGTCTGCGTCGATACCGAAGGGACTATCGTCCGCTGCAGCGATCCCAATCATCTTATTGCCACCGTCGGCGTGCGAGACCTGGCGATTATCGAAACGCCGTCCGCGACGCTCGTTATCAACAAAAAGAACGAAGAAGCCGTCCGAAAAGCCGTTGAACAGATTAAAGAAAACGACTGGACGCAGTGGCTGTAGGGAGCGGCGAGTGATTGGAAGGCGGTAATGAAGCGACTAACAGGAGCGGAATTACGCAGTTCGCCAAAGGCGAACCGAAACGCTGGTAATACAATTGGTTTATAGCCGTTCCAACATTTTGTTCGCCGTTCCGGCGAATGCGTAATTCCGTTCGCTAACGCTCGCTCCATTACCGCCTTTCATCTTCTGGTTGACTATGCGTATATGATTCTACCGTCAGTTGGCAGGCGTCTGGAAATAATCAACGCTCGTTGGTTCCTCTCGTTCGGCGCCTTGCCAACTTCGTTGTCGATTATTCAACCGTAAACCAAGGAGATGAAATATGACTTGCACAATTTACAATCACGCTCTTAACCGGGAAATGGATCGTCTGTTTGACAACCTTCTGGAACGAACCGGTATGATTCAGGGCGATCGTTACGCTTCCATTCCCGTTTGCATTTGGGAAGAACCCGATCGATACTGCATTGAACTGGACTTGCCGGGCGTTAAAAAAGAAGATATTCAAGTGTCCGTTCAGAAGGGCATGCTCCGCATTATCGCAGAACGTCATTCAGAAGAAGTCGAAAACCGCAAATGCTGGCGTGACGAACGCCTTTACGAGAAGTTCGAACGCACGTTTACGCTGCCGGAATCCGTCGAAACAGAAAACGTCGACGCGGAATTTGTCAACGGCGTTCTGATTCTCTATCTGAAGAAAAAACCGGAATCGAATCCGACCCCGGTGCAAATTAAATAGGGAGCGTCGAATTATTGGAAGGCGGTAACGAAGCGACCAACGGGAGCGGAGTTACGCAGTTCGCCGAAGGCGAACCCTAAAAATGAACCTGATATTAAGTTCGCCTAACGGCGAATGCGTAATTCCGTTCGCTTCGCGAACTCCATTACCGCCTTTCATCCACTTGTTAATCAAACAGGTAGTTGTATTTCCCCGGCGTCATGAGGTCGAACTTGACCTGGCGGACGAATTCCTTGCAGCCGGCTTGACGCTGAATTTCAATCAGCGCGCCGATCTGTTCCTGAGAAACGTAGGCGGCGATGCCGGCGAGTTTCTTTTCCAGCAGTTCTTCCGAAACGGTCGTACGCATGTCAGGCGGGGTAAGGAAATCGCTGTAGGTGGCGTACTCGTACAGAACGGGGAAGTCTTCCAGCGGAGCGCCCAGTTCCGGCCAGATGTTGCCCGTCGCGTGGAAGACGCTGATAATCATCTCGTTGTGAGCGGTGCGGTGATCCGGGTGAATGTCGGTGCAGGACGGCAGGAAGATTCTCGTCGGTCGAACCAGACGCAGCAGCGCGGTGTAGGAGTTCTGCAAGCCGGTTGCGCCGCTGATAACCGTTGGGCCGGGCTGGTCAGTAAAGAAATGCCCGGTGAACTGATCGACGCCGCTGTCGTGGAATCCGAGGAAATGCAGATGATCCTGTTCCAAGCCCATGGCGGAGAACGACGCTTCCGCTTCCTGCTGACGAATGGCGGCAATGCAGTTGCGATGTTCCGGACGGCAATATCCGCTCTCGCCGTTGGTTGTAATGGCGGCGTGAACGTTGATGCCGTCGTTGAGAGCCGCAAGGAACGTCAGACCGGCGCCGAGAATGATGTCGTCGTCATGCGGTGCGAGGAAAAGCCACGTTTCCTTCTCGTCTTTCCAGTCAACCCAAACGTCTGCCGGGTTCTCGGATGTAATAACCTGTTTGTCTTCTGTCAGTCTTTGGTAAATTGTCATGATAGTTAAGTAGTATAAAGTGGTTAGTGGTAAGTAAGCTTCTAGCTTCTAGCCTCTAGCTTTTAGCTTGTCGATTGTAGTTCTAATGGTTAACAGTTGAAATAAAAGAACGAAGCATTTTACTTACTTCATTACTTAAGGAAAAAGCAGTTTGAAGCTTTTCGCTCGGAATTAATCCAATCTGTTGACATATCAATAACTGTGTTTCAAGTTCAGCGTTTGATCCTTGTGCAACGGAAAGAAAATAAAGAAACTCTTTCTCTGATTTTCGGAAATTACCTTCTGAGATGTTAGAAGGAATTGAAACGGCAGCCCTTCTCATTTGATCGGATAAACCATACGTTTCTTCTTTTGGAAGCAGCTTTACCAATCGGTAAATTTCAATAACCAAAAGCATTGCTTTCTGCCAAACAATTAAATCCTTATGATCCTTCATTTTCTATCGTTCTATTTAGTAATAGCTAGGTAAGCTAAAGCTAACTATTACTTGGATGTATTTTGTTCCTGGATGAGCGTTTAAAGCTGGAAACAAAAACAATAAGCTAACAGCTAGTAGCTAGTAGCTAAAAGCTGTTAAATGGCTTCAGCGCCCGCTTAAACAGCCCGAGACAATACGCGATTGTCATGCCGTAGTTGGTAATTGGGACGTTTTGGCGTTTACAGTGTAAAATACGTGACAAAACCGCCTTGCGGTTGGTCATGCACGCTCCGCAATGAATAACCAGTTTATAGGCGGACAAATCCTCCGGGAAATCCTCGCCCTGGACGTGCTCGAAAACGAGATCGCCGCCAACGCGCTTGCGAATTAAGTTTGGTATTTTAACGCGTCCGATGTCGTCGCCGATGGGGTGGTGCGAACAGCTTTCTGCAATCAGAATTCTGTCGCCCGGCTTGAGCGTTTCGATTGTCTTCGCGCCGTCGGCAAACGCCTCTAAATTCCCTTTGAATCGGGCGAAAAGAACCGAAAAACCGGTCATCGGGACGTCTTCCGGAACGAGTTTGGAAACGGACGCAAACGCCTGCGAGTCCGTTACAACCAGTTTCGGCTTGACCTTTAAATTATTGAGTGCGTATTCCAGCTGAGATTCTTTGACAACGACGCAGCAGCAGGCGTTATCCAGTAAATCGCGAATCGTCTGCACCTGCGGGAGAATAATTCTCCCTTTGGGAGCTTCCTTGTCAATCGGGACGACCAAGACAACCACGTCGTTTTGTTCAACCATGTCGCCCAGCAGGGACGGCGTGTTGATCCATTCCTCCGGCGCCGCAAGGAGAATCGCCTGACGAACGCTTGCCAGCGACTTTGCAGCCGTTTCAGGAACCAGCGTCGTTTTGACAACCTGCCGAACCATCGGAAAGATCATAAGCTCGGAAACCAGCTCGGCGTCCGGCTCGGCGACGTCGCATTTATTAAATACGACGACAACCGGCGTGTTGCGGCGGGAGAACTCGTACACCAGCGACTGCTCGAATTCCGTCCATTCGCCGGCGGCGGCGACGACAATCGCCAGTTCCGTCCTGTCGAACAGCTTGCGAGTCTTCTCGATTCGCATCTGCCCTAACGCGCCCTGGTCGTCTACGCCGGCGGTGTCGATAAACACGACTGGACCCAGCGGCAGAAACTCCATGGTCTTCTCGACCGGGTCTGTCGTCGTGCCCGCAACGGGCGAGACAATCGAGACGTCCTGACGCGTCATGCAGTTGATCAAACTGCTCTTGCCTGCGTTGCGGCGTCCGAAAATCCCAATATGAAGACGCAGAGACTTAACCGTAAGCAGCTGCTGACTTTGCGAAAAACTCGCGTCTCCCGGTTTGTCTATATTATTGTTAGCGTCTTGAGGCAAATTCTCGCTGTTCATATCGGACTCCTGACTGTTGAACGCGCTGAGATTGTTATTCTGGAATGAAATCGACTTTCGGGGCGGCTGCCCAGAGTTCTTCCAGACGGAAATGCTCGCGGGCTTCGTCGACAAACAGGTGGACGACGACGTCGCCGTAGTCCAGCAGAATCCAGCGGCTGTCCTGATAGCCTTCGATTCCAAGGCGTCTATCGTTCATTTCCTTCTCGAAAACGCGGTCGATTTCTTCCGACATGGCGTGGAGCTGACGTCGGCTGGAGCCGGTCGCAATAACAAAGTAGTCAAACGCTGTCGACAGTTCTCGCATATCCAAAATTACAACATCGCGGCCGCGGTTGTCGGAGCAGATTTGAGCAGCCATTTTGGCTCTGTCCAAAGCCGTCGCGTCTCGCGGAAGAATGCGCTGTTCCGGGTTCAAAACGTCTTCAGTCTGATTCTCTTGGTTGTTAACTTGTTCTTCTGACATTTTATTGATTCCTGTTGGGAAAAACAATGTAGTAAAAATATTCTAACTTTTCCATTATAACGCATAAAACAAGAAAAGAAAAGGGCAAAAGGCGGGCTGTTTGTACCGAATTTTAGGAAAATAACGAGTTTTAGATAAAATTTAAAGCGATTTTTTGTAGAAAGCGCTTTATTTTTTATTAAATTTGATTATGATTAAGCTATAATGTTTGTGATTCGTAAAAGAATCGCCGGATACAACAAACACAAAATATAATTATATCTGTACGGAGAAAGAAAATGTTTCAGCGAAATGCATGGGCAAGCATAATGGCGTTGTGCGTCTGCTCATTGGCGCTTTGTATTTCTCAGGCAAGCGCTCAGGAAAAAGTTTTAAAACAATACTACGGAAACGGCGTTCACGCCTATTATTCCGGAAATTATGTCGAAGCGTTTGACTTGCTCAGCAAACCAATCGACGCTAAAATCGAAGACCCCCGTCCGTATTACTTCCGCGGTTTCGCTTTGATGGAACTTGGACGTCCAGAACAGGCGGAAAAGGATTTCAAAGCTGGGGCAGAACTGGAACTCAAAGACACCACAGGTCGTTTTCCTGTCAATTTTGCTCTGGAACGCTGCCAGGGGAAAACTCGAATTGCATTGGAAAAAGCTCGCAATGAAGTTCAGTTAGCCGCTTTCCAGCGTCGTGCCAAATACAGCGCCGCTATTTATAATACTCGTCTGGAAGATCAAAAAGCTACGCTCATTCCAGAAGATCTTGATACGTCTGGCAGTACGCTTGAATTCGACGACTCTGACTCATTAATCAATGATTCTGATAACGGAAGTTCATTGTTGGACGAAGACGGCAACAACAAAACTAATGATTCGGCTGACAGTGACAACCTTTTTGACGACGAAGGCAAAACTGATGAACCGGCTGACGGCGACAATCTCTTTGACGACGAAGGCAAAACTGATGAACCGGCTGACGGCGACAATCTCTTTGACGACGCTGCAGACGAACCGGCGGGCAACGACGCTGCGGACCCGTTTGGCGCTGACGACGCTGCAGACGAACCGGCAGGCAACGACAACGCTGACCCGTTTGGCGCTGACGATGCGGCAGACGAACCGGCAGGCAACGACGACGCAGACCCGTTTGGCGCTGACGATGCGGCAGACGAACCGGCAGGCAACGACGACGCAGACCCGTTTGGCGCTGACGATGCAGCAGACGAACCCGCCGCTGACGACGCAAAGCCCGCCGACGACGCGGCCGATGACGCTGGCAACGCTGATGACGCAGCCGCTGACGACGATTCCGATCCGTTCGCAGAGGAAACTCCAGAAGAAACAAAAGATGCTGAACCGCTCAAAAACGCCAATTTGGACGATGATGACGCTGCGGACGCAGCTGACGACGCCGATGCTGCTGATGATGCGGCTGACGACGCGGCGGCTGACGACGCTGCCGATGACGCTGGCAATGCTGATGAAGCTGAAGAAGATCCCTTTGACTTCTGATTTGATCAGAGAACCGGATTGATTTCATCACAATCATAAAATCTCGCTGAAACAATTAGACGCTGTTCATTTGACAGCGTCTTTTTTTATTGACAATTCAGTTCAACGATAACGCGAGTTCCCTCGTTTGGAGCAGATTCAACGGTCATTGTCGCGCCGTGCATTTGAGCGATTTTTTGAGCTTTGCAAAGACCAAAACCCAACCCGCGATTCGCCTGTCGAGCGGAATAATAAGGATCAAAAGCGTGTTCCTTTTCTTCGTCTGTCATGCCGGGACCGTTGTCCGAGATAATTATTTCAACGCCGTTCCCAGGAAGTTCAGCGGATACCGTTATTTGTTTGACAAATTCGCGGCTGTCGTTTTCCAGCGCTTCCATCGAGTTCCGAATCAACGCGGAAAACAGAACGTTCATCTGGCTGTAATCCGCCTTTACAATCGGATCGGAAAGAGGTTGAGAGAATTCCAGACGAATATTTTTTTCGGCGCATAAGCCAGTAAAAGAATCAACAACGCTCTGTAACAGTTTTGTTATATTAACGTTGTCTAAAACCGGAACAGGAGGGCAGGCGTACAGACGAATATCCGAAATTAAATCTCCTGCCCTTCTTACTTCTGAATAGATGTCCGACAAGTCGCGCCGAAGCTGCTCGTCTGACGTCGTCTTCATTAAAAGCTGAACCCGTCCGCCAATACTGGCCAACGGGTTGTTAAGCTCATGACCTATTCCCGCTGCAAATTCCGCCAGTTTGCGTTCCAGATAAACCGCTTGATCAGAATTCAAAGAAACGGAACTGGCGTTTGCCTTTTGCATTTTCAACCAACAAAATCAGCTGGGAATAGAAAAAATCGTGTAATATCAGTTTTGAACGTCAATATTTAACTTGCCGCAGACGTTGCGGAGCAAGTCGTCAATGTCAAACGGCTTACGCATGAAATCGTCTGCGCCTGCCTGACGAAGTTCTTCAATGCGGCTTTCTTCAACCATGCCGGAAATGCAAATAATTTTGCAATCGTCCATGGTTTTGTCAGAGCGAACGCGCTGACAGACTTCCTTGCCATTGATATCTGGAAGCATAACGTCCAAAATCATGATTTCTGGATGGAAATCCTTAACCATCATACCAGCGCCGAACCCGTTATTGACGGTTCGAATGTCAAAGCGACCATCGCGCATAAAGACGTCGGTCATCAAATCGACCAGGCTTGTATCGTCGTCAACAATAAGCAGCTTGCGTTTGCCTGTATCCAAAGAGTCCGTTGGAATTCCGTTTTCGCGCATGAACGACAAGAGACAATCGTGAGGAATCCGTCGAAATTTACTGCCAGGGACGCGGAATCCTTTCAGCTGCCCGGAGTCAAAACAACGGATAATTGTTTGCTGACTGACCTTGCAGATTTTCGCAGCTTCGCCGGTTGTGTAAACTGTTTTTTGTGTCATCAGTGTTTCCTAACCTTCCTGGTCTGTCCTTATGACCATCAGGGCGTAAAATATATTATTTTCAGACTGCTGTTTCAGTCTACGCTAACCGAATCACATGTCTGAAACCAATGTTATCTTCGTAAATGCCGCTATTAACTCAAATTTCTCAACTTGTAAAGTTAAGTTAAGAAAACGGCAAAAGAAGATGATTTAAAGATTATAGCTAAAAAACAAAAAATAAGCAATACCAATTTACGCTTATTTTTTAATTTAGTCAAAATCGTTAAATTCTGAATAACTATAATTTACGCTATTTTTGCCTTTTTGTCAAGTAAATAGAGGGACAATTTTCGCTAATTTCTCGAAAATTTAAAAATTATCCAGATGATAAATTGAGAGCTTTGGTAAACAAAAAAATTTACTGCAGGATTGAAAATATTGTAAATATAAGCAAATATGAAGTTTGGAACATTTTAGCAAAAAAGGCGAGATAGCTAAACCGCAGATCTCGCCACTTGACAAATTTTTAAGTATTATTCGATAAATGCACGCAAGTCCGATTCCATAGCGTCAAGACGGCTTTGCAGAATCGCAATGCCTGAGATAAGGTCTTGACACTCACTCAGCGGAAGGTTCGCAGTCATTTTGAATTGAATTATCAATTCCACTGGGTGCGGAGGGTTTTTCTGCCATTTTTTAAGCTGAGAAGCGCGCATAATCTTTGACGATTTTGCTGGCGATGGTTTGATGGAACAGTGATATCTATCTACGGGATTGGCAAACGAAGGCCTGAACTGCGGATTTGTTTGCGACGGTCTGATGGCAACGCGGTTTCCCGGTTCTTCCAGTTCGATAATAACCCGGTCTTCTTTTGGTTCTTCAGACATCGGTTTGATTTCGTCGCCGGTTTTTGCCGTCATATTAAGGTAATCTTTTACGCAGGCGATATGCATGCCAGCAATGATTTCTGGCGGAGTGGTTCTAAACTTTGCCATAGCCTGTTCGAGCATTGCCATTCCCTCCACGCCTGGAAATACAATAGAGGCGGTTCTTTCCTGACAAAGGGGAATTTTGTTTTCGCGCATGAACGCATAAAGACATTCTTGTGGAATCCGTCGAAATATACTGCCAGGGACGCGGAATCCTTTTAGCCTCCCAGAATCAAAACAACGAACAATTGTTTGCTGACTGACCTTGCAGATTTTCGCAGCTTCGCCGGTTGAGTAAACTGTTTTTATTGTCATTGGCATTTTTAACTCTCCTGGTTTGTTTTATGACCCAATGAAGATGATTAAAAGATTTTAACTAAAAACGTAATACAAGCCACTTTTTTCTTGCTTAGTCAAAATTGTTAAATTCTGAATAATTTTAATTCTGCGATATTTTTATTTTTTTGTCAAGTAACTAGCGGGACGCTTTTTGCTCATTTTTAGAATTTTTTAAAAAATACATACCAAAGATCGTGAGCATTGGTAAACAAAAGCTCTTATTGTAGAATCGAGATGTTTTGTAAGTATAAGTGATAATAAAACTTATGATGTTTTACAAAAGAGACGAGACGGTTTAACCCTGAATCTCGCCTCTTTCCAATAATATTATATTATTTACTCGATTACCGCGCGCAAGTCCGCTTCCATGGCGTTAAGACGGCTTTGCAGAACGGTAACGCCCGCGTCAACGTCTTGAGATTCTTCCGGCGGAAGACATGTGAACATATAGAATTTAATCTTCGGTTCCGTGCCAGACGGTCTGACGGCAACGTAATTTCCCGGCTTTTCCAGCTCGATAATAACCAAATCTCCCTTCGGCCCAACGAGCGGTTCGAATTCGTCGCCGGTCTTGGTCGTCTGGTTAAGATAATCTTTAACGCAAGCGATTTGCATGCCAGCAACGGTTTCCGGCGGGGCGGTTCTGAATCCAGCCATGACCTGCTTGATCTTTTCCATGCCCTCTGCGCCGGGCGCCATAACGGAAATGGTTCGTTCCTGATGAACGCCGTATCGGCGGAAAATCGCCGCCAGTTTTTCGTGAATCGACAAGCCCTCGGCTTTCGCCTTGGCTGCCAGTTCCGCAAAGACCATCGACGCTACCGCCGCGTCTTTATCTCGAGCGTGATCGCCGATAAGATAGCCGTAAGATTCTTCCGTCCCCAGCAGGAATCCGTTGGTTCCGTGGTCGTCCATAGCGCCGCCGATGTACTTGAATCCCACCAGCAAATCGCCGACGAGCGTCGCGCCGTAGGATTCCGTAATTTTACGAATCAGGTCAGTCGTTACCAGCGTTTTGACGATATAATAACTCGCCGACGCCACCATCGCGGTGTCGCCGTATTTACACGCCTGTTCCAGCTGATATTCCGCAAATAACGCCCCAATTTGATTCCCCGTCAGGATTGACCATTTTCCCGCCTTGTCGTTGATTTTCAGCGGAGCGGCGCAGCCCATGCGGTCGCTGTCCGGGTCTGTCGCCATGATTAAATCGAAGTCGTTCTGTTTGGCGTATTCAATCATCGCGTCGAACACGACAGCGTTTTCCGGATTGGAAACGTGGTTGGGAACGTTCGTAAAGTTGGGGTCAGGATTGGACGTCGGACCGTAGAGTTCAACGTTATTGAATCCCGCGCCAGCCAACGCCGGCAGAACGCACGTCGCCCCAACGCCATGCAGCGGGGAATACAGAATCTTGATATCTCGCGGACCCGGGTGAGACTGCTTCAAAACGGCGTCGATAAACGCCTTGTCGACTTCTTCCTGACAATACTCAATCGTTCCCTTTTTCAGCTCTTCCTGGAAATCGGCAATAAGAATCTGCTCTGTCGCCATGACGCAGTCGATAACGCCCTTGTCGTGCGGCGGCAGAAGTTGTCCGCCTGTTGACCAGTACACCTTGACCGCGTTGTCAGACGGCGGGTTGTGGCTGGCGGTTACCATGATTCCGCAATCGCAGCCCTTGTATCGAACCATGAACGACATTTCCGGGGTAGACCGATAGCCGTCCAAAAACCAGACTTTGAATCCGTTCGCCGCCATGATCGACGCGCACAGTTCCGCAAACTCTCTTGAGCGATGGCGCGTATCGTATGCAATAGCGCAGCTGGGCTGATGGTCAGAGCCGACAAAGTTTTTAACGTACGTCGCCGTTCCCTGAGCGCTTTCTCCGATCGTGCGGTCGTTGATAACGTTGCAGCCGACGGGAAACATCTTGCCGCGGCGTCCGCCGGTTCCAAACGGAATTACCGTCCAGAAGGCGTCGTCCAGCTCTTTCCACGCCCCTTGGCTGATGTAGCCGACAAGCGTTTCGACGTACGCTTCAAACTGCGATTCCGTCAGCCATCGCGTGATGTTCTTTTCCGATTCCGCTGTAATCTTACCCGCTTCTCGCGCCTGTTTTACTGCGTTGAGCGCTTCGTTTCGTTCCATGGCGTTTATAACTGTTGAGGGTTGGAGTTGTCCACGCTTTACCCGCGTGGGAAATGCAAGCCGTGAACTGTTTTCACGACAATTATATTATATCGTCTGAATAAATGCAATAAAGGAGGGGGGGAGGAAAATAGGCAGTAGGCAATAGGCAATAGGCAGTAGTGAGGAGCGAGCCGCTCGGGGGTGCGCTTGCGTCTGGGAGTGCGGCGCCCTTAGGCGCCGCCTTGTCCAATGACTTGCCGAAAAATCTCATTCATTTTTTGAACTTGTACAAAAACAAATCTCTGGTATAATGGAGGGAGTAGGGAGTGGGGAGTAGGGAATAGTTTTTTAATTCGCCGAAGGCGAATTCAATTCCTCACTCCTCACTCCTAACTCCTAACTAACTTTCCCCCCGACTTGCAATGGTAGACTATATCGTATACCTCATCGTTCGCCTTTTCGTCGCTTTGGCGCAGGTGCTGCCGTTGAGCGTCAGCATGGCTGTCGTTCGAGGGCTGGCGTTTCTGTTTCATTATGTAATACGTCTGCGGCGAAAACTCATTGAAGAGAACATCCGCTGCGCGTTCCCAAACATGACGGAACGGGAAGTTCAGCGCTGCGCTCATCGAATGTGGATACATCTGTTCACGCTGGCGCTGGAAGTTGCCATTATCAACAGAAAGGTTCACGAAACCACCTGGAAAGAGCATTTTCATCTTCACGGCGTCAATCGATATATTCACACCGTTTTGATGGGTCGTCCGTTTGCGCTCATTACGGCGCATTACGGCAACTTCGAAGCGGCGGGGTACGCTTTGGGACTGGTTGGATTCCCCAGCTACGCTATCGCCAGAACGCTCGACAACCCGTATCTCAACCGGTTTGTCAACACGTTTCGCAGTTCTACGGGAGAGTATATCGTTCCACGCGACAAAGCCCCGGAAATTCTGCCGGGCGTAGTCAAACGCGGCGGGACAATCGGATTCCTTTCCGATCAGTTTGCCGGTCCGCGCGGCGTTTGGGTGAAATGCCTGAACCGGGAAACGTCCTGTCCCAAGGGCGTGGCGGTTTTCGCCATGGCGGATAACGTCCCGTGCTGCGTCGGGTTTGGAAGACGAATCAACGGCGTCCCGCTCCAGTTCGACCTCTGGTTGGCGTCGTATCTCGACCCGCTGGAAAACACGGAAGAATCCCAGTCCGTCCGGTCAATTACCGAGTGGTACAATCACGAGTTTGAAAAGATGATTATCGACGACCCCAGCCAGTACTGGTGGATTCATCGAAAATGGCGACCGCGAGAAAAGAAAAAGAAAGGGTGATAGATAACCGTCTTTCAATCTTATTGTAACAAAATCAACCATGAAATTTTCAGATATTTTAACGAACGCTGAGCTTCCCGTTTATATGGGAATTGTTAACGCAACGCCGGACAGTTTTTCTGACGGCGGCAAGTATTTTTCGGAAGATTACAACCCGGTTAAAGCCGTCGACGCGGCGCTGACGCTGGAAGATCAAGGGGCGGGAATAATCGACCTGGGCGGGGAAAGCACGCGTCCGAACGCCGCGCCAGTTTCCCTGGAAGAAGAACTGCGGCGGCTGGAACCGATTCTGGAACGTCTCGACGGGCGGTTGGCTGTTCCGTTGTCTGTCGATACGTACAAACCCCAGGTCGCTCAATCGGCTCTGGAACGCGGCGCTGCGATTATCAACGACATCTTTGGCGGAACCGATCCCGCCATGCGCGAAGTCTGGCGCCGATTCCAGCCCGGCGTCGTTATCATGCACAACAAGGTTCTCGTTTCGACCAATTCCGAAAACGCTCCCGTCAATCCATTTCCCAGCCAACGCAACGCCGATTCTTACTACAAAGACGTTGTCCAGGAAGTCTGGGAAGAGCTGGAACGGCGGCGCGATGCGGCAATTCAAGACGGGTTGCCGAAGGAGAACATCTCTCTGGACGTTGGAATCGGGTTCGGAAAAACTGCTCAAGACAATTGGACGCTCATCGACAACATCAGCGAGTTCCATTCGCTGGGCTGTCCGCTGGTTGTCGGCGTGTCGAGAAAACGGTTCCTGAACTTCTCCGACGAGAAAACTGCTGAAGTTGGAAAACGCCTGGCTGACAACGGCGTCCAGATTCTGCGCGTTCATAAACTGCCAGAGTAGGGCAAGAAATAAAATAAGTGATAAGTTTTAAGTGGCAAGCGACTTTCTCACTTACCACTAACCACTAATCACTTACCACTTAACGCTTATTTTTCAATCGGCTGAATTCGGATCTCCGTTAAAACGGAAATGTCTGCCGCAGGCGGGGTAACGGTTTCTACAGCTTTGTTTTGAACGGAAACGACGCCGGGAACGGATTTCAGCGTTGAAAGCGCTTCCGCTCGCTGGCTGGCGGTTGTGGAAAGCGTCCAAACGCCAACCTCTAACGGCGCTTTGGAGTCGTCTGTTTCAACGCCGAGTTCTTTTAATACGGCTTGCCACTGATCCCCGTTGAACTTATCTTTGTCTACAGAGCAGACAATCTGAAACTGGACTTCGTCCGGCGCTTGAACGACAGTTTCCGGAACGTCTTCTTCAACGGTGTCGTTAGCAGGAATCAAAACGACGTTTGGATTATCTTGAACCGTTTCCGCCATGGGGCCGCCGTTGAGGTCAGCAGGAGGATTGAGAAACGGAACGGAAGTTTCCAATTCCTTTGGATTGTCGTTTGAGGGCGTATCTGCAATCTCTGACTCGTCCGGCCTGGTTTGAATGGGCGCGCTGTTGTCCTTCGGATTGGAAAGGTACAATCCAATCGCGATGATAATAACCATCGTCGGCCAAAGCATGGCGCGAGAGATTCTCTGCGTAATCGTCGGTTTCTGCCAATCGTCAACGTAACCGTTTTCAGACTCTTTTGAGACAGATTCCTGTTCGGATTCGCCGTCGTTGGACGTCAACGCGGAATCGGTTAAGAAACTCAAATCGACTGGCGAATCCGCTAACGCAAAAGGGGAAGGAGATTCCGACGCTGCGCGTTCCAATATAGACTTTGTAAGGTCAAAGGGAACTTTGACCTTTGGCAGCTGAGATATCAGAGCCGAACAACGCTTGAACGACTCCAGCTCCTGGCGAAGCTCCGGCTCCGCCTGAAGACGTTTTTCAAAATTAATAGCTTCCTCTTGAGACAATTCCCCATCGAAATATGCCTCTAAAGCCCCTGAGTCATCTACTTTCATGGTTCTTTCAATATAAATTAATTATATTGGATAATGTTACTTATCTGAAAGAAATTCCGCCAGCTGCAATCTTGCCCTGTACAGCCGACTTCGCACTGTCCCAATTTTAATTTTGAGAACAAGCGCGATTTGTTCGTAATCCATCCCTTCAATTTCACGAAGGATAAGAACCTGCCGAAAATCAGGCGCCACTTTGCCGATGGCTTCCCAAACCAGGCGCTGGTTCTCTTTAACTTCCAGTTCGCGTTCCGGGGAATCGCCTGAATCCGTCGGGTTAAACGCCGCGTTCTCTGCCAACTCATCGTAGGAAACCAGAACGCGTTTACGTTTCAAACTGGACGCCATATTAATCGCGATCCGATAAAGCCATGTGTAAAATCCGGATTCGCCGCGGAACTTATCCAAGTTGACTAACGCCTGAACAAAGGCGTCTTGCGTCAACTCGAGCGCGTCGTCGGGATTGCCCAACATGCATAATAACGAATGATATAACCTGTCCTGATACTTGCTCACCAGAGCGCCAAATGCCTCGCGATTGCCAGCCAAAACAGATTGAATCGTTAGCTTATCTTCAGGGATGTTCACGTCTTTCAAAGGATTAGAGGGGCTTAGACAAGAAAAAGTTCCGATTCTACGGGATTTTTGCCAAAAAAATCGGAATATTCCAGAATCGATGGCAAAAAACTCCTGAATCAAAGATTTTCGCAGTCTTAAAATGGTAAATAAATGACTCTTCAACCCGCAGCTCAAACTTGCCCTGGAGCCTTTCGGGATGATTCATCTACACACATTTAAGGCGAATCTGTTTTTTGCCCAACAAGATTACCTTTAAGTTGATTGTATTCTAACCGCTTTTTTGCTTTTTTGCAATACCCCAAAAGCAAATTTTTTAAAAAAATTCCTAAAATTTTTGAGAAGATGGCAAAAATAGCGAATATACAGGCAACTTTTCGCATTGTATCGACTCAAAAAATGCAAATCAGCGTCGATTTTGTTGCAAAGCGCTAACAATTCCAAAAAACGAATTGATAAGAAATCAAATTGCTACTCACTGTTACTAATTACGAATTAAGAATTGCTAATTACGAATTACAATCTCTCCCCCCCCTTTAAATAAATAAAGGATTATGTAAATTAATAGAATACAACACGTGAGAGAAACGCTATGCGTTAATTCCCTACTCCCCATTCCCTATTCCCTTATCCCCTACTGCTGCCATGTCCGTAACCTGTTCCATTTATGGAAAACTCCCAACGGGAGAAGAAGTTCAGATGTTTACTCTTACCAACTCGAAAGGGATGGCGGTGAGAGTTATTAACTACGGCGCGACGTTAATCGGCGTCGACGTCCCGGATAAAGACGGAAAAGTCGACAACGTCGTTTTGTGTCTGGACGGATTCGACAA
This sequence comes from Thermoguttaceae bacterium, assembly GCA_017407125.1. GTDB lineage: Bacteria > Planctomycetota > Planctomycetia > Pirellulales > Thermoguttaceae > RUG11551. The sequence continues at coordinate 85,279 of JAFQXE010000003.1, forward strand.
TTATTATAAAGGGCATCCGTGCCTCGGCTCTACGCCGGGCCGTTACGCCAACCGAATCGCCAAAGGGCGTTTTACGCTCGAAGGGGAAGAGTACACTCTGGCGTGTAACAACGGCGCGAACCATCTTCACGGCGGGAACGTAGGGTTTGACAAACGGCTTTGGACGGCGCGAATTCTTATCGATTCGGACGATTCCGCCGTTGAAATGACGTACGTTTCTCACGACGGCGAAGAGGGCTATCCCGGAACGCTGACGGCGAAAGTCGTTTACTCGGTCAACGAAGACAACGAGTTGAAAATGGACTACTTCGCCACGACCGACAAGGCGACGGTTCTCAACCTCACAAACCACGCCTACTGGAACCTGTCCGGCATTTCCAGCGGGACGGACGACGCGCCGCTTTCCGTGCGAAATCACCTTTTGAGAATTCACGCGTCCAATTATCTGGATGTAACAGACGATGCCATTCCCACCGGCAAGCTCAACCCGGTGTTCAATACGGTTATGGACTTCACCCAATATCGACAGGTTGGAAAAGACGTCGAAAAGGCGCAGGGCGGCGGCTACGATCACTGTTACGTTCTCGACGGCAGAATGGGTCTGCTTCGTCCGGCGGCGGAAGTCTACGATCCGAAGTCCGGCAGAACCATGACCGTCAAAACGACTCAGCCCGGCGTTCAGCTCTACACTGCCAACTTCCTCGACGGGTCGCTGTCCTGTAACGGCGTAAAATATTACAAATACGCCGCGCTGTGTCTGGAAACGCAAAACTTCCCCGACGCGCCCAACCATCCGGATTTCCCGCCCTGCGAACTCTATCCCGGCGAAGAGTTCCGTCAGACGACCATTCACAAATTCGGGATATGGGAAGAGTAGCCGTTAGCTTCTAGTTACTAGCTCCTAGCTTGGAGATTTTAGCTTCCTGCTTTAAATGTTAACGCTTAGAGCTGCGAATTTACAAGCTAATGGCTAGCAGCTAATAGCTAGAAGCTCCTCAACTCCTCCCTCCTCACTCCTAACTCCTCACTAACCAATCCATGCCAGCCAACTTAACTCAACAGTACCTCAAGGCGGAAGACGCCTATCGTCAAGCGACCAGTCTGGAAGAAGAACTGCGTTGTCTTCAGGTCATGCTTCAGGAAATCCCGAAGCACAAGGGGACAGACCATCTTCAGGCGGCGTTAAAGGCGAAAATCGCTTCGACCCGAAAAGAAATCGACTCTGAGCGCGCCGCTGGCAAAAAGAGCGGCGGACTGAGCATAAAGATTCCGCGTCAGGGAGCGGGAACGGCGATTATTATCGGCGGTCCCAACGCCGGCAAAAGCCAGCTTCTCAAAAGTCTGACCAAGGCAACGCCGGAGGTGGCGATTTATCCGTACACGACCAAAATCCCGCAGCCGGGAATGATGCCCTGGAACGACGTCTACGTTCAGCTTATCGACACGCCTCCGATTACCAAAGACTATATCGATCCGTACGCCTACGGCTTGATTCGCGCGGCGGAACTGGCGATTTTAATGGTCGATTTGGGTTCGGACGACGGCGTTACACAGGCGTACGACGTCCTCGATAAAATGCGCCTGACCAAAACCCGGCTTGGACAAAAAACCTGTCTGGACGAAGACGACATTGGAATTACGTACACGAAAGCGATTCTCGTCTTTAATAAAATGGATTTGCCCGAAGCGGCGGAACGAAAAGCGATGTTCTGGGAACTTCTTCCGGAAGAATTCCATTTGAACGACTGGGACACGTACGACATTTCCGCTGACCGCGACCTGGGCGGTGAGAACTGCAACCTCGAACCGCTTCGTGACGACATTTACAAGAGCATGGGCGTCATTCGCGTTTATACAAAACTCCCAACCAAAAAGGTTGCGGATCTCGACCGACCGTTCACCGTGAAAAATGGCGATTCCCTGCTCGACCTGGCAAGTCAGGTTCACAAAGACTATTCCGAAAAACTCAAGTTCGCCCGCATTTGGGGATCGCAGGTTCACGACGGCACACCCGTTAAGGGAGATTATATTCTCGTCGACGGCGACATCGTCGAAATGCACATGTAGCGGCGAGGCGCCGCTCCCAATCCGCGCTGCCGCGCGAGACGTATTATACCCGCTCCCGTTGGTCGCTTTGACTATTGTTAATAATATGTTTTTGTCCCCTTACTAAAGTTTTTTGGAAAGGGGAGTTTGAGGGGAAGAACCTTTTTTTCAAAAAAGGTTTTCCCCTCATATTATTTACCTTGAAAAAACTTCCCTAAAAGGGAGCCAGCTTGCTGGCGACCGAAAGTTTTTTCAAGGCGGCGAGGCGCCGCTCCCAGTCCGCGCTGCCGCGGTGCGAAGGCGCACACACAATCCGCGCTGCCGCGCGTTTGCCGATACCCGCTCCCGTTGGTCGCTTGCCCTTTCCTTACAAATATTTTTAAGCCGCAAAGAACGCATAGTTTTTAAAACTTCGCGAACTTTGCGAACTTCGCGTGAGATTTTCTTCGGCGGGCGAAGACGCCCGCGAACCAGTTGTTCGAACGGACTTTCCGCGTTCTCAAGTTTTTCGGAAGCTTCCGCCGCAAAGCGCTCCTCTCGAGCCGAACGCTTTGCGTAATTGCTAATTGCTCATTGATAATTGCTAATTAATTTTCCCCAATCTTTTTCTCCCCCCGGTACTTTTCAATCGTAAAAAAAGGTCTATAATATATATTCATAAAAATCGGTGGGAGGGGATATCCCTCTAACCGGGTTTATTCAATGGTTAGCCCCCGGAACGATTCGGCGGCTGGTATATTATTTTTACTGGTTCTTGACCGCAGCCGCGTTTGGAAGAGTTTATTCCAAACCGGAGAACGTCAAGAGCATATAATTCCATTTAGAGGTAATCAGACTATGGCAGACCTGTCTCGCATTAACACCCTGTTTTATCCCAAAAGCATCGCCGTCGTTGGCGCCTCGGCTAAAGAAGGTTCCGTCGGTAACGACGTCGTCAAAAACCTGAAGGCGACGTTCAAGGGCGACATCTATCCCATTAACCCGAAAGCTCCTGAAATCTGCGGCTTGAAGGCGTACACCTCCGTTCTGGAAGTTCCCGGCGACGTTGAATTAGCTGTTATTTCCGTCGCAGCCAAGTTCGTTTTGGGCGTTGTCGATCAGTGCATTGAAAAGGGCGTCAAAGCGCTCGTCTGCATTACTGCCGGTTTCAAGGAAATCGGAGGCGAAGGCGTCGAACTGGAAAAGCAGTTCCAGGCGAAAGTCAAGGCGGCGAACATCGCCTTGGTCGGCCCCAACTGCTTGGGCGTTATCAACGCTGAATCGGACGCTTGCTACAACGCTTCCTTTGCCAACCAGACCCCGATGTCCGGCTCGCTGGCGTTCGTTAGCCAGTCCGGCGCGCTGTGCACGTCCGTTTTGGACTTCGCCGCTCAGCGTGAAATGGGATTCTCCAAGTTCGTCTCCTTCGGCAACAAAGCCGACGTCAACGAAGTTGACCTGCTCAACTACCTGGCGGAAGACGACAAAACCAAGGTCGTTGCGATGTATCTGGAAGCTATCGGCGACGGCGAAGGATTCACAAAAGCCGTTCGCAAACTGCTGTGGGAAAAGAACAAGCCGGTTTTGATTCTCAAGTCCGGCCGTTCCGCCGCTGGCGCGAAAGCCGTTTCGTCACACACTGGTTCTTTGGCTGGCAACGACGCCGTTTACGAAGCTCTGCTGAAGCAGTCCGGCGCCATCCGCGTTGATTCCATTGAACAGCTCTTCGACTACGCCGCTCTGTTCTGCAATCAGCCGCTTCCGAAAGGCAACCGCTTGGCGATTATCACCAACGCTGGAGGCCCTGGCATTATGGCGACCGACGCTTCAGAACGCGTTGGCTTGACTCTCGCCGCTCTGTCCGACGAAACCAAAGCCGCTCTGCGCGAAAAACTCCCGGAAGCCGCGTCCGTTCGCAACCCGGTTGACGTCCTCGGCGACGCCAAACACGATCGTTACGCCGACGCTGTTACAACCGTCATGGCTGATCCGGACGTTGATATGGGACTGGTCATTCTTACCCCGCAGTCCATGACCGACACCGACGAAATCGGCAAGATCATTCCTGAAGTTGCCAAGACGTTGGGCAAACCGGTTGTCTGCGCGTTCATGGGCGCTGAGTCCGTCAAAGTCGGCGCTGCCAACCTTCGCGCTGGCGGAATTCCGAACTACGCCTTCCCGGAAAACGCCATCGGCGCTTTGGCTGCTGGCTACAACCTCACTCAGACCATTGCTCAGTCCGCCGACAACTCCACGCCGACCATTTCCGGAGCTGAGTCCGCCAAGTGCGCTGAACTGATTAAAGAAAAGCTGGGCGATAAGGATTCCGTTTACCTGACCCAGGCGGAAGCTCGTCCGCTGTTTGCCTGCTACGGCATGCCGCTGCTGAAGTCTGCTGTTGTCAAGTCCGCAGACGAAGCCGCCGCCACCGTTGGCGAATGGGGCGTTACCGTCGTTATGAAAGTCATGTCGGACGACGTCAAACACAAGTTCGACGCTGGCGGAGTTCTGCTCAACATCACCGGAGCTGACGCCGCGCGCGACGGATACAACAAGATTTACGAGAACATCGCCAAGAACGTCCCCGGCGCCAAGATCGACTCGATTCTTATCGAACAGATGGCTGCCAAGGGAACGGAAGTCATTCTCGGATGCAACCGCGACGCCAAGTTCGGTCCGTTGGTCATGTTCGGCATGGGCGGCACAACCGCTGAACTGATGAAAGACGTTCAGTTCCGCCTCGCCCCGATGAGCCAGTACTGGATTCACTCCATGCTGGAAAACACCAAGGTTTACAAGCTCATGAACAACTACCGAGGTCTGGGTCAGCACGACCTGGCGGCTCTGGAAGACGCCCTGACTCGTCTTTCCGTCATGGTTGCCGAAAACCCGGAAATCGCCGAGCTGGACATCAACCCGCTTATCGTCCACGCCGAAGGACAGGGCTGCTCGCTGGCTGACAGCCGTATCGTTTTGAAGAAAGTTAAATAGTTGAGGCATTAGGCAAGAGGCAGTAGGCAGTAGGCAGTAGTGAAATTTCTCTACTGCCTGCTGCCTATCTTCTCGTCATTAATGCGTTTAAACAGTTCCAGCGCTTGTTGTCATAATATGTTTCCCAGCAATATCAAATATTTATACAAATGAAGAATTCTATTCAGATAAAAGAACTTATTAAGTTTATTGTTGGCGTTGTTGCGCTTATGATTTACTGTTTAATATTTTTTCTACTTCCTTTATTGGTGTTAGAATTTGAACAAAATTTTTTATACGGCGCTTTAGGCGTTAGTATTTTTCTTAGTATGTATATTACTTATAACTTTCTTCTTGAAGATCGTTTTCATATTCTTCAATATGTTGGAGTATATTTTCAGACCACTATTTTGGAAAGAATGATTTTTCCGGAAAATGCACAACGTCGTATTGAGGAATACAGGAATTTCAGAACGGATTATTATGTACCCAATTTTGCTGAAAAATTGAAAGCTCTTTTACGCGTTTTGCTAAAAAGCTGGATCTGTTCATTTCTTATTACTTACTCTTTAATGTACATAGCCTTATTCGATTCATCATGGGATTCAAATGATAAATGGCCTTCTATTACAATTTTTTGCATTGCTTTTCTAATTATTTCATATTTCTTTTTCGTTACGACATTCATAAAATTGACAAAACCCAAACGTTAATAATCATCCGTTGAAATGCGCTTTTAACTGTTTTCCGATTTCTTCTTTAACGACCGGGTCGATAATAACGTTTTCCTCTTTGTTTGACGTTATTTTGTCTTCCTCCGGTACAATAAAGGCATCTAAGGAAAGCAGGTTATCGGCGCATGAATGGACGTTAATTATCGTTGCCAAAATTGGGCTGAACAAATACCAATCGCGCTGGCTGACAGCCGTATCGTTCTTAAGAAAGTTAAATAAGATTTTCAGGCAGTAGACTTTGAGGGAATAGGGAATAGGAAATAGGGAATAGTTTTTCGCCTGCGGCGAATTTAAAATCTATTCCCTACTACCTACTTCCTATTCCCTATCTTCTTTTCGACAGCAGCTTTTCTAAATATATAACTAATCCGGATTCGCGCCGATTATTCTTCGGAGGGTCGACGTCCTCGCCTGCCAATGGAAAACCGCCCTGCAATCTTTCAAATACGCCGCCAAAGATTTTAGCCGCAAAGAACGCAAAGATCGCAAAGAAATGAAAGGCGGTAACGTAGCGAACAAGGCGAGCCGGGGTGCGTAAGCCCCCGGAAAAATTCTCACGCAAAGTACGCGAAGTTCGCAAAGTTATTTAGGCGAGCCGGGAACGTCAGTTCCCGGGTGTAGAACCGCATAGCGGTTCAATGTTTCTAGCCGTGGGTGAAACCCACGGAAGAAAGAAAAACAATAATAAAAAAATCGTCAAACACTCTTTTTCTCTTGCTCCTTTACGGGGCAAGAGAAAAAGATACTGCGACGATTGCAAACGTTTCGCAGCGTGCATAACAAAACGACGCAGCCGAAAACCTTCCCCGGATGGACTCCGCCCTCGGAGTCCAACTTGACGGCTACGCCGTCAAGGAAATAACGGAAGCCTCCAAAAACCATTGAACGCGGAAAACCCGTCTGACCTGCTGGATCGCGGCTGTGTCAGCCGCCAAAGAATTTTAACCACAAAGAACACAAAGAACACAAAGAAACAATCGGGACTAATACGTTTTTATCGGGCGCTCCCGCCTCCCTTCTAAATCCTCTTGTATAAAATCAAAATTATCATTATAATATAATACCGTCAATAGTTCTAATTGAGCGAATTGTTGGTTTATTGCAATTCAAAAGAATTTACCATTTCGTCAAATCAAGAATCCTATAATATTATGAACGTCATTCATCGCGTTTTGAGCGTTTTGTTTGTTTTGGGAATTTGTCTTGCCGGGGCGAGTTGCTCAGCAGAGAATTCCGACAGTCAGTCCAAGGCGAAAAGATTAATAGTTACGATATTTGGTCAGGAAAACGTAGATCGTTTTGAACAGATGTTCGAAACCAACAAGTTTGATTTTGATTACTGCGACGAAGACAACCGCTGCGTCCTTCACTATGCCGCTTTGTTGGGAAACATAAACCGGGTTCAAGAGCTTGTAAAACAGGGCGCGGACTTAAATACAAAAGATGACATTGGCAGGACGGTTCTGTATTACGCCGCCCGAAGCGGGAATTTGGAACTGGTCAAATGGCTGGTTGAAAAAGGGCTGGACGTCAACGTAAAAGACAACGGCGATAAAACAGTTTTACATTCAGCCGCCCAAAGCGGAAATCTGGAACTGGTCAAATGGCTGGTAGAAAAAGGGCTGGACGTCAACGTAAAAGACGATGATAGCAATCCGGTCTTGCATTACGCCGTCCAAAGCGGGAATCTGGAACTGGTCAGGTGGCTTGTAGAACAGGGCGCTGACGTCAAGGCAAAAAACAGATACGGAATAACAATTATATTTCATACAGTCGATTTGTTTTACGCGGACGATTCAGAGTATCTGGAAATGATTGACTGGTTGGTTAAACAGGGCGTTGATGTAAATAGTAAATGCGAATCAGGAAGTACAGCCCTGGTTTCTTGCAGCATAAGTGGCAATCTGAAATTGGTTCAAAAATTGATTGAACATGGAGCAGACGTCAATGCAAAAACTAATGACGGATTTACAGCCTTGCATTTTGCCGTCCTAGATGGGAATTGGGAACTGGTTAAGTGGCTCGTTGAACACGGCGCGGACGTCAATATTAAAAATAATGATGGCGTTACTATTTTGCAATCAACCGCGCAGAGTGGGAACATGGAGCTGGTTCAATGGCTGGTTGAACGCGGCGCTGAAGTCAAAATAAAAGATAATGATGGAGAAACTGCCTTGCATTTTGCCGCTCTAAGCGGGAATGTGGAACTGGTTGAGTGGCTGGTTAAACAGGGATTGGACGTCAATGCAAAAACTAATGACGGAAATACAGCCTTGCATTTTGCCGCTCGATATGGGAATCTGGAACTGGTTCAATGGCTGGTTAAACAGGGTTTGGACGTAAAAGATATAAACAAAAATAGCGAAACGGCTTTGCATTTTGCCGCCCGATGGGATAATCTGGAACTGGTGCAATGGCTGGTTGAACAAGGGACTGGAATCAAAATAAAAGACAATGATGGAGAAACCGCCTTGCATTCTGCCGCCCGATATGGGAATCTGGAACTGGTTCAATGGTTGGTTAAAAAGGGTTTGAATGTAAAAGATAAAAACAAAAATGGAGAAACGGCATTGCATTTTGCCGCTCAATGTGGGGATCTGGAACTGGTCAAATGGCTGATTGAACAGGGTTTGGACGTCAATGCAAAAGACGCTCATGGCGTTACAGTATTACATTACGCTGTTGGACACGGATCTCTGGAAATGGTTAAGGTATTGGTTGAACACGGCGCGGACGTTAATGCAAAAGACACTCATGGAGATACGCCCTTGCATTCTGCCGTCCAATGCGATAATTTGGAAATGGTCAAATGGCTGGTCGAACACGGCGCCGACATTAACGCAAAAGACAATTATGGAAGTACCGTTTTGGATGAAGCAATGGATAAGGAATTGGTCAAATGGCTCAAAGAGCATGGCGCAAAATAATCAGAATAATAGGGGCGGTTAGTTAATATCCAGCAAAATCAAGGAACGTTTAGCGTATATGCCGTATAAGCAATTATGAACTACGTTTTTAATAAAAAAATGATTCAGTGTCTCGACGCCCATGGTATCGAGATTAAAGCTGATATAACTATTTCCGAGTCGTTTGGAGGAGAAGAAACGTCTTTTATTATAAAAGTAAGAGACCTGTTTTCTCTTTCTGAAGAGTTATCCATTTTATTGACAACGGATTTGTCCTTGTCCTTTTTACCAGCTTTGATTTATCAAGAGATGTCTGATTTATTGATTATTGGGCTGCAAAATCGAACGCTGTTTATTGACGTGAAAAATAAAGCTGTCATACAGGACGTTTATTTGGAATTCCCATTGTTTTATATTTATTACGTTAAAGAAAACAACAGCTATTTATTAGTAACGGAATGTGAAGTATTGAATTATAGCTGCAAAGGAGAACGATTACATTCTTTTTGTCCTAACGATATTATTACAGAAACATCGATTGACAATAATCAATTACGCCTCAAAACAGATTCGAAGAAAACCGCTGTCGTTGATCTTATTTCGTGGACAATCTCGCCTTTGGGATAAAAGCGCCCAATTGTTTCTTTCCGTGGGTTTCACCCCACGGCTAGAAATATTGAACCGCTACACGGTTCTAGCAGATGCGCTTCGCGCCTATTGCCTATCTTCGTTTCGCCATCAGCTTTTCCAAGTCGTATCCCTTCTCTTTCAGAGCGAAGGTAAGAGCTTTCTGGAAATAATAGTATCGGCGATGCTGCTGCGCTTTCTTTCTGGCGTAGAAGAAGCATTTCTCTACAATCGACGGGGGAATAATCTGGTCTTCCGCCAGGTCAATGACGGCGTCAATATAGGCTTTTTGTTCGTCTGTCAGAGCGTACAGTTCCGCTTTGTAAACGTCTGCGTCCAAATATCTCTGTTGAGCGGAGCATACAGAATCAAAGCGACCGGTTCCAGCCAGAACGGCGCAAAATAACGCAGCAGCAAATTGTCGGCGAGTCAGGGACATGATATAATCCGTAGGTAAAATATCTGTTTAGTCTATTACAATACCCTATCTTAGCGTTTTTTGATAATTAGAGCAAGAGGGAATTTTTAATTAGGAATTAGGAATTCGGAATGCGGAATTACGCAAAGCGCTGCTCAAAAACAACTCCTCACTCCTCACTCCTAATTCCTAACTCTATGGACTATTGCTTTACTTCAAAAAAGATGTATAATTAAAATATGTTTTACATAGGGTACAATACTAACGGACTGCCGAAACATTCGCTGGAAGAGTCGCTGGAACTGGCGGCGCATAACGGGTTTGCCGGTTTGGGTCTGACGGTCGATTACGGACTGCTTCAGCCCGGCGCGGCGCAAACCGCAGAGCAGATTCAGACGCTGCGAAAATGGAAGGCGGAGCGGGGATTTCGATTCGTTCTGGAAACCGGGGCGCGGTTCCTGCTCAACCCGGAAGTCAAGCACGAACCGACGCTCATTTCCCCGTCGGTCGTCGAGCGATTTCAGCGGGTCGAGTTCTATAAACGCGTTATCGACATGGCGGCGCAAATCGGGACGGACTGCGTGTCGATCTGGTCTGGCCGCTGTCCGGACGGGTCTGGCAGAACGGCGTCGACGATTGACGCTCCCGGCGCGTTTCTGTTCTGGCATCTTATCGAAGGGCTGACTCAGACGCTGGACTACGCGGCGGAAAAAGGGGTCAGCGTCGCCTTTGAGCCGGAGCCGGGCATGTTCATTTCCAACATGCAGGAATTTCAGACGCTGTTAGAATACCTCGACGGCGACAAGCGGCTAAAGCTGACAATCGACGTCGGGCATCTGGTTTGTAACGGCGAACCCGTTCGCGAAACGATTCTGCAATGGAAAGACCGCTTGGTCAACATTCATCTGGAAGACATGAAACGCGGCGAGCATAAACATCTGCCCTTCGGTCAGGGCGACGTCGACGTCAACGAAGCCCTTGCCGCCTTGCGCGAGGCGAATTACAGCTACGGCGTTTACGTTGAGCTGTCCCGAGAATCCCCCCAGGCGGGCAAACGCGGCTGGACGAATCTGACAACGCCGGAAGAACAAGCCGCCTTTGAGGACGAGGCAAGAGCGCTTGCCGAGTCCGCTCAGGAGATAAAAAACGGGTATATTCGGTAACAATGTTATAGCTTCTAGCTCCTAGCCTCTAGCTTCTAGCTTTTCCTATTAGCGTCTAACTTAAAATCTATCAGCTTAGAGTTACAAACATCCAAGCTAATGGCTAGAAGCTAATAGCTAACAGCTTATCCTGTTCTAGCTCCTAGCCTCTAGCTTCTAGCTTTTCCTGTTAGCGTCTAACTTAAAATCTATCAACTTAGAGTTACAAGCATCCAAGCTAATGGCTAGAAGCTAATAGCTAACAGCTTATTCTGTTCTAGCTCCTAGCCTCTAGCTTCTAGCTTTTCCTGTTTACGTCTAACTTAAAATCTATCAGCTTAGAGTTACAAACATCCAAGCTAATGGCTAGAAGCTAGCAGCTAACAGCTTATCCAATCAGCGTCTATTTGGTTTCTTTAAGCCATTCCGCAATAACCCAGCCGACTTTTGCCAGCGACAGCGCCGAGCAGTTTGACGGGACGTCGTCCATCGTGTGCCAGTACGGATAATCGAAGTCTATGATGTCAATACAGGGGATATCGCCGCGGCTGTGAAGCATTATATGGTCGTCGTTGATATCGTATTTTGTCGTGGGAATAAACTCTTTGACTTTGAGCCGGGCGGCGACTCGCCAGATTTCTCGAGCGATGGGGGAACTGTCGCGCCACGACATCGAAACGCGTTCGTAGTAAATTTGTAAATCGGAGTCGCCGACCATGTCCAGCAAAACGCCCTTGACGTATTTGTATCCCCGCTGGGGATTGGCGGCGTACTGTGACGCAAAAAACTCCGACCCGACGAAAAAGCGTCCGGTTCGGGAAAACAGAAACTCTTCCGCGTCCAGGAAAACGAAATCGACGCCGTATTTGGGATTGATCGCGGTTTGTCCCTTTTCCATCCACGTCGCCAGTTCCATTAAAATAGCGGTTCCGCTGGCGCCGTCGTTCGCTCCGACAAAGCGTCCTTTGGGATTGCGTTTGTCGTTCATCGGGTACGGAAGCGTGTCGTAATGCGTACACAGCAGAATGCGTTCCGTTCTTTCAGGACGCCATCGGACGATAATATTACAGCCCCGCGTTTTCTCTTTCGTCAGCGGGTGCGGGTAGTCGAAAAGCTGCCGTTCAACTTTGCAGTCAAACTGTTTGAAGTAGTTGATTATATATTCCTGCTGACGCTTCATGCCCTCCGACCCCGTACAGCGCGGACCGATGTCGCACAGCGCTTTGAGATGTTCCATCGCCTGCTGACCGTTAAACGGGATGTCCGACAGCCGGAGTTTACTTTGGTATTTCGGCGTGAGCGGCTTGCGCCCGGAGAACCATGAAAACTGCGCGGCGGCGATTGCTGCTGCAACAACAATTCCGGTAAATGCAACAACGGCGATGATACGATTTCTTTTATGGCGCATGTCAGGTTCGTTTTCGGTATTGTTCATAATTTAGGGAATAGGGAGTAGGAAATAGGGAATAGTTATACTATTGCCTAATCCCTAAAATCGCGTATTTGTCAAACAAAAGCAGCGTCGGCGCGTCCGGCGGGGCGGAATTGGGGAATCCCAACTTTTTGAGAAATTCCTCCGGTTCGGGAACGGCTCCCCGTTTTTTTACTATTATACGGTCAACGCCTTTTTGTTTCAAGCCCTGTTTGACTCTTTTCGCGTTGAGCGGGAAAACTTCCTCGATTTCAAACGCTGTTACAAACGGAGACGTCAGTAGTTCGTTTGATCCTAAATACCCGCCGGGAGAAAGTTCTGCTAAACCAAATCGCTGACAGAACGCAGGAACAAGTCCGGACGTCGACAGCGACGGCGCAGGCGCGTAAATGTACTTGCAGTCGCTCGGCTGAAGAGTCTTTTGGGATTGAAACGTCAACACGCCGGATCGTTTCGGCGCTGGCACGGAAAAAGATTCAACGCCGCTTTCAGTTACAATCGTTGCGCGAATCGTGTCGCCCGGTCGGCTTTCGAATCCGAACCAGCCGACGGCTTGCTTACATTCGCCGTTATGCTCGATCCATTCCCATTGAGCGTTTTGACGCCACGGCTCTGGAATGCTCGCGCCGGGCGCCGACTTGACAATAACCCGTCCAACGCGGCTGACAAGCTGGTCGATGAACTCCCGGGGCGGCTGAAAGAAATCTGCGTTGGTCGTTCTTCGCCCACCGGGGCGTCTGTCCGGGTCGATATGAACGAGATTGCAGTTTGACAAATCGAATTCTTCCGCTGAACAGCAACAGACTTTCGCGTCAGTTCCCGCCAAACGACAGTTGGTTTGAGCGAACAGCGCAGTTGTTGGGTCGATGTCAACCCCAACGGACGGAACGGCATTCGCGAACGCGATTAGATCCCCGCCGATGCCGCAGCAGAGGTCGGCAAAACGAACGTTTTCAGACGACAACTCCTTCAACGCAGCGTCGCGTTTGTACTGAGCAATCAAAGAATCCGTCGCCTGTTGAAGCCCTTTGTCTGTTACAAGCAAGAAGGGAATGTCCGGGAACTTGCGCTTGATCTTCTCGCTCAGCGCAAGCTGACCCGATATAGCGACGGCGCGGTCAAAGGGGAGTTCTTTTCTAATCGCCGCGTCCAGCTTGAAAGAATCGGGATAATCGGCGATTCGTTGACGCCAGAGATTGAGCGTTTCCAGACCGTCGTCTGAAACCAGCCAATCGCCCTGTGATTTCGGAACTAAACTCTGGGACAACTCCTCACCCCTATTGCCTACTGCCTCCGTGGGTTAAAACCCACGGCTACTAATATTGAACCGCTACGCGGTACTAGAAGAAGCGCTTTGCGCTCCGTTATTGATTATTTTCCCCCAAGCTTTTTTCTTATCTGTGCCTTTTTGTCACGCAAGACAGCGCTTTCTTCCCGGTTGCGGTAGAACTCGTCCAGAGGGAAACAGCCGCTGATGATGCCGTTGCGCGGCGCGGTTGTGCAGTCGCTGAACGTGCGGCAAATGCGGCGTTTGTCAAGCGGTCTGCCTGCCAGCGAGTCGGCGATAATATCAGGATAGCACAAAACCATGCGTCCGATGCCTGCCATGTCCGTCCAGCCGGCGCGGACGACCGCCTGCGCCACCTGCGGCAGGAAATCCTGAAAATACGTGTATCCCGTTCCGATAATCGGGAGAGACGGGAATCGTTCCTTGACTTTTCGCACCTCGTTTAGCATGCGGAACGCGCCCAAGAGCGGGTCTTCCGGCGGCTGATAGGCGTCGGACGCCGGGAAGAATGTTGGGCGCGAGGCGTGCGGCGTGTAATACGGCGAGCAGGCGGTCAGGTTGAGCAGATCAATATGCGCCGTCGGTTTGGGGCTGTCTGCTGTCGGCTGGGCGGTTACCATCTCGATGAGTTGAATCGGTTCCGTCAGGTCGATTTCCATCGGGTTGTTTCGATTCAAACCGAAGCCGGAATACGGCAGCGAGTATTCTACCGGAACGCCTCGACCCAGCTTGCCGGGTTCCGCATCGTTCGGATCTGGCTGATAGGGAACCATGTCGAACAGCGACATGCGAACGCCAATCATCAGACCCGGGCACGCAGCGCGAATTTTGTCGATAATAATTCGCATGAATCGGGTTCGATTTTCCAACGATCCGCCGAAATCGCCGGGACGGTCGTATGCGGAAAGCAGTTCATGACCAAGGTATCCGTGACAATGTTTGACGTCGACGAAGTCAAAGCCCGCTCGCTGAGCCGCTTTTGCCGTTTCGACGTAACAGTCTGTCAACTCGTAAAGTTCTTCATCGGTGAGAATTTTGGAATCGTCGTTCGGGTCGATCCCCTTGCGCTTGTCCAAAACCGGGTGATGATACGCAATTCTCGGTTCGGGGCCTGCCGTAGTCGGGATAGACTGCCGCCCGGAATGGGTCAGCTGCAAGCCCAAAAGCAAATCTGAAGACGAACCGGCGCCAAAAGCGTTCTCGTGAGCTGTGATAACTGTCTGACGCAATAATTCCAGAGACTTGTCGACGTTGTCCGGATTGTAGTACAGCTGACGAGGATTGGCGCGCCCGTCTGGACGAACGGCAAACGCTTCGCCGCCAAAAATGACCTTTGCGCCGGAGCGTCCAAAATTACTCCATCGGCGTAGCACGGTTTCTGACGGGCTGCCGTCCGGATTGGCGTCCCAGCCTTCCATGGGATGAATCGCCCAGCGGTTGCCGACGATTTTAGTTCCAATCGCCAGCGGCTGCGCCATGGGCGACCCCTGCTCTTCCGAAAGGATTTCGTCGTCGCAGGGAAGGTCAATTCCGAGTTCAGCGCAGTAGTTTTTGAACTGCTCAACGTTTTCTAACGCGCCGATCTTTTGGTACTTTTTGGGTTGAGTCATTTTAGTTGCGAGTTGCGAAATTTTAAATAGACGCGAATGCGTTCTTCTAAAACCGCGTAGCGGTTTAATATTAATAGCCGTGGGTTTTAACCCACGGAGCGAGTTGCGAGATTTTTAAAATGGAATTCTTTACTAATTGCGAATTATTCTGTGAATTTACTTGTCATAGGACGCTGTTTTTGCGCCAGCGGGCTAGACGTCAAATACAGTCCCGGCGGGCATTGACGTCGTTTGAACTCATTGCGGTTGTAAAGTTTCAACGCCAATTCAACGGCTGAACGATCAAACCCGGCGGCAACGATTTCTTCCAGCGACTTTTCCTGTTCAACAAACATTTTCATAATCGGGTCGAGAACGGGATAATCGGGAATAGAATGGCGGTCTTCCTGATGAGGCCGCAGTTCCGCAGACGGGACGCGGTCAATCGTGGAAACGGGAATAATCTCTTTTCCGGCGTGTTTGTTAATCCAGCGTGACAACGCCCAGACGTCGGTTTTCCAAAGGTCAATCAGAACGCTCAAGCCGCCAACCAGGTCGCCGTAAAGCGTGCCGTAGCCAACGGAGCCTTCCGACTTGTTGGACGTATTGAGAACGACTCGCCCGGTGCGGTTGCTCAGCGCCATGAGATAAACGCCTCGAAGCCGCGCCTGAAGATTTTGATCGGTCAGGTTTTGCGGATCGCGCTGAGCGTCAAACTGTTTCAGAACCGGAGCAAGGACTTTGTTAAAGGCGTCATACGGTTCTTTAATAGGCAGAGAATGAAGTTTCAAGCCCAAATTGTCTGCCAGCAGTTTGGCGTCGCGAAGCGTTTCGTACGAGGAATACTGACTTGGCATTGTAACAGCCGTAACGCGATTCGGTCCCAAAGCGCCAACCGCCAACGCGGCAACCAGAGCGGAGTCGATTCCGCCAGACAGACCAATAACCGCGCCGTCGAAACCGTTCTTTTCGACGTAGTCTTTAATTCCCATCGTCAACGCGTGGTAGACGTCTTCCAGACGCTTTTCTTCCAGATCCTGCGGGAGAACGGAACCGACGTCGACCTGAATTGGTTCGTCGTCCAGCGAGCAAATGACGATGTCTTCTTCCCAGCGTTTGGCGGAAGCGATAACCTGTCCTTTTTCGTTACAGACAAACGAGCCGCCTTCAAACATGAGCGAATCCTGTCCTCCAACAAGGTTGCAGAAAACGCCCGGCTTGCCGCGTTCGGCGCAGAGGTTTTTGAACTCTGTGTAAATCAGCTGATTGGGGTTGATGTTAAACGAAACGGGATTGGTTTCGATAAGAATTTTATAGTCGACAGAGTCGTCTTCCTTCCTGAATTTACCGTATTCCAAAACGCGATGGTCGATTGGCGAACCGGGGTGTCGGAAAATCAAATTTGCTTTGCATTCGGGAAGCTTTTTGGAAACCTTCTCCCACGCCTGTTTATAGGCGCGAACGAATCCTGTATTGAATCGGAGGTCTTCCAGCGGGAAACCGCTCAACGCCCCAAACGGAAAGACAATCCAGTCGTCTTCCGTCCAGGAATCCAGGTTGGGAATCTTGTTGAACGCGTCGAGAATCTTCGCTCCCGACTTATCGAAATCGCCCGGTATCGGGTTAAGCTGAATAATGGCTATTTTTGTCATGGATATTAAAATTGTTATTGGTTACATGTTCAAATTATACAAAGTTCTGTTCTCGCTAAGCGATGTAACAGAACGCGATTTACTTTTCCTGGTTATCTTCGGAATCCTTTTTCCCGGAACGATCAAAGGCGGATTTGCTGAACGCTTCCAGTTCTGAATCCAGTTTAGACTCCTCAGGCGGGGCCGCTTGCAGTATCCAGGGAACGCGAACAGTAAAAACGCTTCCGACAGCCAACTGGCTTTCGACGGTAATTTCTCCTTGCAGCAGTTTACAAATTTCTTTGACAATTGACAAGCCCAATCCCGTGCCGGTATACTCACGCGTCATAACGGAATCGGTAAAAGCGGACGAACCTTGTCGGAATTTTTCAAAAATCTTTTTCTGATCTTCCTCTGAAATGCCAATCCCGGTGTCGGAAACAGCCAGAACTAGCATGTTCTCTTGTTCGTCGCGTTGCACGATGACTTTTACCGTTCCGCCTTCAGGAGTAAACTTGATGGCGTTGGAAAGAAGATTGTTAAGAGCCTGTTGAATGCGGTTTTGGTCTTGCTGAAGCGGCGGCAGACCCTCGGGAACGTCTTCCACCAGAGCTATATTTTTCTTTTCTGCCAGAGGACGAACCATGTCGCACTGCGCTGAAACAATCCGTTCGATAGTAAATTCTGTTACGTTAACGTTCATCTTCCCGCTGTCCAGTTTGGCAAGATCGAGGATGTCGTTAATCATGGCAAGAAGAAGCTTTCCAGACGACTGAATATTGGCAACGTACCGTTTTTGTTTTGCGTCGAGCTGTTCAATTCCTCCCAGGACTTCGCTAAACCCTAAAATGGAATTGAGCGGGGTGCGAAGTTCATGACTCATTGTCGACAGGAAGTCGCTTTTAACCTGGTTGCTTTCATACAGCTGCCAATACATCCCAGCCAACTGATCCACCTTTTCATCCTGGCTTGCCTTGGCTTCCTGTAATTCTTCCTGACTTGCCATAAGACGTCTAAGCATTCGGTTGAACGCAGAACCAAGATCCGAGAACTCGTCTCCGGTGTTGAGTTCCGCTCGCAAAGACGTGTTGCCGTGGAAGACCCCGTCAGTAACTTCACGGAGATACGTCAGAGGTTTAATAATAATCGCGCGAATCGTCATGGAAAAGGCGATCAGCCCCAAAAACACGGCGAAAATGCCCATTCCGAGCAGCGAATTAAAGGATTGACGAATCAGTTTTTGCATCGGTTGCTGGGGAATGTTGACCTGAACGACCGCCATGAGTTTGCCGTCTGGAGAATCGCTTGAATCAGCAGAGTCCAGCGGAGCTGACGGTATAGGCGACGCTCCAGGAATTATCGCTCCAGGAAGAGCCGTCAGACTTTGCGGCTGAAGTTCAGGGTGACAAAATCCCGCAACGCAGGAACGCTGCGCTCGAACGGCTTGATAGTATTCGTAGTTTCCGTTATTGAGTCGCCCGACATAGTCCGGCTCTATCGCCTGGTCTACAAAGAGTTCTTTCTTTTTCTTTTGCTCTGCCGCGTCAGTGGAATCTGAACCCGTTTCGGAATTCGATTTTACTGTTTTATTTTGAGTTGACTCCGTTGTCGAAGTAGGCTTTGCTTTGAATCTCTCTGGAATGACCGATGCGAAATTTTCAATCGCTTCCCGACCGAATTCGTCCAGCTTCTCGTTGGGTTCGCCCGGCTTGAGAACCTGATACTCAAAATTCTGCTGCGTCAGCTGGGATTGAACGACCTTGCGAACGAGCTGGAAATTCTCATTTGCCTCAAAGCCTTCCCAATGCTTAATCAACACGACTTCGTCAACCAGCAAGCGCCCCGTCTGAGGGTTTTGTTTGGCAATAAGTTTTTCCGCCGCAAACCAGATGGGTGTAAAAGTCAGAGCGATTACCACAACCATACTGATGGCAAACATTCCCATACATTTGACTTCCAGACTGGTTTCGCCCAATAGATGTTGTATGCGTCGATTACTCATTGTTTTATCAGTTAGTAAAAATACCAGCGGTCAGAAGGACGCCAGGCGCCTTCTTGTTTTTGCTTCCTGCTTGCGTAGACCGCTTATTCTAATTATATATATAAAAGAGAGAAAAGCAAGGGGGCGGAGCGGGGGGATTAATTAGCAATTAGCAATTTGCAATTAGCAATTGACGCAAAGCGTTCCGCTCCAGATTTTTGGAGGGTAGAGCATACTTGAATTATTTCTGAAAAATAGTAGAATAAATAATAGCGAGAGGCAAGCGTCAAGCGAGAATTACTGTTTATTAATTCGCTTGAACAATCCCAAAGAATCATTTTCCCAAATTATCAAGCCCTCTCGCGGAACGTATATTTTTATTTCAAGTATTTGTTATGAAAGATTTTCCCGTACAACTGCTTTCGGAAACGTCCCATGCTGGAGCGCGCGCGCTGCGGTTCCCGAAACTGGACGTTCCCGCCGTGGATTTCGCTCAGAAATTCCCGGCAAACCAACTGGCGGAATCGACGCCCCGCCTGCCAGAACTGGCTGAAATTGACGTCGTTCGTCATTTTGTCAACCTGTCGTCCAAAAACTACAACGTCGACGCCAACTTCTATCCGCTCGGATCCTGTACGATGAAGTACAACCCGAAATGCTGCGATAAGTGGTCGACCATGGAAGGCTTTTGCGACCTTCACCCGTACCAGCCGGAATCGACCGTTCAGGGCGTTCTGGAACTGCTGTATAAAGTTCAGCAATGGACGGCGGAGATTGCCGGGCTGCCGAACGTGAGTCTGCAGGCGGCGGCTGGCGCTCACGGAGAGTTCAACTCTCTGGAAGTGGCGGCGAAGTATTTCCGCGAACATGACCCGGACAGAAAAGAAGTCGTTACCCCCGACGCCGCTCACGGCACCAACCCTGCGTCCGCCGCCATGGCTGGATTCAAGCTGGTCGTTTGCAAGAGCTCTCCCGAAGGGCTTGTCGACCTGGACGACTTGCAATCGAAGCTGTCCGACAAGACGGCTGTGTTCATGATTACCAACCCGAACACGCTGGGCTTGTTCGACCCGAACATTTCCAAAATCGCGAAAATGGTTCACGACGCCGGAGCGCTGGTTTACGTAGACGGCGCCAACATGAACGCGATTATGGGCGTCGCCCGTCCCGGCGACTTCGGCGCGGACATGATGCACTTCAATACGCACAAAACGTTTGCCTCTCCGC
The DNA here is from genome assembly GCA_017407125.1 of Thermoguttaceae bacterium. GTDB lineage: Bacteria > Planctomycetota > Planctomycetia > Pirellulales > Thermoguttaceae > RUG11551. The sequence continues at coordinate 105,249 of JAFQXE010000003.1, forward strand.
ACGGCGGCGGAGGTCCCGGAGCCGGCCCGATTGCCGTCGCCGATTTCCTCAAAGATTACCTTCCCCATCCCCGCGTTATTAAAACCGACGACGGATACAAGCTCGACTTCGGAAACGAACACAGCATCGGAAAAGTCCGCATGTTCTTCGGATCGGTGGGCGTCCTTGTCCGCATGTACGGATACATTCGCGTTTTGGGAGCGGACGGGATTCGCAAAACCGCTCAGCGAGCCGTTCTGGCGGCGAACTACCTGGCAGCGCGGGTCAAGGATTTCCTGCCCATTCCGCACCCGGAACACCCCATGCACGAGTTCGTCGCCTCGGCGGAATCCCTCAAAAAGGAAAAGGGAATCAGCGCGATGGAAATCGCCAAAGGGCTTCTCGATTTCGGCATTCACGCCCCGACGATTTACTTCCCCATGATCGTTCATGAATCCCTCATGTTCGAGCCGACAGAAACGGAACCGCTGGCTATGCTGGACTACACCGTCGAAAGTCTGAAAAAGATCGTCGAGATGGATTCTGAATACCTCCATCACGCTCCGCACACGACTGCCATCAGCCGTCCGGACGAAGTAACCGCCGCGAAAAAGCCGGTTCTTAAAAGCGAATGATAAATAAGCTGGGAGAGGCTGGGATTTCCAGTCTCTCCCAGTTCCTTCCTATCGCTAATCTGAGAATTATTATGTCAAAAGAAGTTAATCCCAAGGAGACGACCAGAGCGGAAGCGTACGATTTCTGGATACACGCTCCAAATCCGATTGTTACATTTTTCAAAACGGTTGACGTTACAAATTTGATTAATGTCAGCAAACAACGGGGCATGAAGTTCAATATGCTTTTGAACTACTGCATCGGAAAAGCCGCGGCTGGGATAAAAGAGTTCTATCTTCTTCCCGTTGGGGAAAAGCTCATACAATACGACCAACTCGCCGTTTGTACGATTGTAAAGAACATAAACGGAGGAGTTAGTTCCTGCGACCTTTTATTCTCCGACGATTTAGAGACGTTTAATCAGGAGTATCTAAAGTACACGTCTCTAGTCGCTCAATTTTGTCAGGACAGAGCGCTTTCAGAATACTGCATGGTTATTGGAACGTCCGCCATCGTCGACACCGAACTTGACGGCGCGATCGACGCTTACTGCGGAATTTTCAACAACCCGTTTCTCATTTGGGGACGATATAAGAAGAAAAGGGTCAGATATTATCTGCCCATTTCTTTTCAGTTCCATCACACGCAAATGGACGGCTCGCACGCAGGGAAGTTTTTGGAGAACTTGCAAGCGGAAATAAACCGCCTGTAGTCCTCGCAATTACTTCGCCGCGCAGGCGTCCTTGCTCTTTTGGGCGATAAAGCGAATCATTTCCATCATCAAGCCGTGAAGTTCTGGCGTCTGTTCCGGGTGCGGGCTGAGAATGAGCATCGTGCCCTTGCCGTAGGTTGTCAGGAGCATGGCGGGCGAGTTAATCTGAATTCCTTCCGGCGTTCCGTTCTTCGCCGTTTCCGTTCTGTACCACGCTAACACTTCCACCTTGGGGCGGTCGGGGAAGACGTTTATGTTCATCACCGGGCCGTTGCCGTACAAGATTTCCTGAAGTCCCTTGTACTTGTCGCCAAACGTCTTTAGACCGAGTTCGGAAAACTCAATCTTCAAATGTGTAATGCCGCGCTGCCAGCGGGGGTCTTTGGTTTGAGCGTTGAGAAAACCCTGCTGAATCGGGAAATACGCGCCGGCGCAAATGCCGATAAACCCTTTTCCAGACGCGACAAACTGTTTGACTTTTTCGACCCCGTCCGGCCCCAGGGACGCTCCCTGTCCCTTTCCGCTGCCGCCGGGTAGGATAATCAGATCAAACTTGTCCAATGCGCCGTCGCGAATCTGCTGACCGTTGAGAACTTCCATCTCAATCGTCGGGTCGTTCTCCACCAGCGGCGGGAAACGCTTCCAGCCGCCGGCTCCGTTGTCTCCGTAAACAGCCAAGCGAATTTTCGGTTGCTGCGGAGCCGGTTCTTCGTCGGCAAAGGTTGTTACACAAAAACAGGATAATACCGCTAAGAGACAAAGGGTTCGTTTAATCATGATTGTTAAAGGTTAAGGGAATAGGGAGTGGGGAGTAGGGAGTAGGGGGTAGAAGAATCATTACTATTCCCTATTCCCCATTCCCTAAATTCGCCACAGGCGAATTACTTCGTTAAAATATCCTCGTTAATCGCGATTGGCAGATAACCGCTGTCCAAAAGGGCGCTGTACGGCATCGGATGTTCAATCCGCCAGGTTTGATTGTTTCTTATTGTTCCCGTCTGTTCGGAAATGTAGACGACTTTCGCCGCTTTATCGACTCGACAAACCATCATGATGTGCCCGCTGGGACGTTTAATCAGAGCGTCGCCGGGCAGAAGCTGGTCGTAACAGCGTTCCATAAACGGACGCCCGTTTTCGGCAATGACGTCTTTGCTCTTATGGAAATCCGTTATACGATAATTCCCGACGCGCCTAAAAATCGGGACGGTTTTTCCTGTTTGCGGATTGATTATATGTAAGTAGCCCGGTCCCATGTTTCCGGTATACATAACCGGCAAATAGGGAATGACGTGTTTCCAGGAATACGAACAGGAACTGGAACAGTCCGTTCCGCGGTATTGTTTTGCGCCGAACGGTCCGGGGTAAACAGACTGACCGTTTTCGTCCGTGCGGAGCATTGTTTTAAACTGTTCCAGGCTGGTATATCGCCCAGCTTGAGTGTACGGAATCCCTTTGTATTTTTCACCTGCATGGAACGAGACTTTTTTAGACGGCTCGTACCAGGGGATTTCTTTCTCGGGAATCCATTCAATCGTTCCCATCGCGTTCATGCGCTTAACAGCTGACGCAACAACCGGATTGGGCTGAGACGTTTCCGTTCTGAGGACGCACGGGGGTTCTTTTCCAAAACAGAGGTTGTCCGCAACGTGACGAATGAGCTTGATTACAACGTCTTTCATCGACGGGGTTTGTTCAATGCGCGGACTGATGAGAACAACGGTTCCTTTGCCGTACGTCGTCAGGAGGATAGCTGGGGAGTTGACTTGAATCCCTTTCGGCGTTCCGTTTTGCGCCGTTTCGGTTCTGAACCGCGCCAAGACTTCAACATGCGGTCGAGTGATGGAAATGTTGACGTCCATAACCGGGCCGCTGCAATAAGAAACTTCCTGATCTCCCCTGAATTTCTCGCCGACGATTTTCAAGCCCAGCTCGGAAAAGTCAATTTTCAAGTTTGTAACGCCTCGATCCCAACGTGGATCTTTGGTTTGAGCGTTGATAATATCCTGATTCAGAGTGAAATACGCCCCGGCGCCAACGGCAATAAGCCCTTTTCCGGACTCGATAAACCGTTTGACCTTTTTGACGCCGTCGGTTCCCAAGGATTTAGCTTGTCCCGATCCGCTTCCGCCGGGCAGGATAATCAGATCGAACTTGTCCAACGCGCCGTCGCGAATCTGCTGCCCGTTGACGACTTCTATTTGAATATCCGGGACGTCTTTCAGTAGCGGCAGGAACAGTTTGCACCCGTCTGCGCCGCTGTCTCCGTAAATCGCAACGCGAATTGTCGAGGCTTGAACTGGTTCTACGGAAACTGCTGTTACACAAAAGCAGAATAATACCGCGAGTAAGCAAAGCGTTCTTTTAATCATGATTGTTCTGAGATTGTTATTTTTCTGGAACGGTTAAAATGTCCTCGTTAATTGCAATCGGCAAATAGCCGTCCTCTATGAGTTTGTCGTACGTGAACGGGTATTGAACGCGCCAGGTTTGATGGTCGCTGAGAAACTGCGATCTGTCGTCTGGATTGGTTCCGCCCTGTTCGGTAATGTAGACGACCTTGGCAGCTTTGTCGACCCGGCAAACCATCACGACGTGTCCGTGCGGCCGTTTGACCAAGGCGTCGCCCGGCAGAAGCTGGTCGTAACAGCGTTCCATCGCCTCGCGGCCGTTTTCCGCAATGACGTTTTTGCTCTTGTGGAAATCAGTAAAGCGATAATCGCCAACGCGCCTGAAAATCGAGACGGTTTTACCGGTTTGCGGGTGAATGATCTGCCAATCGCCCGGCTCCATATTCCATGTTTTCATGATCGGCAAATACGGAATAGTCTGCTTCCAGGAATACGAACAGGAGCTGGAACAGTCTGTACCGCGGTATTTGTCCGGTTCAGTCGGACCGGTGTAAATCGGCTGACCGTCTACGTCTTTGAGCAGTTCCTTGAACATTTCCAGGTTCGTATATCGACCGTCTTGCGTATATGGAAGCCCTTTGTATTTCTCGCCAGCGCGGAACGGGAGCTTTTTGGACGTATTAAACCAGGAGACGTCTTTTTCCGGAATCCATTCAACTGACCCCATCGCGTCCATATACGGAACCGCCGGGGCGATAACCGGATTGGGCTGCGACGTTTCCGTTCGGAGAACGCATTGGGATTCTTTCTCAAAGCAAAGGTTGTCGGCAACGTGATGGATGAGCTTGAGCAAGACTTCGTTCATCGCCGGGGTTCGTTCCGGGTGCGGGCTGATTGTTACAACCGTTCCCTTGCCGTAAGTCGTCAAAAGGATAGCAGGGGAATTGACCTGAATTCCCGTCGGCGTTCCGTTTTTCGCCGTTTCGGTTCTGTACCAGGCCAGGACTTCGACGTTGGGTTTGTTGGGAATCAAATTGACGTCCATAACCGGACCATTGCCGTAATGAACTTCCTGCAGACCCTTGAATTTATCGCCGACGATTTTCAAGCCCAGCTCGGAGAACTCAATCATCAGCTCCGTCGATCCTCGCTGCCAGCGTGGGTCTTTGGTTTTCGCGTTGATGAACTCCTGCTGAATCGGGAAGTACGCCCCGGCGCAGATTCCAATATAGCCTTTTCCAGACTTGACAAACTCTTTAACCTGTTTGACGCCGTCTTCTCCCATGGAAGCCGCCTGTCCTTTTCCGCTTCCGCCCGGCAGGAAGACGATGTCAAAGTTTTTCAGAATGCCGTCGCGAATCTGCTGTCCGTTGACCAGCTCGAATTCCAGAGTCGGGTCTTGCTCCATGACGGCAACGTCGTTTTTGTATCCGTCTGAAACCCCGCCGTCTTTATACAGAGCGATGCGAATCTTGCCTTCTTCGGCGTTAGAATTGTTACAAATCCCGCAGATTGCCGCGGCAAGAAACAATAAAACAAGAAAAAAACGTTTCATGTTGTTACAAGTTAGAATGAATGTATAGAATAAAACATAATGGTCGGCAATAAACCGGGGGATCGCCTCAATTTACTGCCAACCATTTACGAGTTATTAATCAGTAGTCAACCTTAGTTTTCCGATTCGCTTTTGGGCGTGGGAACGTAGGGTTCGATGAACTTTTGTACGCATTGCGATTTCTGCATGGCAAACTGCGCCAGATTGGCGGCTTGCTGAAGTTTCGCTTGCGAATAAGCTGGTTTTTTGGCTCCGTTGGCGCTTGTCCAGGTTTCTTTGGCGAGGTCTTCCGTTGTCAGGTCGTTATTGAGCATCCAGGCAGCCATCTGAATGGTTTCGTGGTCAACCTTGATTTTGCCCATCATTTTACCCAGTTCGATAACGGCGGGACGATCGGTAACTTCTTCAATCGGTTTGATTTTATATTCCGTAAACGGAGTTGGATCTTTCTTGCCGTGATCCAGACAGACGGCTTCAACGTCGCGACGAACAATTTTTTCCGGGGCAACGCGGAACATACCGCCTCCGCCACCGCCGCCGCCTTGCATGTCTTCCATCATACCTTGCAAACCGCCTTCGTCGCCGCCCACCTGAGCCAGAACCGGAACGGCTCCCGCTACTTTAGGCATAACAACGTTGAGCGGCTGTTTCGTTTTGTTTTCAACGGAAACAACGGCGCTTTTACGGTTTTTAAACACAATTTTGGCGTCAATCTTGCCGTCTTTGATTCCCTGGAACAGTTCAACGGATTCAACGTTGGCTTTGTCGCCGTTGGGCGCAGCAGCCATGGCGTCAAATGCCAACCCGCCGAGAATCAATGCGGAGAGAAGACCGAAAAACAAACTTCGAATGCAAGTCATTTTACTTTCTCCCAAACGATTTTCAAAATGGATTTGTTGTTATCTGTATATTTTATTTGTCTAATGCAAATCATATACTTACACGTTTGTCAGCCAGCGGACGAAACCGTCTCGTTCCTGACAATTCATTTTTATTATAATATGAATTTTATATAAATGGAACCCTCTCCGGCAAAATTTCTCAAAAAAGCGCTTTAATTCGGACAATTCTTCCGAAAAAGGGAACCTTGACGGTTAGGAAACAGGGGTTAGGGAGTAGGGATTAGGGAATAATTATGAGTTTTTAGTAGTTAGTGGTTAGTCCGTGCTTCTGGGGAGCGGACATTGTCCGCGATAAAGGCGGGTAATACCCGCCACCCGTAAGCAGGTTAGTACGCAAGCGTTTGTCTAACTTACCACTTACCACTTACAACTTACAACTCCCTAAACTATTCCCTATTTCCTTTGAGTTCCTCGATTTTATCGCGGAGCATGGCGGCGCGTTCGAATTCCAGATTGTCCGCCGCGGCAAGCATTTGCGTCTGGAGTTCCTGAATGTACGCTTCGGTCGCCTGTTTGCTGGGCTGAATCCCGACGGCGGAATTCGATTTGACGTAGGCGTCGGCTTCCGCCTGAATCCCCTTGGAAATCGCTCGCTGAATGGTTTTGGGCGTGATGTGGTGTTCCTTATTATACTTTTCCTGCAAGGCGCGGCGGCGAGCGGTTTCATCAATCGCGTTTTGCATGGCGGGAGTGATTTTATCGCCGTAAAGAATGACCTTCGCGTTGACGTTTCGGGCGGATCGACCGATGGTCTGCATTAAAGACGTTTCCGAGCGCAAAAAGCCCTCTTTGTCTGCGTCGAGAATGGCAACCAGCGACACCTCCGGCAAGTCCAAGCCCTCGCGCAGCAGGTTGACGCCAACCAGGACGTCAAATGCGCCCTCGCGCAAGTCCTTTAACAAATCGACGCGTTCAAAGGCGTCCAGCTCGCTGTGAAGCCATTTGCAGCGGATTCCCTTTTTGACGAAGTACGCGGAGACGTCTTCCGCCAGACGTTTGGTGAGCGTCGTAACCAGAACGCGCTCTTTCTTTTGGATGCGCTCTTCAACGCGCTGAAGCAGGTCAGGAACCTGATTTTTCGCCGGGCTGACTTCAATTTCCGGGTCAAGCAGACCTGTCGGACGAATTACCTGTTCGATAAACGGCGGACAATGCTCTTCCTCGTACGGTCCCGGCGTGGCAGAAATGAAAATCGCCTGATTGATTTTCGATTCCCATTCAGCAAACGTCAGCGGACGGTTGTCCAGCGCAGATGGAAGGCGGAAGCCGTGTTCAATCAACGTCTTTTTTCGGTTCCGGTCAGCGTTCTGCATGCCGCGAATTTGCGGGATGGTAACGTGCGACTCGTCGACAAAAAGGAGGAAATCGTCGGGGAAGAACGAGTAGAGCGTATCTGGCGGCTCGCCGGGCTGACGGTTACTCAGATGTCGGGAATAGTTCTCGATTCCGGGGCAGTAACCGACCTGCTTTATCATCTCGATGTCGTACCGGGTTCGGGCGGACAGCCGCTGCATTTCCAACAGCTTATCCTGGCTTCTGAGTTCTTCCAGTCTCTGGTTGAGTTCCGTCCGGATGCGAATGAGCGATTCCTCGACCTTCTCTTCCGGAAGGACAAAATGCTTGGCGGGGAAGATAATCAGCGAGTCCATTTTCTGGATGACTTCGCCGGTTGTCGGGTTGATGGCGGACAGAGAATCGATTTCGTCGCCCCAAAATTCGATGCGGACGCCGTGCTCTTCAGACGTCGGGAATACGTCAACGCAGTCGCCGCGAACGCGGAATTTCCCGGACGTAAAGTCGTAGTCGTCGCGTTCGTACTGGACGTCAACCAGCTTGGAAAGCAGCTCGTCGCGTTCCATGCGGTCGCCCTTGTTGACGTACAAAATCATCTTGACGTAGTCCGTCGGGGACCCAAGTCCAAAGATGCTCGACACGCTGGCAACGACAATGACGTCGCGCCGCGAAACCAGCGAGCTTGTCGCCGCCAGCCGCAAGCGGTCAATCTGCTGGTTGACGGCGGCGTCTTTTTCGATGTAAATATCTCGCTGGGGAATGTACGCCTCGGGCTGATAGTAGTCGTAGTAAGAAACGAAATACGAAACGGCGTTGTGCGGGAAGAACTCCTTGAATTCGGCAAACAGCTGAGCGGCAAGAGTTTTGTTGTGAGAAACGACCAGCGTCGGTCTGTTCATGGCGGCGATAACGTTTGCCATGGTAAACGTTTTTCCAGAGCCGGTAACGCCCATGAGGGTTTGCATCTTTTCGCCTCGACGCAAACCCTCAAGCAGTTTTTCAATCGCCTGGGGCTGATCTCCCGCAGGCTTAAACGGCGATACCAATTCAAAATCCATAGCTTAGACCGCTTTGCGGTAATCTTCAATTCTGAAGATTTCAGGCTCCAGAGCAAATCGTCGCTGAACTTGCTGGCTTCGTTTGATGGAATTGAGAATCTTTTCCGCAACGACAACGGCGTCCGCGCCTGCCTGACCGGTAACGCGAGGGGCGCGTCCGCTGACAATCGAACGAACGAAGTCGCGCATTTCCAGTTCCAAAGCGTCCACGGAAGCGAAGGAACGAGTCATCTGCGGGAGCATTTCGTCCATGAGGTTGTCCTTGAAATAGTTCAGATCGTCCTGATCCAAACGGTTGACGTCAAAGTCGCCGCAAAGAACCTGTTCGTCCGGATGAATACAGGACATAACTCGATTAGCAAAGTCGATTTCTGTAAAGCTGTTTTCAGACCAGATTTCCATGTTTCTGGCTGGAGTTCGGCTGACGCGTGAGGCTTCCAGATCGGCGACGCAATCATTTTCAAACGTCAGGCGCGCCTGAACAATGTCTTCATGACCGCTGACGAGAGTTCGTCCGACGGCGTCAACTTTTACGACCGGACTGTTGACCAGCGTCAAAACAAGGTCAATATCGTGAATGAGCAGATCCAGCGTTACGCCGACGTCTGTAGAACGGAATGTAAACCCGCTGGTTCTTTTGGAATGAATGTATCGAGGCGCATTGATGTGCTTTCGAGCTTCAGTAAACGCGGGATTGAATCGTTCAACGTGCCCAACTTGCAGAATCGCGCCGGATTTTCGGGACGCGGCAAGCAGAGCGTTTGTCTGTTCGGACGAGATCGCCAGCGGCTTTTCCATCAAAGTATGAATTCCGCACGACAGGAGCGTTACGCCCAAATCTCGATGAAGAGGCGTTGGCGCGGCAACGACTGCGGCGTCTATATTTTCCAGCAGTCCGTCATATAAATCGGCAAAACCGCGGCATTGGAGTTTTCGGCAAGCTACAACTCGCTGCGATTCAAACGGGTCGACAACGCCGACTAATTCCAGATTTAATTCATTTTCCAGCGCGCGAATTTTCTGTCCGTGAAAAGTTCCAAGTTTACCGGCGCCGATTACAATAATACGAATGGGGTTACTCATGGTTCTATTTTTATTCCTGGCGGCGTGCGTCGCTTTGAAGCAGTTTTTCCAACAATTGAGAGTTCAGCGCATGGCCGCTTCCGACGCCATGAAACCGTCCTATCCATTCGATTCCGCCGAGATAAAAATCGCCGGTGAAATCAAGTACTTTATGTCGGGCGCATTCGTTGGGAAACCGAAGTTGGTTTTCCAGCGCCCCTGTTCCCGTAAAAACGAGACAATTTTGCGTTGTAACGCGTTGGCAAAGCCCGGCAGACTGAAGCGCCTTAGCTTCGTCCTGAGTGGCAAACGTTCTGGCGGGAGCAAGTTCCTTTTGCAGAACTTCCGGAACAAACTCCGCGCTGAACTCCTGTTTGCCAATATCCGGACTATGCGGATAATTCAATTCGTAACGAATCGTAGACGTCAAATCTTCCGGCTTCGGCGGTTCGACTTCCAGCCAGGAATTGCCCGTCCCGACGCGAATGAACTGAGTTACGCGCTTTTGAATTCTTTCTCCCGGCTGGTCAACGGTTCCGACGCTATTAATGGCTTTGACGTACGCCAAAGCGGAACCGTCTAAAGCGGGAAGCTCCTGCGCGTTGATACGAACGCAGCAGTTGGTTATTCCCGTTGCAAACAGAGCGGCCATGAGATGTTCGACCATATCGACCTGAACAACCGTCTGACCGTCTTGTTGTATCCCCAACGACGTTCGGCGTTCAACTTCAATCCGGTTTTCGAGCTTCGCCGGTATGGGCGGCGCGGAGGGAACGTCGTCTCGAATAAAGACGATTCCTGTATCCGGGTCGGCTGGATTGAGCGTTACGACAACGTCTTTGCAGCGCCAGAATCCAAATCCTTCCAGACTAACCGGTTTGACTAACGTTTTTTGCATTGGGGCGGGAAGCTGGGAAGATGACGGCTTTCAACAAAAGTTATAAATACGATCATGCCGTAAACTGAATGTTTGAAAGCCGGCCTTTCCCTTCCTTTCTATCGGGTGGTTGTTGTTCTGGCGGAGTTGGACTGCTGAGCGCCGGAGTTAAGGCGGGTCAAAATCTGATCGGTAACGTTGATGGCGCTGTCATACCAGATAACCTGTCGAGCGACAACTTCACGAACGGTAAGCTCTTGAGCGGCCATTTGCGGATTGTACGCCTGGAATTCGTCAGCGGAGTTAACCTGAATAACGCAGGTCGCGCCGATCTGCTTGGCATAAAAAGCGGCGTGCTGTTTGATGTACTTGTAGGCGTCCTGGAAAATTTTGGCTGCCTGTTCGTCGTACTGTTTGCTCAACAGACCGTTATCGGTTTTGATATCCTGTTCTTTGCGGATAAGCGTGTTTTCCATTTGTTCATATTCCGCCGTGCCGCGTTTCATGGTCTTGAGAACCTGAGACTGTTTTTGAAGTTCCTCTACGCGGGCTTTGATAGCTTCAAACTTGGGCTTAAACTGATTTTCCAGTTCGGTTTTACGAGCGGAAACGTATTTCCATTCGGTCATGACCTTATTGACGTCGACAACAGCAACGGACGAACGAACCGGCGTAGGGGCGGTTGGGGCGTTCTGAGCAACGCCTGTAAGAGCCAATGCAACGCCGACAGCAAGAACCAGAAGACTGGTAACAACGATTTTTTTCACTTTAATCTCTCCTTGTTGGTCAAAGGTCAAATTTGACCTGACAAAATGGGTGATATAACTTAAATGAATTACATAAGAAACTGTTCTGTTATGACAATCAGACCAATTCTCGACAGCGATTTGAGAAAGCCTGTCAGAACCCGTTTCGAAATTTTTTTCTCCTGACGCGTATTTTGCATTATTTTTTCATTTGAGTAAAGGTCAATTTTATCTCTTTTCCAAATTTTTGGGAATTTTTTAAGAAGTTTACAGATTTTCCCTCAGATTTAATGAAAATATTCGGATTAGTATTGACGTATAAATATGATTTATGTAAAATTAAACAACAGTTTAAACAGGGAAATTTAAGCGAATCGGAGGATTGCGACATCTCCAGGAGCAATCACGGTTTTATTATAATATTCGACCACAAACCATCAGTTTTATGAAATACGCCCAAATTGGTTCCATATCGTCCTATTTGCCTTCAACAGTTTTAACGAACGACCAACTCAGAGAACAGTATCCTCAGTGGAATATAGACGCCATTGAAGAAAAAACCGGCATTGTTGCTCGTCACATTGCAGGAAAAGACGAATTCGTATCCGATATGGCTGTTGCGTGCGCGGAAAAACTGTTTTCTGAACACAATATCGACAAAAGCAGTATTGATTATCTTTTGCTTTGCACTCAAACCCCGGATTATAACCTTCCGACAACGGCGTGCATCGTTCAGGACAGGCTGGGGCTGCCGAAAAGAATCGGGGCTTTGGATTTCAATCTCGGCTGTTCAGGTTACGTTGTCGGGTTGTCTTTGGCTCAAGGACTGATTGCTTCTGGAATCGCAACTCGAATTCTGCTCATTACATCAGAGTGTTATACAAAATATATTGACGATGAAGACCGCTCTTTAAGAACGATTTTTGGAGACGGCGCGGCGGCGACTTTAATAGAATCTGACGACGAACCTTCAGTTGGACCGTTTGTATTCAGCTGTGACGGAAGCGGCGCGGATTTGCTTGTCGCCCTTGATTCCGGCGCGCGGCGAGGCGAACAGTGCCTCAAGCCGAAAGGACGAAAACGATGGAAGAGTCAGTTGTTTATGAACGGTCCGGAGTTGATTACTTTCGCCGCTGACAACATTCCTGGTCTGACTCGCGATTTATTGAAAAAATCCGGTATTTCGTCAGACGACATCGATTACTATCTGCTCCATCAGGCAACTTTGAAAATGATTGACGACGTTTCGTTTTTGATGTCCTGGCCAAAAGAAAAGGTTCCGCTGTATATGCGCGAAATCGGAAATACCGTTTCCTGTACGATTCCATTGTTGATTGAACACATGCGAAACAACGGAACCATGACGCCAGGCAAACAAAGCCTGCTGGTTGGTTTTGGCGTAGGTCTTTCCGCCTCAATGTGCGTATGGAAAGAAACGTTTAAGAAAAAGAATTGAGAATGTATTTGCGGTTAGAGATTGCTTATGTTGAGAATTATCCATTCCTGACGTTAAATCCAGCAATCGTTTTCTGTTTCTGATTCCTGGCAACTATTAAAGGGAGTTTCGATATATAACCATGCAATTCGGCATTTTCGCTCGAAGAACAATGAGCGACTGCATTCTCTTCACGATATGGATTTTCGGAGGTCTTTTAACTATAGGACTTCCGTCCATGGTGTTGCAGCGTTTGCTGGTTTATGGCATTCCTTATACATACATTCCTCATCTGATTTTTTATATTATTCCGGAATGTCTTCAGTTTCTTTTGCCGTCGTCGTTAATGATGGGCGCGATAGTTACATTTGCTCGAATGGGCGCTGAAAACGAAATAACGGTTTTAAAATCATCCGGGATTCAGCCGATTCGTTTGGTTTATCCGTTGTTGACGATGTCTTTTATATTGAGTTTTGGAGCGTGTTATATAAACGACATATCCGCTATCTGCCGTGAACGCGGAATTCGGAATGTTTTGCTTAATGGCTCAGAAGACATTGTTATAAGCATGCTTAAAGCAAAAGGCGAAATCAACAGGCGAAATTTCAGAATTAAAGCTAACAGCGTTGAAAATGGTTATTTGTATGGCGTTTCCATCCATTATATGGCGTCGCTAACGTCTACGCCAATCGATGCGGAAGCTCAGGTGGCACGAATTCAGGCTGATAAAGATCGACGCGTGTTTATTCTCGAGCTGACCAATTGCTATTTTCGAGGAGGAGACGCGAGCGGAGAATTAAATGAAAAGGAAAGTTTTTTATTTCCCATAGACGTTTTCTTGCCCCGAGACACTGCGTCTCACATTACAAACGCTCCTGTGTTGAAAATGATTAAAGATTTTTCTATTCTGAACAAAAACATCAAAGAAGCTCAGGATAATCTTGCTGGAGATACAACTGTTATTCTTTTGTCGAGCGAGTACGGTCTGTATGATTCAGAAGTAATCAAAAATAATCGGGCCAATCTGACAGAGTACGCCAATACGTATAAAAAAGCCATTATAGAACCGTTTCGTCGTATAACATTGGGATTTGCCTGTTTCAGTCTTGTTATATTTAGCGCCCCGCTGGCTATTTACTTCAATAAGGTTGACATGTACTATAATATTGCCGGTTGCACCGCTCTGGGCATTGGCATATTTTTCTTTTTGTTTATGGCGGGACTTAATCTCGGAAAACAGGGCGTTATTCCTCCCTGGATGATATGCTTTGCCGACATCATTCCAATTATAGCAGGCGTAATCTTGATAAAATACGTATCCAAAAAATAGATTCGCGTTTGGAGGAATGAATAATGCGCTTTCAAAAAAACGGAATGGCGCAAAGCCAGAGCGTTAATAAATCGGCGTCGTCGGTTTATTAACGCTTCTGTTTTTTTGACGTTTCAAGCGATTTCTGAACCAGAGTGGCAAAGTCTTTTCTCTGTTCGTCGTCGCCGATTGAATCTTTAATCAACTGCGCTGCCATGTCAAACGTTCCTGTTCCGACGTAGTCGCTTTTTTGCAGTATTTGAGCAAACAGAGCAACCGCGGCGGCAAACCGGAAATCCGGGTCATGGGCGGTTTGCTCCAGAACCGATTCAGGTTGAGAGTGAGCGTTAAACGTTTTGCTGCACGCTGTTTCAGATTGAACGTCCATGTATAAAACGTCAACGGAAAACCATAGCGGCGAGTTCTCCTTGGTTGTTTGGGACGCGTCAGGAATTGTCGGATTTGCCAACGCGAGTTCATACAGAACGACGCATTCAGAGTTTGCTGTAACATCCTTCGGTTGAACCGGTTGACCTGAAGAGGAATCCCCGCTTGTCAGCAGTTTTTCGTATCCGATTAATCGATACGCTTTAATCTGTTGAGGATTAAAACTGATTTCAGCCAACGCGTTTTTCGCAACGATTTTTCCCGCTTCTCCAGATTGAGCGCGGAACCCGATTTTAGCCAGAATCATGCCCGGGGCCCATGGGTGGCGGCCAAGTTGGATGGAAACGGAAATCGCGCCGGCGTCCGCCTCGCATTGAGGAAGCGAATAATGAAAATGGTTGATGTATTGCTCAACTCGAACGGACTGCGGAGACGGCAGGGAATCGGATTCTGAAAGAGCCCGGTGGAATACCTGCCATGACGCGTCTTGAGGATAAAGGCCAAAACTGGATTTGGGCTTGACATTAGTAAATTCTACCGGATTTTCAGCAATCAGTTTATCGGAAAAGTCTGGTTTGACAGCCGCCGCTCCGTAGGCTTTTGCAATCCAGCCGTCTGAATGGTATAAATCCCCGTTGGCTTCAGAACGTTCTGACCGGTTAACGCTTTCTGACGGCAGAAAGACCGTAGCGTCCGCTTTCGGAACGGAAGTCGAATCGCAAGTCTGGCTCAACTGTTCAATTTGTTGAGAAGAAATCCCGTATTCTTCCCATGTATTCTCGATAGACTCCTGACTCTGCTGGGACGGGTTGAATGGCTCAAACGATATTTGAGGGTCAACTTCGATCTCGGATTCGTTTGTTTGGGATGACAGATTAGGCTGTTGAGGCGACGTCGGTTTAAAAATCGGTTCCGTTCCCGGCTGCAGCAGAAAGTACAGACCGATCCCGACAGCCAACACGGCGACGGCTTCCAGGAAAAAGACGCCCCAGCGTTTGTCAAGCCCTAAAAAGGTTGACGGGGCTTTGGCAATCGAAGCTGGATCAGGATTATCACGTGACTCCTGATTGACATCGCCAAACGAATCGTTCAGGTTTTCTTCTGGCAGCGCCAGCTTGAGCAGCTCGATGGTTTGACGCATCTGCTCAACGTTTTTGGCCAACGTCGGACTGGAACGGAGCGCCTGCTCAATGACTTCAACCTCGGCGGGGTCGAGTTCTCCGAGCAGATAAGCGGTTATTCGTGGATCGTTTAGTTTAATCATGGCATGCGCCTTTATAGTTAGGAGTTAGGAGTGAGGAGTGAGGAGTTGACAAGCCGTTAGCTGTTAGCTGCTAGCGGCTAGAAGCTCTCTACTGCCTATCCCTCCCCATTATTTAGTTTTTTCCTCAATTTAGTAATGGCTTCATGAAGCAGCCAGCCGATTGTCGTTTTGGTGTCTCCCGTAATCTGGGAAATTTCATCGTAGGAAAGCCCTTGCTGGAATTTAAGCATAATAACTTCTCGCTGTCTGTCCGGCAATTGGTCGACGGCGTCAAAAACCTCGCCGAAAGACTCTTCCTGTTCCAGAGCGTGGTGCGGCTGAGAATTTTTTTGATGCGACAAATCCGGAAGAATATCTGTCTTGATAACGTCTTTGATTTTTCGCGCTCTTTTTTGGCGTCGAAATTGATCAATAAACAGATTTCGGGCTGTTCTGTAAAGCCACGCTCGATGTGAGCCGGGCTGAATGTCTGTATTGACTTGAAGAAATCTCAGATACGTTTCCTGAACCAGATCGTCAGCCCAGGCGCGATCGCCTGTCAAACGAATCGCGTACATGCGAATTTCGTCGTAATACGGCATATCGGAACTGGGACTGGACTGCATGGCATAGCTTGAGTTAAACCGGGAACGTTTGGACCCCGCAAAGCGTATTGCAAAGGGTTCTAAAATTAAAACGAATAAATAACGTCTCCTTTAGGAGTCATTATACGTCATTATTTGAATTTCGCAAGTCGAGGGGGGGATTTGGAGTGCGACGGCTTGCCATCGCTTTTATAAGAATAAAGCTGAGAACAGTAAATAAAGTATTTCGTGCCAAAAAAATTGGAACTAAAATGGATGCTACTTCCAGCTTTATGGGCGCGAATAGTATTTTTCAAGGTTCTTAACGGAACTGGTAATGAAAGCGGCGCCAAGGCGCCGCACTCCATAATTTAATCCCGCTTCGTCCTCAAATTGAATTTTATCCTTTAAATTAGGAAAAATAATGGCTTTTTTGGGGCTGGGGTTCAGGATTTTTTGAAAAAATTTTAAAAATGGGCAAAAAATTCCTTGCAAATGCCGATTTTTAGATTATAATACGATATGCTAGTTGAGGTAAAGTTATGCCTCGACAGGGATTTTATAACCACAAAAACACAACCTTTATTTGCCTTTTGGCGCAAAATACCATGAATATCAAATCCGAAGACGTCGTTAAAAATGTTGAATCAAATAATGTTGAATCGACTTCCAACGAACAGCGTCAGACTAACAAGCCGATAGTGATTTCCCGTCGGCGCCTGCTGCGAGCAGGCGTTGCAGGCATACCCGTGGTATTGACAATGGCAGGGGTTGCGCCGGGGCAGTTTGGCGGTCTTGCGTCTGCCGCATCTGGGATGAATTACGATGGAAAGAATACGATTGGACGTTTTTCTTCAATTCATGACGATGTTTTGAATGATAATCTGATTTATTCAGATCAGGATGGTTTTATCCTTAAAAATAATAATGATGGTTATTATGAAGAAACATGCAATAGCGACGCTGATACAATTACGGGTCAGACTCCTCAGGCAACGGTTACTATCACTTTTTCGGGTGTTTCAAATGACGCTCCGGATAAAACTCCTGCACGGTCACCTCAAGAATCTGATATTTCACTTTCGTTAGCGCTTAGTGAAGGCGCTATTTCATATCAAGCCAGACTTAATAAAAACGGTAATTTTTATACACAGCAGTCTTTGTTTACCAGTGATAGCAGCAAGTTTTCTCCGACTTTGACAAGTCCTAGTTATTCTAGCGATTATTCAATTACAAATATTTCTGCTGGAAGTGGAAATGTTACGATTGCCAATTTAGATAATACTGACTGGCCTGTAGTTTCTGATCCTTGGAGAGAAGTTCCCAGTGATGAGGAAAACGTTACAGTTACTTATACCGCGAATACCCCTTTTACTTATACAACTACAGAATCAGGTAATTCTAGCAATATCATTACCTATACCGGAACCATTAATATCGAAGTAACTTTCCCCGCAACGGTTAATGCTCCTACACAAACTTTTGAGAAAGTAACAGATTGGAATTAGCGTGAAATACATTGCAAGTCCAATATCTTCCTCGCTGCAATACCAGTGTGGCGAGGATTTTGTCTTCTATCACGACGCCTCTGGAAGCATCCATTTATTGAATACTTCCAGCATGAGAATTCTTGACGTCTTATCAAAAAAGCCTCTTTCTCGAGATGAGTTAATCAAAGAACTGTCTATTCACGATATACCTTCCTTCGTTGCAACAAATGATTTTATTGATTTTGCTGTAGAACAAGGGTTTATCGAAGAAATCCCAGACGGCGAGGGTATAATCCAAGAAGACTCTGAGGGTAAATAGCTTTCGTTATCCCATTCTGGAAACCGTTTAAGGCGTCCACCAGGCTGGATTTACAGGGATTCTGTATCCAGTGAACGGATGTTCCTGCTTCTACTGTTTTACGCCCTTTGAACGCTATGCATCTTAAAACTTATACTTCAGCGTCGCCATGCCGGAATGGAACGTTGTCGAGCCGTTGAGCATGAGGTTGTAGTTCGCCATCAGGGTAAACTGTCCCAGACAGAACGTTACTCCGCCGCCGCCGTTGAACCAGTCGCGGCCGTTGCCAAGTCCGTAGACGGTCATCATGTCTCCCGTTTCTACGATAACAGCGCGAATAGCGGGTTCGCCGTCGCCCATCTCTCGAATGTACGATCCGTGCAAGGTCAGCTTGAACGAGCCGAGGTTCATGATTCCCCGAATTCCCGCTATGCCCCGGAGCGAATGCAGCGACAGCTTCTGGTAATCGAAACAGTGCGAGCTGGTTCCGCTTTCGGAGAATGCGTCTTGAGAAATCGATTCGTACTGCAGCGCCAGGTGCGGGTTGACGTTAAAGAGCCAAATCGGAATCGACCAGCCGCGTTCAAAGTAAATTCCCCATTGACTGCCGCCGTAAGACGCCTGAGCGTTGCCGGAACTCAGCGCCCGGGTGGACTGGTACGAGCTGTAACCGTAGTTCCCCGTCAGCCCCCAGTATCCAGAGAGCATTAAGGCGTTCCATTTCATATACATGCCGATGAGGTGATCCTGTCCTTTGATGTGCGTTGAGCCAGCCAGAAGCGAGCTTGTATCCAAAGTCGAGTCGCCAAAGGCGTAGTATCCGCCAATACGCATGATCTGAACCGGCAGGTCAAGCCCGACGATAAACCCGTTGCTGTCGTTGTCGAACCCGGTTCTTCCCAGACTGGCGCTGGTCGTAGACGTCCCGCCGTAATAGCCGCCCCAGGGCGCGACTCTGTTATTGGCGAGAATCCCCCGGTCTTCGCCCAAAAAGCGGACGTTGGAATACGCGTCGTCGTAGACGTAGCCTGCATGATAAATCCCGTTGACTTGCATGACCTGCGCCATGACGATCTGGTTGATGCTGGTCAGTCGCTGCAGCGGAGCGGTAATCGCGTCGGCGTAGATGGCGCCGGCTAACTGGTCAGCAGCCGAGTTGAGCTGGTCGTAATTCTGCGCCTGGAAGAATATATTGTTGACGTCGCGGCGGGCTTCCTCGCTTAAAACAGCGGCGTTGAGCGTCTGAACCGTTTCGCCGGCGTCTGCCCAGACGGAGTCCATATTTTTAACAATAACGGACTTCAAGTACCATTTGTTAGCGTCCGCGCCAACGCCCTGATACGTTTCGAGCGTATAGAACAGACTGTCGAAGGAATCGGAATCGACTTTCATTGCGTTGGACGTTTCAGAAACCAGAACGGGGCTGGTTGTATCGAACGTGTATTTCCCTTCCTGCCATTCGTCCATTGTAACGCCCAGCTGCGCCGTTGACGTTATCACGATAGACGGCATGACAATTGCGCCCAGGCTCTGATTCTCTCCGCCGTTGGGGTCAATATTGAACAGAATCGACCCGCCGGACGCCTTGAACGCGCTGTTGACGTTGGCGCTTGTCAGCAAGGCGTTTTGAGAAACGACGAGAATGCCGCCGGTCATTGTAACAGTTCCGCGCCCGGAGTTGGTTTTGTAGTCGAACGTTCGGGTCGTCGCGTCAATCGACAGCGTATCCAGATCGGATAGCGTCAGACCGCCGACCAGAACGGGAGCGTCCAGACGAAGCATGCCGTCTGTGATGCTGATCGCGCCGGAGCCGCCAGAGCCGTTTGTCGCGCCGTATCCGCCAGCGCCGCCGACCATAACAGGACCGGCAAAGGTCGTAATGCCGCCGTTGATATTCACAACCGCGTCACCGCCTGCGCCGCCTTTTCCGTTGGAAACAGCGTCGCCGTAGTCGTCTGTAACAGAACCGCCAAACCCGCCAAAGACGGTGGTGGAGTCAAAAAACGCGCTGCCGTTGGTAATAGTAAAGGTTGCCTTTCCGCCTGCGCCGCCGGTCAGATTTTGAGCTGCCGCAGCGCCGGTTTCTGAAATGACGATGTTTCCGCCATCGCCGCCAAAGACAGCGTTTTCAAACCGGGCAACTCCGTTTTGATATTTGATAACCGCTTCTCCGCCTGCGGCGCCGGTTCTGGTCGTGAGAGAATCGCTGTATGTCGTCCCGGCGCGTCCGCCAAACTGAACGTTGGTCAAGACGTTAGAGCCATTGTCGAATGTAACAGTCGCTTTTCCTCCTGCTCCCGCAGACGCTTTGTTTGTGATAGAATCGCCGCCGGATCCGCCGAATTGAATGTTATTCAGCGCCGCCGTTCCGCCGTTAAATCGAACGACAGCCGCGCCGCCGTCGCCTGCCGCAGACTGGTTGTATTCGCCAGCCACAGCCCCGAAACCGCCGACTGTTACGAAATTGGCGCTGACTTCTCCGCCGGAAATGAGCAGCGAAGCTTTTCCGCCCGCCCCGTTGGCAGCGTATCGTGACATTCCGCCTTGTCCGCCGATGACGATTTGATCTGAATACGTTCCAGACAATGTAACAGTCGCGCCGGTAAGATAAACCGCTGTTTCTCCGCCGGCGCCGGCAGCTGCGCCTGTACCGATTGTCGCGCCGCCAGTACCGCCGATTTGCGTTCCCGCTGCAACGTTAAGCGTCCCGCCTGAGGCGGAAATGTATCCTAAACCGCCCATGCCGCCGGTTCCGCTTACGGACTCTCCGCCCGCGCCGCCCAAATAGGACGCCTGATTAAACGACAGCTCGCCGCCGGAAAGATAGATAACAGCGTCGCCGCCCATGCCGCCGGTCGCGTACTCGGAAAATCCGCCCGTCCCGCCTAAATAAGCGGTGTCGTTAAAGGTGAACGTACCGCCGGAGACGTCGATTCCGCCGTTTCCGCCCAGACCGCCGGAACCGTGTTCTGCATAGACGTTGTTGGCGGTGTTGAGTCCGGCGTTTCCGCCAGCGCCGCCCTCGCCGCCAAAGTAGGTCACGTTATTGAACGTAACCTCCCCGTCTGTCATTGTCCAGGCGGCAATTCCGCCTTCTCCGCCAGCGCCGCCCTTGGTGGCGTAGTATTTATCCGACGAGACAGCGCCAGCCCCACCCGCTCCGCCGCGGCCTCCGAAATTCGTTACGCCGTTAAACGTTGCAGACCCTTTATTAAAGGTGAACTTCGACTTTCCGCCTGCTCCGCCCGTTCCGCCGTTGAGAGCGTCTTTGCCAGCCGCGCCGGCAGTTCCGTTTCCGCCTGACTGGAAGAACAGGTCAGAGCCGGTCGTCATGGTTTTGCCGGACAGAAAAGTCCACTCGTCGTCCGCGCCTGACCCGCCGTTGAGCCCGGCGTCCAGATAGACAACTCCATTGCCTCCAAACTGCAGCTGAGCGTTAGTTCCAGTCGCCTGCAGAGATATTTCTCCTAACTCCGTTCGCTGAACAATCGCGCCGGACGCAGACGTTTTATATATCGTGAAGTTTCGTCCTTTACTGCCGAAAGTCGCCTCGCAATTGCTCATCACTGTGATTTTCAGACTGTTTTCAGTCGTGTAATACGTGAAATTCGTGATATTGTCGTAGGTAACGTCGCCCAGCGCTCCGTTGGGGTTATATTCCCAACTATAATCGACGGCGTAAGCCGAGAACGCAGCGGCAATTAGGGCGGCAACAAGCAGGAATCGGGTAATTCTAAGCATATTTTATCCCCTGTTTACAGGATTTCGGGTTATAATAAATCGTCTAAGAGTAGCGTATTTTGTTGCGGCTGTCAAGAGGAGATGCGTCGCTCTACATTCTCAATAACTCTTGACAATCTTACCGAAAAACGCTATTTTCTCAGCATGAAATCCATTGCTATAAAAAGCGGGTGTATTGTTATAGCGGTTGTTCTGGGATACCTCCAGCCGCAGTACGCGCCGCCGAAATTTTATATCGAAGAAAAGGTCGCTCAGACGGCTGAGCCGAGCGAGACGTCGTACGCCCCCGGGTTTGTCGACGTCCCGACGCCAAGCGTCCATGCGTCGACTATTACCGAGCTTCCCGACAGGCGGTTTATGCTGGCGTGGTTTGGCGGGTCAAAAGAGGGCGCGCCGGACGTGAATATCTATTCCTGCGAAATGGATTGGAACGGGAATCTTTCTCAGCCCAAAGTTTTGCTCGATAGAAAAACTCTGCAACGCCAGACGGGGCGATATATTCGCAAGCTGGGAAACCCTTTGCTGTACTGTCAAGACGGGCGGCTGCATTTTTTCGTCGTCAGCGTGAGCGTTGGCGGCTGGTCTGGCAGTTCGATAAACTACGCCTGTTCGGACGACCGGGGCGAAACGTGGACGCCGCTGCGCCGGCTGAAGCTGTCGCCGCTGTTTAACGTCAGCGCGCTGGTTCGCTGTCCGCCGGTTCCCATGACAAACGACTGCATCGGGCTGCCGATTTATCATGAGTTCATCTGCAAGTACGGGGAGTTCGTCGTTATGGACTCGCATGGCCGCCTGTTCCAAAAGACAAAAGGGCATTATGATCTGCGAACCCTTCAGCCATGCAGCGCGGTCATCAGCCCAACGGAAGCCTTGGTCGCGTTTAGAAACGGTCACGAAAACGGCGGGACGGTTAAGACGGCTGTTACATCCGACGCGGGACAAACGTGGACGCCCATTCCCGACCTGCCAATCGAGAACCCGGATTCCTGTCTGGCTCTGCTGAAAACAGACGACGGGACGCTGCTGTTAGTTGGGAATCCGATAGAAGGGCGAGGGACGCTCAACCTTTGGAAATCCCGCACGGACGATTTGCAGAACTGGACGCTGTGCGCGGCGCTGGAAAACGAGTCGGGATGCGAGTTCTCGTATCCGACGCTGCTGAAGGATTCCGCCGGGCGAGTTCATCTGATTTATACGTGGAAACGAAAGTCTATCTGCCATCGCGTTCTCTCTCCGGAGTTATGGAACGCAGAGCAGGTTAAAGACACAGCGCAATCAGGAGGAAAAGAAGAATGAACATGAACGTTTCCGACTGGTTCGGTTTGCTGACGACGGCTTTCGCGATCGGCGCTCTTGTCGGTTCGCTGTTTAGAAACGCGTCCGTTAAAGCGCGATTGACCATTGCGGCGATTGTTACATTGGCGTCGACGATTCCTCTGCCGTTTGACACGCGACCCAGCCTGGCGATGGTCGTTTACGCTCTGACCGGTTTATTGTCAGTTACGACGCTGACGATTTTGACGTGCTGTCTGTTTCAGTTCAGCGTTCCCAATCGACGCAAGCGAATCGCAGCTGCCGCGTTTGTAACAGGCGTTTTTCTCTACGGCGGAGAGATTGGCGCGATTCCCTTTGACCTGTTTCAGTACGGATACCTGCCGTTGTACGCGCTGGCGTTTGCCGTCGTTGGAATTGTTCTTTCAGACGCGATCGGGGCTGTTACAATATTCGCCGGATACGTTCTGTATGTGTTTGGAATCTACGACAATTATTTTACATCGATGATAGATCCGATACTGTGGGTTGCAGCCACAGCGTTTTTACTGAGAAGTTTTTTGTTACATCTTAATAATAAAAAAGCGACGCCGTCTTCCGTTCCGGCGTCGCGCTAAACATCAGTCTGGTTTTTATTGATTTCTATGCTTCCGTTCTTAATCAAGCCAACCAACGACCAATGATTTTAATGGATTGTTTGTTGAGTTTTTGAATTACTGTTTGAACAGTTTAATCAACGATTTATTTACTCTTGAATCGTTATTGATTATGCTTCTATCCTATCAATAATTTAGTTTCCGTCAACCCCCTCGACAAGGAAAAAACAAAGGAACTTTTAAAAAAATTTTTTATTATTTTTGAGCGCTTTTCAATAGAAAAAATAATTGAAAAGTTTTTTGCGCTCGGCAATCAAAATTTTCCGCTTGACTATTTTATAAACACCGGCGAAGGCGATCTT
Source organism: Thermoguttaceae bacterium (assembly GCA_017407125.1). GTDB lineage: Bacteria > Planctomycetota > Planctomycetia > Pirellulales > Thermoguttaceae > RUG11551. The sequence goes on from JAFQXE010000003.1 coordinate 129,113, forward strand.
CCAGGCTCTGAATTGCGGCGGAAATTTCCAGCGACTTGTTGTTCATGTCGATTACAAATCGATGAGAAATCCATTCGTCAACTTTCTTTTGGGCGGAAATAACCGTTGAGTGCGAACGGTTCCCGAAGTAGTCTCCAATTTCGCTTAACGCCTTGCGAGTGTACTTGCGAGCCAGCCACATTGCCAGCATCCGCGGGTACGAATACTGACGCGTTCTGTTGTTGGACTTGAGGTCTGTATCGTGGAGATCAAACGCCTGGCAAACCGTCTTTTCAATCTTGGCTAACGAGACCATAAAGTTGGTGTCGCGAACCCATTCGTCGAGAATCTCTTGAACTTGAATTACAGTAAGAGATTGCGCATTGACAGCCGGGTCTGCAATAAGACTGATTTCCAAACGGTTGAGAACGCCGATAATCTCGCGAACGTTGCCGGAGCATTGAGAAGCAATTTGACGAATCGATTCCGGCGGCAGATTAATCCCTCTTGCAGCAATCATCCGGCGAACGATTTCCAGACGCGTTTCGAATTCCGATTGCTGTAATGGAGAAATCAGCCCGCCGTCAAAGAGGCTTTGCAGGGACTTTTCCAATCCCGTTAAATTGCGGGGATGTTCCGTCGACGCAAAGACCACCTGAGCGCCGTTGGCTAACAGGTCAGAAACGATGGTATGAAGTTCTCGCTGCGTGCTGACTTTGCCCTGAAGGAAATCGAGGTTGTCTAGCATGAGGAAACGGAGCTTTTGAAATTTCGCTCTGTTGGAAGAACACGTGTTGTTCCGCAGAGCGTCCATGTACTCTGTAATAAACTGCTCCGCGGTGCAATACATCGCCCGAATTTTTCGTCGAACGCATTCTGTATAAATACCTTGAAGCAAATGCGTTTTTCCCAGTCCGGAAGCGCCGTAGAAAAGCAGGGGACTGTACTGACCCGGCATGTCGAGAATGCTATAGGCGACGTTGAGACTGACAACGTTCTTCTTCCCCGCGACGAAATCTTCCAGAGTCGCAAACCTGCCAACGCGAGTCGGCTTGGGCTGCTCTGTAGCCGCTGGCGCTTTCGCCGCTACCGCGCTTTTGGCGCTTCGGCGCGCGTCTGCGTTTGACGGTAAAGAATCAAACGTTTGCGCCAGTCGAGCCGCTGCTGCGTTGAGCTTGTCAAACCGCGTGGCTAAAGTCGCTGCGCCGTCTGCGGGTGAATCCGAACTGTTTTGTTCCAAAGGTTGTATTGAATGATTACGCTTTGCGAACAAAGAGTCGATATCCGTATCGTGATTATGCACGTCCTGCCTCGAAAATATTTTATACAGTCAACTTTTGCTCTCAACAAGAGAATGATCTCTGATAAGGAACAAATTTACACTGTTATCGTTTCAAATTTTATCTATTTTACCCATAGATTCCATTCTGCTAAAAAGACGCTTTCATCCTTAAAAACACGGCTAATTCATTTATCCGCTTTCGTCTTTAACTTTGATAAAAAGCATTGTAACCGCAAATCGTTTTTGTGTCAAATGGGCGCTACAGGATTTCTTAAAAAATTTTTTAAAATCGTTTGAAAGAATGATGGAAATACCGAAAATATAAAGCAATTCACTCTTTCAAACTCGATTAAAAATCTTTCTTGAATCGGGTTGATAGGCAGAAATAAAATGTGGATAACCTGTTTATAAAATGACGAATAATTTTGCTGTTAAAATTCTAATAGCAACAAATTTATGGGGTTATAACAGCTCTTTGGGATATATCCCAATGTCGATTACAGAAACGGTTCCGACGATGGAAAAATCGGCTTGGATTATACCTGTTTTAATTGCTCCCATACTGCCGGTTAGGGTTGCTCTAATACAAGATGTTGTGTGAGACCCGTCGTCGCCGTTGAGCCCGCTGGGGAGATCGACAGCTAAAACATTTTTATTTGTTTTATTGATTAAATTAATGACCGAGTCGAAGGGGGCGCGAGGCTGTCCTTTTGCCCCGGTTCCCAGTAAAGCGTCGACAATCCAGTCCGCTTTTTCCAGCGCGGAGGCGAGATTATCCAGATTCGGCTCGTTTTCTGATATGAATTGAACGTTAATTCCCAGTTTGAGAAGAATATTGAGATTGATTAACGCATCGCCTTTGTACTGTTGAGCTGAGCCGACTGCAAAGACGTCGACGGGAATGTCACGCAAATCCAAATGACGAGCGATGACAAAACCGTCGCCGCCGTTGTTGCCTTTTCCGCAGCAAACAACGACTCGTTTAGGGTTTTGCTTGCAGAGCAAATCCGTCAGACCCCGTCCGGCGTTTTCCATTAAAACGATTGAGGGAACGCCGTATTTTTCAACGGCTAACGTATCGAGCTGTCGCGCCTGAGCGCAGGTGATGGTATGCATTTTAGTTGCGAGTTGCGAGTAGCGAGTTGCGAGTGAGGGAATATGCAAGCGACCATCGGGAGCGTTTTTGTCAAGCGCGCGGGAGCGCGATCTGGGGGCGGCGCCTCGCCGCTTGCGAGTTGCGAGTAGCGAGTTGCGAGAATGAAAACTCCTACTAACTTTATCTATTGATCGCTTTTCTTATTGTTTCTACTATGTCCGGGCGTTCGTCGTTTTTAGGCGTCGTTTCGCCGGGGTCGTCTGACAGGTCGTACAGTTCCCAGTCGATGGTTTTTATTACGTACGGAGCGGGAACGCCCGGCGTTGGGGTTTCTGTTTTGGATACGGATTTGTATTCCTGCGGGCAGTACAGTTTCCATTTATCCGCTCTGACAGCAATAACGGTTCCGTCGGGGGAGAAGTAGGCGAAGGATTTATAAACCGGCTCCGTCTTTCCGTCGAGGACGCTGACAAGCGATTTCCCTTCGCGTTTGCCGAGTTCTTCCTCTGTTACATTCCACAGTTGGGCGACGGTGGGGAGGACGTCCAGCTGATTGGCGAAGCAATTGTAAACGCCGGGGCTGACTTTTTCCGAATACCGGACAATGCAGGGAACTCGAATCGTCCCTTCAAATCCGACGTCGGCGCGATACGGCCCTGTCGACCCGGCTTGCGCGCCCCAGACGCGGTTCGGTCCGCAGGAGGACAGGAAGACAATCAGCGTTTTATTTGTAACACCCGCAGCGTCGACCGCGTCAACGATCTCTCCGACGGCGTTGTCGAGCCTGGCGACCGCGGCGCTGTACGCGTCCGGTTCTTGACTGGTCAGCGGTCTGAACGACGGGAAAAAGACGCAGACAAAAAAGGGATCGTTGGGCGCTTTTTTGATAAACTTCGCAGCCCGGGCGGAAATCTGTCTGTTATACGTTTCCGGGTTGAGGTTGTATCCGACAACGGCGCTGTTGTCCCAAACCGTTAACGGCGCGTTGAGTTCTCCCGCAACCGGATGGAAGGGCCATTTGTCCGCCGGCGCCGTCGTTCCCCAAAAGACGTCAAATCCGCAGTCGGTTGGCAGCGCCGCGCTGTCCGTTCCCAAAAGCCATTGACCGAAAAACGCCGTTCGATAACTATGTTTTTTAGCTATCGCGCCTAACCCGGTCGATTCGACGTTTTTGCCAAACCGTCTGCCTGTTACAATAGCTCGCTGAGCGGATAAGCTGTCCGGCGCAGACGCAGAGAAATCGGTAAACCGCAAGCCTTCGTTTGCCAGCTGACAGATTCGCGGCGTCGCGTTTTGAGTTCCAAAGTAACAGCCGACGTCTCCCAGACCCAATTCGTCCGCGACAATCAAAACCACGTTAGGAGGATCCGCTGACGCGACAGAGTTGTGAGTTGCGTTATTCTGCTTTTGATCGTCTGGCGTGACAGGTTCTGCTGTAACGGCTGGACGGTTATCGGCTTCTGGAGAAGGAACGACTCTTATCTCCTCCTCCGTTTCCTCTGGCGTTTCGTCTTTCGGCAGAATGTCATCTTGAACGTTGTCCTGTTGGGGTAAGGCGTCGTCCTGCGGCAAAGCGTCTTCCAGAATCGGTCCTTGTGGGTCGTTATCCAACGCGGGAGTTTGTTCGGCTTCCGCAACGGATTCCAGTTCCGGTCCGTTCTGGTTGTCCATTTCCTGCTGAGCAAACAGAAGGGAAACAGAGAATATCGTCAATAAAAAAAATACGGGCGTTTTCATGCCCGTATTATATCGTCTTGAACAGAGCTTGTAAAGATGGATTATTGCAATCTTTGAAGCGTAAAGGTTGCAGCATTCGGTTCTTCGCCAGCCTGACTGGGCGTCATCATTATTCCAGACGCCGAAGAGCTTGCGAGCAAACCGCTGAACGGAACGGCGCATTCTGTTTTATATTGATCGTTGACGGTAAACAGCGCCGTTTGAACGCCGTTGACCATCGAAACGAGTCCCTGAATGGAACGTGTGTATTTTGTCCCAGCCGGGTTGAAGTATCCGCCTAATTTGCTGTTCTGGGGATTATAGTAAACCAGCAAACTTCCGCTGCGATTTCCGTAATTGTCGTATACGGCAAACAATCCCAGCTGTTGGATATTGGGATAGTTCGGAATGACGTTGACGTTTGCGTTGATCAAAATCGGCAGTCCGTTGTAAATGAATCCCGGCCAAAACGCGGGCGGCGGCGGGAATCCCGGCGGGGGCGGCGGATACGCGGGCAACCCTGGATAGTACGTGTTTGGATAGTACGGATAATACGGTCTGGGCGGCGGCGGGGGAGGATTGTGTCCGGGATGCCCTCCGGGATGACCGCCGGGAATGTGTCCCGGACCTGGTCCCATACCGGGTCGATCAAAAGTTCCCGGCTGAGTCGTCCGATGAATGGGCGACGTATTGCCAAATCGTTCGTCTTTGATAACTTGTCCAGTCAGCGTGTTGGTCGTAACCCTTCTGACGACGCGTCCTCCGTTATTACTGTTGGGCTGTCCTCCCGGTCTGGGCTGAGTATTTGTATTTCCGCCTGGACGTACCGAAGAACCTCCAGGGCGCGTGGGCGTTCCGCCTGGACGTACCGAAGAACCTCCAGGGCGCGTGGGCGTTCCACTTGGACGAGAAGGAGCTCCGCCTGGACGTGCAGACGATCCGCCTGGACGCGTAGGGGCGCCGCTTGGACGTGAATGATTTCCCGGCGGCGGGGCGCCAATACAGTCCGGAACGTCTGAAATCAGAGCCGCTGTCAGGAACGCGGCGCCGAGAACGGTCAAATAAAATGTCTGATTTTTCATAGCGGGACTCCTAATGGTTATTGGATAAAGGAAAGTTATCAACCTCTTTAAACGAATGACGTCGTCAATTATTTCAAATTTCAAGCATTCTGTTCAACGCCGCACGGGCGGCAAGGACGGTTTCATTCCCGTATTGTACGTCTTGAACAAAGCTTGTAATGATGGACTATCTCAATCGTTGAAGCATAAAAGTTTCGACTTCCGGAGAAATGCCTTCAAACCGGCTGGGAATTAACATCGTTCCTGACGCTGACGTTCCAAACAGATCTGAAAACTGGACCGTGCATTGCGTCTTGAACTGATCGTTTACGATAAAATTCGCTGTTTGAATGCCATTGATTTCCGAAACGAGTCCCTGGATGGAGCGAGTATATTTTGTTCCAACGGGGTTAAAGTATCCGCCCAATTTGGCATTCTGGCGATTGTAGTAAACGAGTAAACTGCCGCTGAGTTTCCCGTAACCGTCGTAAACGGCATACACGCCCATCTGTTGAATATTAGGATAGTCTGGAATGACTTTAACTCTTACGTTAATCAAAACCGGCAGACCATAATACAGGTAACTCGCCCAAAAATCCGGAGGCGGTGGGAATCCCGGAGGAGCTGGCGGATAAGCCGGCATACCGGGGAAAGATGAGCCTGATTTAGGCATCCGCGGAGGTATGCGAGGTTTTTTGGGAGTTGAAGGCGTGGTTTTCTTTCCCGGTTGTGAAGGAGGCGTGTATACCGGTTCAGGATCATAGTAGGGAATATTGTACGATCCCTGGTGATACGTTCTGTGAATGGGCGATGTATTGCCGAACCGTTCATCTTTGATTACTTTTCCGGTATTTGTGTCGGTTGTAACTCTTCTGACGACTCGCCCGCCGTTATTGCCGTTGGATTGTCCGCCGGAGTGCGGCGCGGATTGTCGCGGTGGAGCGCTTGTTTGACGAGAATGATTTCCCGACGATGGCGGCGGAGCGCCGATGCAGTCCGGAACGCCTGAAATCAGAGTCGCTGTCAGGAACGCGGCGCTGAGAACGGTCAAATAAAATATCTGATGTTTCATTTCGGGACTCCTGTATATGAAAGGGAGTAGGGAATTAGTGAGTAGGGAGTAGGGATTGGTTAGCTTTTAGCCGCTAGCTTCTAGCTATTAGCTTGAGGGTTATTGATTCTTTACGTTATCTTATATAATCTTATATAGCCAAGAAGCTGAAAAAACAAGCTAGCAGCTAGGAGCTAAAAGCTAGCAGCTGATTTCAAACTTCCAGCATCCGTTTCAACGCAGCGCGGGCGGCGAGGGCGGTTTGGACGTCTACGCGAACCTGATTAATCGGCTTTCCAGCGTCAAGGCTTTCCAAAACCTGAGCGATTTTCGGCAGCGTACTTTTCGCCATGTTGGAACAGACGGACGGGTACTGTCCCAGCCAGATAAACGTTTTGTCCGGGTTCTGTTTGCGAAGCCGTTCGACCAGCTTCCATTCTGTTCCGATTGCCAGCGTTGACCCGGCGGGGGCGTCGTTGACAACCTGAATGAGTTTTGTCGTTGACCCGGCGCCGTCACACAGTTTGACAATCTCCTGCGGACATTCCGGGTGAACCCAAATTAAGGCGTCTGGATGTTCTTCCCGGACTTTCTTGACGATGTCAACGGAAAAGCGCTGATGAATCGGGCAGCAGCCTTTCCAGAGGATGACTTGAGCGTTTTGAATCTGTTGAGGCGTATTGCCGCCCAGACTTGGCTGCAGCGGATCCCAGAGGACAATTTTGCTCTGGTCGACGCCGCGCTTGATGGCGGTGTTGCGTCCGAGGTGCTGGTCTGGCAGGAAAAGGATTTTGGACGTGCGTTCAAACGCCCAGTTCATGATTTTATCGGCGTTGGCGGATGTACAGACAATCCCGTTGTTGTTGGCGACAAACGCTTTGGTCGCCGCTGAGGAATTGATGTATGTAATCGGAGTAACGTCGCTGAAATCGATGTACTCAGACAGCTGCTCTTTGCAGGTTTTGGCGTCTTCTTCCGACGCCATGTCTGCCATCGGGCAGCCGGCGCCGATATCCGGCATGAGAACCGGGATTTCTTTGTCGTTGCGCTGGTCAGAGCCCTCTGTATAGTTGACGAGGATGTCGGCGGTTTCCGCCATAAAATAGACGCCGCAGAACAGAATCGCTTCCGTTTCCGTTGACGCGGCGGCTTTCTGCGACAGCCCTAACGAGTCGCCGGAGAAGTCCGCCAGAGCAACGACGTCGTCCTGACAATAATAATGCGCCAAAATCGTCAGCCGGGAACCCCAGCGGCGTTTGACGTCCTGTATCTGCTGAATTAATTTCTCTGTTTCGTTCGTCATTGATGTGCGCTCCACGCAGGAAAAAAACAATCAATTATTTTCAATCTGTTTTTATTATACCAAAAATTAGATTCCTGTGGAGGCGGTACTTGACAGACAGAGAAAAAAATGTAGAATGTTTTCCATAAATCGGTTGAAAAGCCGAAGCAATGGGCCTGTAGCTCAGTTGGGAGAGCGCAACGTTCGCAATGTTGAGGTCAGGGGTTCGAGCCTCCTCAGGTCCATTTCAGAACGTTTTGCAAGGATGGCTTGCAAGACGTTTTTTTATTTGTCCCTATAGTCTGTTATCCAACGTATGACAACTTTTTATATCGAAACGGTCGGATGCCAAATGAACGTTCTGGACAGCGAGCTGGTTGCCGGTTTGCTGGTTCAGCATGGCTATACGCCAGCTGCCGACCCGAAAAAAGCGGACATTCTGTTGTTCAATACGTGTTCCGTTCGCGCTCATGCCGAAGACAAAATCTATTCCGCCCTCGGACGTCTGAAAAACGTCAAGGACTTTTACCCGGAACGGATTTACGGCGTGATGGGATGCATGGCTCAAAAAGACGCTCGGCAAATTGTTAAACGCTGTCCGCACGTTGACCTCGTCGTTGGACCGGGGAAGATAGCGCACATTCCCGATTTAATCGAAAAGATCAGAGCAGGGCAGACGCCCCAGATTCTCATCTCTGAAGATCGCCGCGGGAAAGATCAGCATGAAGTCGCCGCGACGTTTGAACAGTACGATCCGCAGCGCATTGCGGGGCTGGACGAAGTTCATTCGCCGGACGCGGATCCCGTTCCCCGATTTCAGGCGATGCTGCGAATCATGCTCGGCTGTGACAACTTCTGTACGTACTGCATTGTTCCGTACGTTCGCGGACCGCAGCAAAGCCGTCCGATTGGCAAAATTCTGGACGAAGCCAAACAGCTTCTCGACAACGGCGTGAAGGAGATCATGCTTCTCGGTCAGCGGGTCAATGCGTACAAGTACGAAGAAAACGGCAAAACGTATCAGCTGGCGGACGTTCTCTACGCAATGGCGGACTTGCCCGGCTTAGAGCGGTTGCGATTCGTAACCGGCAGCCCCAGCCACGTCGATGCGCGGTTGCTGGAAACCGTTCGCGACATCCCAATTGTCTGCCCGCATTTCCATATACCAGCTCAAAGCGGGTCAAACGCCATGCTCAAAAAGATGAATCGAGGGTATACGGTTGAACAGTATCGGGAGATGGTCAGCGCGATTTATTCCATCGTTCCCGGCTCGTCCATAACCAGCGATTTTATCGTCGGCTTTTGCGGCGAAACGGAAGAAGATTTCCAGCAAACAGCAGACCTGGTTCGGTGGGCGCGATTCAAAAACAGCTACATTTTCAAGTACTCGCCCCGCGAGGGAACGGTTTCTGCCAAGTCTTGGCCGGACGATATTCCAGACGAAGTCAAACGGCGCCGCAACAACGAACTGCTCGCCATTCAAAACGAAATCAGCCTGGCGGACAACCAAAAATTCGTTGGAAAGACGGTTGAACTGCTCGTCGAAGGTCCCAGCAAAACTGCGCTCAAGCTCATAGCGTCAGACGAAGAGAATCAGCATATTCAGATGTCCGGCAGAACGCCCTGCGACCGCATCGGCGTTTTTAACGGACCGGAATCTCTTGCCGGTCAGATTGTCAAAATAGAAGTCGAGCGCGCAAGCAATTTCACGCTCTTTGGAAAGCTGGTCTAAGAAAGCGCGACATTCCGTTTCTGTTACAACGTCTCTACAAAAAAACAGGTCGCCTGTAATAGACGACCTGAATTCCGTGTATGTTTATTTGTTTAAGATTGCAAATCAGTTTCCGACCGGAGCGGCGAACTTGATTTTTTCTGCAATTCGGACGACGTCGTTTCCTTCTCGATAACCGGTAACGTACGAAATACATTTAATAACGTACTCGTATTTGAGTCTGAAATCGCACGTGAGTTCAATCTCTGTTTCTCTGGCAACTTCAGGATTGGGGCGACCGCCCTTTGGAGCAACTTGCTGAAGGATGAATTTTCGGAGGTTAACCAACCCAGCTTCGCCTCTCCCAAGGTTATGCGAACCGCACTGAACCTCAAGCAGCTGTCCGTTCATTGAAGCGTTGAGTCGAATCGCGATTGGCGGCAGCGGCGGAGTCGATTCAGGGTCAAATTTCCCTTCTGCCGGAGCCATAGGCATTTTAACGCTGAAGTCGCCTTCCGGAGTAACAATCTTGAACGACATGACGAAGAAGATCAACAACTGGAATACGATGTCAATCATCGGGGTCATGTTAATGTTGAGTTTTTCGGTCTCTCTTGTTTTTCTTGCCATAACGTCCTCCTGTTACTTAGCGACTTCTTTGGCGCGAAGTATGAACTTTTCATATCCAACGTTTTGTGCAACGCCAACAACCTGTTGAATACGTCCTGTTTTGGCATTCTTGTCGCCGCGAATAATGATCGTAGACATTTTGGGGTCTTTTCCCATTAGCTTACGCTGAGTATACTCGTCTTTGAGCATTTTTTCGAGGTCTTTCAGCTCGAAATCTTTTGCCGTCTGAATGCCATAAATCACGTTGCCGTTTTTCTCAACCTGCAATGTAACCGGACCTTCCGGGGGGAAGTCTGGAGTTTTTGCCAGTTCGCTGGACGGCAGGTTGATCGCCTGGTTTTGATCCGCTTCAGTAAAGTTAATCAGAACCATAAAGAAGGCGATCAGCTGGAACGTCATGTCAATCATAGGCGTCATGTCAGCGTCGGCAGTTTCTTGTGGTCTTGGTTTTGCCATGATATTTAATTAAGGTTAATGGTTCGCGGAAAAGTTTTTTTAACACGAAATACACGAAATAAGCGAAATTTACGAAAAATTTTAGAATTAAAAATAATCGTAATTAAAAATCCTTATAAAAAATGCTTTCGTGTTGTTTCGTTCTTTTCGTGTTTTTCGTGTTTGAAAAATCGTGTTAAAAAATCATTTACCGCCGCGGAGCAGCTGATCCATGAACTGTTCGCCTTTAACGCTGATGTCGAAAATGATCTTGTTGATGTGGTTCTTCATCAAAGCGAAGAAGATGGACGCCGGAATCGAGAAGATCAACCCGACCATGGTCGTAATAAGAGCCATAGAAATACCTTTTGCCAACTCAGACGGTTTCGGCGTGCTGGCGGAGTTAGCAATAACGGAGAAGGACGCGACCATACCATCGACCGTACCGAGCAACCCGACTGACGGGGCGACAGCGGCAATCAAGCCAACGTAGGAAAGCTGATGGTCAAGTTTCATGGATTCGGACGCGATAACGTCTTCCATGGCTTTCTGAGCGGCGTCGCGGCCTTGCTGCAAACGCGGCAAACCGGCTGCCAGAACCTGAGCCATAAACGATTCGTCATTGGAAACCAGTTCGTAAGCTTCTGAAAAATGCTTTTCCTGAATTTCCGCGTCAAAGCCTTCGACAATCTCATCTGGCATCAAAACGCTTCGACGCATGGAGAACGAGTACTTGAAGACAAAGGCGATGAACAGGAACGAAATGACGCCGAACGCGATGCAGTATTTCCAACCCAAAGCCTGATACAGCCAGACGAGGAAGTTTTCCTTTTTCGGAGCGGGCGCATCGTCAGCCGCATCGTCGGCAGCGACGGCAACGTTCGCAACGCTAGTAGCTACAACAGTAACAGAACCAGCATAAAGGGCAAGAAGAAGAGCGGAAATCAATAACGCTCCCAGCGATCCGCAAGTTAAACATCTAAACATGACGGTGAATCCTCCGAAAATCTAAATTGTGTTAATAGGGGAGTCCCTAATACAGGAATATTATTTGGCGAAACTGAAAAGCCCGTTTGAGGTTTACGGGAATGCCAAGGGGGAAACGCCTGAATAATATTGTCTCTTAAAAATACGTTTTATTCTTACGAATAATCAAACGGTGTTTTTTACAGGAAAAATATTTTGGCTTCCCCCAAGCGTCAGCCGAAACTTTTCAACAATACTTTATTTATTTTACTCTATTTCCCATTTTAACAAAGGGGGGTTAGCGTTCTTTTTTCAAAAAAATCGTTTTTTTATGAAAATGAACCTGCTTTTTTACAACAGCGGGATATGTCCCGACTGCTCTGCCAAAGATTAACAGTAATCTGTTGGCGGCTCTTGCGAAATAAACATTCGCCAGCCGTCGAGGTGTTCTTTGGACAGACTGTTTTCTCGAGTGAATTCCGTTTCGATTTGTCTGCCGGCGACGGAAACGCGGACGCGAAGTCTGCCGCTGGGGTCGTAATCGAACAAAACTTCAATCGGAGAGCCAGGCGGGAGATTTGGCGGAAGCCCGGTAACGGTGCATTGACCAATATAGGTGCAATCGTCCGGAGAGGAGCTTTCGCCTTCTACAACCTGAACCATAACGGATTTTTGATCCTGCTTGGACGTTTTGAAAATACGCCGAGCGGTAATTGGCAGCTGAGTGTTGCGCGGAACGATAATTCCGTTGCGGCGACGCCCGGTTTGCGGGTCTCGACCGATGACGCCCAAACTGTGCGAGTTTACGTTTCGGATTTGGAACGCGCCGGGGTTGCCCATGTTCTGGTCGAGAATAAGACCCGCGTGCAGCGCGGCTCCCTGTGCGACGGCTTCGTCTGCCGCGACGCCTGCGTCTGGAACTTTCCCGGAAATCTGCTGAAGCATGGTGCGAATCATCGGCATTCGGGAAGAACCGCCGACCAGCAGAACGCGGTCAATGTCTTCCCAGCTTAAACCGGACGTTCGCAGCGTCTGTTCCGCCGTGAAACGGGTTCTGTCGACCAAATCCAAAGTTGCCTGTTCGAATTCCTGACGAGTTACTTCAATTCGGCTGAATTTGCCTTTGTACTCGCAGTTGATTGTACATTTTTGACGGCTTGTCAGAGTGCGTTTGGCGTCTTCACATTCTCTCCAAAGACGTCCGCGGGCGACTTCGTCTTCTCGAGGGTCTATAAAATGCTCGCGAACGAAAGCGTCAACCGCCAGGTCCAGCAAACGCTGATCCCAGTCGTATCCGCCAAGCTGAACGTCGCCGTCTGTTGCCAGAGCAATAAACTGGTTGCTCTCAATACGCATGATGGTAACGTCGAACGTGCCTCCGCCGAGGTCGTAAACCATGACGTTGCGAGGCTGATCGTACCCCTGACCGAGAAATCCCTGCTGATATCCGTAGGCGACAGCGGCGGCGGTCGGTTCGTTGATGATGTCCATCACTTCTAAGCCTGCCATGTACCCGGCGTCTTGAGTTGCCTTTCGGCGAACTTCGTCAAAATAAGCGGGAACGGTAATAACTACTTTTGAAAAGTTCCCGATTTGCGGGATGGCGTCTCGACGAAGTTTATTAAGAATGAGGGCTTCGATAACTTCCGGCGGATATTGCTTGTTTTGCAGAACCTTATGAAAGACTTTGTGTCCGATGTCTCTTTTTGCGCATTCCGCCACAGCCATCGGTTCGATAGCCATTGCCTTGAGAGCTTCTTTCCCGACAATCGCCTCGTTCCCCTCAAACAGAGCGACTGACGGAGTTGTTAAATCGCCTTCGGCGTTTACCAGCGTGATCGGCCGACCCATATTGTCTAACTTAGCAATAACGGAATAGGTCGTCCCCAAGTCTATGCCGACAGCCGGGATATTTTCCATACTCATATTTTTATATACGTCTACGTAAACTAATACAGGCGATTTATAGCGATTATAATCTGATAGTATGCAATTTCACGAGCTATATGAGCAATTAACGTCAAAACGGAGAACTGATTACAAATGAATAGCTAAAAGGCTAACTGCGAAAACGCCGGCGCAAATTTGTATATTTCCCTTTCAACATCGGTTTTGCTTCTTGCCTGTTTCTATTATCATACACTAAAATTTTGGCAATTGCAAGTTTTTCGGAAAGAATTTTTAAAAAAATTTAAAAAAATCCCTTAAAAACTCTGGAAAAATAGTTTCGAATGAGTTACAATAGAATATATATAACGAGAATTTGGGTTAAAGCCCCTGTCTTGTAAGTTTATGACTCACTTAGATTTTTGAAGGAGAAGACAATGACAAATCGTCGTGATTTTTTGAAGACAGCCGCCGTCGGCGCGGCTGCCGTTAGTACGCTTTCCATAGCGCGCAGCGCTCACGCTGCTGGGTCTGACATCCTCCGCATCGGTCTGGTTGGCTGCGGCGGACGTGGAAACGGAGCGTTGGCGAACGCGATGGAAGCGGATGAGAATACCGTCGTTACCGCTTTTGGCGACCTGTTCCCGGAAAACGCTATGGGTTCGTTCAATCGATACAAGAACAATCCCCGCTGTAAGGCGACTCAGGACACCGTTTTCTCCGGTTTCGATAACTACAAAGGCGTTATTGAAAACTGCGACGTTGTCCTTCTGGCAACCTCGCCTCATTACCGTCCGATTCATTTCGCCGCGGCGGTTGAAGCCGGCAAACACGTCTTCTTTGAAAAGCCCAACGGCGTAGACGCTGCTGGCGTTCGCTCCTTTATCGAAAGCGGCAAGAAAGCGGCAGAAAAAGGCTTGACCGTTATTTCCGGTCTGTGCTGGCGTTATCACAAAGGCGTTGTCGCCACCATGAATCAGGTTCTCGACGGCTTGATTGGCGACGTTCGCGAAATTCAGTGTACGTATCTTACCGGATGTCTTTGGACTCGTCCAAAGCACGACGGCGATACCGAAATGATGTTCCAGAACCGCAACTGGTACAACTTCGCCTGGCTGTCTGGCGACTACAACCTTGAACAACACGTTCACACGCTCGACAAGGCGTACTGGATTCTCGGCGCTCCGCAATCCGCCTGGGGCTGCGGCGCTCGTACGCTCCGCGTTGCTCAGCCGGCTTATGGCGACATCTACGATCAGATGAGCGTTACGTTCGATTATCCCAACGGCGTTAAAGTCCATTCGTATTGCCGTCAGATCAACGGCTGCTTCAACGAAAACGAATGCCGCATTCTCGGAACTAAAGGTTGCGCCAACGCTTTGGGCAAGAACATTATCGATCTGGAAGGCAAAGTCATTTGGAAGGCTGACCGAAAAGAAGCCAATTGCAACATGTACGTTGCCGAACACGAAGTCATGTTCGATTCTATCCGCAACGGCAAGGCGAAGAACGACGTTGAATACTCCTCCTACAGCACGCTCATGGGCGTTATGGCTCGCGAAGCCTGCTATACCGGACAGTGGCTCGGCTGGGATCAGGTTCTCAACTCCAAGAAGGTTCTCGCTCCTGCTGAATACACGCCGGAAGCCGTTCCGCCGTGCGCTCCGATTGAAGGCGCGACCTACTCCCCGGTTAAGAACATGTACAACGTTCCGCTTCCGGGCGTTACGAAGTTTGAATGAGCTTTTAGTCCCTGGCTGCTAAAAAAGCTGCTAGCTGTTAGCTTCTAGTTATTAGCTTGTGCATTTGTAGTTCTCAGCGTAAATTATTAAAGCCTGAAGCTAAAATAACCAAGCTAGAAGCTAGCGGCTAGAAGCTAAAAGCTGTTTCACAACAATAGGACCCAACTTAGCGGAAGAGTCTAAATTTTGTTTCAGGGAGTAGAGCTTTTCCTGTTCCCTGAAATCGTTAAACCCTTTTTCTTCCCTCCATTTTATGAAGGGAGGGAAAAGGGGTTTTTACGAGGTATTTTTAACGAAAGGTTTTTAGAATGACAAATCGTCGTGATTTTTTGAAAACCGCGGCTGTCGGCGCTGCCGCCGTTAGTACGCTTTCCATAGCGCGCAGCGCACATGCGGAAGGCTCTGACATCCTTCGCGTTGGTCTGGTTGGCTGCGGCGGACGCGGTCGAGGCGCTTTGAAAAACTCTCTCGATGCGGATCCCAATACGGTCGTTACCGCGTTTGGAGACCTGTTCCCTGAAACCGCTCAGCGAACGTTTGATCAATATAAAAATAATCCCCGCTGCAAGGCGACTCAGGATACGGTTTTTTCCGGTTTCGACAGCTACAAAGGCGTCATTGAAAACTGCGACGTTGTGATTCTGGCGACTTCGCCGCATTACCGTCCGATTCAATTTGCCGCGGCGGTTGAAGCGGGCAAACACGTCTTTTTTGAAAAGCCCAACGGCGTAGACGTCCCCGGCATTCTCTCTTTCCTGGAGACAGGCAAGAAAGCGGCGGAAAAAGGACTGACCGTCGTTTCCGGTCTGCATTTCCGTTACGACAAACGCATCGTCGAAACCATGAACCGGGTTCTCGACGGCATGATTGGCGACGTTCGCGAGATTTCGTGTTCCTACTTAACCAATCGTCTGTGGACGCGTCCGCGCCAGCCGCAGGATACCGAAATGATGTTCCAGAACCGCAACTGGTACAACTTTACGTGGCTTTCCGGAGACTACAACGTCGAACAGCACGTTCATACGCTCGACAAGGCGAACTGGATTATCGGTCTGCCGCAGTCGGCGTGGGGCATGGGCGCTCGTTCCGTCCGCGTGGATCAGCCGGCGTACGGCGACATCTACGATCAGATGAGCGTTACGTTCGATTATCCCAACGGCGTGAAAGTACATTCGTGCTGCCGTCAGATTAACGGCTGCTTTAACGAAATGCAATGCCGCATTTTGGGAACCAAAGGACACGCCAGCGCGATGGAGTACAGAATCATCGACCTGAACGGAAACGTTCTTTGGAGCTTTGACAGAAAAGCGCGCGTCAACGACGGGCACCTTGAAGAGCACATCGCCATGTACGATTCGATTCGCAACTCCAAGGCGACCAACTGCGTAGAGTATTCCTCTTACAGCACGATTATGGCAATTCTCGGACGCGAGGCGTGCTATACCGGTCAGAAGCTTTCCTGGGAACAGATTCTCAACTCCAAAAAGGTTCTGGCTCCGTCGGCATATACGCCAGACGCCATTCCGCCGTGCGTTCCAATTAAAGGCGTTACATACTCCCCGGTTAAGAACATGTACAACGTTCCGCTCCCGGGCTTGACGAAATTTGTATGAGCTTTTAGCTATTAGCTCCTAGCTATTAGCTTTGTGATTTTAGCTACAGGCTTTAAAATTTTACGTTGAGAACAACCAATACCCAAGCTAATGGCTAGCAGCTAGAAGCTAATAGCTTACTTAATCCTCAATGGTTACTCAAATTGACCTGTCGATACCGACGTTTAAGGACGGCGGCGGAGTTCGGGCGTGGACAATCGCTCCGTTCTTCTTCAGCCGCTCCAATCGTCTATTGGCGCCGCTGACGTCTGTGCTGGTAAATCCGGACAGGTCAATTGCAGAAAGCCATTCTGCATGGTTTCCCGTCACGCTCGTTGGACCGACTCATACCGGGAAGATAGGCTGGATTTCAGGCGTCTACTGGACGTGGGTTCGCAGCCATCCGCGATTAAAGTCGCTCTATATTACCGCGCCGGACTTCTACCGGGACTTTCGCAACGCTCAGCTGACCCGAACGTTTTCCGACTTCGAGGAGCGATTTCGCGCCCTGCGCTTTCTGGCGATTACGAACATTCAGCAGTTGTTGCAGGAGCCGGACGCACAGGAAGAGCTGGTTTTCATTCTCGATACGCTTGCGGAAAAGCAGGTTCCGGTTTTGATGTCCGTGAACGAAGACGAGCAGTCTGAGGGCTGGAACGCGAAGCTGGTCAAGCGAATGCAAAGCGGCGCACTGATTAAAACGGAGTCGCCGGACGAAGAACTCTGCCGCGCCTACGCTCAAGACGCGCTCAAAAAGCTGCTTCTGCCGCCGGACTACTCAGATTTTATCGCGTCCTGGGTTGCGTCCAGAGGGCATCTGTCCATAACCGCCGTCAAGGGAGAACTGCTCCGGCTCGACCTGGGCTATCGTCAGGCGCTCATGGAACCGGAAACGATCGCCAACGGCATTACGGAATCTCATCTTATTCTTTGGGCGTCTCAGACATCCGCCGACCGAGAGCCGCTGAAAATTCACGACATCGCCAAACTGGCGGTCAAAGAGTTTGGAATCACGCTGGCGGACTTGAAAAGCTCGTCCAGACGCAAGACGTCCGTATTAACCCGCGGCGCGGTCGTCTATTTAGGACGCAAGCTGGGCAGCTTTACTCTGGAACAGCTGGCGGACTACCTCGGCGGCCGAGATCATTCTACAATAATCCACTCGTTGAGAAACTTTACTCAGCAGATCGAAACCGACCCTCAGCTCAAAAAGACCGTCATGAAACTGGAACGCGCGCTGGCGTAATTCGCGTGGGAACACAAATATATATTTTGGGTCAGACAGTCCGTTCACGGATTTTACGGATTAGACGGATATTCACCGATTGGTTATCCAGATTCTTTCGTTGCTATATACTCGATAATTATCGGCTAAAAAAATTAATATAAAATTTAATATAAAAAATCCTTGCTCTTAGATATTGACGCTCGAATTAAGAAAAAACAATCGGCGTAAATCCGTTTAATCCGTGTTTTCCGTGTGGGACCATAGCTAAATAGACCATATTCAATTCTCAGACGACAGCTAGGCGGCCCTCAGAAGCCAGCCAGACGGATGAACAAAAAAAGAGATTGACAAATCGAGTTTGTCAATCTCTTTGGGGTTAATCGTTATGTCGCCTGATAATCTCAGCCGGCTTCTCGGCGGGTGAACGGCGTGGTTTCGATTTCGAATTCCTTGTTGGCGAGTTCGCCGCGAAGGACGTGGACGTTGGCGGGAGCGTCGATGCCGATGCGGACGCGATCTTTATTGACCCGGACAACGGTGATTTTAATGTCGTCTCCCAGACAAATTGTTTCTGATTCTTTTCTTGACAAAACAAGCATCAGAGTTCCTCCTGATAATAAAAAAATTTCTGTTTGGTTTGGTTTCCGAAACGGGTTACGCTTCAACGTCTTGAGCGCTGAAACGTTCTATAAATTCATCAACTGGCGAACTGATCAGGACGGCGACGTCCATACATTCTCCAGACGGATTGTAAAACAATATGCGATTGGAATTCGCTTCCCAGATAGCCATGAATTTCACCATTCTGGGACCGTGCAGACAAAAACTCATCGCGCACGGTTTGCCGCGGCGCCGTAAAACCCGTTCGGTCAACGGAAAGGCGCCAAGTTTGAGGAGATTCTGTTCGCAAAGTTTGGTATTTACAAAGTCTGTCAGTTCCGCTAGCGTGTCCAAACGGACGCTGCTGCATTGATTCATATAATTCTCCTTTACAACGCGGTTGACAATCAAAGCTATCGGACAAAAAATAACGCTTTTATTATCGCGCCCAAATAAAAGACGGATACGCCGCTCATGCCGATTTGACGGTCTGTTCCGATTATGAGAGTCAAAAGGAATAATCTTCCCCCGTCCTTGTTGAAATCGGAACAATCGTTATAATTGGAAGTTGCTAGCTATTAGCTGCTAGCCATTAGCTTGGAAGTTTGTAGTTCTCGGCGTATACGTTAAAGTCAGAAGCTATAATTAAAAAGCTAATAGCTAGAAGCTAGAAGCTTTTAGCTCCCCTCCCCCTAACCCCAACAAACCATGTCCCATTTTTCGCCTCAAAAACCGACTCGCGACTCTGGCAGCAGTTCCAACCAGACGCTCGCTTTTTTGCTCCGACGATTCAAGGAAGTGGGGATTTCTCCCGTCCATCAGCTCGGGCAGAACTTTCTCATTGACCTCAACATTCAGCGTCTGCTGATTCGTCGGGCGGCGCTGGACGAGAACGACATTGTCCTGGAAGTCGGGACGGGAACCGGGTCGATGAGCGTTCAGATGGCGCCGCTGTGCCGAAAGCTCATTACCGTTGAACTGGACGAGAAGCTCTTTGCCCTGTCGCAGGAAGACCTGGGCGACCTGGAGAACATCGAGCAGCTCAACGTCGATATTCTCAAAAACAAAAATGCGCTCAATCCGGTTGTTTTAGAGGCGATTGACAAGGCGATGGCGGACAACCCCGGCTGTCGGCTCAAGCTGGCGGCGAACCTGCCGTACGCTGTCGCCACCCCGATTATTTCCAATCTCATGCGGCCGGGCGCGCTGTCCTGCGGAGCGCCGTATTCCATGACCGTTACGATTCAAAAGGAGATGGGCGACCGCATTATCGCCGCGCCGGGCAGCAAAGACTTCTGCGCCTTGTCGCTGTGGATTCAGGCGCAGTGCGACGTCGAAATGACCCGCGTTATCCCGCCGTCCGTGTTCTGGCCGAAGCCGAAAGTGTACTCTGCCATTGTTCACATGCAGACCAATCCCGAAAAACGCAGCGCCATCCCGGATCTCGAGTTTTTCCATCAGTACGCCAAAGCCCTGTTCCTGCACCGCCGCAAGTTCCTCAGAGGCGAGCTGATTGCCGCGTACAAAGACCGCGTCAGCAAATCCGACGTCGACGCGATTATGGCTCAGCTCGGCTTGGACGGAACCGCCCGAGCGGAAGCAATCCCCCTGGAAACCCACTTGCAGCTTTGCGAAGCGATGAGGGAGGGGAGCTTTTAGCCTCTAGCTACTAGCCCCTAGCTTTTTGATTTTAGCTACAGGCTTTAAAATTTAACGCAGAGAACCACAAATACCCAAGCTAATGGCTAGCAGCTAATAGCTAGCAGCTTAACTTACACAACCACCGACCCGCAATGAAAACCCTCGCCCTCGACGCTGACGACACACTTTGGGAAAACATCGACTTTTTTCTCAAGGCGCAATCCGGGCTGTGCGAACTGCTCAAGGACTACGTTCCCGCTTCGGAGGTGGAGTCGAAGCTGTTTGCGAAAGAGTCGCAAAACGTGCCGCTGTACGGGTACGGGACGAAGTCGTTTGTCCTGTCGATGGTTGAACTGGCAATAGATTTAACGAATGGGCGCCTGCCGTCGAGCGTCGTTTTAAAGATACACGATTTAGGACGCGATATTTTACGGCATCCGGTTCATCTGCTCCGAGGCGTTGAGGAAACGGTTCCGATTCTGGCTCAGCAGTATCGGCTTATTGTCGCGACCAAGGGGGAGCTGCTGGAACAGGAACAGAAGCTGGAACGATCCGGGCTGAAGCCGTACGTGGAGTTCATGCATGTCATGTCGAACAAACGCGTAGACGATTACCGACGGCTGATCGACCTGCTTCGCGTCGCCCCGGAGGACTTTATTATGGTCGGCAACTCGCTCAAGTCAGACGTCATCCCGGTAATCGAGTTGGGCGGGACAGGCGTATATATTCCGCACCATTACACGTGGGAACACGAAGCCGTCGAAGAGGAAATTTCAAAAAAGTACCATTACATTCAGCTGGAGCATTTTGGGGAGCTGGCGGAGACGTTAGCAAAACTTGAAAGGCGGTAACGGAGCAATAATTCAGGCGAGCCACGGGTCTAAACCCGTGGGTGTGAGTGAAACGAACGTATTTACGCTTTCGCCGCAAGGCGAACAAGTTGCGAGAGACCAAAAAGTTTTTTAAACACGAAATACACGAAAAGAACGAAACAGACGAAAGGAATTTTTTATATTCGAAAATTTTTCGTGAATTTCGCTTATTTTGTGTTTTTCGTGTTAAAAAAATCGAAGGAATCACGATTGATTATTGATTTGTAATTAACCAATCGGTGAAAATCCGTTTAATCCGTCAAATCCGTGAACGGACTGACCTGTACATAACCAACGAGGAGCGCTTGCGAACTCCTCACTCCTCACTTCTCACTCCTAACTAACAAACCAATGATGAAACCACTACCCACAATTCTCCTGTCGTTATTCCTCTGCTCGTTCGCCTTCGCTCAGGAGCCAGGCTGTGAAAACCTGTTTCCGGACAACGCGGTGATTCTCTTTCAGGGGGATTCCATAACCGACGGGAACCGGGGACGATCGGCAGATCCGAACCACATTCACGGGCACGGGTACGTGTACCTTATCGCGTCCGATTTAGGCGCGAACCATCCGGGAAAGAACTGGACGTTTGTCAATCGCGGCGTTTCCGGCAACACGGTCGAGAAACTTCAGCAGCGCTGGGAAAAAGATACGATTGCCGTCAAGCCGGACGTTCTGAGCATAATGGTTGGCTGCAACGATTTCAGCCACGGCGTAACGGCGCAGGAGTACTATGACCGTTACGACTCGCTGCTCAAAGAGACGGTTGAGAAACTGCCCAACGTCAAGCTGATAATCATCGAGCCGTTTTATCGGGCGGACGAAGAAACGCTCAAACGTTACGCGCCGTTCCAGAAAGCCGCCGCCGACCTGGCGAAGAAATACAATGCCGTTTTCGTACCGACTCAACAGATGTACAGCGAGGCGTTCCAGTCCGTTCCGAAGCCTGAATACTGGGTTTGGGACAGAGTTCATCCCACCACCACCGGACATTGGCTGCTGTACAAACAGTGGCTCAAATGCGTCAAAGAGAATTGAATTGTAACAGAGGGAAAGGTTTTAGCGCTTTGCGGTCAGAAAGCAAAGGGGACGCCGCAAATTGTTCCTGCAATTGCACTCTGTTGAGACCGATTCGCGGGCGTATCGCCCGCATCGAACCGCGTTAGCGGTTCAATGTTTCTAGCCGTGGGTTTCAACCCACGGACTTAAAAAATAACGAAACAAGAAATCGACAAATACCCTTTTTTCCCTCCCGGCGCCGCAGGCGCCGGGAGGGAAAAATGGACTGACTCGATGGAGGGAGCGTAGAGCGTTTCGCTGTCCGTAGACTAAAGTCGACGGTTATAGAAATGGCGTCTCTTCGAGACGCAGTCCCGTTTCTCAGCTTTTCTATCTTCGCAAGAAAAATTTGCGTACACCCATAGCAAAGCGCTCTTTCTTTCTCGGTTTACTTCTCGTTTCTGAACAGTTCCAGCATCATGTCGAGTTTGTCTGTCAGGGGGAAGTCGACGCCGTCGGCGCGCTGCTTTTTGAACGCTTCCGGCGTGTTGGCGTAGAAGTAGTTGATTTTCACCCCGGCGTCGTGCATGGCTTTGGCGTCCTCGGCGGAGCAGGGGATTGTCAGCTGAATGAACTGGCATTTGTTTTCAATCGTCTCTCGGGCGTATCGGGACACGTCCGGGTATCGGGACATGTTGCAAATCTGAATGCCCGGGACGGCTTCTCGCGCCTGCAGACCCGCCTTGAGCGACGTCGCCAGAAACGCCTGATGAAGTCTGCCTTTTTCTGCTATGAGTTTGGCGGCAGGTACGACGGCGTTGGGCGCGCAATGGACGTTAATCCAGACGTTTCTCGGCAGACAGTCGAGCGATTCTTCCAGCGTCGGAACTTTCGTTCCGGCGAATTTCGGGTCGAACTTGACGCCAGCGTCCAGATTCCGGATTTCTTCAAACGTCAAGTCAGCGACGGCGCCTGTCCCGTTGGTCGTTCTGTCTACGGTCGGGTCGTGCATGATAACCATTTTGCCGTCTTTGGTCAGCTTGACGTCAAACTCTACCATTTGCGCGCCCTTTTCGACAGCGGACTTGAACGCGGGAACGGTGTTTTCCGGATAATACTGTTTGTCGCCGCGATGGGCGCAAACGCCGCATTGAGGCATGACAACGGCGTCGTCTGCCAGAACCAGAGAAAAGCTCAGGAGGGTGAGGGCGATAAAAGGGATTGGTGTTTTCATGGCGTTTTGTGAGTTAGGAGTGAGGAGTGAGGATTGAGGAGTTCGCAAAGCGCCGCTCGGAAACGTTTACGGGGAGCGGGTATTACCCGCCATTTAATCGCGGACAATGTCCGCGCCCCGGAGACGTATTATCATCGCTCCCGTTGGTTGTTTGAAAATCTTACTCTTGCCTCTTGCCTACTGCCTAATTGTTCTTCAGCTTCGGGTCGAAGGCGTCGCGGAGTCCGTCGCCGAGGAAGTTGAGCGCGAAAAGCGTCAAGCCGAGAGCCATCGACGGGTACACGACAAGCCACCAGTATATTTTCACGGAGTTGACTGCGTTGACGCCGTCGCGCGCCAGCAGACCCCAGGAGACGTCCGGCTGTTCTACGCCCAGACCGAGAAACGACAGGAACGCTTCAAACAAAATAACGCGGGGAATGGTCAGCGTCAAATACACGATAATGACGCTTGTCAGGTTGGGAATGAGGTGAACGGTGAGAATTCGCCACGTTCCGGCGCCCAGACTTCGCGCCGCTTCGACAAACGGCTCGTTTTTCAGCGACAGGGTTTGACCGCGCACGACTCGCGCCATGGTCAGCCAGTAAATCGCCCCGGTTACGAGATAAAAAATCGTGATTCGGTTGATTCCATGCGATTCCAGCCAGTCCCGGTTCTGTTCCGCGCCGAGAATGGTAACGATAAAAATCACGATGAAAATAAACGGTATGGAGTACAGGACGTCAACGAATCTCATCATGAGGTTGTCGACCTGCCCGCCGACGTAGCCGGAAAACGTCCCGTAAGAGACGCCGATAATCAGCGAGACCGCCGTCGCCACCAGCGCGACAATGAGCGACACGCGCGCGCCCCAGAAAATTCGGCTGAACAGATCCCGCCCGAGGGCGTCCGTCCCGCAGACGCTGTTGATCGACCAGCGGCCGAAGACCGCGACGCGGAACTCCAGCATCTTTCTGGCGACCGGTCCCAGCTGACCGAACCCGACTTGCAGCGGGTCGGCGTTCGGGTCGACGCCTTCGTCGCCGGGCAGTTTAATCGTCTCGACGAACAGCGGATAGAACTTCGGTCCCTGAAACTGGTTTTCCGTTTGAATCATACGCGGAGCCTGCAGCGGCAGAGCGGGCGTAATAAACGCCAAAACGCAGATGGCGATTATCGTATACAAAGACCCCATTGCAACCCGATTTCGACGAAATCGCTGCCACGGCGTCGGATCCGACAGTAAAGGCGAGTTCTCTTCCATGAACCTTATTATACCGTCCTTGATAAACAAAGCAAGGGGGCGGAGTTAGTTAGGAATTAGGAGTGAGGAGTGAGGAGTTGACGCTTCGCGCTGGCGAAGCGGGGTGCGAGACGCCCGAAAAATCTCACGCGGAGGCGCGGAGGAGCGGAGAATGTTCGCCGATTGGTTAATGGAAGGCGGTAACGGAGCGAGTGTTAGCGAGCGCAGTTACGCTTCAATTAGAACCGCATAGCGGTTCAATGTTTCTAGCCGTGGGTTTTAACCCACGGAACAAAAAACACGCAAAAAAGAATATCGTCAAATAACCTTTTCCTTCTGTCCTCCTGCAAGGAGGGCGGGAAGAAAAGGAACTGAAACGATTAGGAGCGAGACGCACCGGAAAAACTCACGCGGAGGCGCGGAGGATGTTCGCAAAGTTTTAAAATCTATGTGTTCTTTGCGTTCTTTGCAGCTTATATTTTCTTCGGCGGCAGGGGACTGCCGCGATCCGGGCTTATCGTAGTCTTTCAGCGGGGTGATGGACAAGGCGGCGCCTAGGGGCGCCGCATTCCCCGCGCAAGCGGAAAACAGGTCTTTTATAAAATACGATTTTGTGTATAATATAGGGAGTAGGGAATAGGGAGTAGGGAGTAGTTTTTAATTCGCCGTAGGCGAATACTATTCCCTATTCCCCATTTCCTACTCCCTCCCCTAACCCCCATTCCCTACTCCCCACATGAAATACTCCCACGTTTGCGTAGAGTGTTTTACGCATATCCTGCCGCCGGAAGTTGTAACGTCAGACGAGATAGAACAGCGTCTGGCGCCGGCGTACGAACGTCTGCGGCTGCCGGCGGGTCGGCTGGAACTGATGACCGGCATTGCTGAGCGTCGGCTTTGGCGCGAAGGTTCCGGCATCGGCGAAGTCAGCGCCCAAACCGTTTCCAAGGCGATTGAACAGTCCGGCATCGACAAAAGCCTGTTCGGCGCGCTAATTCATGCGTCGGTCTGCCGGGATTTCATGGAACCGGCAACGGCGGCGGGCACGCATTTCCGCGCTCAGATGCCGGCAAACTGCCTGATTTTTGACGTCTCCAACGCCTGTCTGGGGATTTTAGACGGCATGTTCCTCCTGGCTAACATGATCGAACTGGGACAGATAAAAGCCGGCGTCGTCGTTGGCACGGAAAACAGCCGTTCGCTGATGGAAACGACGATTAAACGGTTCAATACGGACATGACGCTCACCCGTCAGAGCTGCAAGAACCTTTTCGCGTCGCTGACAATCGGGTCGGGGTCGGCGGCGGTTGTGTTGACGCACGATTCCATCAGCAAGACCGGGCGGCGTCTGCTGGGCGGCGCCTGTTACACGGAT
Organism: Thermoguttaceae bacterium; assembly: GCA_017407125.1. Classification (GTDB taxonomy): domain Bacteria; phylum Planctomycetota; class Planctomycetia; order Pirellulales; family Thermoguttaceae; genus RUG11551. The sequence continues at coordinate 154,714 of JAFQXE010000003.1, forward strand.
TCGTCTGGAAGCAAGCTGTGCCAGTCGGACGAGACGTCGCTGGAAGGCGACATGATGCATACGGATTCCGTCAAGCTGCTGGAACAGGGCGTTGCCGCGGCGGCGAAATGCTTCCCCCTGTTTCTCAACGAGGTGGGCTGGAAAAAAGAGGATATATCCCGGACGTTCTGCCATCAGGTTGGAAAGGCGCATACAAAGCTGCTGTTCGACACGATCGGCTTGAACCCGGAAATTGATTTTACGACGATGCAGTATTTGGGCAACACGGGATCAACCGCCGCGCCCACAACGGCGTCGATTGGATTTGAGCAAGGCGTTGTCGCTCCCGGCGACCGCGTCGCGCTGCTTGGAATCGGTTCCGGCATCAACGTTATGATGCTGGGGCTGGAGTAAATTAGCAATTTTCAATTAGCAATTAGCAATTGGAGCAAGCGTTTCACGAAACTACTGCCTATTGCCTACTGCCTACTGCCTAAAGATGTCATATTTTACTATAGTCAAAGGTCCGACGCCGGGGGCGATTCTTCCCTTGTCCGGCAAGTCAGAAATAATCGGTCGGTCAACTGAATGCAGCGTCATGCTGGACGTCCCGTCAGTCAGCCGGCGTCACGCCCGGTTTTATCTCAGCGACGGTCGGGCGATGCTGGAAGACCTCAACAGCCGCAACGGCACGTCCGTCAACGACGTCCGCTTGACTGCTCCGGTAGAATTACATGACGGCGATCAGGTTCAGCTGTGCGACATCGTCATGACGTTTCATACCGGGACGTCCTCGCAGGCGCAGGCGGAAGCGGTGAAGATTATTGATTTCGCCCAGGAAATGAACATTGAATCGTCGTTTAGAATGGACGGTCAGTTCGGCATGGAAGCTTCTGCCATTGATAAGAGACAGGAGGAACTGCACTTTAAACTGGATCAAGCTAGTACGACTCAGCGTCAGGGTGGTGAAAACAAGCTAAAGTCGCGAAGTCAAAGAGTCTTTGAGACGTTTAATCAGCTGGAAGAAGTCGACGACGACAAGTCCTCTGTTCTGTCGTCGATAAGCGTTTCTCCGTTTGAAGGGACGTCGTCGCGGTCTGGGATTCATGCTGCAACCAAGCTCAAGGCGATTTTGCAGCTGATGAAAAATCTGGGACAGAATCTTGACCTCGACGAGGTTATGGAAAAGATTCTCGACAGTCTGTTTATTATTTTCCCCAACGCGGAAGACGGCTTGATTGTTCTTACTGGAGAATCGACTGACCAGCTCATTCCGATGGCGGTCAAACACCGGCACCCGACGGCGGCGCCGATTCGCATTTCCCGAACGGTTTTCAGCAACGTAATCAACGACAAGACGGCGGCTCTTTCCGCAGACGTTCTCAACGACGAACGGTTCAATCACGCTCAAAGCGTTGTCAATATGTCAACCCGGTCGATGATGTGCGCCCCGTTAATTGACGCTGACGGGAACGCGCTGGGCGCGATTAAGCTCGATTCCGACGAGATGGGCAAACGGTTCAAGCCGGAGGATTTGGAGTTGCTGGCGTCGGTTGCGGTTCAGGCGGCGCTGTACGTCAGAAACGCTCAACTTCACGTTTTGGCGATGAAAGAAGTCGCGCTGGACGAAGAACTCAAAATGGCGCACCGGATTCAGAAATGTCTTCTGCCGGAAAAAGCCCCGGACGTTGAAGGGTACAGCTTCTTCGACGTCTATTTGCCAGCGCGTCACTTGGGCGGGGATTACTACGACTATTTCCCCCTTCCCGACGGCGCTACGGCGATTATTCAGGCGGACGTTTCCGGAAAAGGCGTAACAGCGTCTTTGCTGATGGCGAAACTGTGCGCCGACGTCCGGTTCTCGCTCATGACGGTTCACGACCCGATTGAGGCGGTAACTCTGCTGAATAAAATCGTATGCAGCAAAGACCTCGACGGGAAGTTTATCACGCTGGTTCTGGTCCTGCTCGACTCGAAAAACAATACTGTTACAATTGTCAACGCGGGGCACAACCCGCCCATTTCCCGCAAGGCGGACGGCACGACGGAACTGATTCAGCTCAGCGGCGGTCTGCCGCTGGGAATTTCAGAAGATATTCCATACGAGGCGTTGGAACGCAAAATTGAGCCGGGCGAAACGCTGTTCTTCTATACTGACGGGCTGACCGACGCCGTCAACGAGAAAGGCGAGTTCTTCGGCATCGAAAACGCCATGAAAAAGACGTCCGAGCCTGCCATCAGCGTCGCGGAATGCGGGGCGTCTTTGATGTCCCATTTGAAAGAATATATCGGAAATGCAAAGCAAACCGACGACATCTGCGTTGTCGGATTCCAGCGAACAGGAGAAAATCCATGAAACGTGTTTTGAAAGTTGCGAGTTGCGAGTTGCGAGTTGCGAGGCGGGGGTTCCGTGGAATGAAAGGCGGTAACGGAGCGACCATCGGGAGCGCAGTTACGCTTTCGCCGCAAGGCGAACATGCGAGTTGCGAGTTGCGAGTTGCGAGTTTTTTGGTTGCCGTCCTTGCAATGACGCTTTTTGTATGTCCGTTGTCGTTTGCCGACGAGCCGTCAGACGGGGCGACCGCTGTAACAGTTCCCAGTTCAGCGCTCGTTACTCCTAACTCGCAAACCACTCCTGACTACGGAATGGGAACGGAGCTGTCTCCTGATACGTTCGAGCTGTACTATAACGGCAAGAATCTGTATTTGGAAATGAACCGTCCCACTCGCGTCGACCCGGCTAAAACGCCGGCAGACGGGAAGTCGTTGTTTGTGCTGCGTCACTCTCCGCTTCAGCGGGCGAAAATGAACACGTTTCAGTTTCTCTATCCGTACCCTTCCCGGGCGTTTGACGACAACACCGGGTCAACCCGCGTCGTGAGGGTCTATACAGAAAAGGGCTACGCGATTACCGTTACGGATTTCGGCGGTCCGATCGACAGCCCGGAAAGCGCCAAAAAGGCGTTGGGAATTTTAACGGATTCCATCAAACAGCAACTGGCTGGCAAGCTCGAAAAGCCGGAACTGATTACTATCAACTTCGCGCCGAAACTGGAAAACGCGTCTGTGATTGGCATTCGGACTCAGCTGAGAATTCGTTACGAAAAGCCCATTAAAGACAAGGACGGAAACGATGCGGCGGAACTTCACAACGAGATTTACGAAACCGTCGGCATGACCGTTTCCGGAGAAGATTTTTTTGCCACGGTTGTCATTCAGATGTTCAACCGCCCATTTTCCCGCGACGTTCAGGACGAAGTCTTGACGATGCTCAAGTCGTTTGAATCGATTAACTTCTAGGTTGCGCTCAGTTGGTCGCTTTTATATCCCTTACTAAAGTTTTTTGGAAAGGGGAGTTTGAGGGGAAGAACCTTTTTTTCAAAAAAGGTTTTCCCCTCATATTATTTACCTTGAAAAAACTTCTCTAAAAGGGAGCCAGCTTGCTGGCGACCGAAAGTTTTTTCAAGGACGGGCGTTTTCGCCCGCTTTATTTTATCTTTTTCCTCTTTCATCTTCAATTTTTGGGGAGAGTTTTTCTAAAAATCGTGTACAATATATAGTAAATAGCCGATTATTAAAAGAAAATTATTATTTCCCACCCGTATATATCATGCCTACAATCAATACATTATACCGATTTTGCGTAATCGCTATATTAGCCGTTTTGTCGGGCGTCAATTTATACGCCGACGATCGCGCCGTTCCAGAGGAGCACGCTTCCTGGCTGGACGCTGTCAACGCGCCGTACGCCTGGAGTCTCGGGTTTACCGGTCAGAGCGTCGTCGTGGGCGTTGTAGACGACTGCGTCAGCATGCACCCGTATTTCAGATCTAATATCGACGCGTCTTTGGCGTACAATACCGGCGTGATTTTTAACGACGAGAAGTACAGGCAGGAGTATCTGTCAACGCTGCCAATACAATCGGAACACGACACGTCTCCCGTTTGGGACAGAGCGCTTGTTGATCTTCCGAACTACGACAAGCCCGTCGAAAGCAATAACGATTATCACGGCATTTGCGTTACCGGGTGCATTTCCGCCTACGATTCAGAATCAAACACCTACGGTTCCGCCTACGGCGCGACAATTGTTCCGATTCGAGTCGATTTTGCCTGTCAAACTTTCGGCGCCAAGATTTCAGATGACGTTTCCGTCTCCGATCAGGCGTTCCACGATGCGTTAACGTACAGAAACGACGTAATTGACATCAAAAACAATTCCTATGGTTCATCGGTTGGATACGTCGGAGTTAGTAACGATCTGACGCTGTCTTCAATTGCCGACGCCAAGGCAAACAACACAATTCTAATGTTTTCTTCCGGCAACGAACGCGATTCGAGAGTTAACTTTGACGGCAAAGTCAGCTCAAAGAAAGTTATGACCGCTCACCCGTATACAATTACCGTTGCCGCTACCGGTAAGGACATGACGTCAGACTATACTCATTTCGCGCCGTTTAGCGATTACGGTTCCTGCGTTTTTATTACCGCGCCGGGCGTTAGCATCCAAACCGCTGACCGGGAAGACTACCCAGCCGGCAACCTGTTCCTCTACGAGTGTACATTGCACGAAGAATCCGCCTATCAGGGCATTGTCGCTGGAAACACGATGCTGGAATTTAACGGCACGTCCGCGTCCTGCCCGGTTGCGACCGGCGTTGTAGCTCTGGCTTTGGAAGCCTATCGAAAAACCTATCCGGGTCAGGTTTGCGACGTCCGGTTTATCAAACAGCTTCTCGCCAGAACGTCTGCGAAAATTGATCTGGAAGCAGACAAACGGGCTATGGCATGGACGACCAACGCAGCAGGATTGTCGTTTTCTCCCACCTACGGGTTCGGACAAATTGACGCTAAAGGGTTAATCGACGCTATTCTTTACCCGGAAGAGACTTTAGGCGGGAAATTCGATACGGTTACGCCGCAAACCGTCGCCACGTTAAACTGGGAGACAATGGAAGTTACGTCCAACGAAAGACTGATATATCACTCAACGATGACGATATTTGATGACTATTCCGGCGATTCCATATCAATGTCAACGCCCAGCGCGCCGGAAAACAACATGCTCGCCGCCGCGGAAGAATACCAGTCCGGATCCGCCGACTACGTTACGCAAGACTTTTTACAGCGCATGAACGCCGACTCTGTATTGGTTTATTCGCAAACCAAAACGATTACCGACGAAACCTTCCTGAATTCCGGAATTATCAAACAGGATCTGGAAGAAGTCGTCGTTACGCTAACCGTTACATCAGACGTCGAGGAAGGGTTTGACGCGCAATATCTGGAAATCATATTGGATCATAACGGGGTGGAAAGCATTTTGGCTTTTGCAGAAAAACAGTCTCTTCCTCAGGATTTAGACGACTTGACGTGGTCGTTCTCTTCTAACGCCTTCTGGGGCGAAGACCCGCTGGGCGACTGGACGTTAAACGTTTACGACGTTAAAGGGAATGAACATTTCACCGTTTCAGACGTCTACAGTACTTTCTATATGGGCGAGCTGCGAAACTCCCATCCAGACGTCCCGGAACCGTCGACGTGGGCGCTGCTCGTTCTCGGCGTGGTCGCGCTATACATACGTAAGCGAGTTAGGGGTTAGGAGTGAGGAGTGAGGAATTGATGCAATCGTGACATTTTTCGGAGTTACTGTAATAAAGTCAAGTAGGCGAATAAGAAAAATTTTGAATAAAAATCAAAAATTTTCTTACACGATTTGGCTTGTTGAACTAAGCATAAAACATATTATCCCTTGTCGGCGAATCGGAAGCTGTTAATCGGCAGCTTCCGATTCGCAGATAACGATGCGTAAGTTTTAGTTCGGGTTTAGCGGTAAGGTTGGTTTTATAGCAATCTTACCGCGTTGTTTTTTGGGTTGTCTTTGACTTGCGTTGTGCAACCGATTTTACTATGGACGTTTGCTTTTTGGA
>JAFQXE010000009.1 GCA_017407125.1 Thermoguttaceae bacterium
CGACTGATGGCTCCAGTTCCATCAGAATCAAACAGAACGGCTGCTGCTGCGAATCAGAACGACCGCGCCGATGGTTCGCCGGGTCTGCTCCCGTCGTCCGATGAACGGCACGGGAACGGCTCCAGAACGACTGATGGCTCCCATCAATGCAAAAAAAGACGCCGCCGGTTTATCCGCCGGCGGCTCCAATCCATAACAGACGTTAATTGTTACTTATCCCCATTAAACAGATTTTTTATTGATTGTCAAGCGTTGTTTTTTCTTTTCGGTACAGAAAATAAAAAATCAACTCTAAAAAAGCCGTTATATGCTTAAATACAAGGCTATAAAGCCGATTAAAAAAAGCCCGCCGGAGGGTCAAAAATTCCGTTTTCAACCGCCTTTTTACGGTCTATGAAGTTTGATATAATCGCCGTGGCTCTCTAAATAAATACCCTTATCAACCATCTTTTTATTAAATCTGGATATTGCCATATAAAAGCAATGATTACTAATATCTGGATTATTCCAAACCCTTGAAATTAAATCAATTTTAGGGATAAAATCGGTAAATTCAAAGGCTCTCAAAATCGCCGTTATTTTCGCGCTTCTAATCTCCAATAACTCCCCATCAAAATAAATACCATCTGAATAATATTCAAGACGTTGTTTTTTTCGCGCTCTTTTCGCTTCAATGCGTTTTTGAAGGTATAATAGAAATTGCTCTGCCTCTCTCACGTCTTGAAATTCCAGTACAGGCGTTTCCCCGCGTGGAAAATAAACATCGGCTATTAACGGTATCTGAATCATTGTTCCCTCTCTCCTTGCTTTTCGCCGTCCGATTTCCCGCCGTTGAAATAAGCGTCAACCCGCGCCCAATGCCCGGCAATATCAATAATCGCTTCCCCTCCATCGTCAAGGTTCCCGGCTATTTGAAGGGCTTGCTTTTGCGCTCTTATCAATGCAATTCTTTCTTTTTCAAGGCTCCTTTTCGCGTCCCGGTCTAATAACCATTTACAGGTTTCAATATCGCCTTTTTCAATCGCCGCAAATATCGCCAATTTTGCAAGGCTTTCAGGCGTTGCCCGTAGGGTCATTAAATCCTCTCTTATATCGGGATTGTCCGTTAAAAAATCGTAAAGCGTTGTTTTACTGATTCCGACAACCGCCGCCGTTTCCTGTACCGACAACCCGGCTCTAAATGCCGTTTTAATGTCTTTCAGAATCTCCCCGGTGATTATCGCAAATTTACGACCGGGGCTTTTTTGTCTGCTTTTTTTGCGCTTTCTCATTTTGTCGCCTTTACCCTCTCTTTCAATGCGTCAAGAAGGCTTTCCTGCTCTGATGGTTCCAGAGAATCAAAAAAGCTCAAAATCTGCTCAAAATAATTCAGACGTGTACCAAATTGTGTACTTGCAATATCGGCAATAGAGAAAAGCCCTTGTTTTTGCGGGTCTTTAGAATCTAATTCAAATCGTGTAGCCCCGATTCAAGCCGTTTTCGTTAGAAAACGGCTTTTTTCGTTCTTGTTTGATTAGCGTTTCCCTCGGCGATTAGCGTTTTCTTCGTTTCGCCGATGCTGCGCCCAGACTGTCAGCGGCGCTCAATCGCTGTATTTTTTGAAGTTCTCCGCCTGTTCCAGAATGTCGGAGTATACTTTCTCATAGATTTCCGGGGGCGTGGGCGGATAGCCGTGTTTCGCCAAAATCATGATGATATCGGCTTGCATGAGGGCTTTGATTTGCGAGCTGTTCGCCCAGTCAGAGTACTTCTCTTTATCCCGCAGGGCCGCGCGAATTTCCTTCGCCAGTTCGATGTTCTCACTCTCCGGGAACTCAAATTTGAACTTCTCTGCCACGGCAACGAGAATGTCGAAGAACGCCTTTTCCTCGTAATCGATGCCCATGGCGCTGAAAGATTCCTCTTCTTCCCTCAAGTTATTCAGAAGGTCCAGCAGCTGGGCGGAGACGTCGTCGAGAATGTCCTTGACATACGCTTCGTCGGTCATACGGTTATTGTAGTCGTCGAGAATCGCCTGCAGTCTTTCCTCAAACGTTTTGGCTTTGATTTTATTGACCCTTTTAAACTCGCTGACTTTCTTCTTCAGCAGCTGCGCCAGAATCTTGACCTTTGTATTGGGCAGTTTAATGCGGCTGATGCGCGTGAGATAATCTTCACTGAACAGATCCACCGCCTCAGCGTCCACATCGGTTTTGATGGAGAACACTTCTTCCACGCCCTCGGACTTGATCGCGTCTTCGAGCATCTTCTGAACGTGGGCGTTCATGGCGTCAATATCCGGCGCGTCGCCTTTTGTCAGTTTGAACAGAATGGAGCGAACCGCCTTGAAGTAATGAATCTGGTCAAGTTCGCGGCTGGTAAAATCTCTCCCGCTGTTGCACAGATTGAACGCTTTGGACAGCCGCAGAACGTTTGCCATATAGCGATGTTCCAGCTCCTTTGTCTTCTGAACGAACTCCGCCGCCTCGTTGAGACATTGCAGTTTTTCGCTTGGAGAGCCGAAATAATATTTTGAGTTGTCGAAGCCGTGCATTGCAGCGTTGAGAACTTCGAGCTGATTCCGAACGATGCGAATCGCCGCTTCAACGTTGTCTTCGGTGAACCGGTCGTCCTGAAAATCGGTGTACGTCCGCAGAGCCGCCAGCAGACCAATCTTGATGCCGATAAAGTCAACAATCAAGCCGCTGTCTTTCCCGGCAAAAGAGCGGTTGACGCGGGAAACGGTCTGAATGATAGTGTGACTTTGCGTAATGGGTTTGTCAATATAGATGCAATCCAGAAACGGCACGTCAAAACCGGTCAGCCACAAGTCAACCACAATCGCGATTTTGAAATTGCTTTTGATGTTTTTAAACTGAATCGCCGCCGTCTTTCGATCCGAATCCGTACCGAGCAGGTCGTACATCTCCAGCGGATCGTCCTTTGACCGCGTAGCGACAAACTTGCACATCGGCATCGGCAGAAGCTCTTTTTTATCCTGTTCGGAAAGCTCAACGCCGTCCGGCGCAACTTTCAGTTCGAACCATTCCGGACGTTTGGCTTTGAGAATATTATAGAACTTAAACGCGATGGGGCGGTTTAGACAGACAAACATGCACTTGCCTGCAACGCTGGACCCTTCCTGGACGCGGGTTTCGTAATGGTCGATAAAATAATCCGCGACGGAATTGAGAACGTCGTCGTCCCCGACAATCGCCGCCATATTGGAAACCGCCTTCTTGCTGGCTTCAACCTGATACTCGTTGCTGCCGACGTCGAGGCACTGTTTATAATACTCCTCAATTTCCCGCACTTTGTCGTCGTCCAGAATCGCTCTTGCCGGTCTGCCGTCATAGACCAGCCGGACGGTAATGCCGTCTTTGACGGAGTCGGTCATGGTGTACTGGTCAATAACCGGACCGAAGACGTCCATCGTAGCGTCAACCGGCGTTCCGGTAAAACCGATATACGTCGCGTTGGGCAGAGCCGTATGAAGGAACTTGGCAAAGCCGTATCGTTTTAGAACTTCGTTTGCCTTTACGACCAGCTTCATATCCAGATTTGTACTGGTTCTGTGCGCTTCGTCGGAAATGCAGACAACGTTCTGACGCTGGCTCAGCTCGCCGAACTCGTCGGCAAACTTCTGGATTGTAGTCAGAAACACGCCCCCGCTGACCGTTTTTGCCAGAAGCTCTTTCAACTGATCGCGGCTGTCCATTTCCACAATCGCGCTGTCGCCGATAAAGCGTTTAGAGTTCAGGAACTGACGGGAAAGCTGATCGTCCAGATCGGAGCGGTCTGTAACCAGCATAACCGTCGGAGAGTGCAGGCTCGGCTCGTGCATAATCAGGCGCGTCAGAAACAGCATAATAAAGCTTTTGCCGCAGCCGGTCGTGCCGAAATACGTGCCGCCTTTCCCGTCTCCAAGGGGCTTCTGATGAGTCAGAACGTTCGCCAGCAGTTTTCGCGCCGCAAAATACTGCGGATAGCTGGCAACGACTTTCAAATTCTTGCCGTTGTCCGTATCGGGAAAATAGATGAAGTTATGGATGATGTCGAACAGCCGTTCTTTCCGAAACATTCCCTGGATCATCGTATCGAGGGAATCGATGCCGTCCGCCGGGCGGTCAGACGCCTCGACGCGCCGCCAGGAATAGAAATGCTCGTAGTCGGAAAAGACGCTGCCCGCCTTCGTATTAACGCCGTCGGAAATGACCGCAAAACAGTTGTACTTGAACAGTTCGGGAACGTCCCGCATATACCGGGTTGTAATCTGAACGTAGGCGTCATGGATAGTAGCGTCTTCCTTAATGGCGGACTTGAACTCCATCACGACCACAGGCAGACCGTTGACGTACACGACGGCGTCCGGGCGCCGGGTTGCGTTTGGACCCTTCACGGTCAGCTGGTTGACGATTTTGACGATGTTCTTGTTGTCCTTCTGGTCGAAGTCGATAAGCCGCAAATGAAAGTCTTTGGCGGCGCGGTCTTCGCGAACAAAAACCTCGCCCTCGACCATGCGGAGAAACATATTCCGATTGGCGCTGTAGAGCGGCTGAGCGGACGCGTAACGCAAAGAGCGGATAATGCCGCTGACTTCAGACGCTGTTATTCCCTCCGGCGCGTACTTCGCCGTAAGAAACGCAGACAGGTCTTCTTCAATCAGAACGTCCGACAGCTCTCGATGCAGGTCGTCCCCGGAGACGCATTCATAACCCTCTGCTATGAACTTTTCCAGGATCGCCAGCTCGAGAACGTTCTCGTCAAAAGTTGTTGGCATTGGGATTACGCTCCTTTAAGCATCTTTGAGATAATTAGTTCTGATAATTTTTTCAACTTTATCAGTTCACATGTATTATACTTTATAGAATTGAGTATTCTTGACAAACCGAGCGTCTGAATTGTTTCTTCCGATAGTACAATCATTTTGAATTGTTCTATCATTTCTTTGCTCAAATTATCCTGTGCTCCACCATTTGCTTGATTAAAAATATCTTTTTGAGACAAAATCAAAGAAAAAAACAAATAAGCAGACTTATCAAAAGAAGAACATTCCAACGTACATATAGCTTGGTTTGTTGTAGTATCAGTACAAAGAAAACCAACCTGTGCTGCTGTAGCGCCGTACATAGCCATGACTACTGAGCCGCTTTTCTTCATCTTTACAGATGTATTATTTAAAGCAGTTTTTGTAATTAGTTCTTCAACTTCAAAAATACAGCTGTTATGTACCTCTCCAGACTTTAACCAAGGAATTGTTCCATCTTTCCAGTATTCTGTTTTATCACGAGAGGGAGTTGACCCAGAAGACATATTTGAACAATAATCCTTGATGGAACATATTTTGTAACACTTAGACAATCTGTTCAATTCTGCTTTGCTCTTATTGAGCAAAATAGGCGAGCCTGTTTGTCTAGCTATTAAGTTACAAGTTAGAACCTTCAGTTTATCATTAATCTTATTCAACAACTCAATCCGTTCTGTTATCACTTGATAATCGTGAACGATTTTGCGTTGTTCAGATATCGGCGGGACTGGAATAGTCAAATCACATATTTCATCCCATGTAATTCCACCACGAACACTAGCGTCTGTTTTGAACCAGCACATACGGTCAAAATCAGGTTGTCGAAAACAGAGCATTAGGTACTCTGGCGTTATCTCGTTTTCGTCAACGATTTCAAACATGAAATAAGCAGGAGAAACAAGGGATGGAATATCCTCTGTATACAGAGCAACAGGCAGTCTTTTATCACGTCCTACGTGCATTGCATTGCAAGCAAAACGACCATGGCGTAACAGCTTATAATTGCGCAGATCTGTACCAACAATATTGGCAACTGAAGGCATAAAGTATTTATCTATATTGATACCAAGAACGGTTTCTGAAACCAGGTCGCTGTTTCTTTCGTCCACCTGGCGGATATATCTGCCCAGCTTCTTATAATTTGATCTCATAGCCCAGCCCTTTCATAACTTTGAGCAAGTCCTGTCTGGACTGTTGTTCCTGAATGAGCAGTTCCTTCAACTCGCTTTGAAGCTGCGACATCTTTTCTTCGTAGCCTGCGGATTCGTCCCGGTTTACAAATTCGATGTAACGGCTCGGAACGAGGCTGTAGTCCTTTTCGACAATCTCTTCTTTCTTTGCCGAATAGCAGAATTCCGGAACGTCTTCGTATGGCGTTTTGTAACCGTTAATGCGCCACGATTTGAACCGGTCTACGATAACGGCGCGGTCTTCTTCCGTGAATTCGATATACTTCTTCTCGTAAGGATGCCCCATCTGACGCAAATCCATAAACAGGATTTCGTTTCTCCGGTCGCGGAATGTAACGTTTCCCTTTGGGCGTTTTTCAACGCGGGACTTTTTGTTTCTGTTGAGTATCCAGACTGTAACAGAAATGTCCGTCGTATAGAACATGTTGCGGGGCAGAATGACGATAGCCTCGACGACGTCGTTTTCGATCATGCGTTTTCGGATTTCGTATTCGTCTCCGCTTGCGGACATGGCGCCGTTTGCCAGCAGTACCACGCCGACGCCGTTCTGCCCCAGCTTGGAGAGCGTATTGAGCAGCCATCCGTAGTTGGCGTTGCTGGCAGGCGGCGTTGGATATCCGTTCCAGCGCGGGTCGTCGTTAAGCTGGTTTGCTTCGCGCCAGTCCTTCTGGTTAAACGGCGGATTTTCCAGCGAGAAGTCCGCTTTCAAATCCTTGTGCTGGTCGTTGAGGAAGGTGTTAGCCGCCTCCGCGCCGAGGTTTGCAGAAATGCCCCGAATCGCGAGGTTCATCTTCGCCAGACGCCGGGTCGCGTCTGTGAGTTCCTGTCCGTAAACGGATACGTTGAGCCGGTTGCCCTTGTGTTCGTCTACAAAACGCATGGACTGAACAAACATGCCGCCAGAACCGCATGCGCCGTCGTAGACGATGCCGGAATACGGCTCAATCAAATCGCACAGCAGCGCGACGACCGTCGGAGGCGTATAGAATTCTCCTTTGCCTTTGCCTTCCTTCAAAGCGAACTGACGAAGACAGTATTCGTAAACCTTGCCGAACACGTCCCGGTCGCCGCCGAGATGAAGCTCCAGAACGTTGATCAAGTCCAGAAGAGAGGACAGCCCGCTGGGATCCATGTGCAGGCGGGAATAGTAGTTGTCCGGCAGCGCGCCCGCCAGCGCCGGGTTTTTCATTTCTATCTCATGCAGAGCCGTGTCGATCTTGACAGCAATATCCGGCTGCTTCGCGTTCTTCATGATAAACTGCCAGCGAGCGCATTCTGGAATGTAGAAAACGTTGTCCTTCGTATAAAAGGGCATCATTTCCAGAAACGCCTGCTGCCCGTTGGCGATCATCTGCTGACGGTGTTCGTCGAACCTGTCGTTTGCGTATTTGAGAAAGATTAACGACAGAACGACGTGTTTATATTCCGCCGGTTCGACCTTGCCGCGCAGCTTGTTTGCCGCGTCCCAGAGCGTTTGTTCAATCGGCTTTTGTTCCTTTGGTTTTGCTTTTGCCATTATGTAAAACTCTTAAACAGTTTGTTGTCGACGCGAATTGAATCATCTTGTTACATATAATATAGTATATTCGTTTCGCGCAGCAGCGTCAAGGGGGGTGTATGGAGTGCGACGGCTTGGGGTGCGTTCAAATTTGGGGGCATGAAATCATGAAATAAGAGGCGACGCTTACGGGGGGCGGGTATTACCCGCCTAAAATAAACTTACAATATTATTTATCGCGGACAATGTCCGCTCCCCAGAAACGTATTCTGCGTTCAAAAATAAAAACTACCTATTTCCGCAACCCAAAGTTTATCGCACCCCTGATAAAGAAATCTTTCTTGCCCCCCCTTGATAAAGTGGGATTTCGTGATATATTGATAGATAATTCATGCCGGAGTGGCGGAATGGCAGACGCGATGGATTCAAAATCCATTGTCCGCAAGGTCGTGTGGGTTCGACTCCCACCTCCGGTATCCAAAGCCTTTGCAGTTATTTGCAAGGGCTTTTTTTCTTTTCGAAATTTTCTGGTTCTTACAGCGTGAACGGACTGACCCGCTCAAAACCAGCGAGGAGCGCGAAGCGTATCTCGCAACTCACAACTCGTTACTTCAGGGCCCTTCTCAGGTATTTGGCTCTTAGCAGGTCGCGGTCAGAGGCGTCCAGCTGCGAGCCTTCCATGAGCTGCAAGTGCGCCGGCTGAACCCGTAAAAAGAGCATGTCCAGCACGGACCGCTCGACGCCTTCTACAACGCCCATGCAGACGCCCAGCCGCACGTTCGACAGCAGCGCCAGCGTCTCTGCGGTTTTAATAGACTGCGTGTTGCGTAAAATCTCCAGCGCGCGGTTCGCCCGGTCGGTAATGGATTCCCGATTCTCTTTGAGCAGATATTTTCGCGCCTGTCGTTCGTAGTCGACAATATGCGGAACCATCTGCATCAGCAGCCCGACGAGAGCTTCTTCTGAATACCCCAGCGTAACCTGATTGCTTATCTGGAAATAGTCGCCGTCCGCCGGCTCGCCTTCTCCAAACAGCCCGCGAACGACCAGCGCGGATTTATCCATCGCGTGACGGACTTTTTCCATCTGCTTGGTCAGCGTCAGCGCGGGCAGGTGCATCATGACGCTGGCTCGCATCCCGGTGCCCAGGTTGGACGGGCAGGCGGTCAGGTATCCGAGTTTGTCGTCGAAGGCGTAGACGACTTTCTTTTCCAGAAAGCGGTCGATTTCCTGACAGCGCGCCAGCGGCGTTTGCAAGTCCAAGCCCGGCGCAATAGTCTGAATTCTCAGGTGGTCTTCCTCGTTAATCATGACGCACGCGCTTTCGTCTGCGGCAATGCAGGCGGCGGAATGCGTCAGGGTTGACATCCCGAAATTCTTGCTGATCAAATGCCGTTCAATTAACATCTGACGTTCCGTCTCCTTCAGTTCGTTCATTCGGAACGAGCCGGAATCCGCCCCGAGAATTTCAGCAATAACCGGGGTCAGTTCGTCTACCAGACGTTTGGAGTCCGCAACGCTCAGACGGCTTACAAACGGGTACTCCGCAACGTTTCGCGCCAGGCGAACGCGGGACGAAATGACAACGTCTGAATCCAGACCGTTTCCGAAACATGCCGTTGAGGATGCTGCCAGGGATTGTATGTTCATGGGTGTTTGTGGTTAAGGTTGGTTATGCGAGGATGCTGTTCGCAGTCGTTCTTCCTGTCAGTCAGAACGCTTTAGAAAATTCCTCCGGGTATATAATCATCTGAATCGTCGACGTTATCGTCGTCATTGAGTTTGTCGGTTGAGCTTGTATAATAACACATGATTTTTCCATCGACTATTCTTGCTTTACAAAAGTCGGTAATGCTCTTAAAATCAATAGTAATTACCGTAGAAAAATTATCATACTGAAGCGGGGCTGGTAATAAAATGTAATAGACCCCAAGGTCGAACGTATTATTCTTATAGCCTAGCTCGCCAGGGCTAAAAGAATTCGCGACTTTGACCGTATAAACTGTTTTTCCCGTTTGAGAATCCAGACAATGCAAATACATCGCTTTGAATCCAGAGTTATAATTTGGGTTTAAGGAAACTTCAAGCGCGAAAAATTTATCGTGAAAAAAATATCCTGAATTTTTCCACATAGAATGGTTGTTGTTCCATGATCGCGTCCAGAGGACTTTGTTTCCATTGTCGCGATCTATGCAAATAAGCCAGTTGCTTGCAGGTTCAAAGTCTTGGGGAACGCGACCTGGATAAAGAACAGATTCCGCGTTGGTATAAGGAGCGTCATCGTCTTCGGAAGTTTCTAAATCATAAGACTCTTGAAAACGAACTCCTTGTAGAAACGCTGTCAACCCGTTTGACGGGTGAACGGTAAATGGAAATTGTTTTATACTATATTGTTTTTCAGCATTATATTTATGATAGTATAAATATTTCCCAGCGTACATGGCGCCGTTTATTTCTACCGGTCGAGCGTCGTAAAGACCATACTGATTACATAATAAATAATCCTCTGGATTCTCTTCTACAGAGGGCTCATTTTCTGGATCGTCCTCAATAAATGATTTTTTGAACGATTCTCGCGCCTTATCAATTTCCGTTTTCAGTTCCGTCAGATAATCCGCCAGAACAACTTCTTTTCCATCGTAACGCGTCATGGACTCTGGAAAAGGAAAACTCGGATCGTCAATAACAATATTTTTAGAATTGACTACGGCTTTGGCTGTGGGAAAAAGACGTCTGAACGCTTCAAGGTCAGTTTCTTTATCCGAAATTTTTTTCAAAACAGGTAAGAAAATTCCTGTTCTTAAACCAATAATATAAACCCTAAAGACCAGTTCCGCTTCCGAAACGCGGCATTTTTCAGAAGGATACGTATTTTCCCAATGGTTATCTTGTAAAAATGCTCTGAGAGTATTCGGTCGAATTGAGCTTGTCCAATAATCAAAAGCGAAAAGCGCAGCGCTTTGTTTTGCCAGAGCGTCGCCCAACTCCAGAGCGATAGCCGGGGCGATGCTTGATCCCGGATACTGCCGGCGGACGTCGTCCAGTTTCGCCAGACGCAGCTGCGGGTCAGACGTCTTGTTTGCCTCGTCGTACGCCGCGTTTGCCGCCTCGTCCTGAATCTGACGGTATATTTTGACTTCGTCGTCCGTCAAGCGCCGATTGCGTCCAGTACTGAGCGCCCATTCAATTGGATACCATTGAGTTCTTGTTATATTGTGGCTGAAGTTGACCGATTCCGTTTTGGAGGGAAAGAACGTTCCGGGGTTTTCTTCAATCAGACGCTGGGCGTCGAGAAGGGCTTGCTGATAGTCCGGGTTCTCAAAAATCTGGTTGGCTTTTTGAACGACTTCCTCTGACGCTCGATTAAAGAAATATCTGGAAGAACCGTCCATGGACATGTCGCCGTCTTCCTCATCGGCGTCTTCCATGTCGAAAAGATCGTCTTCGTTGGCTTCATTTTGAACGCCGTTGTTTTGAGCGCCGCCCGCCGGGGCGTCCGCCATCGCGATTGCGCCTGTAAAGGCGAATAACGTCAGGAGCAGGATAAAGTTAAGGTGGTTTTTCATGATAAAAGTTTCGAGTTGCGAGTAGCGAGTTGCGAGAGGGATTATTACTACTGCCTACTGCCTCTTGCCCACTGCCTCATTATAACATATCTTCCCAATTTTATCCAGACCTATTTTTAGTTGCGAGTAGCGAGTTGCGAGAGGAGCTATTTTTTCAAATTTTTTAGTCAATTTCTAAAAATCTACTTGAAAACAAAGCGAGAATAGTTTATATTAAAAGCTGACGGAGGCAATACGATATTTTATCGCGTTCAGCAGATGACCGTCAGCAGGTTGCGGGATTTTAGGAAATCATAATAGAAACAGGAGGACATTATGCCTGGAAAGCCTAAAAAACAACCGATGCGGAAGGTTTGCGCTAATTGCAAAAATCCTTATATCGAAGGAGATAAATACTGTCGATTTTGTGGAGCGAAGATGGGAGAATCGGAATTCATACCAGAAAGGATTGTCTGTCTTTATGGACCGCCAATGCCGAGAGTTCATAAATGTGTAAATTGCGGGTATGAGTGGGATACCTATGGGACGCGCGACAGGCAACTTTATTGTCCGAAGTGCGGCGGTTCTGCCCCTCCTACGCCAGAATGAGAATGGTTTATATTAAAAGCTGACAAAAGCAATACGCTATTTAATCGCGTTTTGCAGAGAAATTGTATTATAAACAGGAGAACATTATGATGATGCCTGGAAAGCCAAAGAGAAAGGTTTGCGCTAATTGCAAAAACCCTTATATCGAAGGAGATAAATACTGTCGGTATTGCGGCGCCAAGATGGGAAAACCCGCCTATATCGACGAAGATTTTGGGTGCATTTACGGACCGCCGCCCATAACGAGAGTTCATAAATGCGTAAAATGCGGGTACACTTGGACAACCAATCTGATGCTCGACCGTGAACGCTACTGTCCGAAGTGCGGCGGTTCTGCCCCGGGTAAAGCAAAGGACGGAGAAGAGGGCGGCGCATTTGCTCCGGAAGCTCCTGCGCCGGTCTTGGAAAAGCATCTGGATAACGTCCAGGGGTACCTGGACAACGTTCGAGAGTACGTCGACAACGCCTTCGCGAGAATGGAAGACGAGGAAAACAAAGAGGCATAACGAGTAGTAAATGGATTGAAAGGCGGTAATGGAGTTCGCCTTCGGCGAACGGAATTACGCATTCGCCGGAACGGCGAACAAAAGCTGCGATAATAAAGATTGGTTCGCCTTCGGCGAACTGTGTAACTGTTTTTTCCGGGGGCTTACGCACCCCGGCTCGCCCGGTCGCTTCGTTACCGCCTTCCATTAATTGTTTGTGGAGACGTTGAATGGATGTAACAGAGCTAAAACGTTCGCAGCTTGAAGTTGTCGCGCAGCACAGGGAATCCCTCCGAAAATCCCCGCATCTCCGGTGGCTTTTCTTTGAAATTACCAATCGGTGCAATCTTCGATGTCGGCATTGCGGGAGCAATTGCACCGCTCATGGTCAGACGCTGACCGTTGAGGATATTAAAGGCGTCCTGAAAACCATTCAGGGCGATAAACCCTCTGTCTGTTTAACCGGCGGCGAGCCGATGATGCATCCTGCTTTTTTCGAGATTGCTCAATGCGTTCGGTCGATGGGGTTCTATTGGGGGATGACGACAAACGCGACGTTGATTGACGACGTCATTGCAGAGAATCTTAAACGAGTTGGAATGTCAACGGTCTCCGTCAGCCTGGACGGGATGGAGCGCTCGCACGACTCGCTCCGGCAGCGGAAGGGCAGCTGGCGTCTTGCTCTGCGCGGGCTGAAAGCTCTGCAGAAGGCGGGATTCGAGCCGCAGGTTACGACTGTGTTACATCGAGACAACTTCAACGAACTGGACGAGTTGTACGATCTGCTCTCTGAGATGGGCATAACCAACTGGCGGCCAATCAATGTGGAACCGATAGGACGAGCCTGCGAGTCGAGCGATATGCTGTTGTCGCCGGAACAGTTTGCTCAGTTGATTTCGTATATACGGAACAAGCGTTTTGACAGCGCCAACAAGATGGAAGTAACGTTCGGGTGTTCGCATTACCTCGGGGCAGAGAACGAGCGCATGGTTCGCGATCATTATTTCCTCTGCGGTGCGGGAATTTTGGTCGCCAGCGTGAGAAGCAACGGCGACATCTGCGCCTGTCTGGATATCGAAAACAGACCGGAGCTGGTTCAGGGGAACATCAAGACGGACAACTTCATGGACGTCTGGCTGAACCGGTTTCAGGTTTTCAGAAAAGACCGCACTGCCGACTGCTCCAAGTGCGTCAATTGTTCCGAGCGGTTTCTTTGCGGCGGCGATTCAACCCATACCTGGGACTTTGACCGCAATCAGCCGCTGCTGTGCTATCAAGATTATCAGCAGTTTCTGGAATGACGCTAAGTTCGCCTGACGGCGAATGCGTAATTCCGCTCCCGTTGGTCGCTCCATTACCGCCTTCCAATCCACTTGCTAAAAAACATGAAACGAGAATTACGAAAATTGTTTGACGCCCGGGTCGAGGCGGTTTTGAAGACGCTGCCGGCGGAGGTCCTGGATATAATCAACAACGAGGTTCCTCTGCTGGTAGAGGATTACCCGTCCGACGAGGTCATGGAA
This sequence comes from Thermoguttaceae bacterium, assembly GCA_017407125.1. Lineage (GTDB taxonomy): Bacteria > Planctomycetota > Planctomycetia > Pirellulales > Thermoguttaceae > RUG11551. The sequence continues at coordinate 13,637 of JAFQXE010000009.1, forward strand.
ACCATGGGGATAGAGTATCGCGACGAGCTTTGCGGGCTGTTTACCGGAATCGGGATTACAGAGAAATCCGTCGAAGCCCAGCCGATGGCTCCGGACTCGGTCGTGATTTATCGAGAGGGTATTATCGTTCAGGCGTTAGAGGCGGACGAGTCGCTGCCAGATGAATTCTTCGAGCGACTCGACCCGGAACTGAATTTGCTCAAACCATCTGATATTAATTTAGATCTACTTGACGAAGAAATCCGTATTACGATATTACACGAATACGGACATCTTCACGGTTTGAGCGACGACGATTTAGAATCGCTGGGATATTGAGGAATGCGTAATTCGGAATTACGCAAAGAGCCTCAAAAACTACTGCCTACTGCCTACTGCCTATTGCCTACTGCCTTTTATCCTGCCATGAAATATTCATTATTAATTATCGTCGCAGCGCTGATTGCCGCGTTATGTCAAACCCCAATTCAGGCGGCAGATCCCGCGCCGTGGAAAATCGTTTCCAGAGAGAATATTGCGTCGGTCTGGTCTGGGAATCCCGTTCAGTTTGCGTTCGTTCAAAAAGAAGGGTATCTGTTTATCGGGTTCTATTCCGGCGAGGACAAGAGCATGGTAATCGGTCAGAAGCGTCTGCCGGACGGAGCGTGGAAGTTCAAAAAACTGGATACGAAAATCGGCTGGGATTCTCACAATTATATTACCATCGCGTTTGACCGGGATAATTGTCTTCACGTTTGCGGGAACATGCATTGCGTTCCCATGATTTATTATCGATCGGCAAAGCCGCTGGATATAGATTCCCTTCAGCCGATAAACCGCATGACGGCGGCGGGAACGACGATGGAAGAGCTTCGTCAGGCGCGGGAAAACAGAGTTACGTATCCGTCTTTTATGAGTTCTGTCGACGGGGCTTTGATTTTCACGTATCGCGACGGGGCGTCCGGGAACGGAAGCCAGCTGTGGAACGTTTACGACCCGGATTCCAAAACGTGGAAACGGTTTTTGGACGTTCCCATGTTTGACGGTTTGGGGAAATGCAACGCCTATTTCAGAGGTCCGGTTAAGGGACCCGACGGGTGGTATCATATCGCGTGGGTTTGGCGGGACACGCCAGACTGCGCGACGAATCACGATTTGTCATACATGCGAAGCCGGGATTTGATTCATTGGGAAACCAGTCAGGGCGCGCCGCTGACGCTGCCTGTAACAGAGCAGACGGGCGAGGTCGTCGCGCCGCTGAAAAACGGCGAAGGACTTCTCAATCCGTTGGTTCAGCTGGGGTTTGATGCGCAAAACCGCGTTGTGATAACGTACACGCGATACGACGAAAACAAAAACAATCAAATCATGCAAGCGCGTCTGGAAAACGGCGTCTGGAAATATTATCAAACGACGGACTGGACGCATAGCTGGATATTCTCCGGCGGCGGGTGCATTCCAGGAGAGTTGTCTTTCTCTGCCGTTCGATCCGAAAACGGGAAACTGTATCAGTCGTGGAACCGGAAATATGAGAAGTCCGGGGATTTTGAACTGGACGGCGAAACGCTCAAGCCCATCGGCGCCGCTCCGCCCAAGTCGAAAATCCCGGCGGAGTGTTACAAAGTCGAAAATATGCAAGAGAATCAGGGTCGAAAAGTCGCCACGGTAACAGACGCGTCTAATCCAAATCTATTGTACTTTTTCGCTTGGGAAACGCTGCCGATAAACCGGGATCGACCGCATAACGTCGTCCCGCAGCCCAGCCAGCTGAGAATGTTTGTTTTAGAGCGAGATAGCAATTAAATCGAGGGTAATACAATGTTAAAACGACTTTTTAGCGCAGCCGTTGTCGCGTTCGCGCTTATGATGAATGTAACAGTCGCTGACGAGGCGCAAAAGCCGTCCGCGACTTTGGAGGAGAACTTTCAGGCGGCGCCGATGATTCTGCCGGGCGACAAGATTTCTCTCAAGCCGCTGCCGTTGTGGCATACAAACGGACTCCTGACGGAAGAGTTGATTGACGAGTTCTTTGAGAAGGGAACGGAGAACGGGTTCGGCGGGTTTACGTTTTTACCGCTCGGTCGGACGCAGCCCAAGTACCTGTCGGAAGAGTATTTTAAGCTCTTTGGGAAGGTTCTTGAATCCGCCAAAGCGCGGGGCGAGAAAATCGTTTTCTATGACGACGTCGATTTCCCGTCCGGTTCCGCAGGCGGGGCGATGCAGGCGCAGTTCCCGGACTACTGTGTCAAACGTCTGGATATGGAATCGTGGACGCAGACCGGTCCGAAACCCAACGCGGAGTTTGTCTTCTCGCGCAAGCTGAATCAAAACTGGTATAACGGATATACGCAGGCGGCGGTGGCGATGAACCTCAAAACGTGGGAACGAATCGACCTGACGCAAGCCAAGGACGCGTCTGTTACAGACGAGAAGATTGTCTGGTCGGTTCCGGAAGGCGAATGGAAGGTTATGATTTTCTACTGTCTGACCGACAACCGCAAGGTCGACAACATGGATCCGGAAGCGATGCGAAAGTTTCTCACGCTGACATACGATCAATTCTACAAGCGTTTCCCGGAGCATTTCGGAACGACGATTCCCATCTGTTTTTTCGACGATGTAACAATAACGCAGACGCAGGGCGGGCGCAACTGGACGCCGGGGTTCAACGCGAAGTACCGGCAGATGTACGGTCGAAGCCCTGCTCTGGATTACCCGGCGGCGTTCATGTCGATTGGCCCGGAAACGGCGGTCGCCCGGGTTCGGCTGTGGACGGTCAGAAACGAACTCTTTTCCGACGGCTATCCCAAAGTCGTTCATGAATGGTGCGCTCAACATGGGATGATGTCCAGCGGGCATCCGCAGGGACCGTACGTAATTCAGCCGTGCAACATGTGCGGCGACGAGATGATGTTCCATCGTTCCAGCGACGCCCCGCTGTTCGACTCGATTCATTACTACGGGCACGGCCGCGACGGGTTCAAGGTTCCCACGTCCGCTGCCTGTAATCTGGATAAACCGCTGGTTCTGGTTGAAATCTACGGTAACTATCGCGACCACGTCGTCAACGGCAAACCGACTTTTGACGACAAAATGCTTTATCGCAGCGCGATGGAGATTTTCTGCCGCGGTGGGAACGTCCTCCTGCCGCACGGCATCTGGTCAGACCCGGCGTCGATGTACATTCCCCCGGATATTTCGTGGCGAAACCCGAACCTGAACGGAACCCTGCCGCAGTACGGCGACTGGGTCAGCCGAATCAGCCTGATCATGCGTTACAGCCGGCACGTTGCCGATATCGGAATCGTCTACCCGATTGACAACCTCAAGTCGTACTTCTATTTTCACGACAAATTCGCGCCGGGCGAACACCCGTACGGATATTATATCCCGCCGGAGACGGACTACATGGCTGTCGGGAAAGCGCTCACGTCCAGCATTTATCGGGACTATACGTACCTGCACCCGGACGTCATGCTGTCACGATGTTCGATTGGGAAAAACGAGGCGGGGCAGACGGTCTATAAGCTCAACAACGCTCAGAATTACGAGCAGTATCAGGTTCTCGTTCTGACGGGTTCAGAAATAGTTTCCTGGAAGACGCTGGAACAGGTTTACGAATTCTGGAAGCAGGGCGGGAAAGTTTTGGCGACAACGCGCTTGCCCAATCGGGCGGCAGAAGGCGCAGAGTTTGACGCCAAAGTTGTAACGTGGATTAAAGACATGTTCGGCGTCGACCCCCGCGTTCAGGGCGAAGTCGAGGCGGCGTCCTGCGGTCAGGACGACATTGTTCTTCCGATTCATTATCGCGAGGTTCGACAGCTCAACAAAGACGGTCAGTTCCCCATGACGTATCCGGGAATTGAACGGCAGGCGCTGACTGAGATTCACTGCGACCGCGCCGTCTTTCTGCCGCAGCCGACGCCGGCAGCTTTGCAAAAGGCGTTGGACGAACTGGTTGCCGTTCCCGACGTGAAAATCGTTTCCCATGACGGCTCCGCCCTGCCGGAAAACAAAATTACTCCTCGTTGGGACTACGATTACGACGGCATGATACAGTACATTCATAAAGTCAAAGAAGGACGAGATTTTTACCTCGTCGCCAATTCGTCCAATTCAGACGTCGCGCTGGACGTAACGATTCGCGGGACGTTCAAGACGCTGGAACTCTGGAACCCGTTGACCGGAGAAAGAACGCCGATTGAAGAATCCCAGTTGACGCGAACGCCCAACGCTGTTACAATCAACAACCTGTCGCTGCCGTCCGTAACCGCTGTGTTTATTAGTTGCAAGTAGTTTAAAATTCGCCGAAGGCGAATCCCTACTGCCTATTGCCTACTGCCTACTGCCTTATTACACTCATGAGATATTTACATTTTATATTGATTGTCCTGTTTGCCACGACTGCCTACGGCGAGACGCTGCACGTTGGCCCAGATCAGGCGTTTTCACGTATTGAAGACGCCGTTTCAGCGGCAAAGCCCGGCGCTACAATAATTGTTCATCCGCCGCGTCCCAACGGCGCGGTTTACGAAGAAGTAAAATTGATGATCGATAAACCGAATCTGACGATTCAGGCGGCAAATCCGAATGACCCTATTGTTCTTGACGGGGATGGCGTCAACTATACTGGCGCGGGTTCGACGCCTCGGGCGATTGTTCAGTTTTGCGCTCACGGTTCTGGCGGAACGCTGGACGGTTTTATTCTTCGCAACGCTCATAACGAGACGCACAACGCCGCCGGCGTGAGAATATCGCAGGCGAACAATGTTACAATCTCCCGGTGCGATATTTTCAACAACGACATGGGAATTATGAGCGACGGGTGCGTAGCCGCACGGGCGAGTGGACGAGGTTATGCCTCCGAAAAAGCCGGGTTCGAAGATACCCATTTCCACACAGGAACCGACCTTGTCGGTCGCGCGGGTAAACAGGGCGTTGAACCGCTGGGCGCCAATCAACTTATAACCCATTGCCGCATTACAGACAATGGGGCAGAGGAAGAACCCGGGTACAACCACAATCTATATCTCGGCGGGGACAGCGTTAAAATTCAGTATTCGGAAATCGCTCGGGCGAAGACGGGACATAACGTTAAATGTCGAGTTCATCGGGTTACTATTTCCAACTGTTCCATTCATGACGCCGCCAACCGGGAAATCGATTTGGTCGACGGCAAAGACTGTACAGACGCTCCCGGCAGTAACGCTCTGATTTCCAACTGCTCGATTAAGAAAGACCCTTTGTGTAAAGGAAATCACGGTTGTATTCATTTTGGAAAAGACGGCGGCGCGGCTCACGATGGCGCAATTGTTCTGAAAAACAACGCGATTGAAACGCCGTTTTCTTCGCCTGTTATTGAGCTTACTGACGGCAAAGGCGTTGCTTTGTATGACAACGTTTTTTCTGACGCCGGATCAGGCGCTCCCGCAACGCTGATAAAAGCCCACGGAAATCAGAAAAGTATACGGGTCGGAAACAGAATTCCAGATAAATGGATAATTGAGAACGAGAAATAATCAAGTTAGAATCGATAATTGTTGCTAATTCCAGCGTTCTGGTTCGCCTATCGGCGAACTGCGTAATTCCGCTCACGTTGTTCGCTCCATTACCGCCTTTCATTCATTCCCTATTCCCTAATTATCATGTTACATTCCCGAATCCTCCCCATCCTGACGGTTTTATTATTGACGATTCCCGCTTACGGACAGGTGGAACTGTCTAACGGTGATTTCTCCAAAACGACTTCAGCTCAGCTTGCCTCTGACTGGGGCGTGAACGGCGATACGACGTCCGTTCAATCGGTGAATATCGACGGGAAAGACGTTCCGGTTTTACGTCTGACGGTTAAACAGCCGCGGTCGAACGTGATGGTTTATCGGCGCATGTATCTGCCGAAGAATCCGCCAAAAGCGCTTAAAGTTCAGCTGAAGGTTCGATACGAGTACGTTCAGTCCGGGGCGCAAAACTGGAACGACGGGCGGTTTATTATGAACTTCAAATCGTCCGACGGCAAGACGCTTTCGCCGACGCCGCACGTGCCGACGTTCAAGGGAACGTCCGACGGCTGGAAGAACGTTGAGTATGTTGTCGCCGTTCCGGAAAGGGCGGAATTTGTCGAACTGATGCCATATTTCCTGCAGGCGCAGTCCGGGACAATGGAATTCGCTGCAATTCAGGTCAGCGCGACCGATCAGACGCCGCCCGAGAAGAAAGAGCGTCCCCGCGTCCAGGCGAAGCCGTCAACCGTCCAGACGCCGCGCGATGTAACAGGACTGTCAGAACCGATTCGCGTTGAGGGAAACCGGATTGTAAATCGACAGGGAAAAGAGGTTTGGCTGCAGGGCGTCTGCATTGACTCTTTGGAATGGAGCGCGGGCGGCGAGCATATTGAGCAAAGCGTTGCGGTAGCTCTGGACGATTGGAAGGCAAACGTCGTTCGGCTTCCGGTCAACGAGGAGTTCTGGTTCGGTCTGAACAAATGGCAAAACGACGGCGGGGAGAAGTACCGTCAGCTGGTTGACCGCGTTGTCGCGCTATGCGCTGAACGAAAGGCGTATCTGGTTCTTGACCTGCACCGGTTCGGGACGCCGAAAGACGAACATCGTAAATTCTGGTCGGACGCCGCTGTTCGGTACAAGAATCATCCCGCCGTTATTTTTGAACTGTTTAACGAGCCGCACGACATCAATTGGGAAACGTGGCGCTCGTCCATGCAGACGCTTCTCGACGCCGTTCGTCAAACCGGGGCGAACAACCCTGTTATTGTCGGCGGCACAGACTGGAGCTACGATTTGTCCGCCGTTGCCAGAGGGGAATATGTTTTGACAGATACAAAATCCGGTCGAGGGATTATTTATTCGTCACATATCTATCCGTGGAAGACGGGTTGGCAGAAAGCGTTTATCGACGCGGCGAAGAAACATCCGATTTTTATCGGCGAGGTCGGAAATCTGCGTTCGTGGGACGATTTCAGCTTCATTCCCAAAAGCGCTCAGAATGAAGTTGTTGGAGTGGAAAGCCCATGGCCGGCGGACATGCTGGGCGTGATTCAGCGCTACCGGCTCAACTGGACGGCGTTCAGCTTTCACCCGAAATGCGGACCCAACGTCATTAAAGATTGGGACTATACGCCCACGGAATTCTGGGGCGTACAGGTTAAACAGGCGTTGGCGGGGCAGCAGTTCAAGACAAAAAGATTGAGATGAGAGATATATTAGGCAACTGTTACGCAACGCGTTTACAGTAAGCAGCGTTATTTTTACAGAATCCCTCTATTTTAGAGGGATTCTTTTTATAACAAGAGTAATATGCGTTAGTCGAATCTATTGATTCATTACAAACACCGCGATTATTACAATCAAGATGATAATCAGTATTATTGGAATTAGTATAGTTCCACAACCCTTGGAAATCCCTTTAGCGTATGATTCATCTTTCCCTTTAAAAATCGCGCCAAACAGCATTAAAGCAAAAAGGATTAATATAATGAAAATTATTAAATCCATTCGAACATCTCCCTTTCATTAGCGTTCTTTGGGTAAGTATGTTAACGTCAACAAATCTTTAACATTCATTTTAATATTATAATTTAAAATCGTTTATAAAAAAGGGGGGAACATAGACTCTTGCTTTTATTATGAAGCAGAAACGATGAAAACCCTTTTACGACGAATCGTTTTCCCTGCGGAATGATTTTTCTCAACAGCCCCTTTACGGAAAAGCAAATTAAATTATAATTGTGAACCGAGTAGGCAATAGGTTTTTTTTAACTAATGTCCGACGACTAATTCCGAATGCCTCTTTGTAACTGACATCAAACCATTAACCACACATAATCCCATGAACCTTGCTCAACGCATGTTGGCTTTAGAGCCGTCGGCGACGCTGGCAATGTCCGGCAAAGCCAAAGAAATGAAAGCGGCTGGCGTAACTGTTTACGATCTCTCTCTGGGAGAGCCGGACTTCAACACGCCTGAACATATCTGTCAGGCGGCTTTCGAGGCGATTAAGTCGGGCAAAACCCGATACACGCCCGCAGCGGGCATTATGCCTCTGCGCGAGGCGGTTGCCGCGGCGTACAAGGCAAAACACGGTCTGGAATACAAGCCGACCGACGTCGTCGTTTCCAACGGCGCCAAGCACGCTCTGCACAACGCGTTTACCGTTACCGTCAATCCGGGCGACGAGGTTATCATTCCCGCTCCGTACTGGGTTTCCTATGCGGAACTGGTTAAACTCGCCGGCGGCGTCCCGGTAATCGTCCAGACGCGTCAGGAAGACCAGTTCCGACTCACGGCGGAATTGCTGCGCGCGTCGATTACGCCCAAGACCAAGGCGCTGCTGCTGTGCTCGCCGTCCAACCCGACGGGAAGCATGTACACGCCGGAACAGCTCGGTCAGCTGGCGGACGTCGTGCTGGAAAAAGACATCATCGTTATTGCAGACGAGATCTACGAGAACCTCGTTTACGGAGACAACAAATTCGCGTCCTTTGCCACCGTTCGACCGGGCTTGCAGGACAAAACGATTCTGGTCAACGGCGTCAGCAAGACGTACGCCATGACCGGCTGGCGAATCGGCTGGACGCTTGCGCCGTCCAACATCGCCAAGTCGATGGCGGCTCTGCAAAGTCAGGAGACGTCCAACCCGTGTTCGGTCAGCCAGTTCGCGGCGTTGGCGGCAATTCAGGGCGACCAGTCCTGCGTTGCGACAATGCTTGCGGAATTCTCCAAACGACGCGATTACGTTACTTCCCGCATCGCGGCAATTGACGGCATGTCCTGCGTTGAGATGTCCGGCGCGTTCTACGCCTTTTTCAACATTCAGGCGCACTTGGGCAGAAAGTACGGCGACAAGATGGTCGAAACCGATTCTGACTGGTGCCTGACGCTTTTGGAACAGCAGCACGTCGCCACCGTCATGGGCAGCGCGTTCGGCGCCCCGGGATACGCCCGCGCCTCGTTCGCCGCCAGCATGGAAACCCTCAAAGAAGCGTTTGACCGAATCGAAGCGTTTGTAAAATAAGTTGCGAGTTGCGAGTAGCGAGTTGCGAGAGATAATTCGCAACTCCGTTTTCATTGCATTCAAGAAATAACAAAAGCGTAACCATTTCGGTTACGCTTTCGCTTTTTAGAAAGGGTAAACTTTATCTTGTCTGATTAAATAGCGCGCGGGGGAACAACAGGTGTGCGCGGCGGTACTGGAGGACGCGGAACTGGCGGTACCGGAATACGGGGATGGGTTGGTTGTCCATGATGATAACCGCGGCAGTCAGGGCAGTGTTGTCCAGGTGCATTGGGTTTGTGAGGACGTTTGCAATCCGGGCAGCAGAATCCGGGTCGCGGCGGCATATCCATTTGTGGATGGGTATGGCGTCCCTGATGATAACCTGTGCAGCCAGGGCAGTGTTGTCCGGGAATGTGTTTGTGGAACTGATGGCAGTCCGGGCAACAGAATCCGGGTCGCGGCGGCGGGTCCATAGCGGGATGGCTTGGGCGTCCGTGATGATAGCCGGAGCAGCCAGGACAATGACGTCCCGGTGTGGGGGCGTGGAATTGATGGCAACTGGGGCAGCAGAATCCCGGTCGAGGCGGTGGATCCATTCGCGGCGGTACTGGCGGTCTCGGTACTGGCGGTCTTGGAACCGGAACCGGCGGAACTGGTCGCACCGGAGGTTGAGCCATTGCGGCGCTAAATAGAAGCGCGCTTAACGCTGCCGCAAATGCAATGGTAATAATCTTTTTCATGTCTATCTCTCCTTGACGATGTTAAAAAGAATAAATAAGGAAACCTCCTAGTTTGTATATGTTTCCTATGATTCTTATTTCCGTTTTAATGGATTTTTGAATCTTTGTCAATACGAAATAACGACTTTTTAGTGAAAATTGGAATAAAAAACGATATTTCGTAAAACGATATATTTGATACGAAATCGGCAAGGTGGAAGTTCGATTACGAAAAAGACGAGTGTGTACGTAAATATTCTTGCGAAGATATTTTTTGAAAATTTGAAATTGTGTACAATTTAGTCAAACGACATAATTTAAGACTTTTAGTTTGCGTTCTGTTAGCCAATAGACAGTCTGGACAGCTAATCCTGAGCGATTCGTGGGTGAGGCGTTGATTGTAATAATCAAGAAATAAGGAAAGCGTAACCATTTCAGTTACGCTTTCGCTTTTTAGAAAGGGTAAACTTTATTTTACCTGGTTAAAGAGCTTGGGGAACGGGTACGCGCGTCGTTTGAGGCAGCGGATGATTGGGCAACGGAATACGGGGATGGGTTGGTTGTCCATGATGATATCCAGAGCAGTCAGGGCAGTGCTGTCCCGGAGCGTTAGGTTTGTGAGGACGTTTGCAATCCGGACAGCAGAATCCCGGACGCGGCGGCATATCTACATGAGGATGTGTTGGTTGTCCATGATGATAACCGGAGCAGTCAGGGCAGTGCTGTCCCGGCGCGTTGGGTCTGTGGAATCGATGGCAATCCGGACAGCAGAATCCCGGACGCGGCGGCATATCTACATGGGGATGTGTTGGTTGTCCATGATGATATCCGGAACAGTCAGGGCAGTGTTGTCCCGGCGCATTGGGTCTGTGGAATCGTTTGCAATCCGGACAGCAGAATCCCGGACGCGGCGGCGGGTCCATCCGCGGTGGAACCGGCGGAACAGGCGTTACTGGTCGTGGTACGGTTTGAGCCATTGCGGCGCTGAACAGAATCGTGCATAATGCTGTCGTAATTGCAATAGTGATAATCTTTTTCATGTCTATTTCTCCATGACGTTGAAAATTAGAAATTTATGGAAACTCTTCGGTTATATAAGTTTCCTATAGATTGTTATCATTTGTACACCTGTTCTGATTATTTGTCAAGATTAAATTGAGGCATTGTTCAGAAAATTTTGAAAATCTTTTGTGTTGCAGAGCCAAGCGATACAATAGAGACGTCTGTCCTGCGTTCTATAAGACGCTTTAACGACAGCTTAGAACGAGCAGGGACTTGGCAAAATATGCGGCGCCTTTTGCTATATTTATAAATTGAAAGCGCAACTTTTGGGCTGCGCTTTCTTTCATTCTATAATCTAACGTTGATTTTAACTTATTACAACTCCTGAAGAACAGGGGTCGGTTCGTTCGGCTGCTGTTCTAAGATCGAGTGTTTAGTCGTGTTGTGTGGCTTTGGCGCAAGTTGAGGTTTTAGCGCTTGTTGTGGCTGTGGCGCAAGATGCGGTTGTGGCGCAAGTTGTGGCTGTGGAGCGAGTTGTGGCTGTGGAGCGAGTTGCGGCTGCGCTTCTTCAAACTGAGGCAGAGCTTCTTCGAGCTGCGGTTGCGGCGTGAACTGCGGCTGCGGCGTGAACTGTGGTTGCGGCGTGAACTGTGGTTGCGGCGTGAACTGTGGCTGCGGCGTGAACTGTGGCTGCGGAGCGAGTTGCGGCAACGCTTCTTCAAACTGCGGCAACGCTTCTTCTAGCTGTGGTTGTGTTTCTTCAAACTGAAGCAGCGCTTCTTTGAGTTGCGGCTCTAACTGCGGCTGTGGTACGAACTGCGGCTGTGGCGCTAGAGGCGGTTGAGTTACGTGCGGCATCTGCGGCGGAACCAAGCTGGGATGGTTTGGACGTTTATGATGATAGCCGCAGCAGCCTGGACAATGATATCCTGGAATGTAAGGATGGCATTTGTGGCAATCCGGACAGCAGAATCCCGGTTCTGGCGCCGGATCCAATGGTGGCATTCCGGGGAGATCTGGAGGCGTTGGAACTGGCGGAAGTACTTTCGGCCTGGTTTGAGCCATTGCTGCGCTAAATAGAATCGCGCATAACGCTGCCGCAAGTGCAATTGTAATAAGCCTTTTCATGTTATTTTCTCCTTGATGTTGAAACAAGATTTCTATGAAAATCTCTCCAGTTTGTATATGCTTTCTATAAATCTATTATCATTATACACTATTTTTTGATAATCTATCAATACATTGCAAAAAGATTTTCAGAAATGATTGAAATAATCGGTTATTCTATCGAAGAACAATTAAAGTGAAACGTTCAACTCTCAGATTTGCAATTATTACAGAAATATATTGCTTAATAATAATGGCGCTTCTTATCCATTCCTCAGAGCCCGTTTTTTCAGAAATTTGCCTGTTTTTCTTAAAAAATTTTTTAAGTTGCTTGAAATTTTAGAAAATAGAGGTTATAATAAATAATGCTATATAATATGGTCTTATACTCTTGAATAGTGAAGAATTCTTTTGCCGTTCGAGGATTTAACTCAAAGTCACTCCCTTTTAAAAGGTGATACGATGAAACAGTATACTTTTTTTAATCGATTTAAAGTTCAGTTTTTCATAACGATTTTAGCAGTCGTCTTGCTGGGGGCGAATTCTTCCGCCCTGGCGGATACTGTTTGGACTGCCGGCGATGCAACAGTTTCCGATTTGCTTACGGAGTCCAACTGGGATAACGGCGCGCCTGTTACAGCAGACAATCCCGGGTTTATCAACGGGGGGACAATTGGCGTTTCCACGACGGGTTATCAGCCGGGCAGCAGCGGTCAAAACATCACGTTGAACTTTGGCGGAACGTCTCAAACGACCTTTAGCGGCAATTTTTATCCGTTTGGAGCTATAACCAGCGGAACCGGCGCGTTTACAATGCGCCTTGACGATTCTGCTTCTGTTACAGTAAATAACTTCTGGGCGGGCAACGCGCAAGCAACATCCGTTTCGCCAGTTAGCGGCAACGACTATGTTGTTTATCAGTATTACGGCGGGAACAGTACGTTCAATGCGACCAATGAATGGTGGGGCGCCAGAGCGGTAAAAATATACATCCAGATTGCCGACCATGCATCTGTTACATCAGCCGCCGGGAATTCGGGGCTGGGCTGCTATTCCGGTTCATACGGGTCAGTACTTGATGTGACGGGCGGAAGTCTTACTGTCCTTAACCTGGTCAATCAAGCCAGTACGATCAACGTCAGCGGCGGAACGATTACAGCTACTGGAACTACCTATATTGGCAACAGCGCCAATACAGGAACGTCGTATTACAATCAAACCGGCGGAAAAGTTACAACGGCAGGAACGTATTTTTCTTATCACGACAACGCAGTCGTCAATATCTCCGGCGGTTCGTACTATATGACCGGGGCGTTTTATTCCACAGACCAAGCAGGGACAAGAGCTGACATCAACATTTCCGGAACCGGCTACTGGAAGACGGGCAGCGGGTTCAATTTGGGTCAGCATGGAAACACCTATTTGAACGTTTCTGACGACGCTGTTATTCAAACGGGAGCTGTCAACTACGCTTACCATCATACAAAATCCGATACGGCGCAGACGGAAATCGTCATGTCTGACAACGCTCTTTGGACGTGCTCGAACAACTTTACGCCGTTCTGGGGAATTTATACCAATGGAACCGGCGCGGGTTATGCGTCTGTTACATTAAAAGACCACGCCCGGCTTGACATCGCCAACAACATGTGGGGCGGCGGAAACAAAAACGATAACGATCACGTAATTCAGCTTCTTCCTGGAAAAGAGTATGCTCTTGAAGAGAACTTCCAGGGAAACAGTACAACGGTTATTCGCAACGAATGGTGGACGGCTGTAACGGCGAAAACGCACGTTACGATTCAAGATAACGCATCCGTCTCCGCTTTGTCCGGAAACGCCGGCATGGGCTGGGGTTCTTTGGCGTCCGGTTCGGTTTTAGACATGACCGGCGGCAATCTGCTTGTTACCGCCAACTATTATTGGGTTGGCGCAGCTGAAAATACAACCAGAGCGCAGGGATCCGCCACGATGAATCAGTCCGGCGGAACTGCAACTATTACGCGTCTGTACATGGGACATGAAGGGTCTGCCTACAATCTTACCAATGGCGTAATGAACGCTGGCGAAATGTCCGTTTATGCTTCAACAAGCGCCAGTCTGACCGGCGGAACGCTCAACGTTGGAACGCTGTCCAACGCCGGAACGACAACGCTTAACGGAACGACGATTAATCTGGGTTCTCATGGATACATCAATTCGACGGGTACGTTCAACGCTCAAAGCGGTACGATTAACGTCAAGGCGGCAAGCGGATATAATTACTCCGCAGGCGACCAGATTCTCATTGGAAGTTTTGCTGACGAAGCGACCGCTAACGCAGCGATGGCCAGAATGTCCGCTCCTTCCGGTTGGACGATGGGCGTTGTCGATTTTAACGGAACCAAGGCTGTGGTGGCTCAATACGGGTCTGCACCGACTGGGGTTAAAGTCTGGACGTCAGATTCCACCGGCAACTTGAGCGACGGTCCCTGGACTGGCGCAACGTCCAACAGTACCGGATACGTTGTCGGCGGAACGAACACGTTCAACGACTTCGCCGGAAAAGTGGTTATTCTGGGCGGCACAAACAAATTTACAGATGACGCTGTAGTTCATGCAGGAGATTTGTTGGTTGTCAATGGCGGAACCAACACCTACGGAACCGCTGATATTCAAATGAATGGAACGACGATTGTCAATGGCGGGTCTTTCGCCTCGACAAACAACAAAAACTTCCGCGTTTATGGAACTGCGGCTTCTCCGGCGTATTTGGAAATCAACGGCGGATCGTTTAACGCGCCGCGCTGGCTGGCAATTGGAAACGCCAATTCTACAACGCAAACCGCGAAAGTCGTAATTAATAACGGTTTTGTTCAGTGCGGATACGACGGCGCTGGCGGATTTTTGATTTGCGATGGTACAGGCGTTACGGCTGAAGTTGTAATGAACGGCGGCAAGCTGCAGGTTACTAATAACCGACCTTCAAACATCGCTGTCAATGAAGGCGACAACGGTAAGTTTACCATGACCAACGGTTATTTCACAACCGGCGGCGAAGTGAATCTGGCTACAGGAAAGAACGCCACTGGAACGGTTGACATATCCGGCGGCATCTTTTTAACAACGAGCACATTCACCGTTGGAACAGGATCTGGCGCCAAGGGCGTTATTAATATGACTGGCGGCGAAGCTCGAGTCGCTAACCTCAAACTGGGGCGCAAAGGCGCAGGCGACGACGCTCAGCTCAATGTTTCCGCCGGTATTTTTGAAGTTACCAGCGCCTTGTACGGTTCAGAAAGCTCCGCTTCCGGAAACGTTTACATTACTGGAACGGGTCAGCTGTTGATGAATTCAAGTTACAACAACGCTTCTTATGCGGCTATTCGCGAACTGGGCAAACTGTACATTGAAGGTTCTGGAGACGGTTCCGGCGCTCTGCGATTCCTGCAAAGCTCTGACAGCAGCGTTCCGATTACGCTTACCAACGACGCGACAATCGGCATCCGTACAGACGCGGTCTTTACTCAAAGAGAGTCAATTGAATCCTTTAATTCCGGAACAAAATTGACCGTCAAAGGCGGTGGAACGCTTGCTTTATTAAAATCGTCAAGTTACGACGGCGGTACGATTATCGATTCCAGCGCGGTCAAACTGGCTGGTACGGCAACGCTTGGAACTGGAAACGTAACCATGACAAACGGTACGCTGGAGTTTGCCTATGACGATTACCACGCTTTTGACAATCCAATCAACGGAACGGGGACTCTGGTTAAATCTGGCGAAGGAATGACCGTTCTTTCTACCGCCAATGCGTTTACTGGAAATACGTATATTAAACAAGGAGAACTTCAGTTTAGCGACAACGCTGCGGCTCTCTATGGATCGGTTCTGATCGATAGCGAAGGGGTTCTGAACTATAATATTTATGGTCAAACAACTCTGAATTATAACGATGACGTTAATATTAGAGGAGAAGGTTCGTTGACCAAGTCTGGCAGCGGAACGCTGATCCTCAACGGTAAACACGCTTACCGCGGAACAACGACGGTTACCAACGGCGTTCTTCAGTTGACCGCTCAAGACGCAATTGCCAAATCCTCTGCCGTAACAGTTGACGGCGGTATTGTTATGGGAGCCAAGCAGACGTTTAACAATCTCTCCGGCTCCGATGCCTACGGTTCCATTAACAACGGCGGATACGATTTGACCCTCAACAATACCGCAGAAAGTGTTTTCGCCGGCGGCATTACCGGCAGCGGCGCTGTTACTAAAACTGGCGCAGGAACGCTGAAATTGTCAGGCAGCAATGAATACTCCGGCAATACAACTGTGTCTGAAGGAACTCTGGTTGTGGGATCGTACGGCTCCCTGGCTTCTCCTTTGGTAACAGTTGCGTCTGGCGCAACTTTCCAGAATGGAGCAAACAGCATCGTTTCCGATATTATTGTTAACGGCGGCTCGTTTATAATCGGCGAAACGCCCGAAGCCGCATGGATAACCATTGGGGATTTTGCGCTTAATAACAACGGTCAGATATTCTTCGATTTGAATCGCTATGTTAGCGGAGCAGACGATCAGACGGATATGGACTGGCTGCAAGCGGGATCTGCCGCTTTCAATTCCGGCATAGTTAATATCGCCTTTAACGAGGGCGAAGCGGCGTGGTTTAATAACGCGACAGCCTATGGGTATTTGCTTGTTACAGCGGATTCTTTGTCGTTGGATGAAACCAACGTTAAAGTCTACGTTGATAATGAGGAATCGACGGCGTGGGGCTTAAAGGTAGTCAATAACGAGCTGTTTTTGGTGAAGACGGGCGAGCTTCCGGTTTCGGAATACTGGTACGCCAACCAGTCGGCAGACATGGCGGAACCGACATGGACGATTGATCACGATCCCAAGCTGGGCATTAAGTTCGTTGCCGGTTTAAGCCCAACGGCAGAGTATACTGGTAACGTCCAAATGGATGAAGACGGTTCGGTTGAAATTGGCGATGGAAAGAATCTGACTCTTTCCGGAAAAATTACCGGCTCTGCCGCTGTGGATAAAACCGGCGAGGGAGTGTTAACGCTCAACGCAACCAACGACGGATTTACCGGCGCAACCAAGGTTTCAGCGGGAACGCTGGCTCTGACGGCGCAAAACGCGATTTCCAATTCCGCTTCCGTTGAAAACAACGGCGCGATTACCATGACCGCTGATCAGTCGCTCAACAACCTGTCTGGAACAGGAACGATTGACAACGGCGGTTCTGCGTTGACGCTGAACAATACCGCAGCGTCTGAATTCTCCGGCGTTATTTCCGGCGAAGGCGCGTTGGTTAAAACCGGAAACGAAACCCTGACGCTCTCAGGCGCTAACGACTATACCGGCGCTACGACGATCAACGCTGGTACGCTCAGACTGACAGGCGAAGGCACGATTGGAACCGGCGCTCTGACGAACAACGCCATCATTGAATTCTCGCCGGCTGCGGGAGAAACAATGACTATTGGATATAACGTCAACAACGCAACGGAAGAATCCAAGACGGTTAAGACGGGGGCTGGAACTCTTTCGACTTCCGCGTGGATTAATCACAATGTTGAAATTCGAGAAGGAACGCTGCAGATTACCACCGGCTTTGGTTCCAACAGCAAACGATTTAATGGTACTGTTACCATTTTCGAGGGCGCGACGTTGGACTGCGCGACGCACGACTCGCTCGGATACGGTTCGTCCAATACCGTCATGAATATTTACGGTACGATTGACACTTCCGCTGGAAACGAAACGCTCAAGTATACGAACTTCCATTTCTACGGAGGTACGGCGAAGGCGTCCGGCGGCGGAACGTACGACATCTGCCATACGAATTCCAATTTCTATTCTCACGCTCTTGAAGGAGCAACCGCAGAGAACCCGACCGTTTCAACTGTTACAGCTGGCATTCGAGTTCGCTGCACCGGCTCAGGCGACAAGTTTGAAATTGATACCGACGCCAACTCACAGCTCACGATTACTGGCACAATTGTCAACTATGACACTCAAGGCGTCAACTGCCCCATCATTAAAAAGGGCGAAGGTACGTTGTTCTTGACGCAGCGCAATACTTTTGCCGGCGGAATGACGATTGAAGCAGGAAGAGTTATTTCCAATGCGGGCAACGCTTCTGCCAGCGCTTACGGTACAGGCAAGATCGTTGTTGAATCCGGCGCGACGCTGGAATTCCAGCAGTCTAACCAACTCGGTTATGGCGCCAGCGCCCCCAACGACATCACCATTCGCGGTACGTGGATTCCCAGCAACTACACTCACATTAAAAATGTAACGCTGGAAGGCGGCGTTATCGAAAAAGAATACGGTTATTCAGACGGCGGTTCCGGCTTGGACTTTGGAACTCGAACCGGCAAGTTTACGTCAACCGGAGATTCGGTGGTCAAAGCCCGATTCAATATTAATTCCGGAGCTACTGTAACGTTTGACGTTCAGTCTGACACGCTGACCGTTGACGGCGAGATTAAAAGCAACGGCGGATTTACCAAGACTGGCGCTGGAACGATGAAGCTCACCGCTGGCAACACGTACATCGGCGCAACGAACGTTAACGCTGGTACGCTGATTACGACCAGTTCTGGAACGCTGGCTTCCTCCGCCGTCAACGTCGCCTCCGGCGCAACCTATGTCGACGGTTCCAATTTCATTACGTCCGCCGTTAATATCAATGGCGGTACGCTGACGATTGGAGAAACCAGCGCAACGTCACGAATTGTCATCGGAGACTTTGCTGTTACCAACGGTACGGTCAACTTCGATTTCAACAGCGCGTCTGTGGATTACAATTTCGATAACCTGTCAACCGGAGCTGCAACGCTGACATCTGGCATAATCAACGTTACGTTCAACAACGATGACGAAAACACGTGGTGGACCAATGTTACTGATAGCGGATACGCTTTGATCAATGCGTCTGCTATGACGGTTGACCTGAACAACTTCCAGTTGTTTGTTAACTCTGAGGAATCGCAGCAGTGGTATCTCGATACGGCGGACAACGCACTTGTTTTGAAGAAGCTGGGATCAGAACCGCCAACGCCAACGGATTATTATTATCAAGCCCAGGACGATCTCGATAAAGAGAAGTGGACGATTGACGGAACGGACAAAAAAGGCATCAAGTTCACATCAGGCGACCAAAACGAGGTAACATATGATAAAGAAGTTCAAATGAACGCTGACGCTCCCAACGGTACAATTGAAGTTGGCGATGAACGCAACCTGACGCTTTCCGGCAACGTTTCCGGCGATAAAAACCTTGAAAAGACCGGCAAAGGTACGTTGACCCTTTCCAACGAAAACACGTATTCCGGCCCGACGACGGTTACCGATGGAACGCTGGATCTGACGGCGAAAAACGCGATTTCCAATTCCTCTTCCGTTGAAAACAACGCGGCGATTACCATGGGCGCCGATCAGTCGCTCAATAACCTGTCTGGAACAGGAACGATTGACAACGGAGGAAAAGCCTTGACGCTTAACAACACCGCGGCGACTGAATTCTCCGGCGTCATTTCCGGCAACGGTTCTTTGACCAAATCCGGAACGGAAACGCTGACGCTGTCCGGCGACAATACGTATACCGGCAAGACGACGGTTTCAGAAGGAACGCTGGCTCTGACGGAGCAAAACGCGATTTCCAATTCCTCTTCCGTTTCTGTTGAAGAGAACGGCAAGGTTACCATGGGCGCAGATCAGTCGTTCAATAACCTGTCTGGAAACGGAACGATTGACAACGGAGGAAACGACTTGACGCTTAACAACACTGCGGAGACATTGTTCTCCGGCGCTGTTTCCGGCAACGGAAACGTTACCAAGACCGGCGCTGGCACGCTTAAGATTTTGTCAACCGACGGACAGTTTGCTCCTGAGAACTTCACAGTAGAAGCTGGCAAACTGGACTTCAAAGGCAAGTACAACGGCGATTTGATTGTCAAGACTGGCACGACCTTCTCGCCCGGCAATTCTGTTGGCGACCTGACCGTCTACGGCAACGTTATAATTGAGACTGGCGCGACTGGCTTGTTCGAGTTCAGCGCTTACAACGAAGACCCGGCTCTGCAGCAATTCGACACGCTTGCCATCGAC
>JAFQXE010000010.1 GCA_017407125.1 Thermoguttaceae bacterium
CAATACCGCGTCTGCCAGCGAGTCGATTTCCGCTGACGCCATTGCCGCCAAGGTCGAGAGGTTGGTCAGCGAGTTCCGAACGTTGGGATTGTACTCGCGTTCCAAAAGCGGTAGCAGCTCATTGCGAATTTTGTTACGTGAGAAGTCGGACGACAAATTGGAACTGTCGGTTCGATACGGCTGATTCCAGGCGTCGAGATGTTCGACAATCTGTTTTTTCGTCCAGCCCAACAGCGGGCGAACGAGTGTAACGCCCTCCGTCAGAACCCGAATCGGGGCGATGCCCGCCAAGCCGTCCAGACCCGCCCCGCGAAGAATTCGGAACAGAACGGTTTCGATCTGGTCGTCTGCGTTGTGAGCGGTGAACAGATACCTCGCGCCGACGTTACAGCAGACGTCTTTAAGCCAGGCGTATCTCGCCTCGCGGCAGGCGTTTTCCAACCCGTCGGAATCCGTTTGAATATTGAGCCGGGTATACCTGCCGATCAGCCACGGTGCGTTCTTCTGACGCTGTTCCACCCAGTCTCGAACAAACTGCTCGTCCGCGTCCGACTCCGCGCCGCGCAAGTTGTGGTTGACGTGAGCGATAACAAGCTTGGGGCTGTTTAATTCGGAATTCGGAATTCGGAATTCGGAATTATTTAATCTGGTTCTATAGAGCGTCTCCGCAAGAAAAATAGAGTCCGCGCCGCCGGAAACTGCTACAACGGCGGTTTCATCGAGTTTAGGCAGTAGGCAGTAGGCAGTAGGCAGTAGAGAATTATCAGCAATTTGCGCCATTTCGCAACTACTTGATGAACTCATAGCATCTTGCCAAGCTAATCAGAGCCATGCTGGTGCCCCACGGCTGACCGTAGTCGTACATGACGAAATCCCAGTAAGAGCCGTCTTGATCCTGAACGCTCATGAGGATGCTGGTTAAATGGGCGGCGATGCGCTTTTGTTCCGCTTTGCTTTCCAATTCCAGCAGTTCCTGACTGGCGTACAGATGTCCGAAGTAATAGAAATACCCGGCGATCTTGTTGAAATGGTCGTGCGGCACGGAATGTTTTCTGGCGCCGTCGAGCCAGCCGATTCTCGCGACGAACCGGTCAAGGGAATCGAGCAGAACCTGCTGTGACACAAATCGAGCGTACGGCAGCGCGGTTTCAGGAACTTTTTTGCCGTCTTTGTCGTCCTGAATCTGCTGATCTGTCCGGAGCGTCGTCCAATAAAACAGAGCAATGTTGCAAGCTTGCGTGCGTCCTAAAGAGCCGGACGCTCTGTTTACGCCGTACATAGGTTTTGAAAGGTGGCTGGTGCTGTATAAATACGAAAAGTCAGGTTTTTGCTGAGATTTAAGAGACGCTACAGCGCGACTAATCAAGCGTTCAGGAATGGCGATTTTCTCTTCGGGAAGAATGTCTTTAGAGATTTTTAGTTCTGAAACTTCGTAAAGACTAACCAGTCCCGCTGCGGTATTGAACGACATCGAAACATACGAAGGACGCGTTGAAGGGGATTCATAATCGTAATATGACCAACCGCCGTGAATGTTTTCGTATCGAACCAGATTGGCGACCTGTTCCTGCATAAGGAGAACCAGCTGCTTTTGTAGCTGTTTGTTGCCCGCCTTTTCAGCGCGCTCGTACAGACGCGGCAAAGCGAACAAAGCATAGATGTGCCCCCAGTTGTTAAGCGTCGTCTCGTACGACGAACGGCGGAACGTTGGGAGGGTATTTATAAGCCAAGCTTGTCCCTTATCAATGGCGGGGGTGATTTTTTCGCGAACGGATTTTGGCGCTTTGTCTTCCCATTCGCACAGCGACGATATCGCAAGACCGGTCGTTCCCACAATATAGGAAATATGCGAGTTGGGCATCGGAGAGTAGATATTGATCTTTTTGGTGTTCGTCGGCGCGCCCCAGCAGCCAGACGGTCTTTGAGTTGTCAAAAGAAAGTTAATCGCTTTCTCGACGCAGGCGTTAACGTCCTTTTTGTTGACGCTGGGCGTTTCCTTCAGCCGCGGCGTTTCTTCCGAAAACGGCTTCCAGGACTCTTCCAGCTTTTGCAGCTGCTCTTTCGACAGCTTCTGCTTCTCTCGAGCAAACAGGGACGACCCAAACAAACAGGTGATTATGACAGCTAAAACTGCGATATTGTTAAATTTCATAGGATTAGTTTTTAGTGGTAAGTGGTTAGTGGTAAGTTAGGGGAGCGCTTTGCGTCAACTCCTCACTCCTTCCGTGGGTTAAAACCCACGGCTACTAATATTGAACCGCTACGCGGTTCTAGAGGATGCGCTTCGCGCCTATTTTCTAACTTTTTAGGCTATGCCTTGAAATATTTTTAATACTCTATATAATTATAATACACGATTTGAGATTTTCAAGGCGTTGGTCGAAATTTTCCCTATTTTTTTATAATGAGCAGCGAGAAAAAGCAAACTCCGCTCTATCTCGCAACTCGCAACTCGTAACTCGCAACTAAAAATGAACACACAGCTTAAACCAGACATCCACTGGGTTGGATACATCGATTGGTCGATTCGAGATTTCCATTCATACAACACCAAACGCGGGGCGACGTACAATTCGTACCTCATTCAGGACGAGAAAAACGTTCTGGTCGATACGGTTAAGTATCTCTACGCAGACAAGTTACTGCAAAACGTCGCTGAACTTGTCCCGCTTGATAAGATCGACTACGTCGTTTGCAACCATGCAGAGCCGGATCACGCCTCGGGAGTTGCGGACGTCATGAACGCCTGCCCGAACGCAACGCTGGTCTGCAACGCCAAGTGTCTGGATACGCTCAAGGCGTACATGGACGGTTCAAACTGGAAGACGCAAGTTGTTGCCAGCGGAGAAGAACTGTCGATTGGCAAGCGAACGCTCAAGTTCATTTTCACCCCGATGGTTCATTGGCCGGAATCAATGTTTACGTACTGTCCGGAAGAGAAACTGCTCTTCTCGATGGACGCTTTTGGTCAGCATCTGGCGACCAGCGAACGGTTTGACGACGAACTGCCGCTCGACCTGATTCTGGAAGAAGCTCGAACGTACTACGCCAACATCGTTATGCCGTACAGCGCTCAGGTTGCGAAACTGCTCCCGTCCGCGGCGGCGCTGGATATCGACATGATCGCGCCCGCGCACGGCGTTGTCTGGAGAAAGAACATTCCCGCCATTTTAGAGGCGTACACAGCCTGGGCGGCTCGAAAGACGAAGGCGAAAGTCATGATCGTTTACGATACCATGTGGAATTCGACCGCGATTATGGCAGACCAGATTTTCAAAGGCGCCTGTTCCGTTGACGGCGTTTCGGTAGAAAAGATATTCGTCCGCGTTTCCGACCTGACTCAGCTGGCGGACGCCTCTCTGGACTGCGCCGCAATGGCTGTCGGTTCTGCAACGCTCAATACAAAAATGATGCCGGCTATGGCAGCGGCGCTGAATTACCTGGGCGGTCTGAAACCGCCGGTAAAATTCGGATTCGCGTTCGGTTCCTGCGGCTGGGGCAAAGGCGCGATGGAAGAGATTGCTGAAATCCTCCCCAAGATGGGCTGGGAACTGGTCGCGCCGGGCGTAAAGAGCAAATTCCGCCCAACTCAGGAACAGCTCGACGCCTGCTTTGAAGCAGGTAAACTGTTAGCGCAAAAGGCGTTGGGGTAAAGAAATGAATGAAAGGCGGTAACGAAGCGACTATCAGGAGCGGAGTTACGCAGTTTGCCGAAGGCAAACCAAAAAGCATGAACCCTCTATCATGTTCGCCTGACGGCGAATGCGTAATTCCGTTCGCGTTGCTCACTCCATTACCGCCTTCCATTAATGTGCAACTCTCAAGTTAGAAAGGGGTTCTCAGATGGGAAAGAAACGCTCTCCAAAACCGGAATACGAGCCGAACAAGCTGCCGGTGTCTGACAATAAAACCGAAACGCTGGTAATCAATCGTTCGTCGCGAGTGGTTCACATGCTTCAGCTGCTCAGTCTGGGGCGGGGTTATACGGTTGAGGAACTAAGCGAAATCTACGACCTCGACCCGAGAAGCATCAAGCGGGATTTGAAACTCATTTCTGAACAGCTTCACGTAGCAGTTACGTACGATCGGGCAACCAAAAAGTACGAGATTCTCGATACTCGATACGTCATGCCGTCTATTGGTTTGACGACCTTGGAAGCCGTCTGTCTGGTAATTCTGTGTCGAGAATTCGGAATGAAAAAGACGGTTCCCTTTTTTGAAGTCGTTCATTCCGCTGCGCTCAAGATTCAAAGCCATCTCAGTCCAGAAACCTGCGATTATATCGAGCAGACGTATCAAAACGTCGACATGACCGGCGCGCCGTTCAGCATGCAGGAAGACAAACGGGAATATTACATGACCCTTCAGGACGCCTGCCGAACGCACAACGTTTTGGAAATAGAGTACAATTCCTATACGGAAGAGGAAACGATTAAAACGCTGTTTTATCCGTACGCCGTGGTGTTCAATCGTCACGGTTGGATGACGGTTGGCTATTCCGCTCTTCATAACCAGATTCGAATGTTTAACGTGCTGAGAATTCTCAAAATGCGAAAGCTCAATCTGGGATTTGAACGGCCCAAAGACTGGACGTACGAAAAGTATCTTCGCAACGCCTGGAACGTCATTCCGGAAAACGGTCCGGACTGGCGCGTTGTTGTCGATTTCTCTTTCAAAGTGGGAAGAAACGTCGAAGAAATCTACTGGCATAAAAATCAGGTTATGTACTGGATAAACGATCGCACGCTGCGCTTCGAGACAATCGTCAGCGGTTTGAACGAGATTTCATGGTGGATTCTCGGCTACGGCGCGGAGGCGACTGTAGTCGAACCGAAAGAGTTGCGTCAGATTATTGCCGGACACGTCAAGCGATTGTCGCAAACGTATAAAAACGAGCTGGAAAATAGGGAATAGTTCGAATCGTTTTCGTTATGCTCCTGACCGTTTCTAACGATCGCGTTGCATACATTCCTCGCATTTTTTCTGCCTGTCTCTTGCAAACTGGCGGTTTTCGTGATATAATATTAGAATCAAGAAGAAAGTCCGTTAATAAAAACTTCCATTATCCCTTAGACAATATTATGATACGAGTTACCTGTACCGACTGCGGCGCCAGACTTAAATTACCAGACGAAATGATCGGCAGAAAATTCCGTTGCCCTCGCTGTAAAGCGGTTCTGACCGCCCCGATTGACCTGGAAGGGCCAGACGAAGACGAAGCGGAATCCGAAAGCGAATCCCTCGACGTCTCGACGAACAACGCTCCCGCTGAGGAGCAGGGAATCGCCGCAACCGCCGAGGAACAGGGAATCGCCGCTACGCCCAAGCTGGGCAAGTTCAACGCGAACGCCGTCTATTTCCTGGTCGGGGCAGAAAACCTCGTTGGACAATGGAAGCTGGATACCGGCTGGCAGGTCAAGGGAACTCAGGGACTTCTTCCCGCCAAGACAAACGCTCAGCTTATTCCGGCGTCCGGCAAGTTCCTGTTGATTGAAGCCCTTTGCGAGTTGACGGAG
Source organism: Thermoguttaceae bacterium (assembly GCA_017407125.1). GTDB lineage: Bacteria > Planctomycetota > Planctomycetia > Pirellulales > Thermoguttaceae > RUG11551. The sequence continues at coordinate 5,517 of JAFQXE010000010.1, forward strand.
CAGGGAAAGAAGCTCAAAAAGCTGACCATCTACAAGCTCGGCCCGTCCGACGCCGCCAAACGCATTTCCGGGGAGCCGACCGCGATATTGTCTCTTATTACCGGCTACGGAACCCTGACCAAAAACCAGAAAAACGCCGTCCTGTCGGCAATTAAAAACGTGTACATGAGAGAAATCTGGGGCGGCGCGGAGAAAATCCGGGAATTCCTCCTGGGCTTCGACTCGCACACGTCGACGATCGAGGAAGAGTAATTTTCGGTTCGCGTTGTTTTTCGTAACTATTTCAAATAAAAAGCATTACTATTTCTTCATTCAACTATTTTCATTTTTAAAATAAAAAACGAAGTTGGGGCAAAAACCTCAACTTCGTTTTATTTTTGTGAATTGAGGGTGTCGGGGCTCGAACCCGAGACCTAAGCATTAAAAGTGCTTTGCTCTACCAACTGAGCTACACCCCCATCACTTCCGTGAAAATGGAGAATCACAAAAAGTAAATACATTATAGCTAAAATTTAGAATTTACAAGGGGGGGCTGAATCGCTAAACGGTCAAAAAGTTAAAATGTATATCAAAATGTCTATCAAAAGGGAAAAAAGAACAGCGCTTCTGTCAATTTAAATTCCGTCAAATTAAATATTGCCCGTAATCGATACAATCCGAATAACTTGTCCAAAAGCGCAATCCGAGTTCTCTTTTTCTGATTTTTTACCTTAAATTACAGGCGCGGCTCACGATACGCCCATTTTTATGTTAAAATATATAGTATTGAATAATAGATTGCACGCATCGAGTTACTCGCCGTTGGGAAACGACGTTCCGAGCTAAGTACCATTGTTTTTAAAGCAGTCTGATTTTGTTATTGTATTTGAATTATAAACCCTTAGAGTAAAGACCTATGAACGCGCCTGAGAACGCAACGGATCCCGCCGCGCTTTCGGAAGAATCGACGTCAGACACCTCTGTCGCCGCTAATTCGTCTGAACCGAACGCTAAAAACAATATGTCGTCGCTGTACGCCCCTATTCAAGACGCGTTGGCTGAAACCGAACGCCAAATCCAGCAGGAGCTGACCAGCGCGGACGATCAGCTGAAAAAGCTGTTCGCTCAATGCCGTCATCTGTCGGGAAAGCGAATGCGCCCCGCCCTGACGCTGCTGTGCGCTCAGCTGTGCGGAGAGATTGTCCCGAAACACATTGCCTGCGCGACGATTATGGAGCTGGTTCATACGGCGTCTTTGGTTCACGACGACGTCTTGGACGAGGCGACAATACGTCGTCATGAAGAGACCGTCAACGCCCGATGGGACAACGAGACGGCGGTCTTGCTGGGCGACCTGATCGTTTCCAAAGCCATGAAGCTGACGGCGTCGTTGGAGAACTTCGACGCGTTCAACCTCATTGCCGCTACCAGCGAAAAGCTCTGCCTGGGCGAACTGCGTCAGGAAGTCAATATGGGAACTATCGATCTTGACGAAGGGGTGTATTATAGTATTATCGAAGGGAAGACCGCGGCCCTGATTGAATGTTCGTGCCGGCTGGGCGCGATGTTTGCAGGCGCTGCGCCGGAAACGGTTGACAGCCTGGGGCGCTTTGGTCTTCATTTGGGAACCGCGTTTCAGATTGTCGACGATTTGCTGGACGTCTCCGGCAACGAAAAAGTCGTCGGCAAGACGTTAGGGCAAGACATCAAAAAGAAAAAGTCGACTTTGGCGGTTATTTACGCCATGCAGTGCGTTTCCGAACAAAAGCGAATCGAGATTGCCTCAACAATCAACGATTCCGAAAACCCGGCGGCGGAATTAATGCCGTGGCTGAAACGAACCAACGCTCTGGAGTTCGCTCGAAAGGCGGCGGAAAAGCAGATCGCTCTGGCGTTGAAAGAGCTTGAAAAGGCCGACTGTTCGGAGGCGGGTGCGGACGCGCAGGAATCGCTGAAGAATCTGGCTCAGTTTGTTTTGACTCGAAAATATTAAACGCCTGTTACATCGCCTGACTTTGGCGCATAGAGCGTCGCAACTCACAACATCAAACATGGAAATAATCAAAACAAAAGCATACGCTCGCGCCGGTTTGCTGGGGAATCCGTCTGACGGCTATAACGGCAAGACGATTTCCGTCTGCATTCCGCAGTACTACGCACAGGTTACGCTGTACGAATGGGAACAGGTGGAAATCGTTCCCTGTCTGGAAGACCAGAGCCAGTTCGAGTCCGTTGGCGACCTGGTTCACGACGTCGTTCTGCACGGGTACTACGGCGGCGTTCGTCTGATTAAAGCGTCTATTAAACGGTTTGTCGAATATTGTCACGCCAAAGGCGAGACGCTGCACAATCGCAACTTCTCGATTCGTTACGAAACCAAAATCCCGCGACAGGTCGGCATGGCGGGTTCCAGCGCCATTATCACCGCAACCATGCGGGCGCTGATGAAGTTCTACAATGTAGACATCCCGCCGTATCTGTTGGCGTCTTTGGTTCTGTCGGTCGAGATGCAGGAGCTTCACATTACCGCCGGGCTGCAAGACCGCGTCATTCAGGCGTACGAGGGCATGGTCTACATGGACTTCGACAAAAAGAAGATGAAAACCGTCGACGGGCTGACCTTCGGCGCGTATAAACGCATGACAATTCCTTCTGACCTGCCGCTGTACGTTGCGTTCAAGGCGGACGTCAGCGAGCCGACCGAGATTTTCCACAACAACCTCCGCGCCCGATTCGATATGGGAGAACCAGCAGTCGTTGACGCCATGAAGCGCTTTGCTCAAATTGCGTTTGACGGCAAACGGGCGCTGGAAACCCACGACTACAAAACGCTCAACAAACTCATCGACGCCAATTTTGATCTGCGTCGATCCATTTGCAAGCTTCCCGCCGGACAAGTCGAAATGATCGAAGTCGCCCGCCAGTGCGGCGCGTCCGCCAAGTTTGCCGGGTCAGGCGGAGCCATCGTCGGACTTTATCAGAACCCCAAAATCCTCGCAGAGCTGAAAAAGCGTCTCGGTCAGCTGGGGTGCTCGGTTGAGGTTATTGAAAGGCAGTAGGCAGTAGTTAAAAGCTTCTAGTTTCTAGCTTCTAGCTACTAGCTTGGTTATTTTTATTTCAGGCTTAAATTATTAACGCTAAGAACTTCGAAATCCCAAGCTAACGGCTAGGAGCTAACAGCTAGTAGCTATACTCGCAACTTGTTATATTTTCCAACATCATGAACGAATCCAAGCCTTTTATCACAGAAGATTTCTTGCTTCAAACGCCAGCGGCGCAGCGTCTTTATCACGAATACGCTGAGAATCAGCCGATTATAGACTATCACTGTCATCTCGTTCCCGCTGAGGCGGCGAATAACATTCAGTACAGAAACATGACGCACATCTGGCTGGCGGGCGACCATTACAAATGGCGAGCCATGCGAACCGCCGGAGTCGCGGAGCGTTACATAACCGGGAAGGGGCCGGACGGGAACGCGTCCGACTGGGAGAAGTTTGAGAAGTGGGCGGAAACGTACGTCAAGTGTCTTCGCAATCCGCTGTACCATTGGACGGCTCTGGAGCTGAACAACCCGTTTGGCGTCAAGACGCTGCTGTCGCCTCAAACGGCGCCGGAAATTTGGGAGACGTGTAACGCCATGCTGGCGCAGCCCGAATTCTTCGCACAGGGAATCATGCGCCGCATGAAAGTCGAAACCGTCTGCACGACGGACGACCCGGTCGATTCGCTCGAATATCACATCAAGGCGAAAAACGACCCGACGTTCCCGGCGAAGATGCTTCCGACCATGCGTCCGGACAAGGCAATGGCAATCGACAAGCCCGACGTTTTTCTGCCGTGGCTGGAAAAGCTGGAATCTGTAACAGGCGCGCCGATTGCAACCTTTGACGCTCTGTTTGCTGCGCTGGAACAGCGGTACGAGTTCTTCGCGTCGGTCGGCTGCAAGCTGTCCGATCACGGTTTGGGCATGTTCCCGAAAGCCAAAATCACAGCCGCGCAGGCGGACGCGATTCTCAAAAGGGCGATCGCTCGACAGCCGATCACCCCGGAGGAAGCAGACGGGTTCGCCCGGCTGGTTTTGATTGAATGCTGCAAGCTCAACCACAAGTTTGGCTGGACGCAGCAGTTCCATTTCGGCGCGATGAGAAACAACTCGTCACGCATTTACAAGATTTGCGGTCCCGACGCCGGGTGCGACTCAATTGCAGACGGCGAAACCGCCCTGGCGATGTCCTCCGTTCTCGACGAGCTGGACAGTACGGATCAGCTTGCGCGTTCGATTCTGTACAACCTCAACCCCGCCTGTAACGCGATGGTGGCGACGATGATCGGCAACTTCCAGGACGGCTCATATCCCGGAAAAATCCAGTACGGCAGCGGCTGGTGGTTCCTCGATCAAAAACAGGGCATGGAAGATCAAATCAACATTCTTTCCGCCGAAGGGCTTTTGAGTCTGTTCGTCGGAATGCTAACCGACAGCCGGTCGTTCCTGTCGTATACGCGTCACGAATATTTCCGTCGAATCCTGTGCAACATGCTCGGAAACGACATGACCAACGGGCTGATTCCCTACGATTTCGACCTGGTCGGCGAACTGGTCGAAAACGTCAGCTATAAGAACGCAAAGAATTACTTTAACTTTTAGTCGAGGCTATCATGCAGCGATCATTCCAGACTTCAAAGACGTTTTGTTTTTTATTCCTCACATTTGCCGCGGCGTTTTTGACAATCCCTGTTTACGGACAAGACGCTTCCGGCGACTTGCGTCAGCAGGCGAAGGCGGAAAACAAACCTGTCCTGATTTTTTATCACGGCAGCGACTGGTGCGTTTCCGGCGAGACGATTTTAAAGATCTGGAACAATCCGAAAGTTCAAAGCAAACTTAACGAGACGTTTCTAACCGGAACGTACGACGTCCCGTCCGTCAATTCCGCTGCGATTGAATCCGGCAACGCCCCGGCGAAATCCCTTCGCGTTGACATAACGCAGTATCCTGCAATAGCGTGTTACACGCCCAACGGGGAATGTTTCGCTATTTGGGGCAATATCCCCTTTGACGTTACCGCCAGCGCCATCGTTAAACGGACGGCGGCGCTTTTGGACGTCTGGAAAAAGGCGGAGGCTATCAAAGACAGGACGTTTAGTCAATCCGGCGTGGAAGCGGCAAATACCGCAGCGGAGTTCTTCAATACGCTTATTCCGTTTTCGTCTATCGGGTTTCTTCGCTCTGACAAAAGTTTCCAATCGGTTTGGAATTTGATGGAAAAGCAGGATCCGGACGACAAAACCGGCTGGCGTCGATTTTACAATTTTGACTACCAGTGGTACGGCAACCAGATTTCCGATTTCCGTAACAACAGCAAATTCGAGGAAGCCGAGGCGTTTATTAAGAAAGAGCAAAACGACCCCCGCAACGACAAACTGACCGTCGAGCAGAAACAGGTTCTGGCTCTGCTTCCGTTTTGTTTGAACTCGAACCTGGAAGAGAGTAAAGACGCCAACATCGCGCTGCTGAAAGAGGTCGTTCAAATGGACTCGACCACGCGCTGGGGAATCGGCGCCGCCGGCTGGCTGCGCGAGCTGGGCGAGGAATCTCCCGTTGCAATCCCGACTCTGGAAGAGCGCATGGCGAAGGTATTTTTACCGCTCAAAAAACGGGGCTCCGTTAAAGTCAAGCCGTTCGCGCAGTCCGTGATGAAATCCGACCGTGACGCAATCAAACAGATGCTCCGTTCAAAACTGACCTTGAGCGGGAACAACAAAAAGATCATTCTGCGTTACTACGCCATGTCGATTATCGGCGCGGAAACCATCGATCAATGCATCGCTCTGGAAGGCGGCAAGGCGAACGCCAATCTGTTTTTCGGCAGTACAGAAATGCTGGAATCGTTCCTCCTGTCCGGCCCGATTAACAATCCCGCCAGAGCGTATCAGGTTTGGGATACGCTCATGTTCCAATGCTCTACCTGGAAGAATGCGTATAACCCGTCGGAAAAATGGCTTGACACGCCCATCGGGAAAAACCTTGTCATGGCGATTGCCCTCAACGCCCAGTTTGACGACACGACCAGCGTCTATTTGCTGGAATCGTTCTACCGGCTGGCTCAAACGCAGCGGCTTGTCAAAAACGCCTACAATTACAACGCGCGAGAGTTCCGGTACGTCGTGCTCAATATTCACCCGCTCGACAACTTGTGGCTCAACGAATTCCGCTCCTGCCCGCCGGACGATTATACCGGCGCGTGCTGGTGTTGCCGATACATCTCCTATAACTTCTTCGGCGATTCCGTTCAGGGGCGTCTGTACCGCGCGCCGTGGGACAAGTTTTACACCAGCTCGGAGGTGTCACAGAAGATCGGCGGCGTCTGCGGCGCGCTTTCCTACTTCGGGGCGTCAACCGCGCGGGCGCACGGCGTCATGGCTGTTCCCGGCGGTCAGCCGGCTCATTGTGCCTATATGCTCCGCGGCTCGCAAGACCGCTGGATTATTGGATACAGCGTCTCGCCGTATACCGGAGCGCATTTCAATTTCTGGGATTTGTCCTATCAAGGCTTGGATATGATCGAGTCCATTTACAAAGACGGCGCCAACAAACGCGCTGACCTGATCGACATTTTAGCAAAGACGATTCTTCAGCTCCGCTATCCGCTGCCGACGATTTCCAATCTGACAGCAACGTCCTACGAATGGGGCGGGAGAACCCTTCCGGACTTTTCCACTCTCACAAAGGAAGAAGAAACTCGCGTTTACAGTTTTGATATTAACGCGATTAAACGCCGCGACCGCGTTGCGATTCGATTTACCGGAACGCTGAACGTAACAGACAACGCTCCTGTCAACTACACAATCGCTTCCGACGACGGCTCCCGGCTGCTCATCGATGGAAACGTTATTATCGATAACGACGGACCGCACGGCGTGATTGAGAAATCCGCCAGCGTCAGCCTCGAGCCGGGAAAACATACCATTGAAGTTCAGTACTTCAACGCCGGCGGCGGACGCAGTCTGACTGTTACATTGAGTAAAAATCAGTCGTTTGACTCCGATATTAACAATCTGTATAAGAACGCTTTGAAGTACTGCCCGTCGCATTACGGCGTCGCGCTTGACTACGCCCTCTGGCTTGACAAAGTCGATGCGCCGTACGACGTCTGGAAGGACTGGGCGGACAGAGTCGCCAACGGGTTGAAGGATTACGCCGACAACGCCTGGCGTCTGCTGAATCGTTTTTATTTTCCCAAATGCAAAGCCAACGGCGGAAAAGAAGAACTGCTAAAACAGCTTCTGACGTACCATTCGCTCATGCGCCAGTCTGACCTGCCGACGTCGGAGGTCTATAACTATCGCGCCGTTCTCGACCAGCATTTCAACATGCTCGACAAAGACAACGCCGCCGCCATGGAACTGTTCAAAATCTGCCTGAAAACGCAGTTCAACACATCCAGCCTGTTTGGCGTCGTTCTGACTTGGGGCGCAGACCGGTTCATGGACGACGAGAAACTGTCACAGCAAATGGGCGCCGCCATTGCAGACGTCTTCGCCGACGTCGCCCAAAGCGACGGCAAATCAGACGCCTTGGCAATGGCGATGCGCGGTCTGATGAGAAAGGCGTCCCAAACGGACAACATGCCGCTGTTTACTCAAATCGCCCAGCTGATCCGAAAACAGAATCCCGTTAAAGAACCCAACCCGTATCCGACGGAAGATTTCGGCGGGAAGATTCTCTCCGACAAGGCGATGATGAAGATTTCCACCTCCGGCGGGTTCGACTATCCGAACGTATACCCCTTCTGCCTCGACACTACCCGCGACGTCGACCGAACGTTCCATACCGACAACGAAACGTCTCCGTGGGCGATTGTAACGCTGCCCGGCATGTCGGAAATTACCGGAATTCTGGTTGCGCCCAACCGCGGCTACTATCGAGATCGCAACGTCCCGATTATGGTTTGGGTTTCGGAAAACGGAACGGACTGGACGGAAGTGTTCACGTCCGCAAAGCTGGAACCGGAATGGCGCATTGACCTCTCCTCCGCCCCGGTCAAGGCGAAATACGTCAAAGTCGGCCGCGTCCCGGAATTCAAGAAAGATTGCTTCCACCTGGGTAAAATCCTGATCTACGGCAAGCCGCTGTATTAACGTTATAAAGCGATAGATATTAACCCTCAACCAGAATCAACGCCATGTCCGAATCAAACAACGCCGAACCGACTGTTACTGACAACGCGAAAAGGAAGCGCTCCCCTTCGTGGAAAATACGTTTGCCACTGAGCCTCTTATTCTGGGCGTTTTTCCTGACAGGCGTTTTTTTCTTTTTCATTTGTTTGTTTCCCTATGCGAATTTTCTTGGCATAAGCGCATCTGTCTTTTACCCTGTCAATCTGCTGCTTATAACAGTTTTTTGTTTTGGGGTCGCGATTTACTTTAATCAATTAATAATCGGTTGGAAGAAACAGAAACGCTTTCCCGGCTTTGGGTACGGCTTCCCGGCAACGATTCTCGTCTGGACGATTGGAGGCACAGTTAGCATTTTACAGAACTGGTACTTTGCTTTGTTGCATAATCCCCTTCCTGGACTTTGGATGATTGTTTATACGCCGACAATTGCCATTTTGATAGCCGTTATTCTGGGATTCAAAGCGGGAAAGGACGACGGACGAACAGCGGCTTTTGTTCAAAAGACGTCCGCTTTTCTGACGAGACATAAATTCGCCGTTCTCGGTTTAATAACTCTGCTGATAGCAGCGTCCGTTGTCGGGCAGCAGATCTATTATCGAACGGCAACCCGTTTTCCTGAAATGAGGTTTTATAACGTGCAGCCGGTCTACTGGAAATACTACGCGTTCTTTGATACAGATAATTGTCCTTTCGACAGATTTCAAAAGCTGGAATCCGTTTGCGTTCCAAGAGATATGAATTTCAGTTCGATCCCTGCTAAGCCCAGCATAAAAGAGATTCGCTTTACAGGCGGCAACCATTTTCTTACAGAAGCCGATATGAAGCGACTGGCTCAATTCCCGTCTCTGGAACGATTGACGCTGCGTTTCTGGAAGAATTTGAAAGATTCCGACTCGACGGGTTTGGAATACCTGCCGCAGATAAAAGGACTCAAAGAATTATCGTTGGATGTAACAAAACAAAGCGTATGCGACATCCAGCATTTAAAAGACATTCCCAACCTTGAAACGCTCAAATTGTTTGTTTCTATGGACGTATTATATGAGTCCGAACTCAGAATTGACTACACGGATCTGCAATCCGCGCCTAAACTAAAAACGCTGGTATTGGAGTTTCCATTTAAAGTTGACGAAGACGACGTCGAACGCGCCCGGGAAGCTCTGCCAAAATGTAAAATCGAAACAGAAAAGCTGCCCAAAGCCGAATACTACCGTCCATAGCAAGGCGTTGGATATATACGCATGTAATCCATGCTAGAAGAATCCTTTCTCTGATCAGGACGAGTCGGGAAAGTCGTTCCCGTCCCGCCCTGTTGCGGTTATAAACCTTTAGACATTCATCTTTTATAAACAAATTAAATTATCAGAAATGAACTAAATTTTTAGCTATCCTCTGTGGGGGATTGTCAAATAGAAAATAAAAGGTACAATACGCTATATTAATATAAACAGATTCCGGAGTTGGTATAAGAGCGATAATCCCGTCAATAGTGGCTGCAATCTCTCTTTTTTGACTCTTTAACTTCCCTTAACACTCAACACAATCAAAAAACGATGTCAATTTCCGAATGGCTTAGCGGCAAAATTTTTAGTTACGTTCACGGCAACAACCTCGTTTACAATACGTGCTGGGAAGATCCCCGGTTAGACCGAATCGCCCTGGAACTCAAGCCGACGGACAACGTCATGGTGATTACCAGCGCCGGCTGCAACTCGCTGGACTACATTCTCGGCGGAGCCAATCACGTTTACGCGGTTGACATGAACTTCCGCCAGAACGCCGTCCTCGAACTGAAAAAAGCGTGCATCAAGGCGCTTGACTACGACGACTTCTGGAAGATCTTCGGCATGGGAACCCACCCAAAATTCAGAGAAATCTATCACGACGTTTTGCGTCCCATTCTGCCGATGGAATCGGTTAAATTCTGGGACAAAAAGCAAAAATACTTCCTCAAAAAGAAAAAGCCGTACTATTTCCGCGGCACGTCCGGACAGTTTGCCAAGATGATTAAATTCTATATTGACAACGTCATCAAGGTTCGTCCGCTTGTTGACGAGCTGGAACACGCAGAAACGATTGAGCAGCAACAGGATATTTATTTCAACAAGGGGTTGAAAGAAAAATTCTGGAGCGGAATGATGAAGGCGTTCATGAACCGCGACACGACGCTGGCGATGCTGGGCGTTCCCCGCGCGCAGCGATACCAGGTGGAAAGCCAGTACGAAGGCGGAATCGTCAAGTTTACGGAAGACTGTCTGGAAGCCGTCATGACGAAACTCCCGTTCAAGGAAAACTACTTCTGGCAGGTATACATCAACGGACATTATTCGCCGGAATGCTGTCCGAACTACCTCATAAAAGAGAACTTTGAAGCTCTGAAAGGCGGGCTTATCGACAAAGTTACAACCTACACGCAATCAGTCGAGCAGTTCCTCCGAGATCACGACGACGTCGAAATCAGCCGCTTTATTCTCCTTGACCACATGGACTGGATGGCGTCGTTTAATCCAGATTGGCTGGATTCCGAATGGGACGCGATTCTTCAGCGCGCCGTTCCCGGTCAGACGCGAATTCTGTGGCGCAGCGGCGGCTTAAGAACTGATTACGTCGATCAAATCAACGTTACTCGAGACGGCAAACCCGTCAAGATGGGCGAGCTGCTGAAGTACTATCCGGAATGGGCGGCGGAACTGCACGAAAAAGACCGCGTTCACACCTACGGCAGCTTTTATATCGCTGACCTGTTGATTTAATCCAAAAAAGTTTATTTAGAAAGTTGGAATCAACGGCGAGGAATTCAGACGGATTCCTCGCTGTGTTACATTAAACAATCCCGCCTGACGTTTCTTATATATATCAATCATGCGCGTTTTATCAGGAATTCAGCCGACCGGCAAGATACATTGGGGCAACTATTTTGGCGCGATCCGCCAGTTTATCAATTTACAGTCTACGCCAGATCAGGCGTACTATTTCGTCGCCAACCTCCACGCCTTAACAACCATTCGCGACAAGGCGGTTTTGGAAGAGAACACGCTGGGCGTCGTTCTGGACTTCCTCGCCCTGGGGCTGGATCCCAACAAGGCGACGCTGTTCGTTCAGTCCGAAGTCCCGGAAGTGTCCCAGCTGTGCTGGCTGCTGCTGACTGTTACGCCGATGGGTCTGCTGGAACGCTGTCACGCTTATAAGGAAAAGAAGGCGAACGGTCTGACCGCCGACGCGGGCTTGTTCAACTACCCGATTTTGATGGCGGCGGATATTATCATCTACGACTCGGACCTGGTTCCGGTCGGGGAAGATCAGCTTCAGCATATCGAAGTCGCCCGCGACGTCGCCGCCCGATTCAACCATCTCTTTGGCGAGACGTTCGTTCTGCCGAAAGGATACGTTTTAGACAACTCTGCCAAGGTGCCCGGCACGGACGGTCAGAAGATGTCCAAGAGTTACAACAACACGATTCAGGTCTTTGAAGAGCAAAAGCAGCTGCGAAAGAAGATCATGCGAATTCAAACGGACTCTCGACCCATGGAAGAGCCGAAAAATCCGGACGAATGTCCGCTGTTCCAGCTATATCAGCTTTTCGGAGACGAGCAGGGAATCGCAGAGCTTCGGGAAATCTACGCCAAAGGCGGATTCGGCTACGGCATGGTCAAAGGACTTGTCGCCGACGCGGCGGAGAAGGTTTTCGGCCCGGCGAGAGAACGTCGAGCGGAATGGGCGTCGAAACCAAAAGAAGTCCGGGAAATTCTCGACGCCGGCGCTGCCAACGCCCGAAAGAAAGCGAAAGAAGTTCTCCTCCGCGCTCAGGAAAACTGCGGCATTTTCCCGCCGAAGTAAAACTGAACTCGTTGAAATTGGTTTCACGATAGTTAGAATTAGAACGCAGAATACGCGGACTCCTCGCAGAGAGCGCAGAAGCAAGCGTCCATGTGTCATTTACGCCCGATTCTCGGGCTATGACACGATGTCCGCTTGAGATTTTAAAAATATTATTAATCGGACGGGAATCGTGGCGTAGCTAACGTAGTTAGCGTCGTCGCCACATTCCCAGTCCGTCTGCGTATTCTGCGAGTAGTCTGCGGTCTCTGCGTTCAAAATAAAAAAACATTTTTCCGCAACCAACGATTGATTTCACAAATAAACCCGCGACTGATTAATCTCCCGTAAACGTCATGAGAATAGGAAACGTTCAACTTGAAACGCCGTTGATTCAGGCTCCCATGGCGGGGTTTAGCGGCTATGCGTTTCGGGAGATGATCCGTCTGTGCGGCGGGTGCGGATTGACAACGACCGAAATGGTCAACGCCCGCTCTTTTATTCAGATTGAAAAGAATCTGCGGCATTCCCCGCCCCGGCTGTGGGGAATTCCAACGGAAACGCGGCCGGTCGCCGTTCAGATTTGGGACAACGTCCCGGAGAATCTGGCGGAAGTCGGGCGGGTTCTGGCGCAAATCTGGAACGTCTCTGTTGTCGACATCAACTTTGGCTGTCCGTCGCCGACGGTGGCGCAGCGATCTCAAAGCGGGTCGTATCTGCTCGATTTCCCGGACCAGGTTGAAAAGATTGTTCGTCTTACGGTAGAAGCGTGCGCTCCAACGCCTGTTACAGTAAAAATGCGGCTGGGAACGAAGCCGAACCGAATTACCGCCTGCGAGGTCGCTCAGGCGGCGGAATCGGCGGGCGCGGCGGCGGTCTACGTTCACGGTCGGACGGCGGCGCAGGGCTATTCCGGAACGGCGAACTGGGACGAAATCGCAAAAGTCAAAGCCGTTTTGAAGAATATTCCTCTGGTCGGCAACGGCGATATAAGAACGGTCGACGACGCGCTCAACCGTCTGAACAACTATCCCGTCGACGGCATTATGATCGGTCGCGGGTGCCTGGGAAAGCCCTGGATTTTCCGTGACATCGCCCTCGCTATGGGGCTGACGGTTGAGTCCGAAATTGCAGACGCAAACCGTCTGGAACTGGTTCGCCGGCACTTTGAATTGACACTCGAATCGCTCAACGAACGCGACGCCGTTGTCAACATGAGAAAAATCGTCTGCCGGTACGCAGACGGAATGCCGAACTCGCACGACTTCCGGAACGCTATTGCCAAAGTCGAAACGAAAGCCGAGTTCCTGTCCCTTTGCGAGCAGTTCTTTACCGAAACGACCGCATTCTAGCTAACAATCAGGAACGATCTCAACAAAAAGCGCCAGTTTAACGGAAGAGCTTTAAAACAACAAATCGGGAACAAACGCTCCCGATTTGCTAAAACTGTGATAGACGTTAACAGGCAAAAGACGTAAACCTCTTTTGAACCGCTTGCGTCAATTAGTCGCTAATAGCAGACCAGTCTTCAATCTTGTTGCCGTCGCGGCGATTGCAAAGATTTCTGTGAATGTCTGTATTGATATTGTAATTAACGCGTCTGACGGAACCGTCGCAAAACGCCATGTTGAAGGAAATGGCGTGAGCGGAACCAAAGGGTTCTGTCCAGTCTGTGCCTTTTCTGTCGCGTCCTGGACCGCCGGAGCAAATGCGCTGGTTGTCGTTGTCGGCGCCGTCGTAGGCGGATTCGTTATCGCCGTTGCTGTCGTTGTTGTCTACAATGTACTTGTTAGTATTGAGGTATTTTTCGCCAACCATGTACGTGTTAGCCAATCCGTCTTCCACTTCGTCCGGCGTAACTTCGCTGAACAAAAAGGTGATGCCGTTCAGACCGCCTGTTTTGTCGGTGCTGTCAGTTACATATTTCATCGAGTAGTCTCGCAGCGTATAACCTTCCTTGTATTTATACGAGTGAGCGTTGACCATGGACGGCAATCCGCTTCCAGCAATATCGTGTCCAAAAGTGCCGGCGTTGGTTGCGTAGTCGCCCTTGATGCATTCCAAAACCTGTTTCACATACTGAATTGGCGCAACGCCCTGATCTTTCAATCCTACAAACGAATGGTCTTTTGCCTGAGTCATGTATTTATCCGCTTCACCGTCTTTGGTAGGATAAATATTTCTGGTTCGACGCGTTGGGCAGTTGATAATCGGAATCGGATTTCTCATTCTGTCTCGAATGGCATTGGCGCGAGCGGTGTCGTCGAGTCCCAAACCCTGGTTGCGGACGTTGCCCTGTTCCATGTAGTCGAGAATGCTGAAAAGCCAACCGCCGGGCTGCTGAGAGCCGTAGCCGCAGTCCGGTTCGCCAATCCACCAGTATCCCCAACCGCCTGACGGGAAGAAGCCTTGCGCGGCGGTGTGACTTGTCATTGCGCGGGAGATTTGCGTCAGATTGTTAACGCAAACCATGCGTCGCGCCGATTCTCTGGCGGTGTTGACAGCTGGAAGCGTCAAGCCGACAAGAATGGCGATAATCGTCATAACAACCAACAATTCTACAAGAGTAAAGCCTTTGCGAAAAACAAAATTCTTCATAATGCTGTCAAGGATATTTAATTAAACGTGAATTGGGAATGTATCTAAACTTAAAAATGGAAATACACTATATTCCTATTAATCATTATACTTATTAGACGAAAAAAATCAAACGAGGTTCGTCAAAAATTTTACAAAAAAAATCAAAATGCCCCTTACAAATGAAAAAATTTCGGCATTTCAAAATCTCTATTCAAATAACACAGTTATTTTTGGCGTTATTGTTTATGTATTTTGCCCAAATTTTCATTAAAAGGTTGATTTTCTAAAAAATTTCTGGAAAAGCCCCAAAACTGTTCTTGCGAAAAGTTGAAAAAATTGCAATAGTACGGAATCGTTTTCAATGGATTGAAAACGTTTCGCTTGACGGATTAGAAAAGGATTTCGATTTTGTTGAGAGCGTCTTTTCCCGAATTGTCTGGCATGAAGCTGGCTTTTCCCTTTTTTTGAGGCGTTCTCATGATGGAGAGTGAATTCATGACGAACCAAAAGGTCTTTTTTTGGCGAACGCTGACGGCTCTGACCGTCTTGACAGTTTTATTTGGTTTGGCGTCAGAAAGTCGTTCTGAGCAGGCTGTACCGCCAGCCAACACAGTTCTTCTGGACTTCTATGGAACTTACTGCCCGCCGTGCCGAGCTATGCGACCGGTTATTGATCAGCTTAAAAAGGCGGGGTATCCCGTTCGCAGCATCAACGTCAACGAAGACCCGGCTGCGGCTCAAAAGTTCGGGGTTACCAATATCCCGTGTTTTATAATGGTTTCTGACGGTCGAGTTGTATACAGAACTGTCGGCATAACGGCAGCTAAAGAGCTGGCGGCCATCTGTCAAAAAGGGATTAACGACGCCTACGCCATGCAGCGCAAACGAGCTGTCGCCCAGTCAAACGCTCAAATGGTCAAAAACATTCCAGGCTTTGCAAAAGACAGCGCTCAAACCATTCCTCCAGCAATAAGTAAAAATCGAATTGAAAACGAAGTTTCTCCGTTAATCGCGTCCAGCAACGCCAATCTTCTGGCTCCGGAACGCCTTCTGGCGTCGACAGTTCGCATTCGCGTAAAAACCTCTTTCTGCGACTACGGTACAGGAACTATTATTGATTCACGCAATAATCGCGCTCTGATTTTAACCTGCGGACACCTTTTCCGCGAGTACGCTAAAGAAAACGGCGGCAAGATTGAAGTTGACATGTTCGATGGAGAATCGCCCCTTCAGAATATCGAAGCAAAATACATTTGTCATGACGAAGAAAGCGATTTAGGATTAATCGCTATTCCAATCAATCGTCCTGTTGCAGTAATTCCCGTTGCGCCTTTGAACTATCAGGCGTTAAGAGGCAGCGCCGTTGCCAGCGCGGGCTGCGACAACGGTCGCGCGCCGACGGTTCTGCCCAGCCAAATCGTTGCAATCAACAAGTGTCTCGGACCTGCAAACATGTACGCATCAGGAGCTTCCGTTCAAGGTCGATCCGGCGGCGGTCTGTTTTCCAAAGACGGCTTTTTGATCGGCGTTACGCTGGCTAACGTCCCCGGCGAAAATCAGGCGCTTTACAGTTCATATCCCGCCATTCATGAACTGCTTGGCAAGCAGCATCTTTCAGCTGTTATTTCCTCTCCCAGAAACGATTCTGTTCAGTTGGCACAGCAGGACTCCTTCAGCATGCCAAAGACCATGCCTAAACCAGAGATGAAACTTCAGCTGACAACAGACAGAAGTACAGAAACGCCGCAAAACATGGCGCAAAACGACCCCTTTCAACAATTACGCGCTGTTGAAGAAACGCCTGTACAAAGTCAGCCGTCCTTTGCCATAGCGCAAACGCCTGCTCCCAATAACAACATTCTTCCGCCTGCTGAAGACAACATTCTTCCCCCCGCTGAAAACAACAATACCGTTAAGACAGAATTTAAAGTTCGGCCTGACTTTCCAGCATGGCCGCCGCGATTCTAAAAGACCTGGTAAAGACGTCCCCATGTCGGGGGCGTCTTTTTTTAGCGCTTAAGGATCGGCGCTAACGAATAACAGGCGCCTCATTATCGATTTCGCAACCAACGAAACACGCACAATGTCTGAAGCAGACCATCTCGAGATGAATATTGTAGAGAAAAAGCCGGCGCCGCGCAAGCCGGCGTGGAAAATACGTTTGCCGCTCGGGCTGTTGTTCTGGGCGTTCTTCCTGGCGGGCGCAGTTTTTTATTTTCCCTGTTTGTTTCTGATTTGTATTTTTCTTGGTTTATCTCTCTTTAGCATTCCTAACATTTACGGCTTTTTGCTGCCAACGTTTTGTTTTGGAATCGCGTTGTATTTTCATCAACTATTGAAAGGCTGGAAAAAGCAAGAGCGGTTTCCCGACTTCGGATACGGGGTTCCTGCAATGCTTGTCGTCTGGACGGTTGGCGGCGTCATCTGCGTTTTGCAAAACTGGTTTTTCGTTTTACTGTTTAATTATATGCAGGAAATCTGTATATTGACCCTTCTCGCTTCGATTTTTGCCCCTGGCATTGCCGTTGTTCTGGGATTCAAAACGTGCAAAGACGGCGGACGAACGGCGGCGATGGTTCAAAAGACGTCTGCGTTTCTGGCAAGACGCAAAGGCGCCGTTATTGGTATAATAACGCTGCTGATTGTAACGTCTGTTGTCGGACAGCAAATCTATTATCGAACCGCAACCCGATTTCCATTTTTAAAGTGTGAAACCAACCTTGCTGTCGGTCCTTTTAATCATGACGTTTTCTGGAATTACTTCGCGTTTTTCCATACGATGGACTGCCCGTTTGATAAATTTCAAAAGCTGGAATCTGTTCATTGCACCTATGGAATGAATTTTCGATCCTTGCCGAAATCGACGAGCGTTAAAGAAATTTGTTTTCGAGGCAATCACTTTCTCACAGCAGACGATATAAAGCGTATGGCGCAAATGCCGTCTCTGGAATCTTTGACTCTGCAATTCTGGAACGAGCTTAAAGACTCCGACTCGACGGGGCTGGAATACTTCTCGCAAATTAAAGGACTCAAAGCGTTGAGTTTGGGAGTAACCACTCAAAATGTGGACTCCATCCCGTATCTAAAAGACGTTCCCAATCTTAAAACGCTTAAACTGTACATTTCTGACTTGGGCTTTTTCGATTCCGAAATTGACTACGCGTCTTTGCAGTCCGCGCCCAAACTAAAGACGCTGATTCTGGCGTTTCCAGACAAAATCGACAAAGACGAAGTCCAGCGCGCCCGGGACGCTCTGCCGAATTGTAAAATTAAGGCGGAAGAATACTAAAATTATTAAATAAATCGGGCGGGAATCGTGGCGAAGCCAACTCGGTTGGCGTTGTCGCCACATTCCCAGCCCGTCTGCGTATTCTGCGAGTAGTCTGCGGTCTCTGCGTTCCCTTTCCTTTTTTGTGCAACCAACATTTCAACGAATTCTGGTTATACGGCGGGCGATACGCCCGCGAACCGGGCTGAACCGAGTTTATCCCCGGGGCATTGTACCATTGGCAGGCGAGGACGCCTGCGGTCGACGAGGACGTCGACCCTCCGTATAAAAATCTCTTGACCACTTGTATCTTGAAAACTATTTCTGTATAATAATCTGTCAGTTAGAGTAAAACTTTGTTTTTTGCATTTACAGAAAGGGGTTCCGGTTATGAGAACGCGTATGATTTACGGGATTGCAGCGGCGATTGCTGCGCTGAACGTTTGTTTTGGGTCGCTGGGATGGTGTAACAGTATCGATTCCGCGCCGAGCGTCAAGGACGTTGTTACAGTCGAATTCGCGTCGGCGGAAGACGCGGCGAAGGCGATGCTGACGCCAACGGCGCTGCCGGTCGGCAAGACGCTGGCGCTGTCCGCCCGATGGGACGACACAAACTGGAATCATCGTCTTATGAACAAGACGATGAGCGAGAACGGCTGGAAGGCGACGTATTATCTCAACGCCATCGACGACCACTTTGTTAAACACATCGTCCAGCCGATTGTCGCCAACGGGTCAGGCGTCGGCTCTCATACCAACACTCACCCGTCGCTTAACCTGACAACGCCCAACGCGATGTTCTATCAGATTCTCAACAACCGCGTTTCTGTGGAGTCCGCGACAGACCAGTGCGTCGTCGGGTTTACGTTTCCCAACGGGCTGAGTCCGTCTATCGCTGACCCGGACTCCATCGGAAAGATGGCGCGCTGTCTGATTCGCAGTGAAATGCATACCATCTCGGAGTCGGAACGCGTTTTCAATGAACTCAATCTGGACAAGTCGGAAATGGTCGCCTGCTACCTGTTTGGCGCCAACGACCGGGACCCGCAAGCCGAGGTCTTTAACCGCGAATTTCAGGGCGGGCTGGATCGCCTTGCCGCCGGTAAGCTGGACTTCTGCGGACCGTATTTCGTCCTGGGCGTTCACGCCTGGCAGGACAAGAGTGGAAAAGACGGGTTTGACCGTCTGTCGAAAATTATCGCGGCGCAGTCAAACCGCCCGGACGTCTGGTACTGCACCAACAACGAGTATGCGGCGTATCGTCTGACGAGTTTGAACTGCAAGATTCAAAAAGTCGGTCAGTCAGCGGACGGCAAAACTGTTACATTTGAAATCGTTCGACCTGCTCCGTTCATTCTCGGCGCGGCAGTCGATCAGGGATTCAAAGTTGACCCAGCGCCGAAATCGGTTGTCTGCAAAGACGCGTTGACCGTTTCCGATCAGGGCGAGTTCATGCTGAGCGCCAACGGGTCTGTCCCAGCTGCCATCGGACGCGCCAACGAGTCCAACGGGTTCGTCTCTCCCAAATTCCCGGGGCTTCGTTTTGAAATTCAGCTCGACGCGAAAACCAACCGCATTTGCGGCAGTCTGAAAAACGAGACCGGCGCCGCTCTGTCCGACGCGGACTTTGCGTTCCGTCTTCCTCTGAAATGGGAAACCGGCGTAATTCGCAAATCGTTACAGGAACTGACGGGAAAAGAACAGCTCAACGACGGCGAGGACGCCTCGTTCTGCTTCCCGCTGGGCGCGTTCAGCTCCGACCCGCAGTTCAACGACGACGATCTGTATTGCGTTTGCGAAATGAACTTCCAGCAAGACGGTCAGAAACGGCTTTACAGCGAATGTACGGTTCGTCAGCCGTTTACGCCCAAAGCCCTGCCACGCGACGTCGCCCTGTTTACCGGCTGCGTTGCCGAATCTGACCTGACGGACGAGACGTTCGCGCCGCTGTCCGCGCCCGGCGCTGAACTCAAAGCGGTCAACGACACGCCGTTTGGACAATGGCGTCCGACCGTTTCCAACGCTCAAACGGCGGCGTACGTCGTGGAGGCGGCGCGCCAATTCGAGAACGGCGTCCAGCAGCCGTCTCTGGTCTACGCCTTTGAGTTCACTTGTCCAGGCGGCGTCGACGCTCCCGTTGCGTGCGTTTTGAAATCGAATCTGAAATCTCAGATGAAATACGTCTGGCTCAACGGCAAACGACTCGAACTTGACAAAGACGGCTCGTTTACCGCCGCCCCGGGCGTCAACAGAATCCTCGTCGGTCTTACCGACGGCTGGACGTACTATATCCGCAAATGCGAACTGTACATCGCGACGCAAGACGGCAAACCGGTTGAATGCCGAAGAATTTCAACCGGGGAGTAAAGCGACCTGCGGTTGCACAACGATGAGCCGGCACGCGGCAGTCCCCTGCCGCCTTGCAATGACCCGCGGTTGCACAATGGGTTTACTTCGCTCCCAGCATTTGCCGGCGCCGTTCGGCGCCGGATGCGGCAGAGACTGCCGTGTGCCGGGTACGCTGAGTGCGTCAGCGGCGCAGCGTGCCGGATTAACGGAGATTAACTATGTCACTGAATCGTGATAACAAAGGCAAATACAAACGGTGCGGAGTTCCCCATTGGGATATTCCCGACGTCAGACAGCATATTACATTTCGACTTTCGGATTCCTTATCTCAAAGTCAGTTAAATATGCTCAAAAAACAAGTTGAGGAAAATCCCCCTTCCAGTCGCGATTATTTTCTAAATCGGGAAATTGAAGAATGGATTAATCGAGGAATTGGTTCATGTATTTTGAAAATTCCTGAACTTGCCCGGTGCGTAATTGATTCTTTATATTGTTTCAATGACGAACGTTATCATTTATTTCACTGGGTTGTAATGCCTAACCATATACACGTTTTAATTCAGGAATTTCCGCAAAATCCTTTGTGCGATATTGTAAATTACTGGAAACGTTATACAAATATTCGTTTTAACGAGATACTGCTTAATTTGAAAGCGTCCAATCGATTTCCAAAAGGATATATTGACAACATCCTCAATACTTTTAACGGAAGCTATTGGATCATTGACTATTGGGACGTTTTAATTCGAAATAACAACCATTTTCGTTTAGAATCAAAGTATATTGCAGAAAATCCCGTAAGAGCGAAACTGGTTGAACGGGTTGAAGATTACCCATGGAGCAGCTTTTATAAACAACGATAGCCCGGCGCCGTTCGGCGCCGGATGCGGCAGAGACTGCCGCGTGCCGGGTACGCCGTGTACGTCAGCGGCGCCGAGAGTCGGGTACGCCGAGCGCGTCAGCGGCGCCGAGCGCCGGTTGATCGTGGCTGGCAGTCCACGTTCGCGGGATTATCGACGCGCCCTGTTGATCTCAATTCGTTTCCGCTGGCTTCTTATAACAGTACCAAGGCAAGCCAGAGGTTAAAGATCAATAAAAATACTGTTAAAATAAATTTAATGAAACCGCTGACGGCAGGATTCTTTGTGATTCTCGTTTCCCAAAACAGCCAGTAAAAAAACAGCATAAATCCCAAATAAAACAAAATGCCGTTTATTCCCCAGAATCGAAGGTTGTCCTGAAAAGTATATGTTCCAAATACTTTAATCTGTATCAGAATGAAATACGAAATCAGCGAAATATGAAGCGTTGTTTGTTTGAAAAACCAGCTTTTAAGACGCGTCTGCCAAAACAGCCAGTAAAAAAACAACAGGAAAAATCCCAAATATAACAAATATCGGTCTATTCCCCGTATCTCTATATCGACTCGAAAAGAATAAGACCCAAAAACGTATATCAATATCAGAATGAGAAATGGCAGCAGCGAAAAGTGCAACATCAGAGGTTGTTTGATAAACCAACGGCAGACGCCCGTCACGTTTTCTTTGATTTTATTCATAATTATTTCTCTCCGTTGCTGTTCTGATCGCCTTGAGGTTTTGACCCGCCGTTTTGACATTCCTGAGCGTATTTAACAACGTTCAAGACTCGCCGAAATTCAGGTGCGTAATTTGAAAACTCGGAATTATCTAATTGATTAGCGCCTGTTTTAAAATCCAGATATAATCGATGCGTTGTCGGCATATCAAAGAATACTTCTTCAAACGAAAGAAAATCCGGTATCTGAATATCAATATGATCTTCATAAAGACTGGCTCCGTATACTTTGTACGGCAAAAGATCAATGTTCTCTTTGAAAGGATATACTCTCTGTGTTCCAAGCGATACAAAGCAGGAACCTACAGGCGGTTTAACTGCTGCAAAATCAAAATCGTCTTTTGTTTCAAACGAACCGTTATCTCGCGCCCAACAAGGTCTTATGCGCTTAATTGACGTTTTGTATCTGCCGTGAACAAGAGGAATTCTAACGTCGAAATACAACATGTCCATACTGGTATTGTTAAACCAATGATATATTGCCATTCTATCGCTAAACCTGCTGTACAATGTAAATAGTACAATTGGCAGCGTCAGCCAAACATAGAGCGACAGCAATTTCCGTTTTAGTTTTCTGCTCATATTTGTAACTCTAAAGCAATAGCAGCGGGGAAATTTACGATGAATACAAAATCCAATAATTAGTATATTCAGTATTTTACAGAATGCAAGGGGGCGGTAGAAAAAAGAGAGTAAAAAGATAGCACCCCTTGGATGTAGCCCGTCCCCGGGCTACAACTTGACGGCGAAAGCCGTCAAGCGAAAAAAACGAAAAATTTAATAGGAAAGATTCCTACGTTTTCAACTGCGTAACAGATTTTAGTAATCCCGGCAAGTAGCCCGAGGACGGGCTACATCCGGAGGAGGTTTTTGGCTACGTCAGTTTGGTATGCACACTTCGCGGCGTTTTGCAGTAGCCCGAAGCCGGGCTACATCCGGAGGAGGTTTCCGGCTGCGTCGGTTTGGTATGCACACTTCGCGGCGTTTAACGCAAGCGACCAACGGGCGCGGATTTCGCAATCGCGCGGCAGCGCGGACTGGGAGCGGCGCCTCGCCGCCGGGCTACATCCGGAGGAGGTTTTTGGCTTCGTCAGTTTGGTATGCACACTTCGCGGCGTAGAAACGTTACCCTATTTCCACGGGAATTCTTTTCCGGTGAGGCGTTCGTAGGCTTCGACGTACTTCGCGCGGGTTTTGTCGATAATGTCCTGCGGGAGGGTCGGCGGTTCGCTGTTCTTATCCCAGCCGGACTCATTGGTCAGCCAGTCGCGAACGAACTGTTTGTCGAACGAGGGCTGGCTGCGTCCTTCTTCGTACTGGTCGGCGGGCCAAAATCGGCTGCTGTCCGGCGTGAGGACTTCGTCCGCCAGAATCAGTTTGCCGTCCAGGACGCCCCATTCAAATTTCGTGTCGGCAATGAGAATGCCTTTGGATTCCGCATACTCGCTGCCGCGGAGGAAGATTTCAATGCTGCGGTCGCGAAGCTCTTCCGCCAGCGCGACGCCGATCTCGTTCGCCATCTGCTCGAAGGAAATGTTGATGTCGTGTCCTTCTTCCGCCTTGGTGGACGGCGTGAAAATCGGGTTTTCCAGCTTCGCGCTTTCTTTGAGGTCTTTGGGAAGTTCAATTCCGCAAACGGAACCGCTCTTCTGATATTCTTTCCAGCCGGAACCGGTCAGATAGCCGCGGACGATACATTCCATCGGGACGATTTTCGTCTTTCTGCACAGCATAGAACGACCCGCCAGGTCGGTCGTGTCGAGTCCTTTGAGCTGCGGCATCTCGTTGACGTCACAAGTAATCTTGTGGTTGTCGCCGCCGAAGAGGTCAAACCAGAACGCGGAAATCTGCGTCAGGACGCGCCCTTTGTCGGGAATGCCCGCCGGCAGAATCCAGTCAAAAGCGCTAATGCGGTCTGTTGAGACGAGCAGAACTTCGTCTCCAAAATCATAAACGTCGCGAACTTTCCCGCTGCGAACGGGAAACGGTAAATTGGTCTTTAATACGGGTGTGGACATGGGAGGGAGTAGGGAGTTGGGAGTTGGAAAAGTGGTAAGTGGTTAGTGGTAAGTGGTTAGTAGGATCAACGCTTTGCGTCCTTACCACTTACCACTCAAAACTAACCACTATCTAACACAATATCCTTTTTCTTTCAGGAACGCTTTGAGTTCCGGAATTTTAATCATCTGGAAATGGAACACGCTTGCCGCCAGGAGGATGGTGGCTCCCGCTTCGACGGCGTCGGCGAAATGCTGCATGTTCCCCGCTCCGCCGGAGGCGACGATTTGAGCGCTGCACGCCTTCGCCATGGCGCGAATGACCGGCAGGTCGTATCCGGTGCGAGCGCCGTCGCCGGACTTGCTGGTCGGGAGAATGACGTTGACGCCGAATCCGTCGAGCTTTTTGGCGAATTCAACCGCGTCCGCGCCGGTGGCTGTGCGTCCGCCGTCAATATAGACTTCGTATCCAGAGGGGAGTTCCGCGTTGACGTCTACGTCGATGGCGGCTGTAACGGCGTCGACCCCGAATTCTTTAATCAGTTCCGGAATCAGATCGGGCTTTCGGAACGCGGCAGAGGAAATCGAAACGCGATTCGCTCCGGCGTTGAGAACGGCGGCGGCTGTTTTGACGTCGCCAATTCCGCCGCCGACGGTAAACGGAACCGTCGTTGCAGCAGCAACCTTTTTAACAACGTCCAGCATGGTAGAGCGATTCTCTACCGTGGCGGTAATATCCAGCAAAGCCAGCTGATCCGCTCCGGCGGCGCAGTACGCCTTGGCGCATTCGACCGGGTCGCCGGCGTCGATGATGTCAACAAAATGCACGCCCTTGACAACGCGACCGTTTCGCATGTCCAGGCAAGGCATAATCGATAATTCTTTGTCCATGATTTGAATGGGGGGTAGGTGGTAAATTCGAAATGAAAATTCGAAATACGGAACTCTCAATAGTTCCATTTTCAGAATTCTATTTTACCGTTATTTTTTCATTTGTCAAGTTAGATGGGAGGGGAGAAGGCGCGGACAATTATTTCTGCGAAGCGGCTGGTATGGTAATAATAAGCTATTTATTTTTGAACGCAGAGTACGCAGACTCCTCGCAGAGAACGCAGACGGGCTGGGAATGTGGCGACGACGCCAACGATGTTGGCTACGCCACGATTCCCGCCCGGTTTATTTAATTATTTAAAAAAACGCAAGCGGACATCGTGTCATAGCCCGAGAATCGGGCGTAGATGACACATGGTCGCTTGCTTCTGCGTATTCTGCGGATATTCTGCGGTCTCTGCGTTCTATCTAACTTTTACGAAATTTCGAGTTCGTCCGCTTATACGCTAAACCGAATCAGCAGGATGTCGCCGTCTTTGACGACGTATCCTTTGGGTTCCTGACGGAGCTGGTTTCTGGCCTTGACTTCGCGTTCGCTGCCTGCCGCCAGGAGGTCGGTTACGGTCATGACTTCCGCTCGAATAAACCCGCGCGCCAGGTCGGTGTGAATGCTGGCTGCGGCGTCGAGAGCGGTTCCGCCCTTTTTGAGAATCCAGGTTCGCACTTCCGGTTCCCCGGCGGTGAAGAACGTCATCTGCCCGGACTCGTCCAGCATGAGCCGAACCAATTCGTCTTTGTTCGCCGTCTGAATTCCCAGCTCGTCAACAAGCGCCTGGCTTTCTTCCGGCGACATTTCGTCGAGTTCTCTTTGAAGGGAAACCGGCGCGGCGAAAACCTTGACGCCTTCAATGCAGTTGTCAAACCGGTGAAGATCGGACTCGTCGTCGGCGCAGTTGACGACGACCATTCTCGGCTTTTCGCTGAACAGGCGGAAGGCGCGAGTGCATTTCTGCTCGTCTTCGGTCATGTCGTCCAACGTAACCGCCTTTTCGTTTTCCAAACCGGCGAGAACCTTCTGCAAAACCGCCTGTTCAAACTGGAGCTTTTCCTTTTCCGGCTTTTGAATCGGTCGTTTGAGCTGGGCGTCCAAACGCTCCAATCGGTTGGAAACGACTTCCATATCCGCCAGAAGCAGGTCCTCGGTGAAAGAAATGTAATCCTGAACCGGGTCGGACTTGTCAAACGCGCCGACAACCAGCACGAGGCAGTCCGCCTCGCGAATGTGCGCCAAAATAGCGGGGGCGCCGTCGTGGTTGCGATTCAAGCCGGGCGTGTCGACCAGTTCCAGATTGGCGTGCGTTACCTTTTTCGGCTTGTACAGTTCGCACAGCGGAGCGAATCGCTCGTCGGGAATGGGAACCATGGCGCTCTGCTCTTTATGCGACAGAGCCAAGTCCGGCGCGATGCCGGTCAACCAATGAAACAACGTACTCTTTCCAGAGCCGGAATATCCTGCTAATCCTATTTTCATAGTTGCGAGTTACGAGTTACGAGTTGCGAGTTATTAAATCAATTGTCTGTTACAAATCAGTCTGGCAGCCAGATAGAGCTTTTCTTTTCTTCCGGCGCGGGGCTGGCGGGCGGGTTGGGGGAATCGGGCGTCCACAGTCCGGACGTTGACTGCTGCGGCGGTTCCGGTGTGGCTGACGACAAGTCCGCCGGATTCGGGGTCTGACCGCGGGACGCCATTTCTGACATCCGCTGAAGCTGCTGAACGAAGTTCATCAACGCCTGCATGGTCTGCGGTTCGTCTTTGTGATCCTGATAAATCTGGTGCATTTTCTTTTCCAGTTCGTCCATGTTTCCCGACAGGAACATTGTCTGCAGTTCCATCATGTCGAAATAGGAATCGGAAATGTTGTTAGCTTTGCAGAAGTCTTTGCCTTGCTGAATGTTTTCCGGGACAATGCCGTTAGGAGACAGACACAGCTTGACGTACGCCGTCTGACGAATTTCGACGGAGAGCGTGTCGCGGCTGACGATTTCCTGAGCCAGCTTGTGCATGACGCTGTCCGTTCCGTACGGATTGTAACGGGCGTAAAGCGTCGCCAGGTCGCTGTCGGAAAGCGATTTGAGATCGACAGCCCCGTAAAGAGACGGCGGGAGAGACGCCAGATCGCTGGATTCCACCGGCAGAGGCGGAAGCGGCTTGAGATTCAACGCCGAATAAAGCGCGTCGAAATCCAAGAACGGATTGCCAGAACCAAGCAGGTATTCTACAACCTTGATAACCGCTCGAACCAGCGGCTGCTTCTGTTCATCTGTCGCAGCCTGACGAAGCGACGAGCCCAAAACGCCCAGATTGAAATCTGGCCAACAGTTGAGCAGTAAATCGTTGTAATGCTCGCGCTGAAGCTGTTCGATAACGTTTTGAGGCGTGTTGTCCGGGAACGCCTGCGGGCGGGTAAAGGAATCGATTGTTACAGACGGGGCTTCCATTGTAACAGCTTGCGGCTCGCCTTCGATACAGTCGCCAAAGGTTTCCTTGACCAGCGAGTAAACGTCTTCCCGGTCGCATTCCAGAATCGACGAGAATTCCAGAATCGCTTCGCGGTCGGTTCTCTTTCCCCACAACGCGACAGAGCCGAGAACCAGCGGGATGTCTTCAAAGGTCAGGGATTCCGACCACGACGTCTGTTTGGGCTGATCGAGCAGAGAGCCTATAAACAGCGGCGGCGGGCCGTCGAAGTTTTCCGCCGGGACGTTCTGCGAAATCAGACGGTTTGAACTCAGCAACAGTTCTCGCAGTCTGTCCTGATCTGTAACTTTGTACTGGAAATCGTACAGCGGCATGTTGTCTTCCAGCGGCGATTTCGACAGCAGCAGCGCGGTTGCCAGGGCGTCGATTTTGCGGTTGAGTTCCGGCTCACGCTCAGAGTACAGCTTGAACATGCGGGACGCGTCTGCGATTTTGCTGCGGTTGAGATACAGTATTGCGGCGTTGTACGCGGAATTCAGTTCCGTCGGGTCGTCATTGGCGATCTTCTCAAACGCCTGCGCCGCTTCCAGCCAATGGAAAGTGGAAACCAGCTGCTGCGCTGCGGTGAAATCTGCCGTCAACGCGCCGCGGCTGTTGGTCTGATAGAACGAATACGTTTGTCGCAGCGGTAACGCAAGGCTGGAATCGCTGAGAATTCGAAGCTGCATTCGGTGCGTCATTTCGTATTCTTGAGTCGCTTTGAGCTGATCAAAGAACGTAGCGCGGAGGCTCATCAGAAACAGCGCGGCGGGAATAAAGCCTTCGTTGAGTTCGTTCTGGCTGAGGGAACTTAACGCCGCCAGCATCCCAGTTGGGTTCATCTCCGGATAATGGTAGATAAAGCATTTTTCCAGATAGTCGTATCCCGCATCGACGTCTCCGCTGTTTGAACAGGCGAGGCTCTTCCACGCCAGCGCCAATGGGTTGTCCGGGAACTGAGCAAGGAACTGCTCAACCGCTTCGTTCCAGGCTGAAACCGATTCCATACTGCCGCTGTCAATATCTTTGATGCATTTAAGATAGAGCAGGTGGCACTTCACGTCCAGAATGTCTGGCTGATTCGGGTTCTTTTCCAAAACAGTATTGATGTAATTCGCTGCTGCCGCATATTGCTGACCCTGGAGCATTTTGCGGATCGTCTGAATATCGGCGGGATTGTCGCACCCGGGGACTCGGCTCTTTTTGGGCGTCGAGGAATTGGAATCTGTACTCATAGTTTTTGTGGATAATTAAAATGGCGTGCGCCGAACTGCGTTATCGCAGCGGTTGATGGAAAATGGGAATATAGGCAATGTATTATTAACGATTCGCCAACAGCTGACAGCGGGTTGATTGAGAGAAGAACATTCTTCATTATTAATATTCTACTCGAATCAAAAGCCGTTATCAACCCGATATTATATTATATTGGTATTTTAGCAGAAATAACGATTTCTTTCGAGGGGGGGCGCCAGAAAAGTTAGAAGTGAGGTGTTAGGAGTGAGAAGTTAATAACAGGAAAGCAGCGGCGGATAGGCAAAATGCAGCAACCGTGTAAATTCGAATTTTGGATGATTTTTAGAATTATTTTGGATATTTCTATTTTCAAGACGTTAAAATGTCGATGAATCAATTATAGAACTGGATTTTTATATCCAGAGGTATTTCATTTGACGGTTGTCTGCATTGGAATAGCAACCAGATTGCCAGCAGACAATTTATTATGGAGGATAAACCGTGAAATCAGTGATCCAATGGTATAAGTGCATAGCTGCTCGCATTCGAAAAATGCCGACCATTTTGGCAATTATAGTCGCATTTGCCAGTAGTGGAGCTGCCATTTATGGGCAAGGCGTCTCTGGCGTACCGGCTATTCCGCTTGAAGGCGGCGTCTATTATGACTATAACGCTCCTCCGACCCCTGCAGCTCAAACGGCTGTTCCGTCGGGATCTGTAGCGGCAAGCTATGATGCAGTCGTAACCGAGCCAGAGGAAATTGCTCATACAAATAATCGTACGACAGATCCAGGAGTAGCAATCAACCCCACCGGTCCATTTGAGAAACGCGGCGATTATTATGTACGGACAACTGATCGTTATGGCAATCCCAAATACGATTTCGATGAATATTCTCCCGGAATTCTCCCACAACCAATGGGAGGAATGCCTAACAGCGGACCGGAAAAAATAGATCCGCGCACGTTGCAGCCTTCTGGATTCAAGGGCGCGGCGGGAGATACCATTCTTAACAGCCCGGGCTGTCAGCTTTGCGGCGGCGGATATGGCAATCCGAAACTTTGGTCTTTTGAATTTGGAACCAAAATCCTTCATCGCGAAGCGCCGGAACATATTCGAGCAATTCCTGACGTTTTGGCAATGGTCAGCACTCTTACGAATATTCAAGGGTATGCGATTGAAAAGGACAATTCATTTGACATTTCCGCAGGTTTGGACATTCGTGCGAAACGTTATTTAGGACGCAATGCCAAGAACGTCAATTTCTTCCTTGAATTTGAGTATTGGGGACTCAATGAATGGGAGATGGCTAACAGGTATCAGTTTTTCGGTCAGAACGCAGATGAGGAATATGTTGCAGAAGATATGGAATACAAGATTCGTTCCAGAGTCAATTCCTTTGAGCTTAATCTTCGCGTTCAGCCGCGTGGAACGCTCCACGATCGCATGGTGTATCTTCCCAATGGACGAGTTCAAAGACAATGCCGACAGGGTTGGAGTGGAAACATGCTTGTTGGTATTCGATATTTCGATCAAAACGATTACGGTCTTTTGAGCAATCTTACAGAAGGATACTCTGTAGGCTGTGAAACTGACAATAATATGCTTGGTTTCCAGCTTGGAGTGGAACTGATTGATCAACACTGTATGTGGAACTGGGGCATTAACGGGAAAATCGCTCCGCTGTACAACTGGTCAGATCGTACTTATACCACTTCATGGGCCGAAGGCTCCGTAAAAGCTGCTGAGGGACAACTGGCAGGTTTGGCAGATATCGGTCTTTGGGTGAATTATAGATTTACCAAGCGTTGGACGGGGCGTTTCCAGTACAACGTTATGTGGGTTACAGGCGTCGCTCAAGCAACAAGCCAGATAGTTCAGGGCGTCAACGCTCGATACGCAATCGATAACGACACCACAGAATTCCTGCAAGGTTTGACGCTCTCAATGGAATACGCCTGGTAAGAGCGTTCAATACCCGGCTTGATAGAAATAATAACGGCGAGAAGGTTGAATCCTCTCGCCGTTTTTTTGTTTCAAATCAGAACGATATGATGTTACCGTTGTTTACAGAGACAGAACGTACTCGCAAAGAGCTTCGATTTCTTCTTCTGTAAGTTGAACGTCCTGAAGTTCGTGCTTTCCTTCAACGAACAGCTCTTTCATGGTAACATAACGTCCATCGTGAAGATAAGGCGCCGTTCTCCATACTTCCAGCAGAGTTGGCGTATCCCAGTCGTCTCGCTGGTCAAATTCCGCTCGCGTTTTGACGTTGTGCATTTGCATGTCGGTGTAGTATTCTCCGCCGTGACAAACGTCGCACTTGGCTTTCTTGAATACTTCTTTTCCCTTGAGAGCCTTTTCGGACAACTGACCGTTTACCAGGTACGGGCTGGGTACAGCTTCCATGGCTTCGATGAATTCGTCGATGCACTGAGCGTCTTCTTCCGGTCTGACGGCGAACTGAATAAACTGAATTCCCTTGCGGACGCAGGCGTGATGGTCAGGACGAATGCCGGAAATCATGGTCGGCGGGGTTTTGTCTGAACGGAACAGGGATTTAGCGTTTTTCGGGTTGCCCATGCCGTCGTTCATCAAGTCCCAGTTGAGGGCGTCAACGCGGGCGTTGGGGTGACACGTCGCGCAAGACTGCCATTGCTGGAAGCACAGCGAGGCGTCGCCGAAGAACATCTGTCCTTTGCGAACTTTGCTCATTTCCTGCTGCGGGCCCAGTTCAATTTTGCCGGTGCAGCGCTTCGAGCGCAAATTGACAATGTCGATTTCATCCGAGAAATACAGCGGCGTATACGCTTTGTTGTCTGTTACAACGATTGATCGGGGAGCAACGCCCTTGAGTCGAACGCGGTTTCTCATTCCCACCAAAAACGAGAGGTCGTTGGGAACGTCCGCCGCCGTCGCCGCCGTGTAAATACCCGCGTTTTCCGTGGTCTTTTCCGGCATCGCCAAGAGCTTTTCTATCATCTTTTCGTTGTCGATAATGCTCATTTCCGACGTTCCGGAATGAGTTACCAGCAGCGTTTTAGAATCTGGCGTGAACGCGATTCCGTACGGGTTGGCGGCGCCCAGGTCGATGTCGTCCAGAAGAACGACGTTAACCAGTTTTTTGGCTTCGACGTCAATAACCGCAAGAGCGTTTGTATTCATCCAGCCGCGTTCCACCTGAGTGGTTGGCATTTGATATCGCGCCAAAATATTAGTCGCGTAAGCGTATTTGCCATCTGGAGATACACGAATTTCATGAACGGACGAGCAGCCGTTAATCAGACGAATAGACGTCGCGGTATTGGTCGCGGTGTCGATAACGCCGATTTCAGAAGCAACATCGTAACCGTCAGCGCGATCGTTGGGAATAAAGTTGGCAACGAAAACCGTTTTACCGTCTGGGGTTATGTCGCAGGAAACCGGTTCGCGAACGACTGGAACCTTGGCGATCTCTTTGCCCTGTTCCAGATCGACGACGGAAACGTTATTGTTGAACTGATTGCAGACGTAAACGCGTTTTCCGTCTGGAGTTAAGCAGGGAGAACAAGGCGTGTGTCCGACTTTAATCGCTTTTTCGACTGAGCCGTTTTCTGCCGACATGACCAACAACTCCCCTTCTGGTCTGGTAACGGTTACGTAAAGAGTTTTGTCATCTTTAGATATGGCAATTCCTGTTGGCGTTGCTGGCGTGGGGAATTCTGCGGCAACGCTCTTTCCCGCCAAATCGACTTTACTGACGGACTTGCCGTCCATATTAACAACAAACAGAAAAGCCCCGTCTGAACTTTGACAAATCGAACACGGACCTAAATAGCGCGGAGTTTCTTCGCCCTGTACCGAAAAGGACGAAATGACTGCCGTTATAAGGGTCAACAGAAAAACAATGCGTTTCATAATAATAAAGTGGTAAGTGGTTTGTGGAAAGTGGTAAGTGGTTAGTGGTAAGTGAAAAGAAAAAGGTCTGATAAGACGCTTTGCGTCCTTACAACTTAATACTAAGCGCTTACCACTACTAATAGCGTCCTTGACGCCTATTTTTCTTTATTATATAGCAATCTCAAATAAAAGTCGAGAGGAGACAGGGAAAAATATCAAAATTTTAAGAAATTATCAGATTCGGGAGTGGGGATTAGGGAGCAGGAATAGGATTATTTCAATATGCTCATCACTTCGAGCCGTCTGTCAATCTAGGCAACCTAACAAAAGAATTATTTTTTTAATGATTTTCTCAATTTTGTCGATTATGCGGACGATAACAGTAATTGGTTCCTCTTGCTATGAGGAAATCAGTAAACCAAATAGAATTGTCAATCCGTTTTTGAACGTCAAAAAAGACTTTGCCGTTCAACCCAAAAGAAAGAGGTTTTCCACTATGAAACGAATCATCACATTGGCTGCGATTGTTAGTATCGCGTCCTTCCTGACGGGTTGCTGCTGCTATGGCCCGTACGGTTATAATTACGCTCCATGCGGTCCTTACGGCGGAGCGTGCGACTCCTGCCCGGCAACGGCGGCAACGTCCAGCGACTTGTTTACTCCGTGTGGAGTTGGCGGCTGCAATACCGGCGTTTGCGGTCCTGTTTGCGGTCCTGTTTGCGGCCCGAATTATTGCGATCCATGTTTCACTGGATACTATGGTTATCCGTGCTGCCCGCTGCTGACAATCGTTTCCATTCCGTTCCGCGTTGTCGAAGAACTTTGGATGTGCGCTGCCGGTCATTGGCCCAACACAGGCTGCAGCCAAATCTACTGGGGTGAATGGAGCGACCCGCCCTGCCCCGATCCGTGCTGCTTTAACAACTACGCTGGACCGTGCTCGTCTCGATATTGCGGCGCAACTGCCTGCCGTGGAACCGTCGGCTGCAATTCCGGCTGCTCCAGCTGCGGCGATGGCGGATACGGTTTCGGATACGGCGACGGCATGATTTACGACGGCGGCATGGACGGCGAAGTTATTATGGATTCCGCCGCTCCCACTCCGGCTACTCGCCCCGCCCCTGGACGTCCGCAGGTAATCCAGCCGACTCCAGCTCCCGCCCCGGGAACGTCAACTTCCAACTGCCGAAACTGCAATCAGAATCGTCAGGCGGCCGTTCAGAATCCAACAACGTATCGTGCGGCGAAGTCCCCCAACGGAGCCATTCAGCAGATTCAATATCAGCAGCCGGTTCAGAGAACCTACGCTCCCGCTCAGCCCAACAACGTTAATCTCCCCGCTGACGTCATGAATCAACTGCCTCCGGGAGCGGTCATCGTCTCTGACGAAGTTGTATCCGCTCAGGCGACAACGAAAGCTGGCGGCGACTCCTACGCTCCGGTTCTCCCCGCCACTGGAAATCAGTGGAAGTCGGCTGCCGTCAAACGAACAGCGCGTTAATTAAAAAACAATTTGGGAAAACGGATTTTTATAATGTGTAATTCGTAATTCGTAATGCGTAATTAAAAAACGTATTATCAAATTACGAATTACTTTTTATTTATAGGTGCAATTCGTAATTGAACTGCGAGTTGCAAAATGGTTTTATGGGGCGCTTTGCGCCAATTACGCATTACGCATTGCAAATTACGAATTAATGAAAGTCTACGGAATCGGTACGGATATAACGGAAATCTCACGAATTGCGGACATGCTTGCCCGCCATGGCGATTCTTTTAAAAATCTGACGTTTACAGAACTGGAAATTCGTTACTGTGAAGGTCATAAGAATTCAAATGAAAATTTTGCAGCGCGATGGAGCGCCAAAGAGGCGATTCTCAAAGCGTTGGGAACCGGTTATGCCGACGGGATCAGATGGCGCGATCTGGAAATTCGCAATCTGCTGTCAGGAAAACCGATTGTCGCTATCGGCGGACGCGTTCTGGAAATCGCCCGCGAGAAAAAACTTTGCGACTTTCAGATTACAATGTCGCACTGCAAGACGTACGCAACTGCAACTGCGATAATCATACAGGGCAACGATGTCTATAGTGAGATAATTGAATAATGGAAGGCGGTAATGAAGCGACCAGCGAGAGCGGAATTACGCATTCGCCGATAGGCGAACCAACGGCTCGTCTAAGATTTTCCCCTATTGCTTTCCACAATAAACAAACGCCACCCGTCCCAGCGGCTCAACAACGCCGTGATCGTACCAGTCGAGTGGATCGCGGCACGACTCGGTTGAATCTACAAACTTAAAGTCAAAGCGGAACGAGTTCGACATAATCCCCAACGCGCTGCGCGGAACGGCAAGCGTCATGACGTCTCCGTCGATTTTCATTTCGCCCAGTCCGTTGACGGGTTTGCCGTTGACGAGAATCTGCATGAAGTCTCCCTCGTCTTCTTTGCCGACAATGGGCTTTTGCGTCTTGACGATAAATGTAACGCTCTGCTGATCGTGCATGACGTCAATCCATTCCGGCGCGTTGCGCTGAGTTCGGTTGACGTAACGAGTCCCGTAGCCGTCATGGTCGCGCGGCATGGCAGAATCGGCAAAACAGCGGTATCGTTTACAGGCGTTGGGCGGGTTCGGCTCGGCGTCCGAGATTCCCTTGAACTTCCGGACGTTTTCGCGAAGCAGGAGAAAGTAATTGTCGCCATAGCCGCCGCGCATCATCTCAATGTCGCGGGAATACTCATGGTTTGCGCAATCGACGAACATGACAGGACGGTTGGGCTGTCCGTGATAACGACCGGCAATCCATTCATTCCAGCCTGTTACAAGAACAATATCAGGCTTCGCCTCGAACGCTGCGTCCCACTGTTCCTGGAAGTTGTATCCTTTCTTCCATGCGTCCGGAGCCGGGTCGTTCGCGCCGTTGTGAAACGCCCGCCCGCGGTTCCCGGTTTCGCCGTATAAGACGCTGTCGCCGAATCGAAGCTGCGGATGCTGAGCGACGGAAACGTTCATCACGGTTTTCGCAACGTCCTCTCCTTCAAAAAGACGCTGCGGACGTCTGAAATCCATCCACGGCCAGCCCCCTTTTTTGGACCCCTCGTTGGGCCACTGCGGTTTGACGATTGTAAAGAATTCCTTCATCTCGTCGGAGCATTGCTCCTTCTTCGCGACAACGACAGGCTTCCCATCCAGCATGAACCAGACCTCTTTCGCAAAGCCGGGCTTGTAGATCGCCTCGTATAACCTCTCAACGGTTCTTCCGGAACCGGCGTTTGTATAGAACATCACTTTCGGCGGATTCCAGCCCGCGTCGTGGTATTCCTTCAAAACGCTCATGACAAGCTTGGCGTTCTTCTCGTAGATGGCGGAGTTCGTTACATCGAAGAAAAGGAAGTCGATATCGCATTGCATAAGCAGCTTTACGTGACGACGTACAACCCATTCATCATCGGAGAAATAGTATCCGTAAAGCGGCTCGCCCCAGTGATGAAACGTCCCTACAGGCCCCCAAGCAGGACTGTCCGGATTGGCGGCGGCGTTTGGGTCTGCCGCCAGAATCTTCGATATATCGTAGGGTCCTCGGCGTCCATGCTCGCCCAGCCAGAGAAAATAAAACAGCCCCACCTGGCGTTCGTTCGCTGGTTCGCTGACGCTGTCCGCCATCACAAACGCAGGCAGCGCCAACGTCAGGAACGTAAACGCCAGCAAGAGCCATTTCGTTGTCAGTCGCGTTATCATCGTCTGTTTAAATCTTACAGGCTTTCCCGGAAGATGGCAAGAATTTCGTCACGAGTCAGGATTTTGTATCCGCCTTTGAGAATGAGCGTGGCGTCGGCGAGTTTATCCAGCATCGCCTCGGACGCGCCCAGTTCTGTGATGTTCATCGCAACGCCGATCTCGCGCATCCACGCCTCAAAAGCTTTCAAGCCTTCCTCGGCGATTTCCGTCTCGCTCTTTCCGTCCGGATTTACGCCCCAGACGTTTTGAGCAAAGCGGACAAATCGCTTCAGTCCGTAAGGCATGATTAAACGATAGTACGGGAGCGAAACCGCCGAAAGCGTCATTCCGTGCGTCGCGTCCGTCAGAGCGCTGACCGCCTGACCGAGCATGTGAACCTCCCAGTCGGTCGATTTGCCTTTCGCAATGAGCGTATTGAGCGCCCAGGTCGCTGTCCACATGATGTTGGAGCGGGCTTCGTAATCCTCCGGATTTTTAATGGCAATGCGCGAGGAATGAATCAGCGAAAGCATAAGCCCTTCTGCGATGTAGTCGCTTGTAGAGTCGTCTTCGCCGCTGAGATACTGTTCCAGAATGTGACACATGATATCAAAAAAACCGGCAACCATCTGACGGCGGGGAACGCTGAACGTGAACCGCGGATTGAGAATCGCGAACTTCGGGAAGACGTCAGGGCCGAAGACTTTCCCGATTTTCAGATTTGCATCGTGGTTGGTAATAACCGAGCCGCCGTTCATTTCGCTGCCGGTGCCGACCATTGTCAGGACGTCCCCGACGGGAATAATACGGCAGCTTGGCTCCTCGAAACGAATAAAATACTTCTCCCACGGGTCTTCTTCACACCACGCGGAAACGCTGACGGCTTTGGCGTAGTCTATCGTAGACCCGCCGCCGACGGCGAGAATGAGATCGACATTGTTTTCTCTGGCAAGCGCCGCGCCGTGAAGCATTTTTTCCAGAGTCGGGTTCGGCATGACCCCGCCGTCCTCGACAATCGTCTTGCCTGCGGACTTGAGAATCTCAACGACCTGGTCGTAAATGCCGTTCTTCTTGATGGACCCGCCGCCATAGCACAGTTGAACAACGGGGCCAAAGGCTTTGAGTTCGTCAGCAAGAGCGTCCATGGCGTTTTCGCCGAAATGCAGTCTTGTCGGGTTATGGAATGTAAAGTTTCCGTTCATGGTTTGTTCTCCGTTACAATAATTAATGGGTTAAGTAAATCTGATTTCGTTTATATTCTAAATAGGGCGATCTCCAGATTATCTCACGGTTCTCAAATACGCGCCTTCGCTATTCCGTTACTTGTAATTCCGAATTCGGACGTCGATGGACTCGCCTTTGAGCAGTTCGGCGACTCGTTTGACGGGCGTATCGGAGTAGTGGTACGGGAAGAGCGTCTTCGGCTTTATCGTCTTTGCCGCTTTCGCGACCTGTTCCGGGGTCATCGTGTATGGCTGGTTGCAGGGCAGGAACGCGACGTCGATGTCCGTCAGAGCCGCCATTTCAGGGATGTCCTCCGTGTCGCCGGCAATGTAAATGCGGAGTCCGTCAATGGTCAGCACGTAGCCGTTGTCGCGTCCTTTGGGATGAAACTGCGTATGCCCGGGCGTCGTGTTATAGGCAGGGACGGCTTCAATCGTAATGCCTTTGGCAATCGTAAGACTATCGCCGTTCTTAAGCGCCGTACAGGAGCCGAGCTTCTTCTCAACGGCGGGATTGACGATAATCTGAGTTCCGCTCTTCTTAAGCGCGGTTATCGCAGCGGGATCACAGTGGTCGAAATGCTCATGCGTAATGAGAATGACGTCCGCCTTCGGAAACGCCGAGTAGTTCGTCTGCGGTTCGAGCTTCACGACGGGGTCCACCTGAATCTCAAGTCCGTCGTACTGGATTCGCAGACTGGCGTGTTTGATGGCGGTAATTGTAACGGTCTTACCGCTCTTTGTTGTAAACTCGTCCGTCTGAAAGTTGCCAGACGCGAAACATCCTGTTGTAAATGATATTGTCATAGCAATTGTAGCAAAAAGGGGTAGCGCTTTCATGGTTATTTTTCTTGGTTAGGCGTTATTTCATTTCGAATTGTTCAATCGTGAACTTGCCGATGGCGTTCATGATTCCGCCGAACTTGACAAACGGTTCGGACTCCATGTGCGCCTTCAATGCGGCTTCGTCGCGCCACGTCTCGCAGAAAAACAGGATGTCGGGACGGGTGCCGCTGACGAATACGTCGTAAGCAATGCAACCGTCCTGTTTGTTCGATTCCGCAACGAGTTCTTTGGCGGCGGCGAGGGCTTCCTCAAGACGTCCTTCCTGGGCTTGATAGAAACAGTTTATTCTAATCATTGTTAATCTCCTTTGTTAAACAGCCTTTCTTATTACAGTTCCTTTTCCAGCGCTCTTGCCAGCTGGTCTGGGCACGACGTTCCGTTATTGCATTGAATTCCTTTGAGCAGTCCGATAACCTCTTCGACCTTGCGACCGATAACGAGCTTCGCAACGCCTTGCGTGTTGCCCGTGCAGCCGCCGATGAATCGGCACGCTGTTACAACGCCGTTTTCAACCTCGTATTCGATGCCAGTTGAACAGGTTCCGCGCGTTTGATAATACTTCATTGCTATTGTCTCCTTAAAAAGAGTGCGTCCATCGATAAACCCCTCCGCGGCTTCCGCTCCCGGAACGTCTGGACGAAAAACATTTTTCACTTATCTTGAATTATACTACAGATCAAACAATA
Organism: Thermoguttaceae bacterium; assembly: GCA_017407125.1. GTDB lineage: Bacteria > Planctomycetota > Planctomycetia > Pirellulales > Thermoguttaceae > RUG11551. The sequence goes on from JAFQXE010000010.1 coordinate 44,221, forward strand.
AGCAAGTGGGCGAAAAAATTTGGGAATAGAATAAAACTCGTTGACATCGTCTCGAAAGGTGGGTATAATAGGAGAAGTAGTTTTCATCAATTCGTAGCCCATACATTACAACTTAAACTATCATGAACAGACGTGAATTTGGAAGTCGATTGTTTCGCTTGACCGGGGCGGGAGTCGCCGCCGGGACTTTTTTCTCTGCGCCGTACGTTTTCGGAGACGATTCGGACGGGTCCGCTGCCGTTTCCCAGTCGGAAATGGAATCGATCTACGAAGAAGTCAAAACGCCGTACAAGTACGGGATTATTCTGGACAAGCTCAACGGTCAGCTGGTTGACTGCCCGTCGATTTTCCGGAAAGACGGCGTCTGGTATATGGTCTTCATTTCCATGACAGGCGGCGTCGGTTACGAGACGTTCCTCGCCAAAAGCGACGATTTGATCAAATGGGAATATCTCGGTCCGATTCTCACGTTCCCGCAAACGGGTTGGGACGCCTGGCAGGTCGCAGGATACGCCTCGTTGATTGACACTGCCTGGGGCGGATCGGCTGAGATTCAGCAGTACGACGGCAAATACTGGCTGACGTATTTGGGCGGAAGTCGCAAGGGATACGAAACCGACCCACTTTCGATGGGCGTTGCCTATACAGACGATCCAACCGCCGCCAAAGAGTGGACGCGGTACGAGCAGAATCCGATTTTCTCCCCGCAGGACGAAGACGCCCGCTGGTTTGAGAAGACGACGCTGTATAAGAGCACTGTGATTTGGGACAAGGCGCAAACCCTCGGCGCGCCGTTTGTGATGTATTACAACGCCAAGCACAGCGGGGCGGAACGAATCGGCATGGCGATTTCTAAAGACATGCGGAACTGGACGCGATACGGCGCCGACCCGGTTATCGACAACCATCGCGGCATCTCCGGCGACCCGCAAATCGTGAAAATCGGCGATTACTGGGTCATGTTCTATTTCGGCGCCTTCTGGAAGCCCAAAGCGTTCGACACGTTTGCCGTTTCAAAAGATCTGGTTCATTGGACGAAATGGACGGGAACGGATTTAATCGCTCCCTCCGAACCGTGGGACGCCACCTACGCCCACAAACCGTGGTGCGTCAAAGTCGACGGCGTCGTATACCATTTCTACTGCGCCGTCGGCAACCGCGGCCGCGCCATCGCGTTGGCGACGTCGAAGAAGTTATAGGGAGTAGGGAATGGGAAATAGGGAATAGTACTTCGCCTACGGCGAATTTAAAATACTACTCCCTACTCCCTATTTCCTATTCCCTGACAATCTCCAGCGACCATTCGAGCGTTTCGAGCATTTCATCAAGATTCGCCCATTCGACAACGGCGTGGGGGTTGTGAGAGCCGGCGGTCAGGTTGGGAGTGGGAAGTCCCATCTCCGTCAGGCGGGAACCGTCTGTTCCGCCGCGGACGATTTGTCGAATCGCCGTTCTGCCCAGTCTCTCTAAAGCGTTACAGGCGCGGTCGACCGCTTCCGGACGTTCTCTTAGTCCGTCGCCCATGTTGCGGTACTGGAATACCGTCTCGACGTCTGCTTTCATGCCGGGGAACGGTTCGATCGCCTTGGCGGCAAGCTCTTTGAGCCAGTCGGCGAAAACGGCAAGCTGGGGCGTGTCGAAGGCGCGGAGAATCAGCCGGACAACCGTCTTTTCGCAGTTGCCAGAGATGTCGACCGGGTGAACGAACGGTTCCCGATTTTCCGTCGTTTCCGGGCTGACGCCGTCTTTGGGCAGCAGGTCAATAAAGGCAGAGACGCCTTTAATCGCGTTGACCAGTTTGCCCTTGCCGATGGACGGGTGAATGTTGACGCCGTGGAATGTAACAATCGCCATGTCGGCGGAGAAGGTTTCGACGTCGATGCCGTTTGTCCCTTCCGAGTCGAGCGTATAGGCGAAATCGCACTTGAACCTGTCCAGCTCGATGTGGTCTGCCCCTCTGCCGATTTCTTCGTCAACGGAAAAGCACAGACGAATCGTTCCGTGGGGAAAGTCCGGGTTGTCGAGCAGGAACTTCGCCATTTCCATCATGACGGCAACGCCGGTTTTGTCGTCGCCGCCCAATAGCGTCGTTCCGTCTGTTACAATAATCGTTTTGCCGACGGCGTGGGCGAGTTCGCTGTTTTCGCTGAAAGCAATCGTTTTTCCGGAGTCGCCCAGGACGATGTCGGAGCCGTCGTAATTCTCGATTACGCGAGGATGAACGGGTCCTGTCGGGACGTCGGGCGCGGTGTCGACGTGAGCGCAGAAACCAATTGTCGGACAGGGTTTGTCGACGTTGGATTCAATGGTCGCATAGACGACGCCAAACTCTGACAGGAAAACGTCTTTAAGACCCAATTCCTTCAGCTGGCTGTACAGCAAGCGGGAAAGGTCAAGTTGGCGTTCCGTGCTGGGCGCGGACGTCGAGTCGTCACAAGAGCCGGTGTCGATTTGTACGTACTGCAAAAATCTTTCCAGCAAGCTGGATCGCGTTTCGGCGGAAAAGCTCATTTTTGAGCCTCCTTAACGCGGACGAAGCCCATGTGGAGTTCGTAAAGAATCTGGTCGAACATTTTTTCCTCTTCGTCGGTCTTGTTCCCTTTGGTCTTTTTGTCGAGGATTTCGACGAGGGTAATAAAATGCTGCGCCAAGGGCAGATTGACGTCGATCTTTTCCTGTCCGGGAATGTTGAGAATTCCCATGGCAACCATCGCTTGAGTGGCAAGCATGGAAACAAGAGTCTGCAAGCTCGCTTCGGGTAATTGTTCGTTTGACATATCGTTTTGTTCCTTTCGTTAAAATGATGACGTAATTATTTAGGTTGCGAGGTTTGTGTTTTTTGGTTCGCCTTCGGCGAACTGCGTAACTCCGCTCCCGCTGGTCGCTTCGTTACCGCCTTCCATTCGTTCGCAACTCTCAACTACACTCTTTACTCTGCCCTTCTCCAAAACCGTTGTAATTGTATCGCCTGCGGACAACTCTTCGGCAGAACGGACAACGTCGCTGCGGTTATTGAGTGTAACAGAATAACCTCGCGCAAGGGTTTTCAGCGGCGAGAGCGACTCGACTTTTGCCGCGGTCTTTTCCAGCTGAGCCGTTTTGTCTTTGACGCAGGCGTCTGCCGATCGGCAAAGACGCTTTTCCAATTCGTCCAGCTGCTGCGTTCTCAACAGAACGCCGTCCAGCGGATTGGTGAACGCCCGGCGGGATTCGATATTCTCCAGCCATCGCGCAGCAAGCTGAAATCGGCTGTTGAGCGCGGATTTGAGCTGAGCGGCATACTGACGCAAACGCTGCTGCATAGCCGTCGTGTCGGGAGAAACCCGCTGAGCGGCATCGGTCGGCGTCAAGGCGCGAACATCCGCGGCGAAGTCGGAAAGCGTTACATCAACTTCATGACCAATGGCGGAAACGACGGGAATCTTTGATGCGACTATCGCTCGAACGACGATTTCCTCGTTGAACGTCCAGAGGTCTTCCGGCGACCCGCCGCCGCGCGTTACAACGATAACGTCAACCGGGTCGTTCATTCGGTTGAGCGTTTGAATTTGAGCGACAACTTCTCTACTGGCTCCTTCGCCCTGCATTTTCGCCGGAGCGATAAGAACGTTAAGCCCTTTCCAGCGCAGACGCAGCGTTTCGAGAAAATCGTGTAGCGCCGCCGTTCCAATTCCTGTTACAACGCCAATTCGACGAATGTCGCGGGGAATCGGACGCTTGCGCCTGTCGTCGAAAAGTCCTTCTTCCGACAGCTTCTTGAACAGCAGTCGAAATTCTCTCTGAAGACGTCCTTCTCCCCGAGGTTCCGCATGATCAATAATAAGCTGATACCGCCCGGTGGGAGGATAGACGTCAATTCGGCCGCGGCAGAGAATCTCCATGCCGTCTTGAAGGTCAAAGTTGATTTTGGACGCCGTTGACCGCCACAAGACCGCGCCGACTACGCTTGTCCCATCGCCGTCTTTAAGCGATAAATAGACATGCCCGGCGGAAGAACGAGACAGACCGGAGACTTCACCGCAAACCCAAACGTTTGACAGCTCGCGCCCCAGGACGTTTTTAATAATTTCGTTGAGCTGCGTTACAGAAAGAACGGGAGGGTTTTGACTTTCTTTCATTGTTCGCTTTCCGTAACAGACTCCAATTGTTTAAGAAAGTCAATCGCTGGGGGAAATCCTGCGTCTGCGGCTTTACGAAGCCAGACCATTGCTGTGCGTTCGTCAGGGTCAAGACACTCGCCCTTGGCATACCAGAGAGCCAGATTGAACATCGCTTCCGGAAATCCGTTTTCGGCGGATTCCAGCCACCACTGCATTGCAATCATAGGATTTCTTTCAACGCCGCAGGCTCCGCTCATATACAAATATCCCATCTGATTTTGGGAGGCGGCGTGCCCGTGCTGGGCGGCGACTTCAAACCACTTTCTGGCGGCGTCGTCCATTTGCGGAACTCCGCGGCCTTCCAGATACAGACGCCCTAAAGCAAACTGAGCGTCGCCATCCGCCTGCTGAGCCGCTTTGAAGAACCATTGCGCGGCAGTTTTCGGATCTTCTTCAACCCCCAAACCGCTGTTGTAACAAACGCCCAGATCGTACTGAGCCATCGCAACGCCACGATTCGCCAGTTCTAAAATTTTATCTATATCTGGCGAATCGCCATTCATTGGCGTAGAATACGTAAAATTAGCCTCTACAGAAGAACATGATTCACATTCGCAGCCGCGGCGCTCTTCATGGCAACGCCCGCAGGAGCAGCCCTCTGGATGACAATGGTTATTGTCTGTACATTCCTGAGAGCGCTCTGCGCTTTTATTGCCGTTTTTATGCGTCGCGTCTTTGCTCATTCTTCCTGACGGTTATGTAAAATCAGAAGGCGTTGTCTTGAATAGCGTGTCCATCTCCAGACGACAACAGGCTGTCAAAAACGCCATAGTTGGTAGGACCGTCCGTTTGAATTGAATCCGACAGCCAATGCGAAGAGCCGTCTGCAAAGCAGGTATAGACGCCGCTTGCGTGCATTGACCGCGTTGTCGCCTGGGTATTGGACGTCAATCTGGCTGGCATTTTCAAATCATACAATTCGTCGCTGGAATAATCCAACGTTGAGTAGATTTGATCGCCAACGCCGGATTTGTTGTTTTTATCTCTGGCGTTAGGTCCCTTATCAGAGCCAGCAACTCGAGAAGCCAGATTTGTTCCGTCATCCCAACCGCAAGCGGCGATTGCGCTGGCGCCGGGTCCGCCTAAACACCAGGTTCCGCGCGGATCTCGAGACGTAACGCCCGCTCGAAGTTCCGCTATGAGAATCGTGTTGCTGGCGCCGTCAGAAATGTCTGTAGCTCTCAACGATTCGCCCGGCCCCATAACGCCGCGGTTTTGGGGAAGCGACCAGTTGCTTCCGTACAGAAACTTGGGCTGCTTAAGCCCCATATTCGCGCCGTAATTGCAGCGAGAACTGGTAAACGACGATTTCCCCGATTCATAAAGAACCCTGTTCGAATTTGTGTCTGACGGACAGAGCAATGACGTTATGACCGTTTCTCGACACGATTTCATTGTTATAGTACTGTCTTGAGAACTGGTAACAGTTTTATCGATAGTATTTTTAACCTTTGTGCTGTACGCTTGCTTGTTGAAACGATCGGGACGCATAAGATTGAAAATGTTATCGTACAGAGCCGTCTGATCCAGGTTGGGCAGAATGCGAACAATCCAGTTTTCCAGAACATTGGACTCGTTAGGAGAATCATAAGGACTGGGGTCTGATTCAACCTTAAAGTTCATTGCTGGCGGAAAAGCTTTGTTAAGCTGTTCGTATCCCAAAGCGGCAAGACCCAGTTGTTTGATATTGTTGGAACACGTTGATCTTCGAGCGGACTCGCGCGCCGAATTGACTGCCGGAAGAAGCAATCCAATCAACACGCCCATAATCGCAATGACAACCAGCAGTTCAACCAACGTAAAGGCGTTTTTATTTCTCATAATGTTCATTCGTTTATTGCAAGTCATGACAGACTCCTTTTAGCTACAATGTTAAAAATCAGCATTGGAGAGCGAAAAACCGTCACAGGGCAGAATCAGTTTATCCCATGTGCCCAAATCGCTTTCAGACGTTCCAACGGATATTCCGTCTGTAATCCAGTGAACAGAGCCGTCGCAGAACGCGGTCTGAACTCCGCCGGGGTGAGCGGAACGCGAGGTCGCCTGAATGTTGCTGGAGTAGTTGTAACATGCCATTCCCATAATCTTCAGCTGATCGAGGTCAATTAGCGCTTTTACTGCATCGCAGCCTATGATGTCGTCTGACGAATCGTTCCTTGAATTTGGACCTTTGGCATCGCCGTCGTATCCACAACGGGCGATAGCGCTTGGACCAGGACCGCCTAAAGCCCACGTTCCGCGGCAATCAACGCTGACAACGCCTGAGCGAAGTTCAGCCAGCATAATTGTATTGCTGGCGCCGTCAATCATCTCCTCTGTTTTCATTGTTTTTCCGGGCCCCATTACGCCGTGCTTTAACGAGTTGCCCCAATCAGAATAAAGATAACGGGCGTCGCCCAGACCCATATTAGCTCCGTAATTGCAGCGAGCTCCAGTAAAGCCTCCACTCCCGGCCGACTCGTATTTGTTTCGATTGTTACCGTCAGAAGGACAAAGCAACGATGAAATTACCGTCTCTCGGCAGCTTTTCATCGTAATGGTTGCGTCTATTTTAGACGTAGCGCTGTTCGATTCAACATTAATCCCGCTTTGTTTGAGCATGCCGTCAATCTCGTCAAACAAAGCCTTTTGTTCGATAAATGGGAGAACGAGAATAATCCAGTTGGCGCGTTGATTGGATTCGTCCAAGACGCCGCTTGTGTTATTGGTGAAATTGCATGCCGGCGGAAGAAGGTGATATGTGCTCTCGTAAGAGAGGCACGCCAGCGCCATTTGCTTGATGCTGTTGCCGCACTGCATCTTTCGGGCAGACTCGCGAGCGGTGTTGATAGCCGGCAACAACATGGCAATCAATGCGCCCATAATCGCAATAACAACCAACAGTTCAACCAGAGTAAAGGCTCTGCGACAAACGTTCGCCCGGAATTGTTTACGATTTGATTTAACGTTCATTTTATAACAGTTCATGATTAAAATCTCTCGGAATAGCGCGTAAAACTTTCGATTGCGGTTATGCCATGAACAAAATCCAAAACGTCCCGCAACTCGAATTATGTCTGTTAGTACATATCGCCTTTAACGGTTTGCTGATCGTTGGAAAGAATCAGTTTGTCCCAAACGGTCATATATTGAGCTCGAGTGTTCATGTTTTTGATATTGGCTTCGTCCTGGTTGCCGGCGCACTGGACAGAGTCTGAAATCCAGTGAACAGACGCGTCGCAAAACGCCGTCTGAACGCCGCCAGCGTGAGAAGAACGCGTTGTCGCCTGGTCGCCGCCGGAAGAGCTTGTGTAACAGGGCATTTTCAAACGCGGCCGGCAGTTATCGCTGTTACAGCCCCAAATGTCGTCAGAAGCGGTAATCAAGCAGTTTGGACCCGGGTCGTCTCCCCACCAGGCGTTGCACGCGGTGATACTGGAGCCAGGAATTCCAATCGCCCAAACGCCGCGGGAGTCGACGCTGTTCATGCCAGCCCGAAGCTCGCTGAGCAAAATGGTATTGGAAACGCCGTCGCGAACGTCAGCCTGACCAATACTGCGGTGTATCCCGGAAACGCCTCTGTTGTGAGTATATCCCCATTGCTTGGCGCCTTCGTTATTAAATGGATAAACTCTGGCAAAACGAGCTCCCATGTTGATGGCGTAGTTACCGCGGGCGTATTCACGACCGTTGCCGTTAGCGGGGATAAACTTGTTTCGCGTCGAAACGTCAGTTGGACACAGCATAGACGCTAAAGTCGTTTTGGTGCATTCCATAATGCTGATTTCCCGACCGTTCGACAACGTCGTTTTTAACGTAGTATTGGCAATGTCTTTACTGGCGTTTTGTTTTTCTTTATCGTTGAACAGAGTTTCAATATCATTGTAAAGCCCCAGCTGGTCTAACTGCGGGAGAATGAGCATGACCCAGTTTTCGCGAATATTTGTTGTGGTTATACCGTTGGAGACGTCGATGCCAGGCAGAACTTCGACTGCAGGAGGAAACACTTTATAGGTGCTGTCGTACGTAACGCACGCCATCGCCAGCTGCTTGATATTGTTGCCGCACTGCAAACGACGCGCCGACTCGCGCGCCGAGTTAACCGCCGGAAGCATGAGCGACATCAAAATGCCGATAATTGTAATAACAACAAGCAATTCAACGAGCGTAAAGCCGCGTCTGCGTATTGTTGAATGATGCAAATTGCGAGAAAACATGTATTTGTCTCCTTAAAAGTTTAAACTGCCAGTTCAAATGCAGTGTAGTTTTTGCCCTAACTACCAAAATATATCGCTAATAATTACTCAATGATATTATCCACTATTTTAGAGTTAATTTGAAGGGGGACTGTTTGTTTTTTTCGGAAAATTTTACGATTTTTTCGAAAATAGCCGCCTTGAGCGTGCGTTCTTTTTGATAATTACCACAAAAAATAACGTCAACCAGCCCCCTAAACTGATTAGAGCGCCTATGTACACGCTTTTGGGGGAGAACTGGAATTCCGCCGTCCAGACGTTGGAATCGGGCGCGTCAAGGGCCAACAGCCCGTCAGACTCATAAACCCGAGCGGAAATTGCAGTCGTTTTCCCGTCTGACGTCTCTCTTGTCAACGCTGCCTTCCAGCCGGGATAATAATCAACTGGAATTCGCTTTGTTGAGGTCGGACTCAAAACGACTGTAAACCGGTTTGTCCCATGCCATGATATTGGGAGGATGCAGTCGTCCAGACAGGCGCTTTTATCGGCGTTCTTGTTTATATTATAATTAACGTTTTCCTGAAAAGAAATTTTTTCTCCGTCAAATGACATAAATTGTTCACAATATTCTTTTTCTGCTGATACGCCGCGCCCTGCCCCGTCTCGCAGAAACTGAGCGTAGTTCTTCAGCATAAACGTCCCGCCGTATCGCATTGTTGTAGTATGCTGATATAACCCGTTATAAGCAAAGAACGAATCGCGATTCCACTTCGCCAGTTCCGACTCCCGATTGATGGAACCGGTTTCTCGAAAAGCCATCGGCAGCCAGTTGTTTCCCAGTAAACAAATCCGTCGGCAGGGCGAAGACCATTCCACCGCTTTTGAGTCAAAAATCGATGCTGGAATTGGCGTTAAAAGACGCTGTGAGCAGACCGACAAATCCAAAATAACAAAAACAAGAATAAGCGCTGCGCTGAGTCGGCGGCTGCTTTGATTCTTTAACAGACAGCAAACGCCAATGAGCAGAAACGCCGAGGCGAATTGCAGAGTAAACGTTGAGATGTCCCTGGATTCCGCCTGATACGGTCCGTATTGAATATTGCACAGCCCCTCTGTAAAAAGAGGAAGAACGACCGGCGCAATAAAATACCACGCAATAATTGCAATCGCCGTTACGCCCAGACAAACGGTAATTCGATATCTAAACTGGGAATCCGCCCATAGGCGATCCCAGCCGTAGGCGGATAAAACGCTTATCCCCATTGCCGCGACGGTCAGCCATTTTGCCGGATAACGAAACATGGCGTAACCGGGGAAAATCGACGTCAAAAACCAATACAGCCCGCCCCAGCCCGAAGAAACGCGCTGCGTATAATCCGCCCCCGTCCAGTATCCAATTGATTGAATTAAATATCCGACAGAGAATCGTCCCATCGACGCCAACAGAGCGAAGACGACTATCCAGCTAATCCAAACGCGACGGCTGCTGGAGCGATAAAACGTCATGCTTAAACACGCCAGAAAAAACGGAACGGTTCCCATGTAAAGCGACGGTACCCAAAAGGCGACGTCCGAACCGGGTATGGCGTCAATCCAGCGCTGGTAAATCGGGAATTGTCGTCCGTAGACTTCCGGAACCGCAAACTCCAGAACTCGCCATGGGGGAACGCTGAAAGCGTATCGCGTTTCTGTTGCTGTCATGGAATTGTTTGACTCGCTCCGATCGCTGTTAAATGTCAACTCTGCTGTTGGCAGAAGTTGAATTGCCGCCAAGATAAATCCCCAAATCGCAATGCCGGCTAAAACCAGAACTGTATTGAGTATGTAACGCCGTTTTCCTGTATGCGGAACAGCGCTTGATTCCGACTTTTCGTCCTTAGCGCTTTTTCTGGCTTTGAGCGCAAATATCAACGCTAACATCAAAGCCAATATTCCCAGATTGTACGCCGTCTGAACGTCTCCGCCAAGCGTCATCAACGCCAAAACCATTCCCGATAAACATACGAAGTAAAAACGCCGGGTTCGCAACGCGCGTTCGATTCCGTACACGCCCAGCGGCAGCCAGGCGGCAGAAACCAGATACGGGAGGTTCGAGTATTGGAATAAGACAATCCCTCCAAAGGCGTATGAAATCGCCGCGATTAATCCTGCGCTGACAGAACGTCCCCAGCGTCGAACGAGAAACAGCATCGTTCCCGCTGCCAGAATTACATGCCCAATTATATACGCGTCAAACGCCAGCCATGCGGGAATCGGCAGAGCCAAAATCCAACTTGGCGGATAGAATAACGCGGTTGTGGGGTTCGCCGCCAGCGGGAAACCCAAATTCAGATACGGCGTCCAGAAAGGAAGTTCGCCCGCTTGAAAACAGCTGTGCAGATACAGAAAAAGCGGATAATAAAAATGTGACGCGTCGCGGTATCCGGGAACGGTTCCCGGATAAAAAATCAGGCAGAAAAAGACAAACGCCGTCGTCAACAGGACGCTTGCCGTTATTGTTACATAGACGACAACGTTCTGTTTATTCATGCCGCTTTGCGTTTGCCCAAAAGTTTGACGCCCTGGAAAACAAAGGAAACGAACAATCCAATCAAGCCTGCGATGATCAATGATTTGCCGGGATTAATAACAGCGGCGTTATGCATGATTTGCGCCCCGAAAACCAGTCCAACGCCGCAAATGCTCATTCCAACGCTCAAACTCAACAATGGGCGTTTGACTGGACGCTCCGAATTTTCTTTTGATATATCGGCAAGCAATCTCGGGGCGTCTTTGTTTTGAGCTTCTTCTGAGGAAGAAACTGTTTCTTCAACAATCGAACGCTCGCTATCGGTCAACGAACGATTTAGCGTTCCCAAAGACGATTCTCCCGTATACGCCGCATCCTGTTGAGAAAACGAAAACAAATCCTGGGGCATGCACTCGACGTCTTTTGCGTCTGGCAAACCGATTATTTCCTCGCCTGCTGTTTCGCTATCAATTTGTTCTGGAGCCTGCCAGGAATCGGAATCAACTTCCGCCTGGCTAATGCTTTGATAATACAAATCCGCCAGCGGCGTCGGAGACGTCCGACTCGGAGGAGGCGTTTGAAAGCGACGAAACGGATCTGAATCCTGATTAAAATGAGCCTTCCTTCGGGAATTTGTTTCAGGAGCGCAGCTTTCAGCGCCGCAAATTCCAGAAAGAAAGTCTTCTGCCTTGGAACCAATTCGAGTAATATCGTCTTCCAGGTTCCATGCATTTATTTGAGACCCTGTTAAACAGGAATTCCAATCGTCAGAATACATGCTGTCAGCGCTCATTTTACACCAAGTCTTCTTGTCAAAATTGCCTAAATATCTTTCGACTATTGTAATAATCGGTATTTCTGACGATAAACTATAACGATTCTAGCGATTATTTCGGCAAACAATAATGCGATTCAAGCCCGCGAAATCGTTAACCGTCTTGACGTATGTTAGCCTGGGCGTTTTAGAGAGAATATTCAAAACGCTGCCGTGAATTATTGGGCTGAGTTCGAATAAAAGCCAGCCGCCGGGTTTGAGTTTGTCAGGCGCCTGAGTCAGCATTTTTTCGATTAGATCCGTTCCCTTTTGACCGCTAAAGAGCGCAACCGCCGGCTCGAAATTGCGAACGGATGCGTCCAGCGTCTCGCGTTCTTCCTCGCCAATATAGGGAGGATTGCTGAGAATAAAATCAAACTTTTCCTCTGGATTTATTGCAGAAAACAGATCAGAATATCGAAATTCTATTCGGTCGCTAACCTCATGAGTCTGAGCGTTGAGTTTCGCCACCTCTAATGCGGGTTGAGAAATATCGACCGCAACAAACCGACATGAGGGCAATTGCTTTGCCAGAGTTACCGGGATTATGCCAGACCCTGTTCCCACGTCGAGAATGTCCAGCTTGACGTCTTGCAATGGATTGGCGCGCGGGACGAATTTAATATACGTCTCTCCGGTTTCCGAGTCCGTAACCGTATCTTCTGACGACGGTTCAGAGTTTTCTTCTGATTCGCTTTTCGTCTCGCGCGGATCTCCCAACTCCTGTTTTTTGATAATATCCAGGGTTTCAATAATCAGATGTTCCGTCTCCGGACGGGGAATGAGCGTATCTGGAGTAACCTTGAAAGTCAGCGAGTAGAATTCCTTTTCGCCAATTAGATACGCCGTCGGCTCGCCTGCCGCGCGGCGTTTGACAAAGTCCCGATACTTTGCCCGGACTTCATCAGACGCGGGTTCCATAAATCGCGTATATAGCCCGATTCGTTCGCACCCCATAGCCGCAGCCAGCAAAATCTCCGCATCCAAACGGGGCGTGTCAACCCCATACCGAGCGAAATAATCCGCTGTCCATTTTAATAAACGTCCAACAGTCCAAACGTCTTGTTCTTGCTGGTCAGGCATTGTATTATTGCGGGGGGTATTACTTATGGGAGGCGGGTATTACCCGCCAACAAAAAAACAATCTTTGATTTCGCGGACAATGTCCGCTCCCCAGAAACAATTACTCAATTTTTCCAACGATCCAGTTTTCACAGCCGGATTCCTTCAGGGAGTCGCGAATGGCGTCAACGAAGCCGGGGTCGGCGATAACAACCATTCCCAGGCCGCGATTGAATACGCGAGCCATTTCAGAGTCTTCGACTTCGCCCAGCCTCTGCAGCCAGTTAAACAGAACCGGAACAGGCCATGAGCCTTCTTGAAATACCGCTTTAAGTCCTTCGGGAATAATACGATCAACGTTTTCCTGGAGTCCGCCGCCGGTAATGTGCGCCAAACCGTGAATGGACGGCGCAAGCGCGTCGTTATCCAGAAGCTTTCGAATCGGCTTGACGTAAATCTTTGTCGGCGTCAGAAGGGCTTCGCCAACCGTCTTTCCGAGTTCTTCGACGTAATCAGATACTTTCAAGCCGGCCGCTTCAAAGACGATTTTTCTAACCAGCGAGAACCCGTTGGAATGAAGTCCGGACGACGCGATTCCAATTGCGACGTCGCCCTTGACGATCTTTTTGCCGTCGATGATGTTCTTTTTAGACGCAACGCCGACGCAGAACCCCGCCAGGTCGTACTCGCCGGGAGCGTAAAGGTCCGGCATGATCGCGGTTTCCCCGCCCAGCAGCGCGCTGTTGGCCTGGACGCAGCCGTCGGTAATGCCGGAAACGATCTGTTCCAGCAACGGCGGGTTGTCTTTATCCATGGCGACGTAATCCAGGAAGAACAGCGGTTCCGCGCCGCAGCAAATCGCATCGTTGACGCTCATGGCGACCAGGTCGATTCCGACCGTGTCGTGCTTGTCCATCATAGTAGCGACTTTGAGCTTTGTTCCGACGCCGTCTGTGCAGGAAATCAAAACCGGGTCTTCGTAGTTCCGACGCATCAGCGGAGAACTGTAATCCAGAGAAAACAGCCCTGCAAACCCTTGCGGGAGTTTCATAACCCGGGGCGTGTTGGTCTTTTCCATCAGTCCCGGCAGGCGTTTCATAGCCTGATTATATACGTCTAAATCAAGTCCAGCGTCTTTGTAGGTTAGTTTAGCCATGGCGAAATAAAGGGGGTTCAAATATCCAGCAGCCGATGTTTAGCAAAGAGAACTCCTGGCTCTCTGAACAGCAATCAACTAAAAATCGACTTCCGATTAAATTGTATTATCTCATAAAGCGAGAATCTTTCAAGGACGGGGGAAAAGAGAAACGGGATAAAATCCGCACTCTTTTCTCCCAATTGCATTTATCAAAACGCAAATCTTTACAGTATTTATTCATTTTTCTCAATTAATTTGTCTATACCCAAAAAACCGGCAACGTTTTCCAACAGTCGAAGCGGCGATTCGTCAAAATCCTTTTTGACATTATTAACATCCGCCCATTGAGACAGATAAAATGCGCTGGAATGCCCCAAATAAGTGGTCGTATAGTACTCCACAAATTTTGAATGGTCGTAATTCAGTTCGCATCCCGTACCGAGCGCTCGACATCCCGTAACAGTCTGAAAAACTTTCAAAGCCGTATCGTCCGGATTAACCATTGAACAAATTGGCTTTTGCGTTGCTTCCATTGCCAGGAGAATGTTTCTATTCATATTTTCAATAGCGGCTCCAAGCAAAACAGCGCTTTTGATAGATAAATTCTGGCAATTTAAATGCGCCAACGCGCGAACAATAATATTGCCGCCAAGAGAATGACCAATCAGAATCAAATTCTGACGCTGGCTCGAAGAAAGGTCGTTTGCGATTTTTTTTGCCAGGCGTTGAGCCGTTGGTTCAACATCGTCCAACGCGTTTATCCAGCGTTGAGTAATCGAACTAACCGTTCCCAGCGCTAAATCCAGCAACCCTATCAAAGGATTTGAATCGTTAAACGCGTTTTCAACGCCTGATGAAACGACTGTATCAAGGCTTATATTGTTTCCGTTTTGACATTCCCACACAACGTTGGCTATTTCCTTTGCATTTGGATAAATCGTTTGCAACAGCTGGACGGCTTTTTCCTGCGGATCGTCCGCTGAATACAAACCGGGAATATACCAAATAATCGGCGAATCGTTTTTATCAATCATGGTAAAAGATAAATAAGCGTTGATGGTTATTGAATCGTCATTTTTTGTCTATTGCATATTATCGCACATAATCAAAATAATTCAAGGGACAGAAACAAAATATCGCCGTCAGTATTTATGACGGCGATTTTCAAAGAATTGACTTTACGACTAACGCAATTCGTTAGACAGATTATTTAAATGCGTCTCCCGCAGAACTGGTCGAGGAAAAGCCTGTATTTTCAGCTCCGACAGCTCGCGTTCCAAGTTCCATATTGATAACCTTCCGATACAATGCCAAAGCTTGATCAACAGAGTTGTCAATGGAATTTTCAATATTGACTTTATTATTCTGTTTGAATGCGGCAAATCCGTTGGCAAAGATATTTACAAAATCGCCATAAAACTTTTCTCTCAAATTGGGGATAACATCGCCGCTGATCAACCAGGCCGCCCACTCAGGCGACCATGAAGTTTTTCGCGCCCAATCTTCAACTGCAGCCGCGCCTCCAACAGCCAGTATCGGTCCAATAATAAACCAAAGCGGCCAGAACGCAAACGAACAGCCAATTAATATGGCAATAATCGCCGCAACAATCGCTGTAGCTATCATAGCGCCCAAATTAGCGGGCGCCCCAATTTTTCCATCAATGTTGTCAGGAATAAACTCAGGCAAATCGATAACAATATCATCGAATTTCAGTTCGTCTGTATTAATGCCTTTACTATCAAACCAGCTCTTAATATCGTTAATCACGGCGAACTTGAGTCCGCTGCCGATATCATCGAAAACAGGAGACAGCATGTCGTTGATTTCCGATGCTTTATTTTTGAAAATGTTGCTCAAATTATTTTCCAGAGTATTAAGCATACCGCCATAATTGGAGAAGTTGTTCAATTCTGGCATAGCGAATCTCTCGAAGATTTCAGCTGCGATTTGATTTAACTTGTCGATTGTTTCCTGAGACAATTCAGAATCCAGAACTCTTTGAACAAGCGATTCTTTCTTTTCCGTGGCTTCCTGTTCCAGAACAGTAATGATATCTATTGCCTTCTTTTGGATTTTGCAATATTTTACCAGTCCCATGGAAATGGCGGCAAAGGGATTTGCACATCGAATCAATTTTTCTTTTCCAAAGGCTTTTTCGCAGGCGTCGCAAACAAATGGCCACGTGCTGCTGCCGCCAGCCAATAGAACTTTGCCAATTGATGAAATCGGAATGCGGCTAACCTCGAAACCTCTGTGCAGTTCTTCTTCAAACCAGTTGAGAATGTCCGTCGTTCCATTAGGATTGAATTTTGAATTTGACAGGTCTGCAGGAAGCTTTGTCTCGTTCAAGAACGACTGAGACGGGTGATAATTTTGCGCCCGTCGAACAAATTCGTCCCATGTCAAGGCTAAATCATATTTTTCTGCGAAAAAATCTTCAAAAGGAATGGATTTGCTGTCAACCATTGCATTTGAGAATCTCTCTTTTGTTTCTCGGCATTTAACGCTTCGCCAATAGAAGTCTTTGTTGGTTTTAATAAGCAGTTCTTCCGTAACAGGTTCCGCGGAATCTTGTGAACAATCAATCACCCATTGATAAAACAGGTCGTCAAACAGACGTCCGCCCAAAAGCATGTCGCCCCAGGAGTATTTGATTTCGAGATTGTCCAAAATAACGAAGTCACACGTACCGCCGCCGAAGTCAACGACTAAAACGCTTTCGTTAACCATTTGCTTGACAACGTCTTTGCTGTTTTCATCCTGATACGAACACAAAGCGCCAAACGGTTCGTCGAGCAAATGCACATCTCCCCAGCCAGCCTTCCTGGCAATGTCGCGAAGGCAACTTTTGTAGCCTTCAGACGCCTCGCTTGGAACGCCAAAAAAGACGTCTGAGTTTAAGGGATCAAGGTGAAGATTGCGATTTTCAGCAGACGTCAACAAGTTTGACAAAAAGCAAATCGCATCCTGACGCGCTTTTTCAGAGGCTTCGATGTCTGGCTTGAAATAAGCCGCCAGCTCAAGACCGTTTGCCTCTTTCCTTTTAGGCGAAGAACCGCCGTACGCGCTAGCCGCGTCTTGACCAAACAGGTTTTCGCCTGCATGTTCGCCTTTTGTACGATACATGATAATAGAGTTGATGCCGTGGTTATTGTCGCCGCCAACGCTAATGTTCAATTCTTGAACCGGTCCGCCCTGAATGGATTGAGACAGATATGTGTTACAGGTTCCAAAGTCAATTGCAATAACGCGATCTTTCATTTCTTTATAGGCCATTGTTTTGTAATCCTTTCTGAAGTCTTTGATTAAACTAGAGTTCGGTGTAGTCGTCTGCTGACTGTACGTTTCCTTTTTTAGTTACAACGCCATTTTGGATAACAGGATCATCCAAAACAACAACTTTTTCTCCCGGGTCAATCAACCCAATACAATTATACTGTTCTTTATTCTCGTCACTCCAAATGAATGTGGGACGTTCTTTAGGGGGGATGTCGCCCAAAATTTCATCCAAATTCGGGATGGTTTCCAATTGTTCAGCAAAGCGCATTCGTTTTGACATTGGAATCTGATTAAAACCCAGTGAAGTGTAATCCTGGGCAAGCGATCGCAACCGCACTTCCAGATTGCGAATATCTGAATCCCACAGAGAACAAACGCGTGGAACCATTGAATTAATATTCTTGCGGATTAATTCAAGACGCTTAATTTCCGCATCCCGTTCTTCAACTTTTTTCGCCCACTCTTCTTGCACTTCATTCAAAGTCTTGCGATCGTTTTCGGAAATGACGCTGCAGCTGGAAAGCAGGAGAACGATAGATTGAATGCGTTCAAAATACAGCGTTTCCAATTTGTGCTTGTAATCAACGCGATCAAAAACAAGCGGCCGCTTCATCAAATGGAGAACAAACCAGCATGCGGCATAAAGAAATACGCGTTTCAGGAAACCGCCCTGGATTGTCTTTTTGACGCCAAAGAATGAGCTAATGCTGATAAAAGACGATGTAATTGTTAAAATCGAATCAACAGCGGCAACGGTTCCGACAGCAATCTCCAGCGTTTTGCGAACGGCTTCGTTGGCGGTTGCCCAGAATATTAACCAGGAGAATAAACCTGCCCCGATCGCAGCGCCCAGGAGCGTTGTTATGTCGCCGGGTTGTTTCATGCCGCCAGTCCATGCAAAAAAGCCAACTATCCATGCGCCAATAAGCGCGCCGAGAGCCGCCATGATGCCTACTGCAACAGCAGGAACTTCCAATTTCAATTTGGCGCCTTCAGGAACCTGAATTGGCTTGAAAAGATTGCGAATGTAAAGCGGAAGATACTCTGGAACCGCATTGTCAAACACTTTTTGCATCCAAATGGTTCCGGGTTTGCACATTTCGTCTACGAATTCAGGCTGAAGAGAGTTTGCAATCGCTTGAAGCGTGTTGCGATCAATAGGATCTTCCGGTTTGGCATTTGATCCCAGTTTTTTATCAAGAGCTTTCATAAAACAATCCGCTCTGTGACTTGCCAGTTCCTGAGCCTTAGAATACAGTTCTGTTCCTGGAACAAAACGTTCGTCATTCAAAATGAGTTGCGGATTTCCGATAAACGGCAGTTTTTTATCTTTAATATCGGGAACATCGTCTTTCGGTTCTTCCCTTGCGCTGCCAAGCGACTTTTTAGCTGCCCAACCATTGCGAATCAACAACACAACAATAACGAGAAGCAACGCCACTGCAACCCATCCCGACAAGACAGATTGCCAGGAAGATTGAACTGTTTCCTGTTCAGCGGGAGCCTGTTGTACAGGCTGCGACGGCTGTTGTACTGGCTGCGATGCCTGTTGCACAGGAGGCGCCGCGACCTCAACTGGAGCTGTTGCCTGGGGCTGAACAGATGCGTCATTGGGCATTGCGGCTGGCTGCTCATCGGCAAAGACGTTTGCCATTAATGACGCTGCCGCCAGCAATAATGTTAAAGCAAATCTTTTTATGGTAACCATTTTCTCACCTGAAATCAAACCATTAAGGAAATCCGATTTGAAATTACGTCAAAAATCTACTATAATAAATTATAGTTTCTTTAAGCAACCTGAGGCGATACGCAAAAATCTGGATTAATAAATCAAAATCCACTTGCTAAACGCATCTCCTGCAATATTGCGCGATATCTATGATTTTAAATGAAGCCCACAAAAGGGAATGTAATTGTTTACACGCTGAAACTGTTATATCTTTTAATGAAATTACCGTTCGTTTAATCCAACAATAGCATTTGACGATTGCTGTTGATCAAAAAAACCATATTCTTTTATCAAAAGATGTTTATTTTTTATACGTTGCATTATACCTTC
This sequence comes from Thermoguttaceae bacterium, assembly GCA_017407125.1. Lineage (GTDB taxonomy): Bacteria > Planctomycetota > Planctomycetia > Pirellulales > Thermoguttaceae > RUG11551. Next base: position 63,420 of record JAFQXE010000010.1, read on the forward strand.
CTGTTACTAAAAGTCAACCTTTTTGTAAAATATTTTTTAAAAAAAGCTTTTAAACAAAATTTTTGCAAATAAAGACAATTTAGCCAAAAAATAAAACCAGAATTAATATTTCTGTTTTCTTCTATTGAGCGCTCCTGTCTTGTAAAAATATCAAGACTGGTTATAATTTGTTAAAATTTAATAATTTTCCAAAAGTTTTTTCTGGTCGAGACGGAAAGCGTCTATTTTTATCATGATTACCATCGATCAAAATTCCTGCGTTCGCTGCGGGGCGTGCGTTCGCGAATGTCCCGGTTTAATATTAGAACAAAACCCAGACGGCTGCGCTCAAGTCGTTTCCAGCCGGGAAAGCTGCTGCATTGGCTGTCAGCATTGCGTTGCGATTTGTCCGGCCGGCGCAGTAAGCGTCGACGGCGTTGGCGCTGGCAACTGCTTGCCGAAAGGCGAACTTCCGTCGGAAGAACAAATGTTCAGTTTGATCCGAATGCGGCGCAGTACGCGAAGTTGGTCTGATCGACCTGTTGAGCCGGAAACGATTGAACGTCTTCAAAACGCTCTAAACTGGACGGCAACCGGTTGCAACCACCGCTCATTGCGCTTTGTTTTTGTTACCAATCCTGCCGTTTTTGACGAATTGAGAACAAAGATTTACGGGTTTATCAACCGACCGGTTGTCAACTGGGTTCTTCGTCGGGCGTTACATAAATTCAACCATTATTTTGACGCCATGAAAAACGGAACGGACGTTATTTTCCGCAATGCGCCGGGAATGGTGATTGCGTTGATTCCGAAATCCGCGCCATGCGCGGCGTTTGACCCGGTTATTGCTCTGTCGAACTTCGACCTGTACGCTCAGACGCTCGGTTTGGGAACGTGCTGGTGCGGGTTTGCCGAGGGCATTTTCAAGCGTCGTCCCAAGTTGGTTAGAGGGCTTGATTTGCCCAAGGGTTATCGCGTTGGGGCGGTTATGCTCTTTGGATACCCGTCGGCGCCCTATTTGCGTTCCACCGCTCAAAAACCGTTTGAAACTCAGTTGATTGATTGACATGTCCAAACCAGGCGCTTTGTTCTGTCGATTAACCGGATCCGGACCGGGGGCGTTGGCAACCACGGCTCTTTGGGGCGACGGCGCGGCTGACGTTCTGAATTCCTGTTTTCAACCCAAAGGGAAAACGACGCCGTCAACGATGGATTTGTCAGCGATTTTGTTTGGTCGATTGATTGACCCGGAAGCTCCGGAGGAAACGGGAGAAGACGTTGTTGTCGCTCGAACGGACGAAACAGGGTTTGTCATTCACGGTCACGGCGGCGCAGCGGCTATCGCCAGAACAGCTCGAATTCTTTCTCAACTTGGAGCAGAAGAATCTGACGTCGACCATTGGCGAATTCATCAAAACGTCAGCGAAGAGAACCGCAAGATTCTATCTACGCTGGAACAGGCGCCAACGTATCGGACAGCGTCCATTCTGCTTGATCAGTTTAATGGAGCAGGTCGGCGAACTCAAGAAAGAATCGCTCAGCTTCACGCTGACGGCAAAGAGGTTCAAGCTCAGGCGTTGGAAAAACGCTTCTATGAAACAAAAACCATTGCTCGACATCTGCTCGTCCCGTGGCGAGTCGTGTTTATTGGCCGTCCCAACGTTGGGAAATCGTCTCTTCTCAATGCGATACTGGGCTTTCAGCGTTCAATCGTCAACGCCCAACAGGGGACAACGCGAGACCTCGTTCAGGCTCAGACAACGATTGACGGTTGGCTGTTTGAGTTTGTTGACGCCGCTGGAATTCGAGAAACGACAGACGAACTGGAACTCGAGGGCGTCAATCGGGCAAAAAGCGCTATTTCAGAGGCGGACCTGGTAATGCGTCTGTTTGACGATGCGGATTCCATGACAACAATAGAACGCGCCAGAACAAAAGAATCATTTCGCATTGACGTCCCAACAATTGACGTCATGAACAAATGCGATCTGGCGTCAGCGTCTCAAACAGACCAATCCGTTCTTCGCGTCAGCGCGGTTGACGGGTCTGGAATTGAGGAACTTCTTCAAACGATTGTTCAAACGCTTATTCCCAACCCTCCGCAGCCGGGCGACGGCGTTTGGCTGGAATAAAAAATCCCTGTTTGCCGACCGAAAGCAAACAGGGATTCTGTTTTTTGACGAGGCGAGAGGAGAAATCTCGCCGCCGTCTATTTTATTGACAAGTTAGAAGTCAAGTCGCAACGTTGCGTTGAGAGCGTTGACCGTCTTGTACTGGTTGAAATAGGTATTGTACTGGAAGTTAGCAGACAATCTCTGAGTGAGGCGGTAGTCAGCAGAGAACATGAGGTTTGCCCAGTCTCGGCTGCAGCCGTTGCTCTTCATTTCAAAGTCTTTATCCATTGATCTGCTTCCCATTACGTGAGTGTAGTAGGTGGCCTGCGGATCAAGGAACTCGTGAGCGTAAGCTCCACCGAGGGTCAGTCTCAAAATCTGCCAGTTGTTGCAGCCAACGATGAAGTCGCGGCTAACTCGAACGCCCAGCTGGCCTCTCAAGGAATGGAAAGCCATGTCATAGCAGAACAGGTTCATGCTGGATTCCACCGGGACGCCAAAGCTGCTGGACGTTCCATTTTCGGTGAAATTGTCAATCGTAGCGAAAGTGTACTGAATTGATGCGTACGGGTTGACAACAAATCCGTGATTTTCAACGTACATCCAACCGCGTTCGATGTAGGCAGCGGCGGAAAGTCCGCTTGGATCGGCTTTGAAGACGTTGTCATACGCCTGGGTGGTGTAGGATCGCATGGCGTCCAGCGTGTTGTACGTGAACGTTCCGTTCATGAGCCAGTAACCGCCCATGCAGTTAGCGTCCCATTTCGCATACAAACCAAAGGTGAAGTCGTCAGACTTGATTCTGGAGTACGTGTTGCCAACGCCCCAATCGTTATCGGAATTATGACCGTGCCAGATATCCGAGTTGGAATATCCGAAGTACATGCCGAAGACTCTGCAGCAAACGTTCTTCCATTCGATTCCAACAGCCATGCCGGTGGATTCTTCATGGTATTTGGTGAAGCCTTTCCAGTAAAAGCCATCGCCATAGTTGCCGAGGAAGGAACCCCAGATGGATCGGCGCGGTTCGCAGTAGCGCGGATACTTTCCACAAATGCGTCCGCCGAATTCGCACTGACGTCTGGCGCAGCACTGGTAGCAACCCGGTTCGCAATCGGAGGAGTACTGAGCGCACTGGCTCTGGCAGCAGAACTGGCACAGTCCCATGTCGTCCGTAACCAATCGGTTGGAGAGCATGTTGTTGAACGCAATCTGTCGCTGAACCTGAGCGTTGAGCCAGTCTCCGTAGATTCCGCCAGCCAGGTCGTCAAACTTTTCCTGAGCTTCGACTTTGTCGTCGCTGTTCCAAATGTCTTCCAAAGCTTCCTGGTAATCTTCCGGCTGCTTGAAGCAGAGCTCTTTGAGGTACTTGTCCATGTTGTTGCCGAGGTTGCCATCGGGAACAACGGAGTGCGGATCGTGATAGTTCACGTGCAAACGAGCTCTGTTCGTATACGGGACGTTCGGATCGCCAGTGGCATCGTCGGCAAGACCTTCGATTCCAACTTTGTAGAACAGGTGATTTCCGCCGTATTCGCTGATATCTTCGGGGATATCCAATTTGTCTTCGCTATTGCTTGTGTCGAAAAACGCTTCAATGGAGTAAAATTCCTTATCTTGACCGTTTTCGCCAATCAACTCGTTGCACAAGGTGAACGGAAACGCAGCGTCGAGATACAGCTTTGTGTTCTTATCAATGTGGATTTCATCGAAGGCGATGCGCGCAACGTTAAGGCGTTCGACATCTTCGCCTTGCTGGTTTTTGCAATATGTTCCGTTGGGATCAATTGTAAAGTAAAGGATAGCTCCCTTTTCCGCTCTGAATACGCCATTGTTGCCAAGCAGCTGAACCTGAGCGTTACGGTTGGTTGTGTAACCAGGGTTCTTCGCGGTGTCGATTTGTGAAATGTCGTCGGGATCGATGTATTGATCCGGCGCATTGTACAGCTGGGTGTTATTGTAAAGGCCCAGACGCAGTTCGGAACCTTTTTTAACGGTGAACGTTCCAGCGCCGGCGTCGTCCTTGATAAGCTGGTGAGGAGAAGCGAAGGCTGGATTGTTATCAACTTTGCCGTCTTCATAATCGCCAACAGCGGTGTCAGCCGTATCAGCGTTCGTATTGAAACGGATGTAGTCAACGGTGAACTTTTTCGCGTCCGGATCGCTATCATCGTCCGGATTGGTCGGATCGGGTTCCTTATCGCCGTCTTTAAATCCATATTCGAAACCGTCAGCAAAACCGTTAGCTTGAGTGCCTTTATACAACGGATCTGTGTAGTTGTTGACGATGTCGTATGAACCGTCGAGCAGCTTGTAGTTCGCGCCGCCAACAAAACCAGTGGTGTTGAGAACGACCTTGTTGCGCCCTGAAAGGGTTACTTCATTTTGAGGCGCGGTTGCATCGTAGTCGCTGGTCTCCATATGGAAAGCGTCGTGTCCGGGAGCGTCATAGTAGTTGTTCCAGTAGTCAACGTCTTCGTCAGTAAGCTTTTTGCCGCCGAAGTAGACGTACGGGATATCCTGACCATTATAGTTCGTGTTGATATCGGAGAACGGAACGCCATCCAGAAGACCTTCGCTCAGAACGTCGCCTTTACCCATATTGGCAGAACGAACCGTGCCGCCGAAAGTAACTTTACCGCCTTCAATTGACAGTGTTGACTTGCCGTTTGGAGCGCCAAAGGTCGAACGACCGTTGAACTCGGTAACGCCGCCTGTAACGAGGATGTTGCTGTTTCCGCCCCAGGTTACGTCGAAGTCGTCTTTACTGCGAATGATGTCGCCGTAAGGCGTGAAGTCGTAGTTTCCAACGGAGTGAACTTCGGTGTCAAACGTGTTCGTGCTGCCATTGTTGATGGTAACGTTTGCCGTACCGCCTTCAGCCAGACCATCCATTCCTCCAATTGAGGAGAAGTAGACGCCGTAGTAGTTTCTCTGGTTGGCATTGCCCTGGTTATCGACGTAGGTCGCGTTCTTTCCAGTGAAATAGTTGGTTCCACCGTTGAAAGTAACGTCGCTGTTGCCGACATGAACCCGCGCGCCGCCGGAGGGGTTGCTGGCTCCGCCGCCGAAGACCGCGCGCTGATTGAACGTAGTCGTTCCGCCGTTGAAGTTGACAGTTGCGTTTCCGCCGTTGTTACAAACGCCAGTATCGTTCCAACCACCGCCGCCAAAATACGTGTTTTGGTTTTCGAAGGTGGTTGTACTGCCGTCTTCAAAGGTTACGGTTGCGTTGCCGGCGTTCTCGCTGACGTTGGCTCCGTCTTGACCGCCAAACATGACATCGCCCCAGAAATGAGAGTTGCTTCCTGTCTCGAAAGTAACGTTCGTTTCAGCTCCGACGTGTCCATCGTACAAATCCGGTTCTGGATTGCCGTCGTTCATCGTGCCAAACAGAACGTCAACTTCGCCTGCGATCTTGGGGAAAAGATCGTAGTGAACTCGGTCCGGATCCGGAATCGAGTCGGCCCAGTTGCCAAGGTTAAGGCTGGAACCAAACTCGTTCGTTCCTTTAACCGATATGTTGACTGTGCGAGGATCGGTTGTTCCCGCTTCCGTTGGGGCAGTTAACACCAACTTGGGATTGCGAACAAGTTGATTTCCGGGTGGATCGGATAAATCGTTAACGTAATAAACGACCCCATCGCACGATTTGCCGCCGTACTCCGTTTTCGCCGAATTGTTGGTAACTTTCCAATCCTGAATGGTGGCGTTCATGTTGCCGTCAGGATTTTGGAATGTGGCGATGAACCCATTGTCCCTACCAACGCCGTAATCAGAGATGTCATACGTTCCGGAGATTGTTCCGCCAGCGCTGACATCAGGCTGATAGTTTTGGTCAGCAGCATAAGCACGTGGCAGTCCGCAGAGTCCTACGGAAAGCAATGCCGCCACGTATGCGACTAACTTCTTCCTGAAAAATTGTTTTACGTCCATGTCTCGGTCCCTTATGTGACTGTAAAAAATTAAAACATACCCATTAAAACCATGATTTCTTGTGGGAGACCAGCTTTTCGGGACGACAAATTTTCCTCTATTTGTCAAAAGCTGAAGATAATCATGGGGGAATACACGGACTCTTTCCCTGTATTCCAATTTTTTTTATCGGCCGGATAATACAATAGAATTCAACAAAAAAAAGAAAAAAAACAGAATTATCGATAGTTTCGGACTGTTTTGACGAAACTTATAGCATTTTCTACAGGAGTTTCTTTTATAATTCCATGTCCTAAATTGACGATTAAGCCCCGGCGAGAACGAACGCTGTCGAGCATGGCGACTGTCTGGGCGGCAATTTCGTCTGGAGTAGTTAGAAGAACAGCCGGGTCAAGATTTCCTTGAACAGAACGGCGGCGACCGCCGTCGTTGGCGGCGATTAAATCCCAGGCGTCAGGCAAGTCCAGACGCCAGTCAACACCGATAACTGTTCCGCCCGCTTGGGTCATAAGCGGAATCAAAGCCGGATTTCCGGTTCCAAAATGAATTGTTGGGGCTTCGCATTCCACTTCGTCAAGAAGAGCGTGGACGTGCGAAAAGACGTATTTTTTATATTCTGCGGGAGATAGACAGCCGATCCAGGAATCAAACAGCTGAACGACTTGCGCTCCGGCGGCGATTTGTCCTTTAAGATAGAGGGCGACGGCTCTGGAAAGCGTCCCCACCAGATCGCTAAACGCCTCCGGATAGAGGTTCATGAATCTTTTAGTCTTTGCAAATGAACGACTTGCGCCGCCTTCCAAGACATAACTGGCAAGAGTAAACGGCGCGCCGGCAAAGCCGATTAAGGGAATGTCCGCCGGTAACTGGCGCCGGGTTTGAACTACGGTTTCCATAACGAAATCCAGCTCATCCAAACGTTCCAGCTCAACAACCCGCTTCAAATCTTCCGGACGGCAGACGGGATTGTGAATTATCGGACCGTGACCGGGACCGAATTCCAGAGAAAACCCCAACGGAACGAGAATCGGCAGCAAATCCGAAAATATGATTGCGGCATCCACGCCCAGTTTATTGACGGCTGTAACCATGACGTCCGCGCAGAGCGACGGGTTATGGCACAGTTCCAGAAACGAAACTTTTTCCCGAACTGCTTGATATTCCGCCATATATCTTCCCGCCTGACGCATCATCCAAACCGGAGGACGGTCAACGACTTCGCCGCGAACGGCTTTCATAAAACGGCTGTTGTACAGTTCAGGAGTTTGTTCCATACTATTAAATTATAACATATATTTTGACTTTGAAAACCCATTAAAGCCCCTATTGCAAATAATATTATCTTTAACTATAATAAAATAAGACTCATTTGGTAACTGGAGTCAGCTTTTAGCTTCTAGCTCCTAGCCATTAGCTTTTGATGTTAGCCTCTGGCTTTATAAGCTCAGCTTAGTTTAAAAAATGCACAAGCTAATAGCTAGCAGCTAACAGCTATCAGCTTTTAATACATTTCCCCTTTTTTTCTTCGTAATTTATAATCATGAAAAACTTTACTCGACGACAATTTCTCGGCGTCAGCGCCGGGCTTGCTGCCGCGGCAACCGTTGCCATGCCCGGCAGAATTTCAGCCCAAAACGTCAACGACCGCGTTAACATGGCGGTTATCGGCTGCGGCGTTCGCGGCGGTCAGGACATGGGCGACTTCGAAAGAACGTGTCAGAACATCGATTTCACCGGTTTCGCCGACCCGGATATGGGACGCGCCAAAAACACTGGGCGCAAGCATCCCAACGCTGCGTTTGTAGCGGATTTCCGCAAGCTGCTTGACGACGACAATCTGAACGCTGTTATTGTTACAACGCCTGACCACTGGCACTGCCTTGCTGCGATTCTGGCAATGCAAGCGGGAAAAGACGTTTACGTCGAAAAGCCCTTGGCGCATACGCCGTGGGAAGGACGTCAGGTTGTCAACGCTGCTCGCAAATACGACAAAATCTGCCAGATGGGCGCTCAGCAGTTCAGCGACGTCATTCAGCCACAGATTCAGAAATTCGTTCACGAAGACAAGGCGTTGGGAGAAATGAAGTCTGTGGCGGTCAACCATTATTCGATTCGTCAGCCGATTGGAAAGCGTGAAACGCCGATGGAAATCCCGGCTGAAATCGACTATGACATGTGGCTCGGACCAGCTCAGGATTTGCCGCTGTATCGAAACAACTTCCATTACGACTGGCACTGGATGTGGAACACTGGAACCGGCGAAATGGGCAACTGGGGCGTTCACGTTTTGGGCGACGCGGTCAACAATACGCTCAACACGATGACCTTCCCGAAATCCATCATGGGCGGCGGCGCCAGACTGTTCTACAACGACGCCGGCGAGACCCCGAACCTGCATTTCGTTTACTTTGAAACGAAAAACGTCCCGATTGTTCTTGGTCTTTCCACGGTTCCAGATGCGCCGGGTTCCAGAAGCGCCGGCAAACACGTTGGCGCCGGTTCCGGATACGTCATCTACTGCGAAGGCGGACAGCTTCGCGGACAGCGCGGCTCTGCAGTTGCGGTCGACAACGACGGTAAAGTCATTCGCTCGTTCAAAGGCAACAGCGGCAACGGAACTCATCAGAAGAACTTCATGGACGCCGTTCGCGCTCACGACCGTTCAATTCTGAATCTGGAAATCGAAAAGGCGTTCTACTTCGCCACCTGGTGCAACCTGGCAAATATCGCCTTCCTGACAGGCAAGCCCTATACGGACGAAGTCGCCGACCAGATCAAGGGTCAGACCGGCGGACGCTGGGAAGAACTCATTGGCAACATGAAAGAACTCGTTGGCAATTACAAAGTTACCCTCGGAGAAACCATGCTCAGCCCGCAACTGAAAATTGATCCGGAAACCGGACGTTTTGTCGGCGACGGCATGGACTTCGCCAACTCGCTGCTCAAGCGCGAATACCGCAAGGGCTTCGAAGTCCCGGATTTGGACTGAACAGAGAACAATTAGCCGATTGTTGCTGTTGATGTAACAGCTATTTAAAAAGAACAAAGCGTGAAAAGCGCTTTGTTCTTTTTTATTGTTTATCTTAACGTTGTTTTGCGTTCAAATTTCATTTCTGTTTTTGAACTATTCCTTCTCCGGTTTCCAGAAAAAATACATCACGCCAAGATAAACGATTATACAGACAAAAACTGTAGAAAACGCTTTTATCAACTGGGCTGTCATCGACGGATCTTGCGGAAAAGACGCCAACGTCTGTTTTCCCGCCGCCATCATAATAGCGGTTGCAAAAATAATACAGAGAATCTTGGGATTTAACAGGACGGAAAGGAGCGAGTCTTGTCTATCCTTTACCTCTTGTTTATTTATTCTGCCCATGCGAAACTTCCATAAAGAGCCTAAAACCAGCGTCGAACCGCTGACGCAAATGACGGTCGTAAACGCCAGAGCGAATTGGAGCGCTTCCGGCTGTAAGATTTTACTTAAAATATAGTTAGAAATCAGATTGACAGCTGACGTTATCACGACAACCGCGGCGGGAAGCCGAACTTGACCAATCGAGTAAAAGCCTCGCGTAAGAATCGGCGTCAGGCAGTACGCCCAAACGCCGCCGCCGTAGATCGCCAGGATATTTCCGATTCGAAGCGTGTCGTCCGACGTCGTATGTCCATGTTCAAAAAGAATTTGGCACAGGTCAACGCCCATCAACAGCAGTCCGGCTGTGGCTGGAACGCCCCAGAACAACGCCAAATGAACAGCTTCGGACATGTCTTTTTTTACTGCGGCAAAATTCTTTTCCGCCGCATGCTGATTAAAAAGCGGGTAGACGGCAGTCGCAACGGAAATTCCGATCAGTCCCAGCGGGAATTCAAACAGACGTTCCGCCAAAAAAACAGACGAAACCGTCCCGGTCGGGCAATGGAACCAGGCGGAAAGCGTGTCGCAGACAACGCAAATCTGGAGCAGCGATAACCCGGTTGCCATAGCTATCCATCCGGAGGTTGCGCGTCGCCAGTAAACCGCTATTTTATTAAACAGGCATCTCTGAAAATTATATCCGAATTTCCTTAAAGCGACAAGTTGGAGCGCCAGTTGGAGCGCTGCTGACAGACTGACAATCGAAGCCAGAAGATACGCCTGCTGTTTGGGATCGCCAACTTGCGGCGCAACAGCGACAACCGCCCAGAGCCAAAGGAGGTTCATAATCACCGGGGCAAGAGCGGGAGCAAACCACGATTTCAAACCCTGCAGCGCGGAGGCAAAAATTGCCGTCTGACAGATCAAAAACAGGTATGGAACCATGATTAACGTCAGATTCGCCGCCAAATGTTCGCCGGGATATAACCAAAGAAATCCCAAACAGAAGCCGGCGCCTAACAGCGTTATCACCCCCAAAACGGCTGACAGCATCGTCGCCATTGCCGTTAAAAGCTCCCACGCCGATTCCGGGTTCTTTTTCCATTGTCGACAAAAGGCGGGCAGAAAACTGATCGAAACCGCCCCTTCGCCAAACAGACGCCGAAACAGGTTCGGAATTCGAAACGCTAAAACAAAGGCGTCGAAAACAACGCTGCCGGAAACCCCAAACAGAGCCGCCGTCGCGACGTCCCGGAGCATGCCCAGAATTCGGCTGACGAACGTCAATGCGGCGTTGATAACCGTCCCGGAAAAAAGAACTTGACGGGAATTCTCGTCGCGGTTCTCTGTCGACAGCTTGTCAGGATTATGGGGCATAGTTCAGACTATATTAATATCGTCTCTTTTTTCCTTCCCAGCATACCCATTCTTTTATTTTTGTCAAGATGGAAGTAGAGGCAGTAACATTGAAAGGCGGTAACGAAGCGACTAACAGGAGCGGAGTTACGCAGTTTGCCGAAGGCAAACCCTATAACATAGAACCCGTCATAACGTTCGCCTGACGGCGAATGCGTAATTCCGTTCGCTCCGCTCACTTCATTACCGCCTCCCATTCTTCTTGCTACTTGCAACTCGCAACTCGCTACTAAAAAATTGCTCTTTTCTGATTTTGGGGTTTATGGTATAATCCCCCTCGCAATGAGCCATATAATATGTGTAGTCAATCAAAAGGGCGGCGTTGGAAAGACGACCACGGCGGTAAATCTGTCAGCGGCGTTGGCGTATTCTAACTACCCGACTTTGCTGGTTGACCTTGACCCCCAATGCAACGCGACCAGCGCATTGGGGAAAACGCCGTTGGAAAATCATCCGCTGGCAACAGGCCGTCCGTGGAACGACTCGCTTGTCAACTCGGGCATAGCGAGTCTGGATTTGCTGCCCGGCGCGCGATCGTTGGCGGATATTCAGGCTCTCAATGCAGAAGACCCGGATCAAACAAAACGTCTGCGAGACGTCCTGGCATTTGGGCTGAGCGATTATCAATACGTTCTGATTGATTCTCCACCCAGCGTCGGCGCGTTAACCAAAACCGCTCTGACCGCCAGCGACGAAACGCTCATGCCGATTCAGTGCGAATATTTCGCCATGGAAGGTCTAACGAGAATGATCGAGCTTATTCGCGACGTACGAAACGACTTGAAACATCGTTTGGAGTTTGCCGGCGTGGTATTGACAATGGTCGATTACAGTCTTGAACTAACGCGCGAAGTGGAAAACGACGTGCGAGAATTTTTCGGTGAAATTGTGTTCCGAACGGTAATTCCCCGCGACGTGTCGCTGGCGGAAGCGTCCAGTTTCGGACAGAACATATTTGAATACGCGCCGCGCAGCCGAGCGGCTCGCGCGTACCGCGAACTTTGCATGGAGGTTACGGATCGTGGCTAAAGAAAGACGTTTGGGACGAGGCATTGAGAATCTGCTTAATAATGTGTCACGGGCAACGGAAACGGCGGGCAGAATCGAGGTTCCGCAAAAGCCGTCTTATAACGAGTGGAATTCTCCTGAAAAAAAGAGTTCCAGCGTCAGCGCTCCGTCTAACGTTTCTTCAAGCCCTGCCGCGGCAGCCGATAATGAACCGCAAACAGATACGATTCATTATCTGGATACAGATCTTATTGACTTCAACCCGTACCAGCCAAGAGAAGATTTCAATTCTGAAGACATCATCAGATTGGCTCAGAGCATAAATGAGTACGGTCTGCTTCAGCCAACGGTTGTTCGGGCAAAAAGCGACGGACGATACGAGCTGGTTTCCGGAGAGCGCCGTCTGCGAGCCGCTATTCAGGTGGGATGGCAAAAGATTCCCGCCATGATTATTGAAGTTGACGATACTGATATGGCTATTCTGGCGCTGGTTGAAAACGTCCAACGAAAAGATCTCAACGCGATTGAAAAAGCAAAGTCGTTTAAACGGCTTATGAAAGTTGAAGGCTGCACTCAGGAAGAGCTCGCTAAATGTCTTAGTCTGGATCGTTCAACGATTGCCAACCTGGTTCGTCTTCTCGACCTGCCCCAGGACTTGCAAACCGCTATTCGGGAAGACAAAATCTCCGCCGCTCACGGTCGCGCTTTGCTTCCGCTTAAAGACGCCGAGCTTCAGCGCGAGTTTATGGAAAGAATCGTCAGCGATCATCTTTCCGCCCATCAGGTTGAAGACATGGTTCGCGATTTTCTCAACAGCGAAAACGAGCCGGAAACTGAACCGGAAGACGTCGTTCCCATGAAACAGGAATCCGCTCAGTTAAAAGAGCTGGAAAACGCGTTCTATTCCACAATGGGCATGAAAGTCAAGCTGTCACAGGGAACAGGCGGCAAAGGAAAGATGACCATCTCCTTTAAGAATCACAACCAGTTTGAACGTCTGCAGAGCATTCTCATGTCCGGCGATTATTCCGACGTTATCGGCAAAAAACGCAAGGCGGCGTAAGGTTAGGCAGTAGGCAGTAGGCAATAGGCAGTAGTTTAAATGTTCCTACTGCCTACTGCCTCTTGCCTATTGCCTTCTCACTTTTTTTCTAAAAAATTTTTTCTTTTCTTGCAATAAACTTTTTGCCCTTTGTGTTTAAGTGTTATAAGTCATTCAAATGAGATTAAAAACACAACACTTTATACAAAGGAGACAAAAAATGAATCTCAAAAAATTTGCTTTGAGTACAGCTGCCGCTGTCATGTTTGGATCGTTTGCTCTGGCTCAAGGACCCGCTCCTGAACCGAAAGAAGGCGATCGTCCCGAACCCCCGCGCCCGGAAATGAGCGAAAACCATCCGGAAGACAAAGGCCCCGCTAAAGTCCATCGTGAACACGGACCCAAAGACGTTCGTCACAATCGCGGCGATCGACCCATGCCCCCGCGCCATCATGAAGGCAAGGGCGAATTCAAACCCGGCGACCGTCCGTTCCCGCCGTTCCCACCGCGTGACGGCGAAGGAAAAGGCGAATTCAAGCCCGGCGACCGTCCGTTCCCGCCAATGCCGCGCGAAGGTGAAGGCGATGGCGAATTCAAACATGGCGACCGTCCGTTCCCGCCGTTCCCTCCGCGTGACGGCGAAGGCAAGGGCGAATTCAAGCCTGGTGATCGTCCGTTCCCGCCAATGCCGCGCGAAGGTGAAGGCGAATTCAAACCCGGCGATCATCCCTTCCCGCCTATGCCGCCCCGTGAAGGAAAAGGCGAATTCAAGCCCGGCGATCGACCAATGCCCCCGCACATGAGACCGGACTTCAAAAAGGGCGATCGACCAATGCCCCCGCGCGATGGAAAAAAGGTAAAGCCTGAGAAGAAAGCCGGCTCAAAGGATAAAGCTCCGAAACCGGAACCGCCAAAGGACAAAGAATAATCTTTTTGCAAGAGAATACAAATCCTGAATCACCAACTCATCAGAAAGACGTTTCCCCGATAAACCGCAGGTTGTTACACCTGTGGTAAAGCCCCGCCCCGACAGGTTCGAAAGAGTCTGTCGGGGTTTTAATTTGAGAATTCTTTTTGATGCTGCGGCTAATCCGCAAACTTTTCTTCCGCCTCTTTGAGCTGTTGGGCGGTGTTAATAGAATACGTTTCCTGTTGTTCCAGCAGGATTTTTGCAATTACTCGTTTGCCGTTTGCTTTCAGAACTGCTGGGCAGTCCGTAAGATAATATTCCCCCTGGGCGTTGTTCGGTTTGACTTCTTTAATTGCATCCCAGAGGTCGGCGGCGTTGAAAACGTAATAACTCAGATTGACTTCCCGAATCTTGCGCTGTTCGTCCGTCGCGTCTTTTTCCTCGACAATGCCAACGAACTCGCCGTTTTCGTCACGAAGAATGCGGCCGAATCCAAACGGGTTCTCCGTTTCCAGCGTTCCAATCAGACAAGCGCAGGGATTCTCCTGCCATTGATCCAGCATTCGTTTAATCGTTCGGCTGGACGTCAGCGGCTGATCCCCCGCCAGGACGATAACCGGACCGTCAAAATCCTTCAGAGCGTCGTACGCGCTCCAGGCGGCGTCCGCGGTGCCTTTTTGTTCTTTTTGCAAAGCAAACGTCAGCCCAGACCAGCGATTATCACAGTTGTCCGCTGTAAGAGTTGATTCCACCAGTTCAGACTTATATCCGACAACCACAACCGGTTTGTCGACGCCCGCTTGCGCTAAAGCGTCCAAGACGTATTCGACCATAGGCTGTCCTTTGAACGGAACGAGAACTTTCGGCAATTCGGAGTTCATTCGAACTCCTTTGCCTGCCGCTAAAATAATTGCAGATATCATAGATTTACTTGCGAAGCGCGTTACACATATCTTTAGTCGCAGCCAGAACGGCGTCTTTCCATTTTTCTTCGCCGTAGGATTCGTACGCTTTTGTTCTCCATGCGAAGTTAATCCCGCGGGAATTGTTGACAATCGCGCCCAGCCCTTTTTCGTCATACGCCGCTTTGACGCTATCGGCAGAACCGCCCTGAGCGCCGAAGCCGGGAATCAAAAACCACGTGTTCGGCATACGCTGTCGCAGTTCCGCAAGCTCTTTGGGATACGTCGCGCCAACAACGGCGCCAACGTTTCCGTAACCGCACTGTCCAACGGTTTGTAACGCTTTGTTTTGAACGAAATCGCCGACGACTTCGTAAATTTTACGCCCGTCGGTCGTTTCCAGATTTTGAATCATGCCTCCGCCGGGATTGGACGTTTTGACCAGAACAAAAACGCCAGCGTCCTGCTCAACGGCGGTTTGAATAAACGGGTCTAAAGAATCGTCTCCCAGATACGGACTGACGGTTAACGCGTCTGCGCCCCACGGCGACGTTTCTCCCAGAATCCCTTTTGCGTACGCAGCAGCCGTTGTACCGATGTCGTTCCGCTTGCCGTCCAAAATTACCAGCAAACCGCAGTCTCGAGCGTACTGAATAACGTCGTCCAAAGCCACCATGCCGTCTGAACCGAGCTGTTCAAAGAACGCCATTTGCGGCTTAACGCATGGAACGTACGGCGCAACAATGTCAATTATATCACAACAGAAATCGCAGAAGACCGTCGGAGCGATTTCCGAAACGTCAAAGCCGGCGTCTATGCGATCCGTATCTTCATGAGTTCTCAAAGACATTAATTGACCGGAAAAATCGTTCAGGTCTTTTAATGAACTCTGTTTAATCGAATCCGGAATCCATTCAAAACGGGGATCCAGACCGACCAAAACCGAAGAACCTTTTTTTTCTACGGCTGCTGCGAGTTTATCGATAAATGACATGGGCGTCTCCTTTTAGTAAAGGGAACCGTTTGTATCAAGGCTCAAACTTTTTAATAACCGTTGCTGAGGTTTGCCCTTGCGGCGAAATGCTGATGTTGACGAAAATGTTTCCAGCAGGAACCGCTTCTGTTACAATTCGCACCGGGCAATCTTCATCAGGCGTAGTATAATTGGGGTTGGGGAACAGCGTTCCGTGCTGCAGGGCTTCGATTCCAGCAATGAGCTCGACAATGCCAGCTCCAGCGCCGAGGTTGCCGAAATTCGCCTTGGGCGCGACGACATTAACGCCGTTAGGACCAAAGACGTCTGCAATTCCCTGCGCTTCGCCTTTGTCAACTTCCGGATCGGACAAGCCGTGAGCAACAACAAAATCAATATCCTTGGGCGTCAGACCAGCTCGCGGAATAACAACCTCCAAAACGTTTTTGACCGCTCTGCGAATCACGTCCGCCGGAGCGGGCTTTCCTTTGAGCTGACCGTTGGAAGCGATTGTCGACGCGCCCGCCAGAAGTTCCGCCTGAACCGTTGCGCCGCGCTTTTGCGCCCCAGCCAACGTTTCCAAAACCACGCAGCCTGCGCCTTCAGCAAGAACCTGTCCAGAGCGATTCTTTTCAAACGGACGGCTTGCCTGATCCGGTTGGGAAGCGTAGCTGGCATCCGCGAGCTTTTCGTTTTTGAACGCCTGAAGAGCTTTCATGGGATTAAGCCGCGTTCCTGTCGCGCCGCAAAGCATCATGTCGTAATCGCCATTGTCGAGGAAATGGGACGCATGTTCAAGGCACATGTTGCCGGACGCTTCTCGCTGAGTAATAGAGTTGCTGGCTCCGCGCATGTCGTTGTACATAGTAACGTGACACGCCGGCATGTTCGGCAGGAAGATAAGCAGCCAAAGCGGATTCATCGCCGGCAAACCTTTTTCGGGCCACTGTTCGAAGTCGAATTCGCGGTTTTCAGTCAGACATTTGGAAACCGCCAGCTCGAAATCATACGGCATGGTAATTTGATAATCGCTGCCGAAATAAATGCCGCTGCGATCCGGGGAGTAATGCGAACCGTCAACCGGAACAGAGCCGTCGTCCGTTGCCGG
The DNA here is from genome assembly GCA_017407125.1 of Thermoguttaceae bacterium. Lineage (GTDB taxonomy): Bacteria > Planctomycetota > Planctomycetia > Pirellulales > Thermoguttaceae > RUG11551. Next base: position 80,163 of record JAFQXE010000010.1, read on the forward strand.
ACCTTCAAAACCGGCGTCATGCAAAGCGCGCTGAGCAGCCGCCAAACCCAAACGGGTTTCACGACTCATAACTTTTTGACCTTTGCGAATGTTCTTTTTAACGTCTTTGGAAAGAACGCCATAATTGTCAATGTCGCTGACAAACTCTCGCGCTTCGCCTCCAAAAGAAACGGGAGAATCCGGCGGCAGCTGCGTAAGAGCTTCAACTCCGCTTTTGCCGGATGAAAGATTTTCCCAAAGCTGTTCCTTTGTAAGACCTAAAGGACTAATTTGTCCCATACCCGTTATAACGATTCTCTGTTTATACATGGATATCTCTAATGGTTAGTGCGTAGCTGTATAATATCAATCTATAAACCGCGTCTGTTTATAGTTTGATTTTAACAACTTTTCCTCTGCGTACAGGGGTTCTCATATAAAAAACATTCAAATACATTGTAGCGCTTCAAAAAATTTTGAATAGCCCCCTATCCCCCTCTTTCATATATTTAAAAATATGTTAAAATCAGAATGTTGGATTATGAAATATGGCATATTGTTATGCCATGATATAGACAGGTTTTATTGTTAAAAACCATTTTTATTTGGAGAGAAAAAATGCGTCGTCCTTTTATCGCTGGAAACTGGAAAATGAATATGGACAAGGCTGGAGCAGTTGCTTTGGCTCAAGGGCTTGTTGAAGCCTGCAAAGACATCGCCGATGTTGACGTTGCCATTTGCCCGCCGTTTGTTTATCTGGACGCTGTTTGCCAGGTATGCAAGGGAACCAACGTTGCCGTTGGAGCGGAAAACTGCTACTTTGAAGATAACGGCGCGTTCACCGGAGAAATCAGCGTTGCGATGCTCAAAGACATCGGAGCGACCTACGTCATTTTGGGACACAGCGAACGCCGCAACATCATTGGCGAAAGCAACGAACTGATCAACAAGAAAGTTAAAAAAGCCCTCGCTGGCGGTCTGAAACCGATTCTCTGCATTGGCGAACTGCTCGAAACCCGCAAAGCCGGCAAGACGATGGACGTTGTCAAAGATCAGCTGGAAGGCTCTTTGGCTGACCTTACCGCGGAAGACATGGCTAACGTAACTCTGGCTTACGAACCGGTTTGGGCAATCGGAACCGGCGAAGTCGCCACCCCGGAACAGGCGGAAGAAGTTCACGCCTTCGTTCGCGATTGGCTTACCAACCGTTTCGGCGCTGAAGTCGCCCAAAACACCCGCATTCAGTACGGCGGAAGCGTCAAGGCCAGCAATGCTCAAGGGCTTATTGGCAAAGAAGATATCGACGGAGCTTTGGTTGGCGGCGCGTCTTTGAAAGTTGACGCTTTCATGGGCATTATCACCAACTGCCGTTAAATTAATAATTGACTTCGATAAACGGCGGGCGTTTTTGTTCGCTGTTTATCGGGTTTCAATATAGTCGTCATTTTTGACGATTGTTTCCTACACCTACTTTTTCCTGACTGAGGATTTTCATGGTTCAAATTTTATTAAACGTTTTGTGCATCATCCTGTTGTTACTTGCCGTTTTTTTGATTCTGCTGATTTTGATTCAGCGAGGTAAAGGCGGCGGTTTGGCTGGCGCTTTTGGCGGCGCAGGCGGACAGAGCGCTTTCGGAACAAAAGCCGGAGATGCGTTCACCAGAATCACCATCTACGTAGCTTCTGTGTGGATTCTTTTGTGCTTCTTCACAGTTTGGCTTGCAAACGACGCTTTGAGCGGCAAAAAATCTCGTTTTACAAAAAGCGAACCGGCTGCTGCAACCACAACAGATTCAGAAGCTGCTACGCCGGCTTCGGAAAACCCAGTCGCGCCAGAAACTCCTGCTGAGCCTGTCGCTCCTGAAATAGCTCCGGAAACTCCGGCTGAACCCGCTGCTCCTGAAGCCGCTCCAGAAACTCCGGCTGAACCCGCTGCTCCTGAAGCCGCTCCAGAAACCCCGGCTGAACCCGCTGCTGAGCCCGCTCCGGAAACTCCGGCTGAACCCGCTGCTCCTGAAGCCGCCCCGGAAACTCCGGCTGAACCAGCTGCTCCTGAAGCCGCTCCGGAAACCCCAGCTGAACCCGCTGCTGAACCTGCTCCGGAAACCCCGGCTGAACCCGCTGCTCCTGAAGCCGCTCCGGAAACTCCGGCTGAACCCGCTACTGAACCTGCTCCGGAAACCCCGGCTGAGCCCGCTGCTGAACCTGCTCCGGAAACCCCGGCTGAACCCGCTGCCGAACCGGCTCCGGAAAATTAAGTTGGACAGTCTGGTTAATCTTTGAAATAAATCTTAACTGTTTTTCATTGAGTCTGCGCTCAGTGGAAAACAGTTAATTGTTGTATTCTGTTTGGGGTAAATCCTCCCCCAGTTATCGTGAATATATAATGTTATTGAGCATGACGGGATTCGGCGAGTCCCAAAAAAATCAGGACGGAATTAGAGTTCATGTTGAAATTAAAACGGTAAATAACCGTTTTTTTAAACTATCTCTACACATTTCAGATGGCTACAGTCTTCTGGAAAGTCAGATTGATTCCCTTTTGCGTCAAAGCATTAAGCGCGGTACTGTTCAGATAAACGTAAACGTTGCCAAAGAGTTTTCTTCAGACAACATTTCGTTTAACGCCTCTGCTATGGACGCCTACTGGACGGCTTTATCCGCCTGGGCAAAAAAGGCTGGGGTTAACGCCATTCAGCCGGAGGCGCTTCTAACCCTGCCGGGCGTTATTGAAAACGCAAATTCAGGTAAAGAGTCCAATTTGGATAGCGACTGGATTATAATAGAATCCGCAATTAGCGAAGCGGCGGAAAACCTTTCTGCTATGCGTTTACGCGAAGGCGAGGCGATGAAACGCGATTTGTCCGCAAACATCGCGGAAATTCGCGCCTATTTGGAACAGATCCGCGCCCTCGCGCCAAACGTTCCCAAGAATTACGCCTCAAAACTGACGGAACGAATCAACGCCATTTTGTCAGAACAAGGCGTTGAACTGGACTCGAAAGACATTGTTCGCGAGGTGGCGATTTTTACCGACAAATGCGATATTTCAGAAGAAATTGTCCGGTTGAGCTGTCATCTGGACCAATTTGACGCCCTGTTAGAGTCCAATAACGCAGAAGGGCGAAAACTGGATTTCCTCACCCAGGAAATGAACCGCGAAACCAACACCATTGGTTCCAAAGCAAACGATTTGGAAATCGCCCGTCGAGTTATCGATATCAAAGCGGTTATCGAAAAAATACGCGAAATGGTTCAAAATGTAGAATAATTGCGAACTTTATTTAAAGGAGAACCGTAAGAATGAAACGCGGCAAAATATTAATCATTTCAGGGCCGTCCGGGGCAGGAAAAACCACCGTCGTGAGAGAATTTTTGTCCCGCGTCAAAACGCCGTTTCATTGTTCGGTTTCTGCAACAACGCGCTCTCCCCGCCCAGGCGAAGTCGACGGCGTAAATTATCATTTTATTACTCCGGAACAGTTTGCCGCCAAGCAGTCCGAAAACGGCTTTCTGGAATCCGTTGAAGTTTTTGGAACGGGCGTCTGGTACGGAACGCCGGTTGAAGAGGTTGAACCGTATTTAAGCCGGGGCGAATGGACGCTGTTGGAAATTGACGTTCGCGGCTGCGAACTGATTAAACAGCGATACGGGAAAGAGGTCGTTTCCGTTTTTATTTCCCCTGGCTCAATGAAAGCCCTGGAAGAACGTCTTCGCGGAAGAAAAACCGAAACAGAAGCCGACATTGCCATTCGACTCAAACGAGCCGAAGCGGAAATGGCAACTGCCGACAAATACGATTATATTGTCGTCAACGACGTCGTCGCCAAAGCGGCTGACGCCATTTGTCATATTGTAGAAAAGGAGATTTAGAACATGTATAACGAACTTCGAGAAGAAGCTATTGTTCAGAAAGTTGGCGGACGATTCAAATTGTCCACGCTGATCCAAAAGCGCATGACCGCTCTTAATCGCGGCGGGCGTCCTCTGGTCGACCTGGATACTGACGACAAGATGGCGATTATCATTGCAGAAATCATGCAGGATAAAATCTATCTTGACACCAACAACGAAATCAAAACTGCAGACGACGTTCACGGTGAAGACATCCTGTCGGACATGGGAATTGACGATTTCCACTAATCGACTTCAATGAAAAAAAAACCTGTAATTCTGCTGGGCGTAACTGGCGGCATTGCCGCCTTTAAAGCGGCGGCGTTAACCAGTCTGCTAACGCGCGTTGATATGGACGTACGCGTTATTATGACAAAAAACGCCGCTGAGCTGGTCGCCCCGCGAACTTTTCAGGCGTTGTCGAAAAATCCCGTTTATACAGACATGTTTTCAGGCGACAGCTCGGCGCACCCGCATATAGACCTTGCTCGACAATGCAATCTGATGTGCGTTGCGCCAGCCACCGCCAACTTTCTGGGCAAAGCCGCAAACGGAATTGCAGACGATCTGCTTTCGACGACCGTCCTGGCTTTTACAGGCCCGATTATTCTTGCTCCTGCAATGAACGAAGCCATGTGGAGCAAACCGGCTGTGAAGCGCAACGTCAAAACGCTTGTTAAAGACGGCTTTCTTTTTGTTGGACCTGAAACAGGTCGACTTAGCTGCGGAGATTCCGGCGTTGGCAGAATGGCAGAGCCGGAACAGATTCTTCAAAAAATCCAGGACGTTTTGTCATGTATAAAATCCTGATTACTTCCGGTCCCACTCGGGAATATCTTGATCCGGTTCGATTCCTCACAAACGCCTCCAGCGGGCGAATGGGCGCTGCGTTAGCAGCTGCCGCTATTGAATTTGGATGCGAGGTTACAATCGTTACCGGTCCGGTTAAGATTTCCTATCCTGAACAGGCGCGAGTAATTGAAGTCGAAACAACTCAGCAAATGCTTGACGCCTGCATTAAAGAATTTCCCCTTTGCGATTGCGTAATCGGCGCAGCCGCCCCGTGCGACTATAAACCCGTTCACTATTCTTCTTCCAAACTGTCCAAAACCGGGGAAACGCTTAAGCTGGAATTCCAGCCAACTGCAGATATTCTTGCCGCATTGGGCACAATAAAAACCACAGATCAAACAATTATCGGATTTGCCCTGGAAACGGACAATGGCGTAACAAACGCCCAGGAAAAACTCAGACGCAAAAACTGCGATTTGATCTGTCTCAACGCGCCGTCGGCTATAAATTCTCTGGAAAACAAAATTTCCCTTATTTCAGATACCGGCGTCGTTGCCCAGCTGTCCGGTTCAAAAAAAGAGCTGGCAACAAAAATAATTCGATACGCGCTGGAATTGGATAAGATTAAATGACATTTATGGATTATCGCCGTTTTTGTTACATTGTAACACCGTAAAACGACGGTAATCCCGTCTTATTTCTTTATAACTTCAACGTAATACGCTCCTGTTGACGATCGCGACGCGCCGTCCAGAATCCAGGTTTGAAGTTTGCATTTGCCTTTTTTCAGATTGAGCGTAATTGACCCATACGTCTCTTGTCCGGACAGGCGGGCGTTACCTTCTTCCGTTCCAATTTGAACTCTTGCCAACCCTGCTGGCAGCGGCGCTTGTTTGACGTTAAATGGACGTTTAGCCAACCGGAATTCATACATCCCGGCTTGAGGTACTTCAACCAGCCAATAGCCGTTCCCCTTTTTTCCTAAAGCGATGTCGCGCTGCGTTAACGGCGGTTCATTAGACCCTCGCCAATCGTAACAGGTCAATTCGACAGGGGTTTTATCCGGCTGAGCCAGAGGAATCGTACAATCCATTTCTGGATTATAGAACGGTTCAACGTCGTTATACCACTGTTTATAAATCAGCGCCAAAACGTTTTTGACTCCCGCCTTGTCAATTTCTCGCGGATGTTCCTGCAGCGGATCGTCTTCCAGATTATACAGTCGAACGCCGTCAACAAGACGCCATTGGTCGTGCATGGTAACAGACCCCAATTTTTCTTCCGGAAATTCTCCGCGATGAGCGTTGACGACGATTTTTCGATGAGGCATTGACTCGCCGCCTGTCGTGAATCCGGAAACCAGACTCATGCCGTCCAGACGCTGTTCGTCGTACGGTTCAACGTTTGCCAGTTCCAAAATTGTAGGTGCGATGTCAGCGCAGTAACAGATTCTGCTGTCAAACCCGATGTCTTCCTTGAACAGATTCGGAAGCCTCATCCAGAAAATCGTTCTGTGACCGCCCTCGGTTAAATCTCCCGTTCGACCAACAAACTTACCCGCAATATTTCCGCCAATGCCGCCACTGGTTGACGTAAAGATCAATGCGGTGTTATCAACTAAATCGGCGCTGTCCAGATATTTCATAAACCGCCCCATCGCCAGATCAATCATCGCCAATTGAGAGTAAAAAGCCGCCTGTCGCGGCGGCGCGCCTCGTTTTACAAAAGCATCCAAAATTCGCGGGTCTGGCTGGTAAGGAACGCCGGCTTCATTGGGAGCAATGACGACAAAAAACGGTTCGTTTCGATTCTTTTCGATATATTTAATCGCCGTATCGAAAATAATGTCAACCATATTGCCTTTCAGCCGAACAACCTTTCCATTAAATCGGAGAGTCGGATTGACAGACGAGTTGCCCCAGATGTCGCCCGGCTGACCGATTCCGCCGGCGCCGGTGGTTAACGTTGCGGCAAAACCTCTGTCCTGAGCGCGATACGGATAGCAGTCGCCAAAGGGCCAACGTCCAAAAAATCCCGTTTTGAACCCCGCTTTAAGAAGCATTTCTGAAACCAGAAGATCGTCTTTGCGCGGATATTGCAAACCGCCGTAGTTGCGTCTGACGCCAGTTTTTTCCGCGATGCGCCCCGTCAAAGCCGACGCCCACGTCGGCGCGCTGATCGGATAAGAATGATAATTCTCCGCCCGCTGCGATTCATGAAACAACCTGTCGATATTGGGCGTTACCGCCATGCGGTTGCCGTAACAACCCAAGTCCCCCGGACCAATATCGTTAACAACGACCAGAATAACATTGTGACGTTTTGGAGCCGGAGTCTTTCCCTGAACTGAAATCGGCAGAAGTAAAGCCAAAACAAGCGGTAAAATGGATAACGGTTTCATGGCGGCGCTGATAATATGGTTTGTTATAAAAAACAGGGTTGTTAAGTCCTGGGACTATTCTTCAATCTGTTTTTTTGTGTTTTTGAATGCCGGAAGCTTTCGAAGTTCGTTCAGATTCTCAACAATCCGTTGATGCACCAGCGTCATAAGTTCGTCCGGACTGAGCGACACAACCGTCTCTACCGGAATTGGATCGCTGTAAAGAACTGCTATCTTTCGGAACAGGTGCATTTTACCGTGCTCCTGACGCGGCATTGCGTCAAACGCGCCCTCGATGGCGGCAGGAACTATTGGCGACTTTGTCTTTTGCGCCAACAAAATCAATCCTGGCATGAATTCCTGCAATTCGCCGTCAAATGTACGGGATCCTTCTGGAAAAAGAGCCACGCATTCGTCGTTTTTCAGACGTTTGAGAGCTTCTTTAATTCCTCCAACGGGTTTTTCTCTGTCAACAGGAAAAGCGTTTAACGCTCTGAAAAACCAGCCTAAAAAGCCATGAAAGAGCGATTCTTTTGCCATGAATCCCACTTGTCTTCTTGGTCCGCCGCCAACGAGCGGAGGATCCAGATAACTTTGATGGTTGGATACGATTATCACACGGCCTGTTGAAGGAATTTTCCGCCAATTATAAAACTTGCCGCGAAAAAAAACGTAAAAAAAGATCAAAGCCGTCCGGCGAGCGGTATAATAAACTATCTGATCGATAATTGTACGTTTCATAAGAATGAATTATAAAAAAAGGTTAGCGGTTAGCCGGAAGGGATATATTTCCCCTGCCGCTAACAGCTAACCGCTGTTTCGTTACTGAATAAATCCGTTGTGAAATATTACATGACGCTTCTAATAAAGAAGCTGTCACGTTAGTCTTCCAGGGAAATTGCTTCAGACGGGCAAGCGTCAACGCAAGCGCCGCAGCCAGCGCAGGTATCTGCGTCAACTACAGCAACGTCGCCTTCGAGCTTAATCGCTCCAACCGGACACGTATCAACACAAGAACCACAACCAACGCACTTGGAATCATCAACTTTAGCAGCCATGTTTTACTCTCCTAAAAATTTGGATTAAATAAAATACCGATTCTGTGGAAAACATTTCCACCACAAATGTTGCGCTAAAGGCAACAAGATGTTTTATTTAAAAAGCAGGGATTTTAACCAGGATTTACATCCACGAAAATCTTTTGTCTGCTTCAGGTTATTATAACTGTCTGTATGGAAATTTAACCGCGCAATCTTTTAATTTCAGCTTTGAGCTGCGATTCGATCTTGCCTTTCATCATGCCCAGCAACACAGGAAGTTTTAAAGAGACGTTAACGTCTCCGCCTGTTGCATCGCGTTCGACAATATCAAATTCACCGGTTATATCCATTCCCATATACCGGGCGTCAATTAAACCGCCGTTGTCTTGCCAGGTAATTTCCCAGCAATCGTCATACTGAGGGTATGCTTGACGCGCTTTTTTCTCCAGATCTCTCATCTGGTTGAAAGCGTCTTCTTTTGTACCTTTATATTCAATACTGAAAGTCGATTCGGACATATTATACTTTACAAGGTAAGGCAATACAATTTCAGAGACGCCCAAAAGAGCGTCTCTGTTTCCTCTTCTATCACTTCATCAACAATTATAATAAAAATTCTGTCTTGATACAAGAGGGGTTTCTTAAACTTTGACAAAAATTCTTTAAAATTGATGTTGCAATTTCCTGTAAAAATTGCTAAACTGCCCCCAGTTTTCTATTATATTAAATGAGATTTATAAACAACCGCACCTGTCGAAACTGCGCTTTCTTCAAAGAGAATCTTCGAGGAATGGCAATATTTGCGTATTTACTGTCTTTGATAGGCATTCTGGGGCTGACTGTTGGCTGTAATACAATAACGCCAATCGACCCGACAGGAGAATATATGTTCCGCGACGCTTCGACGCCGACGCGCCCTGCTCCCACGTACTCTAACGGAAATTGTCAAACGTGTCCAGCGCCGCAAAGAACCACGACAACCTGGCTCGGTTCCAGCAGAGATCCCAATTCAACGATTCCCAAAAATTCCACGCCGTTGATATCCTCCTCGCGCGATATAACAGAACTGATTTTAGGTCCGACAGATCCCGTCGCTCGTGTTGGAACATACGTTGTAATGGTCGCCGGGGTTAAAGATCGAGCAGGAAACTATCGAAAAAACAAACAGGTCGAATGGACGATTGACTGCTCCTCGCCAGGAGGGTTTATCGACGTCGATCGTCGAGACTGGTGCGACATTTTTGTCGGAGAATGGGATCCGCCCAGAATAGAGTCGCCTCGTCACGCATTTACCAGCACATCCAGAAAACCGCTGCGGTTGACAAAAGGCACGCCAACGCCTCTGGACGACGTGGTTATTCACGAGGGTCAAACCTGGACAGCAATCTCCTCGAAATGTGAAGGAACGACCAAACTGACAGCCGTCGCTTTGGATTCCAACGATTGGCAAAATCGGCTTCGCGCAGCAAACATTCACTGGATTGACGCCTGGCCTACGCTTCCGCCTGCAAAAATAGCGCAGAATTATTCTCAAGAGCTCCAGTTGCAATCCTCAGTGTTCAGAGCAAATGGTTCGGCGGCAATTGGCTGCATCGCGGTTTATGAAATTATCGCCGGCGGCGAAGACGTTGGTTTTAAGACGGTTTCTGACAATTCCAATTCTGATAATATTTCACGGATTATCGTCCCTGTTGGCAACAACGGCATCGCAGAAGCGCAGCTGGTAAAAAAATCGGCGTCCGCCGGACAAACAAGGATTCGTACAACGATTATTCGAGACAATTCAGACGGCAGATTTACTGTTCCGATTCGTTTGGCTCAGGGCGAAACAACTGTTGATTGGAGAGAAACCGGATTGCTTATTTCGCGAAACGGTCCAGCCATTGTTTCCGGAGGAATGGAAGTTGCATACAGGATTACTGTTCGCAACGTCAATTCTGAAAATATGAATGAAATTGTCGTTACAGATACGGTACCGGAATCTTTTGAGTATCGGCGAAGCGTTCCTGTCGGGCGCGTTTTGGACGCCTTGGTTACCAATCCGGATGGATCAAGATCACAAAAAATTCAATGGACAATACCCGGTCTCAATTCTGGACAAACTCAAACTTTCGACGTCATTTATCGCCCTCAACGCGAAGGCGATTTTAATCTGGTTTCTACAGCTCAATTCGGTTCCGTACAGGCTGAAGACGTCTTACGATCTCGGGTAGTAACCTCAGGAGGATATCCGCTCCCACAATCGCCTGCCCCTACTTCTGCTCCAAATCCGCTATTCAATCAGAATCCTGCAGCAAACGCAGATCTTGACATTCAAATAGTTAACCAGGACACGGCTCGTACAGGAAACGATATTGCGTTACAAATTTATATAAAAAACAATGGCTCTGAAACTGTAACAAACCTGATACCGTTAGTTTCATTTTCTTCCGGGCTATGCAGTCCTTTTGGAGCCTGTCCCATTAACCTGAGGCCAATCGCTTCCATTGAACCTGGAAAGACTCATGAATTCAACTTAACCTTTAAAGCCATTGCGCCTGGTCGTCAAAGGATTAATCTGGAATTGATCGCTCAAAACGAGCAGCGATTTAATCGACAGGTGTTTATTACTGTTGATGGAGAAGCGTGTCAAACGCCTGATGATAACAGCATATATCCAACAACGCCTGAAAATAACCTGGAATCTGGGCCAGTTTCCATTATCGATTCTGAAAGTACAACTCCAGAAAATAATATTTCAAATACTATCCGTAAGGACCAAATTAACCTGAATATTAACGCTCCTGATCAAGCAAAACCCGGAGAAGAAATACAAATTACGCTGGAAATAGGAAACCTTTCTGATCAAGCGCTAAGCAACGTTCGTTTATCCTGTTTCCTGGACAGCAATGTTGAAATTATTGGAAGTTCTCAAGGGCTTGTTATACTTGACCCGAAAAAACCGTATTGGGATCTTACAGATTCGATTCCTGCGAAAAATGGAAAACGGTTCAATTTGCTTGTAAAATGTAAAAGCTCACTGCCCACTATTTGCAGTTTTGCCGTTCAACAAAATCAAAACGAAATTGTAAAAAAAGATTGTCAAATAACCATAATAGACGGGGGCGCTATTCCTGAACCAGAAATCAATCCGTTAAATAGCGACAATCTTCCTGATTCGCCTGATCCCATTCCTGAAGTCAGCATGCCAGAACCAGATGAAAATCTGACCCCTGATCCAAATATTCCTTCTTTAGACGATTCCCCTTTGGACGCTCCGCCTCTTGAAGAACCGGAACCGGGAGCATTAGACGACCTCACTCCAAATTTAGATCTGGACGTTCCAGATCCGGGTATTGATTCGCCAACCAGCTCAAACGATAAAATTGGCGTTGATATTTCAATCAGAAGGGCGAGTGTTGTAACAAATCAAACGTTTACGTGTCAAATCAGTTTGAAGAATAATACGTCTGCGCCAATGAATGACGTTGAATTGTCGTTATATTTCCCGGTAGATTCTTTTAAACTCATAAAATTGGGAACTACGGGAGCTACGCAATACGACTATAACGCTTTGGGCGGCGTTGTTACATTCAAACCCGCTGCAACGTTAGAACCGGGGCAGTCGCTTAACTATAATATTCGTCTTTTACCTCAAAAGAACGGCGTAACAGAACTGACCGCGGCAATTTCAGCAAAAGAATCCGGTTTGGCAGACGTTCGTCAAAGCGCTAATATTACCGTTAACGTTGAATAACGCGCTTATACAGATTCAACAGGTTATCTGATGCCACCTGAACGGAAAAACGTGTAACAGCTGTTTCTCTTGCCTGATTGCCGAGTTTATTTCTTGACTCAATATCAAAAAACAGCTTTTCTATAGCTGTCGCGGCGAATTGGGCGTCGTCTGGAGGAATAAGCAAAGCAGCAGAATCGTTTGTATCAAAGTTACGGAAAATCTCTCTTGTTCCGCCAACGTCTGTTGCAACTATGGGCAAACCTGTCGCCGCCGCTTCGAGGAGAACTCTGCCTAACGGTTCTTGTCGGGCTGTATGGACGTAAATATCAAGACTCCGCAGCCAGTCAGCCAAATCTGGAAATTGTCCTTTAAGAGAAAAACGCCCCTCGGGAAACGCCGCTGTTGATTGAATAAGCTTGTTTTCAAGTTCTACGGTTTCCTGTTTGCTCGACTGCCGACTGCCAGCGATCTCATATTGTAACTGAATTCCTCGTTGTTCTAATAATTCAGCCGCATGTAAAAAGACGTCCATTCCTTTTCGCAGCGAAATCTGTCCGGCGGTTCCAATTTTAAGAGGAACGTTGGTCTTTTTGTCTTCTGGAGGATAAAAAAATGATAAGTCAACGCCGTTGTATAAGACAACCGCTTTTTTTTCGTCTAATCCTTGATATACATGGTATTCTTTTGTTGCAGAAGAAACGCATGCCAGATTCTTGTGACAATTCAAATCTGCTATTGTTTGACGGCTCAGTTTTATAATGTCGCGAATATGCCCCAGGCTGGGAATTTGCTCCTGACAGCAAACAGGACCTGTCATCCGAGACGAAGACAGACTGTTGGCGTGAACCAGAAAATCAGATTCTGTACGGCGTCTGTAATTTTGCAATATCTCAGAAAAATCTTTTCGCAGATCGTCAATTGAGCGATTGGACTCGCCGGATTTCCAATCCAGAGTATAAACCGGAATGTGACGTCGGTAGAATTCTTCTGTAAGTTCTCCCGACGTTGGAACGACGGCGCTGTAATTCACCGCGCCATTGAGCTGGTCGATTGTTGACAGCAGCGATCGTTCCGCGCCGTTGAGGTTGCCGAATTCGCAGACTAAAAGAACGTTCATTCACCAGAAACCAGCTTCTTGTCAAAATAATTGATTTCCATGCCGGCGTCGACAATTATCTTTTGAGCGACAATTCCGCTGGAACGAGGCGAGAGCAAAAACACAGCCGTTGCTGCGGCTTCTTCTGTTGCAACTGCTTTGCCGCGGGGAATGACGCGCTCTGCGTACATGTACGAATCAACGTATCCGGGAATTCCCGCTGAGGCAGACGTTTTAAGCAGTCCAGGCGCAACGGCGTTGAAACGTATGTGACTAAACTGGCTGAACGATTTGGTTAAAAACGCCAGGGAGCTGTCCAAAGCAGCTTTGATTGGCGCCATGTAGCCATAATTCTCGCTCGCCATGCGCGTCGTCGAAATAGAAATTGTTACAACAGACGCTTCCGGATTGAGTCTGTCTTTCAACTCGTTACTAATATTGATTAACGAATAACAGGAAACGTCAACCGCCTCTAAAAACGCTTTTTTGGGCGTCTGATGAAAGGGCTTCATGCCGTCCGAGTAGTCGGCAAAAGCAATCGAATGAACCAGACCATCGTATTTGACGTCGGCGGATTCCAAATCCTTCCGAAGCTGAACCAAAGAATCCTGGTTGCGAACGTCGCAAATATAAACCGGTCGCTCCGGAAAGAGTTTTTTGACCTTTTGAGCTATCTCGTCGTTTAATACAACAAAATCGCACAGCGCGCCGTTTTCTACCAACTGAGAGGCAATGTTATATGCAACGCTCTTTTTATTAGCTACGCCAAAAAGAATGAATCGCTTGTTTTCCAGCTGTAAGTAGTCTGACATGTTACCAGGATGTTTGAGGCGTTAAATCAAAAACTGTTTAAGAGTCAAAAAAAACAGGACGTTTAAGTTTAACGTCCTGCTTAATGATTTATTGCGTAGTTCCGTTTGATCAGGCAATTGCCTCTTCGCGTGTAGCTACAATGTTAACTCGAGTGGAATTTTTGTCAAAACGAACAAAACCATCCGTCAAAGCGAACAGCGTCCAATCTTTTCCGACTCCAACATTTGCTCCAGCTTTAAAAACCGAACCGCACTGACGAACAAGAATGCTGCCAGCAGTAACTTCTTCGCCGCCAAATCGTTTGACGCCGCGGCGCTGCGCCTGTGAATCGCGACCGTTTCGGCTCGATCCTTGACCTTTTTTATGTGCCATAATACGTTATTCCTTCCTGTTCACTTTGTGAGTTGAACGTCTTTGTTAGTATTTCCTCAAAACTTTTTACAGCTTTTTATGGAATTTATATCCTTATTGAGGCTATATTATAGCCAAATTTAACAAGGCGTCAAGTACCCAGAGGGCGAAAAACCCACAAATAATCCAATTCTCCCTGCTGACCGTAAATAATGTCGTTATCGCTTTCATTAAATTCGTCGGCTGGACGCCAGAAATTCAGCTTGAGAACTTTATGCTCAAACTTGCGATTTTTCCAGATTTCTTTAGACGCCTCAGCTCCTGAAGCTGTAACCTCTTCATCCTTCCAGCGATACGCGTTGGTTAACCCGCTGACGCAAATGCTGAATTTGCTGGTCGTGTTGTCAACGTCTACCCAGGTCGCAACGCCCCAGTATTCTTCTCCTGGTTTAATCGTTCGGCACATTTCGATCGAAGTCATAAACTTTTGATTTGGATCTTCGCGACCACGAATACGATCGACAGCCAAAGGAACAAAGCGTTCTCGATACTTTTTAACAACTTCTTTATAAGTCTTTGAATTTACGTCCTTTACTTTAACAACGCATTCCAAAGTAAAATATGGAGCGAAGTTAATCGGCAAATCAGATTTTACTACCTTAAAGGCTTCGTCAGTCTGATAAGTTACCTTCGGACGATAAGGACTGGTTTCACTGCTAACCTCAGAAGGCGTGGTCGACAGTTTTTCGTCTTTGTCAATATGGAACGCCTTACCCGGGTTGCGAACCTTATAAATCAAATACCAGACCTTTTTCTTCTTCATATTTCCGTCTGGCTGCGGAATGTCGACTTCGATGACTCGAACAGGTTTGAATTCGAACTCCAGATACCAAATATCCCGATGAAACGAGACGTCTTTGGCAAATTCGAAATCAGGATTAACCGCCAAAAGCTCTGCAACGTCATGACGATCGAAGGATTTCGCCGCTTCGAGGAACGGGTCAACCTTGTATAATACATGCGGAGCAAGTTTTCTGGTTGGTGCTTGATTGGGGTTAGGCGCCGGTTGAGACGTCGGACGTTGGGCAAAAACCCAACCGCTGGTTGCAAAAACAATAATTGTCAATGCAAAGAAAGAGCGAATAATTGTTTTAAACATGGATCGTATTAATTTAGGTAAAGGTAAGTTGTTATCTAATCTCCTACATTATTATATTATAATCTATAATTTTTTCAAGTGAGGCTTTTATTTCTCGACTTTTATAGAAATTTTTCAACTTTTCTCTATCTTTCAATTGTAGACGATATAATCAATATAAATTTTCTAAATTATCTATTTTATTTTATCGTAATTTTTTAAAATTTTAGATTTTTTTCAAATGCTTTTAAAATTACGACCTACATTATTATTGAAAATCAATTTCATTAAAAGGAGATATATTATGATTAACTCTACTATTGCCGTTTCGCTTGCCATTTTCCTTGGCATTTGGGGATTGGTTGGGATGGTTATCATCGCGGACGAAAAATCCCACTAGGATTTTATGCCTGTATTGAACAGTTCAGCCAACGAATCTGCCCAGGCGTCGCATAAAAGCATGGGATGAACGTTCCGAAGGAGCATTTCTTCCAGCTTCAGCGTAATCTCAACGCCGCGATTGGCTGTTTCCGCATCCCATTTCCATCGGGTTAAACGCGACTTTACCATGCTTACCAGGTAATCGTCGTACTGGGGATTCCCTAAAACGTCTTCAATCCCGCACGAGATCGCTCGGGACAGCGTTATAAAAAATTGAATAACGGTAATCTGAGCAAGATGGATAACCATACGTTTCTTGCTCGCGTTGTCTTTGCGATCTCCCTGGGAAGCAAAATCCTGTAGCAGCTTGGAAAACGCAACAGGAGCGAACGGGACTTCTCCGAGGATTTTTAAAATAATTTGCCGGAACTCCAAAAATTCAGGATCTTTCCAGGCGACGGCATTCGCCAATGACCCTTGACCGATCGACGCCAACAGTCGAGCTTGAACCGGGGAATCTACAATTTGGGAATCCTGGAGAATTTGAGTGGAGTCATCTTGCGACAACGGGTCGAATCGGACAATTCGGCAACGTGAACGGATCGTCGGCAGCTGTTTGGCTGCGCTGGTTCCCAACAAAATGAACAGGGCGTTGGGCGGCGGCTCTTCCAGAGTTTTGAGCATCGCGTTGGCGCCTTCCGCGTTGAGAAAGTCCGCGTCGTCTAAAATCGCGATTTTTCTTTTGGCAAACTGCGGTTTGACCGACAGAAAATGGCAAAGCCCTTCCGAATTTCGATGTTCGACGTCGCCGATGAGCAATTCCAAGGGAATGAGCGACTTGTCAGCCGGCTTCTGGACAATTTCCAAGTCTGGATGGGAGTTATTATCGATTTCCTTGCAAGAGGCGCAGACTCCGCACGGATTGAGATCGCTTTCGGGATTGTTCAGGCACAGCAGCGACTTCGCCAGGGCGACAGCGAACCGGCGTTTCCCGATGCCGTCCGGGCCGATAAACAAATAGCTGCCCGACAGCCGCCCGCGCTGAGCGGCTCGGCGGAAGAATTCGACGATTTTATCGTGTCCGAGGATGCCTTGCCAAGCCATAATTCGCTTTCCCAATACTCTCCAGCTTGTTTTTGAAACTCTTTTTATTATAATACCCGGATTCAAAAAAGGAATAGGGGTCAGTAATCTAAAAGTCCGAAAAATCTGAAAAGAATCGGCTGTTCATAATCAAAAAGTTTATGTGGATAACTTGTCAATATCTTGTCTTCAAAATTGTGAATAACTCTGAATGAAAATTTCTTGTGGTGAAATTCGAAAGTTATCGACTTTTTATAGTCGATGAATTGACTGACTATTGACCGTTTTTCCATGTGGATAACTTAATAGAATTCTTTTTTAAAGATTTATTATAAAAAGAGTTGCAAGATGTCGTTTTATTGTTGTTTACAGAATTGAATACGCCTATTACTATTACTTAATATACAATTTTAAATTAATATATCAAGCTGCAGCGTGAATGTAAATTCCCTCTTACGAAGAGCAAAAGCTATCAGAAACACTCTGCTCTGAGCATTGCTTCTTTGAAATCCATGCAAATAAACTTAACATATAGTGTACACAGCTTATTTGCATGGATTCAATATCGAAGCCCCAATGGATGTTTTGGGGATTATTATTACTCCTCTGAAGTCGCTTCCCCCCCACTCCCTTTCTCGTCCTATCCGGGGACGAGGAAGGGAGTGGATTAACCGCGCTTTCATTCTTGTTCCTGTAGATCCTCCTCCCACCTCCAAAATCGTGGGCTACAGAACAAAGTGCCTATCTTCCTTTATTTCTCTATCTTATTCCTTACCAGTATACACTACAAAATTCAATATAAAAAGAAATCCTTAAACTTTTCTGAAAATTTCCGGTCTAGTTTATTGATATTTCCGTCAAAACCGTTATAATGAGGACTGATGTTTTATTAATAATGTTTTCATTTAACCGTAATCATACAAACCATGAAAATCGTTTGCTCCCGCGAGAGTTTGCTCAATTCGTTTGTTATTGCCAGTTCTGTTATTAAACCGAACAACGCCAAGGCGATTCTGACCAATATCAAGATTGAATCCAGCGCTGATGGAACCGTCCTTCAGGCGGGCGATTCCGAAATCCGATTGCGCGTCAATCTGACCGACGTCGAAGTGGAAGAACCGGGCGCCGCCCTACTCCCGACCGCGCGCGTGAGATCCGTTCTGTCGGAATCGAAAGCTGAGACGATTCGAATTGAAACCAACGGATCAAACCTGATTCTGATTTCGGGCGGAAGCAAATTCAATTTCCCAACGGAAGACCCCGAGGAATTCCCGCCAGTTGACGCGTTTAACAATAGCGATTACCTCGTCTTTAACGGAGCGGAGCTGGTCAAGGCGATGGCTCAGACGACGTTCGCCAGCGACCCGACAGCCAGTCAGGCGGTATTCGGCGGCGTTCTGTTTACCATCGAAAACAACTCAGCCAGCCTCGTTGCGACCGACACCCGCCGCATGTCGCACGGGACGGTTCCGGTTTCCATCGTCGGAAACCTGGACAACTCCAAGGCGATTTCTGCTATCGTACCCAAGGCGACCATGCAGCTGGCGGAGCGCGTCTTTGCCAATACGGAAGGGGAAATCAAAGTTCTGTTTAACAATAACCGCGTTATTTTCTCCAGCGCTGCTGTTACGTTTTACGCTCAGCTGCTGGAAGGGACGTTCCCGAAATGGCAGAGCGTTTTCAACAAGGAAATCGCGTACGAAGTTGAAATTACCCCGTCTGAATTCACCTCTGTCGTAAAACAGGCGAGCATCGTTGCAACGCCGGAATACCGCGGCATCGTTTTCAAATTCCAGAACAACGTTCTCGAGCTTTCCGGACATTCTCCTGAATACGGCGATTCCAACGTGAAGATGGACGTCAATTTCCCGGAAGAAAAGCTGTTCGAGATGAAAATCGACCCCAGCTTTATCATCGACTTCATGCGCGTTCTGGACTCGTCCGCCCCGTGCAAGATGCAGCTTATTAGCGGCAACAACCCGGTTCTGTTCCGTCCGACGGAAACTTTGGAATACGCCGTCATGCCGCTTTCCATGGGACGATAGCGTTCAATCTAAAAGAGGGTTTTGCAACCAAACAGCGTATCGATAAATGAGATTATACGACGAGGGACGCGCGCCGATTAAGGGAAAGAAAATTTCCGAGATTATTGCCGAACTCACTTTTTTGAAGGGGCTGGGCAAGGCTGAGACGCGTTCCAAACTGGTCGAGCAGTGGAAGGCGGTTATCGAAAACTTCTTTCCGCCGCAGATCGTACAGTTTACCAATCCCGGTGGGATTCGCAACGGACGTCTAACGGTTTTCGTCAGCGGGTCCAACGCCATCATCCAGGAACTGACTTTTAGAAAAACGGAACTGCTTGAGCAATGGAATCTTCTTTATCCGGAAGAGAAATTGCGCGGCATTACGTTTAAGCAAGGAAAATAAGCTACTAGCTGCTAGCTTTTAGCTATTAGCTTTGTTTACCAACTTCCAAATTTAATCGTTTAAACTGAGAATTTCAAACTTCCAAGCTAATAGCTAGCAGCTAACGGCTAACAGCTTTTTTTTCATTCACCCATTTTACAGAAAGGCGTAATCATGGCCAAAAAAGCGAGCAAAGACGCTCAAAACAAGGCGATTGAGTCTTTTATCAACTCACGCCCTGGTCTGAAAGATACATTGTCTCAAATTGAAAAGGAGTTCGGCGAAGGCGCGATTATGCCTCTTGGTCTGGAACAGCACAAGCCGATTGAAGGCATTTCCACCGGCTGCTATTCGCTCGACCAGGCGTTGGGCGGATACGGTTTGCCGCGCGGACGAATCATCGAGATTTACGGACCGGAATCCAGCGGGAAAACGACGCTGACGCTGCACGCGGTCGCGCAGGCGCAAAAGGCGGGCGGGATTGCAGCGTTTATCGACGCGGAACACGCTCTGGACCCGTCCTGGGCGAAAAAAATCGGCGTTGATTTATCGACCCTGTTAGTCTCTCAGCCGTCCTCCGGCGAAGAGGCGATGACGATTGCCGAGATGCTCGTCAAGTCCAACGCGGTGGATATTATCGTCGTTGACTCCGTCGCCGCTCTGGTTCCGAAAAAGGAACTCGAAGGCGAGATGGGCGACTCGTTTGTCGGTCTGCAGGCGCGGCTTATGTCACAGGCGTTACGAAAGCTGACCGGCGCGATTGCAAAGAGCAAAGCGGTTGTCATTTTCATCAACCAGATTCGAGAAAAGATTGGCGTCATGTTTGGATCTCCCGAGACGACGCCGGGCGGCCGCGCTTTGAAATTCTACTGCACGTGCCGAATCGAAGTTCGACGCATTTCCCAGCTCAAAGACGGCGAAACGGTCGTCGGGCAGCGTGTCAAGGCGAAAGTCGTCAAAAACAAGATTGCCCCGCCGTTCCAGGCAACGGAATTCGACATGATGCACGACAAGGGAATCAGCTATACCGGCGACATTCTCGACCTGGCTGTCGAAAAGAAAATTGTTACAAAGTCCGGCGCGTTCTTCAAGTATAATGAAGGCACGATCGGACAGGGTCGCGAGAAGGCGAAGGATTTCCTGGAAAACAATCCTGACGTTTTGGAAGAACTTAAGACGAAACTCAACGCGATTCGAGAAGCGGAACAGAACGGCGAAGAGTACGTTCCCGAACCGGAAACAGAAGAACCGCCAGAGGAATAGTTCCACCCTTGCCGCATAGGTTCTGAGCGGGTCAGTCCGTTCACGGATTTTACGGATTAGACGGATTTTCACCGATTGGTTTACGACATTCTAACTTTATACTCTCCCCTTACTAAATTTTTTTGGAAAGGGGAGTTAGAGGGGAAGAACCTTTTTTTCAAAAAAGTTTTTCCCCTTATATTTTATTGAAAGAAGAAACGAAGCGACCAACGGGAGCATTTATTGGCAGGCGCGCGGTAGCGCGGATTGGGAGCGGCGCCACGCCGCCCAGCTTGCTGGCGACCGAAAGTTTTTTCAAGGCGGACGAAGTCCGCATTTTAATTGTTATCTTAACCCCCCTTGTATCTTGCGGTTGTTACGTGTATAATTCTAATTGAATAGAATAAACAATTAACCCCAATTAATAAGGAATACTATGCCTCAGAAACTGGAATTGACGTGGTACGGGAAAGATGAACCAATGCAAATCGAACCGCGGTTGTTGATTGAAAACGCCGAGCTGTCGAATTGCAAGCCCAAGTCAAAAACCGAGAATATGCTCATTCACGGCGACAACCTTCTGGCGCTTAAAGCTCTGGAAAGCCAATACGCCGGACAAGTTAAGTGTATCTATATAGATCCTCCGTACAATACCGGGTCAGCGTTTGAACATTACGACGATAATCTGGAACATTCAACCTGGCTCGGTTTAATCAAGCCGCGTTTGGAACTTTTGAGAATTCTTTTGAATGACAACGGAAGCATTTGGATAAGCATAGACGATGACGAAGGGCATTATTTAAAAGTTTTGTGCGATGAGATTTTTGGACGAAACAATTTTGTAAGCACTGTTATTTGGGAAAAAAAGTATTCTCCACAAAATGACGCTAAATGGCTTAGCGACAGCCACGATTTTATTTTGGTATACGCAAAAGATAAGGATATCTGGCGACCTAATCTCCTACCACGAACAGAGGAAATGAACGCTCGCTATAAAAATCCTGACAATGACCCAAGAGGTGATTGGAAAGCTGGTGATGTTCTTGTTAAATCTTTTTCTGAATCAGGAGTATTTGGAATTGTAAATCCAAATACAGGAGAGGAGTTTTTCCCGCCAAAAGGCAGTTGTTATCGTTACAGTAAAGAAACAGTTGAAGAAATGATAAAAGATAATCGTATATATTTCGGAAAAGACGGTAAACAACGTCCTCAAGTTAAACGTTTTTTATCGGAAGTAAAGCAAGGAATAGTTTCAAAAACGATTTTCTTTCGAGATGAAGTTGGCGACAATCAGGAAGCAAAAACAGAACAAAAGAATTTGAAGCCAGAATCGCTTTTCGCCACGCCTAAGCCGGAACGCCTCATTCAGCGCGTTTTAACTCTTGCCAGCAATCCCGGCGATCTCGTTCTCGACAGTTTTCTTGGGTCGGGTACAACGGCGGCGGTAGCGCACAAGATGGGGCGCCGCTGGATTGGAATTGAAATGGGCGATCACGCCTATTCACATTGCAAGGTTCGGCTCGACAAAGTTATTTCCGGCGAGGACAACGGCGGAATTTCCAAAGACGTCCAATGGCAGGGAGGCGGCGAGTATCGTTTTTTTGAACTGGCTCCGTCTTTAATAAATTACGACCTGATGGATCAGCCAATTTTTAACCGGGAATACAATGCTGAAATGCTTGCAGCGGCTGTCGCTCTTCACGAAGGGTATAAATACCAGCCCGACGACAAGGTGTTTTGGAAGCAGTCTGTTTCAAATGAAAAATCGTGGCTGTTTGTAACAACGCGTCATGTAACAGTCGATTTTCTGTCAACCATCGTTCCGATGATGAACGAGGGAGAATATCTCTTTGTTGCCGCTCGTTCGTTCGACGCTCAAGCGGAACGCGCTTTTAAGCAGATTACCGTTAAAAAGATTCCTGATATGCTTCTTAAACGCTGCAAGTTTGGCAAGAAGGATTATAATCTCAATATAATTCATCCTCCTGTTTACGAGGACGAAGACGAGGAGTAAAGACAATGCTGGAAGAATACGCCTGGTATGATACAGATTATCTCAGCGGGGCAATGTCCCTTCGCAAACCGCAGAGCGAATCGCTCAAGGTTTTGGAAGAACTTTTTAAGGCGGTCGATCCTCAAAAGAATATTGACCTTTCAGCCGCTCTGGAACGAGTTCACGAAAAATGCCCAACCTGTACGAATTTTGAGCGGGATTTTGTTTCTTTAACGTTCGCTCTGGCTACCGGAGTAGGCAAAACCCGGCTCATGGGCGCGTTTATCGCCTGGCTGTATACGCAGCAGGAAATAAAGAACTTCTTTATTGTCGCGCCCAATATGACAATATATGATAAACTAAGAAAAGAGTTTAGCAATCCAACTCACCCGAAATACGTCTTCAAGGGATTGGGCTGTTTTACCAGTCCGCCGAAAATTATCGCGGGGGAAGATTATCGTTATAAAACGCTTCCTCAATTTGAAACAGAAGCTACGATTTTTATCTTTAATATTGACAAATTCAATAAAGAAGATTCCAATATGCGCCATCTTAACGAGTATCTTGGGAAGTCGTTCTATGAACGGCTGACTGATATTCAAGACCTCGTTTTAATTATGGATGAATCTCACCATTACCGGGCAGAGCGCGGCGCGGCGGCGTTAAACGATCTCGAACCGATTTTGGGATTGGAACTGACGGCAACGCCGAAAGTAACAAAAGGGTCAAGAACAGAGCTGTTTAAAAACGTTGTTTATGAATACCCGCTTTCTAAAGCGATTGCTGATGGATACGTGCGAACGCCTTACGCCATGACGCGAACAGACGTCAATTTCTTTCATTTTGGCGAGGAAGCTCTTGACAAACTGATGATTGACGATGGCATTAAAGCTCACGAGCGCATTAAAAGCAAGCTGGAAACGTACGCGCAAAATAATAATCGACCGCTGGTAAAGCCGTTTATGCTGATTGTCTGCAAAGACACTCAACACGCATCGTGGGTGGAACGTTACGTAAAATCAAACGAATTCCGTTCCGGGGCGTATCGCGATAAAACGATTATTCTTCATTCCAAACTCAAAGGTGCGGAAAGCGAAGAAAATACACAGCTGCTTCTCAACGTGGAACGTCCAGACAATCCGGTGGAAATAGTTATTCACGTCAACAAACTCAAAGAGGGCTGGGACGTTAATAATCTGTATACAATCGTTCCGCTTCGCGCTGCGGCGTCAGACGTGCTTAAAGAACAGATGGTTGGTCGCGGGCTTCGCCTTCCGTACGGCGAACGAACGGGCGACAAAGACGTTGATTCCGTCGTTTTGACGGCTCATAATAACTTTGAAGCTCTTATGGCGGAAGCGCAAAGAGGCGATTCTCTGTTCAAGGCGGGAAACATTATCAAGGCGGAAGAAATTGTTCAGGAACAAGCGTGCGTTACACAATTGAATTTTCCCGAACTGAATAATCAGAATTATGAAATTCCCGGAGTTGAGAGAACGCCGGAAACTGACGAGCTTGTTTCAAAAGTACGCAATTATTTACGTGAACAGGCAATTCAACAGCAAAAACCCGATATGGAAGTAATTCAAAAAGCGCTGTCAAACGAACCGGATTTGGGCGAAGTCTTTAAAAAGAATAAAAATCCGCTTTTGTCTTGGCTTCCGAATGAATGTGAACGCGTTTATAAACAGGTTCAGAGTAATTACATTCCCATTCCGTTGCTTAGAATTACGTCAACAGGCGTCGATGAACTTATTTATCACGATTTTGATTTGGATTTGAGTGAATTTATTCAGAGTCCTATAGAAAACAACCTTCTAATTCAAAGTATAACCGACCCCGGCGACAAGGAAATTATTTCCGGCAGCGTAATCAACTTTAGCGGCTACAATCCGAAAAAGGCGATTGCTCAGATTCTCTGCAGAAAACCGGAAATTATCTACGAAGAAAATTCAGACTTGATAATTAAGCTTATTTCACAGGTCTGTGATCATTTTCAGAATCAGTTTGGTTTTGACGGTATGAGCAACGTCGTTTTGATGTACAAGAAGGGCATTGCGGATAAAATCTATAACCAGATGTTGAAACATAGCGCTCTAAAACGCGGTCTGATTGAAGAAGAAATTTTTGACGTTAAAAGAAGCAATCTGTTGTATAAATATAACTATTCCCAAAAGGTAAATTTATTTGACGACAATTTTGACGTCAATATTCATTCCGTGTTGTTTACCGGAATAGAAAAAGGCGTCTTTGCTCAGGCGAAGTTCGACAGTTCTCCTGAACTCGTTCTGGCTCGCATTCTTGAAAGCAATACGCCCGTTAAAAAATGGCTGCGTCCAGCGCCAACAGAATTTGAACTCTTTTATAACGGGAAACGTTATGAACCGGATTTTGTCGCTCAAACGGCAGATTGCAATTATTTAATCGAAGTGAAGGGCGAGGACAGAATCAACGACGAAGACGTAATCGCAAAGAAACAGCGCGCTATAACGTATTGTTCACTGGCAACGAAATGGAGCCAGGCGCACGGTTTTATGCCGTGGAAACATTTGTTTATTCCATCTCAGGCAATATCGATTATCTCGTCGTTTACGTACCTGTCAAATAATTTTATAGCGGAACAGTAGTCTATCAACGTAAAATTCTTTGGCGGACTTTGTCCGCCCTTGAAAAAACTTTCGGTCGCCAGCAAGCTGACGACCTTTTAGGGAAGTTTTTTCAAGTTTATAGTATATGAGGGGAAAACCTTTTTTGAAAAAAAGGTTCTTCCCCTCAAACTCCCCTTTCCAAAAAACTTTAGTAAGGGGAGAAAGCTAAGTATTGTCAATAACGTAAGCGACCAACGGGAGCGGTTATAAAACGTCTCGCGCGGTAGCGCGGATTGGGAGCGGCGCCTCGCCGCCGGCGAAAATCTGTCTAATCCGTAAAATCCGTGTGCTGACTGACCTGCAAAAACCTTTGGAGAACAACACTATTCTATCGGTATCCATTCGCCCTGTTCCATCAGCGGGCGGATGACGTTCGGTTCAAGGTACTGGTCGCTGAGGATCATCTTGTCTTGACCTTTGTTTATCCAGGCGTGTTCAAAGAAAGCGGGTCGTTCGATTTTGTCGCCCGGCGAAAGCGGGTTGTCGACGGTCTTGACCTCGCGGATCTGCTCGCTGCGCGCCTTGCGGACTCTGTCAAGCATAGCAGACGTCTCTTCCTGCGTCTTCATCCATCCGGCGAACCCCTCGTTGCGCCCGATAATCGTTCCCTGAATCAGAGCGGCGAACGTGCGGTCGCGCTGTACGCACCACAGGTTGTTATAGAACCCGGTTGCCAGTTGGGCGCCGCATTCGCGCAGCGCGCTCTGATGGCGTCCTTTAGGCGCGATAAGCAGTCTGGGGTTAACCTTAATAACCTGACCGAAAGCAGGCACGGTCGGCCGTATCTGCGGCATCATGCTCACAGCCAGCGACATCGTAAAGATGGCTTCGCACTCTTTCCCGGCGTACGTACATTCAAAATGACCCTCAAATCCAAACACGCTGACCTGGTTGCTGGGGCTTTTCATCGCGCCTGCCATCATTCGGGTAAACTGCGGGACGTCCTGCGTCCATTTAGCATCCGTTACGGTTAAGCCGGACAGCCCAGGGACGACAATGCCAGCATTGGTTCTATTTGCCAGATCCTGAGCAAAAGCCATCGGGTTCTGATACAGCGCGAGAACTTGCGGGAAGTACAGCACGCTTTCGACATAGTACGGCCCGATGTCCTGATAGATGTAATGTTTCGACGGGTTATAGAGGACTGTAGTCATAATGAATTTTGTATCGCCCTTGATGTTCCAGTTTATCCCGCCCATGGCCCCCCAGCCGTCGTCGAGCCGATAGCACAGCGCCGGGATATTGAGGAACCGGTCGTAGAGGATGAATGTATTCTTCGCTTCTGCAATCGTCGCAGCGCAGGCGGCGATCAGGAAGAACAACAACGTTTTAGCGGTAGAGTTCATGTATAAGCTCCTTTCGAGTTTAACAGGTATACGTACTTTGACTATTTCCAGTAACCTGATTATATCGCCAACACGAATTTTGTACAAGAGGGGATGAAGGAAAAATTTGGAGCGCGGTTCGCTTGCAATCAATTCCAATCTGGTTTATAATAAACCTTGGAATTTGTTATTAAAGCTGTTATCGTAACGCCGGAGGGCTGAACGTCATGAAAAGATTATTCCCCGTTTTTGTTTTGTGTTTCTTCCTGACAACGGTTAGTGCGTTTGGGCAGATGCTGGATCGCTCGGACACGCGGGTTCAGACTACGTTTAGTCCCGGAGCCGGCTGGCAAGTTCTGGGCACGGTTCGGCCGAAATCCGTAACGGAGATCACAGCTGGTCAGAACTGGACGCTCGGCTGCGAGACGCTCGACCGGGACTATATTTTCTGGGACACGTATAAAGAGTACGTTGCGCCGCTGGGAATCCGCCGGATTCGTCTTCAAGCCGGCTGGGCTAAAACGGAAAAGAAAAAGGGCGTTTACGATTTCGCGTGGCTCGACGAGATAATTAACGACGCTCTCGCCCGCGGGCTGGAAATCTGGCTTGAGACCGACTACGGAAACCCGATTTATCCCGGCGGCGGCGATTGGGATCTCGGCGCAGGGTTCCCTGTCTCGGAGGAAGGGCTTGCTGCGTGGGATCGCTGGGTGGAAGCGCTGGCAACGCGCTATAAAGGGAAAGTCCGCGACTTCGCAATGTGGAACGAGCCAGACAGTAAAAAGTCTGAACGAATCGCGTTGTTCAACATTCGGACAGCGGAAATAATTCTTCGCGTCAATCCAGACGCCCGAATCGGAGCGCTTTCGCTGGCGTCAAATAATCCGATGAAAGTTAAAGAGTGTCTTGACGTTTTCGAGCGCGAGGGGAAGATGCATCTTTTCACATGGCTCATTTACCACGGCTACGCGTTAAATCCGGACACGTCTTATCAAAGAGTGTCTAAACTTCAGGAAATCGTCGATTCTTACCCGCACAAGCTGAAACTCTGGCAGGGAGAAAACGGCTGTCCGTCTGAAATGGCGCATAAATTCGCGCTTTCCAATCACCCGTGGAGCGAACTGACGCAGGCGAAATGGGACGCTCGCCGGATGCTGGGCGACTTGGGTCACGACGTCGTTTCGTCCGTGTTTACGATTTGCGACTTCGACCATACCGGCCGCGAAATCAACCGGAAAGGGCTTTTGAAGATCAACGACAAACGGTCGCTTGCCAAGGTGAAAATGGCGTACTATACCGTTCAGAATATTGCGTCGCTTTTCGACCTGACGCTGGAACGTCAGAAGGAATACGCTGCGAGCGTTTCGGACGAAAACGTAACGTGGTTTGCATTCCGCGACAGCGAGAAAAAGCAGGACGTTCTCGTCTTCTGGGACGGGACGCAGATCCCTTCCGAGTCAAACGAAGCAAGGAAAACGACCTGGACGCTGGAAAACGCTCAGATTGCAGAACCTGTTCTGGTCGACGTTGTAACGGGACGCATTTACAACATCCCGGACAAAAACATTCAGCGCGACGGTAACAAGCTTACGCTTACAGAAATCCCGGTTTACGACGCCCCGCTTGTAATCACAGACCGGTCGCGCGTCCTTTCGCAGAAGTAGACATCCTGGTATTATGGCTCTTCCAGAAAGTTGGCGTCTGGCGTTTGTGCGGGTCAGTCCGTTCACGGATTTTACGGATTAAACGGATTTTCACCGATTAGTTAATTTAAGATCATTTTGTTTTATTTAAGTCCATTATTTCTTATATTTTTAAAATATTTAATAAACCATTGATTTATATTAATAGCTTCAGAGCTACGGTTAACCAATCGGTGTGAATCCGTCACATCCGTGTTATCCGTGTGGGACTAATTGTCCCTAAATAAACCATATTTTAGTTCATAAGTACCCAACCCTAACCCCTGATTTAAAATGAAACGCTTTTTATTTGCCGCGGCTGCGGCGTTGTCGCTGTTTGTTACAACCGGTTTTGCTCAGGAAAAGTTTCCCGTCTGGCCGGGTTTGGCGCCGGGCGAAAAGGGCAACTTTCGCGCTCCTACGTTTACGGTCTTTAAGCCGGAAAAGAAAACCACAGACGCCTGCGTGATTGTCTGTCCCGGCGGCGGATATCAGAAACTCGTTCCCTACGTCCGTGACAAAATCGTTAATCTGTTCGTAGAAAAAGGCGTTACAACCGTTCTTCTGGAATACCGGGTTCCACGTCGGGAAGGGGTTGAAAAATACCGCGCCGCCTGGCAGGACGCTCAAAGAACGATCAAGCACGTTCGCCAAAACGCTGCAAAATGGGGCGTCGACCCGGAAAAGATCGGCATGATCGGGTTTTCCGCCGGCGGACATCTGACGGTTCTTTGCTCTGTCAACTCCCAAACGCCCGCGTACGAACCGATTGACGAACTCGACAAAGTTCCGTGTCATCTCAACTTTGCCATTCCAGTTTATCCGGCGTACGTTTTGGTTGACGGCGAAAACAGCCCCAACGCCAACAAGGGTATTGACTCCCCCATCCTCAGGGACTTCAAATTTGACGACAAGTCCGCCCCGATGTGTCTCCTTCACGGCGACAACGACGTCTATTCCCCTCTCGGGTCAGTCGCCATTTACGCACAAATGAAAAAGAAGGGCGTCCCGATGGAAATGCACATCTACGGCAAAACCAGGCACAGTTTCGCCAGCAACACGAAAGGCTCTCATTCCGGCGGCTGGTTTGACCGCTGCTACGAATGGATGAAGGTCATGGGTTACGGCGGCGAGTAAGGAGTTTTAAGCCGCAAAGGACGCAAAGAAACCTCACGCTCTAGTTCGCGAAAGAAATGGAAGGCGGTAATGGAGCGACCTACGGGAGCGGAATTACGCAGTTCGCCGAAGGCGAACCGAAACGCCGGAAGCGTATATAACAAACTGACGCAGCCGAAAACCGCTCCGGGTCGGAAGTCCGCCAATAAACCTCACGCTCTAGTTCGCGAAGTCCGCAAAGTAAAAAAAGACTAATAAGTGGGTTCAATATTGATAGCCTTGGCTTTTAACCCACCGCCTCGATTCCCGCCCGAGTAAAATTTTTGAAACTTTTAAAATCTTCTGAAAAAAAATGCTATTTCTCTTGCTTTCTATCGAAATAGTCGCTATAATAAAGTTAAGGTATAAAATGAAACCGTGTTACAATTGATTTTTATAGTTTGGTAGAAATCAAGGAAAAGTTCAAAACTAAGATGTGGAGGAAGCAGAATGTGCGCAGTAGTTTTAATGTGTCTGACTATTGTATTGACATTATCGGTATTTACATTGGTCTATTTCATAACGTGTAAATATACACACATCTCACAGCAAAAGGCGTATGATGATTTTTGGTTTTATTCAATGTTAACAATATGGACGGCTATTTGTATATACGGCGTATCGATAAACTGTGCAAGCCTAGATGATAATTTTGTGGCGTGTATTATTATTTCCTTCTTGTTTATTCTCGGTATTCAATTTAGAAACTGGAGAGTACGGTCTAAAAACAAAGAAGAATACGCTACCAATGATGAAACAGATAATAATCCCAAAGAAAAGTAATATTTTGTTGTAAAAAGTCTGCAATACAAGCCCAACATTTAAAAAGTAGTATTGCTTGGCGACTTTTTTGAGGATTATGAAGATCTGAAAAATGAAATTGCTGAATCCTAACAATATTCAGAGGCTTTTATTGAGGTAACAGTTTGCAGCGAGCGAATGTTTAGGTAATAAATAAATCGCGTTACAAAATATTGATTTTTACAGTTTAATAAAAATCAAGGACGGACCACATTTAAAAGGGTAATATAAAATGGACTATGTTAGCGCTTTTATATTTTTCATATTCGTAGCTATATTTATTTTTCTAGCATTCAGTTCGTGTATGTTAGTAAAAAAGATATTTCCATCTTTGACTGGGTCAATTTTGTATGTTTTGTTTTCAAGCGTTCTTTTTTGTATTTTTATTGGAATCTTTGCTTTGATTCTATATTATATATCTGGCAGCGATCCAGAGTCCACAGAAGCTATAGGTTTTATATTTTACTTCTTGGGCTTTCCAACGTCTTTTATTGTTACATTGTTAAATTATTATTTAAATTTGCAAATTAATATCTCAGTGGCTTTGTTATTTGCGTGTATGATGATAAACAGCTTTCTTGTTGGTTATTTAATTCATATTACAACTTTTTCATAAAAATCCGTTTAGTAAAAAACGAGGGAATTGTAAAGAGGTAAACCATGCCGACAATAATAAACAGAGCAAGATCATTTATGCAGGAGAAAAATTATTCAGAAGCGCTTAAGCTGTTATATAGCATACCAGAGGAATATCTTTCTAGTGAAGCGTGCATTTTGCGCGCGATTTGTCTTCAATTAGACAATACAGAAGATGGTCACGATTTGAAAGATGTTCAAAATGAATTAAGCAAAGCAATAGAGATTAATCCCAGATCAATTGAGAGTAATCTTGAAATGGGTTATTTTTTATACGCTGTCATGGATGATTCAAAAAACGCGCAGCCGTATTTTCAAAAAGTAGTTGAATTGCTTGGCGACTTTTTTGAGGATTATGAAGATCTGAAAAACGAAATCGCTGAATCCTAACAATATTCAGAGGCGTTTGTTGAGCTAACAGTTCGCAGTGCGCGAATGTTTGTATTATAAACGGAATTACAAGATTTATACCATTTAATAAATATCGGGAACCTTCAGGGCTATGGTATATTTTATTGTTTTTATTATCGCGACGTTATTGTTTGGAGAGAATTACTCTCACCACTTGTTATTGTTGTTTGCGTTGCTCATCCCATTCCGTTCAAAAGATCGACGCGTTGTGGTAATTATTTCAACGATGCTGATATTGGTTCTACTTTGGGTAATGTTTGATGCGATGACAATAGCGCCAGGAGCAGCATTTTATGTTAAAGATGGTTTAGTGGGGCTGTTGTACAACGCGTATTTTAATTAATGGCTCTCTAACAAAATCTATGGGTAAGTTTTGGTTCAGGCAATTTCCCAAGGGTATGGAATAAAGCGGTTTGCAGCGTTTCATCGCTGCCAAACCCATAGCTTTTTCTTACGGTCAATTTAACCTTGTTATTAAAGCC
>JAFQXE010000011.1 GCA_017407125.1 Thermoguttaceae bacterium
GGCGACCTGACCGTCTACGGCAACGTTATAATTGAGACTGGCGCGACTGGCTTGTTCGAGTTCAGCTCTTACAACGAAGACCCGGCGCAGCAGCAATTCGACACGCTTGCCATCGACGGCGCCGGCGCGTTTGTAATTGATGAGAATTCGATTATCAAGCTGTACTTTGAAAATAACGACGCTAACCTCTGGGCGACAGAAGGCGCAGAATACCAGCTGGTTTCCGATGCCGACTTTAATGTCAATGTTCTGCCGACGCTTGGGAATTACCAAGGCTGGTTTGACTTGATTGGCAAAGGCGACGGTCTATACTTGGTTGGCTTGGGAGCGCCTGAAAGTACTGGCGTTCCGGAACCGTCGACGTGGGCGCTGCTGGCGCTTGGCGCGCTGGGACTGCTGTTCTGGCGGAAGAAAAAGTAATTTGGAGTGCGACGTCCGACAAGGTCGGTTCCTGATTGGACGTGGGTATCTTTGAAACAGGCTTTTTCGGAAACATAACCTTGTCCATTCGCCCGTGCGGCTTCGCACCTTGACGCCGCTTTCATAACCAGAAACGCTACAAACCTCGATAATTAATATTCGTGCCAATAACGCGGAGAACAAGAATCGATAATATTACAAGATTTATTGTTTGTACGTTACTGGCACGAAATACTTTAAATGTATTTCTCAACTTTATTCATGTAAAAGCGACGGTAAGCCGTCGCACTCCAAAACACTCTAAAACGTTCTATAATATCTGTTTTATCTGTTATTTAAAATTTTTTCTTTAAAAGCGCTTAAAAATTAAAAAATTTAGTGTATAATATACATTGATGTATAATACCATAATCCAGATTTCCGTCGTTGTGAAGACGACAGAAATATCGATTAGCATATAACTTTTCCCCTGTTTACTCAAATATGGAGTAAAAACATGGCTAATACCTCAATCAAGTCCGTATCATTCCTTGCTCGCATTTTAACGCGCATCGGATGCGCTTTCCTTTTGCTGGCGCTTATTCTGCCAAGTTCAGCTCAGGCGGATTTGATATACGCGGTTCGCGTTAACGCCTTAAATGCGGCGGGTACTTGTAATTATCGTACGAGCGATAATTCATACAGTAATTATAATTGCAGCACGAACGACGATTCCAAAACAGTTCAATGGGTTACGCAGTCAAATAGCACGCCCTATAATCTTACGAACGAGACGACTCCAGTCATGCTTTTCGATTTGGGAACGGTTCGAACAATTAATGCTCTTCGCATCGCTCCGTACAGCGCGTCCAGCAATGATGTCAAGGCGATGACGGTGGAATTCTATGATTCTCCCGCGATCAACGCAACGCCTATTGCTACTCAAACGTTTACTGGCATACCTCAAAGTCTTACGACCTTGTCGCTCACAACGCCAACAAATGCGAGATTTGTCAAGATTACAATGTCTGAAAATTACGGCGGCGATCGTTATGGCATTGGGAACCTCATGTTTGACGTCGTTTCTGATGGAACGCCAACTTCCAGTTCAGTCAACGTTGCCAGCTATAAAAGCTGGCCGGTCAGCAACCTGTATGACAGCAGCGCTTCTACACAATGGGTTACCAACACTTCAACCGGCGGCGGTTATTATAATCCCGAGGTGGGTAATCCAGACCCGGTATTAACTTTTAATTATAGCTCGCCTCAAACGATTACAGGCATTGGGGTAAATGGCTATAGCGTTGCCAGCAACTCTCTTAAAGATTTTAATCTGACTTTCTATGACGCCAGCGGAACGCAGATTTCAGTTGCCGATCCTACCCAATACAGCTTTACCATGGCGCATACATCAACCGCCGTCAGAGATGAATTTACGTTCCCTGCCGTTGAAAACGTGTCGAAAATTGAAATGACTCTTACCAGCAATAACTACGTCGAAGGCAGCGGCGGCGGAGACCGGGTTGGTTTGTCTGAAGTGTCTTTCTTTGTTCCAGTTGAACTTGACGCTCCGACCAAGCCTGTTGTATATAACGCTCCAATGAGTTCTGATTCTACTCTTGTTCGTCCAACGTCAGCGCAATTCCTTACTCCTGCGTCGGAAAGAGCGTCTGCTCGCGCTTTGACTTATTTGTTTGACGGTACCGATAGCAACCTTGGAGGAGCGGAATGGTATACGACTGATACAAAAGTTGGAAATAATGTTATTGCCGATTATTATACCGTTGGTTATACGCCTGTTATTGAGTTCACAATGTCCGAACAGGCGGCGTACGACAGCTTCTCTATTTGGGGATACGGCAATAAAGGGAATCTGATGTCAGATTTTACTTTGGAACTTTTTGACAGCAATGGCAATCTGGTTTATGCAGACGAGTATTTAATTGATTCATATATTAATAAATCTCAATACGCAACTTTCTCCTTCGGAGATAGTTACGCATTTAAAACGGCTGTTCTGACGGCTCTGGACAATGGATACAATTTTTACCCGAGTTTTACCGGCGGCGACCGCGTTGGGTTTACGGAAATCGCGTTTTATCAGGTTGCGCAGGAACCGTATTATTATGCAAACACGGCAGACATTTCTGCTGTCAATTGGACTATTGACGGCTCAGTGAAAAAGGGCGTTATCTTTACCGAAGGCGGCTCGACGGCAACGTTTGCCAATCCGGTAGTATTTAACGGAGACGGCTCGATTGAAATCGGCTCTGGAAAGAATCTGACTCTTTCCGGCGTCGTTTCCGGCTCTGGAGCCATTACCAAGACCGGCGCTGGAACGCTGACGATGACCAAAGCCAATTCGTATGGCGGCGGAACAACGATTTCCGAAGGAACGGTTAAACTGACCGAAGCCGGTACGCTGGGATCAGGCTCTGTTACTGTAAACGAAAACGCGACATTGGAATTTGCTCACGCGTCTAATCAGACGATTAGCAACGATATTATCGGCTTAGGTTCTGTTACAAAAACCGGAACTGGAACGCTGACCCTGTCCGGCAACAATTCGTATTATGGCGAAACGACGGTTTCAGCCGGAACGCTCCTTGTGCCAGCTGACGCCAGTCTGACGTCGCCCCAGGTTACTGTTGCAACAGGCGGAACGTTCCAGACAGGAGCGGATCTAAACTATTCTGACGTCGTCTTGAATGGCGGAAAGTTTGTCGTTGGCGAAACGTCAGAGTCCCAAGAAATTTGGATCAAAGATTTGACTCTTAACGGCGGAACTGTCAGTTTCGATTTTAATGACAGCAGTTCTTTCGATGCAGACTGGCTTCGTGTTTCTACTGCCGTCTTTGATTCCGGGTATATTGATCTGTCGTTCCATGGCAGCAGCGCAGAAGATTGGTGGAACGCCATTAATAATTACGGAGACGGTTTTTCCCTTATCAACGGCTCTATTGAAAGCTTCGATAATGACAGCGTTAGAGTTACTGTGAACGGTACGCTGTCAAATAGATGGGCGCTCACAGCGACAGATGCGAACCTTTTGCTTTGGGCTGTAGATGGCAGCGACGATCCAGGACCGGGTCCCGGACCCGGTCCAGAACCGAGCAGCACATGGTATGACGCCTCCGATCCAACTGATATCGGTCTCGAGAGTTGGACGATTGACGGAACGACCAAGGAGGGCGCCAAGCTGGTTTCCGGCTCTAACGCTACGTATTCCAATCCGGTTGAAATGACCGCTAACGGCGGTAAAATTCAGGTTGCGGAGAATTTAACTCTCACGCTCTCCGGCGGTTTATCCGGATCCGCCCCGTTAGAAAAGACCGACGCTGGTAAGTTAACGATTACGACAGCCAACAGCGGCTTTACCGGCGATACAACCGTTTCCGGCGGAACGCTGGAACTGACCGGCGCAGGAACGCTGGGGTCTTCAACGATCAACGTTGGCGCAGGCGCAACGATGCTGTATACCAACACGGTTCCTCACAATCAAAGCGCTTTGACGTATAATATCAATGGCGGCACGCTGGAATTCTATAACGATACGACAACGACAGCAACACATAACGCTGATATCGCAATTTGTTCCGGTCTTTCCGGTCAGGACGTAACTATTAATGGAACAGGCGGAACTCTGCTTATCGATGGCGGCGGTTGCGTTGCGGCGTTAAACAGCAACGCCTCGACTGTTACCTTTGCTCTGGACGCCAATTCCACGATTTACGTTAAGAGCGGTTATTTTGTCAACGGCGGCTATGCAACTCAAAACTGGGACAACAACCAGGCAACGCTTCACATTGGCGCAACCGGTAAAGTTGAACTTTGGGACGGCAAGCAGATGAAAGTCGGCGGCTTGATCGGTGAAACCGGGGCGCAATTGCTCGAAACGAAAGCCGGCAACGGCATATCGATTGGCAATGGAACAACGTCAAATCAAAACTTTGTCTATAACGGAACGATTGCTCTTAACGGTAAAACATTGACGAAAGTCGGAGATGGAACGCAGGTTCTTAACGGCGCTATTTCCAACGCCAAGATTTCCTCCAATGCGGGAACTCTGGTTTTGGGAGTGTCTGGAAATGAAATCAACATCGGAACCAACTCTCTTGTCAAGACAAACGGCGGCGCCGTTCGCGTTGACGGCAATATTGTTGTTAATTCGTCATACTTCTCTGCCGGCGGAGATTGGACTGGAAACGGAAACATCACTGTCAACAGCGGTACGATGCGAATCTACGGAACGTTCAGCTATCCAAAGGGAATCACGCTTAACGGCGGTACGCTGTTCAACGACGGCGACAGCGACGACAGCGCAACTGGCAAAGGCGTTATTAACTCTCCAGTCATAGTCAACTCTGCCAGTAAAGTTCAGTGCGGATGGAGCAGCTCCAAGAGCGGCGAATTGACTCTGGCGGGCGGTCTGTACGGCAACGGCAATCTGACTGTCAATTCAGACTCCAACATGGGCTGGATTAACATTACCGGCACAGGCGACTACGGCGGATCTTTAATCCTCAAAGGGAAAGTTCGTATCGGAGGCTCCGGTAAAAATATTGGAACCGCGGCTGAGCCGGCAAGCGCAGCGCCTTATATCGGATCCAAAGAAATTCAAATGGATGGCGGTCAACTTCATAACTATGACGCCTATTTGACATTCCCGAACGATTTGAACTTTACTGCCACTACAACCATAATGGCGGGTTGGAATAAAGACATCACCTTAACCGGAAATGTTAAAGGCTCAGGCAATTTTGTTGTTGCGTCTGATTCCGGCTGGGTTATTGCAAAAACCAAATCAGACGGATCCTTTACAGGAACGGTTCAGACTAACTGGGGAAGCGCCACCAGTTACGGAAAATTGAAGCTGGACGCTGAACAGCCCTTCGGTCCCAACGCCGGGCGAGCCAACATCTACGGTCAGCTCGACATGAACGGTTATTCTCAGGCATTTAAAGGAATTACCAGCGACGTGGACACGTCTACCAGTACTCAAAAGGGAACGATTTACAACAACACTAACACGTTGTCAACGTTGACGTTGAATATTACCGGCGCCGATAACTCATACGAAGGCGTTATCAACGGCAATATTGAGCTTATTGTCAATTCAGACGGCGCAGGCAAGCAGACGTTTAAAAATAAAGGCAGTTCGTTTACTGGAAACATCGTTATTAATGGCGGTACGGTTGCAACTACATTAAATCATAACAACTACACAACAACGTCTTTGGGCGCGTTCTCCACCCCGGGCGGCAGAACGATTACCATCAATTCCGGCGCGGAATTGGCGTTTGGAACGAACGACACGCTCGGCGGCTGCACTCTTTCCCAATATAACAATGACACCGTCAGATTGATTGTCAACGGCGGCAAACTGTCCGGTACGAACAACAACCCGCTGTGCAACGCGACGTTCCAAAACGGCGCTGAGGTCTACGGCAACAACAACCGCGACATCTGGCGTTCGTTCTGGCTCATGGGAACAAACAACGTTACCTTTGCCGGTAACGGTTCCACCGCGGAAAATCCTGTTAACTTCAATGGGGCGGAAGGCGTTATTTTTGTTCTCGACACAGCGACTTTAAATGTAGACGACATTACCAAGAGTTCCGCCGCCGACCTCGTTGTCAACGTCAAGTTGGGCAACAAGAGCGAAAGCGTTGTTACAAACAACTCTCTGACCAAGACCGGGGCTGGTACAGTAAGACTGACCGCCGCTAACGAATACACCGGCGCGACAACCGTCTCTGCCGGCGCGTTGGCGTTAGCCAGCACAGGCAGCCTCGTCTCCGACGTAACAGTTGCTTCAGGCGCCTCGTTTATTGATGCCGCGCCTACGATTACGTCCAACGTAACGCTCAACGGCGGTTCGCTGGTTATTGGAGAAACGACCGACTCGACCCAAATCGCCATTGGAGATTTGGTCGTTGACGGCGGCTCGATTTTCTTCGATTTCAACGACAGCTCGAATGCCACAGATTACGACCGCTTGACCGTCAATGCGGCAACGTTCACAACAGGAACAATCAGCGTTGCATTTAACAACGGCAGTCAAACCGATTGGTGGAACAACAATACAGAAAATGGCTACGTCCTTATCGAAACAACGTCTTTGAACGCGAACCTGAACAACATCCAGCTTTTGGTTAACTCCGCGACGACGGACGCCTGGTACCTCGATACGGTTGGAACGTCAATCGTTTTGAAGAATCAAGCTGTCGAACCGCCGCCGCAGTCGGATTATTATGTCGTCAATTCGGGCGATATGGAAGATTCCACGTGGACGATTGACGGATCGAACAAACTGGGCATTACGTACACCGACGGAGCCAATACCGCAACCTTTATTGGCGAAGTTAAAATGAACGCTCAAGCTCCCAACGGTACAGTTGAAGTTGGCGACGGAAAGAATCTGACGCTTTCCGGCAAGGTTTCTGGCGAAGGCCAGATGGAGAAAACCGGAGAAGGAACTTTAACCCTCGCCAACAAGAACGACGAGTTCACCGGTACGACAAAGGTTTCAGAAGGAACTCTGGCTCTGACGGCGGAAGACGCGATTTTCAATTCCTCTTCCGTTGAAAACAACGGTGCGATTACCATGGGCGCCAATCAGTCGCTCAATAATCTGTTTGGAACAGGAACGATTGACAATGGCGGAAACGACTTGACGCTTAACAATACATCGGAAACTGAGTTCTCCGGCGTCATTTCCGGCTCTGGCGGTTTGACCAAATCCGGAACGGAAACGTTGACCCTGTCCGGCGACAACACTTATTCCGGCGCGACAAAGGTTACTGAAGGAACGCTTGCTCTGACGGAACAAAACGCGATTTCCAATTCCTCTTCCGTTTCCGTTGAAAACAGCGGCAAGATTACCATGGGCGCAGATCAGTCGTTCAATAACCTGTCTGGAAACGGAACGATTGACAACGGCGGAAACGCTATGACGCTTAACAACACCGAGACGACATTGTTCTCTGGCGTTGTTTCCGGCAACGGCAACGCTATCAAGACCGGCTCTGGTACGCTTAAGATTTTGTCAACCGACGGACAGTTTGCTCCTGAGAACTTCACAGTAGAAGCTGGCGAATTGGACTTCAAAGGCAAGTACACTGGCGATTTGATTGTTAAGACTGGCGCTACCTTCTCGCCCGGCAATTCTGTTGGCGACCTGACCGTCTACGGCAACGTTATAATTGAGACTGGCGCGACTGGCTTGTTCGAGTTCAGCGCTTACAACGAAGACCCGGCTCTGCAGCAATTCGACACGCTTGCCATCGAC
>JAFQXE010000052.1 GCA_017407125.1 Thermoguttaceae bacterium
ATTCAACAACTTCCTTTTTATTGTGATTCATGGCAAACTTCAAGACGGAACCGATCTGGCTTTGTGCATTGATGTCTGCGCCCTTGGAAACGAGCCATTTAACCGTTTCCAGATCGCAGCGGGAAGCGGCAATATGCAAGATGGTATTTTTGCGATAATTAGCAGCGTTGACGTCTGCGCCCTTGTCAACAAGCCATTTAACCAGTTCCAGATTACCGCTATAAACAGCATAATGCATAACGGACCTTCCTGAATAGTCTTCCCTTGAATTGACGTCTGCGCCTTGATTTACAAGCCATTTTACCATTTCCAGTTGTCCATTACTGGCGGCGAAAAATATTCTGTCGTTAGCCCATTGAGCCTTATCTTTGATATCTACGCCATGTTCCAACAACCATTGAACTATTTCAACAGAACCACTGATAAGAGCGTCGTGTAGAATGGTTAAACCATTTGCATCTATGGCGTTGACGTCCAGACCCTGGTTTACAAACCATTGAACTAACTCCAGATTCCCGCTTAGAGCGGCAAAATGCAATGTCGTACCGCCAGTATCATTTTTTGCATTCACGTCCAACCCTTGTTTTACAAGCCATTGCACCAGTTTCAAATTACCGCTTACAGAGGCAAAATGCAGAACCGATGATTCGTTGTAAGTTTTATAGTTGACGTCCAATCCTTTATCAACAAGCCATTTGACCAAGTCCTGATTACCGCTAATTGCAGCGAAATGCAATACCGTTTCGTTGCTGTCTGTTTTTGCATTGACGTCCGCGCCCTGCGAGACAAGCTCTTGAACCAGTTTCCGATTGCCTCTTATTGCGGCATAGTGCAGCAAGTTAGCTTCGTTGACGGTTTTGAAAGTTAAATCATATTTTCCAGATTGAAGCATCTGGTCAAAGCGTTTAATACCGTCTTCTCCAAATACCATTTGAATGATAAATTGCTGACCAGAATTCTCTGCGCCGTAACACAAACCGGCAAGCGCAGTCAAACAGGCAAACATAACGCTCAAAATGGATGTACGGTTAATCATGATTCTACGTTGAAAAAAGAAGAAAACAAACGGAGAAAATAGCGTTTACACAACGTAAACGATGGACGATATATTCATATTATAGTCGATTTCGGCAGTTTATGCAAGAGCGGTTAAATGTATACTAAAAGAGGGGGGGCTTTTTATACGACGAAGTTTATTTAACACGAAAAACACAAAAATGACGAAATTCACGAAAAATTAAAATTCTTTCGTCTTTTTCGTTTTATTCGTGTATTTCGTGTTTAAATTAAAAATAAATGCCTGTTTTTTAGCTCGCAGGTTCGCACTTGTCGGATGAACCTTTACTCTTTAGCGCCATGCTCTTTGAGCCATTTAACCAGTTCTTTATTCCTGCTTGTCGCAGCGTATGACAAAACCGAACTTTCATTGTTGGTTTTTGCGTTAATATCCGCCCCATTTTCCACAAGCCATTTAACCAGTTCCAGATTACCGGTATAGGCAGCAAAATGCAAGACTGACATTCCGTAACAGTCTTTGACGTTGACGTTCTGTCCTTTTTTCACGAGCCACTCAACCATTTCCAGATTGCCGCTTCTGGCGGCGAAATGAATGGCAATCCTACTGCAATTGTTTTTTGCGCTGAGGTCGGCGCCTTTTTCCACGAGCCATTGAACCAGTTTTAGATTCCCGCTATGGACTGCAGCATGCAATACTGTTATTCCTGTGAGAAAGTCTTTTGAATTGACGTCTGCGCCTTGATTTACCAGCAATTCAACCAATTCCAGATTGCCGCTTGTGGCAGCGGTTGGAATTGCATCATTAGCCCATTGGGCTTTATCTTGAATTTCTACCCCATTTTCCATTAACCATCGAACCAGTTCCGCGGAACCGACGGAAAGGGCTTTATCCATAACGGTTGTACCAGTTGCGTCTGCTGCGTTGACGTCAGCCCCATTTTCGACAAGCCATTGAACCAACTCCAAATTCCCGTTCAGGACGGCGCTATGCAAAATCGTATCGCCAGAATCATTTTTAGCGTTGACGTCCAGTCCATGTTTTATAAGCCATTGAACCAGTTCTAAATTTCCGCTTAATGCTGCTAAATGAAGAACAGTGGTTTTGTCGTTGGTTTTAGCGTTGACGTCCAGACCCTGTTTTACAAGCCATTTGACAAAATCCAGATTGCCGCTTAAGGCGGCATAATGCAAAACCGTATGTCCATACTCCGTTTTTGCTTTGACGTTCAGTCCCTGTTTTATAAGGCGCTTGACCAGATCGAGATTACCGCTAAATGCGGCATAATGCAATGCCGTCTCGCCAAATTCTGTTTTCTCATTGATGTCCGCACCCTGCGAGACCAGCTCTTGAACCAGTTTTAAATCTCCTTTGACAGCCGCATAATGCAGCAAACTGGCGCCTTTAACTGTTCTCATTGTTAAATCATGATTTCCAGTTTGCAGCATCTGTTCAAAATAGTTAACGGAAACGTTATCAAAGAAAAAAGTATTAATCAATCTTTGATGAGTAGAATTCTCCGCGCCGTAACACAAACCGGCAAGGCACGCCCAACAGGCAAATAAAACGCTCAAAATGAATGTACGGTTAATCATGATTCTACGTTGATAATATCAAAAGACAAACGGATTTGCTAAACGCAAACAACAGACTATATATTTATATTATAGCGAGAGCGCCAGTAAATGCAAGAGCTAATTAATGTATACTGAAAGAGGGGGGGAATAATAAATTGTACATTTGAATTTATCCCCACGTCTTTAGACGTGGGTAATAACAACTTTTTAAATAATCGTAGCCCCCAGATTTATCTGGGGGACTAAACAAACGCGCAACTTCCCAAACGCTTCCCCTCCCCTCCGTTCCCCGCTCCAAATGGAGCGGGGAACGGAGGGGAATTCGTGCGTTATAATATATTTTGCGTTGCTTTTAATCCCACACCTAAAGGTGTGGGCTACGATATTTTTTAATTGTTCTCACTGCTAACGCTGCGTCATAATTCCCCCGTCGCCGCGTTTCCAGTTGACGGGGCAGACTTCGCCGTACTGTTCGTAAAACTGGAGCGCGTCGACCATGCGGAGTTCTTCGTCGACGTTTCTGCCAAAGGGGAGATCGTTAATCGTTTCGTGCCGGACGATGCCGTCTTTGTCGATTAAAAACAGACCTCGCAGAGCCATTCCGCCCGGCAGGAGAATCCCGTACGCCCGGGAGATTTCCTTGTCGAAGTCCGAAATGAGCGGGTACGTCAGCTGACCCAGCCCGCCTGACAGCGTTTGTTTTGGCGTCGCTCATTGCCGGCGCGTGTGTGAGTCTTTGCGGACTAATCGGATTCGTCGGTCTGGCGGCGCCGCATATCAGCCGATGTCTGTTCGGACAGGATTATCGACGCCTCGTTCCCGCCAGCGTCTTAACCGGGGCGACGCTGCTTATCGCCGCCGACCTGATGGCGCGAAGTCTGCCGCTGACCGGCGCTATCGCCTCAGAAGCCCCCGTCGGAATCGTTACCGCGTTAATCGGCGCGCCGTTCTTCCTGGTTATCATGTCAAGAAGAAAAGCAAGCTCGTAACGCGGCTGGACAAGAGCGAAAGCGAATTTACTCTTTTGCGCCTTGCTCTTTGAGCCATTCAACAACTTCCTTTTTATTGTGATTCATGGCAAACTTCAAGACGGAACCGATCTGGCTTTGTGCATTGATG
>JAFQXE010000004.1 GCA_017407125.1 Thermoguttaceae bacterium
GATACATTATCGGACGTTGAAAGCAGAGCTTTTGGGGTGTGTTTGGAGTGTCTTTTGAAGCGCGACGGTTTGTCGTCGCTTTCATTACGATTACACTCAAAACTTCGATAATCTTCCTTCGTGCTGATTACGCTATGACTTACCTGATTCATTGTCGTCTACTGATTCGCTGCCGTCTTCGTCCACCTCGTCTGACCCAGATTCAAATTCCATTCGTAGTCAACAACGCTTCCGGATCGCGGATAAAATCCGCAGAACTTTCTTTAATCGTAATGCCCTCATGAAACACAAATAATCAACTGACGCTCTTTCAGTCTCATCGATATCCACTTTTTGATCTTTCGTTCCCTTTCGTTTTCTTCGCGAAATTCGTTTTATTTGCCTTTCGAGGTTCTATTTCATCTTTCTCACATTTCTCTTCCGCCCCCCTGCTCTTTCTTTACTCATCAACATTCATTCGTTCTCTGAGAGATTTTTTGACATTTCACGCGTTACTTGCACGATTTTCATTCCTGCTTATTCTCAACCCGTACCTTATAAAAGCTGCGACTAGCCGTAGCGCTCCATATTTCCTCATCCGAACTTGTTCGTTATTTTCTCTATCTTAACGATAATTTATTACCTTTATTCCTTCTATGCCGATTATTCCGTTTATTCTCTTGATATTATTTTTATTATTTATAAGAATTCTTCCGAAATTGCTCTTGATTTTTTTTCTGAAATTTGCGAAAAGCCTGTATTCGTTAAATTCGTACAAATCGTAATTACCGCTTCAATTATGAGTTCCCTCATTACCAATACCGAAGTTAAGACGTTTCGCGCCGCGAATATGCAGGAAGCTATTCGAATGGTTCGGGACGCGTTCGGCCCTGACGCAGCGGTATTGTCCTACAA
This sequence comes from Thermoguttaceae bacterium, assembly GCA_017407125.1. Classification (GTDB taxonomy): domain Bacteria; phylum Planctomycetota; class Planctomycetia; order Pirellulales; family Thermoguttaceae; genus RUG11551. The sequence goes on from JAFQXE010000004.1 coordinate 895, forward strand.
ACCGATTACAACTACCCGATTTTTCGGTCTTTTCAAGGGTGAGCCACAGGTTGAAATCGTCGCCATGCCCGGCAGATACATGCAGAGCCGGTTGGGATCGCCTGCGCCCTCCCCTGCTCCGTCGTCAAGCCATGTCAATCCTCGTCAGGCGCAGCTTAACGACGCGGTTTTCTCAGCCACGGTTGGCATGAACGACGTCCGCCAAGCGGCAAACGAGTTCGGACAGTCTCCGTGGGACTCCGTCATGCAGGGCTTTCAACAGCACGAAATCTTCGGTTCCGTTCAGATGACGTCTGCGATTTACAAAGCGTACACGAGTCTGATCGACGCTGACATTTCCGAGCTGATTGCCCGAGAACTCATCTGCGCTGTCACGCCTCAGCTTCGCGGCGAGCAGTTGAACGACTATCAGATTATTCGTCAGGCGCTCATTGCTGAAACGACTCGCCGAATCCCGGTTTCCGGCGCAATTCGACCTCGTCATGCGGGATACGTTGTCGCGCTGGTTGGACCGACCGGCGTCGGCAAAACGACGACCATCGCCAAGCTGGCGGCGCATTACTCCTTGAAAGAGCGTCTGCGCGTCGGCTTGATTACGGTTGACACCTACAGAATCGCGGCTGTCGAGCAGTTGCGAGCGTACGCGAACATAATCGATTTGCCAATGCTGGCGGTTCGATCCGTTCCGGAAATGATTCAGGCGGTCAGCCGACTCCGCAATCTGGACTTGATTCTCATGGACACAGCAGGGCGCGGAACGAAAGAAGACGATAAAATTCACGATTTGAAAACGTACCTCGACGCGGCGTCGGCAGACGAAGTTCATTTGACTCTCTGCGGGTCGTCGGCGGCACGTTCCTTATGCCGGGCGGCGGAGACGTTTTCGATTCTCAACCTGTCCTCGCTCGTTTTAACGAAACTGGACGAGGCGGTTGGCTTGGGAAATCTGCTCTCGCTGCTGCGATGGAAGCGTCTGCCTCTGTCGTATGTGACAGACGGGCAGAGCGTTCCGGAGGACTTTCAGGTCGCCGATGCGGCTCATCTGGCTCGCATGGCGTTAGGAGAAAAAGATTAAACGCTCATCAGCGTTTGTTACATAATTCACAACTTACCACTTGCAACTATTATAACTTGATTTCATTTTGGAGTTTGATATGACAGCAGGAAATTCGGAAGCCGTTCGTAAACTTTGGGTTGAATACAAGAAAAATCCAACGCTGGCGCTGCGAAATCGTTTGATGGAAATTTATATGCCGATCGTCAAGCATAACGCTGAACGGATTCGATCCCGTTTGCCTGGCAACGTTGAAATTGACGACCTTCTTCAGGTTGGCTCGATTGGCTTGATGGACGCGATTAACGGGTACGACATTGACCGCGGCGTCAAGTTTGAGACGTTCTGTTCCGCCCGGGTTTGCGGCGCGATTCTCGACGGTCTGCGAAGCATGGACTGGGTTCCGCGCCAGGTTCGCACCAACGCCACCAAAATGAAGGAAAAGATTCGCGAGATGGAAGGCGTCCTGGGCCGCATGCCGCTGGACACAGAAATTGCCGAGGAGCTCAACATGCCGCTGGACGAAGTTCAGCGCATTATTCGCGACACCCAGATGACGACGCTCACCAGCCTCGACAAACGCTGGGATCAGGCGAACGACTCGTCGCGCAACATCCGGGAAATTGACGTCCTGGTCGACAAACGCTCGGAAGACCCCGGCAAGAAGCTGCAGAATTCTGAACTCATTCGCGTTGTTACAAAAGGGCTTTCCCAGAGCGAACGCCTGATTATCATTCTGTACTATTACGAGAACCTGACCATGCGAGAAATCGGCTTGACGCTCAACCTGTCGGAAAGCCGGGTCAGCCAGATGCACACGTCGATCATGCGCCGCTTGCAAGACCAGCTGGCGAACCGCAAATCGGAACTGGCGGCAAACTAAGACAACTCAACAGAGGGCGCCCCGTTCTGCTCAGCGGGGCTTTTTTTATGCGCAGGTCAGTCTGTTTTTTTAACACGAAATACACGAAAAGAACGAAACAACACGAAAAAGGGGAAGAAAAAATTTGTCAAATCTTTTATTAGAGGGGAAATATTATTCTTCGTCGTTATCTTTACGTCTATACTTCTCAATTACAGCTTGCCACTCAGGAGAATCATAAGGTATTTCTTGAATTTCAATAAGCTGTTCTCTTAAATTTTCAAACTCTTTCCATTCTTCTGAATCTCTTAAAAATTCAGATTCGTCGATAAAAAAATCTTCTTCATCCGGTAAAAGAATGAGTGTTGTTTCACGTAATGAAAGCCAATACTGATACTCTCTGTATTCAGGAAAATATTTATAGGTCAATTCTCTACGTTCTTCCATTGATTTAGGTTGTAAACTTGAGATTGTATCATAAATTATCTTAAGTTTTTCATCCTCATTATCAAATGGACATCTTGGATATAAATCAACAATGATCATAACAATTCCTTGCAGTATCTGTTTCCGTATTTCTTTCGCGCTTCCTGTGTCCACCGGTGAATAAAGTCCGTCTTGGCATCCGTATAGGCGTCTCTGTTGTGTTCGTACTTTTTCCAAAGTTTGAGTTTAAGGGCTTCATATTCTTTGGCGACGTCCGGATGATCATTCAGATAATCGCGAAAATAAAGTTCATCGTTATCTCCAGCATATCTGAGATGGATATGATAGACCTTATCTGCAAATCCTTCCTTGGTATATCCCTTATTCAAAGAAATCCTTTTCATATCAGCGGACATTCTGATAAAACCATTCCGTTCGAGAGTATACGCCGCTTCTTCAATATCGGCGTTTTCAGAAATCTCAATCAACACATCAACAATATTCTTTGCCCATATTCCATTTATTGCGGTACTCCCGATGTGACTGATCCTTTCGACATGATAATTTGCCAACAAATTTGTTATTGTAGCTTCTATTTCCCTGTAAGAGTCTGTCCACTGGTCATCGTGTTGGACAAGATAGATGGGAAACAATTCCCAGAGTTCTTCCAACGTCATTTCTGACAGTTTTTTTCCCATCTTCTTTGTTTTCTTAAATACAGATTTTTTTAGGCGAGACGCCCTGCCCTGCTGGAACACGGTTACAGAGCGCCCTTAATCGTTACAGTGTCTTTTCCTCTCGCCCTCAGATGAGGACAAGAGGAAAAGAGTATTTGACGATGTTTCTTTTTTGTTTTCCTTTTTCCGTAGGTTAAACCCCACGGCTATTAAAATTGAATCGCTACGCGGTTCTAGGTGAACGCTTCGCGACAGTTATTTAAAACTCCGCGAACATCCTCCGCATCTCCGCGGCTCCGCGTGAGGTTTTCCCGGGCATTTACGCAACCCAGTTTTGTTCGCCGTTACGTTCGCTTCGCTCATGCCCACGGGTTTACACCCGTGGCTCGCCTAAGCGTAACTACGCTCCCGTTGGTCGCTCCGTTACCGCCTTTCATTTTCATAACCAATCGGTGAAAATCCGTTTAATCCGTCAAATCCGTGAACGGACTGACCCGCGCATAACGTCGGGGTTAATCCCTTTCGTGCCATTTGCCCTGCCCCATGCCGCGCCAGCGCCATTCCCAGGGTTCGACTGGGTTTTTGGTTCCCCACAAGCCGATCTTCTTCTTGCGGGCTTCGTCTTCCTTCGCCTTGGCTTTTTCGTCTGTATAGGCTTTGCTGAACTGCCAGACGTGTCCGTTTTCCAGCATATAGTATTCGTAGTCCAGATACTTTCCGTCTTCCTGTTTGACGGCGACGCGGCCGACGATGCGTCCGTACTTGTCAACCTTAACGACCTGAACCAGAATCTCCTTGTCTTTGAGCATTTTGATCGCGGCTTTTTTGGCGGTGTCGCCGTAGGGCTGATCGTTTTCCGGGGCGTCGATACAGGCGCAGCGAACGCGGGCGGTCGAGCCGTCCTCTTTTTCGACGATGAACGAGTCGCCGTCGCTGACCCAGGTTACTTTAGCTTTCAACGCTTCCGCTCCCATAACGACGTTCGTCAGGAGCAGAGCAAATACAAATGTGCAAAGTTTTTTCATTGGAATGCCTCTTGGGGGGGTGGTAAGTGGAAAGTGGTTAGTGGTAAGTAGTTATAAGTTGTTAGTGGTAAGCGGTTAGTAATGATCGGCGCTTTGCGTCCTTGCCACTAAATACTAACCACGTACCACTATATATTATACACTTTTTTGACGCCTTTGCAACGGCTGGCGTTCCAGATTTTTTGTGTAACAAAAGAGAGTTATGGCGCTCCCGTTAAAATCTCACGCGGAGATGCGGAGGAGCGGAGGATGTTCGCAAAGTTTTTTAAAACACGAAAAACACGAAGAGAACGAAACAAACGAAAAGGAATTATAAAATTCTTTCGTCTTTTTCGCTTATTTCGTGTCTTTCGTGTTAAAAATATACCCACGGGGTAACGCCCGAGGCTCGTCTTTCAATCTTTCTCCACAAACCGAGCAACCCAGCCGCCGTTGCGGACCATGTCGATGGTCAGCGTCATATCAGCGGTTACTTCGATCGTTTCCACTGCGGCTTTCTCGGCGTCTTTGGCGGAGTCCGGGACGTCTTTGACAATCATCGCGGAATACGTCTTGCCGGGCGCGAGGAACGAGAGGTTGAGCTTGTACTGGCGAGCGTTCGCGTCGGTTATCGCCGCGGCGTAGTAGACCGAACCGGTTCGGCGGGTTTGGACGAAGAACTCGCCAATCGCGCCGTCCAGAGCCGTCGTTTCGTCCCAGACAGTCGGCAGATTTCGGAGAATCTCAACGCCCGCTGCGCCGCGGTAATGTTCCGGCGTGTCACAAAGAGTCGTAATCGGGCTGTCGTACAGAACGCACAAAGCCAGCTCGTGCGCCCGGGTGCCGACAACCTGCGTCGGCCGCGTTTTGGAATACTTTTCCGGCTGACGGTTGAGCATGCCGCCGGGCGTATAGTCCCCGAATCCGCACAGATACCGCGTAAAGGGCAGCGTCGCCGTATGAGCGCTGTCGGTGGAAGATTTGCCCATCTCGTTGCCGCGAACCGCTTCGACTGTTACAAGGTTGGGATACGTTCGTTCAATTCCCGTCGGCTTGTAGATGCCGTGGAAATTGACCATCAGATGGTATTTCGCCGCCAGCGCGAGCGTATTGTTAATCCAGTTGACGGTTTCCTGATCGTCTGCGTTCATGTGGTCGATTTTACAGCCCGCAACGCCCCATTTTTCGTACTGTTCAAACGTCTTTTCGACGCCGCAGAGCTGCAAGTCCTGACTTTCCACCCAAAGGAAAATCCCGACGCCCTTTTCTTTCGCGTGCGCGATAATCGCCGGCATGTCAACGGCGCTTGTACTTTGAAGCGTGTCGATGTCGCAGCCGATTCGGTTTTTCATTTTCCAGCTGCAGTACCACGGGTCGTCGATTGTCATGTACTTCCAGCCCATCGCCGCCGCCATGTCGATTCGGTCGATGGTCGTTTGCGTGTTCATGCCCTTGTTGCCGTTAGACCACCAGTCCCAGGCAGACGCGCCCGGCTTAATCCAGCTTGTATCTTCGATCTGACAAGGCGGGTTCAAGTTGAGAACGACGCCGGAGTTGTTGACAAGGTCAACAGGCGTTTTGCCCAACAGGACGACGCGCCACGGGGACGGCGTCGACTTTGTAACAACGACGCAGCCGTTTTTGTCTTTGCGGGGCGACAGCCGGGTTTTGAGCGTCGTCGAGCCGAGTTTCGCCGAGGCGAACTGAGCGCCAGCCCAGTCGACAAGAGCCGCTTCGGTTATCGCCGCGCAGAAGTCTGGAGTCTGCACCACGACCGGGCAGGCGTCAAAGGCGTCTTCCTTAATCTGTGACAGCTTTCCCTTGACGAAGAACTGCTGCTGATCCGTATAGAATCGACCCTGATTGGACGTCCAGACGTCAAAATCGGAGGGGAACGAGTACTGCGTCAAGTCCTCCTCAACGACGTAATTCTGCTCTTTTTTAAGAAGAATCTCGTATCGAAACGCCGCTGCGTCGTCGTAGGCGCGAAAGACGTACCGGAACTCCATGTCGGCGTTGGCGTAGACGAGTGTAATCTGATTGTAATGGTCGACGTACTGCGACTTCTTCCCGAACCGGTTCGTCCACGTCTCGTTTTGCGCGCTCTCCGACGTTCCGATAAACGACCACCCAGCGCCCGGGTCAACGTCTTTGAACTTCAGCCCCGTTTTGGACTCGTTGAGAACCGCTGCGCCGTTAAACGAGACGGAATACGTCGGCGACGACTCGTTTTGCGTTACGACGATTTTCACCGCGCCGTTGGGCGACGTTACAACGCTCTGCGGCGCCGCCGCGAAAGAAACGGAAATATTCAACGCCGTAATCGCGGCGAGGGTAAGGAGGAGATTTGGGAATTTCATGGGGTGTTGGAAAGTTGCGAGTTGAAAGTTGCGAGAAGAATATATGAAACGATTGTTTTTCTCGCTGTTTGCTATTTATCTTACTTTAATCAGAAACAAAATTCAACCCCCCCAAGAAAAATTTCCCGACCATTCCCTGATAACCCCCTCCGCCAAACAAAAAAGCGGGAGGGAACTCCCGCTCAAGATTATTCTTTTACGCTTGCGTAACTCCTAACTCCTCACTCCTAATTCCTAACTCGCTTACGCAGGAATAACACGACAACGCCCAGCGCTAAAAGCGCCCACGTCGACGGTTCAGGAACGCCAGAGCCGGGACCTGGTCCTGGTCCCGGACCGGGTCCTGCGCCAAGACCGATCAGATAAAGTCCGTCAGTTCTGCCTTCCAGACCGAACAGATCATAATTGTTGTCCAGCCACGACGAAAGATCGCCAAGAGAAGTAAATCCTTCGTCGGAAACCAGTTTGTATCCTCCGGTTGGGTCATTTTCCAAAGCATCCGCCCAGAAGGAGGCGTCTTCCTCGCTCACAAATTGCAGCTGGATCATCTGAATCATGTTATCGTCAACTGTAAACGCGTTTTCAGCCGTACCGTTGACGATATTCAATACGTCAAACTCGCCTTCGCCATTGTTATAGGGTGAGAATTCAAATAACGCCTTGCCCGAGTCCGTAATAACGACGTTGCCTGATATGTTCGTCGTTCCAACGGAATTCCCCGGCGAGAAAACGCCGTTACTCACAGTAATGTTGCCGTTCATCGTTCCCTTGAAATCCAGACGCCCTTCAGCCAAGACCAGATCTTTCGCGTCAAACGAGTTCTCATCGGCGTCAAATTGCAGAGTACCCGCGCCGGTTTTAACAATCTGTCCGGTTCCGGTACTGAAAATCGCATTTGAGGCGGAAAGTTCCAGCTTTTTCGATCCGCTTGCAACGTTGAATTCCAGCGTTGAGCCATTTTCGACGGTTATTGGACCGTTAGCGGCAACCGCGTTTCCGGTCAGTTTGAGCGTACCGCCGGAAACGGTTGTTGTACCGGTGAAATAATTCTGTCCTTCAATGGTTAGCGTTCCGCCGGATTCGGTCCCGTCGCTGACTTTAACCAGGTTGACTTTGTTCCAAACAGTGTTTTCCTGTCCTAACGTACCGCTGATCAAACCGCGCGCGGCGGTAAGCGTTCCGTAGTTGTTTCCCGGATCATTGGAGCAAATGCGAATAACCCCGCCTTCTTCGACGTTGAGTTCTTTAACCGTCAGGTTGGAAACCGCGCTGTTTTTAACGCCGTGAAGCCCGATTAAACCGTTGGATTTCACGTTTAACGTGGCATTGCCCAAATTGAGCGTTCTGACGGCATCGCGAGCCTCGTTTGTAATCATGACTTTGGCGGCGGCGTTGATGGTTCCGTCAAAGTCCTGCAGCGCAGAACCGTTGGTTCCGTCAAGGCTGAATACCGTCCAGTTGGAACCAGTGAAACTCAACGTTCCGGAACCCTTCAAACCCGTTGTGCGGGCGAAGTACTGATAATTGCTGCCGCTGAGATTGTTGGTAATTTCCAGCGTTCCGCCTTCGATTGTGGTTGTACCCATGTACGAAAGATATTTAGCGGACAGCGTCAGCGTTCCGCCGTCTGCCGAGCCGTCGTCAGCTTTGGTCAAATTGATATGGTTGACGTATGGATACGACGTGTTGTTTGTACTTCGACCGATTTCACCAGCATAATTTCCGTTGCCAACGATTAAATTATTGAAAGTTGCCGTGGTTGTAGTACCATCGGTGTTAAGAATTCTGCCGTACTCATTGCCGTTTAACGTCCCGATTTTCAAAGTGGAAGCGCCTTTGTAAAATGCCACTTCCGAAAACTTGCCAGAGGTTTTGTTTCCATTGATAACAACCGTAGCGTTCGACAGGTCGATGTTTGTTGACGTTGTTCCATTCGCTCCGGCGAGCTGAACGCGATATTCGCCTGCAATGTCGTCGTCGAACACCTGAACCGTTCCCGTAAATCCGGACGCGTCGCCAATATCGAAAAACTTTCTGTCGCCGGACAGCTTCAGCGTTCCAGAGCCGGCAAGACCGCTTGAGGACGTGAAATTGTTGTTGACTTCTAACGTTCCATCAGAAATGATTGTCTTACCGGTATACGTATTAGCGCCGGTCAGCTTGAGTATGCCCTCGCCGGTCTTTGTAACGTCTCCTTCGTCGGAAATAACGCCGCCAAGCGTCAGCGTGCGACCCGTTCCGACATTAAATTCGCCATCGCCGCTCATTGTAATATTCCCGCCATACGACGCGGTCATGCTGTCGCCTTCGGTAAACTGGACGCCCAGTTTGCTTGTCCCGTCAATCGTCCACGATGTCGCTTCAGTGTCGTCCGTGTTGGCGTAATACCAAGGTTGTTCGTCTGCCTTTGTTAAAAGGAAAAGACCGGCTTCTGTAGCAGTCAGCGTCCAGTCGCTTGACAGCGCGCCGTTGACAGCAACTTGAACGTTGGAGCTATTGAAGTTTTCATAATCGGGAATCTGACCGGTGATGATCTCAAATCCTTCATCGCCATAATTATTTTTAATGACGTTCCACCAGGCTTCCTCGGAGCTGTTGTTGAACGACAAATCAATAACCCCGGAACTCAGGCTGGCGGTAGAGACGTGCAGCCAGTCCGTATCGATATTATAGCCATCGTCTAAAACTGCAGGGTCGTTAAAATCGAATCGGATAGTTCCGCCGTCAAGCGTCAGTGCGCCAATCGTAATGTCTTTGGACGCAGACGTTTCGCCAATGACAAACGTTCCGCCTTCTCCGAGTTCGAAAGCGACGCCGCTCAGACTCGCGCCCGTCTGGAACGTTGCTTCCGAATCCGATGCGACTGTTACTTTAGAAGTTGCAAGACTGGTTCCATTTGTTGGAATCAGGAGCGTTCCGCCTGAAACCGTCGTAGGACTGTCATACGAATAATTGCCGTTAAGCGTCAAGGCGCCTGCGCCGGATTTGACAACAGAGCCGGTTTCAGAGCCGGAAATGCCAAACGTCTCGGACAGCGTCAACTCTTTAGCAACATCGGCGCCGACGTTGAATTCCAGCGTTCCTGCTGAACCGTCCAATCCGACGTTGAACGTTCCAGTAAGAGAATCGATATAGTCTAAATTCGCTGTCAGCGAACCGCCGTTGGAAATATTAACGTTAAAGAATTGATACTTATTGGTTGAATCGTTCGCGCGCCCGGCAATCGTTACTTGAGCTTGATTAATAACCGTAGCGGGTTTGTTCGTATTATTCATATAAATGCCGCCGTCAAAGGAGTACGTTCCGTTATTCTGGAAAGTAAGCCCTCCCGTACCGGACAAATAAAGGTCGTTTCCTGCATTTGCGGCGGTGGCGCTGTTGCCGCTAAACTCGGCAACGGCATTGGCGCCAGAGAATGTAACGCTGCCCGTGCAGTAAATTGCTCCGCCTTGCCCGTTTGTTTGACCGCTGGCAGCGGCTTTATTTCCTGAAAAGGTAATATTTTTACCTGAAATTTCCAAACTGGTTGCGTAAATCGCCCCGCCAAGACGCGTCCCTGTATTATCTGTAAATGAGACATCCTCGGCGTTGGTAATTTTAATAACGCCACCACAGATTGCCCCGCCTTTTGCATTGTCATGGTATGTAGTTGCTTTGTTACTTTGAAAGGAAAATGAGCCAGTACTAAAGGTGATATCGCCTGCGCCAATAGCGCCGCCTATGTATTTAGCGGAATTCTCTTTAAACGTTGTAACAGCTTCGGGACTTTTGCCTGTAATGGTTAGCGTTGATCCGCTGATAGCCCCGCCATCGTTGCTTGAAACGGTATTTTTTTCAAACGTTATGTTAGTTCCGCTTATTTTAAGATTTTTAGAACTATCAACTCTAATTGCGGCTCCATAATTTACTGCAGAATTTTTTTCGAATGTAATCGTATTGGCATCAATCGTTACATTACCGCCTTCTGCATAAATGCCGCCGCCTTTACCATTACTATTTGAAGAAGCAGTGGTTTTATTACTTTCAAATTTAACTGTTTTTGCTGAAATTGAAATATCTCCCGTTGCATACAACGCGCCGCATTTACTGGCGGATGTGTTGCCAGTAAATGAAAGCGTCTCAGCGTTTGTTACAGTAAAAGTAGTAGAGCTAACCGCGCCTGCTCGACCATTAGCATTATAAGTTCTGCCCGTGTTATTAATAAAGTAGAATGAACCTGTAGAGAAGGTTACGTCTGAAGAGGAAACAGCCCCGCCGATATAATTGGCAGAGTTGCCCTCAAATGTTGTACTGGATGTTGAATCTTTCCCTGTAATGGTAAGCTTTCCTGAATGAAAAGCTCCGCCATCATTATTGTTAGCTCTATTGTTATTGAATGTTATCGTTGACCCCGTAAGCGTTAAATTCGTTCTGGCAACTGCTCCGCCTCCTATGGTAGCAGTATTGTTGCTAAAATCAATCGTTTCGCCGTTAATAGAAACATTGTTTTGGGTAGAACCGGTATACCCATAAATGGCGGCGCCGCGACCGTCGGATCCTGTAGCGTTGTTATTTGAAAAGGACAACGTTCCCGTAGAATTGATTGTCAACGTTCCTTGATTAACACAGATAACGCCGCCGTGTTTATCATTGCCTAACTTAAACCCGGAAAAAGATGCATTGTTGAGGGTCAATGTAGGCGTTGCGCCGGTATTATTGATGTACATAAAACCGCCGTCTTTGGTAAGAGCAGTAGAGTTCCCTTGATAATTCAAATTGCTTAACGTGATAGTATATGCGCCGCTTTCTGCCAAATTATAACAACCGGCAGTTCCAGCGTTAATTGTCTGAGCAGTACTATTTGACGACTGAATCGTAAATGTATGAACAGGAGCAACAAGTGAATTGTGCGTTGCCGTTCCAGAAATTGTAAGAACGTCGCCTTCCGCGGCGCCGGTCGCCGTTTGTACGGTTGCAACGTCTGTTCCCGTAACTGTTCCAGAGGAGTTAGTACGAGAAACCGTATCCTGAGCGTTGACAAAGGCAGTAAGAACAAAAACAGCCAAAAAAGAAAAGAGAATCCGCCCTAATGTTAAATTGCAGGAGGGGAGGAATGAGCGGTCTTTGAAATTAGCCATAATTTTACTCCTTCTCTAGCGGGTAAAACTGGTAAACGTTATTTAAACGACTTTTGCGGAGGTACGCCCGGGCAAAAATAATATCGCTTTTATATATTAATAGTATTATACACTCAATTTGGCAATCGAAAAGCGGCAAATGGGAAATTTTTTGAAAAAAGTGAAAGATTTTGAGAGAATGGAGAAAATAGAAAGAAATTGGTTGAAAGGCGGTAATGAAGCAACCAGCGGGAGCGGAATTACACATTCGCCGACAGGCGAACAAAACGCCGCGAATCGTGCACACCAAAACGACGAAGTCGAAAACCTTCACGGATGGCGCCCGTCCCTGGGCGCCTTGCTGGTGCGATTAAAAAGCTGTTTCGCATGAATGCCAGCCTGAACAACTGGATCGCGGCTGTGTCAGCCGCCATTCGAGTGAAGCGGGCGAAGACGCCCGCGAACCAGCGGGGCGGAGGTATTGTCACGTTCTTAAGTTTTCGGAGGCTTCCGCATTCCCTTGACGGCTATCGCCGTCAAGTTGGCGCCCAGGGACGGGCGCCATCCGAGCGCTTTTCTGGCTTACGCAATACGGTATTTCACACTTCGAATATCCCGTAATCAATCGGTGAAAATCCGTTTAATCCGTTGAATCCGTGAACGGACTGACCTGCGTATAACCAAAGAGGAGCGCGGAGCGCAACTCCTCACTCCTCACTCCTGATTCCTAACTCACAAAACGTGCGTTTACCCTTCTATCGCCCGAATAATCGCGTCCACGTCGTTGGGGACGGGAACGGGGTTGTTGGCGAACTGGGTGGTCGTAACGCCGCGGGGGGCTAAAACTTCCTCCTGGTATTTCTTCTGTCCGGAATGGTACGCGACGGTGGCGGTCGGATCTTTGAGCAGATGCCCGGTCAGGATGCAGACGACTCTGTCCGACGGGGCGATAACGCCTTCTTCCCTCAGCAGTTTCGCCCCGGCGACGGACGCGGCGGAGGCGGGTTCGCAGCCCAGGCCGCCCTGCCCGATCTGCGCTTTGGCGTCGAGAATCTGCTGGTCGGTTACTTCCCGAACCAGTCCGTTACACCATTCCAGAGCGCGGAGGCATTTGTCGAAGTTGACGGGTCGGTTGATTTCAATGGCGGACGCGATCGTATGAGCGCGGCGGTTTTCGTCGTTCATGCGCTTGAAATAGCCTTCGATCAGCGGGCGGTCCGGTTTCCCACCGTTCCATCTTGCGCCGTTCTTTTCGTACATTTCGTAGAGCGTGTTGGCGCCGTGAGCGTTAATTACAGCCAGACGGGGAACGCGGTCAATAAGGCCAAGCTCTTTCAGTTCGTGGAACGCTTTTCCGAAGCTGCTGGAGTTGCCGAGGTTTCCGCCGGGAACGACGATCCAGTCTGGAACCTGCCAGCGGAGCGATTCCAAAACGCGGAACATAATCGTCTTTTGCCCTTCCAGCCGGAACGGGTTGACGCTGTTGACCAGGTAAATGCCCAGTTTCGGACAGACTTCTCGCACGCGCGCCATGGCGTCGTCGAAATCGCCGTCAATCTGGAGCGTCAGAGCGCCGTAGTCAAGAGCTTGAGAGAGTTTGCCGTACGCAATCTTTCCGCTGCCGACAAAGACGACGGACTTCAGCCCGGTTAACGACGCGTACAGAGCCAGCGACGCGCTGGTGTTGCCGGTTGACGCGCAAGCCGATCGTTTGGCGCCGACCAGATTCGCGTGAGTCAAAGCGGCGGTCATGCCGTTGTCTTTGAAACTCCCGGACGGGTTGAGGCCTTCGTACTGCAAGTACAGATTCCCGGCGTTCATGCCGACGTACGGCGCGACTTTGTCCGCCTGCTGAAGAACCGTTTGCCCTTCCCCGATCGTTTTGCATTTGTCTTTCGGAACGAACGGGAGCAGTTCATGGAATCGCCAGACGCCGCTGAACGACGTCGGAACGGACCGCTCGCTCCATTTCTTCTCGAATTCCTTGAGGCTTTTCGGGACGGGCAGTTTATCCCATTCGTACTCAACGTCCAGCAACCCGCCGCAGGACGGGCAGGAGGTCAACACTTCGGAAATATCGTGGGTTTCTCCGCAGAGAATGCATTTCTGATACGCAGTCATGATTTAAGGCAGGGGTTTGTGGTAAATGTATAGTAATTAACGCCGCGTTTTGCAGACGCCGTTGCAGCTGACGCAGCCTCGCCGCAATCCAACAAAACGCAATTATTAGAAATTTCCTTAACGATTTAACTCTATTATATATAGAAAAGACAAATTGACAAGCCCCAGCAAAAGAGAAATGACAGGCGAGCGCTTTGCGTCGGGGTGAAGCGTCCCCCGACGCAATCGTTACACCGTCAGGTTCAAATAACAGTTACAGTTCTTTCAGAACTCGTTCGTATTCTCTGCGTTCGAGTTTGGGAACGTCGTTGATTGTCATTTCGTACTGGTTTCGGCAAATGTCTAACGCTGCTTTGGCGCTCACTCGGTCGCCGTTTGCCAGATACGCTCTGATCAAATGGAAGTAATATATCGCCGATGGATTTTTGGCAACGGCGCGTTCCAGGTCGGAAAGAGCCTGAGCCAATTTTGCCGGGTCTTTGTCTTTGAACGAAAGCAGAGCCAGAGCGCGCGTGTCGAGCAGGTATTCTGCCGGACCGTGAATATCGATGGCTTTGTGAATCAAATCGAGGGATTTCTGTGGATTTTTGCCTGTTACAGACAGCGCGTATGACAGGTTGTTATATAAAACGACTTTTTGCCAGTCTGTACTCCTTTGCTCTTGGAGCGTCTCCTCGTAAACCTTTTCGGCTTCGTCTATTTTGCCTTCTAACATTCTCAATTCAGCAACCTGAACAAGAATGGAAAGATTGCTTGGCTCCTCTTTTAAATACTCGTCAAGAATGTCGCTGACTCTTTTGAACTGTTCCGGCGTTATTTCCTTCGGATAGACGCGCAGTGCATCCAACATAGCTTTGAGGATTCTTTCCGACATGAAGTTGGGGTTGCCCTTTAAGCCAAGCAGTACGTCAAGCGATTTGTCAAGACGCTGACGTCGAGCAAGGAAATCTGCATAGTCAAAGACGCCATTTGGATTCTTTTTCATGTACCTTTTGAACGCTTTTTCAGCATTTTTCACCTGACCGATTCGGTTGAGTTGACGAGCAATGATTGCCATTTCCTCTTTCTGAGCGGTTGGAATGGACTTGAGATAGTTCATCAGAACGTCCGCCGCCTGATCGTCTTTGTCTTGAATGTGGAGCAGTTCAGAACGAAGCAGAACAGTAATAATCGCCTTGGGGTCGTTCTTTTCCAGACGCTTAATATACGGCTCAATCTCTTCAACCGGCTGATTGCGTCGCAACTTCATTCTGACAAATTCGGTAATGTAACGCACGTTTTCCGGTTCGCGTTCGCAAAGCTCTTCCATTTGCTCTTTGGCAAGATCCCATTTTTCGGCTTCGTTAAACAAACGCCCTAAAAGGAACTGTTCTTCCGGTTCAAATTTAACGCCGCGCTTGATAATGTCTTCCATGATTTCAATTGCCTTGCCGCGGTCGCGGGGATTGTTGAGAGAAACAAGAATAATCGCCTTCATTTTAAGGTCTTCTACTGACGGTTCGTCGCTTTCAACGATGTTGGCTTCAAGGAGTTTGAGCCCTTCTGCCTGATTCTCAAAACTGTAGTCAATCGATAAAAGCAAACGAACGTAGTTTCGTCTTGCCCAATGAAGGCGCGTTTTATTGGGATCCGGCTTTTCCTCGTTGAGCTGCAAAATTCTTTCCAGATACGGTTTCGCCGCGTCTGGACGCGTTGTTTGAAGCATCAATCCACTCATGCCGTAAAGCAGCGGCAGGCTGTTTGGGTTGACATCAAGACCTTTTTTGAACAACTCATAAGTTTCAGAAACTTTATTGTCTTTAATCAAAGTTTCGCAGCGCGCCAGAACCTGATCAGGGTCGTTCAAATCGACGTTTTCAAATTCCTTGTTTTCATCCAACTTGTTGACGATTTCAGAACTCTCGTCTTCCGACTGCGGATTATCCGATTCCAATTGATAGAAAATCACTCTGAGCCGAAGATCGGAAAAGAAAGCTTTCTCGCCAATTTGTTCTTTAACCTTAATCAATTCTTCTCTTGCTTCGGATTTACATCCTAAATGGAACAATGCCAATGCGTAACCGGTTCTGGCGCGAACGGATTGGGGAATAACTTTAAGCGCTTCGCCAAACATTTTCAGCTGAAGATCGTACTGTTCCAACTGCTCGTAACAAATCCCCAAATAGACGCAGGTTTGAGCGTTAAGCTCTGGAATTTGTTTCATTTCCATACGCGCTTTTTTGAAATGATCGACCGCGTTTTGCCAATCTTTTTGGTATAAAGAAATCTGTCCGTCGAAGAACTCCATCATGAAACCAGGATAGTTCTTTGCCCTCAACTCTTCCAGTTTGATTTTTGCATCGTTGATTTTTCCGGATTTGATAAGAATATCCAACAATTTATAATGTGAAATAGCGCTATCTTCTTTCTCCGCGTTTTCCCGAGCAAGTTCTTCAGCTTTTTCCGCACGATCTCGCTGCAATTCCAACTGAATGCGAAGGTTCAAGCCCCGTTTGTCTTTTGGAAAAAGCTTTTGGAATTTTGTCAGCGCCGCATCCGCGTCAGAATAGTTCATTTCCTGCATGGCAATCATCGCTTTTGTAACAAGCGTTTCTTTGTCTTCGGAATTTATGTCGTTAGCTTTGCGCAGAGCTTTTTTAGCGTCCTCCAGGCAATTGCGTTCTGCCAGAAAACGCGCTTTTAACGCAAACGCTTCAGCAGAGGCGTTATTTGAAAACGTCATCATGTCTAATATGGCTTTAGCCTCATTAATATCAGACAAGTTGTCAGCGAAGATCTCAGCGTAGCGAAGATACGCCTGCAAGTTGGAAGGATTCTTCTGAATGGCGGCTGAAAGGTTATTAAACTCTTCAAGATATTTGTCGGCGGCGTCCTGACAGTATGCCATATTGAATACTGAGAAAAGAATTGCTGAGACAAGGGCAATTAGAAACGCTTTTTTCATCTGGATAACTCCTGAATCAAGGGAATAATGTTGGTTTTCAATACGATTCATAAAAACATTCCGTGGGGGGAAGCCCCACGGCTATTAAAATTGAACCGCTAATGCGGTTCCATCGGGAACGGTTATAATACGCCTCCCGCAGGAGCGCGGATCGGGAGCGGCGTCTTTGGGGCGCCGCATTCCCCGCGCAAGCGTCATACCAGCATCATTCTCCTAACGCTTCTTTAATGTACGGTTCAACCGCTTCCGCCCAGATGTTGTACTGAGCCGGAGCCGGGTGAAGAAGGTCGGGCATGACTTCGCGAGTCAAAACCTTGTCCTCGGTGAGGAACTTGTCGTTGAAGTTGAGGAACGTAACGCGTTTGCCGTCGCACAGGGCGGGAAGACCAGCGTTGATCTCGTTGACCTGTTTGCGGAACCCGTCGTTTTCATCCGCCCCGCGAGGGAAGACAGCCAGAAGGAGAACCTTCGTTTCCGACCATTTATCGCCCAGCTTTTTGAGAATGGCGCGAATGCCTTCAATAGTCTCGGCGGGCGTGGTAGAACGGTGTCCGATGTTGTTCGTGCCGATCATCAGGATAACCAGCTTGGGCGTATAGCCGTCCGCTTCGCCGTTGTCCAGACGCCACAGAACGTGTTCCGTCCGGTCGCCGCTGAAACCGAGGTTGATGATGTTTTTGTCGGCATAGTTCTTTTCCCAAACTTCTTTGCCTTTGCTTTCCCAGTTGTGGGTAATGGAGTCGCCAAGATAGACGATGTCAATTTTGCATTCGGCTTTTTTGATTTCGTCCAGCTTTTGAGCGTGACGACCCGGCCACCAGCCGTCGCGGGGAACCGGGTTGACGGCAACGCCGCCGAGAACTTTGTTGACAAACGGTTCAACCGCTTCGCCCCACTTGAAGTACTCAGCCGGAGCCGGGTGCAGAAGGTCAGGCATGACGTCCCGGGACAGAACGCCGCCCTCGGAGAGGAACAGGTCGTTGATGCTCTGGAATGTAACGCGATCGCCGTCGCACAGTTTCGGCAGGATTTCGTTGATCTTGTTAATCTTCTGACGCAAAACGTCGTTGTCGTCCGCTCCGCGCGGGAAGATGGCTAAAAGGAGAACTTTCGCTTCCGGCCATTTTTCGCCGATCTTTTCGATACAGGCGCGAATGCCTTCAACGATTTGAGTCGGCGTGCAGGCGCGAGTGTTGTTCGTGCCGATCATGAGAATAACGCCTTTGGGAGAATAACCGTCCGCTTCGCCGTTTTCCAGACGCCAGAGAACGTTTTCCGTCCGGTCGCCGCCAAAACCGAGGTTGATCGCGCGGCGATTTCCGTAGTATTTCGCCCAGGCTTCTTTGCCCTGTCGTTCCCAGTTGTGGGTAATGGAGTCGCCCAGATAGACGAGGTCAATTTTGCCGTCCGCCTTTTTGATTTCTTCCAGCTTTTGAGCGTGACGTTCCGGCATGCGCGGAACCGGTTTGACAGTAGGACCGCCCAGGACTTCCTTGAAGAACGGTTCAACAGCCGCCGCCCATTTGTAGTATCCCGCTTCGTTGGGATGAAGCTGATCCGGGAACAGAGCCGGGTCGAGTTTTCCTTCAGCAGTCAGAAAGATTTCGCCGATGTCCTTGTAAAACACGGTCTGGTTGTCAGCGTATTTCTGGATTTGCTCGTTAATAGCGTCGATTCTGGTTTGATAATGGTTGCCTTTTTCAAATCCGCGGGGGAAGACGCCCAAAAGGAGAATCTTCGCTTCAGGCCATTTCGTCTTAAGCTTTTCAATGATTTTGCCGATTCCATCTGCGGTATAGGCGGGATTTTGCGTGTCGCCGCCGCGGTCGAGGTTGTTGGTTCCAATCATCAGCTGAATGAGCGTCGGCTTGATGTTGGCGACGCGGTCCTGATCGAGCCGTCCCATGGTTTGTTCCCACGTGTCGCCGGAAACGCCGATATTAATAACTTTCCGCGGTCCGTCGTAGTATTGTTTGAAAACCTTCAATCCCAGCTTGGTTGCTCCCCAGCCGTCGTTGTCCCAGAAGTCGGTAATGGAATCGCCGACGAACAACACGTCAATAGCAGTCGGCTCCGGCGCGGGAGCGTCCTGAGCGCGAAGCGTCCATGAGGACAGCGTTGCCGCAATCAACGTCAACGCGAAGATAAATCGTTTCATAAAAATCTCCTTACTGTTAGAAAATGAAATGCCTTCAGGGACGAACTCGCCCCTGTTATTTATCGATTTTCCTTAATTTTACAAAAATCAAAAGTAGAATGCAAGCCCCCCAGAGAAAGAAGTTTTTTGGTGAATTCAGAGGGGGAATTAGTGAGGAGTTAGGAGGGAGGAGGGAGGAGCGAATTAGCAATTAGCAATTAGCAATTAGCAATTTCGCAAAGCGTTGCGCCATGGATTGCTGCGTCCCATATAAAACAAAAGAGGAGCGCGAAGCGTAACTCCTCACTCCTCACTCCTCATTCCTAACTCAAAAAAACAACGATATGCCGTTGTCCCCTAAGACGTCTTAGTTTTCGTCAAATTCGTGCAAAACGATCGGGCGGCGTTTGGTCGGTTCGATTCTCAAAACGATTTCCCCGTTCTGGAAAATACGGACAGTTCCTCCGGACTGGCTTACCGCGACAGAAACGGCTTTGCAGGACTTGCTGATCGCAGCCGCCGCCCAATGACGCGTTCCCAAGCCCTTGGAAAGCGTGATGTTTTTCGCCGTCGAGACGATGTTTCTACAGGACGCTTCCACAATGCCCTTTGACGAAATAATAAACGCGCCGTCGAGCTGGGCGATTTCCTTGATGCCCTCGCGAACTTTAGAGTCCATAATATCGCGTTCTTCCCGACCGTATCCGCGCACTGGATCAAAACCGGCAGGAACGCTTTGCTCTAAAACCTTTTTGGAATCGCCAATCACAAACAGAGTTCCAATCGGTTTGCCTTCTCGACCGTCTCTGCCAATTTCAATAGCCAAATCGACTACGGCTTTGAACACGTCCAGGGGAATTGACGTCTGAAGATTGCGAATATCGTGAATGGTCAGTCTGTCAAAATGCTCGTCCAGATGCGTGAGAGAAATGGAGTCGATTTCGTCCGCTCCAAACCCGCCGTAAAGCGTAACAACAGACGAACGAGTTGGAACCAGTTCGTCCGAGACGGCTTCCAACAACGCCTGAGTGAGTCGTTCGTTGGTAGGAAAATCTTTCATTTCCAGATCGATGCAATCGAATCCTTCTTCAATCGCGCCCTGTAGTTCTTCTGGCGTATTGGCAACAACGATCAAATGCGGAAGCGGCAACGGAGCGGGAGCGCTTTCCGTTTTTTCAGGCGCGTCCGCCGCAGCGGCGCTTTCCTGAAACAAGGCGCGCTCTTCCCAGTACTGTTTATTCGCCGTTTCAAACAGATTTTTCAAACGCTTCCAGTCCGCAGTTCCCTCTAAAAGCAATAAAATTGCCGCAGCTTGAGCCTCGTCCGTCAATCGAATCGAGTGTTTGACAAAATTTCTGAACTGTTCAGTAAATCGAAGCGTTTCCATAAGGAATAATAATATGTTAGGAGGGAGGGGAAAATTGTAGTTAGGAGTCAGGAATGAGGAGTGAGGAGTTTGGAACTGAACGCTCTATTTCCAAAACTGAAGCGTCTCGGCAACAGACTCCTTCTTTTGCGGTTCGCCGGGCGACTGAATTTCGCCTTTGCAAAACTGACGCCATTGATTTATGTCACGGCAAGCGCTGTGGTGAATTGACCCCAAGGAGTTCATCGCGGCAATCTGCAAAGCGGGGTCTGCCGTTTCCAGCATTCGATTCAACGCCTCGTTGGAGGACGAGTCGCCGCAAAATTGCAGAGCTTGAACCGCTGCCAGAGAAACGTCTTTGTCGTTTTCCGAAAGCAGCAGACGGTTCAAAGCGTCCGCGCCCATTTTCGGATTGGGATTGGTTTTCCAGGCGTGACACGCCGCGATTCGGACGAACCGAACTTTATCGGTCAACGCCAGGTTGAGCGCGTACGCCGCCGATTCCGACTTGTACTTTCCAACCGACTCAACCGCCGCGGCGCGACAGTTGGAGTCCGGATCAGACTTGATAATCGAAGTTAAAGCGGCAATATATTTTTCCGACCGCTGGGCGTCGACCTCGTTTGCCGCCTCGCCCAACTGGCGAATCTGCTGCATGCGTTCTTTCGGAGCGGGAACGCCGTCGACGATGTCGCTCACCTTAAACCCCAGCCAGTTGCGAGTGCAATGATCGTCAGGTTTTTTCTTGAACGGGCGAGAAAAGAAGTTATAAAAACCGTTGCCAACGTACTTCAGACCTGTCGCCTCTTTCTGTGGCTGGTCGTAACCGTCTGTCGTCTGATTTGAACCTCTTAAAGCATAATCGGCGGAATTGTCAGACGGATTGTCAGAATCCAGACAGCGAAACGAATCCGGCTGAAACGCTGTTACCTTATTATGACTTACCGCTTTACATCCAATAATCGCCGCTGCAAGCGTTACCGCAACCGAAGTCAAAGCTAGATATTTCATGCGCGCATATTGTATTTGTACGCAGTCAGGGAGGAAGAAAGGCAAAACGCAGTCAAACGTCTGCGAAGCAACTGTTTGTCTGTTAAAATACGCCTTTATCTCAAACCTCGCCTGCCAACGGGTTTATAATTTTTCCAAAAACAATTTTTGCATACGCTTCACGCCTATGCTTACATATTTAATATATAGCAGAAAATCGGGATTGGAATCAAGAGCGATTTCCCGATTTTTTAAGATTTTCAAGAAAAAAAGAGACAAAGTTGCGAGTTGCGATAGGCGAGTATGCGCGAAACGCACCTACCGCCTTTTATTTAGTCGCCCTGCTCTGCTTCAGATTTATTCGGATCGTCTTCAGACGCTTTATTATCGTCAGAAACGCTTTCGTCTTTTTTCTCTGCTTCCTCTGGGTTCTGTTTATCGTCTTTTTCTGGCTTCTCTTCTTCGTCTTCTTCCTCGTCCTCGTCTTCTTCAGACTCTTCTTCCTCGTCATCGTCGTCATACGGACTCTTTGGACGCGGCATATACTTGCACAGTCCAATTCCGAAGAGGAACAGGAACGTCAGCGGGATAAACATGAGCATCATACTGGTTGGGTCTGCCGGGGTCAGGAGGACGGACAGCACGCCGATAAACAGAACGGCGATTCGCCAGTTGCGCTTGTACCAATCGATTGTTGTAATTCCAATGCGTTCCAAAAACAGCATGACCAGCGGCAGCTGAAAGCTCAAACCGAAGCCAATCGGCAGCATCAGGAAGAACCCCAGCCACTCGTTGATTCGCAAGTCCGGCTCGATGTTCATCCACTCGTTAAAGAGCATGAGGAACCCTAAAACGGGATCGAAAACCCAGAAAAACGCCAGCAGAACGCCGCCGATAAACAGTCCAAGACTCATCGGGAAATAGATATACACGTACTTTCGTTCGTGAGGATACAGACCCGACGCGACAAACATCCATAGCTGATACAAAATCCAGGGACACGACAAAATAACGCCCAGGAGCATAGACGCCTTGATGTAAATCATAAACGGCTCTTGAGCGCTCAGGGCGCGGGTTCTGGCTCTGTCGCTGTCATTTTTCGGCTTCCAGACGTAAACCTTGACAAAATCCTCGTTACGATTCTTTTCGTACTGGGACGCGTCTTTTGGAGTCTCGACTTTGGGGAGATTTCCGTTAATATAATTCCAGAAATCGACTATATATTCCCACGACGTCTTGACCGGCTGCGTCTGAATCGAATTGGCGTCCGCGGCGTTTTGCTCCTGCGGCGGTACAGCCTGCTCGGCTGTTGCTTGTTCTCCCGTCGCCCCTGCTCCGTTTCCAGACGCGGTCGACGGCGCAGCAGGTTCGACCATTCCCAGCTCGCTGTTAGCAAGAGTCTTTAATTCGTTTTTATTGATATAGATGGTTTCCACCAGCAGTCCGCTGTCAAACGCCTTTTGAGCGATTTCCTGGGGATAGCCCTGAGCTATCATTTTGTCAACTTTTGTTTTGTTCTGCTTATCGAGGTATCGAACCAGAGAGCGGGTCAGCGGCTGCTGAATGATATTCATTACCGACGAGCCAAAAAACAGACCGATTATAAAACAGACCGCAACCCCGGCTACGCATTTGAACAGACATAGGCGAAGTTCTTCCAAATGGTCTCCAAAACTCATTGAGGATTCTTTAAACAAATTGTCTTCCTGAGGTTTCATGGAATCGGTTCCTGTTTAATAAAATGCAAAACTTATGCGATTTGTTAAAATTGGGATTGCTTATTATTTAAATATACCGTATTATTTTATTTATGGAAGGAGTTCCGGCAAAGTTTCCCCTTGCGGGAAATCAATATTTGTATATAATATATGATAATCAGTATATTTATATTGTATATTATATACAGACAAACGCTTCCTTGCTCAGCTTCTGCTCCAGATTTTCTGGCGTTTTTAGCTGAGATAACAAACATACGCGCCAATTACAGGCATTTTTCACTTTTTTCATGTCAGAAAATCCAACGCTACCGACGCCAGCCGCCTCAACAGAAACGCTCTACCCTTTGCGCTTTGAACCAACGCTGAAGCGCGCGATTTGGGGCGGTCGAAAAATTGAAACACTGTTAGGCAAACCCCTGCCGCCGGGAGACGACTACGCCGAAAGCTGGGAAATTACAGATCATCGCCTGGGCGTGAGTAAAATACTGTACGGTCGCTTCGCCGGAGAAACGCTTCATTTTTTAGTAGAAAACTATCCCGAAGCCCTCATGGGCGTTCATAAGCATTTTGATCGATTCCCCTTACTGCTCAAAATTCTGGACGCCAACCATCAGCTTTCCGTTCAGGTTCACCCGGACGACGACCTGGCAGACTCACTGTGTTTGACTGACGGCGGCAAAGACGAAGCCTGGGTTGTTCTGGAATCGGAGCCGGACAGCTTCATTTTTACCGGATTTCGTTTTCCTGTTACAGAAAAAATCATTCGTCAGGCGATTGAAGAAGGCGCGCTGGAAACGCTGCTGTATCGATTTCATCCGGAAGTCGGGCAAAGCCTGTACCTTCCCGCCGGGACGGTTCACTCGCTGGGAGCCGGCGTTATGATCGCGGAAATTCAGCAGTCGTCAGACCACACGTTCCGTCTTTACGACTGGAATCGACTCGACAAAACCGGTAAAACTCGGGAATTGCATATCGAAGAAGGCATTCGCGCTTTGACGTGGGATCAGGGCAAAATCATTCCGCACAAAGAGTTGCCTTTGGGCGACAACTCGCAAGAAACGCTTGTTTCCTGCGATAAATTTGTTACCAATCGGCATCGATTCACACGCCCGATTACTGTCGGCGGACAAAATCGAGCACACATTATTTTTGTTGTTCAAGGAGAAATTGACGTTGAAAACGACCCGGCAGGCATTCCCCTTCGCCGAGGCCATTCCGTTCTTCTGCCCGCCGCTATTGGCGAAGTTGGCTTGACTCTTCACAATTCCGAGTCCGCCGTTGTTTTAGACTACTTTATGCCCTAGAGAGTTTCTGACGCTTAACTGTTAAAAAGACGCCAGTATAAAAACATGAAATCCTACTCCCTTGCTGCCGTACTGCTTTTAGCCGCCGCGGTTTCCGGCTGTTGTCAATCGCCGTATTTTGCTTATCCGAGGCTGGATCAGCCCCACGGCACAGTTGAATACCAGCGTCAGCTGTACTCCAAATTCGACCCCTTTCCAGACCCCAACGTTGGTCCCGGGATTCCCGAGTTCCGTCCGTCTGACTACCAAGACCCCGCGCGCGATAAAAGTTCGCTTCGCGTCCCGAGCAGCTATCCGAGCAGCAATCCCAATTGTTATAACAATTGCTATCCAAATTGTTATCCCAATTGCTATCCAGGCAGCTGTTGCCAATAAGTTCAAATCAAACGCATATTAAATCATTTTCAGAGAGTCAAACTACCATGCCTCAGCGCAGAAATTCAGGTCAAAACAACCATTCCCGCAATAATCGTCAAAAACCGATTGGAAAAACCGGCGGACGCGCCGCCAGCAGATCCTCCTTCGGTAAATCGTCGCGCCCCGGCGCCAGTTCCAGCCGATCCCCGCGTTCCGGCGGAGCCAAACGATCGTCAAGCCGCTCAGCGTCCGCTCGCGGTCAACGGAGTTCCTACGCAGGCGGTTCCGGACGTACATTCAGTTCTCGACCAAACGACAAACGATCTTCAAGCATGCCGCGCAAGACGTCCGCCCGCGGACCTGTAATGCCGGAATTTGAAACAGAAGAAGCAAAACAGCGATGGCTCAAAGATCGGGAGAATTACGAGTTCTTCCATAATATTAAAAGGAAGAATTACGACGATTTCGATCCCGCCAACCCGTCCGGCTTTGACGACGATGACGACGAACCCAAGTTTGAGCGAATTCCCGAACCGGACGTCTACGAGTCTGTAAAATCCTCGGATCAGCCGCGGGGCAAACGCCGCATTACCGGCTTTTCCGCCAACGACAACCAGGTCAAACGCGCTCGCAAGCCGCTCAAACGCGTCCTGACAGACAAAACAGCTCAAGGCAGACAAAAACACCGGGAACAGCTCGAAGCAAACGGTGGGCTGAAGTTGCAGTCCGACCGCCCGCTGCCGGAAATGAAACATCGCGCTAAAGCCGAAAAACGCGCGCCGAAGTCCGGAAAGAGTTCCCAATCGTCAGACTCCTCAGCCGACGACGGTTCTGGCATACGCCTTCAAAAGCTTCTTGCCGCCGCTGGGCTGGGAAGTCGCCGCTCATGTGAAGAGCTGATTTCCTCCGGAAGAGTCGACGTAAACGGCAAAACCATTACGGAACTGGGGTTCTGCGTACTTCCAGGACAAAAAGTCCGCGTGGACGGGCAGACCATCAACCAGGGGAAACGACATTATTTTATGCTCAACAAGCCGGAGAAGTTCATCTGCACCAACGCAGACCCGGACGGAAGACTGCGCGCCATCGACCTCATTCAGGAAAAAGTTCCGGGGCTGTACCCTGTTGGACGTCTCGACATGAACAGCACAGGTCTGCTGCTGATCACCAACGACGGCGAGCTGGCAAACCGGCTCACTCACCCGTCGTACGAGGTCCAAAAGATTTATCGCGTTCACGTTTCTGGAGTTCCGACTCCTGAAATCATCAAAAAGATGTGCGACGGCATCTATATTGCTGAAGGCAAAGTTCATGCAGACGCTGCAAAGATCAAACAAATCTATAAAAACGGCACGTCAATTATAGAAATGGTTCTGTCTGAAGGCAAAAACCGTGAAATCCGCCGCATTCTTGCCCGACTTGGACACAACGTCCTTGACCTGACGCGAATCGCCGTCGGCCCTGTTAAACTGGGGAAACTTCCAAAGGGGGCGTATCGACGTCTGACGACGGCGGAAGTCCGTCAGCTCAAAGAACTGGTTGGAATGAAATAGTTTAAGAATAGAAATAGTTTAAGTATAGAATTCATTGCATTTTATTACATCGCGGTCAGTGGAACAAACGCATTTCGTTCCTTCTGACCGCTTTTATTTTCCCCGCTCTTTTTACTTCTTTCAACTAAAATCTTTTTTCCCTTATTATTTTATGCAGATATACCGAATTATATATTATGTAGTTTCCTCAGATTGAATTTTGATGTGGAAACTGTTCAAATAGTTCTCTACCCTACCCCCATTTTATCGTCCAGCCCTGACGCAGAAATGAATTCCAATTCAATCCAAACGTTCCCGGTGCGCGGAAAACGCATGCTTAACGATTTTATTCGTCTGGCATGGACGATAAACGCCTCTGACCCCAACTGGATTCCTCCGCTTATTTTGGACGTCAAAGAATTTCTTGACCCCCAAAAACATCCCTTTTATACTTACGGACGCGCTGAAACATTCATTGCTTATCGAGACGGCAAGCCGGTCGGACGCATTCTTGTTTCAGACGACCCTCATTTAAATGAGGAGAAAAACAGTTCCATCGGCGCGTGGGGAATGTTCGAGTGCGTCAACGACCAGGAGGTGGCTAACGCTCTGTTTCAAACGGCAGAAAACTGGAGTCGGGAAAACTGGGGACGGACTAGCATTGTTGGTCCGATGGACTATTCCTGTAACTATCCGATCGGTTTGCTCATCAAAGGGTTCGACACGCCGCCCAAGTACATGATGAACCACAATCCGCCCTACTACGAGAATCTGATTCTCAATGCGGGGTACAGTCAGGTCAAGACGCTTTACGCATGGATGTTTGACGACAATTGTAACATGCGGGAAAAATGGGCAAAACGCATCGAATGGATTGCCAACCGAACAAAAGTTAACGTTCGCCCGTTTGATAAAAAGCGATTCCAGGCTGACGTTGACGCCTGTCGGGCGGTTTACAATGACGCTCAAACCGTACATTGGAACTACGCCACGCTGACAGAAGAGGAATTTAAGTACTACACGTCAAAGCTGGTTGCCTTTTTGCGTCCAGAACAGGTTCTCCTGGCGTTTGACGGAGAAAAACCCGTAGGATTTGCCATCACTCTGGACGATTTTAACGAAGCGATTAAATACGCCAACGGCAAACTGTTCTGGTACGGCTTTCTGCCGATTGGACTTATTCGCACACTATGGGCGGGACGGCACATCAAAACCGGGCGAGTTATGGCTTTATGCGTCAATAAAAATTATCGCAACCGCGGCGTGAGCGAAACGCTAATCTATAAAACTCTGGACTACGGCGTGAGAATTATGAAATACAATCAAGCCGAACTGGGCTGGACGTTCGCTGACAATGACAAAGTCAACAGAATTATCGAGCGCGTCGGCGGGGTTCCCTATAAGACCTACGGCATGTACGAAAAAAGCATTGCTTCTACAGAAAACAGCTCTGAACCTTCAAACGACGAAACCGCTCAGTAACGTTTTACGTTTACGGTTCTAACGGAACGGAAAGAGGCAGCTGCGGTTTCTCTTCGTCGGCCCCTGCGTCAGGAACGCTGGGGGCAAACGTTTCTTTTGGCAAGTCCGGATTGCTCTCTTTGATTTCATTCGCGTTCCGCTGAAGGTATTCTCGCAAATAATCATAGAATTTGTAATCCTCTCCGCCCTGGGGAAGATGATCGATTATCCCGAGCGCAAAAGTAGTCAAAACAGGTCCGGATTTAGACTTCATAATAAAAGACTGCTCGTGAGTCGTCGTTTGCGATATCTGATTGCCGTCTTCGTCTACGACAATTTGCGATACAGGCACGGGAACGGCGTACACCAACAGAATAAACGTCAGCGCCACCGCCCAAAGAATTCCATAAATCAAGCCCAGAAACGCGCCCATCTGATTGTTCCAGGAGTTGAGCTTCAAATTGGTGATAATATGGCTCATCAAATTGACGGTTCCCCAAACAACCAAAGTAACGCCCAAAAGCAAAATAATAAACGCGCTGGCAGACCTAACGTTATCGCTGCCTGGCAGTTGCGCTGCAAGCATTGGTGTAAATCGAACGGAAATGACAATTCCGGCTATCATGGATATTAACGCGCCAAGCTGGTGGATTAACCCTTTTTGGTACCCTCGAATGGCGGATATAATAATAATTACCACGACTGCCAAATCGTATACGTCTGCTGTGCTCATCTTGTATCCGTTTATATTTATTCTGTCAGGAAGACAGCGCTTTTCGGTCAACGTCCAGTCTTCCCTGCCAATAATATACTACATATTCTGAAATCTGCGACTCGGAATTTGAAACAATTTACAGAAAAAAACAACGCCGATTCTGTCAAATACTCAAAAAAAGAAATCGATTTCTGATTTTATTGATATTTTTTACACCTCTCTTGAAGTTTATTCCCAAAACGATATACTAAATAATAATCTTGTTATACCCCCAATTTTATTATATTTAGAAAAATCATGCAAGACAATCTCGGCTATCGCTACTTCGCGTTTATCAGCTACAGCAGCAAGGACAAGAAATTTGCTGAGAAAATCCATCAAAGAATTATCAATTTCCCCTTGCCATCGGTGTTTAGAAATGAACTGGAAGCCGCCAATGGAAAGGAATGTCCTCAATGCGTCAGTCCTTTGTTTCTGGATATAACAAACCTGCCTGCTGGACAATTATTGGGCGAAACGATTCTTCAAGAGCTGAACGATTCCCGTTTTCTGCTGGTAATTTGTTCTCCGAACAGCGCCAAGTCAGATTGGGTCAATCAGGAAGTCGAGAATTTCATTCTTATGGGCAGGTATGACAGAATCATTCCATATATCATTAAAGGTACGCCAAACAGCAATAACCCGAAAACAGAATGCTTCCCGCCGATTCTTCGGCAAAAGCGAACGTTTATCACATACTCCATCCTAAGCAACGAGGAGAATGCTCAACGGCATGCCAATCTGCATGCCCATCTCGATAGTATTCACGACGAATTAAGAGGGGTTTCTCTGTCTGCCGAAGGTTCTGAAAATTCTCTGATGAAAATAATCGCAAGAATGTTAGAGATCAGACCCGACGTCTTCATTGATTTGTACTCAAAGCAACAGAAGCAGACGGATCAACCGAAGCAGCGTAAAAAGAAGAAAGTCGTCTCTTGGATATTATTTTTTGCGGCATTCTTTCTGATTCTCTGTTCTATTCTGGGTTACAGGACATGGGATCGCTATAATCGGGTTCATGTTGGTTATTTCGCTGACTATGTAGAATATTGGGGCGTTCCCAAAGGCATTTTCCCGTTGACTACCAAAGAACGTGAACATCGGCAAGGACACTACCGAATATACTCGAAAAATAAGCAAGTCATACGGCTGGAACACGTAAACTCCGCAGGGATTCCGGTTCCTGTAACAAATACCGAATTCAATGATCGCCCAATGATTGCAAAATATTCTCTCTATGAAAACGGAAGACTGGTTCGACGAGACGACTTGGACAAGAACGAGAATGTTATCATGTCGCATCACTATTCTGGCGACAGGATGCAGAAGGTGGAGTTCAAATCAACGGCAAGCGACAATACCTCGTCTTCTACTGTTTTGACCAATGTTACCTCGATAACTAATTCGCTTCTCGATCCTTCTCAGGGAGGAAATCGCGGCGAGATTGGCAATATGCGATTGGTTCGAGATTCAGAGGGCCGTGTAATTGAACAGCGATTCCAAAAAGGAAACATCAACGTCCCCACAACTGACGATCAGGGAATTGCCGGCTTCCAGTACAATCTGGACGAGCATGGTCGAGTTATCGAAAAAATCTATCTTGACCAGAACGGCGACCCCTGCCCTGACAAACAGGGCGTTGCTCGACGAACAAATCGGTATGATGAGCGTGGCAATCTGGTCGAGGCAAAATACTTTGACGCAAACGGGAATTTGACGTTTAATGAACTTGGGTGGATGCATTGTATTGATACGTATGACAAATTGGGGAATCCAATTAAAACTGAGTTTTTTGACGCTTCTGGCGCTTTATGCCTGGACAACGATGGCGTTGCTGGATGGGTAATCAAATATGACGAACGAGGAAATGCAATCGAAATTGCTTATTTCGACGTCAACAACCAGCCATGCTTATGCAAGAATGGCATCGCCAAAGTTGCTATAAAATATGACAAACGAGGAAATCAAACACAACAGACTATTTTCGGCATTGACGGCAAACCATGTCTGCACAAAGATGGCTACGCTAAAGTTACAGGGAAATATAACGAACAGGGGAATCAAATTGAAGCCGCATTTTTCGACGACGATGACCTGCCATGTCTGACCAATTATGGCTTTGCTAAAAACACAATTAAATATGACAAACGGGGAAATATAATCGAACAGACTTATTTTGACATTGACAACCAGCCATGTCTAACTATTGATGGCTACGCTAAAATTACAAAGATATATGACGAACGGGGATATTTAATCGAAATTGCATATTTCGACGACGATGACCTGCCATGTCTAACGAATGATGGCTATGCTAAAATTACGTGGAAATATGACGAACGGGGAAATGAAACCGAGGAGGCTTATTTTGGCGTTGATGACCAGCCATGTCTAATCAATAATGGCTATGCTAAAATCACGTGGAAATATGACGAACGGGGGAATATAACCGAGGTTGCTTATTTTGGCGCTGACGGTCAGCCATGTTTACATAAAGATGGGAATGCTAAAGTTACACGGAAATATGACGAACGAGGGAATCAAATTGAAGCTGCATATTTCGACGACGATGATCTGCCTTGTCTAATCAATGACGACTATTCTAAAATCACGTGTGAATATGACGAACGAGGAAATCAAACCCAACAGACTTTTTTCGGCATTGACGGCAAGCCATGCCTGCACAAAGATGGCTACGCTAAAATCACGTGGGAATATAACGAACGAGGGAATATAACCGCAACATCTTATTTTGGCATTGATGGTCAGCCATGCTTGTCCAAAAATGGCATCGCAAAATTTACAACGAAATATGACGCACGGGGAAATAAAACTGAAACTGCTTATTTTGGCATTGACGGTAAGCCATGCTTGTCCAATGATGGCTATGCAAAAATCACGTGGAAATATGACGAACGGGGAAATGAAACCGAAACGGCTTATTTTGGCATTGACGGAAAGCCATGCTTGTCCATAAATGGCATCGCAAAATGTACAACAAAATATGACGAACGGGGGAATCTTACGGAAGCGGTATCGTTTGGAATAGACAACAATCTATGCATGGATATGAATCATAACGCCAAAATCACGTGGAAATATGACGAACGAGGAAATGAAATCGAAGAAGCTTATTTTGGCTTTGACGGTAAGCCATGCGTGTCCAATGATGGCTATGCAAAAATCACGTGGAAATATGACAAACGGAGAAATGAAACTGAAAAAGCTTATTTTGGCATTGATGACAAACCGTGTCTAATCAATGATGGCTATGCTAAAATCGAGTGGAGATATGACGAGTGGGGAAATGAAACCGAAACTGCTTATTTTGGCATTGATGGCAAACCGTGTCAAATCAATGACGGCTATGCTAAAGTTATAATTGAGTACGACGAAGACGGACACGTATTTAAAAGATCTTATTTTGACATCAATGGTCAGCCTTGTCAGCCTATAAATGAGAATAGCAACGCGATTGACATGCCAAACATTTTTCGATGTGAGATGTACTTAGACGTCAACGGCAAGCAATGCCTGAAAAAGAACGCCGTTGTTAAAGTCAAATATACAAATGACAAAAAAAGGAATCTTTTCAAAACAGCTTATTTCGACCTTGACGGCAATCCGTGCTTGTATAAAGTAGGAGCCGCTAAAATCACATTTAAAAATAATGAGAAAGGGAATTTAATAGAAGCAGCCTTTTTCGGCGTCGATGGTCAACCATGTTTATGCGACAAAGGTTTTTCTAAAACCACGTCGGTTTATGACGAACGCGGAAACGAAATCGAAAAAGCTTATTGGGGCGTTGACGGTCAGCCGTGTCTTTCTGAGGAAAACATCTTTAAATCTACTTGGAAATATGACGAACAAGGAAAGATACTCGAGCAGGCGTTTTTTGGAATCGACGGTCTGCCCTGCCCACTCAAGGATGGCTATGCTAAAATAGCATGGGAATATGACGAACAGGGAAATGAAACAAAGCTAACTTTCTATGACATACATGGGAAGGAATTGCCTAATTATGTTTTTGTCAACAAAGTTTCTCCTGATTCGAATGGTGAAAAATGTGGAATTAAAGAGGGAGACTTCTTCATCCTTTATGACGGTCAGCCTGTCAATCATATTAACTCTTTTACCAAAAAACGAGAAAAAGAAACCGGAGACGACCCGCATGAACTGGTTGTTCTGCGGGATAAAGAATTCATTGCGATTCAAATTCATCCCGGAAAATTAGGATGCACTTTAAGCCCCTGCGCTCTTTCAGAAGACCAACAGAAACTTGTTTTGGAAAAACTCAAAGAAGTTAAAAAGGATTGAACCAACCCCAAATCCGGACGCTTCCTGTATTTTTACTTTGCGAAAGATTATTTGACGTAAACCGTTTTTTAGGAAACAGAAAAGCATGCAAGACAATCTCGCCTATCGATACTTTGCGTTTATCAGCTACAGCAGCAAGGACAAAAAAGTCGCGGAGAACCTCCAGAAGAAAATTGAAGGATACCGGCTGCCGACCGTGCTTCGGAATGAACTTGAAGCCGCCACAAACATAAAATATCCCAAACGTCTCCGACCGCTGTTCCGTGATATGACAGACCTGTCCGCCGGTTTGTTGGGGAAGTCTATTCTTCGCGAGCTGGAAGACTCCCGGTTCCTGCTTGTAATTTGCAGCCCCGACAGCGCGAAGTCCGAATGGGTAAACCAGGAAGTCGAGAATTTCATTCTCATGGGACGGTATGAGAGAATCATTCCGTACATCATAGCTGGAACGCCAAACAGCGGCGACCCGGCAACGGAATGTTTCCCGCCTGTCCTGCGAAAGAATCGGGAATTTCTCACCTATTCCCATCTGACGCCCGAGGAAAACGAGAAGCGTCATGCTGATCTTCATGCCTTGCTGGATCCGATTCGCGATGAACTGAAGGGGATTTCACTCTCAGGCGAAGGACCGCGAATCGCCAGGCTGAAAGTAATCGCGAAGATGCTGGAAGTCGCTCCCGATACGATCATTCAGCGGGATAAACAGCGGCAAAAGAAAAGAATCATTTGGTCGTCATGCGCCGCGATGCTCTTCGTGATTCTCTGTACCTGTCTGGGACTTTGGATCTGGGATCGTTATTATCGCGTGCACGTCGGCTATTTTGCAGACTACGTAGAATATTGGGGCGTCCCTAAAGGCATTTTCCCGTTAACGCCCGAACAAAGAAATCATCGACGCGAGCATTACCGGATTTATACAAAAAGCCAGCTGGTTACGCGTCTGGAACACGTCAATTCTGATGGAACTCCAATTCCTGTAACAAATATAGAATTACAAGACCGCCCGATGATCGCGGATTATTCAATCTACAAGGATGGACGGCTGGTTCAAAGAGATTCCCTGGACAATAACGGGAAAGTAATCATGTCGCTTCTGTATTCCGGCAAAGAAATGCAGAAGGTGGAGTTTCGATCTTTCGCAAACGACGATACAGCGTCTTCCACAATTATAACCAATGTTACCTCATTGACAAAAAACGATCTTTCAACGGAGGGGAAACGCGGCGAAATCGGCAATATGCGTCTTGAGCGAGACTCTAAAGGCCGGGTTATAGAAGAACGATTCCAAAAGGGAAATTATGACGTTCCCATTACCGATGAACAAGGAATTGCCGGCTTCAAGTATACGCTGGATGAATATGGCCGGGTGATCGAAAAGATCTATCTTGACCAGGACGGCGTCCCCTGCCCCGACAAACAAGGCGTCTCCAGCCGAAAATATCAATATGACGATAAAGGAAACCTGATTGAGGTTAAATACTATGATGCAAAGGGAAACTTGACGTATAATGAACTTGGATGGATTCGCGGCATAGAAACGGTCGATCGTTATGGGAATATTATTAAAGAAGAGCTGGTTGACGCGTCTGGAAATTTATCTCTGGACAGCAATTGGGTTGCCGGTTTTTTATTAAAATATGACGACCGAGGGAATAGAATCGAGGCAAAATCTTTCGGAACAGATCGTCAGCCTTGTCTGGATAAAGATGGCGTCGCTAAAACTACGAATATTTACGACAATCGAGGTTATTTGATCGAAAGTTCTGTTTTTGGGATTGACGATAAACCTTGTCTTTGTAACGACGGTTATTCTAAAATCACGTGGAAATATGATGAACGGGGAAATGCAATCGAACAGGCGTATTTTGACATCGACGGTCAGCCGTGTCTGCACAAGGACGGCAACGCTAAAATCGTCTTGAAATATAACGAACGGGGAAATCAAACCGAAAGAGCGTATTTTGGCATTGACGGTCAGCCGTGCTTTTTCAAGGATGGCTACTCTAAGGTTACGTGGAATTATATATACGAAAAAAGGGCTAATATAATCGAAGTTGCTTATTTCGACGCTGATGACAAACCGTGTCTGAGTAAAGAAGGGTTTGCGAAAATCATAAAAAAATATGATAAAGAACGCGGAAACCTAACATCGGAGGCGTATTTCGGCATTGATGGCAAACCGTGTCTGTGTGACGATAATTACTCTAAATCGGTCATGGAGTATGACGGCAAGGGGAATTTGACAAAGACGTCGTATGTCGGCGTTGACGACAAACCGTGCCTTCATAAAGACGGCAACGCTATTGTGTCATGGGAGTTTGACGATAAAGGGAATCGAACCAAAGAGGCTTATTTCGACATCGACGAAAAACCCTGTATAGTTCAGGACGGGTATGCTAAAGTTACGTGGGAATATGATGAACGCGGGAATGTCAAAGTGTCTTACTATGACGCTGAGGACAATCCGTGTTTGAGCAAAGATAATTTTTCTAACATCGCAAGAAAGCTTGATGAACGTGGAAATATCGTCGAAGAAACGTATTCC
Source organism: Thermoguttaceae bacterium (assembly GCA_017407125.1). Classification (GTDB taxonomy): domain Bacteria; phylum Planctomycetota; class Planctomycetia; order Pirellulales; family Thermoguttaceae; genus RUG11551. The sequence continues at coordinate 35,920 of JAFQXE010000004.1, forward strand.
GACGCCAACAATCAGCTGTGCTTATGCAAAGACGGGGGTTACGCTAAAATCGTCTGGAGGTATGACGAACGGGGAAACGAAATCGAAACTGCTTTTTTCGGCATCGACGAAAAACCGTGCCTGCACATGGACGGGCATGCAAAAATCACGAAACAATTCGATGAACGCGGAAATGAGATCGAAACGCGTTATTTCGACGTTAACGACCAGCCGTGCTTATGCAAGTACGGTTTCTCCAAAGTTACATGGAAATATGACGAACGGGGAAACGAAACAGAAATTTCATATTTCGGTCCTGACGACATGCCGTGCTTGAGCAAAGAGAACTTCTCCAGCTTCACAAAGAAATTCGACGAACGCGGCAATCAAATCGAAGCCGCGTATTTCGATATCAACGGAGATCCATGTTTGTGCGATGAAAGCTACGCTAAATATACAGCAAAATACGATCAACGCGGGAATCAAACTGAAATAGCATATTTCGATATCGACGGCAATCCGTGTCTAAGCGACAACGGATATGCTAAATACACATCGAAATACGATCCGCGGGGGAATAAAATCGAAGCCGCTTGCTTTGGCATGGACGACAAGCCATGCATGAGTACGGACGGTTACGCGAAAGTCGTGTGGAAATTTGACGAACGAGGAAATAAAACTGAAGTAGTATATTTCGACGCCAATGATCAGCCAACCATATACAAGGATGGATACGCTAAAATTACAGTAGTATTTGACGAACATGGGAATAAAACCAATGACGCATATTTTGGCATTGATGGTCAGCCGTGCTTGAATAAAGAATTCATCTCTAAATCTGCCGCGAAATATGATGAACGCGGAAATCAGATTGAAATCGCCTATTACGGCGCTGACAATCTGCCGTGTATATCTGTTTTTGGCTACCCGAAAGTCAGGATACAATATGATGAACGGGGAAATGTCATCGAAATTGCGTATTTCGATGCGGACGAACAGCCATGCTTGAATAAAGAAGGAATCTCCAGATTTACCAAAAAATATGATAAACGAGGAAATCTCATCGAATCCGTTTTTTTCGACATGGATAACAAACCGTGCTTCTGCAAAGACGGCTACGCTAAATTCACCAATAAATTTGACGAACGCGGAAATCAGACCGAACAGGCATATTTTGACGTCTTTGACAAACCGTGTCTGTGTAAAAACGGTTACGCTAAAGTTGTCTGGAAATATAACGAACGAGGGAATAATACAGGCGTTGCATTTTTCGACGCCGACGACAAGCCGTGTCTGTCCCAGGACGGTCCCGCCAGAAACGAAAAACAATACGATGATTTGGGGAATCTCACTGAAGAATCTTATTATGGCGCTGATGAACAACCATGTCTGTTCCAGAACAACTACGCTAAAATTACTATAAAATATAATGATCGAGGGAATATAATCGAAATGGCTTATTTCGACGTTGACGGTCAGCCGTGTCTGTACAATAACGACTACGCTAAAATCGTTATGGAATATAACGAGTGGGGAAATCAGACCGCGGCGGCTTATTTCGACGTTGACGGTCAGTTGTGCCCGAACAATGCTGGTTTCGCCATATCAACAATGAAATACAATGAACGAAGGAATGTTACAGAATATGCTTATTACGGCAACGACGGTCAGCTGTGTTTGTGCGCTAACGGCTTCGCTAAATGCAGGGTGCAATATGATGAAAGCGGGAGAGAAATTGAAAACGCTTTTTTCGGAATTAACGACAAGCCGTGTATGCGTTACGATGGCTATGCCAGGGTAACAAAAAAATATGACGACCGGGGAAATCTGATTGAAAAGGCATTTTTCGACATTGACGATAATCCGTGTATGATAGAAGACGGCTATGCTAAAGTCGCATGGCAATTTGACGATCTGGGAAACGTCATCGAGGAAGCTTATTATGACATTGACGACCAACCGTGTCTGTATTCGGAAGGCTACTCTAAAGTTATTAAGAAATACAACGAACGCAGTAATAAAATCGAAGAAGCCTATTTCGGGGCTGACGGCCAACCATGTCTGTATTCAGATGGTTACGCTAAAGTAACTTTGGAGTACGACGAGCGGGGAAATCAGACCGTTGCAACATTCACGGGCGTTGACGGTCAGCTGTGTCTGGGCAAGGCAAATTGCGCTATATTAACGATGAAATATGATAAACGAGGACATATTACTGAATTTGCGTACTTTGGCGTTGACAATCAGCCGCGTTTAACTGCTAACGGCTTCGCTAAATCCAGACTGAAATATGACGAAAGAGGGAATGAAATCGAAAAGGCTTATTTCGGCGTCGACGGCAAGCCGTGTTTGCGTTACGATGGCTACTCTATACACACAAAGCGATATGACGAACGAGGAAATGAAATCGAACAGGCATTTTTTGACGTCGACGGCAAGCCATGTCTGAATTTAGAAGCAAACTGCGCCAGAGTTACATGGGAATATGATGACCACAAGAACTTAACAAAAGAAACATTCTATGACATACACGGGAATGAAATGAACGTCTATGTTATAGTTAATGAAGTTATGCCTGGCTCTAACGGGGAGAAATTTGGAATTAAAGAAGGGGATTTCTTCATTCTTTATGATGGTCAGCCTGTTGAAAATAACCAATCTTTTATCCAAAAGCGTTCAAAAGAAACCGGAGACGACCCTCATGAACTGATCGTTCTTCGTAACAAAGAATTTATCGCGCTTCAAATTTATCCTGGGAGATTTGGCTGTGCTATAGGAATGAAAACACTTTCTGAGGAACAGGAATCCCTTGTTTTGGATAAACTCAAAGAAGTTAAAAAGGACTGAACCAACCCCAAATCCGGACGCTTCCTGTATTTTTACTTTGCGAAAGATTATTTAACGTAAACCGTTTTTATAGGAAACAGAAAAACATGCAAGACAACCTCGCCTATCGATACTTCGCGTTTATCAGCTACAGCAGCAAGGACAAAAAAGTCGCGGAGAAAATCCAGCGCAAAATTGAAACGTATCGCTTGCCAACCGTGCTTCGGAACGAACTTGAGGCCGCCAACAAGAAAAAGTATCCTCAACGCGTCAAGCCGTTGTTTCGAGACATGACAGACTTGTCTGCCGGTTTGTTGGGAAAGTCTATCCTCCGAGAGCTGGAGGATTCCCGATATCTTTTGGTGATTTGCAGTCCCGACAGCGCCCAGTCCGAATGGGTTAACCAGGAAGTCGAAAATTTCATTCTCATGGGACGGTACGAGAAAATCATTCCGTACATTATTGAAGGAACGCCCAACAGCGGCAACCCGGCGACGGAGTGTTTTCCGCCCATTCTCCGAAAGAATCGGGAGTTCATCAGCTATTCCCACTTCACGCCCGAGGAAAACGCGGAGCGTCAAGCCAAACTCCACGCTGTCCTCGATAGCATTCACGACGAGCTGAAGGGAATCTCGCTCGCCGGCGAAGGTCCCAAAGTTTCCCGGCTAAAAGCGATCGCGAAGATGCTGGAAGTCAGTCCGGACACGCTCATTCAGCGTGACAAACAGCGGCAGAGAAAGAAAATTATTTGGTCGACAGGCGCCGCGTTATTATTCATGATTCTCGCTGCCGGTCTGAGTCTCTGGACGTGGGATCGCTATTATCGCGTGCATGTCGGCGATTATGCCGACTACGTAGAGCGATGGGGCGTACCTCAAGGTCTTTTCCCGCTGACTGCCGAACAAAGCGCGCATCGGCAAGGGCATTATCGCATTTACACGCAAAATCAAAAAGTCATTCGGCTGGAACATGTAAACTCAGCAGGCGTTCCGACTCCTGTTGAAAATACGGAGTTACAAGAACGGCCGATGATTGCAGTATACCCAATCTACAAAGATGGGCGTCTGGTTCAAAGAGATGTCTTGGACAAGACCGGCGCAGTCTTAATGTCGAACCTTTATTCGGGCGACAAAATGCAAAAGGTTGAGTTCAAATCTTTTTCGAATGACAATACTGCGTCTTCTACGGTCTTGACCAATGTAACGTCGCTGACGAATTCTCTTTTTGATCCTGATCAGGAGGGAAAACGCGGCGAGATTGGAAATATGCGTCTTGTGCGAGACTCGGAAGGCCGTGTAACAGAAGAATGGTTCCAGAAAGGGAACTATGACGTGCCCGTAACCGACGATCAGGGAATTGCCGGTTTCCGATACAAGCTGGACGAGTTGGGCCGCGTTATCGAAAAAATCTATCTTGATCAGGACGGCTCCCCTCGCCCGGACAAACAGGGCGTTGTTCGTCGAACCTGTCAGTATGACGAGCGCGGGAACCTCATTGAAACTAAATATTTCGACCTCAACGACAACCTGGCGTTAAATGAACTCGGATGGATGCACAGCGTCAAAACGTATGATAAATATGGCAATCTCATTACGGAAAAATACGTTGACGCTTCCGGGGAATTATATCAGCTCCAGTCTTTGATTGCAGGATATGCGTATAAATATGACGAACGTGGAAATCAAATCGAAGTTGCATTTTTCGATACGAACGAAAAGCCGTGTCCATACCGCAACAGCTTCGCTAAAATCGCGAAGAAATTCGACAACCTCGGAAATCAAATCGAAGAGGCGTATTTCGCCATGGACAATCAGCCATATCTGGACAAGAATGGCGCCGCTAAACGCTCGTTGAAATTCGACAAATTGGGGAATTTAATCGAAAGCGTATTTTTAGGCTCTGACGGTCAACCGCGCCGATGCGATGACGGCTATTCTAAATTTACGTGGAAATACGACAATCGGGGGAATATAATCGAACAGGCGTTTTTTGACATTGACGGTCAGCCGTGTCTGCACAAGGACGGCTATGCTAAAGTCGTCTGGAAGTATGACAATTTGGGGAATCAAACTGGAGTTGAATGTTATGGCGTTGACGGGAAACCATGCCTCAGCAGCGAGAATTTCTCTAAACTTGAAAGAAAATACGACGAGCGGGGAAATATAACTGAGGTTGCTTATTTGGGCGTTGACGGCAAGCCGTGTTTGTGTAACAACGGCTTCGCCAAAGCCATTTGGAAATATGATCAGCAAGGGAATATAATCGAAAAAGCCTTTTTTGGCGTCAGCGGCAAGCCGCATCTTTCAACGCAAGGCTACGCCAAAGTTACGAAAAAGCGAGATGATAGAGGAAACGTTATTGAAGAGGCGTATTTTGACGCCAACGACAAGCCGTGTCTGTGCAAGGACAAATACGCTAAAGCGGCGTTCAAATACGACAAAAACGGAAAGCTGTCTGAAACCGCTTATTTCGGCATTAACAATGAGCCGAACATGAATTTGGATGTATTCTCTGAATTCACAAAAAGCCGTAAACAACGAGACAGCGTAACCAATCAGGCGTTTTTTGCCATCGACAACCAGTTGAATCTGAGTCAGAATCGTAACGCCAAAAGCGCGTTTCGATATGATGAAGACAATGACAGTTATGATTTTGAATTTATACCCAAAGATAAAATTGCCGTCAACGTATCCGTTCAACGTGACGAACAGGGAAATATAACTGAAATTGCATTTTTCAACATGTATGGCAAGCTATGTCAATGCGATAACGGTTACGCTAAACTCCAGATGAAATATGACGAACGCGGTAACAAAATCGAAGAGGCGTTTTTTGACGTCGACGGCAATCCGTATAACTGCAAAAACTTTTATGCAAAAGGCCTGTGGAAATATGACAAAAATGGAAATGTTTCCGAAATTGCTTATTTCGACGCTCAAGGCAAGCCGTGTCTGTGCAAAGACGGATACGCTAAATCCACGAAGAAATACGATGAACATGGGAAGCTGATCGAACAGGCGTATTTCGGCGTTGACGGTCAGCCGCAAAACTGCTGGGCTGAATGCGCTAAAATCATGGGGGAATATGACAAACGAGGAAATCAAACTGAAGAAGCGTATTTCGACGTTGACGGCAACCGTGTACATGCTATAACGGTTACGCTAAACTTCAGATGGAATATGACGACAAGGGGAACAAAATCGAAGAAGCGTATTTTGACCCTGACGGCAAACCGTGTATGTGCAGGAATAACTACGCTAAAATCGTCTGGAAATATGACGACCAGGGAAATCAAATCGAAGAAGCCAGTTTTGACCTGGACGGTAAGCCGTGTCTGGGTCATAACGGCTGCGCTAAAACCGCGATGAAATACGATGCATTTGGGAATCCAATCGCATTTGCTGGTTTCGGCATTGACGGCAAGCCGTGCGCTATCAATAACGGTTATACTGGTTGGGAGAAAATCTACCATGAGAATGGCGAGGTCGCAAAGCTGACTTGTTTTTACACGCTTAAGCCCTATAAAAACAACGCCCTTGGAACGTTGATTGAAGAATATGACGAGCGTGGAAATAACACATTGGTCTGTTTTCTGGATATGAATGACAATCCTGTTATGCTTAACAAAAACTACGCGAAAGTTACAAGGAAATATGACGACCAGGGAAATATAACTGAAGAGGCGTATTTCGGCGCAGATGGCAAGCTGTGCTTGTACAAAGATCTTCATACAGACTATGCTAAAGTTGCGAGAAAATTTGATGAACGTGGGAATAAAATCGAAGAGGCGTATTTCGGCGCAGATGGCGAACCACATCTGTTCATGAACAAATACGCTGTCATTACATGGAAATATGACGATCAGGGAAATCAAATCGAAGAGGCGTATTTCGGCGTTGACGGCAAGCCGTGCATGTCCAACGACGGCTATGCTAAAGTTACAAGGAAATTTGACGTTCAGGGAAATCCAATCGAAGAGGCTTTTTTCGACGTCGACGGCAAGCCGTGCATATACAAAAACGGCTATTCTACAGACTATGCTAAAGTTACGAGAAAATATGACGATCGGGAAAACATAATCGAAGAAGCGTATTTTGACGTCGACGGCAAGCCATATATGTACAAAGGCTGCTATGCCAAAGTTACGAGGAAATTTAACGAACGGGGAAATGAAATCGAAGAGGCGTATTTCGGCGTCGACGGTCAGCCGTGCATATACGATAATAACTATACTATAAACTGTGCTAAAGTTACGAGGAAATATGACGAACAGGACAATAAAATCGAAGAGGCGTATTTCGGCGTCGACGGCAAGCCGTGCATGGGCAACGACGGCTATGCTAAAGTTACGAGGAAATATGACGACTTGGGAAATGAAATCGAAGAAGCGTATTTCGGCGTCGACGGCAAGCCGTGCATGAACAAGAAAGGTCATGCCAAAGTTATTACTGAAGATAACGAAAACAGGGATGAACGTCAAGTAACATTTTTCGACTCGGATGACAATGCCGTCGTATCAAGAAAATTTACTCAGCGGAATGTTTTAACCGAAGAGATCTATTTCAACAGGGATAAATATGACAAAGTCGTGATTAAATACGACAACCGAAGGCATAAAACCGAACAGATCTGCTTCAACATGAAAGAAGACGTCAAAATCGTGATGAAATATGACATACAGGGCCATATAATCGAAAAGGCGTATTTCAGCATTGACGGTCAGCCGCGCCTGTACAACGACGGCTACTCTAAAATCGTGTTTAAATATGGCAAAAATGGAAAAGTAACCAAAAAGATTTATTTCGACCTCGACGGCAACCAGGTCGAGCCTTAATAACGCGGCGAGAAAGAGCGCCCTTTTTCAGGCGGACGCTGTCGAGAAGGCGATAAAAAAGCCTTTGAATGATATACTGAATAATAAATAAACTAAAACCGTCCATTTTTACGAAAAAACATGCAGGACAATCTCGCCTATCGGTACTTCGCGTTTATCAGCTACAGCAGCAAGGACAAAAAGGTTGCGGAGAGACTTCAGAAGAAAATTGAAGGATACCGGCTGCCGACCGTGCTTCGGAACGAACTTGAGGCCGCCAGCGGCAAAAAATTTCCCAAACGCGTCAAGCCGCTGTTCCGTGATATGACAGACCTGTCTGCCGGTTTGTTGGGGAAGTCTATTCTTCGCGAGCTGGAAGACTCCCGATATCTGCTTGTGATTTGCAGTCCCGACAGCGCGAAGTCCGAATGGGTAAACCAGGAAGTCGAGAATTTCATTCTCATGGGACGGTACGAGAGAATCATTCCGTACATCATAGCTGGAACGCCAAACAGCGGCAACCCGACAACGGAATGTTTCCCGCCCATTCTGCGAAAGAATCGGGAGTTTCTCACCTATTCCCACCTGACGCCCGAGGAAAACGAGAAACGTCACGCTGATCTCCATGCCTTGCTGGATCCGATTCGCGATGAACTGAAGGGCGTTTCCCTCTCCGGCGAAGGAGCCAAGGTTTCCCGACTGAAAGTGATCGCGAGGATGCTGGAAGTCAGTCCGGACACGCTCATTCAGCGGGACAAGCAGCGGCAAAAGCAGAGAATCATGTGGTCATCAGGCGCCGCTCTGTTCTTCGTGATTCTCTTTGCCTGTCTTGGACTTTGGGCGTGGGATCATTACATTCGGGTGCACGTTGGTTATTTTGCGGATTATGTAGAGTATTGGGGCGTTCCCAAAGGCATTTTCCCGTTATCTCCCGAGCAAAGGGCGCATCGTCAGGAGCACTATCGCATTTACACGCAGGACCAAAAAGTCATTCGTCTGGAACACGTAAACTCCGCCGGCGTTCCGATTCCTGTTATGGATACAGAATACAAGGATCGTCCGATGATCGCGGTTTATCCGATCTACAAAGATGGACGGCTTGTTCAGCGAGATACATTGGATAACAACGGAAAGGTCGTCATGTCGCTTCTTTATTCTGGCAACCAAATGCAGAAGGTCGAGTTTCGATCATTCGCCAACGACGATACTGCATCTTCAACTGTTTTGACCAATATTGCCTCGCTGACAAAATCTGTCCGAGATACGTCCCTGGAAACAAAACGCGGCGATATCGGCAATATGCGTCTTATCCGAGACTCCGAAGGCCGCGTTATCGAAGAACGATTCCAAAAGGGAAATTACGACGTTCCTATAACCGATGAACAGGGAATTGCCGGTTTCCGGTACAAGCTGGACGAGTACGGCCGCGTTATCGAAAAGCTCTATCTTGACCAGGATGGAGCCCCCCGCCCGGACAAACAGGGGGTAGCCCGTCGGACATATCAGTATGACAAAGACGGCAATCTGAGTGAGATTAAATACTTCGACCAGAACGGCAATCTGATACTAAATGAACTCGGCTGGATGCACGGTATTCAAACGTTTGACAACTATGGAAATGTCATTGATGCAAAGTACGTTGACGCTTTCCAAAATTTATATCTAACAAACGATTGGATTGCAGAAGTTGCCTCTAAATATGACGAGCGGGGAAATGAAACCGAACGCGCTTTTTTCGGCAAGGGGGGTCAGCCGTGTCTGCATAAGGCTGGCTACGCTAAAGCTGTATGGAAATATGACAAATGGGGAAATACAGTCGAAGAAGCATATTATGGCATTGATGGTCAACCTTGCATACACAAAAATGGCGTTGCTAAAATCGCGATAAAACATGACGAACGAGGGAATATAATAGAACAAACGTCTTTCGGCATTGATGGTAAGCAATGTCTGGACAAGGAGGGCATCGCAAAATTCACGAGAAAATATGACAAACGCGGAAATACAACCGAAGTTGCATTTTACGGTTTAGACGGTCAGTTGTGTTTCTGGAAATACGGCATCGCCAAATTTACGTCAAAATATGACATACAGGACAATTTAATCGAACAGGCATATTGGGGGATAGATAACCAACCGTGTCTAAACATTGAAGGCTATGCTAAAATCACTCATAAATATAACGAACGGGGAAATATAATCGAACAGGTTTCTTATGGCATTGACGACAACCCGTGTCTGTGTAATAGCGGCTTTGCTAAACTCACATGTATTTATGACGATCATGGCAATATAACCGAGCAGGCATATTTCGGCGTCGATGGCAAGCCTTGCTTGCACAATAATGGATACTCTAAATTCTCGAAGAAATATAACAAATGGGGATATGAGACCGAACAGGCGTATTTCGGCATAGACGGTCAGCCCTGCCTGTATAAAGACGACCACGCCAAGATCACATGGAATTATGACAATCGGGGAAATGAAACTGAAGAAGCTTATTTCGGCGTCGACGGCAAACCGTGTCTGGACGCAAACGGATGCGCTAAAGTTACAAAGAAATTTAACGATCGCGGAAATGTTATCGAAGAAGCTTTTTTCGGGATTGACGACAAACCTTGTTTGAACAAATACGGCTACTGTAAAGCAACGTCAAAATTTGACGAAAAGGGAAATCTGATAGAATTGGTTTGCTTCGGCATAGATGGCAAACCGTGTCTGCTTGATGAAGGCTACTCTAAAATAACCGGGATATTTGACCAGCGTGGATATAAAACTGAAGAAGCGTATTTTGACATAAACGACAAACCTTGTTTAAACAATAATGGTTATTTTAAAATCACGTGGAAATATAACGATCAAGGGGATGAAACCGAACAGGCTTATTTTGGTTTAGATAACCAGCCATGTTTGTGCAACGTTGAAGGATACGCTAAAATCACGTGGAAATACAACGATCGCGGAAATGTTATCGAAGAGGCTTATTTCAACATAAATGATCAACTATGCTTGAACAATGATGGTTACGCTAAAATCACAATAAAATTTGACAAACGCGGGAATAGAATTGAAGAAGCATATTGGGGCGCTGACAACAGGCCATGCCTGTGCATTGATGGATATGCTAAAATCACGTCGAAATTTAACGAACGAGGAAGTAAAACGGAAGAAGCGTATTTAGACGCTGACGACAAGCCGTGTCTGTGTGATGACGATTACGCTAAACTTATAAATAAATATGACGAACAAGGGAATTTAATTGAACAGGCTTTTTTCGGTATTGACGGCAAACCATGTTTATGCAGCGACGGCTTCGCTATAATCAAGATTAAATACAACAATCAATGCGAAATTATTGACGAAACATATTTCGATATCGACGGAAATCCTGTCAATCCCGATTTCTAAAATATGTACGATTCCTGATCCAGCCAGGATCTGTCAGCAAGACAATAAAAAAAGTCCTTGAATTTCAAGGACTTACAATCTAGCAGCACAGGGACTTGAACAAGACGCGAAAAACCCGCAAAAACAAGGGTTTTTTAATGATGGGGTTAATGCAGGTACACAATTTGGTACACAATCAAATTATTTTAATCAGATTTTGAGCTTTTTTGATACTCTGGAACCATCAGAGCAGGAAAGCCTTCTTGACGCCCTCAAAGCAAGGGTAAAGGAGGCGACAAAATGAGAAAGCGCAAAAAGAGCAGACAAAAAAGCCCCGGTCGGAAATTTGCGATAATTACCGGGGAGATTCTGAAAGACATTAAAACGGCATTTAGAGCGGGTTTGTCGGTACGTGAAGCCGCGGCGGTTGTCGGAATAAGTAAAACAACGCTTTACGATTTTTTAACGGACAATCCCGATATAAGGGAGGATTTACAGACCCTACGGGCAACGCCTGAAAGCCTTGCAAAAATGGCGATATTTGCGGCGATTGAAAAAGGCGACATAGAAACCTGTAAATGGTTATTAGACCGGGACGCGAAAAGGAGCCTTGAAAAAGAAAGAATTGCATTGATAAGAGCGCAAAAGCAAGCCCTTCAAATTGCCGGGAACCTTGACGATGGAGGGGAAGCAATTATTGATATTGCCGGGCATTGGGCGCGGGTTGACGCTTATTTCAACGGCGGGAAATCGGACGGCGAAAAGCAAGGAGAGAGAGAACAATGATACAGATACCGTTAATAGCCGATGTTTATTTTCCACGCGGGGAAACCCCGGTACTGGAATTTCAAGACGTGCGAGAGGCAGAGCAATTTATTCTATACCTTCAAAAACGCATTGAAGCGAAAAGAGCGCGAAAAAAGCAACGCCTTGAATATTATTCAGATGGTATTTATTATGATGGGGAGTTATTGGAGATTAGAAGCGCGAAAAATACGGCGATTTTGAGAGCCTTTGAATATACTGATTTACTCCCTAAAATTGACTTAATATCAAGAGTTTGGAACAATCCAGATATTAGCAATCATTGCTTTTATATGGCAATATCCAGATTTAATAAAAAGTTTATTGATAAAGGTATTTTTTTAGAGTGCAACGGCGATTATATCAAACTTAATAGACCGTAAAAAGGCGGTTGAAAACGGAATTTTTGACCCTCCGGCGGGCTTTTTTTAATCGGCTTTATAGCCTTGAATTTTAAGCGTTTAACGGCGGTTTGAGAGTTAATTTTTTATTTTTTGTACCGAAAAGAAAAAACAACGCTTGACAATCAATTAAAAACCGGGTTTAATGGTATTACAATTTGCTCTGTTATGGACTGGAGCCGCGGGGGATAAACCGCGGCGTCTTTTTTTGCATTGATGGGAACCATCGGCGGCAATCAATCCATCAGTTCCGCCGGCTCGCAGCAGCAGCCGATTCTGGACGTTCTGGACGGCAACGCCGGCTGATGGGAACCATCGGCGGCAATCAATCCATCAGTTCCGCCGGCTCGCAGCA
>JAFQXE010000050.1 GCA_017407125.1 Thermoguttaceae bacterium
GAGCGTTTGCGATGGATCGCCTTGACCGCTTTGTGCGTTGACCCCGTCCGATTTTTGATTCGCTGCGCTTCGTCCAGAACGCACAGGTCAAATTTAATGCCCGGCGGCGTGAACTTTTGGACTTTCCCGTTTTCGTCGATAAACTCTTTTTCTCGTGGCGAGTACAACTCCCGGTCGCGATGCAACAGCTCGTAGTTGGCGATTTTCACCGGCGTGTTGTCCAGCTCCCAAATCCATTTTCGACGAGCCTGATCGCCCTCGATAATTTCCACCGGGATTTCCGGCGCCCATAAATCGAACTCGCGTTTCCAGTTCGTTACCAGCGGCTTGGGACAGACGAGCAAAACAGACTTCACCGCGCCGGAACGAATCATCAGACGAATGGTTGTAATAGACTGCATCGTCTTGCCTAACCCCATTTCGTCCGCCAGAATCGCGGAACTGCGCGGGTACAGGAACCCGATTCCCTGCCACTGGTATGGAAACGGCTCGAACGGAAACACCAGCTCTTTGCTCGAAAAAAGCTGTTCCAGCGGCGGCTGAAGCAAATGCTTTAATCGGTCTTCCAGCTTGACCAGCTCGACCGGGACTTGCAGATGCGTAAAATGCGTCGGGCGGGACGCAGTCCCGTTAAACGGCGAGGCGTTGTTGAGCTTGTCGCCCTCTTCCCCTTTGATTTTCGCCTCGTTACACAGCGTTTTCGACTCGCCAAAGATAAAGCTCTTTACCAGAATTTTCGGACGCCCGATTTTAATCGACGCCGTCATCGGCTCAGGAATCGTCAAAGAGAACGGCGTAAGCGCTTTAACGTGCATACCTCGCCTGACAACGCGGTTCATTTTCTCTCCGAGTTGAGAAAGTCTCACAGGAGAAATCTTCGGCAGGACTGAATTGTCAAGCATTGTTAGGGAATAGGGAGTAGGGAATGGGGAATAAGGAGTGGTAAGTAATTAGTGGTAAGTGGTAAGTACGCAAGCGTTATTCCTACTAACCACTAACCACTTACCACCATTGCGGCGCTTCGCGCCAATTGCTAATTGCTAATTGACAATTGCTAATTAATCTCACGCCGCGCTCTTTTGCGCTTCGTAAATCGCTTCGCGAATTCGATCAAACGGTTCCGCCAAATCGTAGTCGATCTCTTCGTTTTGCAGGAACTGGCGCGCCTTTTCGGTATCGTCTGGAAAATGCCTGTCCGGATGAAGAAGAACGCCGTTCCAAATCATCGAAAACTCCGGAATCACTATACTGTCGTCGAACTTCGGAACGATTTTCCCCTTGAGCGTTTCGATTTCTTCCGAAACGTCCGCCTGAGACGCCAGCGCAGCTGAATCCGACTCTGGCTGACCGCTCTCAGACGTTTGATTATCAGTTCCATTTTCTACAGACAGCGTATTTTGACTTTCTTCGGCTTTATCTTTAACTTTGGCGTCTTTACGCAGTTTAGGTATTTCAGCTAACGCCATGGGAACGTTTATCATCGGACGCAGAGCCATAACGCCAGATTTATCAGTCAGAATCAATTTGGGAGAAATCGTCGCGCGCACTGTCAGCGATCGGGCGATTTGTTCTCCGTATATATATGGTTCCAGAGTAGGCCCATACAAAATATGTTGAGACTTCGTCGCTCGCACCGGAGCCGTACAGTGGAATTCTACTGGACGTCCGTTGCGATTCAGCAGAAGATAGCCTCCCATTATACCCAATTCCCGGCTTTTAACAACAGTTATAAAACCGAGGGCGGGAAGCGATTCTTTTTCGGTTGGATTCATGCGTCTTGAATCGGTAAAGCCCGTAATATTCTTTAGAATGGGGGAGTCTTTTACGGTTATTCAGAATTTAGAAAACTTTTCCGATTAAGTAAAAAATTTAAAATAATCAGAAAAGTCGCTTGACATAAATGAGGCGGGATATTATACTATGGGTAAAGAGCGACAGGGAGTAGGGAATAGGAAATAGGGAATAGTATTTCGCCTTTGGCGAATTTAAAACTACTCCCTACTCCCCATTCCCTATTCCCTTGCCTCCCCGATGTACACACAAGAGCCAATTACCGTTCAAACGCCTGCGAAGGTCAACCTGTTTTTTGAGCTGTTGGGCAAACGCCCAGACGGGTATCATGAGGTTGAAACGGTCGTGTCGCCTATCGACTTTTACGATACGATTCGAGTTCAGGCGATTGACCCGGCGGACGCTGGCGAGGACGGTATCGCGCTATCCTGCGACTGCAGTTCCATCGCCGGGATTCAGCCAGACCCGATGGACGTTCCCAACAGCGAACGGAACCTGGTCTACAAGGCGGCGAAAATGCTTCGAGAGCGTTTCGACGTCAAACAGGGCGTTTCCATCGAACTGAAAAAGCAGATTCCCCCGCAGTCCGGGTTGGGCGGCGGGTCGGGAAACGCGGCGGGAGCGATTCGCGCCTGCGCCCGGGTTTGGGGCTTGTCGCTGACGCTGGAGGACGAATTTTCCCTCGGCGCTCAGCTCGGGTCAGACGTCCCGATGTTTTTCGTCGACGGCGCGTCTGTCGGAACCGGTCGAGGGGAAATAATCGAGCCGAACCCCGTTGGGGCGTCGCTGCCGATTGTGGTTATTCGTCCGCCGATGGGCATTTCCACCCCAGAGGTTTATCGCCGCTGCCGGGTTCCGCAAACGCCTAAAAGCTCCGAGGGAATTCTCAGCGCCATGACGTCCGGCAACTGGCAGACGTTTAATAAACTCGTTTTTAACCGGCTGGAAGAATTTGCCGCTCAGGTTACCCCGTGGGTAAACAAATGTCGTAACGACGTTATGCAATCCGGAGCCGCTGGCGGCTGCCTTTGCGGCAGCGGTTCCTGCTATTTTGGAATATACGAATCGGACGCCGACGCCGACA
>JAFQXE010000053.1 GCA_017407125.1 Thermoguttaceae bacterium
AATCCATGATGGGAAAAGTACAGGCGTGGCTATTTCTTCTCAAGGCATGGGTACGTTTAATAATAACGTTCTGGAGTATAATTACAAGGGTGATAAACTTACTAACTGGGAAATTGCGCCTGACGCCGGCGAGGTAAAAGGTTCCGGAAACACGCCGCCGATTCCCGAGCGGAAATGAGTCCACTGCAAACCGCAGTTTGTTATTAGCATCGAGAGAGGCTAAAACCCAACGAACGGACTTCCATTTTCAGAGATAAACATACAGATTCATTGAGTTACGTTATTATAAAGGAGACAGCAAATGCGTCGATTTTTATTGTTGTTTTTCGTTATTTCCTTTTGTTTTGTCGCATCTGCCGAGGCGCGGAAGTATGCGCTGCTGGTTGGCGTCGATGAATACGTAAACGTTTCTTCGCTCAAATGCTGCGTTAACGATATGAAAACGCTCAAAGAGGCGTTGATAAAAATTGGATTTGAAGAAGACGACATTCGTTTGCTCGTTACGGGCGGTCCATATAAGGATTTGCCGACTAAAAATAATATTGAACTGACTTTTTCCAAAATTGTTTCTAACGCTCAGCCTTCCGACATGGTATTCATCGCTTTTTCAGGTCATGGCGCGCAGGAAGGCAACAACGTTTATTTCTGTCCTCCAGACGTGAGAACAAATAATCTTAAGGGAACGTGCGTCTCAATTACAGACGCAATGCGTATTCTTGCCAATAAATGCAAAGCGAAATTCAAATGGATGGTCGTGGATGCGTGCCGCAACGATCCGACTCAGAGCGCCAAAGGAATCGGCGGTAAAGGATTGCAGGTCATTCCGACCCCTCCTGCTGGAATCGCGCTTTTCCAGAGCTGCGCCGCTGGCGAAGAAAGCTGGGAAGATATCGCCAGCGGAAACGGATATTTCACGAAAAACTTCGCTGCCGCGCTGTCGGGAGCTGCGGACGCCAATCATGACGGCAAACTCACGTTGTTGGAAGTTTGTTCCTGGACGACAGCTCATACAAAAGAACAGGTCAAGAACAGTCAGAACAAAAGTCAAAGACCGTATTTTAGCGGTTCGGTTACAGACTTCACCCTGTCCGAAGATCTGAACGTTCCGAAGGCAAAAGTTCTTGTAGAAGAAGCGCGAGCGGCTATGAAGGTTAAGAATTACCCGCTTGCAATCGCAAAATACGATGCGGCAATAGCTCTTTGTCCGAAATTCAATTCCATAAGGCGCGAACGGGAAATAGTTAATAATCTTCTTAATGCTAAATCGCAGGCCAATCCGATGCAAATTTCAGTTCCAGGCGACTGCAAAACGATTGAGGAGGCTTACGCCAAAGTGATGGAGGGCGGCATCATCACGATTGAGTCTGGAAAATATTATCTGTCAGCCAAGTTTGTGGTAGACCGCTCCGTATCATTCCGAGGGGGAACCGGGTTCGCGAAAGACGTCGTCATTAGCAGCTGCACATCAGACGTTATCAAAATTACCGGCGGCAGTCCATCGTTCGAAAACCTTACCGTCCAAAGCGAGGCAGAAAATTCTTGCTGTTTTAACATAGTCGGCGGTACGCCTAAACTCTTTCGTTGCACAATCGTCTCCACAAAAGGAAACGGGATGTATATCAAAGGGGAAAATGTCAACCCGAAAGTGGAATTGTGCACTATAAAGGACTGTAAATTATCCGGGGCGTTAATTGATCAAAATGGTCTTGGCGAGTTCTACGACTGCGAGTTTTTCGGTAACTCTGCAATGGGTATAGAAATCAAAGAGTCCGGCAATCCAACCGTTACCGAATGTAAAATTCACGACGGAAAGAAATCTGGCGTTTGGGTTTCGAATAAGGGTCTTGGCGAGTTCAATAGCTGCGAGATTTACGGAAACGCTGAAATGGGAATAGAGATTAAAGAGTCTGGCAATCCGACTTTTACCGAATGTAAAATTCACGACGGTCAGAAGTCTGGCGTGTGGGTTTCGGATAACGGTCTGGGGACGTTTAATAATTGTGAGATTTACGGAAATACAAATGCGGGAGTTGATACGAAAACAGCCGGCAATCCAACTTTCACGAAGTGCAAAATTCATGACGGAAAATCGGCTGGCGTGTACGTTACCGAAAACGGTCTTGGTAAATTCAAAGACTGCGAGATTTACAGTAATGCGAATACTGAAAAATCATGTGGCGATGGAATCGTAATAACCGAGTCAGGAAACCCAACTTTTACAGGTTGTATAATTCGTTGCGACAATATAAGTTTTAATAAAAAAGGTCTTGGTGAATTCCGTAATTGTGAAATTACCGGCTGGGCAGCAAAGATCTACGTATTCGATTCCAGCAATCCAACTTTTACCGAATGCAAAATACATAATGGATCAGCACATTGTGTGATTATGAGAGGCAGTCTTGGTACATTCAAGGATTGCGAAATTTTCGGATATAGAGGACTTGGATTCGTAATAGGATACTCCAGCAATCCAACCATTATAGGGTGTAAACTACATGACTTGGGTGCAGGTGGAGTGAGTGTTTTTGAACGCGGTCTTGGTACAATCAAAGATTGCGATATTTACAATAATGGATGTGGAATTATAACATCAACTTCCGGTAATCCAACCGTTATAGAGTGTAAAATTCATGATATGAAAAATGCTGGCGTGGTAAGTAATAAAGACAGTACTGGCACGATCAAAGATTGTGATATTTACGGGAACAAAGCAGCGGGAATCACTGTGCATGATGAAGGGAATCTTACAGTTACAGGATGTAAAATCCATGATGGGAAAGGCGGCGGCATAGAGATTTTAGCTAAAGGCATGGGTTCGTTTAATGATAACGTTCTGGAGAATAATTACAAAGATGAAAAACTTACCAACTGGGATATTGCTCCTGACGCCGGCGAGGTAAAAGGTTCAGGAAACACGCCGCCGATTCCCATTGATTCGGAAAATCGGGTAAAGAAAGCAGAACAAAAACGAAGAGAGGAAGAAGAGCGCAAACGCAGAGAAGAAGCGGAAAAGAACGACTTGTCCATTCCCGGTAAGATGGAAGTCGAAAGAAAGACTGTAATTGTCAACGGCGTGGAATTCGCCTTCCGTTGGTGTCCGCCGGGAACGTTCGTAATGGGGGCGCCGAAAGGAGAACACGGACAAAAGGAATTGAGCGAAAAGTATAAAGTTGACTATGATAAGATAGAAAAACAGCATGAAGTAACGCTGACCAAAGGATTCTGGATGATGGAAACAGAGGTAACGGTTGGCATGTTTAAGGCGTTTGTGAATGATAAGGGCTATAAATCTAAAGGATATGTGCCTTATGGTCTTGCTGACAATAAAATAGAGGCAGATTCTCAATATTCCTGGCGCAATCCGGGCTTTAGTCAAGACGATAATCATCCGGTAACATGCGTTAGCTGGGACGATGCCGTAGAATTTTGTAAATGGCTGAGTAAGAAAACCGGGCAGAACATAACGCTTCCAACGGAAGCGCAGTGGGAATACGCTTGCCGGGCAGGAACAACAGGAGCGCACCCAGGCAATCTGAACGAGATGGCTTGGTGGGTTAATGTAAATAATAGCACTCATCCCGTAGGAACAAAGAAAGCCAACGCCTGGGGCTTGTACGACATGATCGGTAACGTGATGGAGTGGTGTGCGGACTGGTTCGGAGATTATCCCAGCGGGACTGTAACGGATCCGACGGGTCCCGCGAGTGGCTCGGACCGCGTTTTCCGCGGCGGCTCCTGCTTCAACAGCGCCTGGTTCTGCCGGTCGGCGAACCGCGGCTACTTCGATCCCGGCGCCCGGTTCTGCAACCTTGGCTTTCGGTGTGCGATGTCAATAGCCAGTCCGGAAAATTAGCGAATGTGTCGCGACCGCAGTCGCCTCGCCCGGGCGCAGCGCAGGCGAGGTCAAGACGCGAATCGAATTTTTTCGAGAAATTTTTAGCGGTGTGATATTTCAGAGTGCGAGAGCGCAGTTCTCGCTTTGTCCCGCGCGTGCCGGGCTGCTCCGTGTGCGTGCGCGATTCAAAGCGTAACTACGCTCCCGATGGTCGCTATGTTACCGTCTTTCATTTTTTGCGTTCTTTAAAACTTTGCGAACTTCGCGAACTTTGCGTGAGATTTCTTCCGGGGGCTTACGCTCCCCGGCTCGCCTAATCGTTTCAGTATCTTTTTCTCTCGCCCCTCCGTTGGATGAGCAAGAGAAAAAGCGTGTTTGACGATATTCTTTTTGGTTTTGTTCCTGTTCCGTTGGGTTAAAACCCACGGCTGGAAATATTGAACCACTAGCGCGGTTCTAGCGGGGCGCTATCTCGTCTGCTATTAAATCTTGTCCCCCAAATATGAGAGCGCCCTATTTGACGTTTTTTTACAAATCCCTCTTTTTTTTGACGAAAAATCGGGTATAATATAAAAAGTTAAAATAGAGCGGGGCCATGCCGCCTCGCTGCTAGCAACTTATTCTGGAGACTGTCCAATGCGTCGATATTTACTGTTGCTGATTTTCGTTATTTCCTTTTGTTTTGCCGCATCTGCCGAGGCTCGCAAGTACGCGCTGTTGGTTGGCGTCGATGAATACGTAAACGTTTCTTCGCTCAAATGCTGTGTTAACGACATGAAAACGCTTAAAGAGGCGTTGTTGAAAATCGGATTTGAAGAAGGCGACATCCGTTTGC
>JAFQXE010000005.1 GCA_017407125.1 Thermoguttaceae bacterium
GCTAAAAGAACATCGAGGTTGTCGCACGCTCTACGCGTGCGTGGATTGAAACGCCGTTGCTATTGTCATAGCGCGTTGTGTTTTCGGTCGCACGCTCTACGCGTGCGTGGATTGAAACGTAAAAGCCGCCGGTGAACGAGTAGGCGGAGCCGGTCGCACGCTCTACGCGTGCGTGGATTGAAACTGCAATTTCCACCGGCGGACTGGTTCTCTATCTTGTCGCACGCTCTACGCGTGCGTGGATTGAAACCCAGCTCTTGACGCTTTAATCGGAATCGTCTGCGCGTCGCACGCTCTACGCGTGCGTGGATTGAAACGTCCGTCGCCGCGTCAGAAATGATGAGTCAAGAAGTCGCACGCTCTACGCGTGCGTGGATTGAAACGATAAAAAGCGATAAAACAGAATCTGTCTGGGATGTCGCACGCTCTACGCGTGCGTGGATTGAAACACAAGGGAATCGTGAAGGAACGTCAAAGAATAGCCAAAGGTCGCACGCTCTACGCGTGCGTGGATTGAAACTGGAGCAGACGCGCCGCGTGCGCGAAGAGCGTCTAGTCGCACGCTCTACGCGTGCGTGGATTGAAACCAGTAGCAGAGTTAACTTTGTCTTCTGGATCGCCGGTCGCACGCTCTACGCGTGCGTGGATTGAAACTGCAAACCTTGCGCAAAGTTTGCACAAACCTTGTAGTCGCACGCTCTACGCGTGCGTGGATTGAAACAAGCTCCTTCTGCTTCATCAAAAAACAAATGGCGTGTCGCACGCTCTACGCGTGCGTGGATTGAAACGCAGTCCGAAAGTCATGGTAGTAGGCGGATCGCCTGTCGCACGCTCTACGCGTGCGTGGATTGAAACAGTTCCAGGCGCACAGCTCTTTTGCGTGAGTCTTGTCGCACGCTCTACGCGTGCGTGGATTGAAACTTCACCGCCGATTCGTTCCTGCTGGGCGGTGAGGTCGCACGCTCTACGCGTGCGTGGATTGAAACCAGCCGGTTCCGGCGTCTATCCGGGATCTGTCGGTCGCACGCTCTACGCGTGCGTGGATTGAAACGTTGTAACAGCCGCAAATCCTCTCTGACCAGCTGTCGCACGCTCTACGCGTGCGTGGATTGAAACCACAAGGGACTCATGGATCTGGACGCCGTTTCTGGTCGCACGCTCTACGCGTGCGTGGATTGAAACTTCGGTGTCAGCTTTTACCCGTACAATTAACGCAGTCGCACGCTCTACGCGTGCGTGGATTGAAACGTCATTAGAGGCATTTGGATACATTGCTGTATCGTCGCACGCTCTACGCGTGCGTGGATTGAAACAACACCAACTGAATAAACCTGATGAACGATTTAGTCGCACGCTCTACGCGTGCGTGGATTGAAACTTTGACATCGATGTCAGCATCGATGCTGATTAAAGTCGCACGCTCTACGCGTGCGTGGATTGAAACGTTTATTCCAAGTAAAACTTTCGACTTCGCCGGGTCGCACGCTCTACGCGTGCGTGGATTGAAACATCGGCGAGAACGGAGCCTTTTCCGTCCGTTTGAGTCGCACGCTCTACGCGTGCGTGGATTGAAACATCTTCCGGCGTTCCGGCGTCGTCGTAACCGACGTCGCACGCTCTACGCGTGCGTGGATTGAAACTTTGACTCCCTCGCTCACAATATCCGAATGGCGTCGTCGCACGCTCTACGCGTGCGTGGATTGAAACATTTTTTTCCTGCGCCTGACCGCCAAAAACATGCGTCGCACGCTCTACGCGTGCGTGGATTGAAACGTCAGGGTTGTAACCGGTTCATCGCGCCAAGCCATGTCGCACGCTCTACGCGTGCGTGGATTGAAACAACACAGTATTGGAAATTATAATTGTTTCCATCAGTCGCACGCTCTACGCGTGCGTGGATTGAAACTTCCAACGCCATAAGCAGCATATTTTGCAGCGTGTCGCACGCTCTACGCGTGCGTGGATTGAAACACAAAGACCGGCAAGCCGTCGTCAAAATGGCGGCTGTCGCACGCTCTACGCGTGCGTGGATTGAAACCCGCACTTCAGACAAGCGGGATCCGCTGCGTTAATTGTCGCACGCTCTACGCGTGCGTGGATTGAAACCCATCGGAAATACTCTTTTCCGCCGATCTTTTTATGTCGCACGCTCTACGCGTGCGTGGATTGAAACGCCTTCTGCTGCGGCGGCTGCGGTCTGCTGTTCGTGTCGCACGCTCTACGCGTGCGTGGATTGAAACGTCTGCGCGATTAAAGCCCTGCGATAAACACAATGTCGCACGCTCTACGCGTGCGTGGATTGAAACAAATCCGGTGGATTTTTGAAAATAATAAACTGTGGTCGCACGCTCTACGCGTGCGTGGATTGAAACCATCTTGCTGACGTACTGTTTGCCGACAAAGTTGTCGCACGCTCTACGCGTGCGTGGATTGAAACGCGTCGGCATGAAGCACTATCAATTGTTACACGTCGCACGCTCTACGCGTGCGTGGATTGAAACGACGCACTGACAAAAATCGCGTATGAAGACGACAAGGTCGCACGCTCTACGCGTGCGTGGATTGAAACGGGTTTAGCTTGCGGAATTGCACTGTCAGCGGACGGTCGCACGCTCTACGCGTGCGTGGATTGAAACAGCGATTTGAAGAGGTCGATTCCGAGCGCGTTGTGTCGCACGCTCTACGCGTGCGTGGATTGAAACATCGCAATCGATATACGCCTTGACTTCAAAGACGCGTCGCACGCTCTACGCGTGCGTGGATTGAAACAAACCGGAGCAGAAACAGGAACAGGAAATTTCCGTCGCACGCTCTACGCGTGCGTGGATTGAAACTTTCCCGGAACTCAACGGGATCGTGGAGCGATCGTCGCACGCTCTACGCGTGCGTGGATTGAAACCGTCTTCGGTCGGGAATCCCGTCTGGTAGTATTGGTCGCACGCTCTACGCGTGCGTGGATTGAAACAATCCTCCGGCTCTGGCTCCGGGAGTCGCGCCGAGTCGCACGCTCTACGCGTGCGTGGATTGAAACTCAAACGGACGCAGGAATACGGACGTCGCGAGTACGTCGCACGCTCTACGCGTGCGTGGATTGAAACTTATAATTTGTAACAATGTACGTTCCCTCAGACAGTCGCACGCTCTACGCGTGCGTGGATTGAAACCGTTGGAGCCGGTAATCTCCTTTACCGCCTCGACTGTCGCACGCTCTACGCGTGCGTGGATTGAAACAAATGATTATCGGTATAACCTTTAACTCGTGAACGTCGCACGCTCTACGCGTGCGTGGATTGAAACAAAGATAAGGAAAAAGAATGAAGAGGATATTGGGTCGCACGCTCTACGCGTGCGTGGATTGAAACAGGTCAAGCTCCTCTCTCATAACTTTTGCCAGCTGTCGCACGCTCTACGCGTGCGTGGATTGAAACAATCGGTTATGGTAATGATGTAGAAACGCCATACGTCGCACGCTCTACGCGTGCGTGGATTGAAACTTACGTTTATCGTTGACAGCGGACAATACACCGGGTCGCACGCTCTACGCGTGCGTGGATTGAAACCCGGCTAATGTCCAAGACGTTACAAAGAACTAAGTCGCACGCTCTACGCGTGCGTGGATTGAAACTTTCGCCTCCTTGTCGAGCGTTTCGCTCAGGTTGCCGTCGCACGCTCTACGCGTGCGTGGATTGAAACATCAATAACTATTTGAATAGTATTGGAGGGCTGGTGTCGCACGCTCTACGCGTGCGTGGATTGAAACCGTTCAGAACGTCAACAAATTAACTCCCTGGGCGTCGCACGCTCTACGCGTGCGTGGATTGAAACATGAGTAGAATCTCCTTTTTTTCTTGGTGGAGCAGTCGCACGCTCTACGCGTGCGTGGATTGAAACTTTGTCGTTTCTGCTATTATTCCCGGCGCCCCTGTCGCACGCTCTACGCGTGCGTGGATTGAAACTTTAGCCTTGACATGACAGAATCGCCAGACATTGCGTCGCACGCTCTACGCGTGCGTGGATTGAAACTCTTTTATTACTCGCTTTAACCGTTATTTCTCCTGGTCGCACGCTCTACGCGTGCGTGGATTGAAACCGCGTGTCGGCTTGCAAAGAACACATTTTCGGAATGTCGCACGCTCTACGCGTGCGTGGATTGAAACCCGGCTTAATGTCGCTCATTTCATCTATCGCTATGGTCGCACGCTCTACGCGTGCGTGGATTGAAACTCAAACTCCCTTTATTGGGGCAAAAATAATCGGGTGTCGCACGCTCTACGCGTGCGTGGATTGAAACAGTATGTACCCATAAAACGTTGTCTGTGCATTAATGTCGCACGCTCTACGCGTGCGTGGATTGAAACGTGATTGCAACGCCTGAACTGCCAAGGGCGTAGTGTCGCACGCTCTACGCGTGCGTGGATTGAAACGGCGACGAACCAGGACGCCACACGATGTTTTACCGTCGCACGCTCTACGCGTGCGTGGATTGAAACAATTTGGTACAGTCGTTTTTCAAACTTGCTGCAGTCGCACGCTCTACGCGTGCGTGGATTGAAACCAGCGGTCGTTGGGACTGGCAAAGAAAAACTATTGTCGCACGCTCTACGCGTGCGTGGATTGAAACGCGTCGCAAATAAGCGATACGGAATCGCCGATTTTAGTCGCACGCTCTACGCGTGCGTGGATTGAAACATCGTATTTGGGGCGGCTGGTCTGCTACTACTGGACGTCGCACGCTCTACGCGTGCGTGGATTGAAACCCGTTGTTCTGCTGCTTGAATAGCGGCAAGACGGGTCGCACGCTCTACGCGTGCGTGGATTGAAACTGATTATTCTGAATAAAACTTGAAATTACGTGCGCGTCGCACGCTCTACGCGTGCGTGGATTGAAACGGTTCGATTGCGTCTATCGGGCCAAACCGTCTGATGTCGCACGCTCTACGCGTGCGTGGATTGAAACTCGAAGAGCAGTACAACAAAACCATGGAAATCTTGTCGCACGCTCTACGCGTGCGTGGATTGAAACTCATTTACGACGTCAAAAACAACGACCGCCTCAAGTCGCACGCTCTACGCGTGCGTGGATTGAAACCATGCCTCCTCGTCCGTATGGGAAGTCAGAGAGTTGTCGCACGCTCTACGCGTGCGTGGATTGAAACCTTGTTCGTTACATCTGGCGTAGCATGAAATCGATGTCGCACGCTCTACGCGTGCGTGGATTGAAACGGAAAGAAAGATCGCAAGACGTGAAAAGGCGTTGTCGCACGCTCTACGCGTGCGTGGATTGAAACTTCGATTGCCATCAGGAGCATTTGTCCCAAGGAAATGTCGCACGCTCTACGCGTGCGTGGATTGAAACCAAATGCCGGACGACCGTCCGGAGCGGGATAGCGGTCGCACGCTCTACGCGTGCGTGGATTGAAACCAACAGTTCCTTGACGTGTGCGAGAATCAAACAGGTCGCACGCTCTACGCGTGCGTGGATTGAAACGCTTCCTGCTTTGCCCAAATTTCTGAAAAATTATCGTCGCACGCTCTACGCGTGCGTGGATTGAAACGATGAATTCCTCTTTCTTCCCGCGGTTCCAGCTAGAGTCGCACGCTCTACGCGTGCGTGGATTGAAACCAGCAGATCGCCAGTTACATCTCAATTTCGAAAAGGTCGCACGCTCTACGCGTGCGTGGATTGAAACTTTGTGGTTAAAAGAAACGAAATACTGAAATACAAGTCGCACGCTCTACGCGTGCGTGGATTGAAACATGGAGTATCGGGCGGCAGCGGGAATGTCAGGAAGTCGCACGCTCTACGCGTGCGTGGATTGAAACAACGCCTTGAATCCAGTTTTTACCGACATATCAGTCGCACGCTCTACGCGTGCGTGGATTGAAACTTCTTCAATCTTATCCAGGATTATTTCCAGTCCTGTCGCACGCTCTACGCGTGCGTGGATTGAAACTCGCCGCCAAGGCTCTAGGACTGGACATGTTAGTGTCGCACGCTCTACGCGTGCGTGGATTGAAACGGCTTGACGCTGCTGGTTATGCGTTGGCAGCTCGTCGCACGCTCTACGCGTGCGTGGATTGAAACCGGATTTTGAAGGAGGCTGTGGAAGTCGATCCGCTGTCGCACGCTCTACGCGTGCGTGGATTGAAACTTTTGTAGTACCATACAAAGCACGCTCTATAGACCGTCGCACGCTCTACGCGTGCGTGGATTGAAACATTTCGCCTTCTTTAAACATAGCATCAATAGAAGGTCGCACGCTCTACGCGTGCGTGGATTGAAACTGCCCAGCATGGATGCATTAGGCTGTGCACCTATCGTCGCACGCTCTACGCGTGCGTGGATTGAAACTTGCATGCTAGCTTGCTTTTGACGTAAAAGTCCTTGTCGCACGCTCTACGCGTGCGTGGATTGAAACTTTGCTGACTGTAACAACAATCTGCGACGCAACGCGTCGCACGCTCTACGCGTGCGTGGATTGAAACTGGCGGGAAGTTATAATTCTGCGAAGGGCGATTGTCGCACGCTCTACGCGTGCGTGGATTGAAACTCAAAATCCGTCTGATGTCAGGACAGATTGAGACGTCGCACGCTCTACGCGTGCGTGGATTGAAACCAGCTTCAAAAGCCATAGTTTAACCTCCTAAAAATGTCGCACGCTCTACGCGTGCGTGGATTGAAACATACGCTTGTCAGCTGGGGCGTCGCCCTGGAAGATCGTCGCACGCTCTACGCGTGCGTGGATTGAAACATTTTCCCGATGCGACGCTTTCGACTCCGGAAGCGTCGCACGCTCTACGCGTGCGTGGATTGAAACGTCAAAAGTCGCCGAAAACGCCGCCATGGTCGCCGTCGCACGCTCTACGCGTGCGTGGATTGAAACTTAAACACGAAGGGACGACGCGCTGACCGCGGCTCGTCGCACGCTCTACGCGTGCGTGGATTGAAACTCGCAGACGACCGTTACCGGTTCGCCAGCAGGCAAGTCGCACGCTCTACGCGTGCGTGGATTGAAACGTTATACGCCTTCCTCCGACCTTGCGACGAACTCGTCGCACGCTCTACGCGTGCGTGGATTAAAACGCCCATTATTTCTACTGTTGTAGATAGCCCTTAGTTCCCTTTTTGATATTTTACCTAAATTATCGCGCAGGTATCCATTTTCAAAATCCTAACGGTTTTGAATTGCGCGAGTTAGCCAAAACTCGAGGACGCCAATTCTCTCTTGACGCAGTCCTCGAAATACGCTATTATTCCCAAAGGTTTGTTTTGCAATGGAGTGCAGAACCGATTTTGTGTAATTGACTTTAAATGATTCAATTTGCTATGTCTATAACAGCGCAATCGACGTATAGCGTTCGTCTCAACGGGGGGAAAAACGGATTGGCTCCCCGGAAAGGCGCGACGAAGTCTGTTCGAGGGCAGTTTCATATCCCCAAGTCGATGAGGGCGCTGTACATTTCCGTTTCCAATCGGACGGGGTCGTGGCTGGCGAAGGCTTTTAAGACGGAGAAAAACGTCAATGTCGAATTGGATGAGGTTTGTGGGGCGTCGGAAGGGTTGAACGCACTGCGGCAGTCCGTTTACGACGTCGTTATCGTCTGTCACGCGCCGGGCGAGCTGGACGCGCCGGATTTCATCGCGGCGTATCGCGCTTCCGGAATTTACGCGGCGGCGCTGGTCGTCGGCGACAAGGACGACGCGGAACTCAAGTCCCGCTGCTATCAGGTCGGGGCGGACGATTACCTGTGCATCTATTCCACGACGGTTCGCAACCTGCTCTGGGCGATGGCGCGCGCGTTAAAGCGGTTTCGTCTGGAAGAGGAGAACTCTCGATTCGTCAAAGAGAAAAAACAGCTTGTCGCCCGGGAGAAAGAGGAAGCGACGGCAATGCTTATCGAACAGAAGTCGATGGCAGAGTCGATTGACGGCTATTACGACAACGATTCCGCCGACAAGACTCAGGTTACGCCGCAGGCAAAACAGAATTTTCTGCGAATGTACGAGGAACTGCTCCGCTCTTACGTCGTCATGGGCGCCGGCTGCATGACAAAACAGCTTTCCAGCATCGCGGCTCTGTTGGCAAAAGGCGGAATTTCCGCCCGGGAGGCGATGGCGATACATCTGGAATGCGTCGGTTCCATGATCGAATCCAACGGCGGCCGCTCGTCGCGACACGTTATGGCTCGCGCCGACGAACTGATTATGGAACTGCTCGTTCATCTGACGGAAGAGTACAGGAAGTTAGGCAGTAGACAGTAGGCAGTAGGCAGTAGGCAGTAGCGCGGCGAAATAAAGACGGTAATGGAACGCCCGGTAAAGTCTCACGCGGAGACGCGGAGGTGCGGAGGACGTTCGCGAAGTTTTAAAATCTATGCGTCCTTTGCGGCTTATAATCTTTTCAAGAAAGAGCAAAGCGACCAACGGGAGCGGTTATAATACGTCTTGCGCGGTAGCGCGGACTGGCTCCCCCGCCTACGGGGGCTTGAAAAAACTTTCGGTCGCCAGCAAGCTGGCTCCCTGTTAGGGAAGTTTTTTCAAGGGAAATAATATGAGGGGAAAACCTTTTTTGAAAAAAAGGTTCTTCCCCTCAAACTCCCCTTTCCAAAAAACTTTAAGTAGGAAGGAAAAAGAAGAAGTTATTTTGCCACTCTCACGCCCGCTTGCGACGCTGGCGCGAGAACAATTTCACAGAAATCGCCGTCGAACTTGACCTCGCAGGGCTTTCTCTCGTATCGGCAGCCCGTCTCTAACCCGTTGGGAAGAAGTAATTCCGCCGTTACAACTTTGTTTCTTCCGCCAGTGGGAATGCGGAACGTCTTGCTTTCCATCGTTGAGAAGTTATAGAACGTCATGTAACGGGAGCCGTCCGGGGAGTCTGTTACAAACGCGTCGGCGGGTAAGTCGGAAACGTCAGCAGGAACGCCGCCGACGTGTCCTTTCCAGAGGCGCATCGCTTCGCCGACCGACGTCAGATGGCTTTCGAACGGGGTTACGTTAATCGCCTGTTCGTTAACGGCCTGGAAGTAACAGACGAACTTTAATCCGCACGCCTCCCAGTTCCTCATAAAGCCGTTGATCATCTTGGCTGCGTACAGCCCTTCGACAATGCCCTCAGTTCGATACCAGGCGTACCACAGGTTCCATTCGTCGTACGATATGCCGATGTTGGCAGGGACTTGCTCGCGGCACCGTTTCAGCGCGGCAAGCGCGTTGTCAGCGTCGCGGGAAACCTCGTTAAACAGCGCGGCAGTCGTTTCCGGCGTGGAATAGTCGTAGAAGGCCTGCCAGTGATCGTAACGATGATAGGAAATAACCGGCGCAATGTCCGCCAGCGGCTTTGCAGAGTTCTCAATCCAGTTTTTGTTCGGATACGGACCGGACGCGACAATCGTCAGTTCCGGATCGACCTTGAGCATCGCCTCTGCGTGCGGACGAACCATGTTCGTATATTCCGTCGGGCCTTTCGGACCTTCCATGTGTCCGTATCCCATTTCGTTGCCCAGCGACCACAGCTTTACGCGTCCGTTGCACGCCTTGACCCAGTCGGCGGAATCCTGCGGAGACTCCCAGGCGGCGTTAATCGTAAAGAACGGCTCAGCGCCGATCTTTTCGCACAGAGCCAGCACGTCTTCCATTCCGACGTCATTGGAATCGTAGCCGAGGGTATGCGGGTGAGTCTCGATTTCACTGTAAGATTGCAGCGGAGCGCGTTCGTCGGGATCTTCGATAAGCCCGTCGCGCCAGCGGTATTCGCCTGCGAAGTTGCCGCCGGGCCATCGTATAATTGAAGCGCCGATGTCGTGAAGGTTCTCGACAACGTCCGCTCGCAATCCGTGGAAATTGTCTGCCGGCATAATTGACACCGCCCCGATAGCGCAGTAGTTCTTTCCTTTTATGCCAACGGAGATTTTCGCCATGGTATTCTTTTCGAGCGTGAAGTCAAACGCGATTCGCGTCCACGCGCGGGAATTTGCCGTGTTGACGGTGAACTCTTTTTCCGCCAGAACGGCGCCGTCAGCGTCGGCAACGCGAAGAACCATCACAGTGTCTGTCGGATGAAGCGTACTGACAACCGCTTTGAACGTATGAGATACGCCGCCGCGAATTCCAATGTTTCCCTGGGCGATGCCCGCCTCGCCGTCCGGTTCCAGGCAGCCAACGATCTGACAGCCGAATTCGTTTACTCGCCTCATGGCGCTTCTCGCCGCGTGACGCGTGCAGCCGTAGCCCGGGTTTTGATAGTAGGCGCGAGAGCCATACGCTTCCCACATCATCATAACGCCGTTTCGGGCAGGTTTGCCGGCGAACTTGCGGTTCTTCACCAGCTGAGCGGAAATCCCGCCCTGAACGGCTGACCGCGTATGTTCAAGGTTCTGCCCGAAGATAAACGCCGGTATCGGCTGTTTCGCGCTGGAGGCGTCGTCTGCTCTTCCAATTTGCGTCATTGCCGCAGCCGCCAAAACGGCAACAGCAAACAACACTGTCAATCTAATTGCTTTTTTCATAGGATTTTTTAGTAAATGGTTAATACTTTAACAACGATATAGTCGTTCGGGGGTTATTTACGCTTTCTTCCCGAATGACGAATTATGTCACGCTATTGTAATTATGAATTTTTAGCAGTTTCCTTTCCACTCGTACTTGTACAGTTGGGCGAACATCTTGAACCAGCGCGCTCGTTCCGGTTCGGTCAGGAACAGAATCGGGTGCGGGCCGCGGTACATGTCACAGACGTTTTCCAGCTTGTCCATGTCCATTCTGAATCGGGTCGTACAGCCGCCTGCCTGGGTGAACTCCGGAGAACTAATGATTCGCCCGGTATAGGCGGAAAGGATGCCGTCAACGGTGAACTTGGCAATCAGACCAGGCGCGTTTTCCGGCATACGAGCGTCAATCGCCGCAGTCTTGGGCAGCATGTGAGCAAACGGACGAATATAGAACGGCAGTTCCGGCTTGTTCTCGTACGAGGGGTACATCTGCAGCGGCGTCGTACAATGCGATCCGTAGTACTGGTTTCGTTCCACGTCGAAGTCCGGATTGTGCAGGAACCCGCCGCGGTCAAGGAGATGATTTCCCAGCATAATCGTGAGAAGGGAATCCATCTGATCTTCGCACGCGCAGGGCGACAATACGCTGTTGAGCATCGAAAAGCCAACGCACGGCTTGCGTTCTTTCAGATGCAAGCATCTGATCGTTACAGCGTCGGCGTTGTAACGCTTTTTGAGCGCTTGAATCGTCAGGTAGGAACGGATGCCGTCGTTGATGTATCTGTCTTCAACGTCAATGACCTTGAGAGCTTTGGCTTTGAGAGCTTTTGCCATCTCGATCAGTTCCGGGGAATCAGCGACGGAATCAAACATCGCATTGTAGATTTCCGCCGGGACGCCAGCGATTTCGACGTTCAGCCGGTTGACGTTGGAGCAGGACGGGACGGTAATCTTTTCGGGATATCCTCCAACGCGAATCATTCGGCTTTGCGACAGCTTTTTATGGGCGTTGACCGCTCGAAGCGCGCCCTCAATCGCCGACCAGTTCTCAAAGGAATGGATAAAGAGCAAATTGGGATTGTTGGCAAGAGCCGGTCTGGGAAGCTGATGAGTGCCGCCAACGGGAACGTAAACGATCAGCGGCAATTCCATTTTTTCACACATGCCGGGAATCCAGTCTTGAATCGTATTCCAGAAACAGAAAAGGAATACCGCGTCCGGCTGGCTCTGCTTCATGTTCTCGACAAACTGAGCCGCCGCCGCTTTTGTATAGAACGTCGGATAGAACGTGATGTTCATACCCAGCTTGGCGTTGATTTCCTCGACTTTGGCGCGAAACTGCTTTTCCCGTTCGGCGGGTTCATAATACGGTCCCGGATACGTTGACCAGTTATTAACAGCCCAATTGTCTTCAAACTTGCCAGCGTCGACGACCTCGCGCGGCGGGTACATAAACGCGACGACAACGTTCGCCGGCGACTTGGGCAGCGGCTTGAACTCTTCGCTGACGTCTCGGAGGTCTTCAGCGCTCAAAATGCCGGACATGGTTGTCGACGCAATCGCAGCCGCGGTCGCCCCGGTTTTCAAAAAATCGCGGCGCGATACGCCGTCGTTATGGTCTGAACTGCAACAGGATTCACACATTTTACTGCTCCTTAAAGTAAATTGAGGAAGGATAAACCAAAATCGAATCTGGAACTTCATGCGCCTTCTATACAGACGATTCTAACCGAAGCAAAAATAAATTTCAAGAGTTCCAACAGGACTGGAAGGAGAAAAAATGGAAAAATGAAGGCGAGCCGGGGGGGGAAGGTAAGCCCCTAGAAAATCTCACGCGGAGACGCGGAGATGCGGAGGACGTTCGCGAAGTTTTAAAATCTATGCGTCCTATGCGTTCTTTGCGGCTTAAATATCTTCGGGGACTTCGTTCGCGACCCAGAAAGGTTTTCGACTGCGGCGGAGGGGGGTAGCGTGGCATAGGACAAGGCGGCGCCTAGGGGCGCCGCAGTCCACGACTAATTCTCTCGCACGATTCTCACGTCTGTAATGTCGCCCGTCATGACGCCGCGTTTGGCAGCAAATTTGACGGTAATGGAATCGGCGTTCTTGTACAGTTCTTCCGGAATCGAGACGGTTTGCGTAAAGAACGTTGTCGAAATGGCGGTTGCGGTTTCCGGCGTTCTGTCCATAGTCCAGACCTTTTGGTCGTTGACGTAAACGTCTGCGCCCGCCCGATCCTGGTCTGTTACGCGAATCGTAAAGTTGACAGCGATCTTCTCGCCGTTTTGAGGTTTCTGGAACGTATACGAGAACCAGCCGTCGTTAACGGCTCGACGCCAAAAGCGCTGGTCGTCTAACGGGGAGAGGATATTGTTCCCACCCTGTTTGAATTGTCGAACGCTTTCCGAT
Source organism: Thermoguttaceae bacterium (assembly GCA_017407125.1). GTDB lineage: Bacteria > Planctomycetota > Planctomycetia > Pirellulales > Thermoguttaceae > RUG11551. The sequence continues at coordinate 12,901 of JAFQXE010000005.1, forward strand.
TTCGGCAACCCGATTAAAACCGACTGCAGCGTCTGACTTGCCAGGTTCGGGTCGACTTTCCATTCATTGAACTGAACCTTGTTTTTGTATTCTTCCAGATCTTTGGCGTGGTTGAAGTAAATCGCGTATCGGCTGAACTGGATTCTGTTAAACGGAATGAGCCGAGCTGTCTTGCCGTTCAACCCTGTATAGGTAAAGGCGAGTTCATCGCCCGGCTCTCGCTGGAACTTCTGAATTATCTCGTCTGGCGTTCCGAACAAAGTCGGCGCGTCGGAAATGGGAGCCATAACCGTTCCAACCGTCCTTCGCGACTGACGGAAATCTGTTACATTGAGATTCGTATTGGGAACTTTCGACGCCAGGACGATAGCCCCGTATTTTACGGAATAGAACCGTTCCGTCTCGACCAGCGGGGCGACTTCAAACTTCGGCTCGAACGCCGCCTTGACGACGTCGCCGGACGTCCATGTTCTCTTAAGGGTTATATACGAATCCACGATCGGCTCGTCTGTTACAACGCCGTTGACTTCCACTTTCATCGACCCGGATTCAATCCAGCGGGGAACTCGAATTTTCATCGAGAACTCTTTCGGCTCTTTGGTCTGGACGGTCAGCGTTGTAACGTTTTCGTCCGGGTATCGGGTGAACTGCGTCAGCGAAACGCCCTGTTCTTTCCAGTTGAGCGTGGATGGAATAAACATGTTGACGTACAGATCCGCGCCGCTGTAGGCGTAAATCATCTTGCCGAACTTGGCGGGGGCTTCAAACCCTGTGCCGGTGCAGCACCAGAACGAGTCGTACTTTGAAGAGTACATTTTATAATGCGCCGGACGCATGGACGTGTAGTAAACGCACATTCCCTGTTCGGTTTCGTAGTTGGCTAAAACGTGATTGAACAGAACGTTTTCGTAGTAGTCGACGCGTTCCATTTTTGGCGCGCTTTGATACAGGCTTTCCGTCAGGCGCATCATATTGACCGAGTTGCACGATTCCGGGCCGCCGTAGTTTAGCGCCTTGTTTTTGAATTCGCTTTGCGGGAAGAAATGCTCGCCGCAGCTGTTGCTGCCGTTGACCCACGTGTGTTTGGCGACGACGATGTCCCAGAAATTGTTCGCCGCCGCAGCAAGCTCCGGATTCCCGTTGTATTTGCTAACCGCATTGAATCCCGTAAACTTGGGAATCTGCGTGTTGGCGTGCCAACCGATGAGCATGTCTTCCCCCTTGGACATCGGAACCCACATCTTTTCGTCGTTGAGCTTTTCCGCCCAGCGGAGATATTTTTCGTCCCCGGTCAGCTCGTAAACGTTGACGTACGATTCGTTAATCGAGCCGTGTTCGCAGTAGAGCAGCTTCTGAATGTCGTCGTGGCTCAGAACGTCGAGAATATCCGTTCCAAACCAGTCCGCCATTTTGACCAGAATCGGCTTCGCCTGTTCCAGACCGCACATTGTATAGACGTCGTACAGCCCCAGCATGATCTTATTCATGACGTAAACGGGTTCCCAGGTTGTTTGCTGTTTCCCGTCAACTGTAACAATAATCGCCCACGTGCTGGTTGTGAAATATCTTTCGTGAACCTGCTTGAACAGCTCTTTCCCCTTAAGCGTTGGCAGCAGATAGCCGTTCCCGTTAGCGTCCTGACAGGTTTTCAGCTCGTCCAGAACATAGGTCAGCCGTTCGAGAATGCGTGCGTCGCCGGTTGTTTGATACATCATCGACATGGACGACAAATAGAATCCAAGAATATGCCCCGCCAGCGGCCAGCCCAGATGAGCTTCTTCCGATTCCCAGTACGGATACGGTTCCTGCTTTTGCATCAAGCCCGCTTCGCGCCGAAACCACGACAACAACCGATCCGGCTCCAGCGTAAGCAGGTACTCGTGATCCAGTTCCTGCACTTGCAGAAACTGCCCGTCGGTAATCCGGACGTCTTCTAACGAAAACAGATGGATTTTATCCTCTCGAACCGGCTTCGCGCCCGACAAGGTCGGTTCCTGCTTGGATGTGGGTATCTTCGAATCTTGCTTGTTCGGAGACAAAACCTCGTCCTTCTGCCCGTGCGGCTTCGCACTGTTTTGAGCGTAAAGCGCCGACTGACTTGCCGACAAAATCAAAACCAGCGTCAACGCAATTGATAAATATTTGTTCATACTATTTGCTCCTTTGCGGGGGTGTAGATAACTTCTATACAAAATCTACTTCAATCTCAAATTCGTCAGCGAATTCTCTCGTACTTTATAAGTGAACGACGTTCCGGACGCCTTGAATTCCGACGTCGTCGGAACGACTTTGGTTGGTTCGTCGAGGGAGTTGCGATCCGTGTTCTTTTCGGACGTCAAAACGGTTTCTTCTACGGTAAAGTCCGTCTTGCCGGACCAGTTGTCCAGCTTGATTTGGACGTCAACCGGCTCGGTTTTCATATTGACGATTCGGATGATCAGTTCCCCGGTTTTTGTATCGCGATGAGCGACAGTATACAGCGTCGTTTTGTTTCCAGTACTGAACGGTTTCCAGAACGAGCCGTCGGTTGCCGGACTCTGCAAAAACAGTTTGCCGTTTTCAAAAGCGGCAAGCGAATTCTTCCCGACGCGAATCTCGTATTCGTACCAGACGCCGGTTTGATACGAAACGTATTCCTCGGTTTTGACGTCCAGGAAATGCTTGGCGCCGTCCACCCGCTGAATAACCGCGTCTTTTGTGTTTCCAAACCCGGCGCGATTAATCCAGGTGAAGTTTTGATTGTCGAAGTAATTGAACCCGATCAGCAGCCCTTCCTCCCCGTCGAGTCGTCTCGCCTTGAATTTGAACGTATAGTCGCCGGAGAGTTTCAAGCGCGGAACGACGACGCTGTTGGGCGTGGCGATTTCCTTGGTCAGCGGGGCGAAAAGCGCCTTTTCTTCGGCCGGGGAGAGTTTGAACTCTTTGCCGCTGGCGTCTGTTACAACCAGGTCTTTAACTTCCGCCTTGGTATTCCACGTCGCCAGAATAAGCGTTGGGGTGCGTTGTTCCTGCGGCGTTACAGCAACGCTTGTCGGCAGGACGCGGTCGCCCTTTTGCAGAGAAAACATCTTCTGGACGTAATAGAAGGGCTGGCAGAACGTCCGGCGATTGTCGAAGCCGATCATCTGGACTGTCCAGGTCGGGTCGCAGACGTTGTGGAACCGCGGCGCGTATGACGCCATTGTAACAGCGTCGGCGTTGCGTTCCATGCCGATCATCATCGCGGCTTCGCCCAGCGCGTCGTTGAGACAACCGTTGTGTTTCATCTGAGAAACGCCGTATTCTCCGATGTACACCTTGCGCTTTTCGCGAGTCTCTGTATCATACTGATCGGGAATTTGGGCAAGCCTTTCAGGAGTGTTATAAAAATGGTCGTCTCGAATGTCAACGTCGGCGTCTTTGATTTCAATACAGGAGACGTAGAGCAAATCGGGATACTTCGCCTTGAGGGCGGCGTGAAACGCCTTGTATCGGGGGATGTATTCTTTGCCCCAGTTTTCGTTGCCGATTTCGACGTACTTGAGGTTGAACGGTTCCGGATGTCCCGCCGCCGCGCGCATAGCTCCGTATTTGCTTGTAACAGGCCCGACGGCGTATTCAATCGCGTTGAGAGCTTCGTCGATATGGGGCTGAAGCTCTTCGACGGGAACCATGCCCCCGTCGCGGAACTCGCAAGCCATTCCGCAGGAGACGACCAGCATCGCCTCCGCGTTGACGTCTTCGCAGAACTGAAGGTACTCGTGCAGCCCCAGTCCCTGATTGGATCGGTATCCCCACAAACTCCAGCGCGACCGCCGCGTTTCCACGGGACCTAACGTCGTCGTCGGGATGTAACGGTTGGCAATCGTACAGCCTTCGACAACGCACCCGCCGGGGAATCGGACGAACCCGGGCTTGAGGTCGCGGAACAGCTCGACGAGGTCTTTTCTCAGCCCGTTGGGACGGTTATTGAACGTCGGCGGGAAGAGGGAGATTTCGTCGACATAGACTTTCCCCGGCTTCGTAAAGACGAATTCCAGTCGGGCGTCTGCTGTAACAGACCCGGTAAAGACGCATTCGTACTTCGTCCATGCCGCCGACGCGACTTCTATGGTCGTTTCTCCCAAAACGGCGTTGTCCTTTCCAACCAGCCGAACCAGAACCGGCGTCTTTTGAGCCGATCGGGCGAACATCGAGAACTTGTACTCATTCCCCTTGTTAATCGGGATTCCCCAGTAGCCGTCGTTGGAGAGAATCGCCTGACCTTTAGGCAGTACCGTCCCGACGGTAACGCAGGCGTAGGACGGGTTGTTTTCGTGAATCGGGTTCTCCGTTTCCAGCGTCAGGTACGCCTCGACGTCGCTGGCGGTAAACTCCCAGTTGGGGAACTTGTTTTCAGAACTGAACGCGACCGACCAGCCCTTGTTCGGTCCAACGGCTTTGCCGCCGCGAATAGCGGTTCCTTCCGGAAGACGATAATCTTCAAAACTGCGGTTTTCAATCAACTCCGCATAAAGCCCGCCGTCGCCGGAGTGGTTGATTTCTTCAAAGAACAGCCCGAACATGCCTGGATTGAGCGGAACGCCGTCCGCGCCGGCGTCGACAGTAACGTTGACCGTCTGACCGACCGCCGCGCAAACGGTGAACGTCCAAACCAGCATAAAGGAGATAAACGTTTTTTTCATGGATTGTTTCGTAATTTGGGGGTTGTAGAATTCAACGGCGCCGCTGCCGCTGTATAGAAATATTATATCAAAGAATATTTAAATTACAAGACGCAACGGCAAGGCGGAGCCTTGTTCAAAGCCCCGCTTTCGTTCCCTTTCGCATCCGAAAACCTTTCTGGTTCTCGGATGACGTCTGCAGCGCAGTTTTCTTAGAAGTTCCTCGGGATCTCGTATCCCTTGGTTTCCTGACGAGCGAAGAACGACGCCGCCTGGTTGTCGCCGACGATCGTTTCCGTCTTCGGATCCCATTTGATTTCCCGGTTGAGACGTGCCGCGATAGCGCACAGGTGACAGGCGTTCATAGCCTGGACGTGAGAGACAACGTCCGAAATACACGTGCCGCCTTCGCGGACGCAGCGGATGAAGTTCTCCTTGTGCCCTTCCATCGGTTTGCCGTGGAACAGTTCCCGATAGTCGTCTTCCGTAAAGGCGTTGGGCGGAAGCTCTTCGACCGGCTTGCCCTTGCAGCGGCCGCGGCTGACGTGGAAGCGTCCTTTGGTTCCCTCGAACAGAATCCCGTTGCCGTCTGGCGATTCACTCACGACGTGCATTTCAATCCCGTTGTCGAACATGCACTTAATGTCGAACTTGTCGCTGGTGTTGAACCGGTTGTCAACGGTCGGATAGCCGTCTTTGAACTCCACCGGATGATGAGCGTTCGTTCCGTCGAAGGACACGGGGCCGGTGCCCGGCGTTTGGAGGTTGAGCGCCCACAGAGCGCAGTCGATATGATGAGCGCCCCAGTCGGTCAGCGTCCCGCCGGAATACTCGTACCAGTAGCGGAACATGCGATGGCAGCGGGTGTCTCCGAAAGCGCCGTTGTGGTTGGGCTTCAAGTCCGCCCGGAACTCGTAACGCGGCGCGGGACCTTGCCACATTTCCCAGTCCAGAGAAGCGGGAACGTCGTTCTTCGGAACGTCGCTGGACGTGGGCGAGGGGAAGATGTCACAGGTTATCTTTTTGACGTCGCCAATGTATCCCTTGCGAACCAGCAGCGTCGCCTTGATAAACTGATCTCGCTGGCAGCGCTGCCACGTGCCGATCTGGAACGCTTTGCCGAACTTCTGACAGGCGCGGCGAATGATCTGGTTTTCTTCCAGAGTCAGCGTCAGCGGCTTTTGGCAGAAGACGTGTTTGCCCGCCATGAGCGCTTCAACGGCAATCTTGACGTGCCAGTGGTCGGGCGTGGCAATGCAGACGACGTCGATGTCGTCCCGTTCGAGAATCCGGCGGTAGTCCTTGTACGTATCCGGTTTGACAACCTGACCGTTGGCGTCGCGTTTCCCGAGGTTCATTCTTAACGTACTGGCGATGCCGTAGTTTTCGTCGACGTCGCAAAGAGCGACAATATCGACCAGACGATTAAAGTCGTGGGCGTCGCCCCGTCCCATGCTTCCGACGCCGATACAGCCCATACGAAGACGGTCGCTGGGAGCCCGCGCCCAAACCGGTTTCGGCGCGCTGACAACGGGAACAGCCGTCGCCATGGCGGCGACAGCGGACGTCTTGAAAAAATCCCGACGGGTTACGTGTTTCATGTGGTTATCTCCTTTATAAATATGTATTGTTTTTTGTTATGTTCTTAATTATACCAGAAATAAGATTCCTATGCTAGATTAAAATATAATGGAAGGAAATAATAGAGCAAAAAATTGGGCGATTTATGGGGGATCGTCTAAAGCCGTAAACGGATTGGCCCGCGCATAACCAATGAGGAACGCGATGCGTCAACTCCTCACTATTCTCCAAAAATTCTTTCTAATCGCTCTTTGGCGGAATGGAAGTCGTCGGGGTCGTCGACGTTTTGCTGTAAGAAGTCGAGCATGGCGGGACGAAGTCGAATGGCGTCGTCGACCATCGGGTTTGAACCGTGTTTATACGCGCCGATAGAAATCAGATCTTCGCAGTCTTTATAGGCGGCTAACGCCTGACGGAACGATCGGGCAGCGCGGCGCAGTTTGGAATCGGTCAGGTCGTTCGCCAGTCGGCTGACGCTTTTGAGAATGTCGATCGCGGGGAATCGCCCAGCTTGCGCGATTTTTCTCGACAGCCAGACGTGCCCGTCAAGAAGGCCGCGGACGGCGTCGGCAACCGGCTCGTTTTCGTCGTCGCCTTCAACCAGAACCGTATAAAAAGCGGTGATTGACCCTTTCTCCGTTCGACCGGCGCGTTCCAGAAGCGGAGCCATCGCTGCGAAAACGCTGGGCGGATACCCGCGCGCCGCCGCCGGTTCGCCCGCCGCCAAGCCAACTTCCCGCTTCGCCTGAGCGAATCGCGTTAAAGAGTCCATCAGGAGCAAAACGTCTTTGCCCTGATCGCGAAAATACTCGGCAATCGCGGTCGCGGTGTAACAGGACAGCTCGCGTTTAATCGCCGGCTCGTCTGACGTCGAAACGACAATCACGCTTTTTGCCAAGCCCTCCGCGCCGAGATTGGAGTCAATAAATTCGTTGAGTTCTCGACCACGCTCTCCAACCAGACCGAGGACAATCACGTCAGCTTTAGAGTACCGCGCCATCATGCCCAACAACGTACTTTTCCCGACGCCTGACCCGGCGAAGATGCCCAGGCGCTGTCCGCGTCCGCAAGTCAGCAGAGCGTCGATTGCGCGAACGCCGGTAGAAAAAATCTGGTCGATGCGCGGGCGTTTGTGCGCCTGCGGAGCCGGGTTGACAAACGAGACGCGCTGCGGCAAGAGCATCGGCGCGCCGTCGTCGACCGGTTCGCCAAACGCGTCGACGATTCTGCCCAGCAGTTCGTCGCCGATTTTCAGCTTCGGTTCAGAACGAAACAGCCGAATCGAGCTCCCGCTGCGGACGCCGGTTAAAGAATCGTAGGGGCTTAACAGAGTTTGATTGTCGCGAAACCCAATCGTCTGAGCGTAAATCGGCTTCATACCCGGTCGGCAGATTTCCGCAACCGCGCCGACGGGTACTGGAAACCCTTCCGCGATAACCGTCTGACCGATCGTCTGAACGACGGTTCCGGTCAACGCCATCGGGTTGATTTCGTTAAGCTGATTTATGTACGATTGGATGTTGTTCATTTTTATGAGCTGCTAGCTGTTAGCTGCTAGTTATTAGCTTGTGCATTTGTAGTTCTCAGCGTCAATTGTTTAAGCTGGAAGCTAAAATAACCAAGCTAGAAGCTAGGGGCTAGTAGCTAAAAGCTAATTTCCTAAATAAGTTCTTCCGCGATTCGGTCCAGCTGGGAGCGGATAATCATGTCGATTTCGCCCATCGGGGTTTCGACGAGGCAGTCGCCGGACTGCAGCGATTCGTCCGGGACGATTTCCGTCTGTCCCGCCCGTTGAAAGCGTTCGGTTAAGGCTTTGACGTCTGGCAGCAGGACATTGTAGTCCTCTTTCGCCAGGCGGATACGGATTCGCTGAGCTTTCACCGTCAGTTCCAGCGCCTCGCGCAGAGCCGGCAGGATTTTCTTTGGGTTGAGCTTGATCTGGGAACGGAGAATCTTTTCGGCTATCGCCAGAGCAAGCTGAATTCCCGCCGCTTCCCATTGCGCCGTCCATTGCCGGCTTTGGGACTCCAGCTGATCCAGCGCCGCGTCGATAGCGGGAAACGCCCGGTCGAGCCGTTCGTCCAAATGCTTTTTGAGCGTGGACTCGGAATTCGCCTGAGCGTCCGCCAAGCCCTTCTCGAACCCGTCGTTATATCCTTTTTTATGCGCCTGATCGTATTCCGTCTGAGCGTCTTTGCGGAGCGATTCCGTCTCCTGCTTGACGTCGGAAATGGCTTTGTTCCGCCACGCTTCGAGTTCAGACTGCGTTTTCTGCTGAATCTGTTGAGCCTGCTGACGGACGTTGGCAAGGTACGCGTCCGCCTTCTGCTGGAGGTCTTCAAACTGAAACGCCTCCGCCGCATCGTTAGTCGATATGTCGTTTTCGTTTTGTCGGATTAACATAGCGGAAGTATAGCGAAATAACGTGAAGGCGTCAAGAGGAAATGTCAAGTTGAAGGGGGCGTCTCTTGCATTAAATTGGTTTGAGAGTTATAATCAGATTTATTACTGTACTACAAGCATACTGCTCCTTGTAATAAAGAAAGATGAAATGAATACGATAGATATATTATTTGAAAAAGCTGTCGTTGAACGTTTTGAGCAGATGATTCAAAACGGGGAATACGATTTTACATATTGTTCTGAATTGGGCTTAAATGTTCTCCATTACACCGCCCTGACAGGTAATCTGGAACGAGTTAAAGAACTTTTGGAACTTGGGGCTGACATTAACGCAAAAGGAATAAATGGAATGACGCTTTTGCACAGCGCCGCTTTGAGCGGCAATTTAGAAATTGTGCAGTGGCTGGTTGAACAAGGTTTGGACGTCAACGCAAGAATTATAATCGGAAGTACTGTTTTGCATTATGCCGCTCGAAGCGGCTCGTTGGAACTTGTTCAATGGCTGGTAAAACAGGGTTTGGACATCAACGCTGAAGACGATGATGAAAGAACGATTTTACATGAAGCCGTCGATAGCGATTCTTTGGAACTGGTTCAATGGCTTGTCGAACAGGGCTCGGACGTTAACGCAGTAGACGGCTTTGGATTATCCGTTTTATGTCATGCATACGATAATGCAAGTTCTGAAATGTACCAATGGCTGATTGACCATGGAGCGGAAGATTAAGACAATCTTTCCCTGCCTGCGGTCGGCGCGGACGCCGACCCTACGAAACGCAAACTGTCGTCAATGTCGGTTTGTTTCTAAACCCGGGAACTGACGTTCCCGGCTCGCCTATGGGTAACTTCGATCCCGTTGGTCGCTTGTTCCATGTTAGTAAGTTGCGAGAAAAATTTTTCCACCTCTTGCTTTAATTTGGTTTGAACGATATAATCAGAGTTATTACTTCAATACAAGCAAACAGCCTCCATAACAAAGAAAGAACAATATGAGTATTGTCGAAGAAAGATTTAGCAACGAAGCTATTGAACGTTTTGAGCTGGCGCTCCAAAACGGCGAATACGATTTTCCCTATACCTATAATGACGCCAATATTCTCCATTATGCCGCGCTGACAGACCATCTGGAATGCGTTAAATATCTGGGGGAACATGGCACGAACGTCAATGCAAAAGAACGTTTTGGAAAGATAGCCTTGCATTATGCCGCAACAGGCGGCTCTTTAGAGATGGTTCAATATCTGGTTGAGAAAGGCTCGGACGTCAATGCAAAAGACAACGAAGGCTCGACGGTTTTACATAGCGCCGCTGAAGCAGGCAGATTGGAGATAGTTCAATGGCTTGCTGACCAAGGCGCCGACGTCAATGCAAAAGATAACGAAGGCTGGACGGTTTTACATAGCGCTGCTATAAGCGGTTCTTTGGAACTGGTTCAATTTCTGGCAGAACGCGGCGCCGACCTCAATGCAAAAGACGACGAAGGCTGGATGGCTATTCATAGCTCTGTAATAAACGGCGCTTTGGATCTGATTCAATGGCTTTTTGACAATGGGGCAGACGTTAACGCCGAATTTAGTAACGGATTGCAAGTCATACACAGAGCCGCTTATAGCGGTCGAGTTGACGTATTGCAATGGCTGGCGGATCACGGCGCAGACGTCAATGCGGTTAGTCAGACCGGATGGTCAGTTCTGCACATCGCCGCCAAAAATGGCAACCTTGAAGCGGTTAAATGGCTGGCGGAGCATGGCGCGGACCTCAATGTTGTCAACAACGACGGGTGGACAATTCTGCATTGCGCCGCTGCAAACGGCTCTTTAGAGCTGGTTCAATGGCTTGTTGACCAGGGGTTAGACATTAACGCTGAGTATGAAGAGGGATTGCAAGTCATTCACATCGTGGCTTTTAACGGTCAAGTTGAATTATTGCAATGGCTGATTGACCATGGCGCAGACGTCAACGCTGTCAATCAGATGGGATGGACAGTCTTGCACAGCGCTGTCAAAAATGGTCATTTAAAAGCGGTTCAATGGCTGGGAGAGAATGGCGCAGACGTCAACGCCGTTGACAACGACGGGTGGTCTGTCATGCATACCGCTGCGGAATATGGCAGATTGGAAATCGTTCAATGGCTGGCTGACCACGACGCAGACATTAACGATGAAAACGACGGCTGGACTGTCATGCACAGCGCTGCTTCAAGCGGTTGTGTAGAATTGGTTCAATGGCTGGTGGAGCATGGCGCAGACTTCAACGCCGTTGACAAAGATGGGTGGTCTGTCATTCATACCGCTGCTAAATATGGAAAATTAGAAGTCGTTCAATGGCTGGTCGATCATGGCGCAGACGTCAATACAAAAGACGACGAAGGGTGGACAGTTTTGCATAGCGCCGCCCAAAATGATCGATTAGAACAGTTTCAATGGCTGGTCGAGCGCGGCGCAGATCTTAATGCAAAGACTGATCTGGAACGGACCGTTCTGCATAGCGCCGCCAATAATGGCAATATGAAAATTGTTCAGTGGCTGGTTTCACAGGGTCTTGACGTTAACGCAAAAGATGGCGATGGACTGTCAATTCTGCATGACGCCGTTTTAAGTGGATCTATGGAGTTGATTAAATGGCTGGTTGAGCAAGGCTCAGACGTCAACGCAAAAGACAATGGAGGAAGGACTGTATTGCATATCGCCGCCGTTGATGGCAGATTAGAAGTCGTTCAATATCTGATAGACAAAGGCGCAGACATCGACGAACAAGACAATTGTGGATTGACAGTATTGCATTTCGCCGCTTTACGTGGATCTTTGGAACTGGTTCAATGGCTGGTTGAGCAAGGCGCAGACGTCAACGCAAAAGACGATCAGGGAAATAGCGTCTTGATTGTTGCCGCTGGAAATGGTCTGTTGGAACTGGTTGAGTGGCTGGTCGAGCGCGGCGCCGACCTCAATGTAAAGACTAATATGGGAAGGACTGTCCTGCATAGGGCCGCCAATAAAGGCTGTCTGAAAATCGTTCAGTGGCTGGTTTCAAAGGGATTTGACATTAACGTAAAAGATTCTGAAGGAGTGTCAGTCCTGCATAACGCCGTTATAAGCGAATCTTTGGAACTGGTACAATGGCTCGTCGAACATGGAGCAGACGTCAACATAGAAGACGATAACGGAAAGACCCCCTTGTGTTATGCTGACGCTGGTTACAATATGAGAATGTACATGCTGCTGTTAAAATACGGCGCAGAATAACGAACGCAAAAGCGTCCCAGCGGCGTCTGGGGGGTCATCGCTCCCCGCGCAGGCGGTCGTAAATGTTTGTTCCGTTCTATACTCGAAAATTGATGTTTGCGATCCCCCCCTAATTCCCCTATCTTATCAGAGTTCCCATTTTTCAAATTTTTTAAAAAATTTTTTTCTGGTGTGTTGACATTCTTTTTAACTTTGTGCATAATAAATAGAAATCCCAACTGGCAATTGCGCGTCATTCATGCAATACAGTTCAGTGGTTGTAAGCGGTAAGGCGCAAGTTATTCTAAGATATTACTTACCCAAACCACACATTCAGATGCGCGCTGGTTGAAGAATCCTAAAAGTCAACTTGCAATTTTTTTACTACAAAAGGTAACCGCTTTATACATTCCATGAATAGAGCACGCAGGCTCGTATTGGCATAATGTAAAGTTTTCTTGTGGTGATAAAACGAATATTCCTTTTGTTGTTATATTTGTTTTCCGGCTGCTTTTATAGACTGTCACGGGGACAGGCGCTATAGACAGCCATCCTCTAATCGAGAAGGAATCGAGAAATGTATAACGCAGAGAATGCGTATGCTCAGATCGGCGCGGGTTGTTATGAGCAGACGCGCCCAAAGGGAAATTATTATTGTTACAACCCAAACCGTGACGCAGACGATTTTCACGACGCCGTTTTGAACAGTTGTCTGTTTAGCGCTGCGTTGCTGCTGGAGAAAGGCGTCAACGTCAACGCCAAAGACCGCAATGGAAGGTCCGCCTTGCATTACGCTGTGCGAAACGGTTCTTTGGAAAACGTTATCTGGCTTGTCAGACAAGACGCAGACGTCAACGCGAAAGACGACAGGAACGAAACGCCCTTGTTTGGCGCAGTGAGATTTGGCTGTTTGAAAAGCGCTCAATGGAACGCCCCGAAAAGAGGAGGCGTCAACGTGAAAGAAGACGCTGTCATGATCGAAGCCGCGCGAATCGCGTCTTTGAACATGGTCAAATGGCTCGTTGCACAGGAAGCCAGCATCGACGTAACAAACGAGTTCGGAGAAACCGTCTTGCATTTGGCGGCTCAAACCGGGAATGTGGAGCTGGTTAAATTTCTGGTCGAACTGGGAATGGACGTCAACGCGAAAACTCAAAACGGCGCCTCGGTTTTGCACTATGCGGCTCGCTGCGGTTCCATGGAAGTGGTTCAATATTTGGTCAAGCATGGCGCGGACATTCACGCCATCGGCCGACGGGGATATTCCGTTCTGTATTGCGCCGTCGAAAGCGACAATTATAGTCTGGTTCGTTGGCTGATTCGTCAGGGCGCGTATCTCGGAGCGAGATACAAGAGAGAGCCTCTCCTGCATTGCGCTGTGAGAAACGCCTCGCTGGAAATGGCGAAGCTCTTCGTTGCGTTAGGAGTTTCTGTCAACGCGAAAGGCCGCTATGGAGAGAACCCTTTGCATGACGCCTCAGCAGCCGGGTATCCGGATACGATGCAGTGGCTCGTCGATCAGGGCTTGGACGTCAACTCGAGAGACGGGGAAGGTCGAACGCCCCTGTTCTACGCCGCCTGGGCGGGAAATCAGGAATCCGCTCAATGGCTGCTCGACCGCGGCGCGGACATCAAAGCAATCGACATGAAAAACCGAACGGTTCTTTATCCTGCCGTTGAAAGCGATAGCTTCGGCATGGTCAAGTGGCTTTTCAAACACGGAGCGACTCGCAAAACCAAAGTCGTGGGCGACGTCTCCATTGTAACCTGCGCCGCTGACAGCGAAGATGAAGAAATGGTTCAGTGGCTGCTCAAACGCGGTTTCGACCAGGATGAATGACCGCATCCCCGGGAACGAACGTTCCCGGCGCGTCTGTCTTTGAACAGATGATATAAAGTTATCTTGCAATAAACCGTAATTCCTTTTAGACGTTTTCGTTTGTTTTTGGCTGCTGCGTCTGTACAGGTACAGACTCGGCAGCCCTGGCGCCAGACATCCTGGCAGCATTATCGCTTTCAGGGAAGGAAAATATCATGTTTAATTTTGACGAAGCTTTTAAGAAGGAGGAATCAGAACGTTTTGAACGGATGATTCAGGACGGCTCTTTTGATTTTTCCTGTCGTGCATTGGAGGGAGCGAATATTCTCCTTTACGCCGCTATGAAAGGCGATTTGAATCTCGTTAAACTGTTGGTTGAGAAAGGGGCGAAACTCAAGGCGACAACCCGGAACCGGGAAAACGTTTTGCACTTTGCCGTTTACAGCGGTTCGCTGGAACTGGTCAAGTATCTGGTTGGACTTGGCTTGAACGTCAACTCGCCAGACTGCGGCGGAAGAATGCCCTTGCATCTGGCAGCGCAAATGGGATCGTTGGAGATGGTTCAATGGCTTGCAGCGAACGGAGCCCATCTCCGCGCGATCAACAAGTGGGACGAAAACGCTCTGCATTTTGCCGCCTATGGCGATTCGCAGGACGTGGTCGCGTGGCTGGTCGAACAGGGATTCAAGGTCAATACAAAAGGCAGTTGGGACAGAACGGCTCTGCATTTTGCCGCCCAAAGCGGTTCTGTGGAAACAGCTGCGTGGCTGGTTGAACAGGGAGCTGACATCAACTCGAAAGACAAAGACGGCTTGACGCCGTTGCATTACGCAGCCAAAGAAGGCGTTAAGAAAATCGTTCAGATTTTGGTTGACCATGGCGCGGACGTCAGCGAGAAAGGTTTTTACGGCGCAACGCTTTTGCATTACGCCGCCCATAGCGGCTCTTTGGAACTGGTTGAATACCTGGTTAATCTGGGCTTGGACGTCAACGCGAAAAAATGTTGGCAAACGACCGTTCTGCATGACGCCGCCCTGGGCGGAAGTTTGGAAGTCGTTGATTGGCTCATCGGTCAGGGCGCGGACGTCAACGCCAAAGACGAAGACGGCAACACGATCTTGCATTTCGCCGCCCAAAGCGGTTCTTTGGGACTGGTGAAATGGCTGTTCAAACGCGGTTTTGGGTCCAACAAGGAATGGATTGACGACGCTCTGATTGCCGTCGCGCAGCGTGAATTCTGCTCTGAAGAGCTGGCGCATTGGCTGGTTGATCAGGGCGCAGACGTCAACGCTCAAGACAAAAACGGAATCAACGTCATGAATCACGCATTCAATAATTGTAACATTGATCTTGCTTTTTGGCTCATTGACCGCGGCGCGGACGTCAACGCCAAAGACAGCTCCGGAAATCCTCTCATGTATTACATGTGGGGAGCAAATACCGCGCAGTTTCTTATCGACCATGGCGCCGACGTCAAAGTTAAAAACAATAGCGGCTGTTCGCTTTTGCATTCCAACGCCTGCAGGGGCAACCTGGAACTCGTTGAGTTTCTGGTGAAACAGGGGCTGGACGTCAACGCCAAAGACAACGAAGGAAAGACCGTCCTTCAGTATGCCGTCCAGAGCGACAACCAGAAACTGATTCGGTGGCTGATCGAACATGGAGCAAAGTGGAACGTAAGCCAATAGCGGCGGCAAGGCGGGCTTCCGTTGGTCGCTTTGATTTGCGGTGAATCGACCGTGAACCAATCTGAACAACGGAAGCTGGCATTTTCCCGGGAACGCATCTTCCCGACTCCGCCTGCATCCCCCAAAACGCTTTAATCAGTTCCAGTTCACTTTACTTAAATTCTGATAGCTAACCGCTTTCAGGGAAGGACAACAGAATGTTTGGTTCAGAAAATCCGTTTTTCCCCCACGACGTCAAATTTTATGAACAGATGTTTCAGGACGGTCAATTTGACTTTTCCTATCGTTCGTATGGGGACGCTAACGTTTTCCATTACGCCGCATATACAGGCGATTTGAATCGCGTTAAACTGCTCATTGAGAATGGCGTGGACGTCAACGAAAAAAACGACTATGGAGACGCTGTAATGCATTATGCCGCTCAAGGCGGTTCGTTGGAAACGGTTCAGTTTCTGGCGTCGCTGGGCGCGGACGTCAACGCGAAAAACGAAAAAGGCGTAACGCCTCTGCATCGGGCAGCTGAGCGCGGTTCTTTGGAAGCGGTTCAGTTTCTGGCATCGCATGGCGCAGACCTGAACGCAACCTGTTATGGCAAACAAACCGCCTTGCACCTCGCCGCAAAAAGCGGGTCATTGGAACTGGTTCGATGGCTGGTTCGACAAGGTTTTGACGTCAACGCGACCGAAGAATGGGGAGGCTCTTCCGTCTTGTATTATGCCGTCCTGAGCGGTTCTTTGGAATTGATTCGCTGGCTGACAGAGCAGGGCGCCGATATCAACGCGCGAGATTCAAGCGAACATTCGCTCATGTATACTGCAGCATATTTTGGGCATTTGGATATTGTCAAGTTTTTGTTTGAACAAGGGCTGGACGTCAATTCCGCCGACAATGGCGCTTGTCCAATCATGAATGTTGCAGTCCAAAGCGGCTGTGTGGAATTGGTTCGATGGCTGACAGAGCAGGGCGCCGACGTCAACGCCAGAGAAAGCGATTCATTTACACCCTTGCTTAACGCCGCCAGAAAAGGCTCGTTGGAAATGGTTCAATTTCTGTCTGAAAACGGCGCAGACCTCTACGCCAAACTCTCTAACGAAGCGACGGCTTTGCATTTAGCGGCAGATTCCGGCAATCTGGAACTGGTTGAGTGGCTGGTTCAACAGGGATTTGAAGTAAACGAAACAGACGTTTTTGGTTATTCCGTCCTGAGATTTGCCGCTCAGAGCGGGTCTCTGGAAGTCTTTCGTTGGCTGGTGGATCATGGCGCGCATCTGGACCTGGACAAATACGGCGTCATGTTGAGCGCTGTCTACAGCGAATCGCTGGAACTGGTTCAATGGTTGTATGAACAGGGCGTCGGCGTCAATCAAAAAGACGAATGGATTAATGACGCTCTGTTATCCCTCGCCCAGAAAGAATTCTGCAATGAGGAACTGGCTCTATGGCTGGTGGAACACGGCGCCGACGTCTATGCGGAAGACGAAGAGGGCTATATGGTTCTGGCTAACGCGTTTGAGGGTTACAATATATGCCTTGCCGAAACGCTGGTTGAAAACGGGTACGACGTCAATGCAAAAAACTCTCTTGGAAGAACAGCCTTGTATTATGTTTTTGACCACGAATACATTGACTGGCTCATTGAACAGGGCGCCGACGTCAACGTTACAGACGACGACGGCTGGACGCCTTTGCATTATTATGCAAGAAGCGGCGATCTGGGACTGGTTCAGTTATTTGTAGAACGCGGCGCCGACGTCAACGCAAAAGACAATAACGGAATGACGGCTCTGGATTTGGCTGTCGAAGAAGGCTACCAGGAAGTCGCTCAATGGCTCAAAGAGCGCAGCCCAGAGTAGAGGAATATGGCAGCCTCCGTTGGTTATCGTTACAAAGGAAGCCGCAGACGTTCTGCATGTCTGCGGCTCCCTATTGTACGAAATCGGTTATAGCGTTATAATCAGGATAATTAAGATTTTTGTTGTAACGTTAGTTAATTGCCGCCTGCCGACAACAAGAGACATAAAAATGACTGCTGTTGATAACGCATTTGATAAAATTGACATTGAACGTTTTGAACAGATGTTCAAAAACGGAGACTATGATTTTAAATATTATTCAAATGATATTAATTCGTACGGCGCTAACGTCCTTCATTATGCAGCATGGACGGGCGACTTAAACCGCGTTAAAGAATTGCTGGAGCATGGCGCAGACGTCAAAACAGCAGACAAAGACCAAAAGACCGTTTTGCATTATGCCGCTTTAGGCGGCTCTTTGGAACTGATTCAATGGTTGAATTCACATGGATTGGACGTCAACGCCTATGAAGGATTTATTATTGTACCGTTAATAAACGCTAATAATAAGACGGTTTTGCATTTTGCCGCTCAGAGTGGAAATATGACGCTGGTTGAATGGCTGGTTGAGAATGGAGCCAACGTCAAATCGGTAAGCGAATACGGAGAGTCTGTCTTGCACAGCGCAGTCGAAAGCGGTTCTTTGGAACTGGTTCAATGGCTGGTCAAGCAGGGAGCGGACGTTAACGTAACAGACCATCATGGCAATACGGTCTTGCATTGCGCCGCTCAAAAAGGTCATTGGGAGATTGTACAATGGCTGATCGAACAGGGCATGGACGTCAATCTAAAAGGCTATTTTGGAAGTACGGTCTTACATTACGCTTCTCAGTCCGATAATTGGGAAATGGTTCAATGGCTGGTCGACCGCGGCGCCGACGTCAACGCAAAAGAGGACCTTGAACATAAGACTGTCTTGCTCGATTATGCAGCGTCTGGCAGTCTGGAAAAGGTTCAATGGCTTGTTGAACATGGAGCAGACGTCAACGTTAAAGACGATTGCAGAGCGTCGGCCCTGTTTTACGCCGCTCAGAGCGGAAATATGGAGTTGGTTCAATGGTTAATTGATCAGGGTCTGGACGTCTTCTCAACAAATCGCGCCGGAAGAACGCTCCTTCATTATGCAGCCAAAAGCGGCAGTTTGAAACTCGTTCGATGGCTGATTAAACAGGGTTTGGACGTAAACGCAAAGAGTGATAATAAAACAACAGTCCTTCATTCTGCAGCTGAAAGCGGCAACTTGAATTTGGTACAATGGCTAATCAATCAGGGATTGGACTTTAGAGCGTACGACGATTATAAAAGAACTGTTCTGCATAGCGCCGTCGAAAGCAAATCTTTGGAACTGGTTCAGTGGCTGGTTGAGCGCGGCTCCAACGTCAACGCAAAAAACAATGATAAAACGTCTGTTTTGTATTACGCCGTTTCAAGCGGCTCTTTGGGCGTGGTTCAATGTCTGATTGAACATGGGGCAGACGTTAATGCAATAAACCGTTGGGGAGAAAGCGTTTTGTTTAATGCCGTCCAATTGGATAATTATGATATTGTTAAATATCTGGTTGAACATGGAGCAAATGTCAATATAAGAGATTATGACAAAAAGACTGCCTTTCACGATGCCGTTTCAAGAGATTCTATAAAGCTGATTCAGTTCATGGCTGAGCGCGGCGCGAATGTCAACGTAAAAGACAGATACGGCAATTCGCCAATTCATTCTGCCGCATCAAACGGTTCTTTGGAAGCCGTTGAATATCTCATTGACCATGGCGCAGACGTCAATAAGAAAGACAAAGACGGAAAGACGGCTTTGTATTACGCCGTTAAATACAATAATTTGAAGCTGGTTCAATTATTAATTGACAATGGCGCAGACGTCAACGCCGCAGACAGAAACAATTGGACAGTTTTACATTCTGCCGCTGAAAGCGATTCTTTGAAATTGGTTCAGCGTTTGGTTAATAATGGGGCAAATGTCAACGCAAAAGGCAAGATGAAGGAAACCGCTTTGCTTCTTGCCGCCAAAAACGGTAAATTTGATATAGCGCTGTGGCTGGTTGAGCATCAAGCAGACGTCAACGCGAAAGACTTTGCTGACAATACGGCGCTGCACTATGCCGCCGAAAACGGTAATTTAGAAATGGTTCAGCGTCTGGTTGAGCATGGGGCTGATATCAACGCAAAAAACAATTTGAACTGGACGGTCTTGCATTGCGCCGCTCAAAGCCGGAATTGGGAGCTTGTCAAATGGCTGGTTGAGCAAGGGCTGGACGTCAATATAAAAGACTTCAGGGAAGCGACTGCTTTATGTTATCTTGCTGAAAATGGCAATTTGGAGCAGGTTCAATGGTTGATTGAACATGGAGCAAAATTGGATTTACAAAACGGTCATGGGAGTTCCGTCTTGCCTTATGCCGCCAGAAGCGGATCGTTGGAACTTGTCAAATGGTTGGCTGAACAAGGGCTGGACGTCAACGCGAAAGACGATAATGGAGACGGCGTCTTGCATAATGCAGCCCTGAGAAACAATTGGGACGTCGTTAAGTGGCTGGTTGAACATGGCGCAGACGTCAATGCGAAAGACAATTTTGGAAAGACTGTCTTGCATCACGCCATTTGGAGTAACAATTCAGAGGTTTCGCGATGGCTGGTTGAGCATGGCGCGGACATTAACGCGCAAGACGACGATGGAGATACCGTCTTGTATTCTGCCGTTTTGCAGGATAATTGGGAGCTAGTTAAATTACTCATTGAGCATGGCGCAGATATCAAAGCCACAGAGGAGGAAAACAAGGGGGTCGTTATTCATTCAGCCGCCGAAACCGGCTCTTTAGAACTGGTTAAATGGCTCATTGAGCGCGGGGCTGACGTCTTCGTGGAAGGCGAATATGAAAAAACGCTCTTGCATTCAGCCGCCCAAAGCGGTTCTTTAGAGCTGGTTGAATGGCTCATTGAACAAGGATTCAATATCAACGATAAAGACGAATGGGGATGCACTGTCTTGCATTACGCCTTTGGATGCGACAGACTCGTTGAGCGTCTGGTTGAACTGGGTGCGGATATCAACGCGACAGACCACGATGGAGACGCCGTCTTGCATCTCGCTGCCAAAATGGACTATTGGGAACTGGTTAAGTGGTTGGTAGAACGCGGCGCAAACGTCAACGCACACAACGATAGTAATAAGACTGTTTTGGATTATGCGAACGAAAGCGCTAACTGGGATATGGTTCAATGGTTAAAAGAGCATGGAGCAAAATAGATCCAAGCCCATAAGGAAAACGCCCCGATCATGCTATTTCGGAGTGCGAGAGTGCAGCGTTAGCGAAACTCTCGCTTTTTTTATAAATAGAATCGCTCTAACCATCAAGCGTAGCTTGATACAGAAAATCGGAAAGTTCTTAACCCGCCAAGTACGAAAGCGACCAACGGGAGCGATTACAATACGTTTCGCGCGGTAGCGCGGATTGGGGGCGGCGCCTCGCCGCTTGACGGCAAGCCGTCAAGTACGAAAGCGGGAGCTTTGCTCCCGCACTCCGAGACGTCTCACTTCTCTGCTTGATAAACTCTCACGTAGTCCACTTCCATACACGTGCCGTCGATGGCGTCTGAAATCTCGCCTCCCCAGGGGATAATCGCTTCGGACAGAAAAATCGGCGAGGCGATAAAGCAGCAGCGGTTCGGTTCTCGGCGCAGCTCTTTCCCGTCGAAATAGAAGACCAGCTCCTTTTCCGTCCAGAGCAGTCCGTAAACGTGAAATTCCTTCGACAGGTCGAGCGATGCGTCGGGGACGAACGATTTATGCCACGATCTGTGACGCGTCTTGCCGTTGACGACGTACGTATCGTTCCAGTTGTGAATATTCGTGTTGACTTCAGACGGGTAATGCCCCTCGTTGACGTCGATTTCAAAATGATGGTCTTTATCGAGCGGCGCGTACCAGTTCTTCCCGGTAACCGGCGCAGTCGTCATGAGCCAGAACGAGTTGTTCGTCCCGGTCGCGGCGGCGTATCGATACCGGCATTCAAAGTACCCGTACTGAAACCGCTTTTTGGTGGAAATCGACGCGGACGTCCATTCCTTTCCCCCGCGGTTTTCTTTTTTGTTCATCAGGCGCAGCGTCCCGTCCTTGACGACCGCGTTCTCGCGCCATCGGCTGCAGACAATATGCCGCGGCGACCCGTTTTCCGAGTTCCAGTTTTCGTCCAGCTGGCTGTCCGGGTAATCGAACTCGTCCGCCCAAACCAGCTTCATTCCCGCTTTCGGGTCCGGGTTTGAATTGTCAGCAAAACACGCACCAGCCGACGCTGTTATGCTTATCAACGTAATTACAAACAGGAATCTTTTCATGATAACGTTACAAAATGAAGGATTAAAAAATGATTTACGAATAACCAATCGGTGAAAATCCGTTTAATCCGTAAAATCCGTGTGCTGACTGACCTGCACAGCAAGCATAGCGCTGCTAGTCTACAATCTGACAGACTTCCTTGAGCCGGTTTGCCAACTCGTAGGCGAATTTGCGAATCTCCCACAAGTCGGCGTTCGGGTCGTTTCTGAACGCGGCGATTTTGGCGGTCGGCAGGTCTGACATCGGTACCAGCTCGCACGCCTCGAGCAGGTTGGCGGCGACTTCGCAGGCGTCAAGCAGTTTCTTTTTGTCGCTGCGGCGATAGTCGAAGGCGTCGGACGTGTATTCCGTCAGGGCGTCTTTGATGAGTTTAAGCGCCCGATTTGCCTTGCCTTCCCGGTTCGGGTTGGGCGGAACGACAGGCGTATTTTCGCCCCGGTTGCGGAAACAGCCGAACATGGCGGCAATCGTGCCGGCGTCGCGAATCGTGCCGTCGGGATAGAAAATGCCGTGTTCGTCTATGCATCGACCGTGAATCATCAGGTTGAAAAGGATCCAGCCCATGTTGTATTCGTGACAGAACTGCAGAGCCATCTCGTACGAATTGGCGCGCGCCAGACACCCGGTTTCCGTTTGAATTACCGGTTTGCCGAGTTTCTCCGACCACTGCTTTGCCAGCTCGTAGTTGTTTCGGGCGCGTTCCCGGGACTCGCTGTAGTCGTGAAAAGAAAGAACGTCGAGCGCCTTCGCCGTCGATTCCTCAATCTCAAACGCGGTCGTGTACCCGACGGTAAACAGACAATCCGGGGCGAGTTTCTGCGCCAGGTCAATTTCCCGACGCAAAAACGACCACGTCTCTTCCGAACGTGCCGCGCGCTGGTCGCCTGTCGCCTGACCGATATACGAATTGCACAGCGGCTCGTTCATCATGTCGAACATGAGCAAACCAGGCTCGCCTTTCAGCGCGTTGACAACCGCTGTCGTGAACCTGTCCGCCTCCTCGTACGCGTCCGGCTGAATGGTTTTCGGGTTGAGCATGTTCCCGTTAAACAGAATCGGCATGGACTTGTACCCGCAGGAATCGCAGACGCGAACGAACGTTACAATCTGCTGGATGTACTGGTCGCCCTTGCTTTTGAACGCCCCGGGACTGAGCCAGAACCGAACCGTATTCAAACCGACCCGGCTTCCGTACGCCAGCTCGCGCCGCGCCTGCTCTTCCGGCGTCATGTTGTAACAGACGCCGCGGATCTTCGTACAGTCAATTTTCGGCTTCTCCGCCTTGACAACCGACGCCGTCAGCGCCGCCGTTACAAAAACCGCCGCAAAAACCGCAGTCAAAATACGGGAATATGTCATGTTTCGCTCCTTTCCGGGCGTTTATGGTTACGAAATAATGTCCTCTGGTTATAGTGCGTTTTTTATTTTGAACGCAGAGACCGCAGACTACTCGCAGAGTTCGCAGACGGGCTGGGAATGTGGCGACGACGCCAACTTCGTTGTCTACGCCACGATTCCCGCCCGGTTTTTTATTATAAAATTTATTTTTAAAATCTATTTTTAAAATCGCAAGCGGACATCGTGTCATAGCCCGAGAATCGGGCGTAGATGACACATGGTCGCTTGCTTCTGCGTTGTCTGCGAGGAGTCTGCGTACTCTGCGTTCCTTCTAAAAATCAAATATCAAATTGGAACTCATTTCTCGTTCTCAACTTCGCTTTTTTCCTCTTCTTCGTCCGTCTTCTCTCGGCTTACCGACGTAATCTCGACTTTCGCGTTTTCCGCTTTGACGTCGTCGGAAATGTTTTTGTAAATGTACTTTAACGCCGAGGGGACGAAGCTGTGCAGTTCTTTTGTGCCTTCCGGGTGCGGGCTGATGGTAATAATGGGGCCTTTGCCGTAGGTCGTGAACACCATGGCGGGCGAGTTGACCTGAATGCCAGGGGTGGAATCGCCGACGGCGGTTTCTGACCGGAACCACGCCAGGACGACGACCTTCGTTCCGTTGGGGTCAACGTTGATATTAACGACCGGGCCGTTGTGGTAACTGCATTTGAGTATGCCGGAAAACTCTTCGCCAAAGACTTTTCGCCCCAGCTCGGTCAGCTCAATATCGAGCTTCGCGCCGCCGCGAACCCAAATCGTGCTGCGCCGTTCGATATTGACGAAATACTGCTGAATCGGGAAATACGCGCCGGCGCAGATGCCCATATACCCTCTGCCGGACTGGACGAACTGTTTGACTTTTTCGACGCCGTCTTCGCCCATCGACTTCGCCTCGCCCCGTCCGGACCCGCCGGGCAGGACGACAATGTCAAACCCGTCGAGAACGCCGTTGCGAATGTCTTCGCCGTTAACGACTCTGTAGACGAACTCCGGGTTGTCTTGAATTCGCTTGTAAATCAGTTTTGCGCTGCCTTTGCCGACGCCTTCGTCGTCATAGACGGCAACGCGAATCGGTCGTTCCTGCGCGACCGCCAACGACGCGCAAAGGGAAATCAACGCGGCAAACAACAAGGTAGGAATTGATAACGTGAGTTTCATGATTAATTAGGTGGGGATAGTATTGGGGAAAATTGGGGAAGCGGTCAAGCGTCTGACAAACTTCTTTCAACTGACGCTTGAACTATTCTTGGATTATAGCGCTTAATTTTATCGAATACAAGAGGACGGGGACGGATTTTTGAAAGAAAAGGGATAGGAGAAGAAACCGGCAAAGCGGAGAGGTGAAACTCAAGGACTTAGATTACAGCGATTCAATGAACGAAAGAAACAGTATTGAAATAATCACCGAAATTACAACCAGGATCAGGAACAAGAAGAATAGCCCACAAAAACCGCGTTTCGGCTGGATCTCCGGTTCAAGCGGAGCTTCAGAACGCTCATTTAAACAATCAAGAACATCTGTACGTTTCGGCTTTATGCCAAGCGATTCAAGCGTCATCGGCGGGGGCGCCAGTTTAAAAAGCGTATACGAGCAAGACGCCATCAATACGGTTAAGAAGATATCGATAAAGAATTGTATATAGCCAATACCGGCAGCGGCGTGGCTGTCGACTAGCGATAACGACTGCAAACCGATCTGAATTAAACAGAATGTTACAATCCATTGGAGATTGATATCAATATACATCAACGATACCGATAGCGACCAGTCTTTTTTAGACAGACGATTTTTAATTCCAATCAGCGCTATGATGACGATTAAAGTAAACGCGGCGATGGCGATATAAACGTTGGATATACAAAAGCAGCATAAAAGCAGAAGCAATACGCTTATAAGCAATAGAGCTTTTGGATTAATAATTCCCAACTCTTCAAATATATTTGTTTCGCTGGATTCAGACGCGCCTGTTTCGGCAGACGCGTCGCTTTGATCCGCCGGTCCCGCAGTTCTGGAGTTTCTCCAGATTATTCCCAAAAAGCATAAAGTAGGCTGAATAATACAACCCAGCGAGAAAGCCAAAGTAGACGCGCTTAAACAGGCGTCTGCATTGGGAACGGTTGCGGATTTGGCAAGTCGACTAAAATATATCGATACGTACAGAAAAAATAAAAACGTCGCTATAAAATTATAGATGTACATTTCGACTTTGCGTCCGACGGCGTATTCGTTTTTGGCGTGGAAATAATAGCCTCCGAAGTATGCATCCCAAAAAGTTGCTTTGGTTATATAGTCAGGAACAAACGTTCGACGAAAGAACGGCGCATCTTTAATATAGTAAACCACGCACGCAAAAACGCCGGTTATTATCAAATTGTAAAACAGCGGTCTGACAAATGCGAGGACATATTGATACGCGCCTGTAAAAAAGCAGTACAAGCCCCCAAAATAGCAGATAAGCATAAGCGCTATATCCAGTATTACCAGAGAAGGGATTAGTTTTTTGAAATTCATAATTTAGGCTTGTACTTTCTCAAAATGTCGCGGACGACGTCCGCAACAGAAATTCTAATCTCTAATTAAAAGGCTCTCTAACAAAATCTGTGGGTAAAAATCCACAAAAAACAAAATAAAGGTGGACATTTTCTCAAATTGTTATATAATATTTTTTTTTGACAACAATAACAACAATAGGAGTCAATGTCCAATGATTAGTATATTCAA
>JAFQXE010000012.1 GCA_017407125.1 Thermoguttaceae bacterium
CATATGCTCTTAGTAACTTGATCACATGAATTAAACTCTCTCGTGTTGAGAATCTAATTCCTTCTCGTCGCTCGTATCTCGAACTTCTCAGTTCGATTTACAAAATGTTATAAAATCAGCACATTTCTGATTCGTTGCATTGCAACTATCTTGAAATTGTATCGTAGATTATCAAGCTCGCGCCTGATAAACTACAGATGCCTATCTACCTAACCAAATTTTCAATGAACATTTTGTCGTCGAAGGGGTAAAACCCGTTCATTCGACT
This sequence comes from Thermoguttaceae bacterium, assembly GCA_017407125.1. Taxonomy (GTDB): domain Bacteria; phylum Planctomycetota; class Planctomycetia; order Pirellulales; family Thermoguttaceae; genus RUG11551. Next base: position 269 of record JAFQXE010000012.1, read on the forward strand.
GACAAGGGGGAAGTATAGCAGAAAATGAAAATCGGTCAATGGGCGCCGGGGACTTTTTTAAGAAATTTTTTAAAAATTTTTGAGGAAGAGAAAAGAATTTTTGCGAGGTCGAAAACAACTCCAGATTGCGGAGCGGCGAGACGCCGCTCACTGCCCAACAATAGAGCGGCGTTTTGCCTGCGTCCTTGCTATTTACAGTACTCTGAAACAAACTTTTTGTAGTCTTCGATGGTGTCGATTCCAATAGCGCAGCCGTCCGCCTGACCGACCATAATAGCGTAGCCAGCGTCCAGAACGCGAAGCTGTTCCAGCTTTTCCGTGTTTTCAATGGGAGACGTCGGCATCTGTCCAAGCTGAAGAAGGAATTCTCGCCGGTAGGCGTAAATTCCCAAATGCTGCCAGTACAGGGCTGGGGAAACGCTGAGCAAATCGTCAGACCACGTTCTGGCGCAGGGGATTGGCGAGCGGCTGAAGTACATCGCCCGACCGGATTTGTTAAACACGACTTTGACGCAGTTCGGATCAAAGACTTTCTCTTTAACGCGAATCGGAATCGCCATTGTCGACATGACTGCGTCCGGGTTGTCAAGCAGAAGCTGAGCGCAGCGGTCGATGGTGTCGGGATTCATATCCGGTTCGTCGCCCTGAACGTTGACGAAAATATCGACATCCTCCATTTTTCGGGCGACTTCCGCCAGACGATCCGTGCCGGAAGCGCAGTCGGGACTGGTCATAATCGCCTGACCGCCAAAACTCGTTACCGCATTGAAAATTTCGTCGTTGTCCGTTGCGACGCATACGCCCTGAGGAATTTTCGCTTTCAGAGCGGATTCGTACGTATGAACGATAAGCGGTTTTCCGGTTTCGTTCAAAAGCATTTTTCGAGGCAGACGCGTTGACGCGTATCGAGCGGGAATAATCGTATAAACTTTCATGAAAATATTTCTCTGTTAAAGCGGACGAATGTGTCGGACGGTTATATGAATATGCTGATCGTTGTTGGGCAGGAATTCTCTTGAACCGATAACGCCAACCACGCGTCCTTCCATTCCCTTAAAAACGACTCCCAAGGCGGGCGAAACGTAGTAGCGAACCTGTCCGTTGGCGTCGAGTAAAGCCCAACGAATCGGAAGTCTGTCAACATTTCCCTGCGGAAGCTGAGCCAAAAGTCCCACGCCGTCAAGACGCATGTTCTTTTCCAGTTCTTCCGCCTGAGCAAGAGCCGCCATGTTGCGCTGCGTCATTTGTTCGTACGGCGAAACGCCCGGCGGGGCGGGCAAGTTCAATTCGTTACCCGCTTGGTTGAATTCCGCCTGCGTTGATTCCAGACCTGGCAAAACAGTCGCCCGTGCTCCTGCGGGAAGCGATTTGGGGTCAAGAAGCGGGTTGGCAGGAGGAGGAACAGAACCCGGCGGCAGCGGTCCACGAACGCCGTATGGTCTTTGCATCATGCCGGGTTGAGGAACGCCAGCTGCGATTTCCATTTGATTTGCTTTTTCAAGCCGAGAAATCAGCAGGTCAACTCTTTCCAGCTTTCTTGGTGAATTCGCCTGAGTCTTCAAGAATCGGGCTCGTTGGAGCAGTTGAGCAGAATGCCAGGTGTCAGGTTTGGTATGAAACATGGCGCTCCAGGCGCTTTCCAGTTCGGTTAATTCCCGATAAAACTCGCCGTCCGGCATTCCGTGAGGGGAACGATGTCCCGGAGCGGGGGGTTGTCCATACGGTCCGGGTTGAAAGCCGCCGCTTCCCGGAGCTGTAATCGGACTAAAAGCGACAGACGATGAATTCTGACTGCGCTGCGTTTGCTGAGGCGTGCGTCTGATAGGGTCGTCCGGGAGGATGTCGTTCAGATTTACCCAGCGAAATTCGCCCGACGGCGGCGAGATTCTGTACCATTCTTCCGACCCAATATTGGTTTTTTGAATGACCTCTACCAGTTCGTCTTTTCGCATTCGAACCTGAACGACGTCGCGGCTGTCGAGCAACTCCGACCCAACGCCGCTAGCCGCGTTGTCTTCTGTAATGCGTCCCGTTCCGTCAGCTTGAACTTCGAGAAATTTTCCTCTGACCCATGAAAAACTGCCCTGCGGTGGACGAATCGCCGCCCAGCCGGTGGGGAGTTCGCAGTAGACTTCCACAACAGACCCGACGGGAAGAGCTTGCGTTGGGTAATACGTCATTCCCGGTCCGCTTCGCGCGGCGACGTTTTGAACCGAGACTTTCGCCATGTACGGAAACCCTTCCTGAATCTGGGCGAACGCGCTGGAACTCATTGCCGCGCATCCAACAAACAGACATAGAAGCGCTCGCAATACTCCCCAAAATTTAGATTGCATTCTGTAACAGACGGAATATAAACAGCCGCGTTTCATCGTTCTCGAGGCGATATTATTCATGGACAATCTCCTTTATTATAATGACGGCGTTTTTTCTATAACCTCGGTAACGTGAAATCCGATTTTTTTGTACAGATTAATCGCGACGTCGTTTGTCTGGGTTACTTCCAGCTGGGCGATTTTAAGCCCCGCCTGCTGATAGCCCCACAGACAATAATAGAGCAGCAGTTTTGACAACCCGCGCCCGCGGTATTCTGGAAGAATTCCAACGTTTTGAATTGCGCCGATAAAATCCTGGTTGATAAGTCCCTGAATCGTTCCCACGAGCTTGTACGAGCCAGGAAGGTGTAACAGCCGCGCTGCGCCGCTGCCGGTTTTTTCTCTCAACAGCCAGGTTGCACTGGGCAGAAAACCGCTGTTGTGAGCCAAATATCGCATGAAATCTTCACAGCGCGATTGATCTGTAAAGGTTACAAAATATTTGGCGTCGATAGAATCTTTGAAACTCCTGAAAATCGCTTCGCTGTGTTTATGAATCAGATTCGTTGACCATGGAGCCATTTCAAACCCGATCGGCAGCTGGATGAGCGGACATTTCCAGCTGTCGAGCGAGATTTGCATCCTGTATCGGGTGAATGTGCTTATATTTATTCGTCCCATGAATCGATTGTTACATAAAACCTTTAGCAAACCAGTCGTTTGCGAGTTAGGAGTTAGGAGTGAGGGGTGAGGAGTTGTTGAATTCGCCGAAGGCGAATCGTTATTGCCTGTTTTCCCCGTGGATTTCATCCATGGCTATTGCCTACTGCCTACTGCCTGATATTATCTCAAAGCGATATTGTCCCGGTGAACGACTTCTTCGTATGGCGCGCGTCCAAGCGCTTCTTCAATTTCGTCGGAATGAAGCCCGCGAATGCGCTGAATGTCGTCTGCGGAATAATTCGACAATCCTCGGGCAAACTCTTCCCCGTTGGCATTGCAAATGGAAATGACGTCGCCTTTTTCAAAATGTCCGTAGACGCGTTTAATCCCCTTGGGAAGCAGGCTTCGTCCCTGATTTTGCAGCGCTTTGACCGCGCCGTTGTCAACGTAAACCGACCCGACAGGTTCAGACGCGAACCCGAGCCAGTTTTGTCGGCTGGTATGCGCTTCTCCATGAGGAAGAAAGACCGTGCCGATTTCTTCCCCGGCGAAAATTTTTCGCAGTACGTTCGGTTCTCGTCCTTTGGCGATAATCAAACATCCGCCTGCGCTGTTGACCTGTTGAGCGGCGCGAATCTTGCTGCTCATTCCGCCCTTGCTGACGGAGTTAAGGTGGTCGTGAACCATGCCTTGAACGTTGTCCTCGATTCCTGTTACAGTTTGAATAACATGCGAATTGGGGTCTGACGGGTCGCCATTGTACAGACCGTCAATATCGGAAAGGAGAATAAGCAGTTCCGCCTGAACGAGGTTGGCAACCAGAGCGGCGAGGTTGTCGTTGTCGCCAAAGGTCGTTTTCAGCTCGTCGACGGAAATCGTGTCGTTTTCGTTAATAATCGGAAGCGTCTGAAAATCCAAAGCTGCGTTGAGCGTATTTCGCATGTTCAGATAGCGCGTCCGGTTTTTCATGTCGTCGTTAGTCAGCAGGGCTTGAGCGGCGGGAATATTGTACGGCGCCAGATAACGGTTGTACGCTTCAATCAGAGCGCTTTGACCAACAGCGGCAACCGCCTGTAAACGTCCCAAATCCTTGGGACGGCTGGTGAGCATAAGTCTGTCCATGCCGGCAGCGACGGCTCCGCTGGAAACCAGAATGACGCGTCGTCCGGTTTGAATTATTTCATACAGCTGATCAACCAGATTTTTAATTTGATCATGATCCAGATGTCGATTGGCGTCTGTCAGGCAGCGCGATCCGACTTTAACGACAATCGTTTTGGACGCAACTATGATTTCCTGTCGTAATGGGCTGACTGGATATTCGTTGGACATATTAGGGGGGGAAGTAGTGGTTAGTATTTAGTGGTAAGTGGTTAGTGGGGAGTGATTAGCAGTAAGTATAATCAATAACTGAATACTTACTACTTACCACTTACAACTAACCACGATTTCTATTTGTCCGCTCCTGACTGCTGTGCGTTGTCAGCGGGAACGAGGGAACTGCGGGGCGTGTGGACTTCGCCGGAAAGCAAATTTTCCCACGTTCCGTTTTCCATGATCTGTTCAACCAACGCTGCCATCAGAACGTCAATTTTCTTTTGTCGAACGTCTTTGATAATCAGGTCTTTGACGTCTGCCAGAGGAATGTTGTCCGGCTGCGTCTGCCCCAGACAGTACATGATGATAAACGTCTGTCCGACTGTTACAATATCCGACAGTTCACCCGGGCTGAGCTTGAACGCCTCGGATTCCAGTTCCGGAATTCCGCCGTGTTTTTGAATCGGAGGAACTTCGCCGCGAATGGCGCGAATGTTCGGGTCGACGCAGTACTGTTCGCACAGATCGCCGAAATTCTTTTCCGTTGGATTCTTTCTGGCTTCCGCCCAAACGCGCTGAGCGGATCGCATATCGTTGAGGATAATGGCTCGAACGCGAACGCGAGGTCCGTAGTTGGCTTCGTATCCTTTTTGGATGTCGTCGTTTTCAATTCGGACGTCCGGTTCAACCATTTTTGTCAACGCAACCTGCGACCACATCTGCTTGCGATACTGCTCGCGGCTCAGTCCGTGTTCACGCGCAACGGTTGCATACCAGCGTTCGACGTCCGCTTCGCCGTTTTTGGTTAACGGCAGGGCGTCGGCGGCAATAGAAGCAATTTGAGCGTCAACGTCTTTATCTGTAACAGTAATTCCCGCCTTTTTAGCGGCTTGTTCAACCAGAACAAACTGAATCAATCCGTTGAGCACCTTCGCGCCGTGACGTTCAATCGCTTTTTCAGCAACCTGTTTTCGACCGATCTGTTTACCGTCGATGAGAATGGCGGCAGTCGGATACTGGCGTTCCAGCTGGGGATTTCCCAATACGATTGTAACCTTGGCGTTTTGCTGCAATTGAGCAAAGATGTCATTGGAAACCTTTGACAGCTTCTGAACCTTGATTTCCTCAATAATGCGCTTTTTGAGGTCGTCGGTAAGCGGGTTTTTGTCTTTAATTGACGGGTTGATTCGTTCGCAATACACAATCAAATACTGATTCCCAACGTTCAAGACGTTTGAAACCTGTCCCGGCTTGAGTGAGAAAACGGCTTTGTCGAATTCCGGAAAACCGGTGTGCATTCTCAGCGGAGCGGGAGCCATACCGCCGCGGGAAGCGGTGTTGGTGTCAATGGAATGCTGCTTTGCCATGGCGACAAACCGTGACGGGTCGGCGGCAACGATTTTGTGAATCTCGGCCGCTTTTTCGGGAGTGTCGAGAACGATAATTCTCGCCTCGACGCTCGGACCGCAAAGACGGTCGTACGCCATCGCGATTTCCTGTTCGTTGACAACAATCTGATCTTTGGCAATCGCCTTTAACGCCAGCGACGGCCAAATGATGTCTTCCGAATACTGCTGTTCGTTGATTCCGCGTTCGTCTCGAAGCAGGTTGAGCCACTGCGTTACCGGCAGGTTGAACGATTTGGCAAGACGTTCGATTTCCGCGCGGACTTCGTCTTGTGTAATGACGATATTTCGTTTATGACATTCCGTCTGAATGAGGTATTTATTCATCATCTTTTCGGCAACGTCGCGGCCGAAATGCAGCAGACATTCATCGCCCAGCTGCTGGCGGGTAATCGGTTCGTTATTGACTCGGGCGACGACGCTGTCTGGAGTCGGGGCAGGGGCAGGGGACTGCTGCGCGAAAAGAACGCTCGACAATCCGGCTGCAATCAGTAACGACAACGTCAACAATCGGGTAAACGATTTCATGTGTTTCTCCTAAATTCCAAAATGCAAATACAGAATTCAGGACGCCCTGCCAAGAGAGCTTCCCAAACTCTTTAAATAATATTACTCTATTATTCAGCAAGAGCTGAATTGTCAAATGATAATTTAGAGAAAATCCGATTTTTTGTCAAGAGCAAATAAAGAGAGTGTTGGGGGAATAGGAAATAGGGAGTAGGGAGTAGAATTTAATTCGCCAAAGGCGAATTGCTATTCCCCATTCCCTATTCCCCATTCCCTACTTTTGCCGATAGCCGCCGCGTCGTTGTTGAGGTTTGTTTTTAGAAAACTTCTGTTTAGAAGATGTTTGTTTGGGTGGATTGGGTGGAATGAGACATTTGAGACCGAATCCGATTAGATCTTTTCGTCCCTCTTTAATCAACGCCTCTTTGACCCACTGGTAGTTCTCTGGCAAGAAGTACTGCATCAAGGCGCGCTGCATGCGTCTGTCCCGCTCGTTTTTGGCGACGTAAAGCGGTTTCCCTGTCGCGGGGTCGGACTCTGTATAATACATAGCAGTCGCCCAGTCGAAGGGACCGGGCCAGAAGTCCTGAACCTGCTGGGGTCGAAGGTTGTGGTCGCGAAGGTATTCCGCCAGACGAATCATGGCTTTCAGGTCGCAGCCGGGATGTCCCGCGATAAAATAGGGAATCAAATACTGTTTCTTCCCGCAGCGTTGGCTGGCATTTTCAAACTGCGTTACAAATCGTTCGTAGACGTCTATGCTGGGCTTTTGCATACATTGCAGAACCTCCCCAGCAACGTGTTCCGGCGCGGTTTTGAGATACCCGCCGACGAAATTGTCCGCCAGTTTTTGGATGTATTCCGGGCTGGAAAGAGCGACGTCTGTTCGTATTCCAGACGCGATAAACGCCTTTTTGACGCCCTTTATCTTCCGCGCCGATTCCATCAGTTCAATTACCGGCGTATGATCCGTATTGAGGTTAGGGCAGATTTTGGGATACAGGCAAGACGTCCGGCGGCACCGTTTCATCTGCTCCGGGCGGCGACACGTCATTTGATAGCTGTTGGCGGTGGGACCGCCCAGGTCGCTGATAACGCCGGTAAACCCGGGCTGAGACTGCATGCGTCGAATCTCGTCCAAGACGTTGTTACAGCTTCTTGACTGGATTATTTTCCCTTCGTGAGCGGCAATCGAGCAGAACGAACAGCCGCCAAAACAACCTCGGACAATCTGAACCGAGTTCCGGATTACCGTCAAAGCGGGAATCTCCGCCGAGCCGTATTTGGGGTGCGCCTGACGCGTAAAGGGCATCGAATAGACCTCGTCCATTTCCGATTCCGTCAGCGGTCTTTGTGGCGGGCGAACGACGACGTGTTCCGTCCCAAATCGCTGCACCAGAGTCCGGGCGCAAAACGGGTTGAGCTCATTATAAATAATCCGGGTCATTTCAGCAAACTTCTCTTTGGATTGCTGAACCTCGTCCCAGGTCGGCAGTTCGATAACGTCGTCGCCGGTTGGAATGGGCGTTTTCATTCCGCCGCGGTACGCCGTCCCGGGAATGTCGTGAAGCCAGGACCGATCTTCGGACTTGTCGTTTATATGTTCTTCCAGCCGCCGCATGACTTCCAGAAACGTCAGCTCGCCCATGCCGTACATGAGCAAATCCGCCTTGGAATCGAGCAGAACCGACCGCCGCAGCTTGTCGCTGTAATGGTCGTAATGCGCCAACCGGCGCAGCGACGCTTCTATTCCTCCGATGAGAACCGTACAGCCGGGATACGCCTCCCGGGCGCGCTGAGAATACACGTTGACCGCTCTGTCGGGACGCCGCCCCAGTTCCCCGTTGGGCGAATACGCGTCTGCCGAACGAAGACGTCTGAACGGAGTGTACTTGTTGACCATCGAGTCCATCGCCCCGGCAGAAATCCCGAAAGCCAGCCGCGGACGTCCAAACTCCCGCCACGGCTGACAGCTATGCCAGTCCGGCTGGTCGAGAATCGCAACCCGATATCCGTGCTTTGAAAGCCATCGCCCCAATATCGCCGCGGCAAAAGACGGATGATCGACGTACGCGTCTCCGGTTACGAAAACCAGATCCACATAGTCCCAGCCACGCTGACGCATTTCCTGAACAGTCGTCGGCAAAAACGGGTTGTCGGTAGAAGTCGTTTGGGGTTTAGACGCCATAATCTTTGCTGTACACGCTGGGGAACTCCTAGTTAATCAGAATTCCCTTTATATATTATAATCGGAAAGTTCCAGACGAACAGTGAGGGGTATTTTCTTTCGGAACGTCGATATTTTTATTGGATTAGAAAAAATTATCAATTAAAAATATTTTGTAAAAACATTTTTCAATTTTTTGCTCTATGTGTTTTTATTTCCTCTTGCAAAATCCCAAAAAAATGTTATAAAAGCGCTTAGAATCAATAACAATTTAATTTTTTTATCGTCTTTGAACGTATTTTTTGAAGCGTTGAAAGATTATCTGTTTTTGTATTGCGAATTGTATAGCAAATAAGTATATTGTTCCCAGTAATTATTATGCAAAGTACACATCGACAAGTTTTAGCTATAATTGAAACGTCTACAGAATTTGGTCGCGGTTTGCTTAAGGGAATTTTAAATTATACTCAAACGATAGATACAAAAGTTCAAAAACCGTGGCGCGTTCGCCTGGATCAGCGCGGCGTACACGATGGCTTGCCAAAAGATTTTGATTCCTGGCATGGAGACGGAATTATTTCACAAAGCAATACATTAGACATTTTTCGTCAACTCCAGAAAAAAAAGATTCCTATTGTTGAACTGCTCAACAATGAAGTTTCCAGCAGCGTAGGCGTCAACTTTAATTATGAAAAAACGACGCAGATTGCCGCTTCGCACTTCTGTGACAGAGGATTGGAAAATATCGCCTGGTTTGGTTCCAGCAACATCTGGTGGATTAGCCGAATGCGTGAATCCTTTATACAGGAATTGCGTAAGCTGGGTCGCAAGTGCATTCTTTGTCCAGACGATTTTTCTCAGGACGACCTGGCGCATCACCCTAAATGGGACGAATTTCAGCGTAAGCCGCTCATTCGCTGGTTGAAAAAACTCCCGCTTCCGGTTGGAATCTGGGCGGCTTCCGACATGCTGGCTCTGCGCGTAATTGAGACGTGTTACGATATTGGTCTGGACGTTCCCAATCAGGTTGCCGTTTTGGGAACGGGAAACGATTCGCTCTTGTGCAGTCTTTCTTTTCCGCAGTTGTCCAGCATAGACGTGAACTCGGAAAGAATGGGTTTTGTCGCGGCAGAATTACTCGACAAGAAAATGAATGATCAGGCATTCAACGCAGAATCGGACGTGGATAAACAGACAATTTTTCGCACTCTTTCTCCAAAAGGAGTTATTGCACGTCAGTCGACGGATATGGTTGCGACGACCGATCCAATTTGTATTAAGGCAATTGATTTTATCCGCGAGCGTTTCAGAGAAAAGATTTCCGCTGTCGACGTTGCTGAGTATGCAGAGATTTCCCGCGCCATGCTGGATCGCCGATTTGTTGCCAGTTTTGGTCGGACGATTAACAAAGTTATTAATCGTTTGCGTATGGAAACGGCAGAATATCTTCTGCTTCAAACCGATCAAAAAATATCTCAGGTTGCAACCAATTCCGGGTTTAATTGTTACGAATACTTCTTCCGCGCATTTCAGCAGCGTCACAACATGACCCCGGAAGAATTCCGCGCCAGACGATAACTCTGGCGTGTATTTCTTAGTATTTTAGATAAATAAAAAACAGCGGTGAAACGGAAAATGATTTCAACCGCTGTTTTTATTTTAATGCGTAAGGTCAGGGAACGACCTGATATTGAAGTTCTGATTACATTGGCGGCGGCGGAGGCGCGTTCTTTCCCGCTGCGCTTTCAATAATAACCTGTGAAAACCAGACGATTCCGGCAAGGTATCGCAGCAAAAGCGTTACACAGATAAACGCCAATGTATGAAACGCCGCGTTTCCCCATTCCAATTCATAAAAGCACATGCACATGAAAATTCCAAAGAGCGTTAATGCAATCGAACAAATTGCCCACATTGTCGGCGTCTGAGGCGTTAACGTTCTCGTGTACATCAAATATGACAGAATTCCCCACATACCGGCATAAACCACGGAAATAACGCCTGTTCGCCAGTAAAAGTCAAAACCATGAATGGATTCCAGCATCTCGTCTTTTTTAACCAGCGGATACAATCCTCCAACAATCATTGGCGTAACGACGCATAATCCGGCTGAGGCAATAAGAAAGTTCTCGTTCAGATTGATTGTTTTTCCCACGATGAACGTTGCCAAAAGCGCGCCAAGGATCCCAATTGTTACCAGAAGCGCCCGAACGCGGTTAAACTTTTTAACGCTGCGTTCCAACGGTTTGAGCACGAGTTTTCCTTCAGCGTTTTTACCACCGCTGGAAAACGAATCTCCGCCGTGAATGACGACTTTCTCCGCTGCTGGAACTTCATTGGGAATTTTGATAATGGTCTTGCAATACTTGCATGGACCGCTCTTGCCGGCAAACTTCTCGCTGACAACAAACTTTTTATGACAGCCGGGACAGGTTACAGTAATTGCCATGGAAACTCTGAATAGTTAGGGATGAGGAGTGAAAAGGCAGTAGACAGTAGGCAATAGGGGGTGAGGGGGCTTCCTCTACTGCCTATTGCCTCTTGCCTAATGCCTAAATATTACTTCAGGTTCTTTTCGTCGAACGCGTCGACCTTCTTGGCGGCTTCCTTGAGGAAGTCGGCGAACTGCGGCAAAGCGGAGGTGAACGCCGTGTTGAGGAACGTATCGACAGCGTCCAGAGCCATGGCTTCGCCCCAAATCATCGCGCCGAGGCACAGAACGTTGGAGTTGTTGATTGTACGGCACATTTTCGTAGCGAAAACGCTTTCGACGACAGACGCGCGAATGCCTTTGCATTTGTTGGCGACAATCGACATGCCCATGCCGGTTCCGCAGAAGAGAATGCCGTTTTCACAAGTTCCGTCCTGAATGTACTTGCAGGCGATCGGAGCGGATTCGAAGTAGGGGATGTCCGGGTTTTCAGCGCGGGCGCCGACGTCAATGACGTCGTATCCTTTGCCTTTCAGGTCGGCGACAACGGCGTCTTTAAGTCCAACGGCAAACGGGTCTGCGGCTACTACGATTTTTTTACTCATGATTTTCTCCTTAACAGTTGATTCTTGTGAAACGGGTTCTTCGGCAAATACGCCAGACGCTGCGCCAGCAAGCGTTCCGACTGCCAGCGCTGCCGACGCGGCAATAAATTCTCTGCGATCCATGGCAGACAGCTCCAGTATAAAAGGAAATGAAAAAGCTATAGACGTTAATCGTCAACTTAAGGGGATTTCTAATAATTGCTTTCGTTGTCAAGCGACGGACCGACTGGGGCGGTTCCCAATTGGAAGTCGTTAGCGCCAAAAATGAATATTTGGTCGCAAAGCTCGGTCTACTTGCCCGTGCGGCTACGCACTTTTTTCGTCTGCACAGAGGAGAAAAGCCCCAGTATTAGACATACGAGTGGGCTTTTCGACTCAAAGCAGACGGAAAAAAGAACTAGCTTGACTCGAAATTGAATTATTAGAAGTTTCCTTATATTTAGCTATTTTACAAACTCGTTAAGAAAAATAAAAGGGGGGGGCGCCAGAAAAGTTGAAAATAAAGGCGTTTTGCAAATAGAGAGTTTTGATTGATATAATTTGCAATATTAAAAGACAATAAAAAAATGGGCAGTACAGAACTCGATACAAAATGCCGAAAAGCCCTTGTTTTTAGGGGTTGAAACGGGTTCCGCTGATGGGCGGTATACTCAAAAGTATACTTATCGGGACAAAATCGATTTGATTCTGTCTCTTATCGACAGTTTGACGCCAGAGGAAAAAGAGCGTCTAATTGAACGGCTGGAATCGGTCGAGCGTTGAACAGGTCAGCGGCGGCGTCTGCTGTCAGCGTCCCGTTCGTCAGCGTTGACAGCTTTTAATGGGGTGCGTCATTTTTCGATTTCTAATTTTGGCGCAGTTTATTTTGCCGGGTGCGGATTTTTTCGATTCCGAAATTTTCCGCACTTTCGGACGGCTTTTCGTCGACAGCCGGAACGAGCGTCCGAAGCCGGCTCTGTTCTGGTTGCCGGTTCCGGTCTGCTGAAGCTGGTTCCGTTGCTCTTGTCAATCGGTCAAACGTGATGGAACGTCGAGCCGGTTCCGGTCTGCTCTTATCGCCAGCGATAACGTCGACAGTCGGAACAGACGTCCGAAGCCGTCCCCGCTGATGGAGCGGGTTCCGCTGCTCTTGTCAATCGGTCAAACGTGATGGAACGTCGAGCCGGTTCCGGCGTCCGTCCCTGGGCGCGTTGTAAAGAGAGAGGGCAAGCAAAGAGGATATGGAAAAGCAGACAGCAGACCGGCGTTCTTTCCTCACGTGTTCGAGAACGGCTCAAATTTGCGTTCTGTCGCCTTGTTTTTTCGCAGGGTAAAACTATAGCCCCCATTGCTAACTGTCCGATAGAATCAAAACAGGGGTTTTTCTTTGCTGTCATTTTCGCTTTTGTCCCAAAACACTTTTTGGATTTTTGGGACAAGGTACTTTCTAGGGCAAAACGGGGGCGCGAAGCGCGGGATTGCGAGGGAATTTTTTCAGAACAGGGGAATAATCGAGTAAGTAAGTGCGCGGGCGGAATTGTCATATAGAATAAACAACAAATATTTAATGCAATCCGGGGGTATTGTATACTAAAAGATTTTCGCTATAATGATTTTGTAACACAAAGGAGGATTTTACATGAATAGCGAAAACGTCTGGATTCCGTGGAACGAACGAACAGATTTAAATGACTGGGTTTTGTTTATGGGGGGAGTGCGAGAAATCTATATTTATCTAGGGTGCATATCTCCGGAGTATTTAGCAGAATTTGAACACTGTTTCGCGATTAATTATCAAAAATACATTAAACCTTCAATTGGCTCAAAAAAATGTTGTTTTTCGCTTTTTCCATTTGACGTTTACCCCTCCGATATTCAAGATAAAATATTATTAGAATATCACCTTTACAAAGAGAATCTGTTACAAAAAAGTAATGACCTGCTATTTAAAATATATAAATATTGGTATAAACAAAGAGAATTGTTTGAAGGTTTAGACAAGGTACGTTTTGAAAGAAATTGTCATTCGTTATTTAAAAATGATTCAGCATTAGTAACAAACGATTGCTCTGATTCGCCAGCAGTACCGGCGTCTGTTCCGGCTGACAAGGATTCGCCAGCAGATAAAACCGCCAAACTGAAATCGGCAAGGGAAAAGAAGAATTGTAGAATCACAATAGATATTGGATTGAAAGTACTTGACCGGCGGCGCAAAGGAGAACGTCAAAAAGTTATTGCAAAAGCTATTGGTTTTAATCATACGCAGTTTCAAAAGAATAAGATTTTACGAGCTGCTGAAGGGTTAGCCAAACAAGAAAAAAACGAAACAAAGGATTGGCAGACGTTAGCATTGGCGGCTGGTTTATATGACGATACTACAGATATTGACTATGAAACGTTCTCTGATGTTCCAATATCTCAAAAACCTTTTCGTAAATAATCAATAAGAAAATCAAAATAAGAAAATCAAAAAATCGTTTTTCTTATTTTTTAGGATTTTTTCAAAAAATTTTTTAGCCCTGAAAACAAGGGCTTTTTTTGTTTCTTGTAAAGAAATATCGCAGTTTTTCTTATTCGTTTTCTTGTTTTTTTCTTATTTTCTCTCTTTTGTAGAAACACTTGCAAGACGTCTTTTTTTATCGTTTCTGTTAGCGGTTCACGTTTTGCGAGAATCTTTCAAACTCTATGGAGGAAATACCATGAAAGATTTTAATTCTACTGCTCTTGAAAAAGAGTTTTTGTCGCCAGAGGAGGCGTGTTCATTGCTGGGCTGTTCCCGGCGTTCGTTGGAATACTGGAAGCGGTCGCAGGCGTTGCCGTTCGTCAAAATTGGTCGATTCGTCCGTATCGAGCGTGCGGCGCTGCTGGATTGGTTCCGTGGTTTCTGTCAACAGAAAAATGGAGGTGAAAACGATGACTGATAATTATTCTTACTGGAATAATAACCCTAACAATTATTCCGCCAGTTATGATTTTTTCGATGGCTGGGATAATGCTAAAACTCCGGTAAGGGTTCCGGCGGGAACGTATATTGCAGTTCTGACCGGCTGGGAAGCGGGTTTTAATCGTCAAACTCCGCAGCTCAAATTCACTTATCGTATCGAGCGTGGAGAATTTGCCGGTCAGCTGATTATCGGACAAAGAGCGTTGACGACAAAGGCGATGGGGTACACAAGACAGTTTTGCGATTCGCTGGGAATTGACCCCCGGCGGTCGGTCAGCGATTATCCCAAAATCTGGGTTGAGTTGAAAACGATTCTCAAAGACGGTTCAAACGGTCGGACGTTTTCCGAAGTTCAATCCGTGCGGCGTATTGTTCCGCCAGAGGAACAGTCGACAGCGCAGACGTCAAACCCGGTTCCGGGTTCTGGTCAGCAGTCAGAACTTCCCCCCGGCGCGTTTTAGTTTTTCGTTGCTGTCTGCTCTGTTCCGTTCCGGTCGCAGGAAGTCAGAACAGGTGCGGCTATTGTTCACTTCATTTAAGACAGGCGCGCCAGAATTAGCAGTTCCGGCGCGCCTAATAGGTGTTTTATTATGTTTCAATTATATTATTATGGTTTTGCTTGTCAAGGCGTCGCAGTACGTCAAAAGCAGAAAATTAAATGGCTGGAAACGTTCAAGGCGGCTTGCAATGCTGACCCGTTCTTTATCGACAAAGTCGATTATTTTTTATCGCTCTATTCGTTCGACAGTGATTTAATCGAACATTTTCGCCAGACTGGAAACAGCGTTGCCGGATTCGGCGGCGCGTGCTGGTGTCCGTTCGTCTGGTTCGATATTGACCGGGACGATTTGTCGGACGCTCTTTCAGACGCAGCGCGTCTTGTCGAGTATTTGACGCAGACGCCAGCCGATTCGGATTCCGATTCCGGGTTGATTGTCCCTCATACAGAATCAATCCTGATTTTCTTTTCAGGCAGTAAAGGTTTTCACGTGGGCGTTCCCGTTGCCGTTTTCGGCGATGAAGTCAAACCGGGGAAGGAGTTCCCGTCGCAGTACAAGCGGGCGGCGTTGGAAATTGCCAGACGTGCCGGCGTCGAAATTGACAAGTCCGTTTATGACCGCCAGCGGCTTTTCCGCTGTCCAAACTCCAAACATGGAAAAAGCGGTCTTTATAAAATTCCGCTGTCTTATTGGGAAATTACAACGGCGTTGAACATTGACGAAATACGCCAGCGGGCGCAGCGTCCCCGGCGTTTGGTTTGGACGGAATCGGAACTTGACAAAATCGATCGGGACGCAGTCCGTTATTCGCCAGCCGTCGAGCCGATTCCGGGCGCGGTTCAAACCTGGGCTGAAGCGCAAGCCGATATGTTTTCAGCGTTGCCGTCTGGAATAGGGACAGGCGAAAAAGAGGATATGGGAAAGCAGTCAGCAGACCCGGCGGAACTGTCTCCCTTCAATCCGTGGGTTGGCGTCAATCGGTTTCCTGATGGTTATGAGGTTCCCCGGATTCGACGCGATACGTTGGAGTATATTCAGCGCGGCGCGGAACGTGGGGAGCGCGCAGTTTATCTTTATAATGCCGTTTTCGATTGTCTCCGGTGCGGTTGGAATCGTCAAGCGGTCGAGTCTCTTTTTTATGATGTCGCAAGTCAAACCGGGTTGACCTGGACGGAATCCAGAAAACAGGTTGAAGCGGCTTTTCGTTCTATCGAACAGGAAAGAGAGGTTTATAATTATGCCCAATAATGACAATAAACCCCCCGCTCAAAATTTGGCGATGGCGTTCGTCGACAGTCTGAAAACGCTCAAATACGTTTTCATTTCCGGCGGCGGGTGGTATTCATATAATATCAAAACCGGCTGGAAGCTAATTCCAGAATGGTCAGTAAAAGCCGAAGTCAATCGGTTTTGTTTGAATACAATTCGGGATTCTGAAAACCTGTCCAAACAGCGATTAAATGACGTGATGGAGTTCGTCAAAACGTTTTTGACAGTACCGGAACGAACAGACGATTCGCCAGACCCGGCGCAGTGGTTACGATTTGAAAACGGCTGTCTCCTTGCAGAATCGGCGGCGGGTTGGATTGCATGCAATAACGCTTTATTGGACGTCGAGAAAGTGGCGTCTGCTCTGTATGAGGGGAAGCCGATTCCAGAGGAAGCAATTAAACCGCTGTCCCCGGAACTGTTCGTATTGGGGCGCGTTCCGTGCGATTTTGACCCCGTCGCAAGATGTCCCCGATGGTTCAAGTTCGTCAATGAGGTTTGTTTATCGGCTGTCGACAGGTACAATTTACAACGGCTTTTCGGATTGTCTCTGACCTATAATCGGAAATATAACGTGTTCTTTGTACTGTATGGAGTAGCCGGAACGGGAAAGAGTACTGCTCTTGCAGTATTGGAAAAACTTAATTTTGGGACGGTTTGCGCTGTCTCTTTGTCAGATTTTGGAAAATCGTTTGCAATATTCCCTTTGACCGAAAACCGGTTAAACCTTGTAGCCGATATGCCAGCCGTCTGGGAATCAGCGTCGACAGCGTTTGACCGTGAAGCGGTTTTGAAGTCCCTGACTGAAAGCGAAATCTATTCCGTCGAACGTAAATTTCAAGATACGGTCAAACGGCGGCTGGTTGCTCTGTCGGTTTTTGGTTCTAATCAGGTTCCCCGATTCGCTGACCGGTCTGGGGCGATTCGGCAGCGTCTCCGACTGATTCCCTTCCCTGTTCAATTCAGAGGAACGGCGGGACAGAATCCAAACTTGAAGCGGGAACTGCTGTCGGAACTGTCAGGCGTTTTGACCTGGGCGCTGTCTGGTTATGGGGAATTGATAACTGAAGGATATAAAACCTTCCCGGAATCCTCAAATGCCGAAGAACTGAAGCATGAAGCGGAATTGCAATCAAACCCGGTTTTGGCTTTTTGCGAGGAATGTTTGAAGCCGTCTGACCTGGATTCGGCGCTATCGTCTGACAGCGTTTATAAAGCATATCAAACCTATTGTATTCGGAACGGACTAAAGCCGATGGCGTCAAACCGCGTTATTCCTGAAATCTGTTCCGTGATGGGAATCGAAAAGCCGGTTCCGTCTGGTTCAAACCGTAGAAAAACCTTTTTTGGAATATGTTTTGCGAACGATACAGACGAAACGTCCGATGAATATTCATATTCAAATTATGAATAAGTGAAAGGGGTGAAAGGGTTTTTCTATATTTTATTTCATATTATAGAAAAATCCTCTCTCTGGATATTACAAGCAAGCGCAGACCGCTCTATTAATACAATAGTTTAAACTATGCTTATTGCTTTTCCATATCCTTTTTGCCGTTCCCTGCTGTTATGCTTGTAACAATATTTGACGATACAGACAGCAGGGATTTATTATCCCCCTATTGCGCAAAATTGCAAAACGTGTATAATGATAATTACAAATTGCAAGGAATAACAAAAAGCATTTAACAATAAATTGGAGTTTTTACATTATGGCTAGTGTTTCAATCAATCCTAAAACGAAAAAGTGTCAGATTCGCTTTTACTTTGATAACAAACAAAAGACGTTGTATCTGTCGACAGCAGACAAGAAGGCAGCTCAAACGATTTGTAACATGGTTGAACGGCTGGTAGAGCAAAAGCAGACGGGACAGCCTGACCGTCTTTTGTCAAACTGGTTGAAGGATATTCCAGACGATTTGCGCCAGCGGTTGGAGCGTGCCGGATTGGTCGAGCCGAAGCCGAAGCCGAAAACGATTCAGGATATTATCGACAGGTTCAAGGACAGAAAAGACGTCGAGCCGGCTACACTTTTGACCTATGATAAAATTTCAAGCAATCTGACAGAGTTCTTTGGTTCCGATTGTCTGTTAGAATCGATCGATACGGAACAGGCGGCGGCGTTTCAAACGTGGCTGAATAAAAAGTATTGTGAAGCAACAGCCAAACGCAGAATTTCACTTGCAAAGCAGTTTTTCAATGAAGCTGAAAAGCTGGATTGGGTTTATAAAAATCCGTTCCGATTCTGTAAGGGTGGCGATGTTGTCAATAAGGAGAAATGGCAATACTTCCCCGTTGACGTTATTTCTAAAGCCCTTGACGAAATGACAAACAAAGAACATAGAGCGCAGATTGCTCTAATGAGATTTGCCGGCGTCCGTGGGGCGTCTGAATTATATCAGATGGATTGGACGCCAGAAACGATTCGTTGGAGTTCTGGAAGCGGTACGGGGAGTATTACGATTCTTTCAGACAAGACAAAACGTCATGCAGGGAAAGAATTCAGAATCGTTCCGTTAAATCCGATTTTGGAATCTTGTTTGCGCGATTTGTACGATTCCGCCAGAGAGGGACAGTTGAAAATGTTTCCTAATTTGCGCAAAATAAGCAATCCGGGAAGCTGGATTAAAAAGGCGTTCCGATTGGTTGGAATCAATATCGGACAAGTTTATAATTTGCGGCGTTCGTACTGTTGCGATGTTATGGAATCCGTAGGGCAGGACGCAAAAGCCTATGAAGCGTTGACCGGTCATAATTTCGCTATGGGGTTGAAACATTATCAGCAGTACCACAAAGCAAGACAGGACAAAGCCGAAGGGCGGCTGATGGAATTTTGGTCAAAATTGGAGCCGGATTCTTTACCAAAAGAACAGGATTCTGAAAAAGTATACTTAAAAGTATACTTAAAATCGTACTTGCAGGACGGGAATCTGGATAATTCAGAATTGCAAGCCGGCGGGAAGTCGATTCCGCAAGTCCCGGAAATTCAAGGACTTTTGCAAAATAAAAAACGTCTTGCTATGGAGAGCAAAACGTTCAAGAAATAAAAAAATGGGCAGTACAGAACTCGAATCTGTGACCTCCTCCGTGTCAGGGAGGCGCGCTAACCAAACTGCGCTAACTGCCCATTCCATGATTTGCAGACGCTGTCCGCAAACTGAATGAACGTATTATGCCACGTTTTTATATTTTGTCAACCGCCCGCGCCTGAAATTTTCCAAAATATTTAGAGATTTCCGGAACGTTCATTGATTCTTATCCGTTTTATGGTATAATTCCCTAAATACGCGCCTGGGATTCGTAACCTGGGCGGTTATCAATAAATAATGCTATTATCAACGTAATACGGCAATGACTCGCGACGAAATTTACGAGGCGTTTTTGGCTCAGATTCCCTACGAATTGTATCCCATGCAGGAAGAAGCCCTCTTGGCTTGGTTTTCTTCCGAGCAGGGCGTTCTCGTGTCCGCGCCGACTGGAATGGGAAAGACGCTCATTGCCGAAGCCGTTGTTTTTGAGGCTCTAACAACCGGGCGGAGGGCGTACTATACAACGCCGTTGATCGCTCTGACTGACCAGAAGTTCCATGAATTACAGGTCAAAGCGGCTCAGTGGGGGTTCGACCCCAACGACGTCGGGCTGGTTACCGGCAACCGCAAAGTCAATCCAGACGCCAAAATTCTGGTCGTCGTTGCGGAAATCCTGTTTAATCGCCTTCTTCAGCCCGAAAGCGCGGCGGCGGAGAGTTCCGCCTTGAATTTCGACGACGTCGACGCGGTCGTCATGGACGAGTTCCATCAGTTTAACGACCCGGAGCGGGGAATCGTCTGGGAATTCTCACTTCGGCTTCTTCCCCCGCGAATTCGGACGCTGCTGCTGTCGGCAACGGTCGGGAACGCGCAACAGTTCGCCATCTGGCTGGAAACGCGGCATCATCGGAAGCTGGAAGTCGTCGAGTCGGACGAGCGAAAAGTCTCCTTGATGTTTCAGTGGGACGAGGAACATTTTCTGGAAGAATTCGTCGAGGAAATGGCGCTGGGAGACGACGAGACGCGCCGAACCCCTGCGCTGCTGTTCTGCTTTAGCCGGGATTTGTGCTGGGACTACGCGGAAATCCTCAAAGGGAAAAAACTCATCTCCGGTCAACAACAGGCGGGGCTGCTGGCGGAACTGCAGTCTGAAAAGATGACGGACGGCATCGGACCCAAGCTCAAGACGATGCTTCTTCGCGGCGTCGGCGTTCATCATGCGGGGGTCATGCCCAAGTACCGGCGAATCGTGGAACGATGTTTCCAGAAAAAGCTGCTGGCGGTCTGCGCCTGTACCGAGACGCTGTCGGCTGGAATCAACCTGCCAGCACGGTCGGTAGTTCTGCCCAGCCTGCTCAAGGGTCCGAAAGGGAAAAAGAAACTCGTTCCGTTCGGGACGGCTCATCAGATTTTCGGCCGCGCCGGTCGCCCGCAGTTCGACACGCAAGGATACGTTTTCGCTCTGGCTCATCCAGACGACGTCAAAATCGCCCGATGGCAGAAGAAATACGATCAGATTCCCGAAAACACGCCTGACCCGAACTTGCAGAAAGCTAAAAAACAACTCAAAAAGAAACAGCCCAAGCGGTCGCCGGAAGAGCAGTACTGGTCGGAAAAGCAGTTCCAGATCTTGCAAAACGCCAAGGCAGAGAACCTTCATTCCGTTGGGCAGATTCCGTGGCGCTTGCTGGCGTTTATGCTTCAGGCGTCGCCGGACGTTCAGCAATTGCGAAAGCTGGTTCAAGACCGCTTGCTCGATTCCGGACGCATGGAACGCGGTCAGCGGGATCTCGATCAGGCGCTCCTGACGCTTCACAACGCAGGCTATGTTGTTCTGGAACCCGCTCCGCCTGCCGATAAATCCCGTCTTATTACGGAACTTGACCTGGGAACGGACCCTTCGCCCGACGCTCCCGCGATTGAGATCAAATATCTTCCCGAAAAGGAAACCCCGCAAGAGCCGAAAGAAGAACAGGGATTTGGTTTCGGGCTGTTTGACGAGGAAGAAGAGAAAGAGTTGCAAGTAGCAAGTGGATTGGAAGGCGGTAATGAAGTGAGCGAAGCGAACGAAATTACGCATTCGCCGTCAGGCGAAGATGAGTTGCGAGTTGCGAGTTGCGAGTTGCGAGAAGAAGCAAGCGCCACGCCGACGCCGACGCCAACTCCTAACTCCTCACTCCTAATTCCTAACTCTAAAGCAATCGAGACTTCTTCAACATCCGATCCGTCCTGGTCGCCCCTGCGCGCCGCCGGTACGGAAAAGATGTCGATTCTGACTCAGATTCGGTCGATCAATCCGCTTTACGGGGCGTTTCTGATTGATCAGCTGGTCGATGCGGATCTTAAAGAGAAACTGCAGGCGTTCGAGTCCGTTTTGGAAGTTCCCACGACGCTGCTTCGCAACGTTCGCGTTCCTCGTCAGTGGGAATTGCCGCCGGGACGTCTGGCGCAAAGTCGGCTGGACAAACAGCTGTTACAACTCGGCCTGGCGACAATCGACGAGTTGGTCGAGAAGACGAAAGAGGAAATTCAGGAAGAACGGGAACGCTTCGGCGGGCTGCCGGACGCCTCGGAACGGGTCTGGGTGATTCCGTTTGCGGAAAAGCTCTATCGTCTGTTCCAGTACGAATACCCGCTGGTAGAAGATATCAAAATCACCCCGGTTTGGATAACGGGCGAAATTCTGGAGTTCGGCGAGTTCAATAAGTACATCACGTCGAAGGGGCTGGCGCGTCAGGAGGGCTTGATTTTCCGGCATCTGCTCCGTATGATTCTGCTATTGGAAGAATTCGCTCAGTTAGACGTTCCTGTCAGCGTCCGGGAAACGTGGAAGCCGGAACTGCTGGGCGTCGCCGACGTCTTGCGTCAATGCTGCTCCGCCGCCGACCCACAGGCGACAGAGGAAATCCTCGCCAAGTCGGAAGAAGAACGGGAGTCTATGTAACAAAAAGGAAGAACTATGTTTACGATAAAACCATGTTCAATTGAAGACGTCGATACGATTATGGACATGCAGGATCATGTTATTGTAATCAATAATAAGACCGACAAAGGGAGTTGGTATATTGTAACAGAGCGCTGCGATCTGGAAGAAGGTCTGAAGAACAACGACCTGCTGGTTCTCGGCGCGTACTGCAACGGCGAACTGGCCGCCTGTATTGCGATGTCTTTTGGAGACCCGCACGGCATGTTTAAGACGCTTCTGAATAATTATCAGAATAACGAAGACAAACAGTTCGCCTACGCCAAGATGGCAATTGTCAAAGAGGCGTATCGCGGTCACGGTCTGCAAAGAACGCTGCTGCGTGCGCTCGAGGCTGAAGCTCTCAAAAATCCC
Organism: Thermoguttaceae bacterium; assembly: GCA_017407125.1. Classification (GTDB taxonomy): domain Bacteria; phylum Planctomycetota; class Planctomycetia; order Pirellulales; family Thermoguttaceae; genus RUG11551. The sequence goes on from JAFQXE010000012.1 coordinate 22,738, forward strand.
CAGATAAAGTACATGGGAGCGATCGTTCATCCGGACAACAGCTTCAGTCTCAAAAACGTTCTGGCGGAAGGTTACGAAAACAAAGGCAGAGCTATCCCTGACCCCCACCCGGGCTATCCGAGAGTACTGCTATTTAAGACTCTGGACAGGCAGAACTAAAAGAATCTGTTTATGTATTTGTTTTTTTAACCACGAAAAACACGAAATAAGCGAAAGTTACGAAAGAATTTTAAAATTTCGTGTTTTTTCGTTCTTTTCGTGTATTTCGTGTTAAAAAATCCAATGCAACGCCAATAGCTATTGACTTGTCAATAACCAATCGGTGGAAATCCGTATTTTCCCGGGAGCTTACGCACCCGGCTCGCCAAAATCCGTGTGCGGACTGACCTACGAAAACGTCGTTTAGTCGTTCGCGTGAACGTCGTAGGCGGCGCGTTAAAAGGAATTCTTCGACATCATTTCAGATTCTTCCTGTAAAACGCCTCAATCTTGTCGAACGGAATGGCGTTCTTTCCGCCGCCGTCGTAGAGGTCGCAGTGCGACGCGCCGGGAACGATCAGAAGTTCTTTGTTGTCGCCCTTGAGCATTTTGAACGCCGTCTCGCCGAAGTAGCGGCTGTGCGCTTTTTCACCGTGAACGACCATAACCGCGCTCTCGATTTCGTCGGCGTAGGCGAGCAGCTTGGCGTTCAGGAAAGAGAGGAAACTCGTTACGTTCCAGCCGTCCGTCGAGTTGAGCGAGCGGGGATGGAAGCCGCGCGGCGTCTTGTAGTAGGCGTAGTAGTCCTTGACGAACTGCGGAGCGTCGTCCGGAAGCGGATCAACGACCCCGCCGCCGCGTTTGGGAGCGGCAGATCGGAAATCGACGATGCGCTGGGCGTTCATCGCTTCGCGTTTCTTCATGCGTTCGGCTGCGGAATCCTCCGAGTCGTAGTAGCCGTTGGCTGTAACGCGGGTCATGTCGTACATTGTTGAGGCGACGGTTGCTTTGACGCGCGTATCGATCGCTGCCGTATTGATGGCAAGACCGCCCCACCCGCAAATGCCGAGGATGCCGATTTTCTCCGGGTCAACGTCGTCCCGGCTAATAAGGTAATCGACAGCTGCCTGGAAGTCTTCGGTATTGATGTCCGGCGAGGCAACGTAGCGAGGCGAACCGCCCGATTCCCCTGTGAAGGACGGGTCGAACGCGATGGTCAAAAACCCGCGCTCCGCAAGCGTCTGGGCGTAAAGACCGCTCGACTGTTCCTTCACTGCCCCAAACGGACCGCTGACGGCAATCGCCGCGAGCCGTCCCGTTGCGCCTTTCGGCTTGTATACGTCTGCAGCGAGCGTGATGCCAAATCGATTTTGGAAGGTCGCCTTGCAGTGGTCCACCTTCTCGGACTTCGGGAACGTCTTGTCCCATTCCTGCGTCAGTTCCAGTTCCGCAGCGTTCGCGGTCAATGTCATTGCAATGAGAATTGATCCTAAAATAAATCTGGTCATGTTTGATACTCCTTTGGAAATTATGGTAAAAACGACTGAACTGCAGCAATCGTGCGCTCAATGAGTTCGTCAAGCGTCCAGCCAAGCTGTTCCGCGCCTCGTTGTATCACGTCGCGCGAACACCCGGCGGCGAACTTCTTGTCCTTGAACTTCTTCTTTACGCTCTTGAGGTTGAGGTCTTTTGCGCTCTTGGAGGGATACATCAGTACGACCGCGCCCAGCAACCCCGTCAGTTCGTCAACGGCGAAGAGGACCTTCTCCATGAGATGTTCCGGCACAATGTCGTTGGCGATTCCGTAACCATGCGAGGCGACGGCGCGGTTGATAGAGTCCTCCACGCCGAGTTCCTTCAATAGCGTTTGGCTTTTCAAGCAATGTTCCTGCGGCCACTGCTCGAAGTCGATGTCGTGCAGCATGCCTACGATTCCCCAGTAGTCCTCTTCCTCGGCATAGCCGAGTTCACGGGCAAACCAGCGCATGGTCTTTTCCACCGTCTCAGCATGCTGGAGGTGGAATGCGTCTTTATTGTAACGCGTGAGAAGCTCCCATGCCTCGTCGCGCGACAGGCGCGTTGTCCTTTTCTGTTCTTCTGTCATTGTTATCCTCCTTTCCTTTTCAAATTCCAAGCAGCGTTCGCGGTAAAAAGTTTTTAAACACGAAAAACACGAAATAAGCGAAAATTACGAAAGATTTTAGATTCGAAAAAAATTATAATTCTTTCGTTTTTTTCGTTCTTTTCGTGTATTTCGTGTATTTCGTGTTAAAAAATCCAATGTAGCGCCAATAGCGATTGACTTGTCAATTAACCAATCGGTGAAAATCCGTGACCGGACTGTCCCGCGCAAATGATGTTTTAGTCGTTCGTAGGGCTTTAGTCGTTCGCGTGAACGTCGTAGGCGCTTAAAAGGAACTCTGCGACGCCAGGGGCGTCCGGGTTCCACATTCCTTTTCCAGTATCCAGAGCGCGGATCTGATCCATCTCCGATTCGGTCAGAGTGAAATCGAAAATATCCATGTTGCTTTTGATTCGTTCCAGATGAGTGGATTTCGGGAAGACGATAATGTTTTCCTGAATTTCAAAGCGCAAAACGACCTGAGCGGCGGTTTTCCCGTGCGCAGCGGCAATAGCTGTAATAACGCTGCAATTCAGCAGGTCAGAGTTACCCTGTCCCAGCGGCGCCCAGGCTTCAACGTGAACGTTGTACTGCGCCATGAGCGCCCGGAGTTCCTTTTGCTGATAGAACGGGTTGAACTCCACCTGATTGACAGACGGAACCGTTTCAAGCTGGGAAATAAAGCTGTTCCAGATGGTCGGGGTCATGTTGCTGACGCCAATCGACCGGATTTTCCCCGCCTTCTTTGCCGCTTCCATCGTCTTCCATGCGCCGGGAACGTCGCCGTAGGGATGATGAATCAGGTACAAGTCCATGTAGTCCGTGCCGAGCTTTCGCAGCGAGGTTTCAATTCCCTTTTCCGCCGCGCTGAATCCGTAATCCTGAACCCACAGCTTGCTGGTCAGAAAGATGTCCTGACGGGGAACGCCGCTGTCGTGAATCGCTTTCCCGACTTCCTGTTCGTTAAAATACGCCGTTGCCGTATCGATGTGACGAATCCCCAGGTCGAGGGCTTCTCGAACCGCTTTATACGTACTGCCGTCTGCCGGAATCTGATAAACGCCGAAACCGAACATCGGAATCTCGACGCCGTCGTTCAAGGTAATTGTTGGAATGGTTGTCATGATAACTGCTGAAATTGAGGTTAATGGAATAATATCTGTAGAATAATACAATTATAGCGCCAACCCTGTTTTATACAAGAGGACGTATTTGAGATGCTTTTAGTTCGCGTCGTTCGTCCGTGGACTGAAGCCCACGGTTACAAACGTTGCGTCCCTTCGGGACGCTGTCCTGATTCCAGCTTTTCTAACTTCGTAAGAATATTTTCTTAAACAATGCTTTATTCCCGATAAATCAGCGCGGTGGCGTAGACTTCCAGTAGAATTTGTTCTCCGACGGGGCCGACGCCTTCCCCGGTCTTGGCTTTTAGTCCGATGGATTCTGCCGGGACGTCGAGAATACGGGCGATGTTTTCTCTGATCGCAGCAACGTACGGCAGGATTTTCGGCTTTTGCGCCAGGACGACCGCGTCGAGGTTGCCCAGCTTGTATCCTTCCGCCTGAATCTTGTCCCAGATAATCTGAAGCATCTCCCCGGAATTGCGGCCGCGGTTTTCCTCTGCCGTGTCGGGAAACATCTGTCCGATGTCGCCCATGGCGGCGGCTCCGAGCAGGGCGTCTGAAATGGCGTGCAGAAGAGCGTCGGCGTCGGAATGTCCCTGTAACGACTTGTTGTGCGGGATATGCACCCCGCCGAGAATCAGACCGTCGCCGTCGATGAGTTTATGGGAATCGTAGCCCAAGCCAATTCGGGGAATAGTTGTCATGGAAGTAATTTGTGGTTGAAAAACGTTGTTTGTCGTTCCGTCAGTCCGGACACGGATTTTACGGATTAAACGGATATTCACCGATTGTTTTATTTAGATTCATTCATCTACTAACTAATCCAAAATTCTTGATTTTAAGAATAAAGCTTTTATTCAGGATTAATAATCGGCGCGAATCCGTCCCATCCGTTAGATCCGTGTGCTAGCGTTCTGAACCCAAACGGAACGTTGTAAAATTTACCGGTAAATACACGAAATGCGGAATTGATTTTGAGTTCAATCCCGCATTTCGAGTTATTTGTTACAAGTTATTTGCTGAACTTAGTCTTTGACTTCAAATTCGGCGTCGATCGTGTCGTCGTTTTTGGAGTCGGAACCAGAGTTGTCCTGAGCGGACGCGCCCGGTTGCGGACCAGCGCCGGCGGCGGAACCAGCAGCCTTTTCGTACAGCGTTTTGCTGAACGCGTGAGACGCCTGTTCCAGCTGGCTGACGGCAGACTTGAGTGCGTCGGCGTCTGTGCCTTTCATGGCTTCCTTGACCTTGTCGATAGCCGCGGTCATGGCGGATTTGTCAGACTCGGAAATGGAGGCTTCGTTTTCCTTCATGAGTTTTTCGAGCTGCCAGACCATGGAGTCCGCCTTGTTGTGCAGTTCGGCGAATTCGCGGCGTTTCTTGTCTTCGGAGGCGTGAGCGTCGGCGTCGCGGCGCATCTTTTCGATTTCTTCGTCGCTCAAGCCGGAACTCTGTTCGATGGTAACTTTCTGTTCCTTGCCGGTGCCCTTGTCTTTCGCCTTGACGGAAACGATGCCGTTGGCGTCGATGTCGAAAGTAACTTCAATCTGCGGGACGCCGCGGGGCGCCAGCGGGATGCCTTCCAGGTTGAACTGACCCAGCAGTCGGTTGTCCGCCGCCATTTCACGTTCGCCCTGATAGACTTTAATTGTAACAGCCGTCTGGTTGTCGTCTGCGGTGGAAAAGACCTGTGACTTTTCCGTCGGAATGGTTGTGTTGCGTTCGACCAGTCGAGTCATAACGCCGCCGAGGGTTTCAATTCCCAAAGACAGCGGGGTAACGTCGAGCAGAAGAACGTCTTTGACGTCGCCAGCCAAAACGCCGCCCTGAATTGCCGCGCCGACTGCAACGACTTCGTCCGGGTTAACGCCCTTGTGCGGGTCTTTGCCGAAGATCTCTTTGACAAGTTCCTGAACCTTCGGGATTCGGGACGATCCGCCGACCAGAACGACTTCGTCGATGTCTTTGGCGGACAGGTTGGAGTCCTTCAAGCAGTCCAGAACCGGGCGCTTGCAGCGTTCGATGAGGGAATCCGCCAGCTGTTCAAACTTGGCGCGGGTGATGTGCTGCTGCAGGTGTTTCGGACCGGAGGCGTCAGCGGTAATAAACGGCAGGTTGATGTCCGTGCTTTGAGCGGAGGACAGTTCGCACTTCGCTTTTTCGCACGCTTCCTGCAGACGCTGAAGAGCCATCGGGTCTTTGCGGAGGTCAACGCCGTTGGACTTCATGAATTCGTCTGCGACGTAGTCGATAAGGGCTTTGTCGAAGTCGTCGCCGCCGAGGTGTCCGTCGCCTTTGGTTGCGACAACCTGGAAAACGCCGTCTGCAACGTCCAGAATGGAAACGTCGAACGTACCGCCGCCGAGGTCGAAGACGCAAATCTTCTGCTGGGCTTTTTTATCCAGACCGTAAGCCAGAGACGCTGCGGTCGGTTCGTTGATGATTCGCATAACTTCCAGGCCAGCGATCTGACCGGCGTCTTTGGTTGCCTGACGCTGAGCGTCGTTAAAGTAAGCGGGAACGGTAATAACCGCCTTGTTGACTTTGTGACCGAGGTAGGATTCCGCCGCTTCCTTGAGCTTGCGAAGAACCTTGGCGGAGATTTCAGACGGCGTGTATTCTTTGCCGTTGACTTCTACCTTGACGTAATCGTCGCCCGTTCCGATAACCTTGTACGGAACCATCTTTTCTTCGACTGCAACTTCGTTCTGACGGCGGCCCATGAATCGTTTAATGGACGAGATGGTTCGCTTCGGGTTGGTAACAGCCTGTCGTTTGGCGGGTTCGCCGACGATGGTTTCGTTGTCGTCGTTAAACGCGACGACGCTGGGGGTTAAACGGTTTCCTTCCAGGTTTGCAATAACCGTGGGTTCGTTGCCTTCCATAACGGAAACGACCGAGTTGGTGGTTCCTAAGTCAATGCCGATGATTTTTTCGCCTTTAGCCATAATATTGTTCTCCTTAAATTTTTTGTTTTTTTGATTATATACACGTCAGAAACCCGTCAGACCGCTTGAACGATTTTCGATTTTCGGATACAATCCGAAGAAAGTTGCGAGCGCCGGGTTGTTAGTTGCAAGAGTAATTTGTTGAGGCGAATGCGACAACTCATTACATCTGGCTCCTAACTGACCTGTTTTCTCCCGCTCCTGTTGGGGCGGTTTCCAGACGTCAGTATCAAATTGCAATTTCCGTGCCAAAACAAAATTGAATCGCAAAATAATTTATAACTCATTATAAAATAACAAATTGCGATTATTTTTGACGCCGCCTCCCGCGTTGAGTATTTCCCGTTCTGCCAATTTGGCAGGGGGAGCGTTTAGTACCTAGTGCCTAGTGCATAGCGCCTAGTGAGAGGAGCGCTTGCGTACTAAGCACTAAGCACTATGCACTAAGCACTTAAACCCAAATACTTTACATCCCCAATCCCCCCCATTCACCATGGCAAAAACTTCAAACAATTCCAAGTCGAGCAAGAATCAAAAGTCTGTACAAGTCAAAGCGAAGGGGAGCAAAGGGAAAGGGAACGGCGCGAACGGCAAGCGTTCTGAACAGGCGTCGCCGAGCGTCTCTCAAAGCAAAGCGCTTTCCCCCGCCGGGTCGGATTTGGCTCAACTGCGTTCTCAGCTGGTCGAGGCGGACAAGGCGCTTCTCGACGCTCTGAATAAAAAGATCGAGCTGGAACGGAAGTACTTTGAACTCAACTGCGGACAGAGTAAAACCGTAACAGGCAAAGGCGACGGCGCGGACGGGAAGTCAGCCATGGCGTTGGGGTCTCGGTATACGGACTGGAATCTGGACCATCAGCGGATTGAGAGCATGGCGCTGTGCGCGCGCCGGCAGAGCGGGGGGGCGTCGGAGAACTGCGTTCGAGCCGTCTTTCGCGAGGCGTTGGGCGACGTCCGCGCCAGCGTTCATCCGACTCGCGTTGCGTACCTGGGTCCGCAGTTCAGCTTTACGCATTTGGCGGCGCTGAAGTATTTCGGAACCGGGGTGGAGCTGATTCCCGTTTCCAGCATCGCCGGGATTTTCGAACAGGCGCAGTCCGGCGAATGCGATTTCGGCGTCGTTCCGATTGAGAATTCCACCGACGGGCGCATTGTCGACACGCTGGACATGTTTACGAAAACGAAAATCAAAATCAGCGGCGAGTCGATAATCCCGATTTGTCATTGTCTAATCGGGAACCTGCCTCGAAGCAGCATTAAAACCGTCTACAGCAAAGCGCAGGCGCTTTCTCAATGCCGAAACTGGCTGGCGAAATGCCTGTCCGGGTCGGAACTGGTTGCGTGCAACTCGACGACGCAGGCGGTCGAACTGGCTCTTGCCGGGGCGGACAACGGCGTTGCCGCGATCGCGTCCATGGAAGCCGCCAAGGCGTACGAGGTAGACGTTTTAGTCGAAAACATTGCCGACAACCCGGACAACCGCACCCGATTTGTCGTGTTGAGCAAGAATTCTTACGACCGCAAGGGCAACGACAAGACCGCGCTCATGTTCCAGTTAAAGCACGTTGCCGGGTCGTTAGCGGACGCGTTAAACATCTTTAAGAGAAACCATCTCAATCTGACCTGGATTGAATCGTTCCCGGTGCACGGCACCGATAACGAGTACCTGTTCTTTGCCGAGATGGAAGGGCATTTTAAGGACTTGAAGATACGCCGCGCCATCGACGCCTTGGGTAAACGCTCGGTGCGGTTAGAAATACTGGGGTCGTACCCGGCAGCGAAGTGATATTTGTTTTCTCTCTCTTTTTCTCCCCTTACTAAAGTTTTTTGGAAAGGGGAGTTTGAGGGGAAGAACCTTTTTTTCAAAAAAGGGCGGCGAGGCGCCGCTCCCGATCCGCGCTGCCGCGCGAGACGTATTATAATCGCTTCCGTTGGTCGCTTACGCTTTCCTAACATAAACTTGAAAAAACTTCCCTAACAGGGAGCCAGCTTGCTGGCGACCGAAAGTTTTTTCAAGGCGGACGAAGTCCGCCGAAGAAACCTCACGCAAAGAACGCGAAGTTCGCAAAGTTTTAAAAAAACAGACGCGAAGCGTTCAACTGGAACCGCGAAGACGGTTTAATATTTCTAGCCGTGGGGTTTAACCCACGGATTAGAGATTTAACAATAAAAATATTGTTAAACACACGTTTTCATCTCGCACTCTTTACTGGGACGAGAGCAAATGATACTGATCAACCCCTTATTTTTAAGATTATTACGCCATGACTCCAAAACCGTTTGACAAGCATTTGTCCGCCGCTATGAATCAACTTCAGAAACTGCATTGGAAGAATTTTCTGATGTTGATTGTTTCGACGTTAATCAATACCGTGGGGGTTGGATTCTTTTTGGTTGCTGGAAAGCTGATTGACGGCGGTTTTTCAGGAACGTCAATTCTGTTCAATTACATTACCACAGACGCCGAGTTCTATAAAAGTTTCGGGCTGCCGGAAATCCCAATTTCCGTTTTTCTGCTGGTTTTGAACATTCCGCTGTTTTTATTTGGAGCGAGAAAAATCGGTTTGAATTTTATGATTTACTCGATTTTTGCCATCTCTCTTTTTTCGTTCTGGATGTACGTCTTTGGAAACGTTCAGATTCATACGCAAAATTTGCTTTTAACCGCTGTTTTTGGCGGATTGTTGTCCGGGGCTGGTTCAGGACTGACGATTCGATACGGCGGCTGTTTGGACGGCGTTGAGGTGGCGGCGGTTTTAATTAATAAAAAAACCGGGTTGTCTGTCGGAACAATCGCAATGATATACAACGCGATTATAATGTCAGCGTCTATGCCTTTGGTTAGCGTCGACAATGCGCTGTTTTCCATTCTGGCTTACGGTGTCGGCTTGAAAGCTGTTGACTTCATGGTCGAAGGACTGGATCGCGGAAAGGCTGCGATTATCATTTCGGACAGAGGCGAAGAAATTGCTCAAGCTCTTTCGACTGCCATGGAACGCGGCGTTACAATCTGGGATGTTACGGGATTTTACGCTCAGCAGAAAAAGCAGGCTCTGTACTTTGTCGTAAACAGATTTGAGGTTGTTCGATTAAAAGAAATTGTTTACGCCGTCGACCCGATGGCTTTTGTCTCGTTTAATGAAGTTTCTGAGATTATCGGTCGTTCCGGTGAAAAGCGTCAGTTTTCCAAATTATAGTTTTAACTGTTTAACAGACGTATATGGCATATACGGACGTCATTTCAATATATTCGTTTGAAAACCGCGAGAGCGCGTTAGCCGCTCCGCCCCCGTAGGTTGGCGGCGAGGCGCCGCTCCCAGTCCGCGCTGCTGCGGTGCGAAGGCGCATACCCAGTAAAAATCGCTCCCGTTGGTCGCTTACGTCTTGACTATTTATATTGAGAGGTAACGATATGACATTTCAATTATTAGATGCTGTAGAGCTTTTGGAACCTTATTATTCGACAGATGAATACGATGACGACGTCGAAGCTGGGGAGATTGGAACAATCGTTGACGTTATCAATGACGGCGAAGCTTATCGGGTTGAATTTATTTATGAAGATCCTGAAAGATTAGGTATGACAAAAGCGCTGCTTGTTCTTTATCCGAATCAGATTCGCCCATACGTTCCCAAGAAATGAATGTAGGTTATAGCGCCGCCTATTCAATCAGATTCTTTATCGCCTGAAAGCTGCCGTCGGGACGCATGGCAAGTATGGCTTTCAGAACGCCGGCGGCGTCCAAGCCAGCGATCGGCTCGCTTGCCAATTCTCGTTCCCGTTGGTCGTTTCATGTTATTATTCTCCGTGTTACTGTCATTACTCCTCTGGAAGATCGTCGAATAATGTGTTCATCGTTTCTAATGAATATTTTGGCGTTGAATAGACCCCAATTATAACAAAAGGACTCGCACTTTTATGATGCGCTAAAGTTGTTCCCATGAAAAAAAACAATTCTCTTTTTGGGTTTTCAACGAAATCATTAAAATACTTTTTTCGAACTTTTTCAATTGCAATAGTTTCATCTCCATATTCATCATACATTTTCCAGTATAACACCCCTATTTCCCAATCCTCAATCATCAATTTATATTGGCGTCCAGATGGGTCTTGAAAAACATATTGGAATTTATATGGAACCTTTTTAATGATGGTTTTTAGATCATTTTCAAGATTTTCAATTAGACGCAGTTGTTGACGGTTAGACAAAATCGTATTAATTTTAGCCTGATCCCACTCTCTTTCTGTCTCTGTTGCCACAAAATCAATGACTTTGAAAGGTTTAAGAATTCCTAAAGATGTATTGTTTTTTTTAGATTGTTTTATCAAATCTTCAAGGTTATTGTAAATACCTGGACCATTTTTAAGAATAATTCTGTTTCGTTCTTCCCACCCTTTAGGCGTTGCAGGAATTGTATCTCCAGGAATTATCGTTTTAATATCAATAACCTTGTGGCTTTCTGGACGATAATCTCTGTCATTCTTTATGACGTTCACTTCGACCCATTGAAATTTACGATATTGCTTATCATAATCAATCAGACGAAAGGGAATCGGATATATGCGAATCCATTCCCCTTCCTCTGTTAAACCGGCAGTACATACCAGTTCATCATATTTTTTAGATAACGCTGGATATGTTTTTACTAGAATCAGTACTTTCTTTTTAGAATATACGCTCATTTTCTGCGAATATAAAAATGTCTAAAATTAGTCATTCTTTCAATAACCATAGACAATCGCGTCCGATGGCATTCCGACGGTTCTGCTTCAAAACACATCAAAGCAGATCTTTTCTCTTTAATCAATTCGATGGCGCGTTGGATTGCGTTTTCTTGAAAAGGAAGAATTTCTGCCTCATAAAAATCAAACAATTCTTTGTAATCCCTAAGCGTTTTAAGGTTTTTCCTCAAATCAGAAGGGATTCCTAATTCCGGGATATGTACATATTCTATTTGGTTTTGTTCAAGAGCCATTCTTAATGGATTTTTGGAAAACCCCGGTTTTCTTGACAATGGATTTTTACGAACGTCTATAATCTGTTCAATGCCAAGTTCCAGCAAACGGCGAATAAAACTCTCAATAGTATGCCCCTCATACCCGATGGAATAAATAACAACATTGCTATTTATTGTTTCGCCAAAATCGAGTGTGGGATTATATTCAATGGACAATGACATGATGAAACCCTTTTTTTATTCAAGTATAGCTCAAATAAAAAATCAAGTCAATCGGGGATAAGACAAAAATTGTCTCCGAACAAAAAATTTTACTTAAAATCCGAGATTTTATGCTAAAAGCCCAGCTTGCGGGAAGACAAGCAGGGCTTTCGCGAATATAAATATTTTTTCTAACGATTACGTAAAAATCGTTTTAATTTTGAGGCTCTTCTGTTGTGGTTGGAGCCGGAACCGAGTCTGGATTCTCGTACCATTCGATGGTTTGCAGCAAGTCGTTGGCGTAATTGTAGATTCCATCGTTGGGGTTATCGTCTGGCAATTCAGCACGATGATCTTCTTTGCCTCCTCCACCCTGGAAATTCTTCGGGTTGTTGAACAGTCCGATGTACTTCTTTCCTCTGTTATAATAAAGTCTGCAAATTGGCTTTCTGGAATTATCGTCAAGCAAGATTGCAAAATAACTCTTGGAATCGCGATAAACAACGCGGCTGGGATTGTGAAGTTTCTGGCAGACGATTGCTTTCACAATTCTGAAACCTTCCAGTTCTTCTTCGGTGGTAACAATGCCGTCTTCGTCTGGGGTGGTGGCAGCTTTTTCAGCTTCATCTTTTGCTTTTGCCGCATCTTCTTTAGCTTTTTCCGTTTCCATCGCTGACTTAAATCGGTCGGTAATCAAATCGGACAAGTACTGGTCAAGAGTGCGTTTGAACAGTTTGGTAAACTGTTCAATAACAGATTGCGTCATACGCCCGCCATACGCCTGTCGTGCGAAATGAGTTACAAGAGCTTCAGAAGGAGTGTTGAATTCTGCCTGCAATGCTGCACGCAAGGCGGATGTGTACTTCAATTCGCTAGCGGAAGCTGCAATCTGATTTTTGTCAAACTCATTTTTTGAGAATTTTTTCAGCTCAGCGATTTGATTATCCTTAATTTTAGTAATGTCAAACTCCAAAAATGGCTTTGAATCCATCTTGTTGGGTTCGTCAAGATCAGAATAGAATTTATAATCAATTCCATTCGTCAACAATGCAAACTTGGCGCTGGAGACGTGATAGTACCGGAAAAGCTGACTTTCCTTGTCCACATCAAGTGGAACTTCCCAGTGCTTACATTCAACAAGCAAAATAGGCTCGTTGTCTTTAAAGATTGCATAATCAATCTTTTCCCCCTTTTTCAACCCGACGTCAGCGATAAATTCCGGCTTGACTTCAAGCGGATTGAAAACATTGAAACCGAGAATTTGCAAAAAAGGCATAATGAAAGCGTTTTTTGTTGCTTCTTCCGTTCCAATATGCTCTTTCAACTGACCAATTCTACTGCCCAAATCTCGAATTTGTTCTCGAAAGTCCATTTTTCCCTGATAGGTTAAAGTTAAAAAACTGGTTCACACAGAACTAATCAAAACACACAATGAATATTTTTAAGAGGAAAATATCCTCCTAATATGACCTTTAATATTGGTAAAAAATGAAAAATAAAACAAAGGTGGACTTTTTCTCAAGTTGTTATATAACACCTTTAAGTCAATTTCCAATTATTAGTATATTCAATTCAACGATAGATTACAAGGGGGTTGTTACTACATATTGCGAAAAAAATTAGAAAAAAGATAGAATTTCCTGTCCAGAATACAGCATCGTTACAGAAAAGGTTTTGTAGGCGGCAGAGGACTGCCGCGTGCCGGGCTTATCAAAGATTATCAGCGGGGCATTGGGCAAGGCGGCGTCTGGCCGCCGCAGTCCCCGGCGCAAGCGCTAATATAGATGTTGCATGGCTCTATTCTTCAACCAGATTCTTTATCGCCTGAAAGCTGCCGTCGGGTCGCATGACAAGTATGGCTTTCAGAACGCCGGCGGCGTCCAGACCGGCGAGCGGGACTCCAGGGGCGGGCTGCGGCGGGGCGTCTAAAGGAATGAACTTCCCCTGTCGGAGGTTGTAAATCTGCGATTCCGTCAGCGTTACATTTGGCAAGTCCGGACAGCCTGTCAGCGGAGGAAGAAGCCGGTAGGGGAATTCACCGTTACATTCGCTTGCCGGGACAGGGTCGTCGCTGTCTTCCAGACGAAAAAGACCCACTTGCGTTCTGGTCAGCGCGGACATGACGGCTTCCGTTCCCGCCGATCGGGCGACGTCACGCCCCCAGGATCGAACGTACGTCCCGGACGAGCAGACAAGTTCCCATTTCATAACCGGGTACTGGTAGTCCAGCAGGGTTGCAGAATAAATCGTGATTTCTCGCGCCGCCAGGTCGACTTCTTTTCCCTTTCGGGCGAGCTTGTACGCCGGCTGACCGTTGATTTTCAGCGCAGAATAAATCGGCGGCTTTTGCATGATAACGCCCGTCCAGAGCTGGGCGGCGGACAGCAGACTTTCTCTTGTGGGAATCGTCGGGTTCTCCAGCTCGACAACCGCGCCCTCGACGTCTTCCGTATCGGACGATCGCCCTAAAAGAAATTCCGCCCGATAGGTTTTCCGACCCTCTTGAGCGTACTCGATAAGCCGGGTCGCGCTTCCAACCGCAATAACCAGAACGCCGTTGGCTAACGGGTCGAGCGTGCCGGCGTGCCCGATTTTCGTCTTTCTCGGCAGCATGCGCCGAACGACGTTGACCGCGTCGCGTGACGTAATTCCAGAGGGTTTATTGAGGTTGATGAATCCGTTCATGGGGGGGGAGGCAATAGGCAGTAGGCAGTAGGGAAAATTGCCAGTCTTAGGTTGCGAAAATAAACCGTTTTTTATTTTTGAACGCAGAGATCGCAGACTCCTCGCAGAGAGCGCAGAAGCAATCAAACATGTGTCATCTACGCCCGATTCTCGGGCTATGACACGATGTTCGATTGCAATTTTAAAAATATTTAATTAATCGGACGGGAATCGTGGCGTAGCTAACGCAGTTAGCGTCGTCGCCACATTCCCTGTCCGTCTCTGCGTATTCAGCGAGTAGTCTGCGATCTCTGCGTTCCCTTTCCTTATTTTATGTAGCACCAATTTATATGTATTTGGCAATAGACAATAGGGGAGTTTTCTAACTATTCCCTACTCCCTATTCCCCACTCCCTAAAAAGCGCTATCGTCGAAAGAGAACTGCTTTTCAAAGGCGTCGTCGAAATTGAAGACGTTGTCGAAGTCGTTGATGTTGTCGCGTTTGGACTGTAACAACGCTCCGCATTTGACGAGATTGAATATAATCTGTCCGATGTCGGCGGTGGAATGAATCCCCCAGTTATTGAGCGTCGGTTTCGCCAGCAGACCGAACTGCTCGACAGCGTAGATTTTCGCCGCCTTGCAGATGTCGGCTGCGGAAATGTCCCGGTCGACGTCTCCCGGCGGTTCGTCGTCGTCCACGCAGACGTTGTCGCTGTCCGTTTGGTTGACTTGAGAGATCGGATCGCCCAGTTCCAAAATATCGTGAGCAAACTTGACCGCCGCGAGAATGAACTCGTAAGCCGCCAGCTTGTATCGCTTGTCCGTTTCGAGTAGTTTGATGATTTCTTCCATTTTTTAAGTTGCGAGTTGCGAGGCGGCGAGGCGCCGCTCCCGATCCGCGCTACCGCGCGAGACGTATTATAATCGCTCCCGTTGGTCGCTTGCTCTTTCCTTACAATTTTTTAGCCGCAAAGAACGCAAAGAACGCATAGTTTTTAAAACTTCGCGAACATCCTCCGCGTCTCCGCGCCTCCGCGTGAGATTTGCCCGGGGGCTAACGCGCCTAATCGTTTCAGTTCCTTTTCCTCCCGCCCTCCTTCCGAGGACAGAAGGAAAAGGTTATTTGGCGATATTCTTTTTTTCGTGTTCTTTGTTCCGTGGGTTTCACCCACGGCTAGAAACATTGAACCGCTAACGCGGTTCTAGCGGAACGCTAAAGCGTCTGTTTTTTAAAACTTCGCAAACTTCCTCCGCACCTCCGCGTCTCCGCGTGAGATTTGCCCGGGGGCTTACGCACCCCGGCTCGCCTAATCGTTTCAGTTCCTTTTCCTCCCGCCCTCCTTCGGAGGACAGAAGGAAAAGGTTATTTGACGATATTCTTTTTTTCGTGTTCTTTGTTCCGTGGGTTTCACCCACGGCTAGAAACATTGAACCGCTAACGCGGTTCTAGCGGAACGCTTCGCATCCGTTTTTATCCGCTCTTCAAAAACGCTTCCAGTTTCCAAAGCGGAATCGGTTTGTCTTCCGAGATGGGAATAATATTTTCGCCATTTTGCGGGTTGTTCGGTTCGGTTGTAACAGGTTCTGACGGTACGCCGGAACGCTTTGCTCGTTTAGCTGCTCGGCGCGCTTCCCGATAAAGAACCCATTTGGACATTCTCGTCAGCAGGGCAGGAAGTATCGACAGCGAGGTAAACATACAGCAGGCGACGCCCATTGTCAAAACCAGCCCCAGGCTTTGCAAGCCGCGATGTTCCGCTGTCATGAGGGAGCAGAAGCCCAAAATGGATGTCATGGACGTCATGGTCAGCGCGCCGGCTGTGGAGGAACTGATTCTGAACGGTTTGGTCTTGTCGCGGCGGCGGTAATCGTGGACGATGTGAACGCCGTCGTCAATGCCAATGCCCAAAATCAGCGGCAGAATAATCATGTTGGCGGAGTTGAGCGGGATCTGTAAAAAGCCCATGATTCCAAACAGGAACAGAATCCCCATCGTCAGCGGCAGCATAGCCAGAATTGTGTGACGAAGGCTTCTGAAGTCCAGGAATAGAACGAACATGATTCCCGCCAGGGCGTACCAGGCGGCAGAAATGTACGACCGCTGCATCTGGAGCGAACATTCGTAGGTCTGGAGCGGGTTGCCGGTCGCTTCCGGATCGACGGCTCTGACCTGTTTGACGAATTCCGTCAGGTTGTCCATGTCCCAGATATCTCCGGAACCGTAAATCTGAAGGGCGTACGTGCCATCTTTGGCGTACAGACGATCCACCCACGGCTGAGGCAGGTCTGCCATTGTCGGCGGTTCCGGATCGGAGCAGAAGTAAATCTGCTGCATTCGAGTGTAATAGTCCTGCGCCATGCACATCTCAAACTGATTGAGCCGGGCTGTTACTTCTTCCGGCGACAGGTTGTTGAACCGTCGGCGCAGTTCGCGAATCCGTCCGTCAAAGGTATGGTAAACGTCTTTGGCTTGAGCGCTGACTTCCGGGCTGTATTCCAGAGCCGTTAAGAACGAGCTTAAGTCGTTGTAGTTGGGCGCGGACAGCGTCCGTTCGCGATTTTTCGCAAAGCCCTGCAGCGCGACGGCGGAATACTGATGAATCTGTTTGATAAGCTGCGTCTTTTCCTCGGTTGAGTCTGGCAGTCGGGAAACTATTTCTTCAACGCGGGTGATGTTGGGCTGCTTGAGGAACTCCTCTTTGAGCCGTTTGACTTCCTGTTTGTCTTTCGTGGTCGACAGAGCAAACCAGACGTTCTGGTCGCTTTCCGCCATGAGCCGCTTTTCCCACTCGACGCTTTCCACCCCCTTCGCCTGAAGGTTCATGAGGTTGTGGTCGTATTTCAAGTCCGGGAGGAACATAAAGCTCAGCGCAGCCCCGCCGGCAAAGAGAATTATCGTCGAACCGAAGTTTTTGGAAAAGACGTCTGTAACAGACGACATCTTGATTCGGAACGTTTCCTCTTGCAGAACGACGTTGTGGAAAACCTTGTCCGTCAGCAGGGTTTGAGCCGGCAGAACAATCAGCGCCGCCAAGCAGCATAGCAGAATTCCCACGCCGGCGATTCGACCCAGTTCTGCAACGCCGATAAACTCCTGTCCGCCCGCGGCGGCAAAGGCGATAGCCGTCGTCAGCGCCCCGACGAAAATGCCAGGCCCCACTTCTTTGGACGCCTTGATTAACGAACGGGGAATGTCTGACCCCTTGAATCGACACGTGGAGTACCGCGCCAGATAATGTATCCCGAAGTCGACGCCCAAGCCCACCAGAATGGCGCTAAAGGCGATGCTGAGGATGTTTAAGTGTCCGATTCCAAAGACGACGTACAC
Source organism: Thermoguttaceae bacterium (assembly GCA_017407125.1). GTDB lineage: Bacteria > Planctomycetota > Planctomycetia > Pirellulales > Thermoguttaceae > RUG11551. The sequence continues at coordinate 40,063 of JAFQXE010000012.1, forward strand.
CATCGTCCAGGAAATCCCGATTAAAAGCGTGATAATGAGCAAAACGCTGTATCGAACGCCCCGGAAGGCAAACAGGAACAGCGCGGCAACGCCGACCAGGGACAGAACCGTCGCCCAGTTCATCGCCTTTTCCGACGAACTCATTTCGTCGTTTTCCATAATCGGCAAGCCCGTCAGCCCCAGCTTGACGTTGGGGAACTCTTCCTGTTTGGCTTTGATAATATCCCGCAAAACGGTAATGGATTCCGTATTTTGAGCGAACGCCGCGCCGTCCTTCTCCTTGAACTTGAGAAGAATCAGAGCCATCGCGTTTTGCTTCGCCCAAAGGTATTCGACGTCCGGGTGAAGGTCGTCCGGACCCTGACCGACGCGTCCGGAAACGGAATGTTTTTCGTCGCCCAGCCCGTACAGCGGGGACTGGTAAACGAATTGCGGACCTAAAGCCGCTTGCAGAGACGCGCTGAGACGGTTAAACCCTTCCTGCGATTTCGCCTTGACGGCGGGCGGAACCGCTTGATCCGCTCTGACGGACGTCTGCCAGCTTACCCACAGACGATTGAGCACGTCCTGCCGCTCTCCCTGAGACATGGATGCGGACTCCTGCAGGAAAAACATGACGTTTTGCAGTTCCGTCGACGAAAAGTAATGGAGGCCCTTTCGCTTGATTTTGGTGTTGTCCGCTTTATAGAAGACGTCAAAGAACAAGTCCGTCCGCTGGGACAGCGCCTCGCCGACGCCGTCTGCCGCCTGCTGAATGGACGCCGCATCGCGCCCTTCGACAATCACAACAACGTCGTCTTCCGAGCCAAAGGATTCTATATATTTAAGCCAGCGTTTATTGAATTCGCTGTTGGGGTTGATTAAATCCAGACGGCTTGTTTTGAATTCCAGCTTGTTTACCGTCCCCCACACGCCGAAGCCGGCGAGAATCAGAGCTAACAAGATAACAACCAACGGATGATGGATTACAAACCGGGTCAACGGCTGTAAAAACACGTTGATCCAGTTGTACTCCTTGACGGAGTTTGAGGAACTGTGCGGCGTCCTTTCCGCGGTCATATCAAATCCTTGGTTTAAATAAATATAATAAAATTCGTGGAATTCCCGAATTTAAATTTCATGGGAATCTTAGTTTAGCAGTAAAAACAGATAAAGTCAAGAGGAAAATTATTATGCTAAAATAAGGAGAATGACTAAAGCAGAAAAGAGGACGCCGAAGCCTTTTTAGGGGGGCGGGTATTACCCGCCAACAGACAACCTTGGATTACGCGGACAATGTCCGCTCCCCAGAAACCTTGTCAACTCACCCGAGTGGATTCGCACCGCTTGCTTCTGCCTGCATTCGCCGTTAGAAAGGCGAGCCGGGAACGTGAGTTCCCGGGCTTAGAACCGCTAAAAATCTCCGACGAAACTGAAAACGCTTCCGGGTCGCGGACGAAGTCCGCAAAATTAAAAAGCGGGAGTTCCCTCCCGCTTTAGCTTTTATTCTTTTACGATTCGCTGCGTTATTATTCCGGGCGCTAACGCGCCTCGACTTGCCAAAATCCTCAAACGGACTGACCTGCTCAAACGCCAGACGCCGGATTGTCAGACGAACCGTTTTATTCTTCTTTTGCACGCGTATCTACATTGTTACTATCTGATGAATTATTACTATCATCGTATTCAAACTTAATATTGTTAAGTTTCAATTTATCATTTAATTCTATCAATTTCTGATTTTTAATATTACTTTTTTTGATAGAAAGCGTCTTCAAAGACTTTATTGATAATATATCATCAAGATTACAATCAGACAAGTCATATCCGATAATATGCAACTCATTAAGATTAGTTAAATTTTGAATTTTATTGAAAAAGTTTGATGGTAATTTCTGACCATAACTGCTATTATATAAGGTTATTTGTTCCAGATTAGATAATGTCGATAATGTCGCGGCAACAGATTCTAATGAACAAGAACAATTTGTTAAAACAATAGATCTAAGGTGTCTATTGTATGACAATTCATCAAAATAATCCGAAATAAAAGGCATATCAGGATTCTTGAAATAACAATAAATAAAGAAGATGTTAGGAATATTGCATGAATTAATTCTTTTAAGGTCATTTCTATTAAATTCGCAATTATTACATCTAAGACTAAGGAATTTACTGCCTCTTGGAATAATCTTTTTTGTAAAACCTGATGGACATGTTGATAAGACTATTTCCATGGGTTGAACATTGTACGAGCTTGATTCCAAATCAGGCATCGTAATGATTTCTACAGAATAAGGTTTCTCGGTATGGTTGTATTTTTTTAAGTGAATTATATCGGTAAATTGACAAACATAAAAACCTATAACGAATGCAACCAGAAATATCACTGAATATTTAGCAATGGCGTTTAATCTAAAATGACTGAGCATTCTCATTTCTGCACCTTTCCTCGATTTTTAGTAAACAACTGTTCTTTCCTTTGTAAATCTCGACGCCAAAGGCGAGCGGAATCGCATCCAGAATGGACGCCATTTCTATAACCGTCGACTTTAGTCTACGGGCTGTGAAGCCTATCCCGCCTCCTAATCGAGTCAGTCCTTTTCTTTCCCTCCCTCACGCCTGGCGTGAGGGAGGGAAAGAAAAGGGTATTTGTCGATATATTGTTTTGTTGCCGTCTCCTCCCCGGAGGTTGAAAACCGCCGGTTATAGAAATGTAACCCCTTTCGGGGTTAAAATTAACGCGGCAGGGGACTGCCGCGTTCCGGAGATATATCTTCGTTTACAGGTTTTCCGTTGCGACGATGTCGACGCCGGTGCCGCAGACGTTGGGAAGAACGACATCGCCGATTTTGACGGGACTTTTCGCTCGGACGGTTTGCAGACTTTCCAGAGCGTCAAAGATTTTCCCCTTTGGAATCGGTTGAGCGGTTTTGACGCTCAACGGGCGTCGTTTGCCTTCGACGGCAACCAACGCTGTAACGGTGCGTTCCGGGGCAATCGTTTCCTGAATGCCGTAGGCTTTTCCGCGGGCGCAGGTCGCTCCCTCAACTACCAATTCGCCGTTTTCGTTTTTTGTTACGGTTAATTCACAACCCATTGGGCAGCCGATGCAAATCATTTCTTTTCCTCCAACACAACTTCTACTGTAACCTCATCAACGCTGACAAACTGTTCTCTGGGCAGTTCCACCCGCTGAGATTCTCCCGGCGTTAAAATCATGGCGCGTCGTTTAAGCAGGATATTTTCTCCGGCGCGAATCTGCCAGGTCGCTTTTCGGTACACGTCAGCGGGACGGAACGAGATAGCAACTTTATCTTCTGCGCCCTTGCTGCGAATTCGCTGGGGAACGCAGCCGCGAACGCCGAACCCGTCTTTGACAACGGTATACGTTGGCGTTTCTTGAGTCGTTTGCGCCGCGAATTGAGCCGCTTCTCTACCCGCCGTTTCCGATTCCAGACTGACGTAGTCTACCAAATCGTGAACGTGAAGGACGTTGCCGCAAGAGAAAATGCCGGGGATTTCCGTCTGCATGGAATCGTCGACCGTCGGGCCGCTTGTAACAGGCGAAAGGGGAATGTTGGCTTTGAGCGACAGCTCGTTTTCCGGAATCAAGCCGACGGAAAGCAGCAGTGTGTCACATTCAAAGTACTGTTCCGTACCGGGAATGGGACGGCGTTTTTCGTCAACCGCAGCAACGGTAACGCCTTCGACGCGTTCTTTTCCGCGGATTTCCGTTACAGTGTGACTCAACAGCAGCGGGATGTCGAAATCGTTAAGACACTGCGCGATATTTCGTTTCAGACCGCTGGAATAGGGCATCAATTCGACGCACGCCAGCACTTTTGCGCCTTCAAAGGTCATACGGCGAGCCATAATCAAGCCGATGTCGCCTGACCCTAAAATGACGACGCGTTTGCCGGGCATGAGTCCTTCCATATTGACCAATCGCTGAGCGGTTCCGGCGGAATAGACGCCAGCCGGGCGCGTTCCGGGAATCATCAGCGCGCCGCGGGTTCGTTCCCGACAGCCCATCGCCAGGACGATCGCCTTGGCGCTAAAGACCTGAACGCCATGTTCCGGACTGACCGCTGTAACCTGACGATTTTCTGTTACATCCAAAACCATCGTGCGGCATTGAATTGGGATGTTCAATTCCCTGACGCGGTCGATAAATCGCTGGGCGTATTCCGGACCCGTGAGTTCTTCCTTGAACCGGTGCAAGCCGAATCCGGGGTGAATGCACTGCTGAAGAATACCGCCGGGGGCGTCGTCGCGTTCGAGAATCAACACGTTTTCGCAGCCCGCTTCTCGAGCCGCCGCAGCCGCGGCAAGACCTGCCGGTCCAGCTCCGATAACCAATACATCAATTTCCTGATTCATATTATTTATCCTCCGGGAAAAGACGGGAAAGAACCATCAGAGACTCTCCGCCGGCTTTTGTAATCTGTTCCTGCGGGACGCCCAACTCGTCCGCTAAAATTTCAATCAGACGCGGGGTGCAGAACCCGCCTTGACATCGTCCCATCGTGGCGCGAGTTCGTCGTTTAATGCCGTCGATTGTCGTCGCGCCAACCCGGCAGCGGATGCTGGCGCGAATTTCCGCTTCGCTAATCGTTTCGCACCGACAAATAATGCGTCCGTAACGCGGGTCTTTCTCGATGAGTTTGTTGAGTTCTTCTGGAGAAAGCTCGCGAACGCGGGGCCAGTCGCTGACGTCGTCTGAAACGGTTTCCTTTTTCTTCGCGCCGAGTTTGGTCGCAACTTCCTGAGCCAAGTCTACGCCAATTGCCGGGGCGGACGTCAAACCGGGAGATTCCACGCCCAAAGCGTTGAAAAAGCCCGGCGCGTCTGGCGCTTCGCCGAGAACGAAGTCGTGTTTGGTCGTTTCGTGCGCCCGAATGCCGCTGAACGTCGTAATCGCTTTGCGGAACGGAATCTCCGTCCAAATGCGCTGTGACAGGCGACGCATTTTGTCCAAGCCGAAAGCGGTCGTTTCCGTGGCGTCTGGGGATTCGATGTCTTCGCTGGTCGGGCCGACGATAATCGTACCGTCTACCGTGGGAGAAACGAGAACGCCTTTTCCCATCGGGCCGGGACATTGAAACATCGTCGCCGAAAAACAGCCCATTTCCGACTTGTCGAGCATGACGTACTCGCCGCGGCGGGGCTGGATGTTGTATTTGGTTGCGCTGACCTGATTGTTCAGAAACGCGGAACTGACGCCCGAGGCGTTGACGATGGCGCGCGCCTGGAACGTTTCGCCGTCTTCTGTTACAAGCGTCCAGAATCCGTCTTCCGGTTTGACCGTTTTGACGGGTTTGTTAAAGAGGAACTTCACGCCGTTTGCCGCTGCGTTTTCTGCCGTGCGGAACGTGAGATCGTACGGACAGCAAATTCCGCCTGTCGGCGCCAGCAGAGCCGCAACGGCTTCTTTGCTGACGTTTGGCTCCAACGCGCGAAGCTCGTCACGGTCGATGATTCTCAGTTCTTTTACTCCGTTTTGAATTCCCCGGTCGTACAGCTTTTGAAGGTTCGGCAGTTCCTCGTCTGAGAACGCAACGACCAGCGACGTGTTGCGGATAAACGGAACGTGAAGCTCGCGACAGGTTTGTTCGAACATTTCGTTTCCGCGAACGTTGTATTTCGCCTTGTTTGACCCCGGTTCGGCGTCAAACCCAGCGTGAACGATTGCGCTGTTTGCCTTGGACGCCCCGGAGGCGACGTCTTCTTTTCCTTCCAGAACGAGTACGTCCAGCTCGTAGCGGGACAGGCAGCGCGCGATGGAACAGCCCACTACGCCCGCGCCCACGATTATTACGTCATTCATAGTTATCACCTTAAAGTTATTAGCAAAGGAATATCGCTCGATATTCTCCTGTTACATTTTAATTTTGCTCGACTTCGCCGAAATGGTTAAGCGTCAGCGCCGGCGGCGTCCCCTGGTACTTTTCCAAATCCGCCAGAGTCGTTTCGCCCGACAGGACGCAGATAAAGTCTACGCCGGCGTTGTCGGCAATGGCTTTGTCTGTATAAAGCCGATCGCCCACGACGGTAATTTCTTCCTTTTTGAAGTTCGCCAGAACCGGTTCCAACAGCGTCGGAGACGGCTTGCCGAAAACGTGTGACGGTTTCATGCCGTTGGTCGTTTCCAGAAGCTTCAACATCCCGCCAACGTCTGGAATCGGTCCCTCTTCAGACGGACAGCAGTTGTCCGGATGCGTCGCGACAAAATCGACAGGGTTCCCTGCAATGGAGCGTAAACCGACCGCCGCATTCCCGCCGTTGCGCATATTCCATAAGGCGGTGATACGACGCAGCTTTTCGTAGGTCAGCTCCTTGTCGTAGGTCAGCGCGATGAGTTCGTTCTTTTCCGGGTCGTATTCCAGAGACACGCCTGCGTCCGCCAGACGCTCAGCCATGTGTTGTTTAACCGCTTCTGTCGAAACGAGGTAAACGGATTTATATCCCTTTTGACGGATATAGCTTTCCAGCGTAATGAGCGGGGTGAGAATCTGACTCTCGTCTACGGGAATCGCCGCCCCGCTGATCTTTTTGAGGTACTCGGACGGGTTCTTTGAGGTGTTATTCGTCAAAAAGAAGAACCGAAACCGTCCGCTTTTTGTTGTACGAATAACAAAATCCACAGCCGGCGGAATTGGGTTTACTCCCATGAACAGAGTCCCGTCCAGGTCGCAGACAAACGCCTTTTTTTTACTCAATTCGTATGCCATGATTGAATCTCGTTCCCCGTGAATTACTCGTTCTCTTCTGCGGCTTCAATTAACTTTTCTTCTGTCGGATCGGTTTTGTAACCGGTCGCCCTGGCGTTCCACGCCATAGCGAAGAGAACCATGCCGATAAGGGCAAAGACGGCAATTGAGCCCAGCGCAATGCCCCATCCGTAATGCACCTGGATAAAGGCAATGCCGATGCCGGAAACGATTGTCGAAGCGTAGCCCATAATGCCGGTGAATCCGTTTGCCATAGCCGCGGCTTCTTTGGTTGCCTGGTTAGCGGCAACGATGCCGATCAACGCCTGCGGTCCGTAAATGAAGAATCCAGCTCCCATTAGCAGCAAGGTTACCAGCCAAATCGGAGCTGGCGTCGGTTCGTAACTTGACAGAAACGCGACTTGAGAATCGGGAAAGCGCTCTTGCAGCTTGGCGGTAAAGAGGGCTTCTTCATCCTTATATCCCTGCAGTTTTTCTGTTTTCTTTGCGATAGCCTTTTCTTCTCTGGCTCGCTTCTTTTCATTTTTGATTTTATTCAAATCGATATTGGCGCCGGTAAGCTCTTCCGTTGTATAGACGGTATACAAAACCAGCTCCGGCGACTCATTCTCTGACTGCTGGTACTTAACGACGAGGTTTTCGTCAAAAGATTTCAGTAATTTTCGGACTTCTGACGCTTGCGGTTGATTGGCGTCGTTTACAGCAAATCGCAGTTCCGTTCCGCCGTTTGGCAGCATCCAAAAACCGAACGAAAACAGAGCGGCGCAAAGCATACAAATGACGCACGTTCTGACGCCGCGTCCTTTGAACGCCTTGTCTGTAATCCACCCGGCGAAGATGGTGCCGACTACCGCCGCCAACTCAAAGGCGATAATCATCAAACCGCCTTTGGAAACGGGAATGCCCTTGAACTGTTTCAGGAACGTCGGCCCCCAATCGAGGAAACCGAATCGAACGATGTATACGAAAAAGTTTGCCAGTGCGACAAGCCAGATTACTCTGTTTCCGAAAACAAGACGACGTCGGTCTGCCGTTGTGATTTCTGAAGACGGTTTATGCGTCGCCGCCGCTTCAATTTCGAGTTCAGGAACGCCGGCTTCCGTAGGCGAATCCTTGACGCAGAAGAAGCAGAAAACGGTTGCCGCTGCCGCCAACGCTGCAGGAACCCAGAAGCACCATCGCCAGTTCAGACCCAGCGGTCCGAGAATAAGCGAGCAAAGCCCCAGCGCCAACACGGCGCCAAAACTGTGCGACGTATTCCAAATCGCCATTTTGGTTGCCAGCTCTTTGGGGTGAATCCAGTGCGTAAGCATTTTCGCGCAGGCGGGGAATCCCATGCCCAGCGTCCAGCCGTTGATTACCCAGAAAATTCCAAAGAGAATCGTTAACGATGTGCATCCAAACAGAAAGTTCATCAGAGCGGTCAGAGCCAAACCGATTGCCATGAAAATTCGACCATTCAATCTGTCTGCCCAAAATCCGTTTACAAAACGGCTTACGCCGTAGAGAAGACCGTGAACGGTAAGAATGATTCCAATCGCGTACTTGGTAATTACGCCGTCCTCAAACATTTCCACCTGCGCCATAGACAGGTTCTTACGCGTAACGTAAAAGAACATATAGACGATCATGCTAAAGATGATGAATTTCCACTGTTCAACCGAGAATTTTTCCTGTTCTTCACTGGTCATGTTTGGTTACTCCGAAGGGATTGTTCTGGACGCTTCTAATAATAGTCTTTCGCTGAGGATTTAGTTAAAAACGCAAACCTGTCAGCGCCGGTCTGGATAGACGATTCTCGTCCTTCGCGACAATGAATAATCGTTTACTATTTTAGAAGTTCCGTTATTAATTATTAACGTTTGGTTTAAATATACCCCAAAATAATCTGATTGTCAAGTAGTTATGGAATAAAAGACGCCCTGAGGACGATAATTAAGCGAGCCGGGGCGCATAAGCTCCCGGCTCGTCGATTGATTTTACGTTGCGCTTGCGAAATTTCTATTTGCGAGTTCGTTTCCGCCAGTACATCAACCCTGCAACCCCAAGCGCCAGCAGCGCCCACGTCGACGGTTCCGGGACGACGTTGGGGTCAACATAACGACCGCGAATGGCGAACTTGTCTTTATACTCCTCGCCATAAGATTCGTCGAGTTGAACGTATTCCAGGTCTGTAAAGTTATACGAACGAACAAGGCTAAGCAAGTCTTCCGCAAAACCGTCGTCGCCGCTGGAGCTTCCAGACAAGACCGCGGTGAACGTGTCGTCATGGTTTAATGTATTGTTGCCTGTCAACGCCAGATAAATCAGACCGTCATTAAACTGAAGATCTCCGCCGGCAATTAAAGAGTCGTTTTGATCTGGATTCTCTCCGCCGATTTCCATCAACAACATTGACGCAGCGCTGCCAAGAATAAAATCGTCGGTAAACGTCGCCTCTCCAATGGAGTTGCCGGGAGAAAAGACTGCGTCTTCGATAGTAATGCTTCCAGCCATAAATCCTTTCAAGTCAATGCGGCCAGAGGAAATGACAAAACTCTGAGCTTCAACTAGCCCTTCCGCGCCGGTATAGATTTTCAGCGTTTCGCTGCCTGTCTTTTCGATTGTGTCGGCTTTAATCGACCCGGTATATTGGGTCGGCTGATCGTTATTGAGCGTCAGCTTGCCAGATACGTCAATAGTCCCGTCTTCGCCTGAAAGATTATTGAGCGCTACGTCATCAGTTCCGAACGTTACTTTTCCGGAAGTTACTTTCAATGAAGAACCTTCAGCCATCGTTACAGATGAAAAATTGACAGCCTTTGAAGAGTCTTCGTATGCAATTTCCAAAGTTCCGTTATTATTTACTGTAACAGGGCTTGTTCCCAGCGTACCGTCGCCGGTAAGTTTTAGCGTACCGCCGGAAATGGTCGTCGTGCCGGAAATCGTATTGTCGGCGGTTAATTCCATGGTTCCCGCGCCGGTTTTTTCGATTGGAGAAGGAGTTGAAGTGCCGTCGCTATTAATGAGCGGATTCTTAATGATTGCGGAAATAATGAGATCGGATTTGTTATCGTTGACCAATTTGTCGGAGCTGGTAATTTCTTCCACATTGATTATCGAAGTTACCGTCGCCGCATTGCCAGATTTCGCGCCGAAAGCAATTGTAGCATTGGACACGTTCGAGTCAGCGCTAATTGTAACCGGCAAGCCGGCTGAACCGTCGCTGTTGCGTTCGACTTTTAAGTTATGCAGCTTGTATGCCTTCCATTTTGCGTTGCCATTAGCGGCGTACAGACTTCCCCCATTTCTGAGTACAAGATTTTGAAGGTAATTATAGTTGGCGCCGGAGTTGATAATCTGTCCGCCGTCCACAACAATAGTAAGCTTAGTATTGCTGTGAGCGTTGATAATAACGTCCTGAGTTGCAAATTCAAGTATGGCGCCGTTATTGACCGTTACCGTTCTTCCAGTTGTATTGCCTGATCCCAGGGCGGACGCCGTTCTGTCATTGCTTGATGAGCCTGATGTAAGTTTGACTCTCCCTGCGTTGATGGTCAAACTCCCGGAATATGTATTGCCGGCGTTTTTCAGTTCCAGCGTACCCGCGCCAGACTTGACAATCGGAGCCGCCTTTTTAGTTTTGCCGTCAATGTTTGCGTCAACAATTTTGGCGGAAATAAGAATGTCTGTAGCGTTATCGGAAGAACCGGCTTCGCTGGTGATGTCTTCAACATAAATGGAAACCGGGGTGGTGGTAATTTTGCTGGAAATCGCTCCAAAGGTAAAAACATTGTGATCGCCGCTGGCGGCGGTCAGCGTTACCGCAGTTCCTTTTGAATTGTCGCTGTTGCGTTCGACGCGGAGGTTTTGAATCTTGTAAGCTTCCCAGCTCGTGTTTGCATTGGCTGCGTAAATGTTAGCCCCATTCCTTAACGTTACATTCTGAAGGAAATTATAATTGGCGCCGGAGTTGGTAATCTTTCCGCCGTCGAGAACAAAAGTAATTTGCGAATTGGCGTGAGCGTCGCAGATAACGTCTTGAGCTGCAAGTTCAAGAACAGCGCCCTTGTTGATAATTACTTCTCTTCCAGCAACATTGCTAGCGCCCAGGGCGGACGCTGTTCGGTTGTCTGCATTTGAACCGACAGTAACCTTGACCGTTCCTTCCTTGATGGTTAAATTCCCGGAAAAAGAATTGTTGATGTTTTTCAGTTCCAGCGTTCCCGATCCGGTTTTGGAAATCTCGCCTGCCGTTTTAACGCCCGTGTTGACCGTGGTTGCGTTAACAATTTTAGCGGAAATAATAAGGTCAGAATTGGCGTTGTTAGTGATGTTCTCTACATAAATAGTAGACGGCTTGGTGGCAACTTCGTCGGATTTGGCGCCGAAGGAAATAACGGCATGAGTGTTATTAGCGCCGGTAATCGTTGCCGCAGCCGCTGCAGAGCCGTCGGAGTTGGAAACGACGTTGAGGTTTTGAAGTTTGTACGCTTCCCAAGTCTCGTTGCCGGAAGCAGCGTGTAAATTGCCGCCATTTTTTAATGTTAAATACTGAAGGAAATTGTAATAGTCTCCTTCGTTGGAAACTTTCCCCCCGTCTATAACTATGGGAAGCGGGTTATTATTGTGAGCATTGTTAAAGATGTTCTGATTGGCAAAGATCAACTCTGTACCGCTGTTGACGTAAATGTTTCTGCCAGACTGAACGGCTCCTAAAGCAGATTTCGATCCAGTCCACGCTACCGTAACTTTAATTTTCCCGCCGTTAAGATTAACGTCTCCGGTAAACGTGCTGCCGTTTTTATTCAGAGTCAGCGTTCCGGCGCCGGTTTTGTAAAAAGCGCCGGTTCCGGACATCGTATACGCGTACGTTTTCGCCGCAGACAGCTGGAACTCAACGCCGTCTGTCCCGATGGTAATATTAGCGGCGGGAATCGTAGAATCTGTATATTGAACCGGGTCAGCAAAACTGACGCTGGCAAACAGAAACAACGCAACAACCCAACCGCTCATTAAAACGCGGACGGAGTCAATATTCAAACTTGAACGATTAACCATAATACTCATATTAATTAATAGGAATATCGATTGTTTATGAACGCTCTTGCGTCAAAATGAATGGCGCGAATAGAGCGTTCGTGAATTTCATATTATTATCGAGAAGCGGAACGAAAACTCCTCACTCCTCATTCCTAACTCCTAACTCTCTTCCGCAGGAATAATACGATAACGCCTAGAGCTAATAGCGCCCACGTTGACGGTTCCGGGACGCCAGAGCCGGGGTCTGGTCCAGGTCCGGGACCGGGGCCGGGGTCAGCGCCAAGACCTATCAGATAAAGTCCGTCGGATCTGCCTGCCAGAGTGAATCGGTCAGTATCTGTACCCAGCCACGACGAAATGTCTGCGGAAGTAAAATCAGCGCCAGAAACAAGCTTGTATCCGGTCTCGTTGACATCCAAAGCCGCCGCCCAGAGGGAAGCGTCGTCGTTTTCGAAGAATAACTGAACCATAGAAGCGCCGGCAGTAAACGCGAAATCAGTGTCGTCGCTGTTGATAATGTTCAATACGTCAAACACGCCTTCGCCGTCGTTATAGGCAGAGAATTCAAACAACGCTTTGCCGTCGCCCGTAATAACGACGTTGCCTGTTACGCTTGCCGTTCCAACGGAATTGCCCGGAGAGAAAACGCCGTTAGTTACGGTAATATTGCCGCTCATTGATCCCTTGAAATCCAGACGTCCTTCAGCCAAGACCAGATCTTTCGCGTCAAACGAGTTCTCATCAGCGTCAAACCGAAGCGTACCTGCGCCGGTTTTAACAATCTGTCCGGTACTGGAAATCGCGTTTGCGGCGGAAAGTTCCAGCTTCTTATCGCTTGTAACGTTGAATTCCAGCGTTGCGCCATCGCCGACGGTTATTGGACCGTTAGCTGCAACCGCGTTTCCGGTCAGTTTGAGCGTACCGCCAGAAACGGTTGTTTCGCCGGTGAAATAATTCTGTCCTTCAATGGTAAGCGTTCCGCCGGATGCGGTCCCGTCGCTGACTTTAACCAGATTGACTTTGTTCCAAACGGTGTTTTCCTGTCCTAACGTACCGCTGATCATGCCGCGCGCGGCGGTAAGCGTTCCGTAGTTGCTTCCCGGATCATTGGAGCAAATGCGAATCACCCCGCCTTCTTCGACGTTGAGTTCTTTAACCGTCAGGTTGGAAACCGCGCTGTTTTTAACGCCGTGAAGCCCGATTAAACCGTTGGATTTCACGTTTAACGTGGCATTGCCCAAATTGAGCGTTCTGGCAGCAGAGCGAGCCTCGTTTGTAATCATGACTTTGGCGGCGGCGTTGATGGTTCCGTTAAAGTCCTGCAGAGCTGAGCCGTTGGTTCCGTCAAGGCTGAATACCGTCCAGTTGGATCCGGTGAAACTCAACGTTCCGGAACCCTTCAAACCGGTTGAACGGGCGAAGTACTGATAATTGCTGTCGCTGAGATTATTGGTAATTTCCAGCGTTCCGCCTTCGATTGTGGTTGTACCCATGTACGAAAGATATTTAGCGGACAGCGTCAGCGTTCCGCCGGTTTCCGAGCCGTCGTCGGCTTTTGTCAAATTGATATGGTTGACATATGGATACGACGTGTTGTTTGTGCTTCGACCGATTTCACCAGCGTAATTTCCGTTGCCAACGATTAAATTATTGAAAGTTGCCGTGGTTGTAGTACCATCGGTGTTAAGAATCCTGCCGTTTTCGTTGCCGTTTAACGTTCCGATGCTCAAAGTTGAATTGCCTTTGAGGAATGCAATTTCCGAAAACTTGCCAGAGGTCTTGTTTCCATTGATAACAACCGTAGCGTTCGACAGGTCGATGTTCGTTGACGTCGTTCCGTTTGCCCCGGCGAGATTAACGCGAGAGTCGGCAGAAATGCCGTCGTCAAAGACTTGAACCGTTCCTGTAAACTCGGAAGCGTCGCCGATATCGAAGTACTTTTTATCGCCGGACAGCTTCAGCGTTCCAGAGCCGGCAAGACCGCTAGAGGACGTAAAGTTGTTGTTGATTTCTAACATTCCCTCGGAAATGGTTGTCTTTCCAGTATACGTGTTCGCGCCGGTCAGCTTGAGGATTCCGTCGCCGGTCTTGGTAACGTCTCCTTCGTCGGAAATAACGCCGCCAAGCGTCAACGTTCGCCCCGTTCCGACGTTAAATTCGCCGTTGCCGCTCATTATAATATTGCCGCCATACGACGAGGTCATGCTGTCGCCTTCGGTAAACTGAACGCCCAGTTTGGTTGTCCCGTCAATCGTCCACGATGTCGCTTCAGCGTCGCTAGAGTTGGGGAAAAACCAGGGTTCGACAGGTTCGTCTGCCTTTGTCAAAAGGAAAAGACCACTTTCTGTAGCAGTAAGCGTCCAGTCGCTTGACAGCGCGCCGTTGACAGCAACTTGAACGTTGTCGGGATTGAAGCTTTGATAATCGGAAATCTGACCGGTGATGATCTCAAACCCTTCATCGCCGTAATTATTTTTAATGACGTTCCACCAGGCGTCCTCGGAGTTGTTATTGAACGTCAGGTCAATAACCCCGGAATTCAGGGCCGCGGTCGAAACGTGCAGCCAGTCCGTATCGATATTATAGCCGTCGTCTAAAACCGTGGGGTCGTTAAAATCGAACCGGATAGTTCCGCCGTCAAGCGTCAGAGCGCCAATCGTAATGTCTTTGGATGCAGACGTTTCGCCAATGACAAACGTTCCGCCTTCTCCGAGCTCAAATGCGATGCCGTCCAGATTAGCGCCCGTCTGGAACGTTGCAACAGAATCCGAGGCGACCGTTACTTTGTAAGTTCCCAGACTTGAGCCGCTTGGAATCAGAAGAGTTCCGCCAGAAACCGTCGTTTCGCCCGAATACGTTTTGGCGCCGGACAGCGTCAGCGTTCCGGAACCGGTTTTTGTAACAGAGCCGTTTCCAGAAAGTGCGTTGCTAAACGTCTGGTCGGATTCGTGAGCGAATTCCAAATTCGAGTTGTTTATAACCTCGCCCGATCCCAGCGTACCAGCGCCGGACAGTTTGATTGCGCCTTCTGAAATGGTCGTCTTGCCGGTAATCGTATTGGCGGCGGTTATTTCCATGGTTCCCGCGCCAGCTTTTACAATTTGGGTTGCGTTGGTAAGAGCTCCGGAGGTGGTGTGCAGCGGGTCGGCAATGATAGCGGAAATAACCAGGTCCGAAACATTGTCGTTAACGGACGGGTCTGCGCTTGTGATTTCTTCAACGGTAACGGTCGAAATCGAGTTGTTGTCTCCAACTTTGATTGTATTGCTGATATCGCCGAACGCAATCGTGGCGTGTGGCTTGCTCAAGTCCGAAGAAATAACAACAGGCGCATCCGCGGCGTCGGCGGATTTGCGGACAACGTTCAGGTTATGGAATTTATAAGCCTTCCAAACCTCCGCGCCGTTGGCGGCGTAAACTTGCGCGCCGTCTTTGAGCGTGAGGTTTTGAAGAAAGTTATAACCAGAGTTGATAATCTGTCCGCCGTCTACGACAATAGCCAGCTTTGAACTGGTATGAGCGTTCACGATAACGTTGTCTACTGTCAAATCGAGTACGGCTCCTTCGTTAACGGTAATAAGTCTTCCCGCAACGTTGCTCGCGCCCAGGGCGGACGCCGTTCTGTTGTTGCTGGCAGAGCCGGCTGTAACTTTGACCGTTCCTTCGTTGATGGTCAAATTCCCGGAATAGGTATTGCCGGCGTTTTTCAGTTCCAGCGTACCCGCGCCAGACTTAACCATTGGGGCTGGCTTTTTAGTTTTGCCGTCAATGTTTGCGTCAACAATTTTGGCGGAAATGAGAAGGTCTGTAGCGGCATCAGACGCCCCGTTAGCGCTGGTGATGTCTTCAACATAAATGGAAACCGGGGTGGTGGTAATATTATTTGAAATCGCTCCAAAGGTAAAAACATTGTGATCGCCGCTGGCAGCAGTCAGCGATACCGCAGCCGCCGCTGCGTCCCCGCTGCGTTCAACGCGGAGGTTTTGAATCTTGTACGCTTCCCAGCTCGTGTTTCCATTGGCAGCGTAAATGTTAGCCCCGTCCTTTAATGTTACATTCTGGAGGAAGTTAAAATTGGCGCCGGAGTTCGTAATCTTCCCGCCGTCTAAAACAAAAAGCAGCTTTGTATCAGAATGGGTGTCGCACATAACGTCTTGAGCCGCCAGTTCAAGAACCGCGCCCTTGTTGACTGTAACAGTTCTTCCGGCAACATTGCTCGCGCCCAGGGCGGACGCCGTTCTGTTGTCTGCGTTTGAACCGGCAGTAACCTTGAGCGTTCCTTCTTTAATGGTCAAATTCCCGGAATAGGAACTGTTGATGTTTTTCAGTTCCAGCGTACCCGTGCCGGTTTTGTAAATCTCGCCAGCCGTTTTAACGCCCGTGTTGACCGTGGTGGCGTTGACAATTTTAGCGGAAATGACAAGGTCAGAATTGGCGTTGTTAGTGATGTTCTCAACATAAATTGTAGACGGCTTTGTGGCAACGTCGTCGGACTTGGCGCCGAAAGAAATAACGGCGTGATCGTTATTCGCGCCGGTAATCGTTGGAGCCGTTGCCGCAGAACCGTCAGAGTTGGAAACGACGTTGATGTTTTGAAACTTGTACGCTTCCCACGTCGTATTGCCATTGGCAGCGTGTATGTTAGCGCCGTTTTTTAACGTTACAGTCTGAAGGAAATTGTAATACGCTCCAGAGTTGGAGATTTTTCCCCCGTCTACAACATAGGCAACCGGATTGTCATTGTGAGCGTTGGTCAAAATGTCCTGATTGGCAAAAATCAACTCCGTACCGTTGCTGATGTAAATGGTTCTGCCAGCCTGAACTTTGCCTAAAGTTGAATTTGTCCCGGTGCATTTGGCGCTTACCGAAATTTTCCCTCCGTCAAGATGAACGTCTCCGGTAAACGTACTGCCGTTTTTATTCAGCGTCAGCGTTCCGTCGCCGGTTTTGTAGAACGCGCCGGAGCCAGACATCGTATAAGCATACGTTTTCGCCGCAGAAAGCTGAAACTCAACGCCGTCTGCCCCAATGGAAATATTAGCGGCAGGAAGCGTATCGTCTGTATAAAGAACCGGGTCAGCAAAACTGACGCTGGCAAACAGAACCAGCGCAACAACCCAGGCGGATGTTAAAACGCGAGCGGACGAAATATTCAGACTTGAATGATTGACCATATTTTTTCTTCGTAAATAGGGGAATATTGATTTCCTCTGCGAACGTTCCAGCGCCGATACCGTTCGAGCAAAATAGAACTATCGCATTATATCACAATATATATTATAATCGTTTTTTTGAGATTTGATACCGCTATATCAGAAAATTTTTGGAAAAAATTGCTAAAATAGAGAATTCTTACGGAATGAAGGGAGTGATGATTCTGCAGAACAATGAGGCTTTGGCGGGCGAAGACGCCCGCGAACCAGCGGGGCGGAGGGATTAGCGCGTTCAGGAGATTTTCGGCCCCTCGCCGACGGCAGGGGACTGTCAAGCGCCGGGCTGATCCGCGTCTAATTTCGAACTCGGTAAATAGGCTGTCCGCTCCAGCCGAGTTTTTCTCTGAGCGTTTGGTAATAGCTCTTATTTGGCGCAGCGACAAGCTGTACGCTCAAATGGGATTTCCGAATCTCCACCTGATCGCCCGGTTCCAGCCTGTCCAGAATTTGACCGTCGACGACGACGCTCGTTTCCGGATTTGGATTGACGATCTCCATTACAAAAACGCGGTTGGCGTCGTCAACTACAGGGCGATTAGTTAGCGTATGAGCGGAAATCGGGCAGACGACAAACGCCTGCATCGTTTTATGCAAAATCGGTCCGCCGGCGGAGAGATTGTGCGCCGTCGATCCAACGGGGGTCGAAATAATCAGACCGTCGCAGCTGTACGTTGTAACAAGTTCAAAGCGCTGATCGAATGGGACAGGGGCGTCTGCCAGCGATTGTCGGGTTGTCGAATCGGTTCTGTCGGCATACAGCTTGATTTCCATAATAGAAAACGGCGCGCCGTTAAGAATCGCCGCTTCGTTGACGCCCTGAACAGTTTTAATCGCCCTGCCGTTGCGGAGAATTCTGCACTGATACATCATCAGCGGGACGACCGGCAGCGGCTTCCCGTCAAATAGTTTAAGCAGAGGAACGAGTTCTTCCAGAGCAACGTCTGCCAGGAAGCCGAGCCTGCCGAGGTTGACGGCAATCAACGGCCGCTGCTTTTCGCCCATCTGATTTACAGCGCGAAAAATCGAGCCGTCTCCGCCCAGAACGACAGCTGCGTCAGCCTTGTAACGCGACAGATTTTTTTCGCCGGTAAAGTCTGAACAGACAACATCGGCAACCTTGCAGATTTCAGGCGTTAAATCCTGGGCAATCATTTCAATTCCCGCGCGATTGGGATAGCCCAGCAGGATAATTTTCATAATAGGACGTGGAGTAATAATAAGCGAATCGGGAGCGCGAACTCCCGATCTGTTACAAAATGAATTGATGATGTTATTGAAGGAACGTTAATTCTCCGGTATTTCGCATTTCGAGTTTGTAGGTGGACCCTTCTTGTAACTTCATTGATGGGGCTGTGCCATGAGCGGCTCGAACGCCCATTTTTTTAGCGAATTCCGGTTCCTGAGCCAATTTCCAGAAATTCCCCCAAAGCGTTTTTTCAAACTCGGTTGAATCTGGAGAATCCAGCTTGTACGGCTTGGGCGTTTCCCCTTCGGCGTCAATTCTGAATCCCTCTTCGGGCTTTTGTTTTTCTCCAAAGAGTCGATTAAACAAACACAGAGCGCTGCCTTTTAAGACGTCGCCTTGCTCAACAAAGCTGTCTTCAAATTTGATTACCATTGTGTCAATATAAAGGACGTCGCCATCGATGGTAAATGTGCGTTTTTCTCCAATAGGATTGTCCGACAGGTCAATTTCAGAAAAAGAAAAGGTTGTTTTGACGGCGTCAGAACCTTCCTGATTCTCTTTGACGATATCGG
The DNA here is from genome assembly GCA_017407125.1 of Thermoguttaceae bacterium. Lineage (GTDB taxonomy): Bacteria > Planctomycetota > Planctomycetia > Pirellulales > Thermoguttaceae > RUG11551. The sequence continues at coordinate 58,769 of JAFQXE010000012.1, forward strand.
AAATGACAGCCAGACGGCGCGTTTTTTTCAAAAAAAGGTTTGCCATTTCCAACTTTTGATTGGCGATTTCCAGCTGGGAGATTTTTTCCTTTGCTTCTTCCAGTTGTCTTTTAGCAGCGGAAAAATGTTCGTCAAAAATCGTGTATGTCTTCCAGCTAAGAATGCCAATAATCAAAAAAACAACAGCATACATGAATGAAACAATTTTTTTCATTTTTTCCAATTATTGTTGCTCGGAACAAAAAGTTTGATGTTGAATTTGCCAGGTAATTTTTAGTGCGATGCGATTAGAACAATCATTACTACAATAAAAATAACGGCAAGTACAATGGCAACAATTGCCCATTGAAACCAGAATTTTGCCATTTTTTTATCTTCCAGTTCTTCAGCGCGTTTTTTTTTGTTGATATACTCTACAGTTCGTTCGAGTGTAATAACAAACGTCTTTTGACAGTACGGACACATGGCCTTTTGGCCAATCATGTCTCTATTGATTTCAAGCGAATGTCCCGTCGGACACAAGCAATGCAGCCTGCTGTCCTCGTCGGGATCGCCAATATTCATCTTTTGGGCGGGTTTTTGACCTGCGTTTTCCGATTCTTGCGAGGCTGCCCCAAAATCGAATTTTTTCTTTTTTTTCTGGATATTCAGATTCATCGGAGAGGGCGCAGTCTGACCTTGGGGATTAAACCCGGTAAAAGCCGATACTGGCGGCTGAGTTGTTGGCGCGTCAGGGGGAGTTGCAGGCGAAGCAGGAGTATATCCAGCCGGAGCTGGAATAATAATTTCTACCTGGCAATGCGGACAAACGCAAGTTTGACCGATTTGGTTTTCATTTGCCTGAAGCAGATGTCCATTAGGGCAATAAAACTGGAATGGCATAGGCGTAAAATGTTGTCTGTATGAAAATGGATAATCTAAGAAAAAGCCTGAAACGATACCGCAAACGCAATTATCCATTTTCCAATCTCTAAATTATTATACCCTAAAACAACGTTGGGGGAAATAACGAAAGGCTCTTTTTTTAGTTTTTTTCTCAAAAATCTCACGATTTTGCCGACTTTTCGGTCAGGGGAATTGACGAAACGATATTTATTTGTATAATTTCAAGGAATACCTTATTATATTTATAGTAGATTTCAGACGAATTCCGTTTTGGCTGCAGACTCAAACGTGAACGCTGCAGACGGAACCGTCCAGTATTTTAAAGAATTAGAGGTGCGTTTATCATGAGCGCGGAAAAGCCGGAAAATTCCCCGGAAACAACATCCCCTATGCCAGAAACGGCGCCGCTTAAGCCAGCGCCGCCGCGTCGAAAGATTTTAATTGGAACTCAGCGTCCGGGAGCCTTAGAGGCATTCCGTGCAGAAAATGCAAAGGTTGCTGAAGTTAAGAAAGAAGCGTCGCCTGCTCCTACGGTTCCAACTAAGCCGGAGCCTGTTGCTGAAGCTAAGTCGGAAGTCGTCGAGGCGAAACCGGAAGTCAAGCCGGAACCGGTAGCTGAGGTTAAGCCGGAAGTCGCTGAGGCGAAACCGGAAGTCAAGCCGGAACCCGTAGCTGAGGTTAAGCCGGAAGTCGCTGAGGCGAAACCGGAAGTCAAGCCGGAACCTGTAGCTGAGGTTAAGCCGGAAGTCGTCGAGCCGAAACCGGAAGTCAAGCCGGAGCCGGTAGCTGAAGTCAAGCCGGAACCGGTAGCTGAAGTCAAACCGGAACCGGTTGCCGAGGTTAAATCAGAACCCGCAGAACAGAAACCGGAATCGAAGGGTGAATCCAAAGACGATCGACGCGATCGACGTGGGAATAAGCGAGAACCGAGAGTTAGCAAGGCGCAGCAGATTCTTGCCGCCGGTCCGGTGGGAAAGGTTTCCAAGATTCCAGTTCCCAACGCTCGCATGCCGTTGTCAGACGAACTTCAAGCGGAATACGAAGCCGCGCTGGGCGATTTGGCGGAAGCGAACGGTTTTGATTCTGTTATCTCTGGCGACTCCCTGAATAAAGCCGGCGTCGTTTTTGAACAGGACGACAAAGTCGAAGCAACCGTCCAACGCATTTCTCGTGAAGACGTCATTCTTGACCTGGGCAACTTCACTCAAGGCGTTGCCTCGCTGCGTCAGTTTACCGAAGTTCCGACGATTGGAACAAAAGTCAAGGTTTCTATCGTTCGATTCAACGAAGCGGAAGGCTTGTACGAAGTTACTCTGCCTTACGCCGCGGCTATTATCGGCGACTGGTCGGAAGTTCAGGAAGGAATGGTTGTCGACGCCGCCGTTACCGGTCAGAACACCGGCGGTCTGGAATGCGAAGTCGCTCATATTCGCGCTTTCATGCCGGCTGGACAGGTCAGCATTTATCATCGCGACAACTTCGACGACTTAATCAATACCCACCTGATGGCGGTCGTTCTGGAAGCGAAGCCGGAAAAGCGCAATCTGGTTATCAGCCACAAGGCGTACGAATTCCGTCAGCAGGAAGCGGAAAAGAAGGAATTCCTCGCCACGATGAAAGAGGGCGACGTTTTCGACGCGGTTGTCCGCAAGATCATGCCCTTTGGATGCTTTGTCGATCTCGGACACGGCGTTGAAGGTCTGGTTCACATCAGCCGCCTTTCCTGGGGACACATCAATGATCCCAACGAAGTCGTCAAAGAGGGCGACATGATTAAAGTCATGTTTCTTAAGAAGGACGACAAGGGCAAGCTGAGCTTCTCTCGCCGCGAAACGATGGCAAGTCCGTGGGAAACCGCGCCGGTTAAGTACGCTGTCAATACGGTTTGCACGGCTAAAATCGTCAAGGTTGAGCAGTTCGGCGCGTTCTGCGAACTGGAACCGGGCGTGGAAGGTTTGCTTCACATTTCCGAATTGGCTCATCAGCGCGTTGGTCACGTCTCCGACATCGTCAAAATCGGTCAGGAAGTCCAGGTTCAGGTTATTTCCATGGATCCGCTGGCGCGCAAAATTGGGCTTTCGATCAAGGCTTTGATTGCTCCTCCCGCCAAAGACGAGTCTGAAGAAGACAATCCCGGACATAAGAAAAAGAAGGAGAATCCGGAAGACCTCGAAGCCAAGCCGTTGGCGAAGAAATATCGCAACAATAAAACCGACAACCTCAAAGGCGGAACGGCTTCTGGTTCCGGCTCAAAATGGGCAACGGATTTCTCGGCTTTGCTGGGAAAAATTAAAGAAGAAGAGTAAAAACCGATGCGGTGAGTTTTGGGATGCAAAGCTCTTCTTGAACTTGCCGCTTATTCCCTAACCCTTACCACTAACTACTAACCACTAACCACTTACTTATACAGGAGAAATTAAAATGGCAAAAGGCAGATACCTGTTTACTTCTGAAGCTGTCAGTATGGGACATCCCGACAAGTTGGCTGACCAGATTTCTGACGGCGTTTTGGACGCCTGCTTGGAACAAGACCCGATGAGCCGCGTCGCGTGCGAAACCATGGTTACCACCGGCGTTGCGGTTATCGCTGGCGAAATCACCACAAAAGCGGTTATCAATTACCCGGACGTCGTTCGCAAGGTCATCAACGAAGTTGGATACACTGACGATCAGATGGGCATCTGCGGCGACACGTGCGCTGTCATGGTCTCTCTGGACAAGCAAAGCCCGGACATCGCTCAGGGCGTCAACGATGCAGACGCCGCTGGCAAGAACGTTGTCTATACGTTCAGCAACGGCGCTGTCGGTTCTCAAACGACCTCTGCCGGTAAAGACGGCGCTGGCGACCAGGGACTCATGTTCGGATACGCCTGCAACGACACCCCGGAACTCATGCCGCTGCCAATCGCTCTGGCTCACCGAATCACCAACCGTTTGACCGAAGCCCGTCAGAAGGGCGAAGTCAACTGGCTGCGTCCGGATAGCAAATCTCAGGTTACGGTTGAATTCGAAGACAACAAACCGATTCGAATTGACACCGTCGTCGTTTCAACTCAGCACGACCCGTCCGTTGACCAGAAGCAGATTGCCGAATTCGTCATTCCGAATGTTATTAAACCGTGTCTGCCGGCTGAACTGGACAAGGGCGACATCAAATATTACATCAACCCGACCGGCAAATTTGTCGTTGGCGGACCTCATGGCGACTGCGGTCTGACAGGACGTAAAATCATTGTCGACACCTACGGCGGCTGGGCGTCTCACGGCGGCGGCGCGTTCTCTGGAAAAGACCCGACGAAGGTTGACCGCTCTGCGGCGTACATGGCTCGTTACATCGCCAAAAACATCGTTGCCGCCGGCTTGGCTGACCACTGCGAAGTTCAGCTCGCCTACGCTATCGGCGTTTCAGAACCCGTTTCCGTTCTGGTCGACACCCGCGGAACCGGCAAACTGGCAGACGAAGAACTCAC
>JAFQXE010000054.1 GCA_017407125.1 Thermoguttaceae bacterium
ATTGAATATACTAATCATTGGACATTGACTCCTATTGTTGTTATTGTTGTCAAAAAAAAATATTATATAACAATTTGAGAAAATGTCCACCTTTATTTTGTTTTTTGTGGATTTTTACCCACAGATTTTGTTAGAGAGCCAAATTTATATAGACGCAGTCGTCTTTCACGGCGTACATGTAGCCCGGCATGGACGGCAGGAACCGTGACAGGTTGCTGGGGCAGCAGGAACAGCCGAACCAGGCGGAACGCTCGCGCCCGTTGGGAGCGTCTAAAACGTTGGGATAAAAGTAATGGTCGCCGGCGAGATTGATTCCGGACAGAACGCTGTTGTACAGCGAACGTTCCAGAACGTCGAGGTATTTGCTTTCGCCCGTCCAGAGGAACATGCGGTGGTTCCAGTAGACGTTGGCGATGTTGGCGCACGTCTCGCAATACGCGGTGTCGTTGGGCAGGATGTAGCTGTCTTCAAACGCTTCCCCGCGGCGGGTTGACCCGACTCCGCCTGTTACATACAGCTTTGTCCCGACGACGTTGTTCCAGATGGCGTTAATCGCCTTGACGTACGATTCGTCGCCGGTCATGGCGGCAACGTCTGCCATTCCGGAATACATGTACCCGGCGCGGACGGCGTGTCCAAACGCCTCCGTCTGCTCGACAACCGGCTGATGATCCTGATAATGGCGTCCGTACATGGGAAACGTTCTCCCTTCGGAACGTCCGCGCAGGTCGAGAAAGTACTTCGCCTGATCGAGATACTTTTTGTCGCCTGTAACGCGATAGAGCTTAACCAACCCGATCTCGATTTCCTGATGTTCCGGCGGCCAGTTCTGCTTTTTGTCGATGCCGAACGTGTTACAAATCAGATCGGCGTGCTTAATCGCGACGTCGAGGAAGTTCCGCTTTCCGGTCGCAAGATAATGGGCGACGGCGGCTTCGTATAGATGCCCGGCGTTGTACAGCTCGTTCCCGACCGGCTTCGACCATCGTTCCCCCGCTCCCGGAGGCGTATAGAGCGGCTTGTACTGCGGATACTTCAGATAAATCGTTCTGGCTGTGTATAGATACCCGTCCTCCTCCTGAGCGCCGGCGATCTTTTCGATAACGGAATCGACGTATTTATCCAGCTTTTCGTTTTTCTCCAAAGCCAAAACGTACGACGCGCCTTCGATGATTTTGTACACGTCGGAATCGTCATAGTAAATGCCTTTGAACGGACCTTGTTCCATGCCGGCGGCGCGGGCGAAGTTCGGAATTCGCGTCGGCTCGCATTTCTGGAAACAGTCTGGAATGGTAACGTCGCGCGCAGCGTCCAGCCGCGGACGCCAGAAGCAGTCCGACACGCGAACGTCCGTAAACTTGACAGGCGTTACAGGGTAATCGCTTTTCTGATCCGCCCAAACCGCCGACGCCAGACAGAAAACCGCTGTCGCGGCAACACAGAGAGTTTTTAAGGATGTCATAAAATATGTAAATAGTATAAGCGACCAACGGGAGCGATTTTAATACGTCTCGCGCGGCAGCGCGGACTGGCTCCCCCGCCATCGGGGGCGCGCGGTAGCGCGGACTGGGAGCGGCGCCTCGCCGCCTTGAAAAAACTTTCGGTCGCCAGCAAGCTGGCTCCCTTTTAGGGAAGTTTTTTCAAGTTTAGTTTATGAGGGGAAAACCTTTTTTGAAAAAAAGGTTCTTCCCCTCAAACTCCCCTTTCCAAAAAACTTTAGTAAGGGGAGTACAATTGCACAATCGGTGTAAATCCGTCTAATCCGTAAAATCCGTGAACGGACTGAGTATACATAACGCCGCTATTTCATGGGAATTACAATAAACGTAACGGAGTGCGGCGCGATCGCAACTTTCCCGTTTTTGACTTCAACAGTCGTCTTCTGCGGGACGACGCGATTCTCCGCGCCGACGTCGTTGAAGTCGTCGGGAGAGGAGCCGCTCAGGACAGTCGCTTCCAGTGTCGTCGGGAGTTCTTTCATCCCGGAAAGGAAGTTCAGCTTGACTTCCGCCGCGTTCTCCGGGTCTTTGTTGACAACCGCCAGGACGTAACGCGTCTTGTCGTCGTTGACGCTCAAAGCAACGTCGAGTTTCGGCGTTTGCTGATTGTTCCACAGCAACGGTTCGGAATTGATCTCAATCGGAACAACGTTCTTTTCCAGCAAATTGACGTACATCCAGAAAACGTGGTACGTCGTTCGCTTGACAATCCCTTCCGGATAGACGTACAGCGCGCCGCGGGTGTTGACAATCGGCGAGAAGCACGCAATTTTGACGTCGTCGCAATGCCGCAGACAGGAGTTGAGGAAACAGGCGGAAAAGACCGCGTCCGCCATCGTATAGGTGGAGTTGATGTCGTTTTTGTCACGCGCCGGTACGTCCATGTGCGGATGAACAGCGCCGATTCCGGGGTGATGCCAGCCGCGAAGGTTCCATTCGTCAAAGGCGATAAAAACGCGTCCGCGCATTTTGGTCTTGTCCAGAACGGCAATCGTGCGGAGAATGGACGATTCCGGACTCTGCGTTCTCATCATGCAGTCCATATACGGCGACGGATTGTTGTTATAAGACAGGCCGTCCCAGTACCCATGAATGGACACGTAGTCCAGCATGTACCCGGCTTTTTCCAGCAGCGGCAGCGTCCAGTTCTCGTTGGGCAGCGCGGCGGCAAAGAGTTTAATGTCAGGGTCTGTATTGAGCATGAGCTTGCCGGATTCCCGGACGAAGTCGCCCCATTCGCCGACGGTTTTGGCGCCCATTTCGTGACGTCCCCAGTTCTCGTTGCCGACGCTCCAGTACTTGACGTTGAACGGCTCTTTGAACCCGTGCGCCTGACGAAGCCTGCCGTATTCCCCAACGTTGAGGTTGCAGTACTCGACCCAGTCGCTCATCTCTTCCGACGTTCCCGTCCCGGCGTTTGTGCAGATGTACGGTTCCGCGCCGATAAGCCGGCACCACTGTACGTACTCTGCCGTTCCGAACGTGTTCGGCTCTTCAACGTGCCACGCCTTGTCCCACGCCGGCTGACGGTTCGGACCGACGCCCTTCTTCCAATGGTAGGCGGAAACAAAGCATCCGCCGGGCCATCGGACGATCGGAACCTTGATTTCCCGCAGCGCCGCGACAACGTCTTTTCTAAAACCCTTTTCATCCGACAACGGAGAGCCGGGTTCAAAAATCCCGCCGTAAACCTGACGATGGAAATGCTCGATGAAATGCCCGAAAATCATGGGGTCGTACGTCTTGGGGGCAGAATCCTTAACGACGGAAATGACGTTGGCTGTGAGATCCGGCGCTGCGTCCGTTTGGCAGATGTAGTCGACTTTGATATGCGCCCAGTTGACTTTGCTTTTCTTGTCGAAAATGACAATCCTGGCGGTTTTGCCCTGATATTCTGTCACGTCCCAGAAACGGAGTTTGAGTCCTTCGTCGCCCTGACGCGGAACGTTGTACAAGCCGGTCTGTTCGGCAACCTTGTTCCCGTCCACGTAAAGAGCGATTCCTGTTTCGCCGGGGAAATTCCCGCCGCCGATTAAAAACGTGATGTACTTCCGTTCAATTTTGAATTCCGGGGACGTCAGCGTCCCGGTCCCGTTGTCGCTCTCGACGCTGGCAAGCGTATTGATCAGCTTTTGTCCGTGAAAGCCGTAGACCGCGCCCATCCCGCCGGTAAACAGAGCGTCGGCGCTGCGAAGTTGAAACGCGTTCCCTTCAGCGCTCCAGCCGTCGAAATTGTCAGTCTCGAAATCCGCGATAACAATATCCGGCTTCTGCGTCTCGGTTCCTTGAGCGGCGAGATTCGAAAAGCTCACCGCCGTCAACGCCACAGCCAAGACGAATAACGATAAAATCCTGTTCATGAGTTATGCTCCTTTCCAAATAAATGAACTGTTAGCATTTAAACCATTTATCGATTATTATACCGGGACGAAAATCGTTTGTCAAGACAGCGGCGCCGTTTCCAAATCACCGCGCCGTCGCCCCTTGACAATGCATTGGCTCTATATATAATCAAAATCTGGTCAATCCGGCACGAGGGCGCCCTGCTCTGGCGCGGCGCGCGCTGAAAGAATCAAAAAACTGGGAGAACGATCTGCTATGGAAATCATCTCCGCGCAAGCGGCTATTCAAAAATACGTTACCAGCGGCGCGACCGTTGCTGTCGAAGGGTTTATCGGGCTGATGAAGCCGGAGGAACTGATTCTCGCTCTGCGTGACAGGTTTCTTCAGACTGGCAAGCCGCGAGACTTGACGATCGTGCATTGCGCCGGTCAGGGAGACGGGACGTCGCCGGGCTGCGGAATCAACCGGCTGGCTCTGGAAGGGCTGGTCAGTCGAATTATCGCCAGTCATTTTGCCATGGCTCCCGACATGCAGCGGCTTATTCTGGAAAACAAAATCGCCGGGTACAATCTCCCGCAAGGCGTGATTTCTCACCTGTACCGCGACATCGCTCAGGGCTTGCCGGGCAACGTTACGCACGTTGGACTGGGCACGTTTGTCGACCCGGAACTGCAAGGCGGAAAACTCAACGAAAAAGCCTGTCAGGCGGGCGAGATCGTCGAACGAATCGCCATTGACGGCAAGACGTATCTGCTCTACAGGGCGTTTCCCATCGATGTCGTTTTTCTGCGCGCGACGTCCTGTGACGCCAAAGGAAACTGCTCGATGGAACGCGAACCGGTTACTCTGGAAGTTACGGCTATGGCGCAAGCCGCCAAAAATTCCGGCGGGAAAGTTCTCGTTCAGGTCGAACGCGTTTCCGACGCCCCGCTCGACCCCCGCAGCGTGAAAATCCCGGGCTGTCTGGTCGACGCGGTCGTCGTCGCCAAACCGGAAAATCACCGCATGACAAACGACTTCGATTTCAATCCGGCGTTTATCGGAAGCGCCGCTCGCAACTTAAAAGACAGTAGGCAAGAGGCAGTAGGCAGTAGACAAAACTCTCGCAACTCGCAACTCGCAACTCGCAACTCGTTTGACGTTCGCCGGTTTATCGCTCAGCGGGCTGCGAAAGAACTCGTTCCCGGCGCGGTTGTCAATCTGGGTATTGGGATGCCGGAAGAGATTTCCGCCGTCGCGGCTGACGAGGGGATTTCCGACCTTGTCCTGACAACGGAGTCCGGCACGATTGGCGGCTATCCCGCCTCGGGCGGCTCGTTTGGCGCCGCGGCGTTTCCAGACTGCATTCTCACCCAGCCGGAACAGTTTGACTTCTACGACGGCGGCGGGCTGGACATTGCGTTTTTGGGAATGGCGCAACTTGACCGGTTCGGCAACGTCAACGTGAGTAAATTTTCATCGAAACTCGCCGGCTGCGGAGGGTTTATCAATATCACGCAAAACGCGAAACGCGTTGTCTTCTGCGGGACGTTTACCTCCGGCGGTCTGAAAGTCGACTTCCAGGACGGGCGATTAAAGATTCTTCAGGAAGGCAAGATCAAAAAATTCGTCCGCGACGTCGAGCAGATCACCTTTAGCGGACGCCGCGCCGCAGAAACGAAACAGGACGTTATGTATATTACCGAAAGAGCGACGTTTCGCCTTATTGACGGCGTTGTAACGCTGACGGAACTCGCCCCCGGCGTCGACCTCGACCGCGACGTGTTGTCGCTGATCGAGTTTCAGATAAAGGTAAGTTGCGAGTTGCGAGTTGCGAGAAATCTACTGCACATCATTGGATTTTTAAACACGAAAAACACGAAATAAGCGAAATGTACGAAAAGGAGATTAAAAAATCTTTCGTCTTTTTCGTTTCGTTCGTGTATTTCGTGTTAAAAAAAGAAGCGGGAGTCTCCTCCCGCTTTTCAATATTCTTATTCTATTGCGAAACTCCTAACTCCTTCCGTGGGTTAAAACCCACGGCTATAAATATTGAACCGCTACGCGGTTCTAGCTGAAGCGTAACTTCATTCGCTTCGCTCATTCCGTTACCGCCTTTCAATATAAACCTAATTCCTAACTCGCTTAC
>JAFQXE010000013.1 GCA_017407125.1 Thermoguttaceae bacterium
AAGTCATAGCGTAATCAGCACGAAGGAAGATTATCGAAGTTTTGAGTGTAATCGTAATGAAAGCGACGACAAACCGTCGCGCTTCAAAAGACACTCCAAACACACCCCAAAAGCTCTGCTTTCAACGTCCGATAATGTATCCTGTATTTAGTCGCAAAATAATAGTTTTAAGGAGCTCAATTAACGTACAATCTAGCGTACATTCTACCACGATTCAAAATAAAGACAAGGGGGGGGGGCAGGGTGTACCGCCTACTGTCACTGAAAAAGCCGCTGCTCAGAACACTGTACAGCCTGCTGTACAGCCTACTGTACACTGCCACTGTACGCCGATTGATTAGCCCCTATAGTTATCTGACGCCTTACCTGTTAGGAGCAGGAGGCGCCCCCCGTCAAATTGATGGAGGATTAAAAAGAGCAAACAAGCCGGATTAAAGACACCAGCGAAAGCCACTAGAGGGAGGACACAGAAGGCGCGTCCCGGGCAAGTAAATGGCTAATGAATTAGCCACCCGGGGCCCTCGCGCGTTGGCTAGCGCAAGAGGAATTAAGACGACCTAACGGGCAGCATGAAGAGCCGGGGAACCGTTCCCCGGCGTTGCCTTCCCGAACGTTGAAACACGCGAGGCGTTGTTTCCCGTTCGGAAGGCGCCGACCGGGAGGCGTTCTGCGTTGCTTTCACGCCTGCCAGCTAGCTGGCGAACGCTCCCAAATGGTGTTTTTTTAACACTTATAGTATACCACATAATTAAGATTTTAACGGCGTTTTTGCTGCCATTTTTGCTTTTTTCTTTGGCTTTTTGTAAGGGTTATAACGCCTGAATTTACGGGGTCTGAAGGAGTATGACCCTCATTGCTGCCAGACTGTTTTAGGGATTCTGTTACAGTATCCCCGGAACCGTCAGATGATACCCCTACAGGTATTCCCTGGGAACAAGCTGCAGCTGCAGCGGAAGGCTCCCGGGGTAGCATTTGCAATGTTGCCAGGTCGATTTCTGGTGAAGTATACGTGCCATTGAGAACGCCTTCCCGTATGCTCTCCCAACTGGATCGGCATTCCGTCAGCAGTCTATCAACGGTATCGATGAGGCTTTCAGGTATTCGGCGGACAACAGTACGTTCACCATACGAACCAGTATCAGAGGGTCGACCTTTAGCACGTGGTCGAAATACGTTGTCTGATACACGTTCAAGGGGTAATCCATACAGATAATAAACTTTACTCATTGTGTACACCTCTTTTGGTTAATAATAGGTTTTTTGTTCGGGTTGTCCGTTGGTTTTTTGGGAGTTATTTTTGTAACAGACAACCGCTCTCTAAAACTATTATCGACATTGAAAACAAGGTACTTAATGGGATAATGTAACATTATCTGTAAGACGTTCAAGTTTACGTACACGAAAGCCGATTCTATAACCGATGGTTATGAACAGCACCCGTACACGTCCGATAATGTATCTTATGTTCGGTCGCAGGCAGGTTTTTAAATTTCGCGCTCGTTCCGGGATTTCAAGGCTATTTCTTATTTTTGAGCCTTTTTAAGGACATTCCGGCAAATAATTATTTGACGTCAAATCGGACGTTATGCAACGTCCGAAGATCGCCCTATTTCATCATTCGTTTTACCGTTGAAACGATTTCGTTGAAGTCGTAATTTTGTTCAGCTCTGATTCGCAGCAGGGGAATGCCAACGTTGTTGAAAATGGAATTGATAAAGTTGTCGCGTTCCTTGCGGCTGTTTCGGTTATGCGTGTAGTCGTCCAGCTCGATACAGACAAGCGTCTCTCGCGTTCTTTTGTTCACGATAACATAGTCAACCGATTTTCTGCAGATGCGATTAAACGCTTTCATCCGCTGCTGCGAATCCTTGCCTACGGATTCGATAATAGATGAGACGTTGACTTGCGGCCAAACGATTACGTCCAGACCAGCCTGATGCAGAGCGTTGAAAAGCTGGGAGTAGAATTCATTTTCGGTCTGAGTCAAGATGCAGGATTTCCGTTTGTAATTCTCAGTTCCTCCATCAGATTTTGAAACCAGATCCGATACCGAACTTTGCTCTCCTCTGATAGATTCCAGAAGTTTTGAAAGTTTGCCTGTGGCAATCAGGATTATCAGTATGATTACAGGTATGGTTACCGCAGCAAAGCAAATCAACATTGTCAACTGATGCACAACATTTGTTAACGGTTCCGGAATAACAACTTCGGTAGTTTCTTGCGCTAACAGATTTAACATTCTTTTGCCTCCTTTTTATATCCTATTTTTTTATTTCATTTCAAGATGTGTTTTACTGTCGAAACGATCTCATAGAAGTCGTAATGTCGTTCGACTTTGATTCGAAACAGGGGAATGCCGACGTCGTCGAAGGCTGTGTTGATAAAGTCGTCGCGCTCTTGTCGGCTGTTCCAACTGTGCGTGTAGTCGTCCAGCTCGATACAGACAAGCGTCTCCTGCGTTTCTTTGTTGGCGATTACATAGTCGACAGACTTGCGGCAGATGCGATTGAACGCCCGCGCCTTTTCTTTGCTGTTTTCGCTTTTCGCTTCAATGATTGCAGAGACGTTGACCTGCGGCCAGACGCTCACTTCCAACCCGGCGCGATCCAGAGCGTCGCAAAGATCTTCGTAGTATTTAATCTCGGTCGGCGTCATGATGCTGGCTCTGGGTTTATAATCTCCAGCTCCAACGCCTGTTCCCGCATACGTTTCTTCCCCGTCGTCGCCTGCATTCTGGGGCTGTTGTCCTATTAAATATTCCAGATACTTTACGATGGGGTATCCTACGCCGATAACGATAACGGCTATTGTCGCTAATATTAGTAACAGTATCAGATTTGGCATTTTCTTCTTCCGTGAAGCAATTGTCTATATTGATTTATTGTGACGCTATTTCCATTCGCGGGCGATTTGAGCGTCGGCTGAAAGTTCCGTTTTCAGATCGTCGACGGTTTCGAAGCGTTTCACGCCGCGGATCCGGTGCAGGAAATCGACTTTAATCACCTTGCCGTAAATATCCTCGTTGAAATCGAGAATATGCGCTTCGACGCGGGGCAGGTTCTGATTGAATGTAACGTTTTTCCCAATATGAACCATGGCGCGGAACTTGCGCGTTTGCTTGCCGCTGTCGCTGACGCTTGCCAGGAAGACGTCGGCGACGTACGCGCCCTCTCCAGGAAGGAGGACGTCGACCGCTTCGATGTTGGCGGTGGGGAACCCGATCGTTCTGCCCCGGGCGTCGCCGTGGACGACCATGCCGCGAATTCGATACGGCGCTGTCAGCATTGCGTTGGCAAGATCGACGTCGCCCGCCGCGATTGTCGAACGGATAAACGAGCTGGAAACTCGCATTCCATTGTACTCGACTCCCGGCACGACGTCAAGAGCAACTCCGCATTCCTGCGTCCATTTAAGCAGATGTTCCGCGTCGCCGAGCCGGTCTTTTCCAAAGACGAAATTGTCGCCTTCGACGAGGGCTTTGACTCGCATGCGCTTAACGAGAATTTCGTCGAAAAACGTTTTGGCGTCCAGGTCGAGCAGCTGTTTATCGGTCGGATAGAACAGAATAATATCGACGCCCAGATTCGACAGCAGCCGCGCTTTTCGGTTTTTCCACGTCAGAGGACGCGGCGCTTTCTCCGGATGTAACAGAGCCGCCGGGTGCGGGTCGAACGTAAAGACGACTGACGGTCCGCCGACTTGCTCCGCTTTCTTTTTCAGATGGTCGATAAGGCGAGCGTGCCCCAGGTGGACGCCGTCGAAGTTGCCTATCGCGACGGCGCCAGAGGGCAGATTGTCAAACAGAGTATCCGATAAATTAGACATGCGCGAGTACGGGAAGGAAGGGATGAAGTCCGAGGGATCAGGGCGTTACAGAACGCCTTTTGTCGTCGGGACGCCTTTTTGATTCGGGTCAATTTCCCACGCCATTCTCAGCGCTCGGGCGGCGCACTTGAAAATCGCTTCGGCGATGTGGTGGCTGTTGCGGCCGTATTCCAGCTTGACGTGCAGGTTGCACATCGCGGCGGTCGAAAATCCCTGCCAGAAATCGTCAACCAGTTCCGTGTCGAAATCGCCGACTCGCGGGGTGGGGAACTTCGCGTTGCTGACGTAAAACGGACGTCCGCCCAGGTCGACGGCGACTGTTACAAGCGTTTCGTCCATCGGGAGAGTAAAGCAGCCGTAACGGCGAATCCCGGCTTTCGTGCCGAGCGCTTCTTTCAGCGCGGATCCCAGAGCGATGCCGACGTCTTCGGTGGTGTGGTGCGCGTCGACGTACAGATCTCCAGTCGCTTTAATAACCAGGTCTGAATTCGAGTGCCGCCCCAGCAGGGTAAGCATGTGATCCAAAAATCCCTGACCGGTCGAAATCGTTGACAGCCCTTCGCCGTCCAGATTCCATTCCAGACTGATTTGCGTTTCGAGCGTATTGCGTACAACAGCGCCTTTTCTCATGTCGTGTTCCTTTCGCGTACCAGCGTACCGCCAAATAACTGTTAGTCAATTCCCAGTTCGTACCGCAGATGGGCGAACTGCTCTGCGTACCGATTGGTTGAGCAGTGAACGTGTTCAGACTGGGTAATGACTTTCATCTTTTCATTGCAGTCAACGTAGGAGTCAATTAATATAGTCTCGTACGGCGTGAGCTTGGGTGCGTAAACGACCAGCAGTTTGTGTTCGTCAAACTGAACTTCAGACTGCCGCCGCCGATTGAGAACCGCGATGCCCGTACAGCCGTCGTTGATCAGCAAATCTTCATAATGATACAGTATACTCAACAAAACGGGCATGTCAATAGACTCACGGTACAATTCTCTGCATCCTTTCAGTTCCGGCATGTTGTGGCTGGACTCCAGGACGACGTCAACGACGTTTCCCAGCGGCTCCAGCAGGTTGAGAAATGTGTCAAAGAGGGCCTCTTTGGAAACGCTGGCGGTAAGCGTATTGACGTCGCGAGAGTTGTTCCCGTCAACTTTACGTTCGTGTCTAAACCCTTGTGTTGGAATAACTTCCAGCTTTTGACCCGGTCGAATCGCTTCCGTCAAATGAAATTTGCCGTATTGCGATTGATACAGATACGCCGTATCCTCTTTGGATTGATGTTCCAACGATGCCCCAAAACTGGTTTGACGATAAATATTCAACAGGAGTTTTCTCAGGTCGTTCATGACGAAT
The DNA here is from genome assembly GCA_017407125.1 of Thermoguttaceae bacterium. Taxonomy (GTDB): domain Bacteria; phylum Planctomycetota; class Planctomycetia; order Pirellulales; family Thermoguttaceae; genus RUG11551. The sequence continues at coordinate 5,176 of JAFQXE010000013.1, forward strand.
TTCCTTTACAAAATACATTTCCAAACCCGCGGTCCGATGAGGGCGCACTACCCTGCTCCGCCGATTTCGTTTCGCAAAATCGCGTTCTTTTCGACTGTAAAGTCTACTCATTTTATCTAACCGTTAAACTTTATCAAAACTCTAGCACACGTTTTTAAAAGTGTTGGCTAAATTTTTGAAAATTTAGGAAATTTAGGAAAGGTATTCCGATTATACGGGTTTTACGGGTTGTTTTGGGTTGCGATTTTAGCGGTTTTAACGGTTGTAGGGATTTTAACGCCGCCGCCCTGCTCCGCTCCGATTGCCGCCGTTTTGCGTCCTTTCCCGCCCTGCTCTTCTGGCTGATTTTTCTCCGGAAAACCCAACTATTTTAAAATTTTTCAAAAATTTTTCCCAAAAAGGCGGTTTAGGTATGACAGATTCTGTCATACCGTCATTGAAGCCCAAACAAATAATGATAGAATTAAAATCAAGTCCTGATAGTTTCCCGATAGATTTTGCACAATATATTTATAAGAAAATGAATAATTCCCGAGTGTCGTATTTAGGTTTTCCAGAAGACAGCCCTGCTATTATTCCGCCAGGACAAAAGATAATGGATATTTTTTGGAAACTGGACTCAGCCCCAAAGAGTAATGAACGTTGTTCAATTCATGAACTGGTCGCCATCGGTCAGTTTTATTGCTGTTCAAAAATCGATAGAAAGCAATTTAATCCCAATCAACGCGATCGGCATGGTCGCACGCCTTTAATGTACGCTGTACATACGCATTCTTGCTGTATTGATCGATTGTTGGAATTAAATGCCGATTGCACTCTTGTTGACATGGACGGCAATACTGTGTTGCATTATCTGTATGGCAACGTTGAGGTGGATTATATTGATAAGTTTATTGAACGAGGCGCTGATATCAACCATAAAAACAATTATGGTTTAACCGTATTGGATTATGCAATTATTCAACATCTTTCCATAGATCCTTTAATAGAGCGCGGAGCTAAATGGCAAGACCTTCCTGATAGTTATCGATTTAATTACATCTTGACTGACGGATTAAACAACAAGCAGGTTTTAAAGAGCTTGAAAAAAGACGGTTTATTGTCGGCAAACGGACATAAAATTTTGGTTTGGGACTATGCAGTTAAAAATAACTTTCCTCTAATTCCATTATTAAAAAGCGGGATAAAATGGGAAACCATTCCACAGGAATATCGTCTTGATGTTTTATTTAGCGAAGGGTTAAGCAACAACGCGTTATTTAATCATCTGTTCTCAGATGGATTACAAATTGACTTCTATGTCATTTCTTCATTCAAACAAAAGGACGCTTTATCCTCGCTGATTGATTGTACGCTGTCTTTTAATAATAAAAAGAAACTCTTTTCCTGTATCGATATTAGCTCTATCGTTCAAAAAACAACAGGGGAGTTTGTTGATGAAGAGCTGGAACTGTGGTACTGTGAACAATTTTGTAAAGCGCTGAAAAAGAACGATAAAAAGCAGCTGGAGCTTTTATTAACGTATTTTCACTTGCCAAATCCGGATGCCGTTCATAGAAGCAAAGCAATACGAAATTTCTATACTATAGAACTTTTAGACGCTATCCAGAAAAACAACTACAAATATTTAAAAAGATTGCTGAAAGTTTTCCGCAATCCGGATTGTGCAATGCTGCACGATAAGAGCTTTTATCTGGACGCTGATACGTATAATTCCCCGCTCGCTTTTGCTGTAATGGGAAAACACAAGAAAGCCACAAAGATTTTATTGCAGGCGGGCGCCGATCCGGACGTTATTGGAATATGCAATTCTATGGCAAGTACCGGATTTTTTTATTCCATGAATAACAATTATGGCGAGTATGCAAAATTATTAATTCAGTCAGGAGCAGATCTGTCTGTATCTACGAATATCGCTGCGGTGTTTATATCCAATGCCGCTGCGGATGATAATGTGAAAGTTTTGAGATACCTAGTTCGACACGGGGTAAATCTGTTCCAGGATAATCCTTATAATTACAACATTCTTAAAGAAGTTACTCCTGAAAAGCAACCAAAAGTTAGCGCTTATTTAAATGAATTAAACAGGCAAATATAACAGTCTAATATTATATAAAAGAAGTTTGTTATTCAATTTTCTGGAAAACCCAACTTTTTTGAAAAATTTCAAAAATTTTCCCCAAAAAGGCGGTTTAGGTATGACAGAATCTGTCATACCGTCATTGAAGCTCAAGTTAATAATGATAGAATCCCAATCAAGACGGTTGGGGCGTTGAGTAAGAATTGCAAAAAAAGCGCACGTCCGCATAGCCGCGAACATCCGCTCTGATTTTCTAAGTAGATAACGAACGGTAGTTTTTTCTTCTCTGTTCGTTAGCCGCCTTTGTCCTGGACAAGGGCGGTTTTTTTATTCTTCTTTTTCTTTCCTGATCTTGTCCATCGTTGGCAGGAACATGCCGCCGACGGAGTTCCCGGCTGTCATGACGAGAATGTAAATCAGCGTCTTCTGGTTGATCTCGCCGGCGACGCAGAAATAGTACATGTTTGCAATGCAGTGTTCAAACCCGGACAGGATAAAGATAATAACGCACAGAAAAACAATGATGGCGCGAAACAGGTCTGGCAGCTTTTGACGAAAGCTCTCCACGGCGATGTACATCAGCAAGCCGCAGAAAATCGAGAGGATAAAAATGCTCGTCAGCGTGTCCCCCGTTTTGACGGCGCATAGAGCCGCGGCGGCGGTAGGAATCTTTTCCAATCGCGTATGGCGAATCAGCCAGCCGTCCAGAAACGTCCCGGTGAAGTTGCCCAGCCAGATGGTTATCAGCGTAACAACGTATGGGAAAAACGTCGCTTTGGTCTGGTTGACAAGATACCCAATCGCCCCGGTATAGAGTTTGAACTGAAAGCACAGGATTATAAACAGTCCGAATCCGAACAGGGTCGCGCCCGCCAGCCCGCCGCCAACGGATAGATTGACCGTACCCGCTATGCCGATTGCAATACCGGATAACATCGCGTTGATAAAAGTTTTAAACATGGTCTTAAAGTAATTCTATGATTATCGTTAGTCTCCAAAAATCTCACGCGAAGAACGAAAAGGACTGAAAGGAATTCTAATTTTAAAGCTTTGCGAACTTTGCGAACTTCGCGTGAGGCTTTTCTCTGAACGGACGAACCGTATATCTATGCTCAGTCCTTGTCGCGAATCTGGAAGTTTTCGCGAATCTGGAAGAATCTCAGTTCCAGACCCAGCTCTTTAGCCAAGTACGGATTCTTTCTTAACAGGTCGTTTTTTTCTTCCGGGTCGACGGACAAATCGTACAGTTCTGGATACGACGTGTCCATTATGGACGGAAAATGCTGGTTGGAAACGTAATGCCAGCGCGGCGTTCGGAGCGTATTCCCGTTGACTATCAGTTCCTTTCTTCCATCTGAGGACAGTCCCAACAAAGCGGGCATGACGTTTTGGCTGTCCAGAGACGCCAGTTCTTTGCTCTTAACGCCCAGCATGGCGGCGAAAGAAGCGAGAAAGTCCATTTGACAAACCAATGCATCGGACGTTCCCGACAGAACCGGCGCGTCGTGAGACGAGAGTTCAACATCGCAGCCATCGAAAGCGTTTTGTTGCAAACGCTCGCGCTCGAAAGCGCGCATTGGAAGGGACGACTTGCTGCCAGCCCAGTAGACGATAAACGGGACTTGCGATCCGCCGTTATAGGGGCTGTATTTCCCGCCGCGAAGGTTTCCAGACGGTTTATGCCCGGTCTTGTCGTTGAGGACAATAGACTGGTCAAGATAGCCGTCGTTGACAACCGGGCCGTTGTCTGATGTAAAGATAACAATCGTGTTTTCCGTCAGATGGAGTTCGTCCAGCAGACGCATTACTTCCCCGACTTGCCAGTCCGCTTCCAGAATGGCGTCGCCGCGAACGCCCAGCGGGGATTTGCCGGCAAAGCGTTCGCCCGGCATACGGGGAACGTGCGGCTGATGAAGAGCGTAGTAGAGGAAAAACGGCTTGTCGCCAGCGGCGGAGCGGCGAATAAACTTCTCCGCTTCCGACTTGAAAACCTCGCCCATGGTCTCGTCTACCCAGCGGGCGGCGCAGCCTCCCTTTTGGAATCCGATGCGCCCTACCCCGTTGTGAACGCTGTTGTTGTGCCCGCGCAGAGATTTCTGTTTTGTTACAAGTTCCGGATTGGAAACGTACGTCGGCTCGCCGTCGAAGTTCTTTTTATAATCGACATACAGCGGGTCGGACGGGTCGAGGTTGACGACGTTCCCGTCGCGAATGTAAACCGTCGGGGTGCGGTCGACGGTTGCCGCCATAATAAACGCGCTGTCGAACCCAACTTCGTTCGGACCCGGCGCGATGTGGGCGTTCCAGTCGATCTTTCCGCGTCCCAGCCCCAAATGCCATTTCCCGACAACCCCGGTCGTATATCCCGCCTTGCGGAACATTTCTGGCAGAGTGAGCGTTCCCGGCTCGATCAACAGCGGCGCGTCGCCGGGCAGAATCTGAACCCCTTCCCGACGGAACGAGTATTTGCCTGTTATGAGCGAGTATCGGCTGGGCGTACAGGTGGAATTGGTTGCGAAGCCCTGCGTAAATCGGATCCCCTGACTTGCCAGCGAGTCAATGTTGGGCGTCTGAATAACGGTCGCGCCGTAACAGCTCAAATCGCCGTACCCGAGGTCGTCTGCGAGAATAATAATAACGTTCGGCTTTTTGACGTCGTCCGCTTTCAGACTCGGTTGACAAACGACAGCCAACGCCGCAGCCAGCAATAACAGGAATCGGTTCATGATTATTTTGGGGTAATAGGAAAACAATCTTTGGGAGTTTTAACGTTGAATTCTATTATACGAAAGATTTTGAAAAAATCCAGACGGGCGGCGGCGCAATAGCTGCGAAATATCTGGGAGCTTCTGGGGAACTGCTGGGAATTGCTGGGAAACCTTTCTCTTCCCAGCGTCTCCCAGATAATCCCAGCCTCTCCCAGCGTCTCCCAGAAAAAACCGCTTTTCTATTTGACAAAAAAACAACTCAACGGATAATATAGCTCAGATTAAAAAAGACTATTCTTCTCCCCTAACAGAAAGGAAAATAAAATGTCTGAGCTAACCTGTCTGGTTTATCCGTGGATTGCAAGCATGGCGCGCGGGAACGAGCTGAAATTCTCGCTCCGGTCGGTCGACGCGAACTTTGAGAAGCCCGTCGACGTCTGGCTTGTCGGCGATCGTCCGGAATGGTACGTTGGGAACTGGCTGCCCTGCCCTGTTTACGACGCGCGGCTTTGTCTGCCTCGTCAGGACAGAGCGAAGAAGATGCTGGTCGCGATGGCGGACGACCGCGTTGCAGAAACGTTCGTCTGGATGATGGACGACATCTATTTTATACGCCCCATTGCTCTGTCAGACCTGCGCCGTCCGTGGACGATGGGAGAAATGACGCCGGAAAAACTGGCGGACTGGAAGCCGGTTCGAGAATGGACGCGGCAGAAAAAGCTGACCTTTGAAGCTCTGTACGACAACGGAAAGACGCTCTACGATTTCTGTACGCACCTGCCGCACGTCTACGAGAAGTCCAAGCTCCGGGAACTGTGTAACAAATACGGTCTGCCGGATTCGCCCTATGTCGACGACTCTCTGTATGAAAACGAGTTCTATCCGTTTAACGAACCGCCGCTTAACTGCCGGCAGATTCTGTATCGGGAATCGCGGCGGCCGTCGGCGGCGATACTGCGTCAAAAGATGAACGCGGACGGAATTCGGGTGTTCAACCACGTCGACCGCGCCTTTTCGCCCGACGTCGAACAGGTCTTGACCGAACTGTTCCCAAAGCCGTCACAGTGGGAAAAAGGAAGGTAAGCTTCTAGCCTCTAGCTTCTAGCTGCTAGCTGAGTATCTCGAAATATCAAGCTAACAGCTAGCAGCTAATAGCTAACGGCTAACATCCTACGCGCTTTCCGGCAGGAAGCAGGGAATAACGACGCCGTTGGGTTTAATGAACTCGCCTTTGCATTGGGAAATGTGCGTTTCGACGTTTTTCGCGCCCAGAGTGTAGAGGAACTGAACCACCGCAGAGAACCGCGACGGGACGATGACGATTCTCGTTTTGCCGGGCGTCCGATTGAGCTCGTAGGCGATAAGCGCCAGCGCCGCGTCCTCGTTGAGCATGCAGCCGGGACCGGCGGTCGTCGTGCCGTCGTTATTGATAGCGGCGAGGAATCCCGTAATTTTCCCGTCGGAAAGACGCTCCAGAACGGTCGTCGTCCAGATTCCTTGCTGGTTCTCGATAAAGTAACGGAAATCCTGTCGGCGGTCGATGCCCTGTACCGTCATTTCCAGATTCGCCATCGCGTCGACGTCGCCCAATACCGCGCTGCGAAGCTGGAACCCGTCTGGAACCGGAATGGCGACGCCGTCGGCGGGAACGGTCAGAACCGTGTCCTGAAAGAACTCTGTCGGGACGAACCCGATCCGGGAATAGACGGAAAACGAGTCCAGATTCATCGCGGAGGACACCAGCCGCAGCGGCTTGTTCTGCTCAGCTGCAATCTCGGCAATGCGAGCCGCCAGCATCTTGGCAGCGCCCTGCCCTGCGTAGTCCGGATGGGAATTGAGAATGCCCAGCGAGACGTGCGTCGGGCGCGGGTGATAAAAGCAGCTGCCGGCGAGGCGCTTCTGGACGTCGTCGTAAACTACCAGCGTACAGCCCGGGTCGAGCAGTTCGTACGTATCGACGATTTGCCGCGCTCCCGCCACGTCGCCAAAGGCGATAAAGCGCCTGTTTTTCCAATACCAGGCGTTGGTCGAATCGTAAATCAGAGCCGCGACTTCTTCCCGTTCCGATTGTTCCATTGTACGTACCGTCAGCATGAATCTTCTCCCCTGTTGTTCCAAGTTAAAATAATACGATAAAGCAATAACCGCCGAAACGCACCGCCCGTCCCGGTTTGATTTCTCATTTAAGCATAGCAGAAATGAGAATCGATGTCAAGCGGTTCTTGGGAGTAGCCCGGATCGCGGCAGTCCCCTGCCGCCAAAGTTATTTTAAACACGAAAAATACGAAAAAGAACGAAACAAACGAAAAGGATTTAAAAAGTCTTTCGTCTTTTTCGCTTATTTCGTGTATTTCGTGTTAAAAATGTAAGCGGGCGAAGACGCCCGCGAACCAGTTGTTCTAGCGTTTTCGGTGCGAATCGCGTTTTCCTGGTTCTCGTCGTTTCCGAAAAGCGGGAGCTTTGCTCCCGCACTCCGACAGAATCCCTTGACATCAACTTTTCGTCGTGGTACAATCTCTGTTAGATTGAGTTTAGTTTAACCCCCTACCCTGCTATCCTGCCATGAAAAGAAAAAGTCTGACGCGTCGTTCGTTTTTGGGACAGTGCGCTGTCTCGCCGTTTGTTGTTACTCTGTTAGGATCGGGCGGCGCCTGTTTTGCTGAGGACGCCGTACCTGCGCCGACGCCGGCGGACAGTCCGGAAATCGGTAAGCCGTACGCAGGCTGGAAAGAGGGCGACCTCGATTTGCATTACATCTACACCGGGCGGGCGGAATCGAGCTTTCAGATCTTCCCGGACGGGACGTCCATGCTTCTCGACGCCGGCGAGTTCCACGTTCAGACGGCGAAACGAACGCCGTTTCTGCCCAACGGGGCGCGTTTAGCGGGAGAATGGATCGCCCGGTATATTAAACGGGTCAACCCGGCGGGCGACCACGTCGACTATATGATGTGTTCGCATTTCCACTCTGACCATTGCGGCGTTGACACGTTTAGCGCCGGGAAGACGTCTGGCCGCGGAGACGACTATTTCCTTTCCGGCTTGGCGCAGGTTGCGGAATACATCCATTTTGACGAGGTCTTTGACCGCGCCTATCCGGACTATAAGCTCCTGTAACAGCAATGAAAATGCGGGAGACGCAGAACTGGCTCAAGTTCGTCCAGTATCAGGAAAAGGCGAACGGGCTGAAACGAACCCCGTTTATCGTCGGGCGGGGGAACCAGATTGTTCTGAAAAAATCGCCGGAGAAGTACAAAGGTCAGTTCCAGATTCTCAACGTCTGCGGTAACGGCGCGATCTGTCTGGAAGCCCCGAAGCCGGAAGACGAGTTCAACCCGGACGTCGCTCTGCCGACGGACAACGTGTTTATAAAGAACCCGGAAAACTTGAAGTCCGGAACAAACGAGAACCCGCTCAGCCTCGGGTTCCGGCTGTCCTACGGGAAGTTTCGATTCTATACCGGCGGCGACATCAGCGGCGCCGTTCTTGACGAAAAAGGACGCGACGTCGGCATTGAAGTCCTCGTTGGGAAAACGGTCGGGAAAGTCCACGTCTGCAAAGCCAACCATCACGCGTCAACCAACGCCATGCGCGCCGGGTTCGTCCAGGCGGTTCAGGCGAAAGTGTATATCAACAACGTCTGGCACAAAGGACACGTCAACGACAAGACCATGAGAATCATGACGTCCCGCAGCCTGTATCCCGGCGACAGAATCGTCTGCCCGACCTGCTACGACGTCTACAATCCGGACGCGTTCAAATCCGCGCCATGGCAAAAAGACATTGTCAAAGTCGGCGGACACGTGGTCGTCAAAGCTTACGACGGCGGAACGAAGTTCAAGGTCTACTACCTGGAACCCAAAGACGAGTCCATGATTGTTAAAGCGGTCTACGGACCGTGGGAATGCTGAGATAATTAGGAATTCCCGGATCGCGGCAGTCCTCTGCCGCCATAGTTTTTTAAACACGAAAAACACGAAAAGAACGAAATAAACGAAAAGGATTTAAAACTCTTTCGTCTTTTTCGCTTATTTCGTGTGTTTCGTGTTAAAAAAGGAGAGCGACGCCTAGCATTATTCTGGCTTATAGTCAAACGTGTCCCAGTATCGCTGGTCGAGGTCGAACGGGTTAAGCGGGGCGTTGAAGTCGTGAGTCGGTGGGAGGACGCCGTAACGAATCATCTCGCGGACGTAGTCGCGCCGCGGGACGAATCGAACCGGGCAGTCCGCCCCGTTGTTGTCGGACTTGAAGCACATCGTATAGCGGTTGCTTTCCTCTAAAATGTACTTTCGACCGCGTTCAATACCCGCCAGAATTTTTTGATAGTCCGGGTCGTCTTTGCTCTCAAAAACCGATTTGCCGGATCGCGCCTGGCAGATGCCCGTTCCCCCGGCGTCCCTCGACAGCGGAGCGCGGAGGACTTTCGACTGTTCCGGATACGACAGGTCAAAGACGATGTGACGGTTAAACCGTCCGCCGTCCATGGACATGGAAAACGGCACGTACATGTTGTTTTGGTACTTGCTGGCGGGATAGTATTTCTCGTAATTAAACGCCGGGGAGAAATGCCCGATCTTCTTTTCCTGCGGGGTCTTGGCGTGACATTCGTAACAGCGGCGCTGAATGGCTTCGTGCATCGCCCTGCCCTCTTCCCACTGGAAATCCTGCTTCAGGTTGACGGTGTTGTCGTTGCAGCCGATCGTGCCCCAGCAGTTGACGCAGTACGTTGCCGCGTTGGGCGCGCCGGCGTCAATCCAGTATTTAATCAGGTTGAGTTCCTGTTCCGACATCGCAATCGGGCCGGGGCCGGCGGTGAGGAATTTCCCTTCGTACTGCTGCCCGGTTTGACGAATCCAGCCCATCTGGACGCCGGGGTGTCCTTTTTCGATGATTTGCAGCAGGGTACTGCAGCCGGTGCCGATTCGGTACGGCTCGAAGTTGGTGGGCGTGTTTTCTGCATACGGAGTTATGTTGCGGTTGTCGGCGAACATGCGTCGAATCGACATATTGAAATAACCAATCGAGTACAGCGGTCCCCAGTGTCCGGAGACGTTGAATCCGCCGTCTTCCCTGTCCGGGTTATGACATTCCAGGCAGTACTTGTCCAGAATCGGCTGAATGTCCCGGGCGTAGTCGAAGAACTCGGGAATTCCCTCCGGGCGAACGGGTTCGTCTGGCGGACGGCGCATGATCTTAAACAGCTTGTCCCGGTCTTCCGCCGTCGGCGTGTCGGTTCGGAATTCGTGACAGCCGATACAGGTTGTGTTTTCGCCCGGCATGACGGACGTAAACGAGTGCATTCGCTTTACGCATTTTCCGTCCGCGTCAACCGCCAAAAACAGGCAGCTTTTCAGCGCGGGGAGTTTGAAATACGCGCTTCCGTCGGGAGAAACGGGGACTTCGCCCAGAAACTTTTCGACGGAGAACGTGCCGCCTGCCGACATCTCCGCCATCGCGCCTGTGTAGTTAATCGGCTTGGGCAGCGCCTCGTAAATGCGAAGCTTGGTAATCGTTCCCGGCTTGACGCCCTGCATCTTTCTGCCGTGATAAACGTTGACCAGCGCCAGCGTCCCGTAGTCCAGCGACCGGTTGGTTTGGTCGGAAATAATTCTTTCCCGCTCGCGCGTCATGATGGGGCGCGGCTCGGCAATCCAGTATCCCTCTTTGATCTGTTCCGGCGTGAGCGAAAACAGTTCCGTCGGTTTGCCGTCCTGATGGAACAGAACGACCTTGGTTCTATTGGACGCCAAGATATGGTCTTCGTCAAACGCCCACGGATCTGTATGCTCGTTGGCGAGGCTGATATACTGAACCCCCTGCGGGTCGTCCGGCCCCAAGCGCGGGTCGATCAGGGCGATCTTGCCGTAATGCTCTTTCATGCCGTGTCCCGGCGACCATGTAACAATAACTTTGGAGGAGTTTGGAACCGGCTTGACGTCCAGAATCGTGCCGTGCCCGATCTGGTTGCCGTACATGACCATCTGGCGCGTTCCGTCGGGGTTCATAGACCAGAGATGATGAAACGCCATGTGATAGCGGTCGATGTACTCCCAGCGCATGTACGCGATTTTGCCGTCGTGAGTAACCCAGGGCGTGTTGTCCTGTTCCAGATTCGGCGACAGCGGGCGGATGTCCGTCCCGTCCGCGTTGCATTTGTGAATCGTCCCGACCTGCGTTTTCCAGCATTGAACGTAACGGTTGGCGCGGGTGGACACGAAAACAATGGAGTCGTCCGGCAGATACGTCGGCTCGTAGTCGTCCCAGCCGGGGGGCGAGTAAATCGCCTCGTCGGACTGCGCCGGGTTGACGTCTTCCCCAACGCCGGTGAGCTGCTTTAGCCCAGAGCCGTCAAGGTTGATTTCAAACAGACTGTAATGCTTTTTCCCGTTGGGAATGCAGGAAAAGAGGATTTTCTTGCCGTCGTAATGCAGCTGGGGGTCGCGAATGCTGCCGGTCGGCTGCTCGAAAATCGTTCGGACTTGTTTCGTCTTGACGTTGTAGATGCACAGCTTTCCGCCCCCGTTGGGGTGATGCGGGTACGTGTTCTGATTCTGAGCGTAGTAGCCGATGTTGGCGTACCAGTGGCCGTCGACGCTGGGCTTGCGAAGGACAAAGAGAATCTCGTCCGGCATGCCGGCTTCCTGAAATTCCTCGATTATAGACAGACTCTTGTTCTCCGCCGGCGCGGGTTCGTCGGCGTTGGAAATGATATACGACGTCTGAACTAACAAGCAGACGGCAATGACAGCGTATCGAATTCGCATGACAGACTCCTTTTGTCAGGAAACGTAATTGGCAGGACAACCGCAGAAAGACCTACTCGCATTTCTGAACGGTTGACATTATTATATCAGATATAAAATTTAAATGCAAGAGGCGGGGGAGAAGTTAGTTAGGAGTGAGGAGTCCCGATCGTTTCAGTGTCTTTTTCTCTCGCCCTCCGTTGGAGGGCAAAAGAAAAAGAGTATTTGACGATGTTTATTTTATTGGTTCTTTTGTTCCGTGGGTTAAAACCCACGGCTATTAATATTGAACCGCTAACGCGGTTCTAGATGAACGCTTCGCGTCTGTCTTTTTTCTTTAAAAATCCGAATCTCCCTTGCCGCGTTCTTGACTTTTCATTTTGTCCCGGGTAAAATGAGAAGAAAACAAACGATTCATTTGTATACCATAGCCAAGGAGTTACCGAAAATGAAAAAACGCAAATCCCTTTCCCGCCGTCTGTTTTTGGGTCAGTGCGCCGCTGCGCCGTTTATTGTTTCTCAGCTGGGAGGCGTTGAGTCTTGCCGGGCGGAAGACGCCGTTCCTGAGCCGACGCCGTCCGACAGTCCGGAAACCGGCAAGCCGTACGCGGGCTGGAAAGAGGGCGATCTTGACTTGCATTTCATCTATACGGGGCGGTCGGAATCGTGCTATCACATTTTCCCGGACGGCACGTCGATTCTTATCGACACCGGCGATCTTCCCCCGCGAGGCGACATTCCCGCCCTGCCCAATCAGACCAAACGCGCTGGGGAATGGGTGGCGCGGTACATCAAGCAAGTCAACCCGGCGGGCGACCACGTCGATTACATGATGTGTTCGCATTTCCATTCTGACCATTGCGGGCACGACTTCAAACATGCTGAAATGACGTCCGGCCGTGGGGAAGATTACCATCTTTCCGGCTTGGCGCAGGTGGCGGAGTTCATTCATTTTGACGAGGTCTTTGACCGCTCGTATCCCGATTACACCGCGCCCGTTACCGCCATGCGTCAGGGCGAAATTCGCAACTGGCTCAAGTTCGTCCAGTATCAGGAAAAGGAGAACGGGCTGAAACGAACTCCGTTTGTCGTCGGGCGCGGGAATCAGATTGTTCTCAAAAAAGCCCCGGACAAGTTCAAGGGACTCTTTCAGGTTCTCAACGTCTGCGGAAACGGAACGGTATGTACGGAAGCCCCGAAGCCGGAAGACGAGTTCAATCCGGAGATTCAGCTGCCGACGGAAAACCAGTTCCTCAAGTACCCGCACAACGACCGACCCGGCGCGAACGAGAACCTGTTCAGCATCGGGTTCCGTCTTTCTTACGGGAAGTTCCGGTTCTTCACCGCCGGCGACTACAGCGGCGTTGTAACAGACAACGACGGGAACGACATCGGCTACGAAGCCATGACCGGGAGAATCGTCGGGAAAGTCAACGTCTGCAAAACGAACCATCACAGCTACATCGACGCCATGCGTCCGGAATTTGTCAAAGAAGTTCAGGCGCGCGTTTATGTTACAAACGTTTGGGACTCCTGGCACGTCAACATGAAGACGAGTCCCATTATGGCGTCTCGAGAACTGTACGAGGGCGACCGGTTGATCTGCCCAACGTGGTACGGACCGAAAGACCCGGCTCAGATGAACGCTCAGCCGTGGGCGAAAGACATCGTCAAGCTCGGCGGACACGTTGTCGTCAAAGCCTTCGACGGCGGAACGAAGTTCAAGGTTTATTACCTCACCCCTAACGACGAGTCCATGATTGTTAAAGCCGTTTACGGTCCGTGGGAATGCTGAGAATAGTTAGAAGTTAGAAGTGAGAAGTTGGCGATCGTTTCAGTGTCTTTTTCTTTTGCCCTCCATTGGAGGGCAAAAGAAAAAGAGTATTTGACGATGTTTATTTTATTGGTTCTTTTGTTCCGTGGGTTAAAACCCACGGCTAATAAAAGTGAACCGCTAACGCGGTTCTAGTTGAACGCTTCGCGTCTGCTTTTCACTTTCTCGCAACTTGCAACTTGAATAAGGAGTCAACGATTATGAAAAAACGCAAATCCCTTTCCCGTCGTCTGTTTTTAGGACAGTGCGCTGCCGCGCCATTTGTTGTTTCTCAGCTGGGGTCAAGCCAGACCTGTCACGCTGAGGACGCTGTTCCCGAACCGACGCCGTCGGACAGTCCGGAAACCGGCAAGCCGTACGCGGGCTGGAAAGAAGGCGAACTCGACTTGCACTTTATCTATACGGGTACGTCGGAATCGACGTTTCATATTTATCCGGACGGGACGTCCATGCTGCTCGACACCGGCGACTGGGCGAGTCCTGGCACAACGACTGTTCTGCCGGACAACAGCCGCCGCGCAGGCGAATGGGTGGCGCGGTACGTCAAGCGGGTCAACCCGGCGGGCGACCACGTCGACTATATGATGTGCTCGCATTTCCACGACGACCATTGCGGCGGGAACGACAAGTACCACGCCGGCATGACCTCCGGCCGCGGGGAAGACTACCATCTTTCCGGCTTGGCGCAGGTGGCGGAATACATTCATTTTGACGAGGTTTTCGACCGCTCTTATCCGGACTACGACGCTCCTGTTACAGCCTGGCGTCAATACGAAACCCCGAACTGGGTGAAGTTCGTTCAGTATCAGGAAAAGGCGAACGGACTCAAGCGAACGCCGTTTGTCGTCGGGCGGGCGAATCAGATCGCCTTGAAAAAAGACCCGGAAAAGTACAAAGGACTCTTCCAGATTTTCAATGTCTGCGGGAACGGAGCCGTCTGTCTGGAACCGCCCAAGCCGGAAGACGAGTTCAACCCGGACGTTCAAGTTCCGACGGAGAATCTGTTTGTGAAGTATCCGCGCAACAACAAGAAAGGCGCCAACGAGAACCTGTTCAGCATCGCGATTCGGGTGTCGTACGGGAAGTTCCGATTCTTCTCCGGCGGCGACATCAGCGGGACGGTTCTCGACAACGACGGCGCGGACGTCGGGCTGGAAGGGATCGTTGGGTGCACGACGGGCAAAGTCAGCGTCTGCAAGGCGAATCACCACGGGTACATTGACGCCATGCGTCCGGAATTCGTCAAAGAAGTTCAGGCGAAAGTTTACATTAACAACGTCTGGGATCGCGCTCATGTCAACAAGAGAACCGTCCCGATTATGCTTTCGCGAGAGCTTTACGACGGCGACCGGCTCATCTGCCCGACGATTTACCAGTCCCGCGACGAGGCGGAGATTAACGCTCAGCCGTGGGCGAAAGAAATCGTCAAGATCGGCGGACACGTAGTCGTCAAAGTCTTCGACGGCGGCGCGAAATTCAAGGTTTACTACCTTACCGCCAACGACGAGTCCATGACGGTCAAGGCGGTTTATGGTCCGTGGGACTGCTGAGAATTAGCAATTAGCAATTGTCAATTAGCAATTAGGATTTTAAACACGAAATACACGAAAAGGATCGAAAAACACAAAAAAATTCTTTTAAAAGAATTTTTAATTACGATTATTTTTAATTCTAAAAATCTTTCGTAAATTTCGCTTATTTCGTGTTTTTCGTGTTTAAAAATACCTAGTCGGGCAAAACACCTGCTTTTTAGTTAGATTCCAGCGCCTTTGTAATCAGGTCAGCGGCTTTGACGCCGGATTTGATCATGCCGCCGAAAATCGGACCCATGCGGTATCCGCCCATGACGTTGTTGGCGCTCATGCCGGAGGCGAACAGGCCGGGGAAATACTCGCGGGTGTTTTCGACTGTGGAAACTTCGCCGGAATCCGCCCACATGGGCTTTTCTCCCAGAATGCCGCCGGTCGGGGTGTCGAGCTTGATCTGGGCTTTGCGAGTCGCCAGGTTGATAACCTCGCACGGATGCCCTGTACCGTCAAGGACGCATTTGGCGGTTACCATCAACGGGTCGACGAACATGCCCAGCTTCTGAACCGGTCCCCAGTTGAGAACCAGTCCGCTGACGCGTCCGTCTTTGAAGACGACGTCTTCCACCGCCATGGAGTTAAAGACGACGGCGCCGGCTTTGATGGCAGAGAAAATCAGCCCGCTTGCCAGTTCGACGGAATCGACGGTGTTGTATCCTGGCGCGTTGTCAACCGGTTTGTGACCAACGCCGATTTCGTCCAGAATGTCAAGGACGTCGTCCTGAACGACAACGTTGTTAAACAGCATTCCGCCGCCCCAAACGCCGCCGCCGGGCGCCAGATGACGCTCAAAAACCGCAACCTTCTTGCCGCGTTTGGCGAGAATGCGCGCCGCGGTCAAGGCAGACGGCCCGCCGCCGACCATCGCGACGTCGACTTCCAGATGGGACAACAGCTTGGCGCTGTAAGATTCAATAATTGCTCGAGAAATAACGTTCTCTGAAAGAGCCATAAAAAACTTCCTTTCATTAAAAATGAAGGAAATTGCGGAGCAGAAACCCCGTTCAGCGCGCTCGGTTGAGCGCGGCTGAAACGGTCTGTAAAAGCCAGATCAAACTTGACAGGCAAGTTAGACAAAGCTCTCGTAATTTCCTACGCCGGCATTACCCGGATCAGGTTCAATGGGTGCATCTCAGCCTCCCAACGCGGGAAGCGCCCCAATACAAATTCGCTTAAATTATGTTTGTTTATGTCTGCTAAACGCAGGTCAGGTTAAAAGCCCGTTTCGCCCAGCGGCTGACGGTCCATGGACAGGTTGAGGTAATCCCAAACGCCCAACTTGTTAATATTATCTGGTTTTGAAGTTGTAATTCCCAATGACGACTTTTGAATGCTGTTGGAAATGGAATGAACGCTTCCATCGCAAAAAGCGACATTGACAGAGCTCGGGTGAGCTGAACGAGAAGCCATCTGAATGACGTCGTTGCCAGACGTACACGGCATTTTCATTTCACCAAGTTTGACAGCGGGAATCTTACCGGTAACTTTTGAACAGGCGCTAAATTTGTCGCCGTCGTATTGAGCATTTGTTCCAGTTCCTGTTTTGTATACAGCATTGGGACCGTTGGCTTCGCTTCCCCAGCCATGATGAACGCAAACTGACGCCGGACCGATAGCCCACGTGCCGCGAACGTCGTCTTCATTAACGCCCGCGCGAAGTTCCAATACCAAAATTGTGTTAGCCGCTCCGTCTACGATGTCAGCGTTGGTGCAGGAACGCATTGGTCCCATGACGCCTCTGTAGAAACGATCCTGCCAGTATTTATTATCGTACATATCTGACAGTTTCCCCAAACCAGCGTTGGCTGCGTAACAGGTTCGTCCCCAGCCGACAGTGGTAGAAGATGTAGATGTTGGATAGTACTTTTCTCCGGCGTTTGGATCAGATGGGCATTGGAACGCTTTGATATTAACGTCATGCCCGGTGTCTTCCACATTAAGAGCTGCGTTTTCCAGGTTTATGCTCGATGTCGTGGTGGTTCCCGTTCGACCTCTGCCGGATCCTGAAGAGCTAGACGTTGAAGTAGCGCTGATTTTCTCTTGAAGCCAGTCGTACAGAGGCGCCTGTTCGATGAACGGCATGATGTTGATAATCCAGTTTTCTCTCAGATTGGCTGTTGTTGACGCCTTTGCGGCTTCCTGTTTAATAGCGGATTCGGTTGCGCCGGTATAGTTAACCGCGCAGGGATAACACTTGTTTTGATTTTCGTAGTTGTTGCAACCCAAAGCCATCTGTTTGATGTTGTTTTGGCAAGTCATATTTCTTCCCGCTTCTCGCGCCGACTGCACTGCCGGAAGCAGAAGTCCAACCAAAACGCCGATAATGGCAATAACAACCAGCAGTTCAACCAGAGTAAAACCCCGTTTGACTGACAAAGCATTTGCGTCTCGTTTCATGATATAACCTCTCTTGAGAAAATAATGTACATTTGCCCAAAAAGAACTAAAACTTCTTCATCTAAATATAATTATAAAACATTCTTATTGAAAATACAAGGGGGGAATGTACATAAGCGTCCATTTTTTAAAAAATTTTTGAGAATCTTTTATAATTAGGCAGTAGGCAGTAGGGAGTAGGCAATAGACAGCAGGGAATAGGGAGCAGGGAATAGGGAGCAGGGAGTAGTCAAGATGAGCGCTTGCGCCAATTCCGAATTCTAAATTCCGAATCAATTAACTCCACACCCCTCACTCTTAATTACTCCAAATTGAACAACGACCAACGGGAGCGGTTTTTGGCGCCCGCGAGGGTGAGCGCCGCACGGGGGAGAAAACAAAGTTTTTGCTTTAAACATGCTTTTTGGGCGCTGCACTCTTCCAATCGGAAACCGCTCCGAGCGGTTGCCGATTGACTATGTTAAGCTCAAAATTGTCTGTTAATATTCCCAGCAATTAAATAGCCTTTGATTTTTAATATGGAGAATAAATCAATCGTTTTCGGACGGCGTTGAATCATTCTTAACTTCTTTGAGTTTTTCCAAAACGAGCTGTTCTTGTTCTTTTGAAAGCGGCGCCATTTCTAAATAACAGCCCAATGCTCCAGGACGAATTAGAATTATGGGAAATTCTTTGTCCCGCAGAACGAGCCTTTCGAGCGGATCGTCGTCCGTTTCATTTGAGCGTTTTATGTTAAAAGGAGCTAAGTTATCGACCGTTAGACCTTCATATAGTTTGAAGAAATCGCCCGATTGGATTCCCTGTCTCTCATCGTCCGATTCAGGAGAAACTTCATGAAAAGTTTATTAAAGGGGGATCTTCTGACCTTGAGCGTCATAGATTGCTCTCTTTATAATATTTCCATTGTTGTCATATTCTATTGTAATTTTAGCAAAGCCAATTTTACACAGACACGGTTTATTATCAATTCCAAAATAAGCCATTTCAGTTAAAACAAAACCAGAAGCGGCGTATTTCTCATATTTCATTGTAACTTTAGCGTAGCCTTCATTACACAAGCATGGCTGATCGTTCAAATCCAGAAAACAGGTCGAGATTTTATTCCCAAACTCATCAAATTCATCAACTGATTTTCCAAGGACGCCCTTGTATGGTTTGATTGGGTAAAACCACGTCTGTTTTGCGATTTTGCCATTCTCATGAAATGTTTTCTCCCACCCAGTTAATGGATCGTCTTCGTCGTCACGAGCGCACGGTTTGCCGTCTATACCAAAGTATTCATGACGAATTTCCTGATTCTTTTCGTCGTATTGAGATTTGACTCCGGCGTAGCCGCCATCGCACAAACACGGCTGATCGTTCATATCCATGCAACAGGTCATGGTGATATTACCATGCTCATCATAATCTTCAATCCATTTTCCAAGGACGCCCTTGTATGGTTTGACTGTGCAAAACAATGTCTTTTTTGATATTGCTCCGTTTTCGTAATATGACTTCTCCCAACCAGTGAAAGGGTTATCTTTGCCAAGAGTGCACGGCTTGCCGTCTATACCAAAGAGTTCATGACGAATTTCCTGATTCTTTTCGTCGTATTGAGATTTGACTCCGGCATAGCCATTATCGTTAAGACACGGTTTATCGTCCATATCCAGAAAATACATTGAAGTTTTATTTCCACGTTCATCGTATTCATTAACCCATTTTCCAAGGACGCCCTTGTTTGGTTTGATCAGGTAAAACCATGTCTGTTTTGCGATTATGCCATTCTCATAATATGTTTTCTCCCAACCGGTGTATGGGTCGTTGCCGCCGAGAGCGCACGGCTTACCGTCCGTACCAAAGAATTCATGACGAATTTCCTGATTCTTTTCGTCGTATTGAGATTTGACTCCGGCATAGCCACTGTCGTTAAGACACGGTTTATCATCCATATCCAGAAAATACATTGAAGTTTTATTTCCACGTTTATCATATTCATTAATCTTTTTTCCAAGGACTCCCTTGTATGGTTTGATTAGGTAAAACCACGTCTGTTTTGCGATTTTGCCATTCTCATAATATGTTTTCTCCCAACCGGTGTATGGATCGTCGTCGCCGAGAGCGCAGGGCATGCCGTCCAAACCAAAGAATTCATGACGAATTTCCTGTTTTTTTTCGTCAAATTGAGATTTGACGCCGGCAATCCCTTTAACGCTTAAGCATGGCTTGTCAGTAATATCAAAATAAGCTGCTTCGGTTTGATTTCCCAGTTCGTCATATTTCTTCTTGATTTTAGCAATGCCATTGTTGCTCAAACAAGGCAAACCATCGATGCCGAAAAACAAAGTTTCGATTACATTCCCCCGTTCGTCATATTTATTCGTAGCTTTAGAATAGCCTTTTTTGTTTATACAAGGGTTATCGTCAATGTCGAAACTAACAGCATCGGTTTGATTTCCTCGTTCGTCATATTTCAAAGTAACTTTAGCGTAGCCATCTTTGTGCAGGCAGGATTTACCATCAATGCCGAAATAAGCGACTTCGATTATTTTCCCTCGTTCGTCATATTTCGTCGTTACTCTCGAAAAACTTTCCTTTCTCAGACAAGGCCGGTCGTCAATGCCGAAATAAGCCTCCTCTGTTTTATTCCCTCTTTCGTCATATTTCCTCGTAACTTTAGCGTTGCCGCCTTCGCGTAGACAGGGTTTACCATCAATGCCAAAATAAGCCTCCTCTGTATTATTCCCTCTTTCGTCATATTTCCACGTGATTTTAGCGTAGCCATCGTCACGCAAAACGGGGTTGCCATCAATGCCGAAATAAGCCTCCTCTGTTTTATTCCCTCTTTCGTCATATTTCCTCGTAACTTTAGCGTTGCCGCCTTCGCGTAGACAGGGTTTACCATCAATGTCAAAATAAGCCTCCTCTGATTTATTTCCCCTTTCGTCATATTTCCACGTGACTTTAGCATACTCATTATTTCTCAGGCACAGCTTGTCGTCAACGCCATAATACGCCTTTTCGATTTCA
>JAFQXE010000014.1 GCA_017407125.1 Thermoguttaceae bacterium
GCATCTCTGAAGGGAGCGATGAAAGTTGCTGGAACGTGGAAGCCTGCTGCGACCAGCCGGCTCGCGGCAGTCTCTGCCGCAAACAGAAATCGCCGCGTAGTGTGCATGCCAAATTGACGAAGGCGAAAATCTCCTCTGGATTTAGCCCGTCCTCGGGCTACTTGCGGTGTAAAAGAAAAACTCTGTTCAGCCCGGTTCGCGGGCGTGTCGCCCGCCAAAGCGAATTTTCCTTTTGCGGACTTACGTCCGCGATCCAGAAGCGTCTTCGGTTTCGTCGCAGTTTATCGACGGGACAAAGGGTATTTGTGCGGCAGGGACTGCCGCGAGCCGGACTCGACCATTTCTTTCTGGCGCCCCCCAATTATGAACGCACCCAGCTTAAAGCTTAACAAAACGACGCAGCCCCCCCTTGTTGGAACGCTTCGCCGCCTCTGCCGCCTTCGTCTTTTTCGTTGCTTTCGTTGCAAAAAAAGATGCCGGCGCCTCTTGCACAAAAATGATTTTGACGGTATATTATGAGTAATTACGAGATGCTCCCCGTTTAAAATGTTGCGTTAATAAAAGTTGTCTAATAATGAATCGAATAATCGTTTTTGGCGTATTCCTTGTTTTTTTATGGTTTGCTGTCAGCTTCTGTAAATCGGACGGTCAATCTTTGACAACAAATTCAATAGACGAACACAATAAATCCAGCGTCAGTCTTTTGGAACCAACGTTTCAAAGCAATATTGGCGTTGTCGGGCAGATTCAAAATTGTGCGGCTTTTGGCGTTTATTCTTTTGTGAAATGGAGTCTTGTTATAGTTCTTATAGTCCTGTTTTTATTTATACTTTTATTTTTAAGAATAAGCCTCATGTTTTCTCTGTTCGATGCTGCAGAGCAGGGCGATATGAACCGGGTTAAAGATATTCTGAAATACTTTGGCTTGAGCGTCAATACAAAAGTCTTTTCTGATTTAACGGGAAGGACTCTCTTGCAACTTGCCGTTTATCATGATGATTGGGACATGGTTCGATGGCTGGTTGAACGCGGAGCGAGAGTAAATGACAGAAGCCGTTATGGCAAAACCGCACTGCATTACTTAGCCTATGATGGTTCTTGGGAACAGGTATTGTGGCTGGTTGCATACGGCGCAGATCTGAATGCAAGAGAAGAATCAGGAATGACGATCTTGCATCTAGCCGCTTTTAGCGGAAATATTGAATTGGTTAAATTCTTGGTTGAACATGGAATGGACGTCAATGATAAATACGGTTGGGGAGATACAGCCGTGCATTTGGCAGCTTTAAAAGGCAACCTTGAAGTGGTTCAATGGCTGGTTGAACATGGGGCGGATGTTAAAGTTAATGACTCTAATAACCGGGAAATTCTGGGCTGTGCTGTTAGCAGCGGTAATTTGGAACTGGTTCAGTGGCTGGTTGGGCAGGGATTGGGCGTCAAAGAAAATATTGATTATTATTTGTATTCTGCTGTTGGCAATGGTTCTTTAGAACTGGCTCAGTGGCTGGTTGAGCAGGGGGCGAATGTCAAACGACACAGCGCTGATCTGTTGCAGCGCGCCGTCTACAATGAAACTATGGAAATGGCTCAGTGGCTGGTTGAACAGGGGGCGGATATTAACGCAAAAGACGAGGACGGGATGTCGATTTTGCATCTTGCAATTAAAGATAAAAATCAGGAACTTGTAGATTGGCTTAAAGAACATGGCGCTGTAGAATAAATGCTTTTTCTGGCTCGCGCTGAATCGTTTCAGTATCTTTTTCTCTCGCTCCCAAAAGACGGGAGCAAGAGAAAAAGCGTGTTTGACGATGTTCTTTTTGATTTGTACCCTGTTCCGTGGGTTAAAACCCACGGCTGGAAATATTGAACCGCTAGCGCGGTTCTGTCTCGGGAGCTTTATATCGTCCAGATTTCTTTTCCGATTTTGACTTCAATCTGGCGGTTGGGGGCAAGAGTAATTGACGTCTCGACGTCAACAGGGTTCTCGCCGGGGGGGACGGGAATGAGCGCTGTCGCGTAGCAGACGACCGTGTCGGCGTCTTTCTTTTGGACGAACGCGAATGCTGGACGGCGTTCTTTCTCCATGTACCTGTTGGAAATCCAACCTTCTTCCTCTGTAAAGAAAACTTTCGGCTGTTTTGCCTCGGCGAGAATCAAATTGGCGTGACCGTCATGGAGCGTTGTTGCGGTGAACGTTTCGGGATTCCAGCGCCATTCGCCGGGCATGAGCTGAAAATGCTGGCGAAGCTCTCCGGTCGCCGTTCCGGACAGGACGTCCAGCAGAACAAAGAACCGCCCGTCGACGAGGGTAAAGGTTCGTTCGTGACGAAGCCCGTCAACCGGCTCGTTTGTCAGCGTCAGGGAGTCAATTCCCGGCGAGCCGTCAGCGTTGGGAACGGACTTCTGACTGAGTTTCTCACCGCGGGAGCGAATCGGTTTGTTGTCAAGCGTTACGAGTTGATGAACCATCGGGGATCGGAAGAACTGACGCCAGGTCGGCTCGCCGGAGTAGTTGTAACAGCCGCTGTCGGACATGAGCCGTTCTCCGAACGCGGACAGTTCAAAGGACAGGTTGTCCGCCTGATTGTGTCCGAACCGGGTTGTATTGGAGTTCTTTACAACAATAAACCGGGCGGACGTCGACCAGTCCGAGCGGAGCGTATAGTACCCGGCGGCGGGCAGTTCCTGAAATCGCGAGTCGGGCGGCGCGCCCTCTTTTCCTTTGCTGGCAAAATAGCGCCAGTCAGGGCGGTCAAACAGCGGCAGGAACGGCTTAATCCATTTTCGGTTTGAGTCCTTCTCGCCAGGCCAGGCGTCTCCAAAGACGGGAGACGTTCCGTCGGGATGACTCCAGACGACTACCGCGTTAATGGACTTTTCCAGGTTGTCCATGAATTCCGGCGGGAACTCGACCGGCAGATTGAGCTGACGGCAGATTCGAACCAGTCGGGCGAACTGAGTCGGATAGGCTTTGTGATAGCTGGAAATGTATTCGTTAATCACGCCGTCGGAGAGCAGGACTTTGCTCTGGAACGACGCCATGAGTTTGGCTGCCATTACCAGCTCCTCGGCGCTGGTTTTTCGTTCCGGCAGCGCGGCGGCGGTTAACAGAAGCCCTTCGACGTGGTAAATGTCCCAGTTTCCCAGCGACGCTCGATTTTGGGCGGCAAGACAGCAGGCTTTGATTCTCTGGCAGTGAACGTCCATCGAGTAAATAATATCGACCATCAGTCGGCTGTCGAGCGACGGGGATTTTAGGAAGAACTCGAGCGTCGTTGACCATGCCGCCATTCGCGAAGCCGTGTCCAGCGACCGCCAGCCAGGGTGCTTGAAGGCGTTTTCCGGCTTGTGCATGTGGGCGATCCAGGAACGCATTTCAAACGCCCATTCCTGAGCGAACTTTTCGTCGCCCGTCCGGACGTATTCAATGGCGAGGGACTGTTGCCAGTAGAACCGGTGGAACTGCCAAATCCACTCCATGTCCTTGTGCGGGTTCGTATCCCAGTCGATTTCGTCTTTGCCGCGAAAGACCGGGTCGTACGAGGGCTGACCGGGAAAGACGTGTTCCAGAGCCTGTTGAGCCGTCTTCCGGGTTGACGCGCTGGACCGCGCCGCCAGGTCTGACGGAGTTGACACTTTGGTCGTTGCCGCCGCATCTGCCGCCTTGCGATCCGTTTTCAATTCGTAGACGGAAACGACGTTTCGGTTCCGGAAATGAGCCAGCAGGGATTCCTGCTTTTCCAAAGGCGTAGAGCCTTCGACCGGAACGTTGACCAGAGCCAGGACTTCGTCCAGATGCTCGCTCACGCCCGGGGCGTCTTCCGCCTGCGAGACGTTAACTCCCAAAATCAGACCGCCCGCCGCGGCGGCGGAAGCGGAAAGGAACTGTCGACGATTCGAATTGTTGTTTTGCATGTGATGGTCCTTCAGTAAGTTTGTACAAGCGTTTGCGCGGGTCAGTCCGTTCACGGATTTTGGTGAGCCGGGGTGCGTAAGCCCCCGGAAAAAACGGACTGGGAGCGGCGCCTCGTCGCCCCGGAAAACCTCACGCGGAGCCGCGGAGTAGCGGAGGATGTCCGCGAAGTTTTAAAAGTTTCTTTGCGATCTTTGCGTTCTTTGCGGCTTAAAACACTTTAGTAAGGGGAAAAACATATAGTATTATCAATAATCAAAGCGACCAACGGGAGCGGGTATTGGCGCTACGCGCGGCAGCGCGGATTGGCTCCCCCGCCATCGGGGGTCAAGCGGTCGATTTCTTTTTGGATGCGTTCGTCGTCCGGGGTTTGGCAGAGAAGGCGTCCGAGGTCGGCGAGTTGAGCGTGGACGGGGTTGTTCGCGTCGAATTGAGCAAGCGGGATCCGGTTGAGCAGGTTGGGCGAGCCGAAGCTCTTGCCGCCGGCGCAGCTGGTCGAGCAGGCGAGGGCGTTGACGGCGCTGGAGTTCATAATCGCCGATAAATAGCAGGCTTCCGGTTCGCTTTGAGCGGGAATGAAAACGCACGTTTCCTGCGGGAAAACAGGGCGCCGCGGCAGTCCGGCGACGGAGCGCGGACCGACGGCGGCTGCGCGAATTCGGCTGTCCATGCGCCGCCAGACGCATTTCCAGTCCGAGAACGTGTACTGACCGACGTTGTACATGGAATAGAACTCGCCCCGGCTTTGGAACCGCTTTTGAGCCGCCCGATTGGCTAGCAGGTCCTCGAATTGGAGCAGATAGTTCAGCGCGAGCGGGTACTTCGTTTCCATCAGTTCCCGACTCAGTCCGGTTCTTTTTATCGGGTCTTGAACGACCAGAATTACCGTCTCGTCCAGGTCGAGTGCGCCTTTGCTGACGGACTTCCATCGCGCCAGCGGATAGAGCAGGGCGGATTCTATAACCGCCTCCACCTCGGGGACGTTCTTTTTGGAACATTGAGCCAGATTTCGAACGCGAACCCGGCTCTGGTCGACGACGTCCAAAACCGTCAGCCAGTAGACGCCGTTGGCTCCCCCGGAATTCGCTCCAAGACGGGCGATATACGGTAATTCGTCACGTTTTATGCCGCTTTGAGACGGTAAAACCGATGGGGTCTGAGGCTCGAAAACCGTCCAGACGGAAAGCGGGTCGGACGGGTCGGACGGCTGCGCCTGACAAGCGTTTTCCTTCATCTTTGGCGCATTTGAAAAATCATTGCAATTTTGTAACGTTCTCTTTTCAAGATATAATTCTGTATATCTTACAGGGTACGACGTTTTAGCGCCTTTTGACGCTGTTACAACGCACGCTTTGGCGGCGGATGTCCCGAACAGATTGAGTCGGGAAAAATCCTCAACGGACGCTATTTTTATCGGTTCTCCGTCGGGAAGCGTCCAGCGTCTAAAGCCCCCGGCGGCGAGAGTAAAGAACAGACTTTTCGGAAGGACGAAACCGATTCTGCCGTTTGGTTTGAGCCGGTCGCAAGAGGCGTAAAAGATTAGCTCGGAGAGGTCTTTTTTTGCCCCGCCGTGTCGAGCGGCTGAACCGGTCAGATGAAAGAGGTTGTAATGCCGCCATAACAGTTCCGTTTCTTTGCGATAGTCGGCGGAAAGGTTGTCCCACGCGATCCAGGGCGGGTTCCCGGCGGCGACGTCGAACTGTTCTGAAATTAAGCTGTTAGACTGACTAATATCGTCTTTGAGGAAGTCGGAGCATTGGACGTTTTCCAGCCTGTCCGGCAAGACGAGTCCCGTCAGACGATAGACGTTGATTCTCAGGTTCGCTTTGCAGGCGAAAACGGAAATCGGGTTGACATCGCGCCCTGTCAGGTTTTGGACAATCAGCGGCGCGGTAACGGGGACGCCTTGTTGACTTGCGCGGCGAAGGATTCTTTTGAGGCCTTGCAGGAGGAAAATGCCGCTGCCGCAGCAGGGGTCAAGCATGGATTCAAACCCGTTCTGGCAATAGTTGACCGAGTCGAGAATCCGGTCTGCCAGCCAGGGCGGGGTGTAGTACTCTCCGAGAGCGTGTCGGACGGTTCGAGGGAAAATCCGGTTGTAGGTCTCCCGAAACAGGTCAACGGGAACGTCTGCATCGGGCGCGTTCGTCCAGTTCTTTCTGTCCGCCGCATCCGACTCTGAACAAACGTCAACCGAAACGCCTTCGGTCGTCCCGGATTCGTCCAAGTCGTTTTTCAGATAACGTTCGGCGGCTTCTGCGCCAAAAGTCGCTTTCAGAGCGTTAAAAATTACAGAAACGAACTTTTTTAATAGATTTATTTGAAATATTTGTTTCTGCGTATCGTCAGGACTGGAACTTGGAACCATTAATTTTTAAAAAAATCGTAAAGTTTTAGCTATAAACGGCTATTCACCTTGAAAAATGTTCGTTATATATTATAATAAAATATATAGAATAAGGGGGAAATATGTATATTCTCTTTTTCGGGAAAAATACAAGCCTCCCGTAATAAAAAAATAAACTTCTGTCAGGCAAAGCCTGAAAAGAATTTGTAAACATACATTGATACATAAATAAACGCGATAATATTTTGACTTTATGAGTTCCGAGTTTGATCCCTATCGAATATGGCTTGGCATTCCCGTTAGCGAACAGCCCGCAAACCTTTATCGTCTTTTAGGTTTGGCGTTGTTTGAGTCTGACGACGACGTTATCAGCAACGCGGCAGACCGTCAAATGGCGCATGTTCGCACGTTTCAGGCGGGGAAATATTCAGAACAATCTCAAAAACTGTTAAACGAGCTTTCCGCGGCGCGAGTAACGCTTCTGGATAAAAAGAAAAAGGCTGAATACGACGCTAAATTAAAGTCAGAGCTGGATTCCTCGTCGGGGTCGAGCATGGTCAATTTAGGGAACGGAGCGCAGCCGCCGCAGGGTTCTTTTATTGGCGGTCAGTCGTCAGTGAATCTTGCGCCTCCTCCAATCAACGCCCCTGAAGGTTCTCTTTTGGGCGTAGACCTCGGTTTGTCGTCTTCCTCCAAAAAGAAATTCGGCTCATCAGAGAAAAGCTCTCGAGAGAAGTCCGGCAAAGGCGCGTCGACATCGTCTTATTCCGGCGGTAAACGAGCGGGTTCCAAAAAGAAGAACAACGTTGGCGTAATCGCTGGAGTTGTTGCTGCTGCCGCGGCGGTTGTTATCGGTTTGATTTTGATTACTACTTCTTCAAAGACCGAAGAAGAGGAGTACGATCCCAACGATTACAGCCAAAGCGAATTCTTCAAGCAGCAGGCGCAGCTGACGCAGGCGCCTCAACCGCAAGCGCAGCAGCCTTCAAAGCCTGAACGTCCTAAACCGGATAAAAATCGTCATAAGGGAGACAAAAAGAAAGATAAAGCAGCTGAAGATACGCAAAATTCAGACTTTGAACTTCCGCCTCCGGTGGGAGACGCTCCCGTCGTTCCGGAGCTGCCCGCTTCGGACGCTGGAACAAAGAAGGCGGACACTGAAGCCGAAACTCCCGAGAACGCGGCTGGAGAAGGAACGGACGCGCCTGTTGACTTTACTCAGCTGGCTCAAACGCCGGGACAAGTCAAGGTCTACGATCAAATTCAGGCAAAGCCGATTGAGCCGTTTTTGCTCTTTCAGGACGGCGTCAAGGGCGAGCCAACAGTAAACGCCATAAATCAATCGACGGACAGCGCTCATTTGTTGGTTGGCTCTCCGGATTCTGGCAAAACGTCTGTTGTCAATATTGCAACCGGGGCTGAAGCTCTGACGCTTGTCCCGCCGTCTTCCGTCGGTATTTTTGCCGATTGCAGAGAGACTTCAGACGAGCAAATGTACTTTTTGGCTGTCAATCCGAGCAGGCAAAAATTGAGAGCTTACGAATTGGATCTTGTTTCAGATGAGTTGTCTTCTCAACCCGTTGCCAGTCTTAAAGAATACGCGCTGCCGAAATCGTTTATTTTCCGTTATGACGCCAATGGTCAGCGCAAAACGGAAACGGATTCCAAGGACAACGCGTTTGTCAAGTTTGAAAGGTATCAAATTCTTCAGATTGCGCCGCCTCAAAAGGCCAACGCCGGGTGGCTGGCTGTTTCCATGACGGACGGCTTGATTCATATTATCAATGTTGAATCGGGCGAAGACTTTTTGCGGTTCTATCCGTCAGATTCTGAAGTTCCAGTTCCGGTTTGGGTAAAAGACAATATTGAAGCAAGTAAAAAAGAGAACGCCGACGTCAAAAAAATCTTTAAGGTGATTAAACCGTCCGTCGTTCCAACGGCTATGGAGTTTCAGTCTGACAAATACCTTGCAACGGGCAACTCTCAGGGCGAGGCGTTTGTCTGGAATATGGATGAATCTTCGATAGTAACAGAATCTGACATTTACAAACTTCAAAAATTGACGCACGAGTTCTCTGCCAGAGAGTCGAGTTCGCCGGTAATCAATATGCGATTTGACTCTACGGGTCAAAAGCTGTATATCTTTTGGGAAGACGGTCATGTCGGCGTTTGGGATTGGAAAAATAACCAGCTTGTCAAAAAAGGCTTTGTAGAACAAAAAGTCAAGTACGCTCAGATTCTGGCGGACAAATATCTGCTAATTCAAAATACCAGGGGAGAAGTCTCTCTTTGGACGTGGGATGCGCCGAAAGTCAATCAGCTTGCGATTTTCAAGCGTCTGACCGAATTGATTATTGCCGATCCTGAAAAATTGCTGTTTTGGGCGACTGAGCAGGGCGCATCGCAATCGAATTTGGTCATGTACGCATTGCCCGCTGATTTTGCAGAAGCAATGAAAACGCCAGAGTTTGCCAAACTTTTCAAGATGATAATCATTTATTCCGTTCCGGAAGAGTCGCAATGGAAAGCGAAGGTTGCGGAAGCGGAAACGATAATCGAAAAACGTCTCAAAGGTTTGACTGACGATCAGAAGAAAGCTAAAATCCGCGAATTTGTTGATAAAATGCAGGACAGTTCTTCTATAGAGCCAAATCTTCGCTATGCGTTGTACATGACGTTTATGCAAACAATGGCTCAGTTGAAGGATAAAGATCAGACGTTGGATTTGGTGGACAGCGTTGCAAAAGAGTTTGACGTTGATAAAAACGAGTTGAAGCTCGAAGCGTATTTATTGCTTCTGAAGGAACTGAAGGTTTTGGAACGCATTAAAGCGGCTAACGAACTGCTGGGTTTGTGTGAAAAGATGCTTTCTGCCGGCAGCAATAAAGAAATGGTCCTGGAAATTGTCAAAAAAGTTCGAAACGAAAACTATTCCAAGGATATTACCGAGCGCGCTAAAGATTTGCAAAAGGCATATAATAAGTAGTTGGATTATTCTCTGGAATAATGTATTCAATAACCATAACCAATCAACAGGACGAATATCCGGTAAACGAGTCGTTGATTCATGACGCCGTTGAAACTGCATTAAAAATTCACGGCGTTGTCAACGCGGTAATGGACGTTGCCATTCTTGACCCGGAAGAAATGCAGCAGGTTAACGCGCGTCATTTAGGACACGATTATCCTGCTGACGTGTTGAGTTTTCTTTTGGAAGAAACAGACGATTCCATTGAAGGCGAAGTTCTTGTCTGTCCGGCGGTTGCCAGCGAGTGGTCGAAAAAGTACGGCTGGGAACAGGAAAACGAGCTGGTTCTGTACGCCGTTCACGGGACTCTGCATATTATCGGTTTTGACGATTTAACGCCTGAAGACGAAGCGGAAATGCGCGCGGCTGAACGCGAGGTTCTGGCGGAGTTCAATTTGACGCCTCCATGGGAATTGAAAGACTCCGCATCAGAAGATTTGGAGTCGGACGTCTGATTTTCACGTTTCTGTCGGATTCCATACAAGGGATTCTCATTCAGTTTCTTTTTTTGATTATTTGTTTTTATGTCCCAGATACAAACTGCCATCATTGCCGTTACAGACAATCGTTTTCCTGTTATCGATGAACTGGTTGACTATTTAACAGATTTCTGCAGCGTCCAGCCGATTGACAAACTGACGTTTGAGGCGAACAAGCTCACGTTTCGCAGCGGCAGCGCAACGTATGCTGTAACGCTTTTCGAGGGAAAGATTCCGACGGAACTGCTGCGCGCTCCGTGTTCGCTGGCATGGCATTGGCCGGAGGCGGCTCTGGAAATCCAAAAGCATTCCAGTCATATTATTGCCGGAGTTCTGGATGAATCCGCCGGCGCGGTCGACGTCGCGTTGCGCCTGACGCAGTTAACGTCTGCCGTTTGCGTCAATTCAGGGATTTCTCCCCTGGGCGTTCTCTGGACAGGCGGCAAAGCGGACAATCAGGGCGCGCCCGGCTGCGTTCACAGCCCAAAAGAATTTGTCTCTCATTCATTGGGAGCGTCTCGCGATGCGCTGCCGATTGAACTTTGGGTTTCGTTTCTGCCTGTAGCGTCGCGCAATAACAATCAGTTTATCATGACGACGCGCGGTCTGGAAGCGTTTGGAGTGAAAGAACTGGAAACGACCGGGCAGGGGCAAAGCCCTCAATGGGTGTATGAACATTTGTTCAACTTCGCTCATTTTTATCTGACGCACCCGGAGGACGTCAAAGAGAATCAGACGATTGGCATGTCCAACGACGAGAAAATCGACATCCTGGCGGCATCGTCCCGCCTTGATCCGAACAAGGACGTGTTAATGCTCAACTTTGACGCAATAGAAACCAATCGTCAAATTGAGGAAGAACGCAGCAAGCTTCCCGGGGTGGAAACGCCTCTGCCAACGGCTCCGGATTCCCCGCCGGACGACTTGCCGACGTTTTGATGTAACAGGTTATTGCTTCGCGTTTTAGGCGAAGCAATATAATCTGAATCCCGATTTTGCAGCAAACCGGAAGGGAGATGGATTATCGCGGCAGCGTTAAATCCTGTTCGCCAACGGTAAGCAGCCAGTTGATATTTTCTGAAATCGCTTCCGTTCCGAGTTGACGCAGAATCTTTTGTTGGTTGTCGACAGGCTGTGAGGAATTAAGCAATAAGGACGCTCGGTCAAACGGAAATAGCACCTGCTCAAAACGTTTAGCTTCTGCTTTATACCGTTTGAATTTTAATTGCAGCGTTTGGAAAATTATCAAACCGGAAATTGCTGACATGATAATCCCAAGAATGACAAATATCCAAATTGCCCAATCGGGCTGGTCGACAGGATAATATTCTTTAATTTTTTCTGGTCCGTATGCAAACTCTAAACAGTCACGAAGAACAGAGTAAAATAATCTGACAATATCTCCTTTAAGCTGCAAGCAGAAAAAGAGAACCGCAAGGAAGATGTACATTCCGGGATGTGTTAAAAGGGATGCTTTATTGAGATTATTTAATCTTTTATTTTTACCATTGATGAAATATCGCCTTTGCCCTGACACCCAGGCATTTTTTACAAATTGAATTCTTTCCATCGGTGAAGCAGCAAAGTTTGTTTCTAAAGGATTAGGCAGGAATACGTCCAAACCGTTGACAGCTGCGCGAATCCATTCTGTTTCTGGAATTTGATGGGAACGATAGTATCCAGAAACGCAATCGCGCATTCCTGCAATACGCCAGAATATTTGAATTCTCAGCGCTTCTGCAACGGCGCGGAAGCGGTGATAGCGATAATGGTATTTTAAACATTTGGCAACGACGTATAAAACGATCAAAGAAATTGACAAGGCAATATATGACCATGATGATATGGGCAGACACCAAAACGCATAATCATTATCCATTTTATTGATGGAAGTCCAAACCAAATGGAAATGCGAATTAGGGCCTTTTGCCCAGTCGTAAATGCGGATGCCCCAGAATGTAGCCAATATTCCTATAACAGCGGTTAAAGTGGCAAAAACAGATGAATACAGAAGCGCTATAATCCCAGAGTAATGCTGGTATTTCAGCGCCATTTGATCAGCAACGGCATAATGCTCGACCAATACTCGAGCGCTGCGATCTTCCCAAGGACGCAACTCGCCAAAAAGACGGGAAAATGGAACGGCGCTATTTAATTCATTTTGCAACGCTTTGTCGTCCTGTTTATCCGAAATATCAAACAGCCAATAGTATGATTCCGTTTTGCATTTTTTCAGAAAGGAATTATACCTGTAATTTTTGGGAAGGAAAAAATCAAAAAAAGAATTACAATGGAACTGAGAGACGCTGTATTTGTTCAATGCGCCAATTTTAGCCAAAACTTCCTTGAAATCTTTTAGGTCTGCTATGACTGTTTGGCAGCGGAGGTCTGAATTCATCAAGTCATTACGAAAATTGAGCTTTGAAACGGAAACAAGCGGATCGCAATTGATAAACCATTGGCTGTATTTTGATTCAAGCTGATCCGTTTCCGAATTAGAGTCCGATGCGGTTTGTTTTTGCTTACTGTTCTGCTTTTTAAGCTTATTTTCAAGCTCTCTTTTTTTGTTTCTCGTCCAGTAAAAGACAGGAATAGAGGACATGTCCAGGTTCGGATCAAGGGGATAATCCAGATTGGTCTGATTGTTTCGAGGAATGAGCAGGTGAACTACAGGGCCAACGGAGCTATAGGTTAACAAATCGCCATGATTTTGGCTTTCTGTATTGCCGTTGAGTTTATAAAACACCGTATCGGCAGTTCCGCCAACAAGATGGGTTGAGGGAATTCCGTCCCAAAATGCGAACAAAACATGAGAATGAACAGCAAGAAAATGAGCTAAAATAGCGTACTGCTCCTTGCGGCGATACTCAGTTTCATCGCCAATGCGCGCCAATTCAGACTCAAATCCGATATTGTTCTGGGTTAACGGCAATGTGAATTTAAAACTTACCGATTGCATCAACTGATTGAATCTTGTTTTGTTTTCAATCGTGTTAAGGTAGATGTCTTCCTCCATCGGCAGGACGGCGACTACTTTGATGTTTAAATCAGAATCCAGTTCCAATGCCGCCTCTGCTGCAATTTGATCCGCGCCGTCTGACATGCCGGTCATGAGAACAAAGGGCGCCGTTCCGTTGCAGGAGTCCTTCCATAATTTTGCCATCGGCTGAAGCTGAGCCTTAAACGCCTCTTTAATATCCTGTTCTGTAAATCCAGGAATGCCTTCTGCCTGACCAGGCTGCGCGAAGCTCCGATGACCTGTTACGGCTGTAATATATGGATAAATGGGGACGCCGTTTGAATTGTTTATGAAATGATAAAGAAAGTCTGTATAATTGTTATTGGTTGTACTAGATGACATGATTTTTTTCTGTTTGAGGAATTAATTAAGTATTGGATTTTTTTAAAATTATAATCATGGTAATATTTTTTACAATGGGCGGCAACTTTTTTTTGACCTTTTTTTCATAATTCATTAATCCCGCCCGTTGCCAGAAACGCCATTCATCCCTGGTTATTTTAACCTTTATTTGAACATCCCTGTTGCTTTTCAGATTCAAATACGTTATATTAATAACAGACAGACAAAAAACGTTAACTTTAGACAAAAGAAATTAACTATGAAAGACTACACTCCAAAACCTGTTGAAACGTCCACGGTGGTTTTGCCGCCGGAAATTGACGAACTGACGGAAAAGCTGGCGGAGAACGCTCACGATCACTGGGCGAAGAGCCGTTTCCAGGCCGGCTGGACTTATGGTCCTCAGCGGGATGACGTAAATAAAAAGAATCCCTGCCTGATTCCGTATGCCGACTTGCCGGAAAGCGAAAAACAGTACGATCGCGACACCGCTATGGAAACGCTCAAGGCGGTTTACGCGCTGGGCTATCGCATCGTAAAAGACTGAACCGGCAACGGAAATGTAAATTAGTTTTTGGCTGTCGAGCATGCATTTGGTCCGAAAAGAGAATGATAATTGATATAATAGAGCTGTATGAATCTGGAATGTGGAACATGATGGAGCAGCGTTTTTCCGAGGCGGAAGCGGCGTTTCTGGAAGCCTTAACAATCTTGCAGAAACGGAATGCGGAAAAACCGGGCGAGTACGAAGACTTTATCGCCAGGACGAAGAACAGACTGGGATTTTTGTATTCCCAAATGGAACGTATTTCAGAAGCGGAATCCTATATGACAGAAGCGAGAGAAATCTATCGGCGATTGGCTGGCAAGAATCCAGACGCTTATAATAAACCGTTCTCGGAGAACCTTATCAATCTGGGGTGGCTATATCTCAACGCAGAACGCTATTCAGAATCGGAAGCCATTTTTCTTGAATCGCTTACGGTTTTACAGGATACAAACAATACAGCTTTTGTTCGTCTAAATTTGGGTCATTTTTATGCCAAAACAAACAGATACTCGCAAGCCGAGGAGAATTATAACGAGGCGTTGAAAATTTATCGTCAATTGGCGGTTGAGGAGCCAGAGGAATATAATCACTGCGTTTTGCATACATTAGAGGATTTGGCAAGACTGCATCTGAAACAGAATCGTTTTTCAGAAGCAGAGGCGAAGTTAAATGAAGCCGTAAATATTTGCCGAAGTCTGAGCGAATCAGAGGATTCGCTGATATTCGCTGGCGGGGAACTGTATTGTTTGGCGCATATTTATAAAGAGGACTTGCACGATTATTCACGTTGCAAAGAATTGTTGCTGGAATCGCGAACGGCATACGAAAAGCTTAACGAACTTCATCCAGGAGAATTTGAAGACCCTCTTAACGCTGTTAGGGATAGCTTAAAGTACTTGGAGGAGGATGAAAACGGTTCTTCAAACAAAGACTGAGACTACAGTTCAATAAACTTCATGTTCGCACCGTAACGGGTTCCCGCCGCGGCGTAGAGGGTCCCGTCGAAGAAGCTGATTCCCGACCAGACGGAGTTGACGTCCTGAGAGCCGAAGACGCTCTGCGACGGCGTGAAGCTGCTGCGTGACAAATTCTTAATGTCTGTTCCGTCTGAAAGAATCGTTTTCATGACGCTGGTTCTGTCGCCTTTGACGGACGAGTCTTCGTCCGTCTGGAAGCTGACGACCATCTGACCGTTGGGCAGCTCGACAACGCCCGGCGCGGACGCCTTGGAACTCTTCGTAGTCGGGCGATAGATCTCAACCGGCTCTGACCAGCTTTTCCCGTCTGTTGAATAAATCAGATTGATAACAAACAGGAACCCGTCTTTGGCTTTCTGCGTCCCTTCGATAATGCAGACGTATTCTCCGCTTTTCAGCTGCGTCCAGACGGGCATGCCGTCGCGGGAACGGTGTTTGTTCCCGTCGGAAACGACGGTTCTGTTCGTCCATTGGGAGCCGTCCCAAACTTTGTACTCTATGTTTTGATAGCTGGACTTTGTAACAGACGCTGCGTCGTTGGCGTAGAAGCAGGTCAGCTTCCCGTTGAGCGTTCCCAGGTACGGCTCCCAAATGCCGCCGCGGGATTCCGTGTATTCCGCTACGGTGGAATGATGAGTCCAGCTTTGCCCTTCGTCCTGCGAGACGCTGACCTGCAGCGACGTATAAAACCCTTTCGGCTCGTTCCCGACGGCGCGATAGGCGAGATACAGCGTGTTGCCGTCGCGATAAAAATTGACGTTGGCGCAGCGTTTGTCCGGACGAAACGACGCCTGAACCGGAGCCGTCCATGTCTTGCCGTTGTCGGCGCTGGCAAGCGTCTTGATTCCGCCGCCGGTCTCGATTCCCGCCAATATTCGTCCATCTTCCAGCCGACATACTCGCGGCGCGTATCCTCGGGAAGAAATCAGCCGCGCCGTTCCGTCTGACCACGAAAAAGAAATCTGCCTGGACGCTTCCTCTGCGTTCTGCTGTGCAAACGTTACAGAGTACAATCCCAGCGCCCAAAACGCAGCTGTCAGAAGAACGATAGAATACGGCTTAATGGTCATGGCGGGATATGTTGGCGTCCAGCGTTTATGCAGGTCAGTCCGTTCACGGATTTGACGGATTAAACGGATTTTCACCGATTGGTTAATTGCAAATCAATAATCGTTAGTGATTCATTCGATTTTTTAACACGAAAAACACAAAATAAGCGAAATTTCACGAAAATTTTTAGATATTAAAAAATCCTTTCGTTATTTTCGTTTCATTCGTGTATTTCGTGTTAAAAATTTATGGGGCGGGCAAAATGCCTATTTTTTAGTTCAGGCGTAAAAAAAGGGCGTCTATTGTTCAGACGCCCTTCGATTAAAATGTTGTTACTTCCACGTTCGTTCGATAAACGTTGTGTCGCCGGTGGCGGTAACGAACGTTTCGTGGTTGAGAATTTCCAGGTGCCGCGGAATGGTCGTTTTGACGCCCTGAATGTTGAGTTCTGACAGAGCGCGTTTCATTCTGGCGATCGCCTCAGCGCGGGTTGCGCCTTTGACCAGCAGTTTCCCGATCATGGAGTCGTACCACGGCGAGACAGTGTACCCGGCGTGAACGTGCGAGTCCCAGCGGACGCCGTATCCTCCCGGCGGGAAGAAATGCGTGATCGTGCCGGGGCAGGGACGGAAGTTCGCGTCCGGGTCTTCGGCGTTGATTCGACATTCAATGACGTGCCCGGTGGATTTAATGTCCTTTTGCGTAAAGGGCAGCTTTTCTCCTGCGGCAACCATGATCTGGGTTTTAATCAGGTCGATGCCGGTGAGCATTTCTGTAACAGTGTGCTCGACCTGAATTCGGGCGTTGAGTTCGATAAAATAGAACTCTCCCGATTTATCGACGATGAACTCGATTGTCCCGGCGTTGGTGTACCCAGCTTGTTTGACCAGTCTGACAGCCGCCTCGCACATGGCTTTTCGGGTCGATTCCGGAATGTGGGGCGAGGGGGTTTCTTCGATGAGCTTTTGGTGCCGGCGCTGCATCGTGCAGTCGCGTTCGTACAGATGAACGACGTTGCCGTAGTTGTCCGCCATGAGCTGGACTTCAACGTGACGCGGGTTCTCGATGTACTTTTCGATATAGACGTCTCCGTTGCCGAACGCCGCTGCCGCTTCGGTTTTCGCCTGATTGAACCCGGTGATAAGCTGTTCGTCGTCTCGGGCGACTCGCATTCCGCGCCCTCCGCCGCCGGCTGTCGCTTTGATGAGAACCGGGTATCCGAACTTTCGGGCGATTTTGAGCGCTTCGTCTTCGTCTTTGATTAAGCCGTCGCTGCCGGGGACGGTGGGAACATTTGCCGTCTTGGCGATTTGTCGAGCGGTGTTTTTATCGCCCAGCATAGCCATCGCCTCGTGAGTGGGGCCGATGAACTCGAACTTGCAGGATCGGCAGATTTCCGCAAAGTGAGCGTTTTCCGCCAGAAAGCCGTAGCCCGGGTGAATCGCCTGGCTGGCGCTGACTTCCGCCGTCGAAATAAGACGGTCAATTTTCAGGTAGCTGTCGTGCGCTTTGGCGGACCCGATGCAGTAGGCTTCGTCTGCGTAACGCAAATATTCTGATCCCCGGTCTGCTTCGCTGAACACGGCAACCGAACGGATGCCCATGTCTCGGCAGGCGCGGAAGATTCTCAACGCGATTTCGCCGCGATTGGCGACAAGTATTTTATCAAACATAGCGTATGGCGCCAGAGGGTTGACCCCTAGCGCGTGATGAAAAGGTGTGGTTTTGAGCTGCTAGCCGCTAGCTGTTAGTTATTAGCTTGTGCGTGAGCGGGTCTTCGCGTTTACCGTTTAGCGTTGGATACTGGTAAATCAAGCTAAAGGCTAGAAGCTAATAGCTAAAAGCTAATTTTATCCGCGAGTGTCAATCTTGAACAGCGCTTGACCGAACTCGACCGGCGCGCCGTTTTCAACCAGAACAGCGACGACGCGGCCAGCGACATCAACGGGAATCTGGTTCATGACTTTCATGGCTTCGATGATGCAAGCCGTCTTGCCCATCACAGCCGTGTCGCCGACTTTCAAATACGGAGCGGCGTTGGGATTGGGCGCAGCGTAGAACGTGCCGACCATGGGGCTGTTGATAGTCTTGATAGCCGGATCGTCTTTCGCTTCAGCTGGCGCGGAAGCAGGAGCTGCCGGGGCAGCCGCCGGAGCAGGGGCGGGAGCCGCTGCGACTGGAGCCGCCGGAATCGCGACGACTTCTCCGCCGCGCTTGAGTTTGATATCTCTGTCGCCTTGGTGAAGTTCCAGTTCGTTCAAATCGTACTGCTTCATCAATGACAGAAGCTGTTCCAGATTTTCAGCGTCAAAAATGTTTACGTTTGTTTTTTCCATGGATGATTCCTTAAGTTTTTTAGCCATAGACGTTTACTAATTGTATATCATATCTTCCAAACGGTTCGACAGCGCTGAGGTGATAACCTCGCAGCCGTTTTTCGTAACCAGAATATCGTCTTCGATTCGGATTCCGCCCCAGTCCTGCAGGTAAATGCCCGGTTCGACTGTGATTACCATGCCCGGCTTGAGGACAGTGTCGTCTTTGGGCGAGAACGACGGGGACTCGTGAATGTCCAGCCCGACGCTGTGTCCCAGCCCGTGACCAAAGTATTTGCCGTATCCGGCTTTGGCGATGAAATCCCGCGCAACCGCGTCGATTTCGCTGCATTTCAGCCCCGGCTTGACCGCGGCAATTGCCGCCTGTTGAGCGTCGTAAACGATAGAGTAAATCTTTTTGAACTTGGGCGACAGCTTGCCGGTAATCGACGACCGGGTCAAGTCGGACTTGTACCCGTTGACGTCTGCGCCCCAGTCGATTAACAGCTGGTCGGACTCCTCGATTCTGAAATTGCCGGGAACGGCGTGGGGCAGGGCTGCGCGGGGTCCAACTCCGACAATCGTCGGGAACGACGCTTTGCGGGCGCCCAGTTTTCGCATTGTGTATTCCAGTTCCAAAGCCGCGTCCCGTTCTGTCATTTTTGGCGTCAGCGTTGCAATCAAAGCGCGGTACGCCTTTTGAGCGACGACGACCGCCTGACGAAGCTGTTCCAGCTCGAACTTGTCTTTTACAGCGCGAAGGGCTTCTACCTGACCGGAAACGGGAACGACGTCGATATCGAAATCGCCCAAGAGCTTTTTGAATGTATTAAACAGAGCGTAGGTCATGCCGTCGCCCTCAATTCCAAGCCGGAACTTTTTGTTCTCGCCGGAGTGGTTGGCAATCGCCTGACGAACGAGCGACAAAAGACTGGTTTTGTTGTCGCGAATTAACGCCGTGATTTCCGGGGCTTCTTCCGACAGCTGAATTGTGTATCGGGAGTCGCTCAGCAGAAACGCTTTGTCTGCAAAGACGAGCAAATATGTGCTGTCTCCGGTAAACCCGGATAAATACGTAACGTTGGTTTCTTTAACGATCAGCAGCGCGTCCGCCTGAAATGAGGAACTGCTGATTCTTTTCTGTAAACGCGCCAGGCGCGCTTGCGTGTATTCTGACATAATATAATTCCTTTTGTCGTCTCCCTTGACTTACATATCTTATCGCCAATTCGGACGAAAACCTGTAGTTTATCTAAATATATATTATAATAAAAAATTTATTTTATGCAAGACGGAATGAGAGGGAGAAGATATTGTCGGTTAAAACAGAATAAAATCGAGAGGGTGAGTGATTAATGAAAGGCGGTAATGGAGTTCGCGAAGCGAACGGAATTACGCAGTTCGCCGAAGGCGAACAGAACGCTGGGATGTGTGTATAACAAACTGACGAAGCCGAAAACCTTTCCGGATCGCGGACGTGAGTCCGCAACAGAAAAAAAGCTTGACGGCAAAGCCGTCAAGTCGTAGCCCGGGGACGGGCTACATCCAGAGGATGTTTTCGGCTAACGCAATACGGTATTTCACCCTTCGAACGTTTCGGTTCGCCTAACGGCGAACTGCGTGATTCCGCTCCCGTTGGTCGCTTCATTACCGCCTTCCATTTAAAATCCGCGAATATCCGTCTAATCCGTAAAATCCGTGTGCGGACTGACCTGCTCATAACCAACGCCTCGCCCCAAATAATCCCCGCCAGGTATTGCAATTCATTTTCGTTTCTTGTACAATAAAGAAAACTAAAAGTCCCGGACGTGTTCCGTCCAGTTTTTTTCGGTCTTGAACAACCCCTAATATTCAACTGCCATGACAACGCGACGACAATTCCTCCAAGCCAGCTCAGCAGGGCTGGTCGGGCTGGCGATGACCAGTTCCAATGCGAAATCCAACGATTATCTTTCTCAACCGCAGGCGAAAGTTCCTCATTCGATGGGGGCGGACTCGCCGGACGCTCAGCTGTGGGCGAAAGAGGGCAAGCCGATCAAAGCGGCTCTGATTGGCTGCGGATGGTACGGAAAGAGCGACCTGTTCCGTCTGATTCAGTGCGGGGGCGAGAAGGTGGAAGTCGTCGCTCTGTGCGACGTCGACGCTCAGCGGCTGACCGAGGCGGGAACGCTCGTGGCGCAGCGTCAGGCGTCCGGCGCGACACCGCGTCTGTACAAGGATTATCGCGAGCTGTTGGAAAAGGAATCGCTTGACGTCTGCCTGGTCGGGACGCCGGATCACTGGCACGCCTTGCCGATGATCGCCGCCTGCGAAGCCGGGTGCGACGTCTACGTCCAAAAGCCCATTTCCGTTGACGTCGTCGAGGCGAAAGCCATGCTCAACGCGGCTCGCAAGCACAACCGCGTCGTTCAGGTTGGAATGCAGCGGCGCAGCACGCCGATTCTCTGTGACGCCAAAAAGAAGTATTTCGATTCCGGCGAGATCGGGAAAGTCGCCATGGTCAACGTGTTCGACACGTATTCCAGAGGCGTCAGCAAACTCCAGCCGGAACCGGTTCCGCCGGAACTGGACTACGAAATGTGGGTCGGACCGGCGCCGATGCGTCCGTTTTTCAACATGCATCAGGTTCGACGCTGGCGGGCGTATATGGAATACGGCAACGGCACGATCGGGGACATGGGCGTTCACATGTTCGACATGGCGCGGTGGCTTCTCAACCTTCGCTGGCCGAGCAAAATCGTTTCCGCCGGCGGGATTTACGTCCAGAAAGACGGCGATCAAACCTATTTCGACACGCAAAAGAGCCTGTTCTTCTATGACGACCTTGTAATGGAATGGTCGCACAAACACTGGAGCGAGCCGACTGACCCGCGCATCGGCTGGGGCGCGGAAATTTTCGGTGAACGCGGCACGTTCAAAGGCGGGTCGATGGCGTACGACTGGAAACCGCGCGGCAAAGACGTCACGCAAGTCGATTCCGTTTTGGAATACGAAGCGTACCCGTCCGACGCAACGGAACCGGGTCTGGAACGGCGCAACGCCGGCGCCAACCGCGCTCACATGTGGAACTTCCTCGCCAGAACCGTCGACCGTCAGCGGCCCGTTTCCGATATTGAAGAAGGATACATCTCAACCGCGTGCTGTATTCTGGCGAACATTTCGACGGAACTCAACGGCGAGGTTTTGGAATTCGACCCGGACGCCTGCGTCGTCAAAGGCAACGACAAAGCAACCGACAAACTCCGCCGCCCGTACCGCGCCCCGTGGAAACACCCGGAGATCTAGCGGCAATTAGCAATTGACGCAAAGCGCCGCTCGTTGGTTATGAGCGGGTAAGTCCGCACACGGATTTTACGGATTAAACTGATTCGCACCGATTGGTTTACGACGTTCTTACGTTATTTTCTCCTCTTACTAAAGTTTTTTGGAAAGGGGAGTTTGAGGGGAAGAACCTTTTTTTCAAAAAAGGTTTTCCCCTCTTAATAAAACTTGAAAAAACTTCCCTAAAAGGGAGCCAGCTTGCTGGCGACCGAAAGTTTTTTCAAGCCCCCGATGGCGGGGAAGCCAATCCGCGCTGCCGCGCGAGACGTATTATACCCGCTCCCGTTGGTCGCTTGCTCTTTCCTTGCTAAAGATTTAAGCCGCAAAGAAAAAACGATTGCAATTAGACCTATGAAAAAGCATTATTCCTTATTGTCCGTTATTGTCGTACTAATGAGCCTTGCCGTCGTTTGTTGCGGTTCAGAGAGTAATACATACATTCCATCGTCGATAAAAAAAGCGCAGGATTCTTTTGGTAAAAGCTATGTCGAACGTTTTGAACGAATGATTCAAACCGGAGAGTTTAATCTTTCGTTCAGTACCCCCTCGTATCAAAGGGCAACCATTCTTCACTATGCCGCATTAACCGGCGACTTAAATCGGGTTAAAGAGCTTGTAAAACGCGGAGCTGCCATCAATTCAAAATACAATTGCCAAAAAAGCGTTTTGCATTATGCAGCCGAAAGCGGCAATCTGGAATTGGTTCAGTGGCTAGTTGAACAGGGCGCAGACGTCAAAGATAAACGCTATCCCATAACCGTCTTGCATTACGCCGCCCTAAGCGGGAATTTGGAACTGGTTCAATGGCTTGTTGAACAGGGCGCAGATCTCAATGCAAAGATGGTCTTGCATTACGCAGCTCAAAGCGGAAATTTGAAACTGGTTCAATGGCTCGTTGAGCAGGGATTGAACATTAACGCATTAGTTGGTAACGGAGAAAGTCCCTTGCATTTCGCCGCCCAAAGCGGTTCATTGGAACTGGTTCAATGGCTTGTCAAAAATGGCGCGTACGTCAACGTAAAAAACTTACATTGTGGTACGGGCGTTTTGCATTACGCAGCTCAAAGCGGTTCGCTGAAATTGACGATGTGGCTGGCTTTGTATGGTTTGGACGTCAACGCTAAAGACTATCTTAAAAGAAACTCCTTGCATTATGCAGCCATGAGCGGGAATTTGGAATTGGTTCAATGGCTTGCTTCGTTGGGTTTGGAAGTCAACGCCAACACTTTGCATCTAGCCGCTAAAAAAGGGAATCTGGAGGTTGTTCAATGGCTGGTCAAAAACGGCGCTGATATTAATGCAATCGGCGACAATGGAATGACAGCCTTGCATTTTGCCGCTCAGAGCGGCAATCTGAAACTGGTTCAATGGCTCGTTGAGCAGGGGTTAGACGTCAAAGACGTTGCAAATGGGGGAATTACCTCTTTGAATTACGCCATTGGAAGCGGCAGTCTGGAACTGGTTCAGTGGCTCGTTGAACAGGGACTGAGCATTAACGGAAAAAGCAGCTATAATATGCATGTTCTAATTAGCGCCTGTGATAATTATAATGCGGAACTAATTAAATGGCTGATTGAACATAGCGCTGACGTCAACCTGGTAGACAGTAGAACCTATACACAAAAAACTGCTTTGCATTATGCCGCATACAGGGGCGATCTGGAAACAATTCAATGGCTCATTGAACATGGCGCGGACGTCAACATCAGAAACTATTTGGGAAAGGACGTTTTTCTTTGCGCCGCAGAAGCAGGCAATCTAAACATTATCCAATGGCTGGTTGAACAGGGAATTGACATCAATACAATAGATAATAAAGGAAATTCCATTTTATACTATAGCAATTCGTTGGAATTGGTTCAATGGGCGGTGGATCACGGCTTGAAATTCAATGCTGAAGATATAAATTCAGCGCTGAAACGCCAGTTAGAGAATCATTTCAATCCGGAATTAGTTAAGTGGCTAATTGAGCGTGGAGCCGATGTTAACGCAGCGTACGATAACAGTAATAAAGATACAGTCTTGCATCGTGCAGCTGGGCGCGGGGACTTGGAACTGGTTCAATGGCTGGTTGAACATGGCGCGGACGTCCATGCAAAAAACAACTCACAAAATACCGTTTTACATTATGCCGTCTTAAGCGGAAATTCAGAATTGGCGCAATGGCTGATTGATCAGGGATTGGACGTAAATGCAAAAGATAAAGGAATCTCATTTGAAGGAGGAAGAAACTCAAATCTTCAGCGCGCCGCTAAAAGAGGCAATCTTAAGATGGTTCAATGCTTGATCAAAAATAAAGCGGATATTAATGAAAAGAACGATGAGAATAAGACAGTCTTGCATTTCGCCGCTGAAAGCGGAAATTTGGAACTGGTTCAATGGCTCGTTGAACAGGGATTAGACGTCAATGAAAAAGACGAGTCTGAACGTTCTATATTACATTTCGCCGCCCTGAGTGGAAATTTGGAACTGGTTCAATGGCTCGTTGAACAGGGCGCGGACGTCAACGCAAAAGACAATACCGACAGGACAGTCTTGTTTTATGCTGTCCAGAGCGATTCTTTAAAATTGGTACAGTGGCTGGTCAAGCAAGGTTTGGACATTCACGCAAAATACAATGCGGGAAGCGCTATCTTACATGACAACGCTTGTGGACACAATTTTGAAACGCTCGAGTGGCTTGTTCGTCAGGGCTTGGACGTCAACGTCAAGAACATTTATGGAAATACTGCATACGAT
Source organism: Thermoguttaceae bacterium (assembly GCA_017407125.1). Lineage (GTDB taxonomy): Bacteria > Planctomycetota > Planctomycetia > Pirellulales > Thermoguttaceae > RUG11551. Next base: position 24,081 of record JAFQXE010000014.1, read on the forward strand.
TACGCCGATGATGATGAAAACCCGGAAATGTTGACTTGGTTAGTAGAGCATGGCGGGAAAAGTGGAAAAGATTTGAAATAATTATAACTCGTCCGGTCTTTTGCGTTAAAAAATACTTATAGGCGAACAAAACGCTGCGAGGTATGCATACCAAACCGACGCAGCCGTAAACTTCCCCCGGATGGACTCCGCCCTCGGAGTCCTTCTTGACGGCGCCGCCGTCAAGAAAATGCGGAAGCCTCCAAAAAACTTGAGAACGTGGAAAGCCGCTTTGTCCCGCTGGTTCGCGGACGCATCGTCCGCCCCGATGGCGGGGGAGCCAATCCGCGCTGCCGCGCGTTTGCCAATAACCGCTCCCGTTGGTCGCTTACGTTTTCCTAATATTAAACTTGAAAAAACTTCCTTAAAAGGGAGCCTGCTTGCTGGCGACCGAAAGTTTTTTCAAGTCGGCGAGCTTCGCTCGCGATCCGGGAGCGTTTTTGATTGAGAGGGATTAAATCCATGTATAAGAATATCGCTATTGTTTTATTGCTGATAAGTTTTATTGGACTCTATGCGGAAGGCGTTCAACAAGCTCAGCAGAATGCGCGGCTTCAATATACAATTAAAGTCATCGCGGCTTTTAATCAAGAGTATTTTTCAAAACATAATCTTGACTGGAACGACTACCTCGCATCCGTTGAGCAGCGCATAGCGGACGAAAAAGCAAGTAAAGGCGGCAGCGTTCTGGAATGGTACTTCGACAACTGCCAATCCTGTTCGCCCCCGCCGTCGTCAGAGGACAACAAAAGCGATAGTCTGAAGAATCAAAGCCTTAACGATTCAAAAGATTAATAATCGCGTGCGTCTGCGAACGTCGCGTTTTTCTATTGGTTTAGAAAATCAAACATAAAGCCCCTATTATTATGATACGTCAAATAGCTTCATTACTTAGTCAAAGTCGTAAAATTTTTAAGATAGCGCTTATTGCGCTTGTGATTTATATTATTGTTACTGCTGGCGGCATCATTGTCTTTTCAGGTTATTATTGCTTTTCTGAATCAAACGTACAACCGCAAGATAATCTGAAAGTGTCTGTTGACAGGTACATTCCTTCTCGTTTTTTTCGGATTCCCTATCTGTTTGGCTATAGTAAATCGCAATTACCTCGTATAACTATCGGTTTCGAGCGAGAATCCAAGGAGATTGCCAGCATTGTCATAAATGACGTTACGGTAACAGATTCAAATAATCAACAGCGACATTTTGAAATTAATCAAAAGGTTGTTTTCCAAAAATTAGAGTATGACGCTGATAATATTCTCCGTGGCGATTATGTAGAATCGACGCCTGTTTCGCTCTTTGAGGAGCCGGGAAAATATCAGTATGAGATCAATTTAACGGTCAATTCGCCAACTGGTTCTCAAAGACCTTATGTAATAAAGGCGTCTACTGACGTTAAACCATATACAGACATTATTACAGGTTGGAAGTACATGGCTGACAGTTACGCTCCCCCAACGTGGCTTTTCCTGTTTCCCTTTGATTCGAGTATTTTATAACGAGCCGCAGTTTACAAGAAACCAAAACGGTTAATAAGTCAGGGAGAAATAGAAAAGGAAAAAACGAAGGTTTGTTTCGCGTTTTTCGCCTGACGGCGAATACAGGCGAGGACGACGCCGCATTGAAGGAATTTGCGGAGAAGGACTGGCCGCGGCTTGAAAATACGTTCACGCCAGAATTCATTACGCGCATCCGTTCGTGGTTGAAGTGAGTTGTCGCCAAGCGTTCGGGCGGCGAACGAAGCGTTCATTCCGTTATTTAGATTAAAGAAAGGACTGTTATGATTGCAAAAACAAGCTGGAAAATTGTCGTTGCTGCGTTGTTGTGGACGCTATGCGTCTCGTTGGGCGTTAGCGAAGAAACGGATAAACCCTTATCGAATTCAAGACCGGATTTGGAACGGGTTTTGGGGTTATGCCCTCCTGACACTCTTAGCGTGACGTTTTCACAATCGCCCGTTCTTACCTCATATTACAGTCCAATTGATCTTGTTGAGACTTACGGAAAAGTCGTTTGGACGCCCGAAAGCAAGATTGCGGCGCCTGTAGCCCCTATCCGAAAGCAAGAGAAACGCCAGTTTTTTGGTCCGTTGGGCGATCCAATGGACGTTCCAGATATATGGATTCCAAATAATGATAATGTAACCATTGTCAACGATCCATATTCAGGGAAACTCCAGTATGTTCTTGAAACGTCTGAACCGAGATCCGTTCCAGAGATTAAACGCGCGACGCTGTGGAGCTATTCCTCTGATGAAAAGCTGAAATCCGTCAAGCGTTATGACGGTTGCCCGGTTGCGGAACCAAAATCCGACTATTCAGGTTTGATAACGTATTCTCTAGTTGATCCTGTCGTGTTGGATCTTCCTGTCAGATATGGTCATCGTTATTTTACTGCGGAACAGTTGAATTTTGTTATTCAAATTAAAACCGAATCTGGCGAAAGCGGCTTGTTTTTCGTTTTCTCAAAAGACCTTGCCAAGAGTTTTGTCGAGGATAACGCGAATTGGAAAAAAGAAATCAGCAAAAGGATTCTTAATGCGGATCAGTATTATCGAAACAAGTTTATAATTATAGATTCCCGCACCGTTTTTGCAACGTCTTCGCCGCAGTTGGCGTCCCGTTTTTCTAAAAGAACGGAAGCCGCAGCGACAGAGGCGTTTTCTATTCCGCCCTCTTTTAAAAAATGGTTTACGGACGACGTTTCGCTGTGGACGTATCGAGTTAAAGCGCCGGAATGCCTTTGGCTGATTCGTCCAAAGGATAATAAATCGCCCGAAAGGGAATTGATTTTAGTTACAAATTCTGACGTTAAAACCGACGACGTTTTTTCCGTTCCAGAATGGCGTGAAACGCTTAGATTAGCCCAAAAACATTTAGGCTGGGATTTTACTCAAGCTACTAAAAATAAAGAACAACGCGTATACAATGTCTTGCTTCCAGAATATCAGCATACAATGCTTATTCCGGGCGAAAATCCTGAAGCAATGGGCAGAACAATGGCGATTCAATCCATTTTTCTGTGTGTGCCGTTTCCAATGTAGACGTTCTCGCAAGTACGACGTTACCGGAAAGCCGGAGGTATGCCCATGGGTTTACACCCGTGGCTCGCCTAAGCGTAACTACGGTTGGTAAACTCAATACAGTATTGTAATTCCGGCGTTTCGGTTCGCCGTTGGCGAACAAATCGCCGCGAGGTGTGCATACCAAAACGACGCAGCCGAAAACTATTCCGGGTCGCGGACGAAGTCCGCAACAGAAAATTTTTACCACAAAGAACACAACGAAACAATCGAGAGACGCTTTGCGGCGGAAGCCTCCAAAAAACTCGAGAACGTGGAAAGCCGCTTCGTCCTGCTGGTTCGCGGACGCATCGTCCGCCGTATCGTCTCTGTCTCTCCGTTCCCCCTCAAATCGTTCGGCGTCAGGCGTCTTATTTATAGATTGCGTTGTCTGTTTTCCGCTGTCGTCATCATGAACTATCGAAAATCCCTGTTGAACGCTATTGTCGTTTTCCTGACAGCTTTAACTGTTGCAGCGGGCTGTTGCAAGACGAACAGCGCCGTCAGTCCGTCGGCGGATGGAGATGAAGGGAATGTTACTGCCGAGCAGTCGGAAGAAACGGCGAAGAAACCTGTCAAGCGGTCGCTGGACGAGATAGCGTTACATTATTTTGGCAAAAGTAAAATCGAACGTTTTGAAAAGGCGTTTCAAAGCGGAGATGTTGACGCGTCCAATTTTGGAGATGAGGTTCTTCATTATGCCGCGATGACCGGCGATTTGGATCGCGTTAAATTATTAGTGAACCGCGGCGCAGACGTTTATTCAATTGGCAAATGGAATCGTACAGAGCTGCATTTCGCTGCCCAAAGCGGCAATCTGAAACTGGTTGAGTTTCTGGTCAAGCAGGGACTCAACGTCAACGCATCAGACGACCCCTTAAATCAGACGGTTTTGCATTTTGCCGCGCAAAGCGGAAATCTGGCTCTTGTAGAGTATCTTGTCAAACAGGGCGCTGACCTTTTTGTTACAGATGTAAGCGAATGTACCGTCTTGTACGATGCGGTTCTAAGCGGCAATACTGAACTGGTTCAATGGCTGATCAAACAGGGTTTGGACTTTAATCCGTCAGACGATTGGGTCGTTTTGTTTTTTGCCGTCCAAAGCGGTTCTTTGGAAATGCTTGATTGGCTGATCCAGGACGGCATGAACGTTAACGCGATTAACGAACAGGGGGAGACGGTCTTGCATTATGCGGCTGGTAAAGGCGATCTGGAATTGGTTAAGCGGCTGGTTTCGCATGGGGCAAACGTCTACGTAACTGGCGAAGACGGGTGGTCTGTCTTGCATTACGCGGCTCGAAGCGGCAATTTGGAACTGGTACAATGGCTTATTGAACAGGGGTTGAATCTTTACGAAACTGACGACTCGAATTTAACCATCTTATACAACGCGGCTCGAAGCGGCAATTTGGAACTGGTTGAGTGGCTGCTTAATCAGGGGTTGGATGTTAACGAAAAAGATTTTTTTGAGAACCCGACAGTCTTGTATTCTGCGGCTCGCAGCGGCAATTTGAAGCTGGTTGAGCGTCTGATTGAACGCGGCGCGGACGTCAAAGACCGCGATGATCTTATGAAGTTTATTCTTAACGCTCCCCTTATCGATTATTCTGAACAGTATTGCCAGAAGCTGATAGAATGGTGGTGGAAAGACGGCTCAAAAGTCAACGTAAAAGACTTTAACGGACGTACAGCTTTGAATTTACTGGTTAAGAAGGAACTCAGTCTGGTTGACGCTGATACTTTAGACGATTCTGAAAGCGTCTATGTGAATTCCATTGGTCAAAACAGTTCTTTGGAACGGGTAAAGTATCTCATTGAACATGGCGCAGACGTCAACAACCAAGACCGTTTTGGATGGTCGGCTTTACAATCCGCCGCTTATAACGATGATCGGGACATGGTTCAATATCTGGTTGAACAGGGCGCAGACGTCAATGCTAAAAGTAATCTTGAAAAGACAGCCTTGCATTACGCCGCTCAGAATGGGAATTTGAAACTGGTTCAATATCTCATTGAACATGGGGCGGACGTCAACGCTAAAGATGGTTCAGAAACAACGCTTCTGCATTTTGCCGTTCTAAGCGGTAATTTGAAACTGGTGCAATGGCTGGCTGGTCAGGGCTTGGACGTTAAAGCAAAAGACATTGACGAAAAGACCGCATTGCATTTTGCCATCCTGAGTGAAAATAAAAATCTGGTTGAGTGGTTTTTAGAGCAGGGTGCAGACGTCAATGCAAAAGATAAAAAGGGATGTACAGCATTGCTTTTAGCCGCTGAAAACAGTTATATGAATCTGGCTCAATGGCTGGTTGAGCATGAGGCGGACGTCAACGCCAAAGACTGTTACGGAAAGACGGCTTTGCTTTATATTGCTGAATACGGTTATCTGAAACAGGCTCGGTGGTTTGTTGAACATGGCGCGGACGTGAATGCAAAAGACAATAAACAACGAACAGCCTTGTTTTACGCCGTCCAGAGCGGTTCTTTAGAACTGGTTCAGTGGCTGGTCAAGCAGGGGCTGGACGTCAACGCGACGGACGACGAGGGAAGAACCGTCCTTCATCATGAATCTCACTGCCGCTTTTTGAAAATCGTTCAATGGCTGGTCAAGCAGGGAATAGACGTCAACGCGACAGACAAAGACGGACATACAGTTTTGTTTTACGCCGATGAAGATAACAATCTGCAAGTGATTCGCTGGCTGAAAAAACAGGGCGCCGAGAATTAATTAGTAATTAGTAATTACGCAAAGCGCTGCTCAGTGATTTGGCGAGCTTCGCTCGCGATACGGAAGCGTTTTGGGTTGAAAGGGATTAAAACCATGTATAAGAATATCGCTATCGTTTTATTGCTGATAATTTGTTTTGGATTCTATGCGGAAGGCGTTCAACAAGCTCAGCAGAATGCGCGGCTTCAATATACCGTTAAAGTCGTCGCGGCGTTTAATCAAGAGTATTTTTCAAAACATAATCTTGACTGGAACGACTACCTCGCATCCGTTGAGCAGCGCATAGCGGACGAAAAAGCAAGTAAAGGCGACAGCGTTCTGGAACGGTATTTCGATAACTGCCAATCCTGTTCGCTCCCGCCGGCGTCAGAGGAAAACAAAAACGAAAATCCTGAGAATCAAAGTCGGGACGATTCAAAAGACGACGCAATCGCGTCAGACGGCAGGCTGGGTTCGGCTAATTAAGGAGGCGTATTATGAAAGTGAAATATTGGATAGCGACGTTCGTTATCGTGTATTTGTTATTTACAACGTATGTAACGGTAAAGTTTGTTGTTCATGTTGTGTACACAGGGTTTGCTGAAGACAGTATCTCCGATTTTTACTGTTGTCTCGATGAATGTAGACGCAATCCCCAATTAAAAAGCGAATTAAAAGACTCCGTCGAATCTTATTATCCATCAGGATCGCGGCTGCCAAAAGATTCTGCATGGGATGGTATCGTTGAAATGGTTCGTAAAGACGTGTTGCTTCAAATCGAGACTGTGCCGCCGGACGTAACAGAAGTAGAATCGTTAAAGATAAAGGTTGATTTGCTTTCTTCCCGGCTTGACGACCTTCAAAATGAAAATATGCGTCTCCAAAAGGCTTTGGAGGAGAAATAGTCAAAGGAGAAAGCGAAAGTTTGTTTCGAGTTTTTGCCTGACGGCGAATGCAGGCGAGGACGCCTGCGGTCGACGTGGACGTCGACCCTCCGAATCGCAAAGCGTAACTCTGTTCGTTTCGATCATGCCCATGGGTTTACACCCGTGGCTCGCCTAAGCGTAACTACGTTCGCTTCGCGTCCGTTTAAAAAACTTTGCGAACTTTGCGGACTTTGCGTGAGACTTTTCCGGGCGCTTACGCAACCTGGCTCGCCTAATCGTTTCAGTTCCTTTTCCTCCAGCCCTCCTTGCAGGAGGACAGAAGGAAAAGGTTATTTGACGATATTCTATTTTGCGTGTTCTTTGTTCCGTGGGTTAAAACCCACGGCTAGAAACATTAAACCGCTGACGCGGTTTTAGTTGAACGCTTCGCGTCTGATATTTAAAACTTCGCGAACATCCTCCGCGTCTCCGCGTGAGATTTTTCCGGGGGCTTACGCAAGAATTGTTTTGTTACAAAAAAAGACGCCCGAGGGCTCGGGCGTCTTTCTTTTTGACTTCTCTTCTCAGACGACTTTCCATGGCGGGAGTTCCGGCAGGAAGGTTTCGAATTCCGCCAGAAGGGCTTCCTGGTACTCGCCGGCGAAGGTTCCGTTGAAGAACTTGTCGGCGCCCTCTTCATAGAAGCGTTTCCAGGACGCTTCTTCCGCTCCGGGGTTGATCGGGTAGAAGAGCGTGTTGTTGGCTTTTGCGGCTTTGTAGTCGCCCGGCGCGTCGCCGATCATCAGGGATTTGTTCGGCGCGTACTGGTTGGCGTTGACGAGCATCTCCTTTTTCGTCCCGTATTCCTGACCGCAAATGACGACCGTGTACTTGGCAATGTCGTGTTCCGCCCATTCGCGTTCCAGAGCCTCGTTGGGCGTGGCGGAAACGACCATGATGTCGCCCTGGGCGCTGAGCTTTTCCAGCGATTCCCGAACGAACGGGAACGGCGGAACGCCATGGACGATTTTCGTAACGGCGTCGTTTACCGCCAGCGACCATTCCAGCGCCCGTTTCAGACCCGGGTCGTTGGTTTGACGAACCGCTTCCATCAAGGCGGCGTTGCCGAGCTTGTTTTCCCGTTCCATCCAGTCGAGCAGGCTTTGCGGCAGTTCAATATGAATCCCGCGGGCGATGACTTCCGGACGGCGGTTAAGCCAGACGACAGAGTCTCGCAGAGCCGGGAACCGGTTGCAGCCGCGCGTTTTCGAGTACAGGTTGACGAACTCGTTCGCCTCGCGAGCGTATTTGCTCACGCCCTGCATTCCCCAGTAGCTGATCGTATTGGGAATAAAACATTCTTTATGCTTCAGCTCCATCGTATCGAACGCGCAGCCGTCAGAGTCAATGCCGATAAAAAATTCGTGTTTGGGAGTGATGGTTATCATGGTTGAGTGGGGGAATAGGGAGTAGGGAATAGGGAGTAGGGGGTGGTAAGTGGTTAGTGGTTAGTGGTTAGGAGGAAGTGGTTAGTGGTTAGTGGGAGTTCCGCTTGCGTCCTTACCACTTACAACTTACCACTTCTCACTTAATATCACATTCTCACCCGGACGCTTTCTCTGTGTCCGGTGAGTCCTTCTTTTGTTGCGAGGGATTCAACCAGCGGGGCGAGTTGACGCATGCCGTCGCGGTTGAAATGGATTACGCTGCCGGGTCGGACGAAGTCGTTGGCGGACAAGCCGGAGGCGAATCGGGCTGTGCCGCTGGTCGGGAGGACGTGCGATGGGCCGGCGCAGTAGTCGCCCAGCGCAACCGGCGTGTACGTTCCGAGGAAAATCGCCCCAGCGTTGTGCAGTTTGGGCAGAAGCTCTTCGGCGTTGTCGATCGCAACGTGGAGGTGTTCCGGCGCGATGGCGTCGCTGATTTGACAGGCGTCGTCCGGGTCTTGAGCCAGAATCAGAGCGCCGAAATCTTCCAGACATTGCCGAGCCAGGTCGCCCCGGCTGAGCTGTCCGAGCATGACGTCCAACTCGCCGATAACGGCGTCTAAAGTGGGCTTGTGCCATCCGATGAGGATGCTGGCGCCAGGCGCGTGTTCCGCCTGCGCGATGAGGTCGGCGGCAATGTACTTCGGATTGGTGGAATCGTCTACAATAACGATGACTTCGCTCGGTCCGGCGATGGAGTCAATAGCGACGTCGCCGAAGACAAACCGTTTTGCCAGGGCGACAAACAGGTTGCCCGGCCCCACGATTTTGTCGACTTTGGGCAGTCCTTCAACGCCGTACGCCAGCGCGGCAACCGCCTGAGCGCCGCCGACGCGGTAGACTTCTTTAATTCCCAACTCGCAACAAACCGCCAGCATGTCGCGGTTATACGACCCGTTTGGCGTGGGCGGGGCGACAACGGCGATTTCCTTGACCCCGGCGCACTGAGCGGGAATGGCTGTCATGAGGACGCTGGACGGGTACGCTGCCGCGCCGCCGGGTACGCAGACCCCAACTCGATTGAGCGGCAAGTACCGTTCCATGAGGTATCCGTTGGGACGTTCGACGCGGACGTCTTTGTGCAGAATCGCCGTCTGGAATTCGACGATGTTCTGACGAATTTTACGGACGGCGTCCAGAAACTCCGGTTCGACGCTGTCGCGCGCCTTGTCGAGTTCTTCCTGCGGGACGCGAAGCTCTTCCGGCGTCATGCGTTTGCCGTCGATTCGTTCCGAGTATTCCAGAACGGCGTCCAGCCCCCGGGCGTCAACGTCGCGGCAAATCTTCTCGACAACCTGCTGAGGCGTGAGCGCCTCGCCGAAAATCTCGATCGTCCGCTGACGTCCCGCTTCCGAAACGACGTCCCCGCGCGGGGAGAGAGTCTTGCGAAGCTGAGTCATAAACTCCGCCGCCTGACCGTCCTGGCTGCTGATGTATTTGATGTTCATTTTAATCCCTGATTTCTGCGGGTTAATAATATATGATGAAATCGTTTAGTTTCGATTAGACGCTATTGTACCTCTTATGGAAAAAATGTCAATAAGCGGCGAAACAGTCGGGGAGGGCGCTGGGAGGATTCTGGGAGAGCGCTGGGAGCGGCTGGGAGGATTCTGGGAAACGATGGCAAGTCCCAGAAGTTCTCAGCCCTTCCCAGAAGTTCCCAGAAATTCCCAGCTTTTCCTTCAGCAAGACGTCGCTTGCACCCGTTTTTTGCTATCCCCCGTTTCCCCTTGACTTCAACTAATTGCATATTATAATTGTCTGATAAGTTAAATGTGATTGAGAAAAAAGCGGTTTTGGAAAGGATTCTGTGAAATGGATTACAGCTTGGAAAGCCTTGAGTCTGCGGACAATCCTCGCGTTCTCTTCCGGGGAATCTCCGGCAGCAGGGCGTATGGAACGCAGAACGCCAACAGCGACACGGATATTCGCGGCATTTTTGTCGCGCCGTCTGCCGAGTACGCGCGTCTGAACCTGCCGCCAAAACAGATTTCAGACGAACGGAACGATCGGACGTATTATTCTCTCGTACGTTTCTGCGAGCTGATGTCGGAAGCCAATCCCACGACGCTGGAAATGCTCTTCCTGCCGGAGGACTGCATTCTGAAAACCTCGTCGGCGTATTCCGTGCTTGTTGCCAACAGGGAACTGTTCATCACGCAGAAGGTTGTGGACAGTTACCTCAACTATGCCGTGAGCCAGTTCAGGAGAGCCAGGGGGACGAACAAGCGAGTCTGGAATCCGTGTCCGGAAGAACCGCCGCGTCCAGAGGAATACTGTCTGTTTCTGGCAGACGCCAAAGGGGCGCCTGTTCCTGTCAGGAAAACGAACGTGGATCTTGCCAACTGCATGATCTCAAGACTTATCGGAAATCGCGCTGGGAATATGTTTGCCTTGTACGACTACGGCTCGCCGACAGGGGGCGTATTTCGCGGCGGGCTGCCTTTTGAGACCGATGTCGCCAAGCTTGATCAGGAAAAGAGAATCGGCATCCTCCTTTTCAACGAGCAGGCGTTTAACGCAGCGAAGAAACAGCATCGCGAGTATTGGGAGTGGCGTCGAAACAGAAATGAATCAAGATGGATAGCCCAAGAGCGCGGCGAGATGGATTACGACTCGAAGAATATGATGCATCTGGTGCGGATTTTGATGTCGGGCGAGAATATCGTGAAAACCGGCAAACCCTTGGTGCGCGTTGAAGGAGAACAACTGGAGACGCTTCTTGCCATCCGTCGCGGAGATTGGACGTTTGACCAAATTATGGCGTTTGCTGAAGAAATACAGAAGAGCATCCAAAACAGCGACAAAGACCGTTTGCCGCCTGACTGCGACAGGGTCGCTGTGGATGCGTTGATTGCAGAAGTTATGAAGGAGGCTGGAGTCGCATGAAAGACAACAAGACGCAAATTGAAGAAGCCCTCAAGGCGATTGAATCAAAACACGGCTGTCGGGTATTGTTTGCTGTGGAGAGCGGTTCGAGGGCGTGGGGGTTCGCCTCGCCTGACAGCGATTACGACGTCCGGGGCGTGTACGTTAAACCGCTCGACTGGTATCTCCAACTGAATACCAATACTCCTGACACAATCGTCGAGGAGTTTCCCGGCGATCTGGATATTTCGCTCTGGGATTTGCGGAAGGCTCTTGTCCATACGGCAAAGTCCAATCCGTCTTTCTTCGAGTGGTTAAGAAGCCCGATAGTCTACCGGGACAGCGAACTGATTGACGTCATGAATACGCTCAAAGCCGAGTGTTTCGATCCGGTACACGTCGCCTGCCATTACGCTTCGATGTTGCGTAAATCAATGGAAGCGCAAAACCCGGACGGATCAATCCGCATTAAGAGACTCTGCTACGCGCTTCGGTCAAGCGTCTGCGTGAAATTCACGATGACGTTCAAGACAATGCCGCCCACGCTTTTTGCTGAGACGCTCGAAAAAGTCGAGCTGAGCGCTGAAGAACGGGAGGCGATTCAGGAAGTTCTTGCTCGAAAGGAACATGCCCTGGAATCCGATACGATAACGCCTGATTCTCGGCTTGAGAAACTGCTTGAAGACCAATTAGATTCAATCGCGTCGAGCGCTCTGGGCAAGTTCAATCAGACGGCTGAAACCTATGCCCGGCTTGAACAACTGTTCCGAGCCTGCGTCAAAGGGGAAATGTTTCAAGAGTAGAAACGCCCACGGGTTTACACCCGTGGCTCGCCTGATCGTTTTTTTATTTGCTCGTTTATTCCGTTGGTTAAAACCCACTCCTATTAATATTGTACCGCTAACGAGGTTCTAAGCCCGGGAACTAATGTTCCCGGCTCGCCTAATATACTTTGCGTACATCCTCCGCACCTCCGCGTCTCCGCGTGAGGTTTAAATTTCTTTTCGTAAATTTCGCTTATTTCGTGTTTTTCGTGTTTAAAAACTTCAGAGCCTCGCCGATTGACAATTTCTCGTTCCTCGGTATAATCGTCTGGCATGTTAACCCCGGAAATGATAAAGATGCTGACGATTACCTTTCAGGCGACTCTGGCGATCCTGATTGTGATTCTCATCGGCGCGTTTATGCGGCGCGTCAAGTGGCTCACGCCGGCGGCGGACAAGCCCCTGACCGACTTGACGATGAACGTTCTCTATCCGGCGGCGACGTTCATGTCGATTCGCGGGAACGAGAACCTCGCCAACCCGCTTTTCGCGCTGGAAGTCGTGGTTATCGGCTGGATTTCGATTGCCGTCGGAATGGTTGTCTCGCGGCTGTACGTCCGGTTTTTCAGCCCGCTGACCGGTCTGGAAAGCGACGCACAAAAGCGAACGTTCATCATGTGCAACTGTCTGTTCAACTACGGGTTTCTGCCCATTCCGCTGTGTGCGCTGCTCTTTGATACTCAGACGCTGGGCGTTCTGTTCGTTTTCAACGTCGGGACGGTTATCGGGATGTGGACGATCGCCGTCGCCGCTTTGAGCAAAGACGCGGTCAAAGAATCAATCCGTCAGCTTCGCGCCCCGGCAATGATCGGCGTGTACATCGCGCTGCTGTTTAATTATCTGCCGTGGTCAAACCAGCTGCCGGAATGTATCGAAACGTCAATGACGTGGCTCAACCAGAGCATGATTCCTCTGTCGCTGCTGCTGGTCGGCGGGATCATGTACGACGAGTTCCGTCCCGGAGTTGAGACGCCAACTTCTTCCAATCTGTCAGTCTGGAACTCATTCAAACTGATTAACAGCACGATTTTGATTCGGCTCGTTCTCGTCCCGATTCTGTTTATTCTCTGGGCGAAATACCTTACCAGTTCCGTCGACTTGCAGCGGATTCTAATCGTTCAGGCGGCGATGCCGTCGGCGATTATGTGCATTGTCTGGTCAAGACAGTTTAACGGCGACCCGTCCATCGCCTTGCGCTGCGTTATTGTAACGAACCTGCTTTCCATCCTCACGACGCTGTTCTGGATCCCGCTGGGGCTATGGTTCTTGGGGAATGCGTAATTCGTAATTCGTAATGCGTAATTACGCTTCGCGCTCATCACGGGGTTGTATGCAGGTCAGCTAGCACACGGATTTAGGCGAGCCGGGGTGCGTAAGCCCCCGGGAAAATACGGATTCGCGCCGATTGGTTAATGAAAATATGATAAATAATCGAGTAGCCGCTTGCGCGGGGAATGCGGCGGCTTGACGCCGCCTTGTCCAAAGTCCCGCGAAAACCTTTGACGAAGCCGAAAACCTTTCTGGATCGCGGATAAAATCCGCCAAAGAAGTTTTTAACCACAAAGAACGCAAAGAACACAATGAAATGGAAGGCGGTAATGAAGCGAGCGCAGCGAGCGGAATTACGCAGTTCGCTGAAGGCGAACCAAAAAGCTTGAAGCGTTCATATAAAACGACGCAGCCGGTAACCTTCACGGGTCGCGGACGAAGTCCGCCAAAGAAATCTCACGCAAAGTTCGCGAAGTCCGCAAAGTAATTTAGGCGAGCCGGGAACGTCAGTTCCCGGGCTAGAACCGCGTAGCGGTTCAATATTTCTAGCCGTGGGTGAAACCCACGGGCAATCGAACCACAGATAAAGACATCGACAAATACCTCTTTTCATTCCCTCCCGGCGCCGCAGGCGCGCCGGGAGGGAATGAAAAGAGACTGACTCGATTAGGGAATGCAGGGTAGGGCGTCGCCGTCCGTAGACTAAAGTCGACGGTTATAGAAATGGCGTCTCTTCGAGACGCGATTCAGCTTCTCGACTTACTTGTTGTTACATAGAATATCTGCGTCATTTGGAGAAACGTCTGTTTCTGCTCCAAATATTCCTCATCTTTGTTTTTTCGGATAAAATTTCTGAATTATTTGTATCCGCTCCCTTGCACAATTCTTTCTAATGTCATATAATAATAAACAAATGACGCTTTGCGTTGTTAAGCATTAACCCGTTTCCAACTATTTATCAACCTTTTACTATCATGAAAGTTAGAACAATTCATACCGCTGTCGTTTTCCTGTTGTCGCTCATCTCGTCATCGCTTTGCCTTTACGCGCAAAACGACATTCTCATTGATCAGCCGCTGACGTGGTCGATTGATTCCGTGCAGGTCAGCTGGACTGTTCCGCAAGCAACTGAATCCGTGTATCTTTATCAATCCGAACCAGAGTATAATCCGTTGTCCCTTTTTGGATTCTACGGGAAGGACGTCACCGCTTTCGTGTATGAAGGCGGGTTTAATTACAATCAAACCGACCCCAAAGCCAATCCAACTCAATGGTCTGAAACGGAAAAAGAAGTTGTCAGTCAGGCGTTAACCGTAGCGTTTGAGTCATACGACCAGAAAACCACATCCAACCAACGGCTTGTCTTTACAGTCAAATTTGTCAATCATACTAATTCGCATTTTAAAATTGACTATCGGTATACAAATTACATTCCCGTATATATCGGTGAAACTGAAATCGGAAAAGCCGCGCCTGTCGGTATAGACAAAGTCGTTATTTCCATTCCTCCAACGGGCGAACCGGTTTCCGTCAAATTTGCAATGCCAATAGACGAAAAATGCAAGTCAGCGCTGCTGAACTACAAACCCATTTTGAAATTCAGCGAAGGCAAGCTGCTCTTTAGAACTCCTGATGACGACATCCAATTTGAAAGGAGTATTTACAAGAAATCCGTGACGAATAAAGATCATTTCACCGTTGCAATTCAGGCGGACAGGGAAGTTAAAGAGTGGAAAATTAACTGGGTTGCCCAAAATCCTGTTACATTGCAGGAAGCGTTGGAGGCGATTAACGACAATATTCGTCGCGAAAATTTGAACGACGCTATAACCGTTTTTGATATTAAAGACAATCATATTGTCACCGTCTGCGGTTCTCCGTTTACCGATAAAGACGCCCCTGACTGGATAACAGAACTAAAAGTCTTCAAAGACGGCGCATTTCAAATGATCGCCGATCCAGACTCTTGTCTTTCTCAAACGCCTCGCAGCGGGGAAAGATACGTCTTTCAGCTTGTTAATCAGGAGTTCAAAAAGCTGGTTGCAAAAGCCAACGCTGGAGATGCAGCAGCGCTCAATGAATTGGGAGACCGTTATTTCGATGGCGACGGCGTCGCAGAGGATATAGTCAAAGCTGTGGAACTGTATCGAAAATCTGCTGAAAAAGGTTATGCAGAAGGGCAATATAATCTTGGCTTGCGTTATTTTAATGGCGAGGGCGTTCCTGAAGATAGCGCCGAAGCGGCTAAATGGTTTCAAAAAGCGGCTGAACAAGGAAATGCAGACGCTCAGATCTGTCTGTGCTATTGTTATTTAAATGGCCTGGGAGTTACTGAAAATAAAGCAAAGGGTATTGAATGGTTACAAAAAGCAGTTCAACAAGGAAATGCCAGAGCGCAATATAATCTTGGCTGGTGTTATTTTAATGGCGAAGGCGTTGCTGAAGATAAAGTCGAAGCGGTTAAATGGTTTCGCAAGGCGGCTGAATCCGATTATGCAGACGCTCAATACAATCTTGGTTGCTCCTGCTATAATGGGGTTGGCGTTGAAGAAGATAAGGTCGAAGGGCTTAAATGGATTCGCAAAGCGGCAGATCAAGGTTACGAAGACGCGATAAAAATGTTAAAGGCGCTGAAGGAATCGGATAAATAAGCCAGACGCAGCCCACGAACCAGCGGGGACAGAGACTGCGTATCTGCCAAAAATCGCTCCCGTTGGTCGCTTGCTCGTTCCTTACTAATGTTTTTTAAGCCGCAAAGAACGCAAAGGACACAAAGAAATTTTTAAAACTTCGCGAACATCCTCCGCGTCTCCGCGGCTCCGCGTGAGGTTTTAACGAGCGCCAACATTTTGTTCGCCGTTCCGGCGAATGCGTAATTCCGCTCCCGATGGTCGCTCCATTACCGCCTTCCATTTCTTCGCGACTCCGCGTCTCCGCGTGAGGTTTTCCGGACGCGCCAACGTTTTGTTCGCCTAACGTTAAACGGTTATCATCGTTTTTCCTTTGATTCCGGTTTGTAAACTTGGCAGAATCCATATTTAATCTGATTTATGATATCAGCATTCATGCCTTGCAGACCGCCGTCCCAGACGTCGTATTTCTTTACGGATGGACAATTTCTGCAGGCAACAGAAAGAGTGGGATTGTTTTCTTTGAGATAGTCCAGCGAGTTGTCGGTTATTAAAGGACAATCGTTTAGCGACAGCGATTTCAAATTCTTTAACTTGACCAGGCGCTTTATTCCGGCGTCTGAAACGTTTTGACAATTATCCAGACATAAACATTCCAGAGACGGCAGAGAATCGAAGAAGTCAAGAGAATTGTCGTTAAACTCTGTCACGTTTGAAACAAGCAATTCTTTCAAACGAGAAGATTTAATTTCGATTCGAAAATCCACGCCTAACGTTTCAAGTTTAGGGAAGTTGAAAACTGTAACAGTTTTTGATTCTGCCAGAGTTTTACAATCAGACACATTCAGAACTCTCAGTTCCGATAATGTCTGAAGCGATTTGATCCCGTCGCTTGTAATATTCGGACAATAATAAATATTCACTTCTCGCAGACTTTCAATTTTGCTTAACTCTTTCAGCGCTCGGTCTGAGATCGACAAATTTCCTAACGAAATTCGTTTCAAATTCTTTAATCGGGCAATTTGTTTAAATCCCTCGTCGGTAATTTGAACGTTAGCGTCAAGCGCGTCGATAGAAAGATATTCCAGATTTTCCATCTGAGAAACTTTATTCAGGCATGCATTGCCTACGTTCTGACAGCAGTCAAGTTTAAGAACGCGAAGACGCTTTAGTTTTGTCAGGGAGTCTATATTGTCCGCGGTTAAATTGGGGTTTTCTGAAATATGCAGTTGCTCCAAACAGGTCAGTTTTTCCAGCTGCGAGAAAAACGCATAGCCAGCTTTCTTATCGTAAATTTCTAAAACCTGAAGTTCGGACAACGATTCCAAATTGAGCCGATTCAACAGCTGGTCTGGAACGCAGTCTCTGGGATAGTTCGAATAATATAACGCTTTTATATGCGGATGTTTTTGTATGTAAGCCATGGCGTAAACGTCCATTGCATAATTCAAAACCGGGTCAAAGAGCAAATTGCTTTTAAAAGCGTTGTGCGCGTTATTGAAAACAGCGTCGTAAAGAAAATTCCCAATGTTAATCGTCAATTTGAGGCTGGAAGGACAATGCAGCGTTATCTGATCTGTCAGTTCGGAATTTACATTAAAACTATCATACAATTCGTTTTTTATGAAGTTATTGAAATTTTCGGAATTGGTTTCGCTCCGATCATATTCTCTAAATATGCCTAACGCATCGCTATGAATAATCACGCCTTTAACGATTTTATACCGCGACAGATCAACTTCGTTCCTGTACTTGTCTTTTAAGACCATGCACGACTCGCCGTCATAAACAAAGTCGCATTCCCTCATAAACGCCGCTGAACGCTGGTCGCCATGAGCCAATATATCAATTTGTTGAGTATCTAAACTTGCTCTGAACGTCAAATTTATAAATAGCAGTAAAAAATTTAACATTTTGTTTGTCTCATTTGTTTCTTGAGAATTTGTTTTTTGAACTCTCCATGCTGATTATTTATTGTATTTAGATTGACATATTTGTCAAGACGCAGAGCAGAGGAGGGAAATTGGGCGCGTTCTTCTTTACAAACAATACGTTACGTCAATTCTTGTTATTTTTTCTGAATTATTCTCATCTGCTCTCTTGCATTAGTATTACATCTGTCGTATAATAACCAAAAACAATAGCGTATTGCTTTGTTTCCTGTTATAACCTGTTTCCGGCTGTTCGTCAAACCCTTAATCTGTTATGAAAGTCCAAACTATTCACGCTGTCGTCGTTTTCCTGTTGGTTATCATAACTCCGGCGCTTTGCGTTTACGGGCTGGACGACATTGTTCTTGAACCGCCGCTGACGTGGTCAGTTAAATCCGTACTCATCAGCTGGTCTGCCTCTCAGGGCGAAAAAACAACAACGGAATCCGTGTTCCTCTATGAAGCCGATGAAAGCTGGCTATCTAATCCAATGACAGAATTTGGACTCTATGGAACGGACGTTACAGCTTCAGTATATGAAGAAGGCGGGATGAATTTCAATCAAACCGATCCCCAAACCAATCCCGATCAATGGTCGATGTTGAAGAAAGAAAAAGTCCGCCGCGCGTTAACAGCGGCATTTGAATCAAACGACCAGAAAACAGTATCCAACCAACAGCTTATCTTTACTATCAAATTTGTCAATCATACAAAGTCGCAATTGCGATTTGACTATCGGTATACAAACTACATTCCCGTTTATATCGGTCAAACCGAAATCGGAAAAGCCGCGCCTGTCGGTATAGATAAAGTTGTTATTTCCATTCCTCCAACGGAAGATCCGGTTTCCGTCAAGTTTGCAATGCCAATAGACGAAAAATGCAAATCGGCGCTGCTGAATTACAAGCCGTTTTTGAAATTCAGCGAAGGTCAGCTGTTCCTTAAAGTTCCTTTTGGCGAACCTGAAATTGAAGGGAACGTTTACAGGAAATCCGCAGTGGATAAAGGTCATTTCAACGTTGCAATTCTGGTTGGCGACGAATTCAAAGAATGGAAAATTAACTGGATTGACAGAAATCCGGTTACGTTACAGGAAGCGCTAGAGGCGATCAACGACAAAATTCGTCTCGAAAACGGGAACGACAAAATCATTTTTGAAATTAAAGACAATCGTTTTGTCAGCGTCTGCGGAACTCTGTTTGCCGCTAAACTCCCTCCGGACTGGATGACAGAACTAATCTACTTCAGAGTCCTCAAAGACCGATATTATTTTTTTCGAAACAGCCCCTATTGGGTTGTTGAACTAAAAACGTTCAAAGACGGCGCGTTTCAAACGGTTACTGATCTTGACTCCCTCTTGTCAGAAACGCCTCACAGCGGAGAACGATATGTATTTCAGATAGTTGATCTGGAACTCAAAAAGCTGATTGAAAAAGCGAACGCTGGAGATCCGGAAGCGCTCAATAATTTGGGAGACAGATATTATTGTGGTTGCGACTACTTGTCTGAAGATAAAGTCAAAGCTGCAGAACTATATCGTAAATCGGCGGATCAAGGCAATGCAGAAGGACAATATCATCTTGGCATGTGTTATTATTTTGGCAAGGGCGTTCCTAGAGACAGAGCCGAAGCGGTTAAATGGTTTCAAAAAGCAGCTCTACGAGGTCATACAGAAGCTGCAGAATTGTTTGAGGCGCTGAACGAATCGGATAAATAAGACAGACGCGCCCGCCGAAGAAAATTTAACCACAAAGAACACAAAGAACTCATAGTTTTTAAAACTTCGCGAACATCCTCCGCGCCTCCGCGGCTCCGCGTGAGGTTTTAACGGGCGCTTACGCAACCCGGTTTGTTCGTCGTTACGTTCGCTTCGCTCACGCCCACGGGTTTACACCCGTGGCTCGCCTTGTTTTTTAAACTTCGTGAACAACCTCCGCATCTCCGCGGCTCCGCGTGAGGTTTTAACGGGCTCCAACATTTTGTTCGCCGTTCCGGCGAATGCGTAATTACGTTCGCTGCGCGAACTCCATTACCGCCTTCCATTGTTTGGTTATTCCGAATTAAAGTTTCTTCGTCCCTATTGCAAACAATCTGACTAGGCGTTATAATACATAATAAATGACAATATATTTTTTTGAGCGTCCATACCCCATAGCGTCCCATGATTAGCCATAAATCCATTTTAAACGCGTTTCTGATAGTTTTAGCATGTCTTTCCGGCTGCTATAAACAAGACAATTCTGCAAGTCAGACGGCGGTTGAGGAGTCTTCAGACGACTCTGCAAGTCAGGCTGCAATCAATGCAAAGTTGGACAACTCTGATATTGATTCGTCATTTGTTAATCTGCCTATAAGACCATTTGAAGAAGTTTATGTTAATGCCTTTGAAAATATGTTTAAAACTCGGAACTTTGATTTTATCCGTTGTCAAACTTATGAAGGAGCCAATGTTCTTCACTATGCAGCATCGACAGGCGATTTGAACCGGGTTAAGCTTCTTCTGGAAAAAGGCGCGGACATTAACGCAATAGATAAACAGGAAAGAACGGTTTTGCATTATGCCGCATGGAGTGGAAATCTCAAACTGGTTCAATGGCTGGTGGAACAGCAGAAAGTAGATATCCACGCACGCGACAAATTCGGAGCTTCTGCTTTGTATCATGCCATTCAGGGCAAAAGAATGGAAGTGGCTCAATGGCTGACGGAACATGGATTGGACGTCAATGATGAAAACGGCTATTTATTGTGCGTCACTCAATTTGATCCTCTCAATAAAAACAGGAATCAGAATCTTGTTCAATGGCTGATTGAACATGGACTGAACGTTAAAGCTAATGGCGGTAATATCTTGAATGCAGCCGCAACTTATAGTAATTTAGATGCAATTCAATTGCTGGTTGAACATGGCGCAGACGTCAACGCGCGAGATAAATGGGGAAATACCGTCTTGTTTTACGCCGCCAGAAGTTGGAATTTTAAAGTGGTTCAATGGCTCGTAGAACACGGCGCTGACGCCAACGCTAAAAACAATAAAGGGAAAACGGCATTGTATTATTCAATCTATGAAGATATAGATGAGGGTGAGGGTTGTCTGATTACAAAATCGGATGTCATTCGATACCTGGTCGAGCATGGCGCTGACGTTAATTCTAAAGGCAGTCCGGGAATGCCCATCTTGAGTTATGTCGTACAATGCCAAGATTGGGATCTTGTTAAATTTATGGTCGAACGCGGCGCCGATGTAAAAGTAAAATTTCCAATCGTGGCATACGCTGCACAATATGGTCAATGGGATATTGTTCAATTGCTGGTCGAACGTGGAGCGGACGTCAACGGGAAATACGAATTTGAAACTACAGCTCTGCATTATGCAGCCCAAAAAGGAAATCTGGAACAGGCGCAATTTCTGGTTGAACATGGCGCTGACGTCAACGCAATAACTAATCAAGGTAAAACGGTATTGCATCTTGCCGCTTTAAGTGGGAATTCGAAATTGGTTCAATGGCTCATAAACAAAGGATTGGACGTCAACGCGATAGACAATAACAATGAGTCGATTTTGCATTATGCTTCTCTAAGTGGGAATCCAGAAACTCTTCAATGTCTAATTGAACATGGCGCCGACGTCAACGCTAAAAACAATAAAGGTTTTTCAGCTTTGCATTATGCAGCTCAAAAAGGGAATCTGAAATCGGTTCAATTGCTCATAAATCAGGGATTGGACGTCAACGCGAAAGACAATAATAACGAGTCGGTTTTGCATTACGCAGCTGAAAAGGGGAATCTGGAAACGCTTAAATGTCTAATTGAACATGGAGCTGACATCAACGCTAAAAACAATAAAGGTTTTTCAGTTTTGCATTATGCAACCCGAAGTATGACATATATTACCCAAAGCGAGAATCTGGAAGAACTTCAATATCTAATTGATCATGGCGCTGACGTCAACGCTAAAAACAATGTCGGTTTTACAGTTTTGCAGTCTGCTATTGGGAATACTTTTCGCTACAGTCCTGTCGAAGCTCTTCAATGTTTGGTCGAACATGGAGCTGACGTCAATGCAAAAGACGACAAAGGGAATACCGCCTTGTATTACACTATGAGGTCAACGAGCCATCGTTTTGAAACGGTTAAATTTCTGGTCGATCATGGCGCCGATGTCAATGCCGTATTCTCAGAAGATGGAGATACCCCTTTGCATTTTATCGCTCGCTGGTCATACGGTTGGAATTATTATGACATTGTATATTATCTTGTTGAACACGGCGCTGACGTTAACTCACAAAATATAATTGGAGAAACGCCTCTGCATTGTGTTGCTTTGCGTCAAAGCGGCTGTTCTTTAGGCGTTGCACAATTTCTGGTTGAACGCGGTTCGTACGTCTACGCAGAAGACCACGGTAGAAGAACCGCCTTATATAATGCTGTCAAAAGCGGTAATTTGGAACTTGTTCGTTGGCTGGTTGAACAAGGATTAGACGTCAACGTACAAGACAGATTTGGAGATACGCCTTTGCATTACATCAGATATACCGCCAAAGGGTTTGAAGTGGCTCGATACTTGATTGATCATGGCGCAGACGTCAATATAAGAAACAATCATGGCAGTACAATTATGAGCAATCCTTCACTATCTTCTCATAAGGAATTTGAAGAGTATTTACGTGAACATATTAAATCAAGCAAAGCGCTAAATACGATAAAACATTAACGGCGAACATCCTCTGCGTCTCCGCGTGAGGTTTTAATGGGCGCTTACGGAACCCGGCTTGTTCGTCGTTACGTTCGCTTCGCTCACGCCCACGGGTTTACACCCGTGGATCGCCTAAGCGTAATTCCGCTCCCGATGGTCGCTCCATTACCGCCTTCCATTTCTTTGCGTACTTTGCGTGAGGTTTTCCGGGCGCCTCGCAACCCGCCTACTGCCTACTGCCTACTGCCTACTGCCTCCGTGGGTTTCACCCACGGCTAGAAATATTGAACCGCTACGCGGTTCTAGCGGATGCGCTTCGCGCCTATTGCCTATTGCCATATTTTTCCTGATTTTTTCTTTCCCCCCCTTGCATGTTCTTATATTCTAATTAAAATGAATGTTAGTATAGATAATCTGTATATATAATGGATTCATAGAGAAGACGTCGGCGGGCGGCGAAACTGCGTTTTGCGATAACGCCCAAGCTGTCAGATTCTCATAAATTGCATCCCGCCCTCAAATATTATTGAAAAGGAGGCCCACCCTGAAACGCAAATTTTATTCTATCGGCTTGCTGACCGTGATTGCGTTGGTCGCGCTGCGATTGACTATCGGCTGGCATTTTTTCTATGAAGGCGTGTGGAAGGTCGCGAATTCAGATGAATTTTCCGCTCTTCCGTTTTTGAACCTCGCAAAAGGTCCCTTCGCTCCCATCTTTTATTCCATGACGCCGGATTTGGAAGGAAAAATCCGGATGCAAATTGACGAAAAGACCGGAAAGATTCCCTGCGAAGCTTATAAAACGCCGTGGCTGGAACAGCGTCAGTACGTCGAAAAGAAGTTCAATCTGACTGACGACCAGAAAGAGGAAATCGAAGTAATTTACAATCAGTACGCTGATTCTCTGGACACGTTCCTGGCGGCTAAATATACCGACGTCAAAGGCTACTTTGATTCTCTTGACCGGCTGAACAAAGACAAACACAACGGCAACGACGGTCCGGAACAGCGCAAACGCCAGTGGGACGAAATGATGAAGCTGCGCGGCGAAATGAACGGCTGGATTGGCGCTATCGAAGGGCTCGGCGACGAAATGACCGCAGCATTCGAAGGCGTCCTGACTCAGGAACAGCTCCAGGGAAAGCATCTTCCCAAAATCATCCCGACTACCGACCGCATGCCGTGGGGAATTACGTTCCCGTTTGCGTCTTATACGGACTTCCTTAACTTCACAATTACGTGGGCTTTGACAGCCATCGGATTCTGCCTGATCGTTGGTTTCTGCACGCGTCTTGCCAATTTGGGCGGCGCCGCGTTCCTGTGCATGGTCTGTGCGACTCAGCCTGCCTGGCCAACCATTTACCCGTTCGATCACCCAATTCTGGGGCACGCTTTGATTGTCGACAAAAACTTCGTTGAAATGATTGCGATGCTCGCTTTGGCAACGCTGCCGGTTGGACGCTGGGGCGGTTTGGACTGGTTCGTCTGGAACTGGTTCGGAAAACCGATTCTCAAGGCGTTTGGATTTACTCAATGGACGGAAGAAGAATGAGAGCAGGAGCTGTTAGCTATTAGTTGCTAGCTATTAGCTTTTCATATCAGCTTCTGACTTTATTAGCAAAAACGTTAGCGCCTGGAAGCAAAAAGCTAGCAGCTAGCGGCTAGAGGCTAGGAGCTAAACACATTACCAACAACCAACAGACATTTATAATATAACCATGAATTTAACACCGGAACAAATTGCGGCGGGTCAGAAAGCGTTTTGCGACTGCTCTCGTCGAGACTTCTTAAAAGCGGCTGGGGCGGCTGGCATAGTATGCGGCGGCGCTCTGGGCGGTTTTTATTTCGGATACAGCGCCATTCACGGGTCGCCCGTTCGAGTTGGCGTCTTAGGAACAGGCGACGAAGGCAACGTCCTTTTGGGAGCTATCAATCCTGAATACGTTCAGGTTGTCGCCATTGCAGACGTCCGACCGTACAACCAGTGGCGCGCGTTCCACGGCGACCACGATTCCGACGCCGCTCTGGCGGCTCGCAAGGGCTTGATGGCGGTTTACGGATGGAAGACCGAAGACGAGGCTCGTCAGCACGTCAAGGTTTACGAAGATTACAAAGACCTGCTCAAAGACGCCAAGTCGCTGGGCATTGAAGCTGTCATTATCGCTCTGCCGCTGCACCTTCACGCGCCGGCGGCAATTGCCGCCATGGAACAGGGCTTGCACGTTTTGACAGAAAAGCTCATGGCGCACTCTGTTTTTGAATGCAAGGAAATGGCGCAGGCGGCGAAGCTGGCGAAAGTCCATCTGGCGACCGGACATCAGCGTCACTACAACATTCTTTACGAAGAAGCGATGGACACGATTCAGCGCGGACTGCTGGGCGATCTGCACTACATTCGCGCTCAATGGCATCGAGGCAACATGCCCGGCGGAGACTCCTGGCAGCAGCCCATGCCGGAAAACTTCAAGCCGAACGACCCGCAGGCGAAAAAGCTCGCTGCGATTTACAACAACGCCAAAAACGCGCTGGAATCGGCTCGCGGCCCGGCGATTGAAAAAGCCCGCATTAAAATGGAACAGGCGAGAATGCGTCTGCAGGACAAAATCGTCGACGCGACGAAGTACGGCTATCAGACTCACGACCTCGTTTTGCGCAACGGCTCTCCGTACCACTGCCCGCCGGGCGAAGAACTCATTCGCTGGCGTCTGTGGAAGCGCACTGGCGGCGGTTTGATGGTTGAACTCGGCTCTCATCAGCTCGACGCAGCCAGCATCTTCATTTCCGCCATGCACGGCGGCGTCAAACAGCATCCGCTGTGCGTTGTCGCCTCCGGCTACCGCTCTATTTTTGACAACGACCGCGAAGCGGAAGACCACGTCATTTGTCAGTTTGAATACCCGACCCCGGGCTACGATCCCAAAGACGACATCAAGTCCCGAAACCGCATCTCCGTTCAGTACTCCACCATCAACGGCAACGGATTCGGCGGATACGGCGAAATCGTCTACGGCACGAAAGGCACGCTCATTCTCGAACGCGAGCAGGAAGTTACCCTCCTTCGCGACGAGTCCGCAACAGCTGTCGGTTCCGGCGGCGGTTCCGGTCCCACGATGGACACGCAGGCGTCCGGCGCCAGCCAGAAGGCGGCAACAGCAGCCGGTCCGACTCGCAAAGTCAGCCGCGGCTACACAGAAGAAATCGAGCATTTTGCCTGGTGCATTCGCAACAATCCCGACGCGTCCAACCCGGACATTCACCCGCGCTGCACGCCGAAAGTCGCTATGGGCGACGCCTGTATCGCTCTGGTTACCAACATGGCAGCCGCGCAGAGCAGCCGCATCGAGTTCAAAGAATCCTGGTTCGACCCGGAATCCGACGACACGCCCGAAGGCGTTAAGCCGGACTTGAACAGATACAAGGCGTAGGGGAGCTGCTAGCCTCTAGCTACTAGCTACTAGCTTTTTAACTATTTACTTAAAAGTTGGCAGCTAAGAGTTACGAGGCTCCAAGCTAACAGCTAGAAGCTAGGAGCTAATAGCTAATCAATACCAACAATTCACTTTAATCATACATCAACCATGAACTTAACTCCTGAACAAACTGATATTGGGAAGAAAAACTTCCTCGCCGCCATGGGGTCGACTGTCATGGCGTCTCCGACTGACGCGAACGCCTCACATCGCGATTTCCTCCGCGGCGCGATTGAAAAGAATCTGGCTTCCAAAGCCGGGCTGGGCGGGTATTATTACGGATACTCCGAACCCGACCGACCGGTTCGCGTTGCCGTTTTGGGAACCGGCGACGAAGGCAACGTCCTTCTTGGCGCTATCAACCCCAAGTTTATCGAAGTTGTTGCTATTGCCGACATTCGTCCGTACAGCATCTCCCGCGCGTTCAACGGCGACGTCCTGGGCGGAGAACTCGCTCAGAAATCCCGCCTCGGCTTGTGCCGCGTTTACGGCTGGAAAGACGAAACGGAAGCGCGTCAGCACGTTAAAGTCTTCGGCGACTACCGCGACCTGCTCAACGAAGCAACCGTAAAAGATCTCGGTATTGAAGCTGTTATTATCGGCTTGCCGCTGCACCTTCACGCGCCTGCGTCCGTTGCCGCCATGCGATTGGGTCTTCACGTTTTGACCGAAAAGCTCATGGCAAAGACCGTTGGTCTGTGCAAGCTCATGGGCCGCGTTTCGGAAGAAACCAACAAGCTCATGGCGACCGGGCATCAGCGTCACTACAACATCCTGTACGAAAATGCGTTCCACGCCATTCAACAGGGGTTGCTGGGCGACCTGCACTACATTCGCGCTCAGTGGCACCGCGCCAACCTCCCGAAAAAGGACTCCTGGCAGCCGCCGATTCCGAAATGGATTATCGATACAAAAGACAAGAAGTTTACCGACACCGACCTCAACCTGTATTCCGGCTTGGAAAAGCAGTTGAAGAGCTTTGAAGCCAAACGCGACGCTCTTCTCAAGGCGAACTCCGCCGAAGCCGACGTTTGGATTAAGAAAGTCGAACAGCTCAAAGCCAAAATGAACGACGTTGTCGCTCCGGAAATCATCGAGAAAGCCGGGTTCAAGCCGCAAAAAGTCGTCGGCGCCGACGGTACGGTTTACTATTCCGCCCCGGCGGCAGAAGCGATGATTCGCTGGCGTTTGTGGAACGATTTCGGCGGCGGTTTGATGGTTGAACTCGGTTCCCATCAGCTCGACGCAGCCGGGATTTTCATTTCCGCCATGCACGGCGGCGTCAAACAGATGCCGATTTCCGTCAGCGCCACCAGCAACCGCCCGATTTTCCCGCCAGACCGTGACATCGACGACCATATCGAATGTATTTTCGAGTTCCCCGCGCCGGGTTACGATCCCAATACGGAAGAAGGCCGACGCCGCAAGATCGCCGTCAGCTATTCCGCGATTAACGGCAACGACTTCGGTGGATACGGCGAAACCGTATTCGGCACCGGCGGCACGATGCAAATCAACCGCGAGTCCGACGTCCTGCTGTGGCAGACTCACAACGTCAACGATTACTGCGACGTCGTCAAAGTTGACCAGGCGAAGGAAAAGAACGCGTTCAAAAAGAAGTATCCGTGCGCGCTCAACGTTGCCGACAAACTGGACGAGCTGAGCTATTCCTACGGCATTCAGGCGTTCCAGAACGTCAGCCGCGGCTATACGGAAGAACTGGAACATTGGGCTTGGCTGATTCGCAATATCGAAACGGCGGAAGACAAGAAAGCCGCGTATCAGGACAACCAGCCGCACTGCAAACCGGCGGTTGCCATGTCCGACGCGATTCTGTCGCTGGTTACCAACATTGCCGCGAAGAAACACGAGCAAGTCAAGTTCCAGAAAGAGTGGTTTGACATTCATTCCGACGCCACGCCGGACGGAAGCAAAGTCGAACTGCCGCAGTAACAATCCATTTCGTTTCAGGGGTCGTTCTTCTCGTTACTGAGAAGAGCGATAAGGAACGAGGAATCCCCGCGATTCTTCGTTCCTTTTTTGTTGTGTGTAGTTCCATTCCCCTCCCCCTTACTAAAGTTTTTTGGAAAGGGGAGTTTGAGGGGAAGAACCTTTTTTTCAAAAAAGGTTTTCCCCTCATAAATTAAACTTGAAAAAACTTCCCTAAAAGGGAGCCAGCTTGCTGGCGACCTAAGTTTTTTCAAGTTGGCGAGCTTCGCTCGCGATCCGGAAGCGTTTTTGGAGGCTTCCGCCGCAAGCGAATTATGGCGTCTTTATAATATCCCTTTACAAAATGTATAAAAGCCGTATAATAGGGGAGTCGTTATTGGAAAGCAGAATAATTGGCTTGCGGTAAAGCGTCTCAGACGCTTTAGATTACTACCATGTACAACGAAACAGAAAAACATATCGTATCGGCTTTGGTTCAGAACGTTCCCGGCGTCCTGTCGCACATTTCCGGCATGCTGGCGTCGCGGGGATACAACATCAACTCGCTGGCTGTCGGCGAAACCGAGAACCCGGACCTGTCCCGCATGACGTTTGTCGTCGTCGGAGACGAGGCGGTTCTGGATCAGGTCAGCGCCCAGCTTCGGAAAGTCGTTACCGTCGTTGGCGTCGACGACATCAGCCAGACGGACTACCTCGAACGCGACCTGATGCTGGTCAAAGTTCAGGCGGCGCCGGAAAAACGCTCGGAAATCATCGAGCTGGTCAATATCTTCCGCGGCAAAATCGTCGACCTGAGCATCGATTCCATGATTATTGAAATCTCCGGTCAGGAAAAGAAAATCGAGTCGTTCATTGACGTCCTTCGCCCGTTCGGAATTATCGAACTGGTTCGAACCGGACGCATCGCCATGACCCGCGGACATCACGCGCTGAAAAGCGACATCGAGTAAACCCGGGCGTTTTTTAACACGAAAATTTTTAAACACGAAATACACGAAATAAGCGAAATAAACGAAAAATATTTAGAAATTTAATCCTTTCGTTTTTTTCGTTCTTCTTCGTGTTTTTCGTGTTAAATATTTTAACAGGAAGAGGCTCTTTCTCAGGGAATTCTGCCATGCTTAATTACCGAATGCTCACGCCGGGACCGACGCCGGTTCCGGAATCGTCGTTACAGAAACTGGGTCGACAGGTGCGGCACCATCGCACAGCCGACTTCACCGCTGTTTTGGAACGCGTTACGCAGAACCTCAAACAGGTTTTCAAAACAGAGCGTTCTTCTATTGCCGTGTTACAGGGCAGCGGGACGTCCGCCATGGACGCCTGCGTGTCTAACGTCATCGTTCCCGGCGACGTCGCTCTGGTTCTGTACAGCGGCAAGTTCGCGGAACGCTGGGCGGACCTGGTCGAACGCTACGGCGGGACGGCGATTCGGTACGAAGTTCCGTGGGGCGAACGGTTCAAACCGGAAAAGGTCAAAGAGTACTTGGACGCGAACCCGCAAATCAAGGCGGTTTACGGAACGCTCGTTGAGACGTCGACCGGGGTTCAGCACGACATTGCCGGCATTGGTCAGGTCGTCGCTCAGACGAACGCGCTTTGGGTTGTCGACGGCATCAGCGGCGCAGGCGCGGTCGAACTCTGGACGGACGACTGGCACGTTGACCTGCTGGCGGTCGGGTCGCAAAAAGCGCTCATGACCCCGCCGGGTCTGTCGGTTGTCGCCGTCAGTCCGAAAGCGAAAGCGGTTATGGAATCGACGCCCAACCGGCGCGTCTTTTATCTCGACCTGCTCAAGTACCTCAACTGGGAGAAGACGCAGGGCGCCCCGTTTACCCCGGCGCGGCCTCTTATCGAGGCGATGGACGAAAGCGTCCGAATCCTGCTGGACGAGTCCATGGAAACCGTCTGGGCGGAAAACGTTACAAAATCGCAGATGGTTCGCGCCGCCGTCGCCGCCTGGGGAGAACGGATTCCCGGGATTCAAATCGTCGCGGAACGTTCCGCTGACGCTCTGACGGTAATTCACGTCCCGGACGCCGTCAACGTCAAAGAACTGCTCAAGGAACTGGAACTGAGCTACGGCCTGAAACTCGCCGGCGCGCAAGGCGACTGGAAGGGCAGGGCGTTCAGAATTTCCAACATGGGCATGGTCGATGTAACAGACATCCTCGCCGTCGTTTCCGCTCTGGATGTTGTCCTGTCCCGTCAGACGGGCGTTGACGTCCTGGGCGCCGGTTCCGCCGCGGCGCAAAAGGCGTTGATGGGGAAATAGAATAGCATTGCATCCCGTTTAAGTGGCGAGTTGCGAGTTGCGAGTTGCGAGTAAAATCTCTCTCGTCCTCTTGTATTTCCCTTTGCCGTTGGTTATAATAACAGTATTGGAATGAATTGTTTATTCACCTTTTAATTATCTAACTTCCATGAACGCCCGAACATTTCACTCATTCATCGTTTTTATTGTAACGTTTACTGCAGCTGCGCTGTTCAGCGGCGCGCAGACGTCCCTTTTTAATCAATGTTTCGCCGACGATTCGTCTGAAAAAGCGGAATCGATTTTTCAGCAGGCTCAAAGCCTTCTTGACGAGTACGGCGTTCCGGAAGACGAAGAAAAAGCCGTTGAATTATATCGTCAGGCTGCGGAATTGGGACACCCCAAGGCGCAGTTTACTTACGGCTCATGCTTTTTTGATGGCGAAGTCGTAACTCAAGACAGCAAAAAGGCGGTTGAATGGTTTCGGAAATCCGCTCAACAGGGTTTTGCAGACGCACAGTATATGCTGGGTTTTTGTTATTTTTATGGCGAAGGTATTGAGGAAAACAAAGCAGAAGCGGTAAAATGGTATCGTAAAGCGGCTGAACAAGGGCACGAACTTGCTCAAGTCAATCTTGGCGATTGTTATTTTAACGGCGTTAGCGTTCCCGTCAATAAAGAAGAAGCGGTTAAATGGTATCGCAAGGCGGCTGAAAAAGACGAACCCATGGGGCAGAACATGCTCGGCATGTGTTATATGGAAGGACAGGGCGTACAGAAGGATGTTAAGACCGCTGTTGAATTGTGGGAAAAGGCGGCTCAAATGGGATTGGCTAACGCTCAATTTAATATGGGAAACGCTTGTATGACTGGAACTGGAGTTCCGTTGGATAAAGAGGAAGGCGTTCGATGGTTCCTCAAAGCGGCTCAGCAAGAAGATATTGACGCTATAGAGGCGTTAGGAGTGTGCTATCGCAGAGGCGTAGGCGTTGATCAAGATGACGCCAAAGCGATTCAATATCTTCGCAAAGCGGCTGAAAACGGACGTTCAATCGCTCAATTATATATGGGCGATAGTTATTACTATGGCATCGGCGTTCCAATTGACAAAGAAGAGAGTGCAAAATGGTATCTCATGGCGGCTGAAAATGGCGAAGCTGTGGCGCAAGACATGCTTGGCTTGTACTATATGTTTGAAGGCGATTCCCCAAATGAAAAAGAGGCGTTTAAATGGTGGAAGAAAGCTGCTCAACAGGGATTGGCCAGCGCTCAATTCAGTTTGGGTTCTTTGTATTTAACGGGAACTGGCGTTGAAATGAATAAAGCCGAAGGCATTAAGTGGCTTCGCAAAGCGGCTGATCAAGAGAATCTGGATGCAATAGCGGCGTTAGGACTGTGTTATCTTGATGGCGACGGCGTTCCAGAAGACAGAGCGAAAGGAATCGAACTGTTACGCAAAGCGGCTGATAAGGGAAATAAGGGCGCCCAATCAATCCTGAAAGAACTGGAAAACCCAAAAGAGGTTCATTAGAAATTTAAGGTTCATCCGGTAAGTTGGCGTCTGGCGGCGGTTCCGCAGCGGCGCAAAAGGCGTTGATGGGGAAGTAGGAGCGGAGTTGCGAGTTGCGAGAAGAATTCAAACTGCTAACAATAGGAATTTAGAAATCTCCTGACTGCGCGTCAGGAGATTTCTTCTGTTACGTAACAATTGAATTTTCTAATATTTTTTGAAAAAATCTTTGTCGCGCTCTTGCATTTCTCTTTTGGACTTGTTATAATAACAGTAATTGGAATGAACTGTTTATTCACCTTTTTTCTTTTCTAACTGTCATGAGAGCCAGAATTATTCACACCTCTGTCGTTTTCGTTGTAACGTTTGTTGCGGCAGCGCTGTTCAGCAGCGTTCCGGGTTCCCTTTTCAATCAGTGCTTTGCCGACGATTCTGCATCCGAACAGGCGGAAGCTCTTTTCCAACAGGCGCAAAAGCTTTGCGAAGGCAAAGACGAACCGGAAGACGTCGATAAAGTCGTAGCGTTGTATCGTCAAGCGGCAGAACTGGGGCATTCAGAGGCGCAGCGCATTCTGGGATACTGTTACTCAAACGGCAAAGGCGTTCCAAAAGACAAAGCAGAAGCGGTAAAATGGCAGCGCAAAGCCGCAGAACAGGGTAATATCGTAGCTCAAGTCAATCTCGGCGATAGCTATTATTACGGCTCCGGCGTTCCCGTCGACAAGGCGGAAGCTGTAAAATGGTATCTCAAGGCGGCTGAAAAGGGCGAACCTATGGGGCAGAACATGCTCGGTTTGTGCTATATGGAAGGACTAGGTATACCTCAAAATGCAAAAGAAGCTGTAAAATGGTGGAAAAAAGCCGCAGAGCAGGGACAGCGCAGCGCTCAATTTAACCTGGGAAGCGCCTATATGATAGGCGCCGGGGTCAAGATGAACAAAAAAGAAGGCATCAAGTGGATCCAGAAAGCGGCTGATCAAGAGGAGCGTGACGCTCTCGCGGCGTTAGGCATTTGTTATTATTTAGGCGATGGCGTTGCTCATAATGGCGAAAAAGCTATAAAGTTCCTTCGCAAAGCGGCTCAAAAGGAACAGCCACAAGCTCAACATTATCTCGCCGTTTGTTATTACGATGGTGTTGGCGTCCCTGTAAACAAAGAAGAAGCGATTAAATGGTGGCAAAAGTCAGCTGAAAATGGTTTCCCTCCAGCTCAAAACATGCTTGCTATGTTCTATTCGACAGGAGAATATGTTCCCAAAGATGAAGCGAAGGCAGCTGAGTTGTGGCAAAAGGCGGCTGAACAGGGATTTCCCAACGCTCAATTTAGTTTAGGTTTATGCTATCTCATGGGAGAAGGAGTCGAGATGGATAAGACAGAAGGCGTTAAATGGCTCCGCAAAGCAACAGACCAAGGCGATCTTTACGCTACAGCGGCTTTAGGAATGTGCTATTATCGCGGCGAGGGCGTCCCTGAAGATAAAGCTGAAGGAATAAAACTTCTCCGCAAAGCTGCTAATAATGGGCATGTCCGCGCAAAAGAAATTCTGAAAGATATCGAAAGCGAAAAGAACGAACAGTAGAATAAATAACGCTTTTTGATAACGATTGAACCTACCCGCGATTCGTTCGGCGGCTCACCCTCTCACCGCTGAGCGAATCGCTTGCAATCAGGATTTCTTAAGTCCGTTGGCTATTATAATTGAACCGCTATGCGGTTCTGTGCGGGTGGAACGCCCGCGAACCGGGCTCAACAGTGTGCAATTGCAGAAAAATTTACGCTCTCTAAAATCGGTTTTATTTCCTAACCCGTCTTGACAAAGTCCCCATATCGGGGTAAAATAGCGTCTAATTAATATTTCATGTTAATTATATAGTATCGGAAAGGAAGCCATGAGAGTTATCGCCCTGCAGTCGGGCAGTAAAGGCAATTGCGTATATCTGGAATCGGACAACGTCCGGGTCCTGTTTGACGCTGGCATCAGCGGCAAGCAGGCTCAAGAGCGTCTGGCGTATTTCCATATAGATATACGCTCAATTGACGCATTGCTCATCAGCCACGATCATATAGATCACGTCTCCTGCGCTGGCGTATTCAATCGAAAATTCGGCATTCCTCTCTGGATAACGCAAAAAACGTTCAAAGTTGCCAAATCTCAAATTGGAGAGGTAAAACAAGTCAATTTTTTTACTTCTGGAGAGACGATTCACTTTGACGGGTTGAATATCGAGACGATTAAAACGCCTCACGACGCCGTCGACGGGGTTTGTTTTGTCGCGGACGACGGGAAAAAGCGTTTTGGCGTCTGCACGGATTTGGGCTGCGTGTTCAACGAACTGCCCAGCGTTGTGCAGTCTGTCAACGGGCTGCTGCTGGAAAGCAATTACGATCCGATCATGCTCCGATACGGGGAATATCCGCCGGAACTTCAAGACAGAATCCGTTCCTCTCATGGACACCTGTCCAACGAGGAGGCGGCGGAACTGCTGCTCCATTACGGGCAAAACCTTGAAGTGGTAATGTTAGGGCACATTTCCGAAAAAAACAATACGGAACGACAGGTTGTCAGCACACACCAAAAAATTCTCGGCAACAATTTTCGAGCGGAATTGGCGCATTATCGCACGAATTCCAACTGCGTTTACATTTAACTCAGAGAGCGAAGCGATGAAGATTTTAAACACGAAAAACACAAAATAGAACGAAACAAACGAAAAATAAAATACTTTCGTCTTTTTCGTTTCTTACGTGTATTTCGTGTTAAAAAATCCTCGCAACTCGCAACTAAAGACTTCACTTACTAAAATAACCTTTTACTATTATAACAGGAGTATATAATGCCAAGCATTCAGGCTTTTCGCGGACTTCGATACGATCTCGGGCACGTTGGAGCGCTCAGCGACGTTATCGCGCCGCCCTATGACGTCATTGACGAACAGCTTCAAGACGAACTTTACGCCAAAAGCGACTACAACTGCGTTCGACTGATTCTCAATAAAATGCTTCCGACCGACGACGAGGCGAACAACCGCTATACTCGCGCGGCGAAAACGCTCAAGGCATGGAAAGAGGAGGGCGTTTTGGCTCTGGAATCCCAGCCGGCCATTTACGTCTATACGCAGGAATACGAATACAACGGAAAGAAGATTCTCCGCAAAGGATTCATGGCGGGTCTTCAGGTTCAGCGATTTGGCGAAGGCATGGTCTTCCCGCACGAACTGACGCACGCCGCAGCCAAGGCTGACCGTCTCATGCTCACGACGACGACCAAAACCAACCTGAGCCAGATTTTCGGTCTTTATCCGGATCCGAAAAACGAAGTTCAGGCGGTTTTAGACAAAGCCGTTGCCGCCATGCCGCCGCTGGAAGCGACAGACCATCTGGGCGTCGTTCACCGCATGTGGGTTGTAACAGATACGGAAGTTATCGCCAAAGTCATCGCTCTGATGGGAGACAAGCCCGTATTCATCGCTGACGGTCATCATCGATACGAAACCGCCTGCAATTATCGGGATCACGTTGCTCAAATGTTCGGAGGCTCGCTGCCATCCGACCATCCGGCGCAGTTCGTTCTGTCGATGTTTGTCGCTATGGACGACCCCGGCTTGCTCGTTCTTCCAACGCACCGTCTTTTCCCCAACGCTCCGGAATTCGACCAGGCGGAACTGCTCAACGCTTTGGGAGACTGCTTCACGCTGGAAGAAACTCTCGACGGAACGGATTCCTGCTTTACGATGTGGGAAGACCTGGAAACCGGCGACGACCAGTCCAGAATCGCTCTGTATACGAAGAAGGACGACAAATGGTCTCTGGTCAAACTGACAGACGCCGGCAAGGCGAAAATCGCTGAAGTTACGCCTGATCACAACGAAGACTGGCAGGCGCTGGGCGTGAGCATTCTGCACAAGCTCATTTGCGAAACGCTGCTGAAAATGCCGCCTGCGGCTGAAGTCAAACCGACTTACGTTCACCTGGTGAGCGAAGTTGACGACGGACTCAAGACGGGCAAGTTCCCGATGGCGGCGCTGGTCATGCCGGCTACGGTCGAGAATATCAAAACGCTGTGCATCGCCGGCGAGCGCATGCCGCAAAAGAGCACGTACTTTTATCCCAAACTGCTCTCCGGTCTGGTTTTCAAACCGGTAGAATGAGTTCCATAAATTATTCAACCTCGGACTAAGAAAGCGTTCCCTTGTCAATACCAACTATAATCATCCTGGCGATCCAGGCGTTGTTTCTCCCCTATTTGTTGTGGCTTTTAGTCATGATAATTGTGGGGCATTGCAAAGACAAGCCGTTTCCAGAGCCGTCGCGCAATTTACAGATCGCGGTGATAATCTGCGCCCGAAACGAAGAATCGGTTGTCGGCAATCTTATCGACAGCCTCAAGGCGCAGGATTATCCAGCTGACAGCTTTGAGGTTTTTCTCATCGCTCATAACTGTACAGATAAAACGGCGGAAGTCGGAACTCAACACGGCGCAGTCGTTTGGGAAGCGATTCAAACGGATCATCCCTGCAAAGGCACCGCGTTGACGTTCGCAATCGACAAAATCAAACAGGAATATCCGGATCGATTTGACGCCTATTGCATTTTTGACGCTGACAATATTGTCGATTCTGGTTATTTGACGGAAATTAACGCCGGGCTTCAATCAGGCGAAGCGCAAGCGGTTCTGGGATTTCGCGATTCCGTCAACCCGTACGACAACTGGGTTGCCAACATGTGCGCCGCGCACTGGCTTGTCGTCTCACGCGCCTATAATATGCCTCGCCGACGGCTGGGATTGTCCTGCTTTGTAGAAGGCACCGGTTTTGCCTTTCTAAAGGAATGCGTTGAACCGGAAGGCTGGACGGCCCATTCCATTACGGAAGATTTCGAGTTTACTTCCAAAACGATTTTGAAGGGAAAGCGAATTACTCATACGCTTCGCGCCAAATTTTACGACGAACAGCCAACGGAATTTAAGGCCTGGCTGGCGCAGTTGTATCGATGGATGTTTGGAGCGAAAATGAACTCCCATTTCGCAGGAAAAGCGCTTGCGAATCTGTTTCCGCATCCCGTTCAAAAAATGGATTTGTTCTGGAACGCGACAGCTCCGTTGGCATCAGGATTGGCAACCCTGGCAACCACGGCGGTTTTCATTTACGCTTTAATTGCCAGAATTCCTTTGATTCCCGGAACGGATTGGACTTTTAACCTGATTATTGGCGCAGTCGCTATTGTTGGCTCTTATCTGGCAATGTTCCTGATGACGTTTTTGAGCGTTGTTTACTGCGGCAAGCCGATTCGAAAATATATGAAAGGAATGTTGACCTATCCGTTTTTTATTTTGGCGGCTTCGTTATTGATTATCGTATCTCTTTTTAATAAAGAATATAAATACATACCGTTGCTGCACAAAGGACGTCCCCAAAAATAAGGAAGGCAGTTCTTGAAAAAATAAATAAACCGACCTTGAAATATTAGGCGGTTTCTGCTATAATGATTCAACGATTATTATATTTGCCAAAAAGATAATTCCTATAAAGGAACCCTGTTAATGAATCATAAAAGTATCGCCGTTGTCTGGCTCGGCATAGTATTACTGACCTCAACGGCATTATCGCAAACGGGCTACGCGCCAAGCGCTTTCCCAGTTCAGGGAACGTATTCCAACGCGGCGAATCCCCCATATAACTCAAACGGACAGGTCGTCAATCCCGCATCGACCGGAACGGAATATAACGGCGTCAGCGGAAGACAACCCGTCAACGTTCCTTCGGTGTCAAATTCAGGATTCGTCGTTCCAGGACAGGACGGCGCGCAGACTTCAGGAAACGGTTCGTACAACCCAGCCGTTCCTCAAAGACCGGTTTCGCCCAATCCTCAAAACGGAATGTACGCTCCGCAGCAACCCGTTGGTCAACCGCAGCCTTACGGTCAGCCCCAGCAACCCGTTGGTCAATCTCAGCCTTACGGTCAGCCTCAACAGCCAGTTGGTCAGCCGCAGCCTTACGGTCAGCCTCAACAGCCAGTTGGTCAACCGCAGCCTTACGGTCAGCCTCAACAGCCAGTTGGTCAACCGCAGCTTTACGGTCAGCCTCAGCAGCCAGTTGGTCAGCCGCAGTCTTATGCTCCATTCGAACTTACTCCCCAACAACAGGAACAGGTCAATAGAGTTTTGGATTTCTGGGAGAATTATACCAAAGGCATAAAAAAGTTCGAGGCGGACTTTGATTTGTATTTCTACCCGGCAGTTTCCGTTGGCGGAGCTGACGTCAATTCCGCTCCCAAAGCTCAGCAAACCACAGGGTTCTTAAAATACGAGTCTCCCAATAAAGGCGTTTTTCGTATTAACGGACCGCCTAAAGAGCTTTATCGCTGCAATGGCAAGTCTGTATACACGTACAATTTTGATAAAAAAGAAATCAACGAATACAAATACTCAGACGGCGCAGGAACAGGTCAGGAACTGAAAAAGGGACCGATGGCGTTTCTTTTTGGCGCGTCTGCCGCAACGCTGCGCGATCGTTACTGGATTCGACTGCTTCCACTTCCTCCGGGCGCCCCGCAGGGACAAATCTGGCTGGAAGCGTATCCAAAATATCAGGAAGACTTGCAGGACATGACAAAAGCAGAGTTGATTATAAATGTCAAGCCTTGCAAACCTGTCGCGTTTCAGAGATATTCTCCTAACGGCGACAGACAGTCTTACGCTCTGAAAAATATTAAAGTCAACAAGTTCGAATTGTTTGGCGGCGAGCCGTTTGAACCAAACGAACGAGGTTGGACAGTTATTACGTCAAGTCAGCCAGAATGAGTTTGCCAGTAGAAAAAATTGTTACCGGTTCCGGGATTGACATCTACGTCATCCGTTGCCAAATGTATCGTTCTATGGTAGGACGGGTTCACGTGATCCCGTCTCTGGCTACCGTTATCGATACCGGCAGCGAGGACGCGACATCCCACCAGGATATTCTCGACGGTTTTGACGTCTTAAAAACACATTATGGCGTTAATTTCCGACCGTCAGACGTCCGCCGCGTTTTGCTGACTCATTCTCATTTGGATCACATCGGCGGGCTGACCCTGTTTGACAATCCTTCTGTAGAACGCTACATTCATAAGCTCGACTACCAAATGATAGCGCAAAACAAGGATTACTTCGCATCTGCGTTAGAGTATTTGCAAACGTTTTTCGGTCTTTGCGGCGTCCCGAAAGAAGCCCAACCTCATTTACGACAATGCTTTTTGGATCTCGGACCGAGAACGGTTGACTATGAAGTCAGTCATCTTTTCGACAACGGAGACAAAATCGGAGACTTTACTGTTATTCCAACTACTGGACATACTAAAGGTCATTCCTGTTTTCTCCTTGACGACGTTTTATTTGCTGGAGATCATGTTTTATCTCATACGCTGCCGCCGATTTGGCCGTTGTTGTTTGGAGAAACGCTGGGGTACGCCAACTATTGTAAGGGCACGATTCTTATTCGTAAAATGGTGGAAGAGGGAATCGTTAAAACGTTGCTTCCTTCTCACGAGCAGACCATTACAGACCCGATTGCGCGTCTCGATTCAATGGAAGTCTCTCAAAACCGTCGTTTTACCAAGATTCACAAGCATACCAAGCCGTTGATCGAGCAGGGCATTGATCCAATGCCGTACGCTTTCCAGATCAGTCAAAAGGTTTATCCGACCCCGCCGGAGTATTTTACTTTCTTCACCTTTTTAGACATCGGCATTCGGATGGAATATGAATTTCTTTGATATGGAGTGCGACGGCTTGCCGTCGCACTCGTACTTGACGGCTATGCCGTCAAGACCATTTGATTTTCTGTATCAAGCTGCGCTTGACGGTTTGAGCGATTCTATAAATAATAAAAGCGAGAGTTCCGCTGACGCTTTCCTCTCGCACTCCGAAAAATGTCACAATTGAGTAATTACGCATTCCGCATTACGCATTTACTTCACTTGCCATTCGCTTTGCAACAGTTCCCAGTACTTGCGGTCGGTTTCGTACGGGTTAATCGGCGTTCCAAACTTGAAGTCCGGGGGAAGGACGCCGTAGCGTTTCATTTCTCTGACGTACCATTCGTTGGGATAGAACGGCTGAGTCGGAGCGAAACTGAAATGCGTTCGTTCTTCCGTTATATAATGCCGCCCGCGTTCGATGGCTTTGAGCAGGGTCTGGTAGTCCGGGTCGGACGTGTCTTTGAAGACTATTTCCGGGACGCGTTTTCCGTCGACTTCTTTCCAGCAGCGCTGCATTCCACCGGCTTCTGCCGCCAGCGGTCCACGAATCAGCCGGGATTTTTCCGGATACGACAGGTTGATCGTCCAGCCGGGGTTGGCGAATTTCGTCATTTCCGTCAGACGCGACGGCAGACGTTTCTCTCCATTGTGGCAGGACGCGCAGCGGCGGTTAATTACTTCCGCCATGGCTTTTGTTTCGGGCCAGTCGCGGTCTTCTTCAACCTGATAACCGACTTCTGCGCCGTTCTCATTATAAGGAGAATAGCCCCACCGCAGCTCTCCGCAGGCGTCGGCGGCGTACGTGCCGGCGTAGTTCGCGCCCGATTCAATCCAGTATCGAACCATACGCAAATCCTCCGGCGTTACCGTATACCGGACTTTGCCGTCTTTATCCGGATGCCCGTTTTCCAGCATCTGGTAGAACGTACTGGCGGCGGATCCGATTGCATACGGCGGGAAATCGCTTTGAGCGCGGTTGCGGTTGTCGCCCAACATTCCGCCGTTGCGATGGCTTAACGTGTTATACGAACTGACAAACGTCGACACTTTCAGGTCGCTGGAAAGATTGACGCCCGCCTGCGGGTTTTCCTCTCTGTGACATTCAACGCAGTACTTGTCGACAATGGGGCGAATGTCGCGCATATAGTCGAACACTTCCGGGACGCCTTCCACCTTCTGCGGCTTTGCCGGGGCGTGAGTCATGGCGTCAAAAAGACGCTTTTGATCGGCGGCGGTCGGCGTCTGCGTACGCTGTTCGTGACAGCCAATGCACGTTGCGTTTTCGCCCGGCATGAGCGTCGTGAACGAGTGCATTCTCTTTACCGCCTTGCCGTCTTTATCCAGAGCGATAAAGAACAGAGAGCGGTTCGCCGGCAGTTCCATGTAACAGGAACCGTCTTCGTTAACCGGGACTTCTCCGACAATCCGTTCCAGAGAGAACGTGCCGCCGTTGGAAACGG
The DNA here is from genome assembly GCA_017407125.1 of Thermoguttaceae bacterium. GTDB lineage: Bacteria > Planctomycetota > Planctomycetia > Pirellulales > Thermoguttaceae > RUG11551. Next base: position 64,838 of record JAFQXE010000014.1, read on the forward strand.
ACATCATGCCGCCGTTGTAATGGACGGGAATCGGCAGCGGCTCCATAATAAGCAGCTTTTTCACCGTTCCGCGGGGAACGTCTTTCATGCGTCTGCCCTGATAGATGTCCGCCATCGCCAGACGCCCGGTCGGGGCTTCCCGCGGCGTTGTGTCAATCGTATCGGCAATAATCGGCTCGCGCTGTCGGACGATAACCGGCTGCGGGTCGGAAATCCAGAACTTCTGCGACGCTTCTTCCTCCGGCAAGGCGTACAAATCCGCTTCCCGCCCGTCGCCGTCCATGACGACCAGATGAGAGTTTTTGGCGGCGATAAATGAATCCTCGGAAAACGCCCACGGGTCAGCGTAGTTTGCCGAGGTGGAAACGCTTCTCGTTGACGCCAAATCGTCCGGTCCGTTGCGGGGGTCGATGAGTGTAACAGTTCCGTAGTGCTCGCGTCTGCCGTGTCCCGGAGAGAACGTACAGACAACCTGATAGCGCCGCTGTTCGTCCGGGACGGAGTCTTTGTAACGAATCGGCTTCGCCGCCAGCATGGTCGTGCCGGGGTGAAGGTTGCCGAAATAAATCTGATGACGCGTTCCGTCCGGGTTCGCCGTCCAGAGGTGATGGTAATTCACCTGCGAGCGGTCGACGTATTCCCAGCGCATGTAGATAAGCTGCCCGTTGGACAACACCCAGGGCGTGTTTTCCTGTTCCGGGTTGCTGGAAATGGCGTGGACGTTTTCGCCGTTGGGACCGCAGCGATACAGCGTCGCCACGCCGACAAGCCAGCACTGCACCCAGCGTTTGGCGCGCGACGAGCAAAAGACGATGTCGCCGTTAGGCAGATACGTCGGCTCGATGTCGTCCCAGTCGTCCTCGCTCAGAGCGTTGGAGCCGGTTGTAATCTGGCGCAAGCCTGTACCGTCCAGATTGATTTCGTACAGATGGTAATGTTTCGTTCCCGCTTTGAGATACGAAAAAATCGCCTTCTTGCCGTCGTAATGAATTTGCGGGTCGCGGACGTTGCCCTGCTTGTCCTCGAAAATGGTTCTGACCTCGCCGGTTTTGACGTTGAGAATTCTCAGGCTTCCGCCTTCGCCCAGCGGGAACGGATAAGGTCGATCCTTATCCCCGCAGCAGGCGTAATATCCAAACGAGGCGTACCAATGCCCGTCGAAACTGGGTTTATGAACCGCGAAAAGAATCTCTTTGACATCGTCCATGTCCCCGCCCGGCTCAAACTTGGCTTTGAGCGCATCTTCCACCTTGACAATCGCCGGGGCGGCGTCGGACGTCTGAAGAACGAGGTAATCGTAAATCGACCAGCTCCCGTCCGTCAGGCGGATGTCGAGAGTATTTTCTCCCTGCTTGACAAGCCCGGCAGGAATGGGAACGACGTTGGTTTCCGGCCAGCCGTAGTCGATATTGGATTGAAACTTCGGGAATCCCGGCGGTCCCGGCTTGACGCGTACCGGCTCAACCGCCGTCCCGTTGACGGTTACGTTTATCAACGACGGCTCTGTGGCGTGTCCGTAACACGTTCCAATCACCAGATAGAGGGGAACGTCCCACGCCTTGGCGCTGGTAAAGTGAATTCGCCCGGTAAACGACCGCCCGGCGGCATGCCATTCTCGCGTACTGTTGTGCGACGGGAACCAGTCTCGCGGTCGGGATCTCCCAACGGTATACTCGCGAATGACGGGGTTTTCCTGGTCGAAGAAATCCTCCCACTTAACAGGGCTTCGGAACTCGGCGGCTTTGCCGTCTGGATATCCGATTTGAAATAGAACCTCGTTTGCGCTTGCTAGCGTCGACGCGAAGCCGGCAAACAGGGCGACAACAATCAATGTAACAGAATAACGTTTCATGGGAGGGCAGGGCAGGGGGAGTAAAACAACATCAAAGAATATCAGTTCGCGCCGCAGCGTCGTCTGACAACTACCGTTATTGTACAACGGCGAAAATCAAAAAGCAAGAGACGGAAAAGAAAAAACGAAATATTTATAGCCTTTTTCTTGTAAGACACATAGTTTAGTTGGGATAGAGAAACTCTCTATTCCAATAACAACTGACAGCTTAAGACGTCGTGAGAATAATTTGCTTGTCCCTCTTGCTAAAACCATGATTAAGTTTATAATAGCGTTATAAATCCATCTCAACGCATCCCATGTGAAAATAATTTTCCAATGATAGACGATTATTCCCAAAACGACAATACAATCCCCTTAGACTGTGAACGTCATGATAATTTTCTGTCGTATTCTCATAAAAATCAAGCGTTGCCCAAGATGGTTTTCTTTGTAATGATATATTCTCTCCTTTTAGGAATTATCTATATACTAATCGGAATCATATCAGGAAAACTGCCCAGTAATAATTTATTTTTACTGTCAAAGTTCTTCTTAGCGTCATTTGCAATTGGAATGATAATTGACGGATATCTGGTATTGTTTTACGATTGCGAAGAATCGTACTGGCTTGATGAACAAGGTTTTCATTGCAGACATCAAAAATTGTTTTGGCATTTTCAAAAATTAATTCCACTCAATTCCATCCAATGTTTTGTGTTGAATTCCAAGATTGATTATGAAGAAAACAATTCCAAAACTATATACTATTTTGTAAATATAATTACTCATAACAAGCCTATTACTATCCTTCAATTTGAAGAACATGAAAAAAACGTCCCGCAATGGTTTGTTTCAACTGGAAATGAAATTTTAGCCAATCTTACGGGAAAAGATATTGATTCGTTAATCGTTTCAGACGTTCTCCAATCTACCCCGGTTAACCCCTCAGACGATTCGGATAATCCGCCTGCTCCCAAACCTCAAATTATAAACAGCTCAAGCAGATTAAATTGTGAATTCCTAAATTTTGACGTCTCGATTCCGTCCAATTGCGAACTTAGAGAAGATTACTTGTCATATTCTTATCAGGTTTCCAGGCGTCTAACGTATTTATACGCTTTATTTTTTGCGTTTGCAATAATTGTTGCCATCTGCTTTTTAATGGGATTATTCTCAATAACTGGAGAAGATTGTACTGAATTTGGCATTATTACCTTTATAATGATATGTATTAGTCTTTACGGATTGCTGTCCAGTATAAGAATCAAGGAGACTGGCATATTGGATATAGACGGATTCCATCATGAAAACCAGTCTCTTTTTTTTCGATCCACAAAGATTATTCCACTGAATTCCATTTATGAGTTTCGCAGCGGATCGAATTATTCTCAATCATTCAATAATTCAAATACATCTCGTTTCATAGAAATAGTTACGTTAGGAACTCCATATCACATTCTTATTAATAAGGATGCCGCTCTGCAGGAATGGATTATTGATTCGGGAAACGCTGTTTTAGTTAACCTGAGAAAAAAAGCGTTGAAACCTCAAAGCATCAATGAAGAAACGCCTTCTGACAACACCAAGGACGTTTCATTCATTAATGAAAAATCTAATTAGCTAATTTGTTAATAATTGCAAATTATCGACTAAACGTTGGTTTGGGGAATTTTATTTCATCCAGTTTTATCAGATTTAACAGATTTATAATGAATTGGCTCGACATCTGTAAAAACTCAACTCTTTATATCCCTTGCCAAAGAAAAAATATTGACTATAATATGAGGAGTAGTAAATAACTGGGCGCTGGATGAATGAGCGTTTTTCAAAAGCTGTTTGTTGATTATAATAGATAGTTCAAACTGCGATCAGCAACAATCGCCAAACGCGTTGTTTGGCTGTAATGAAGGCTTCTTCCAATTATTGATTACCTAAACTTATCGATTATTAATTTGTCAGAAGAAATATTTAATCTGCCGAATAACGAGTCGCTTATGACTCTCTTTGGCGCGTGTGATAAATATGTCCGGCGCATTGAAGACGCCCTTAGCGTGAAAATATGGTCTGACCGCGGTCAGGTTCACGTTTCCGGCAACGAATCGCAAGTCAAACAGGCGACGTCCGTCTTGAAATCCATGACTTCCAAGCCGGACTTGACGGACGACGACGTTGCCTGCTGTCTCAACGCGGCCAAGGAGCAAATCGGCGGCGAGGTGGAATCGGAGCGTTCCGATTCTCCCGTTGCGCCCCGTTTGGCGGAACCCGAAGCGGTCGATCCGTCTGAAGTCAAGACGTTGGAAGTCTTTACCGGACGCAGAATCCGTCCTCGGACGGCAGGACAGGCCAGATTCCTCAAAGCCTTGCAAAATCACGACATAACGTTCTGCTACGGTCCAGCGGGAACTGGTAAAACGTATCTGGCGGTCGCGGCGGCGGTGGCGGCGATGAAAAAAGGCGCGGCAGAGAGAATCATGCTCGTTCGTCCAGCTGTCGAAGCGGGGGAAAGCCTCGGCTATCTGCCCGGCGACCTGAGAGCTAAAATCAATCCGTATCTGCGCCCGCTGTTCGACGCCCTTCACGACATGATGGATCCGATGACCGTCCGCCGTTTGACGGAAGAGGACATCATCGAGGTCATTCCGTTGGCGTACATGCGAGGTCGAACGTTTAACAACGCCTATATAATACTTGATGAAGCGCAGAATACAACAATTTCCCAGATGAAAATGTTTTTAACGCGCATGGGCGAGAACTCGCGCATGGTGGTTTCCGGCGACATCTCCCAAATTGACCTGCCGCCCAAAACGACCAGCGGTCTGATTGACGCCTTGCGCCGATTACGCAGAATTAAGGGAATTGCAATGGTTGAGCTGGGGACAGCCGACATCGTTCGGCATCCGCTGGTTCAGAAGATTGTCAACGCTTACGAGGGGAATTCATGAGTTCCGGAACATCGTCCAGCAGTCGAACGCGAAAGCAGCGTCTTCTCCGATTCGGCGTCGATAGATCGGCGTCGATTTGGGAACAGATATTTAATTGGGACAGAATTCGGGTTCTCTTTTATTACGTGCTGTTTGTTGGTCTGGTTGCCGTTGTAAACGAATCCTGGAAACCGGCGTTTTTCTATCAGATTGATTACGTTCCTCCGCACAGTATAAATTCTCGAGTAGATTTTTCCGCTATTGACGAAAATTTAGCCGAGATGAGCCGACTGCAAGCCCGGCAGCAGTCGTTAAGAGTTTATCGTCAGGACAACGATCGGCTGACGTCCATGATGGATAACCTCCACAAAGACTTGCAGATTATTCATAAAGCGCCAAACTATAACAATATTTCCTATAGTCTTTGGTCTCATTTAATTCCAATTAAAGAAGAGGGCGGGAAAATAACCCGACAATCCGCCAATCAAATCCAAAGATGTTATACTGCGCTGCAAAATCTGTTTAAAGACGACGAAAATCTGGAGCAGTTTGACGAAAAGCTCAATAAAGTTCTTCAGCCCTATCGGGATCGCGGCGTTTTACGAAAAATCGAACACGATTCCCAGCTCATAACTATTCGAACAGACGCCATAAAGATCGTTTCCGCCAAAAGTTTAAGCGAAGAACCGCGCTGGACGACTATCGAAGAAGTTCTTATTCAGGATTGGGAACCTCTGCGTCAAAGGCTCAAAGAAGAATTTGGCTCCAGCGACGTGTCGGAAATGCTCTTTCGATGGCTCAAGCTGTACATGCCGACAACGCTGACTTTGGATTTAGACCTGACAAAACAGGAAGGGGATCATGAAGCGGAAAGCGTTCAAAACGTGGCAACCGTCTTCCGAAAGAACAGCCGTCTGGCAGACGCCGGCAAGCCGATCAACCCCAATACGTGGAATCTTCTTCAAAAAGAGTACAAAGCCTGGGAATTGCAGCAGACTTTCTGGGATCGGTTTCAGCGCTTCATGGCGACGTGGGCTGTGCTGTGCATGTTTTTCATTCCCAGTTTGTATTTCGCGTCCAAAAGACCTCAAAAGATTTTTGACGGGAAACGTAAAACCTTTTTGCTGTGTCTATTAACGCTTTTGGTCGTGTGGGCGGCAAAACAGCTTTCGACTCTCGGCTGCAACGGGCAGACGATGGTTTTGTTCATGTACGCCATGGCGTTGGGAATCGCCTTTGGGCGGAGAACGGCATATCTGTTGGGTACCTGTTTGATGATTGTAATCGTTCTCGGGTCCGGCGGCGGGCTGACGGATATGCTCTACATGGGCGGCGTCGTTGGCATCGCGATTTTGCCTCTCAATCGATATTACGATCGCAAAAGACTGATATACACGTCAATTATAACAGCGGTTTTCGCGTTTATTCTGGCTCTGGTTTGCAACATTCTCAACTCTCAGCCGTTAAATCTGGACTTGCTGAAATTCGCCGGCATTTCCGCCCTTTGGATTATCGGCGGCGGGTTTGTCATGCAAGGGCTGGTTCCGTTTGAAGAATGGTATTTCGGGATCATTACCGACACGCAGCTGTTGGAGCTGTCCAACCCGACGCACCCGCTGATGCAGGAACTCATTCAGCGGGCGCCCAGCACGTACAACCACTCGTCCTTTGTAGCGGCGATTTCAGAGGCGGCGGCGCGGTCAATCGGGGCGTGGGGGCTTCTGTGCCGGGTCGGGGCTCTGTATCACGACATCGGCAAATTCGTTACGCCGGAATACTTTGTCGAGAACCAGAAATCCCTGTCCGATTCCCAGCATACCAACCTCACGCCGTCGATGAGCGCGCTGGTTATTATCAACCACGTCAAAAACGGCGTCGTTTTGGCGAAAAAAGGGGGATTGCCGCAGCGGGTTATCGACATGATTGAGCAGCATCATGGAACAACGCTGGTTAAATATTTCTATAATAAAGCTATTGAAGAGCAAAAGAAAAAATTAGAAGAGAGCAATCCGGAAATGTCTTCAACGGGGCTTGCCCGGCTGATGACCGAAGACGTTGACGAATCCATGTTCCGCTATCCCGGACCAAAGCCGCAAACCAAAGAAACAGCGATTCTCATGCTGGCGGACTGCGTCGAAAGCGCGTGCCGAACTCTGGTTGAACCGACGCCAAAGCGAGTTGAAGACCTTGTCCGAAGCATTACGGCAGACAAATTGCAGGACGGACAGTTTGACGAAACGCAGCTGACGTTTAACGAGTTAAAAACTATTCAGGACGCCATCGTTCTGGCGATTATGTCGATCTATCACGCCAGAATCAAATACCCGTCTCAAGAATAATGGCAGGGGACGTCCCCCCCCCTTGCAGCGCTATTTTCTTTTTGCTACAATATAGTAACAGAAGGGAGCGAACCATTTGACTCAGCTGATTGATATAACTGTTTATCCAGTTAAAGACGTTCTGCCGATACTGCTCAAAGACGACGCGACCGGGAAAAACGTTGTCTTTGCGACGGACAGCTACGTTCAGCTGGGCGACGAGTTTTTGCCGGAGCGCTGTATTACGCCTGCGTGTATCGCCGCGATAAATCCCAAAGGGTTTCAGCCGCGCATTAATAAACAGACGGATCAACAGGCGGAACGGACGCGCAAGAAAGCGGAAGTGTTCACGCCAGCGTGGATTTGCTGTAAAATGAACAACTTCTGCGATGAACAATGGTTCAACGGAGAATGCCCGTTTAACGTTCAGTATGAAACGTCGTGGCGGGCGCTGTCAAAACCTGTACCGTTTCCCAACGCTAAAGCGTGGCAGAAGTACGTCGATTCCCGCCGGTTGGAAATAACGTGCGGGGAAGCCCCGTTTTTAGCGTCGCGGTACGACGCCGCAACCGGGAATATTATTCCCGTCTCTCGCCGGATTGGGATTTTAGACAGAAAACTTCGCGTCGTTTCGGAAAACGCCCAAACGGAAACGGATTGGCTCAATTGGGCGCTGCGCGCCTTGCAGAGCGTATACGGATACGAAATGCAGGGCGACAGTCTTCTCATTGCGCGAATCAATCTATTGGCAACGTTTGCCGATTTCCTTGCAATGCGCTGGGGCAGATTAGCAACGACTCAGGAACTTAAACAAGCTGCGCGCATCATTTCCAGAAACGTCTGGCAAATGGACGGCTTATCAGCGGCGGTTCCCTTCTTTGAAAAACCGGGAGACAATCAGCTTTCGCTTTTTGACGACTTCGAGCTGCAAGCCGCCCCTTCGGAGAAACTCCTGTCGCCGAAAATCAAAAACTGGCGCGCAAAGAAAATTCTGGAATTCAGACAACTTATTAAATCACGAGGTAAAGACATGAAATTCGACTACGTTATTGGTAACCCGCCGTATCAAGAAACAACAGATTCGGAAAGTACAAGAATGCCGCCTATATACAATCTGTTTATGGACGCGGCGTATCAAATTGCCGATAAAGTTGAACTTATTACGCCCGCAAGATTTCTTTTCAACGCTGGATATACTCCAAAATCGTGGAATGAGAAAATGTTGCATGACCCACATTTTAAAGTGTTATTCTACGAACCGAAAAGCGATCAGATTTTCCAGAATACAGAAATTAAAGGCGGTATTGTAATTACTTATCGTGACGCAAACGAAAATTTCGGAGAAATTGGAGTTTTTACAAAGTACCCCGAACTAAATGACATTGTAAAGAAGGTTGCACGGCGTACGGATTCTTATATGAACTCTATAGCTTATCCTCCATTGAGTTATGGGCTTACTGAACAAGTAGCGATTGATTATCCTGACTCACTTGATAGGTTACGTACTAGCGCTTTTACAAAATTGGCAGAGATTTTTCATTCTGAAAAACCTAAAGATAAGCATCAATACATTTCCATTTACGGTCTTTTGAATGGGAAAAGAGTAAAAAGGTTTGTTCGAAAAGATTACATCAAGGACAAGTCCGGCATATTAAATAAATGGTCTTTGTTATTACCTGAAGCTTCGGGGATTGGTAGTTTTGGCGAAAAAACGCCAGCGGGTGAAATTGCTTCACCTGGTACAGCTTTTTTACAAACATTTGTTGGTCTAGGAGCTTTTGATTCAAAACAAGACGTTCTCTCTTTAGAGAAATATATTAGAACAAAGTTTGCTCGTGCATTATTAGGAATTTACAAAATTACTCAACACTGTAGTCCCAATGTTTGGCGTCTCGTTCCTCTGCAGGACTTTACTTCTTCCTCCGATATTGACTGGTCGCTGTCGATTCCAGAAATTGACGCTCAGTTGTATAAAAAGTACAAGCTGACGAAAGAGGAAATCGCGTTTATCGAATCGAACGTCAAGGAGATGACCTGAGTCCCGCGCAGGTACAATGATGAGCCGGCTCGCGGCAGTCCCCTGCCGC
>JAFQXE010000015.1 GCA_017407125.1 Thermoguttaceae bacterium
TAAATACTATTACGGCAACCATACCAACCAGCTCGTTCCCGTCTACGTTCGCGGAAAAGACGCCAGCCTGTTTGAAAAGTGCATTCGAGGAACCGATCCCTTCTTCGGCAAACTCTGGAACTACGACGGACGGTATATCGACAACACCGATTTTATTCAAGTAATGACGTACGTTATGGGATTATGAGCTTTTAGCTATTAGCTTCTAGCTTCTAGCTTGGTTATTTTAGTTACAGGCTTTAATTATTAACGCTAAGAACTACAAATGCACAAGCTAATGGCTAGTAGCTAATAGCTAGCAGCTTCAACCCCCCCCTGCTGCCTAATGCCTACAGTCTGCATCTCCATTCACGGCGCGAATGCCAATAATCTGAAAAACGTCAGCGTTGAGATTCCGCTCAACGCACTGACGGTTATTACCGGTTTGAGCGGGTCGGGAAAGAGTTCGCTGGCGTTTGACACGCTTTACGCGCAGTCGCAAAGACAGTACATGGAAGGGTTGTCGCCGACGCTGCGCGCGCTGTTTCGACGTCAGCCCATGCCGAAAGTAGAGCGAATCGAGAACCTTCCACCGGCGGTGGCGGTTGACCAACAGCCCCTGCGGACGTCAACGAGGTCGACGGTTGGGACGGCGACGGAAATCTACGACTATCTTCGCGTTCTGTTTGCCAAAGCCGGACGGGTCGCTTGTCCAAACTGCGGGTGTGTGTTACAGCAACAGTCTCAAGACGCCATTGTCGACCGGATTCTGGAACTGCCCGAGGGAACTCGGCTGATGATTCTCGCGCCGATAGCTCGAGGGAAAAAAGGGCGTCTGGATTCCGTTGTCGAACAGGTTCGCAAACGCGGCATGACCCGAATTCGAATCGACGGAACGGTCTACGAGTTGGACGACGTCCCGGAACTTGACCCGACGGCGTCACACAACGCCGACGCCGTAATTGACCGCTGCGTTTCCCGTCCGGACGCCCGAAGCCGGTTGGCGGATTCCGTTTCGACCGCTGTCAACATTTCCGGATCTGCGGTTATTGTATGCGCCCCTGACGCCGATGGGACGTGGACGGATTCTCTGTACAGTACGCTGTATTCCTGCCCGCAATGCGGAGAGAACCTGCCGGAAGTCGAGCCGAGAACGTTTTCTCTCTACAGTCCGTATTTTCAGACGGTTTCTCAATGCGTAACAATTTTCGGAAAGACGATTTTGGACTGGACGGCGCTGGACGTTGCGTCTTTGCGTCCAGTGGTGGAACAGATGCAAAGCGAGTTCTCTCGTATTGGCGGTTCTGCCAGCGCGATTGCTCAGCTGCTGCTGGAACAGATTGCGCGTCGGCTGGACTTCCTCGATCGGGCGGGAGTCGGGTACTTGTCGCTTGACCGAACGCTCGACACGCTTTCCGGGGGAGAAATGCAGCGAGTCAAGCTGTCCCGCGCCCTCGGTTCTGCGCTGACGGGCATCTGTTACATTCTGGACGAGCCGTCAATCGGGCTTCATCGCGACGACTGCGCTGAACTGATCAATACGATACGGGATATTCAGCGTTTGGGAAATACAATCATCGCCGTCGAGCACGACCCCCAGTTTATTCGCGCCGCTGATTATATAATCGACATCGGTCCCGGCGCGGGCGATCAGGGGGGAACGGTTTTGGCGACCGGAACCTTGACGGATATTCTCAATAATCCCAATAGCGTTACGGGGCGATGGCTGGGGGAAGGCAATAGGCAAGAGCCAATAGGCAGTAGTTTAAAAGTTCCTACAGCCTACAGCCTACTGCCTACTGCCTCTATTAATCTTACCGGCGCAACCCTCAACAACCTTCAAAACGTCGATTTGGAAATTCCGCTGGGGAAGATGACCGTTGTAACAGGACGAAGCGGGTCAGGGAAGAGTTCGCTGATTATCGGGACGCTGCTGCCGGCGATCAAGTGGAGTTTGACGAATCGGAAAACGCCCAATCCGGCGGAAGGATTGTATAAGTCGCTGACCGGGTTTGAAGCCCTTGAACGCGTCGTCTGGATTGATCAGTCTCCCATTGGGCGTTCGCCCCGAAGCAATCCCGCGACGTTTTCCGGCGTCTATGACGAGATTCGGCGTCTGTTTGCTCAAACTAAAACCGCCAAACGGCTGGGGTATTCTTCCGCTCGGTTTTCGTTCAATACAAAGGGCGGACGCTGCGAGACGTGTCAGGGAACCGGTTTTCAGCGGGTGGAACTCAATTTCTTCCCGGATATGTTTATCCCGTGCCCGGACTGTACTGGGAAGCAGTTCAACCCTCAGACGCTTTCCGTCAAATACAAAGAAAAATCCATTGCAGATGTTTTGGCGATGTCAATTGAAGACGCGGCAGAGTTCTTCGCCGATATTCCCAAAATCGCCCCGGCTCTCAATGTCATGAATGATTTGGGATTGGGCTATTTGCGATTAGGGCAGGGCGCCAACACGCTTTCCGGCGGCGAAGCCCAACGTCTTAAACTGTCGGCGGAACTGAAAAAATGCGCTGGCGACAGCTTCGCTCTTGGCGGGTCTGGCGCCGCGCTTTACGTTCTGGACGAGCCGACAACGGGGCTTCATGGTCTGGACGTGGAACGTCTGGTTGACGTCTTGCGCCGCCTGACAGACGCAGGAAACACGGTTGTCGTTATCGAACACAACGACCAGATTCAGAACGCGGCTGACAGAATCGTCGAGCTTGGCCCCGGCGGAGGACGCCTGGGCGGACGAATTATCAATGTTCTTGACAAAGAGTGAGGGATTGATTATAATATTAGTGATAAGTTTTGAGTGGTAAGTGGTAAGGTCGCAAAGCGTTTCTCTTACTAACCACTTACAACTAACCACTTACAACCCCACTCATTCTGTTCCTAACAAAAATGATTATCCCCTACATTTCCATCGCCCGTCCCGACCACTGGTTCAAAAACGTTTTCATGCTTTTGGGAACCGTTCTGGTCTTTTTCTATAAACCCGAATTAATCGGTCAGCTGAACCATCCGACGCTCTGGCTGACAATAGCGTGGGCGTTTGCTGCGACGTGCATTGTGGCGTCAAGCAACTATGTAATCAACGAGATTTTAGACGCGCCGACAGATTTGGCGCACCCGAAAAAACGGTTTCGCCCGATTCCTTCCGGGAAGGTCAAGCTGCCCATTGCTTACGCAGAATGGATTGCATTGGGCGCGCTGGGACTGTGGATGGCGTGGCAGGTCAACGTCTGGTTTTTCGCCTCGGCGGCGTGGCTGCTGGTGATGGGATTGATTTACAATATCCCGCCGGTGCGGTCAAAAGAGCTTCCTTATCTGGACGTTTTGAGCGAGTCTGTCAACAACCCGATTCGTCTTTTGCTGGGCTGGTTCGCCCTGACGGACGTGCTTGTTCCGCCGATCAGCCTGATGATTGCGTACTGGATGGCAGGCGCATTTTTCATGGCGGCGAAACGCTGGGCGGAATACAAGAGCATCAACGACCCGGAAGCCGCAGCCGCCTATCGACGAAGCTTCAAGTGGTACAATCTCGACCGGCTGATGGTTTCGATGTTCTTCTATTCAATTACCTGCGCTCTGTTTTTAGGCGTTTTTATCGTTCGATACCATCTGGAACTGATTCTGTCCATGCCGCTTATCGCTGGCTTTTTCGCGATGTACTTGCATGTAACGTTTCTGCCAGACTCGCCCGTTCAGGCGCCGGAACATCTCTACAGACAAAAAGGACTGATGATTTATCTCGTTATTTGCGCCATCGTCTTTTTTGGCTTGATGTTCACCAACATTCCCGCAATGTATGACCTGTTCAACGTTGAGCAGACGACCATCTCCCCGCTGTGGACGATTGGGAAGTGAGGCAGAAGGCAGGAAACAGTAGCGCGAAGCGCTTCAACTAGAACCGCGTAGCGGTTCAATTTTAATAGCCGTGGGTTTTAACCCACGGAGGCAGTAGGGCGCAAGCGCCGCAAATAAAAAAGCGGGAGAGCAGATAATGCCGTTCTCCCGCTTTAATATTGTATTACGCTTGCGTAATTGCAAATTGCTAATTGCTAATTCTTTCTCCGCCAGTACAGCAGACCCGCAGCGCCGAGAATCAGCAGCGCCCAGGTCGACGGTTCCGGAACGCCGGAGCCGCCGGGTTCCGGAGCTCCCAAGCCGATGAGGAAAAGACCTTCTGTGGTCCCTTCCAAGGCAAACATGGTTTTATAGTTGCCAAGGAAGCTGTTCCAGTCAGGATCATCGTCGCCAATGACGCTAACGTTACCTGTCACCAACTGATAGATTGAGCCTTCTTCTGCCCAACTAGTGGCGTCACCCTCAAATAAAAGTTGGATTACTGAACCGTCTACCAGTTCAAACGAGTTGTCGTTACCGTCGATAGTAAGCGTGTCGAATTGTTGTTCGTCATACGGGCTGAACTCGAACAAGCCTGTCGCACCGGCGTCAATCTTGACGTCGCCGTAGACGGTCAAATCTCCAACCGAGTTGCCTGGCGAAAGCGTCGCGCCTTCTTCGACTTCAATATCGCCGTTGTACTGTCCCTTGAAGTTCAGTTTGCCCGCTTCTACCGCGAATTTATCCGATTCAAACAGACCGTCCGTCGCGAGAATATTGAGTACTCCCTTGCCCGTCTTAACAACGTTTCCGCCGGATACGGAGACGTCGTCGGTAAACGTCAGCTGCTTTGAATCGCCCTGGGCGACGTTGTATTCCAAAGTAGCGTCGTCCGCAATTTCAATCGAGCTGTTCGCCTTGACTGCATCGCCGGTTAGCGTGAGCGTTCCGTCAGAAACTATCGTATCGCCGGAATACGTATTGTCTCCAGAAAGCGTCAGTTTACCGTCGCCGAGCTTGGTAACGTTTCCTTCACCAGAAACGACGCCGGCAAGCGTCAGGTTTCGATCTTCGCCGACTTCGACCGTGCCGTTGGCTTCCATTTCGACTTCTTTGCCGTACGTTACCGCGTTTTCGTCGCCTTCAGTAAACTTGACGCCTTTTTTGTCCTGACCGTCAATCGTCCACTTGTCAGCGCTTTGCGCTTCTTCTGTATTGGCGAGATAGTACGGATCCTCTACAGGCGGCACATCGTTTTGTTTTTTCATAACGATGTAGTTGCCGGTTGTATCCAGATACCAGTTTGACGTTTGAGCGGAATTGACCAACAGCTGGATGTTGTCCAAAGAGCCAGAGATGCCTAATGTGTCAATGATAATATATCCGCCTGAAGTATTGTTCCACCAAGTCAGTTCGTCGTTATTAGCGAAATTAATATTGATGGCGCCGGAGGTCAAGTTCGCAGCGTTGGTAAACAGGTAATCGTAATTGGTTCCTGAAGTCGCGGCATAGAAATCAAAGTTGACTGTACCGCCGTTAAGAGCGAAGTCTGCGATGGTGATTTCCGCCGCAGAGTTGCTGGTTCCCAAAACAAACGAACCGCCGTTGAGAGCAACGTTGGTTGAAACGAGATTGGTTCCCGTCTGGAATGTCGCGCCGGATTCCACTGTAATATTTGGCGTTGCCAAACTTCCAGAGCTTGCCAGGACAAGCGTACCGCCGGAAACGGTTGTGTTGCCAGAATACGTGTTGGCGCTGGCAATGGTCAGTTTGCCTGAGCCGGTTTTTGCAACGGTTCCAGTTCCGGAAATGGCGTTGGTTAACGTCTGCTCTGACGTGTGAGCGAATACAATCGCCGCGTTGTTGGTAACGTCTCCGGATCCAAACGTACCGTTGCCGGCAAGAACCAGAGTTCCTTCGGAAACGGTTGTAGCGCCATGACTGTTTTGCCCTGTCAGAGTCAGAACGCCAGCGCCGGTTTTAACAATTGCGTTGTAATGTCCTTCTTCCGCGGGAATGAAACTGCCGGAAATCGTCAGCGGGGCTTTGTCTGCAACGTTGAACGTCGCCGTTTTGCCCGTGTTGTACATGGCGATATTGGCGGAAATCGTAACCGGCTTTTCTTCAGTCCCGTCTGCGGACGTCGTGAACTGTGAATTCCAGTTGTGCCCGGTGCGGAAGCAGGAATCTTCCCCTGTGCCAGCAATGGACGAACCGTTTTTCAAAGTAATTTGATGAATGTACGAATTGACTTCGCCGTCGAAAATCAAGGAGCTGTTATCAAGCGTGAAGACTGTGCCGTTGGTGGTGTGGCTGGTGTTGGTTGTCAGCGTAGAATTGGTAAGCGTAACAGCCGACCCGTTGAAAAAGCCGTTTGCCAGCCAGCCAGCGTCGTTTGAAACAAACGCATTGATGTTGTTGAACGTAAAGGTTCCCAAACCGGTCAATACACCCGCCGGCGCGTTGAATTTTACAATTCCCGGTCCGTTACCCGTTCCGTTGAAAACAACGTTTGTACCAGTGTAGCCGTCCAGCCCGGTAATGCTCTTTTTAAAGTCAATCGTTGCGTCTTGAGCTACGTTGACGTTTAAGGTTTTGTAGTCGCCTTTAAGAACCAGAACGACGCGGCTGTCGATTGTCGTTGTTCCGCCGGTAACGTTCCAGGTTGGCGCTCCGACGTATCCGGCGCGAAGCTCACCTCCGCCGTTGACCGTTGCGGAATTGAACGTCAGTTTATTGAGGTACTGGGCTGCCGACAAAGTCAGCGTACCGCCGTTGACGGTCAGCTGAACGTTGGGAGACGAGTTCCAGCTTCTGGCGTATTCCAGCGTTCCGCCCTCATTGATGGTAATAGGAGCCGAACCCCAGAATCCGGTTGTGCTTGACGCGCCAAAGACGCTGTGATTGGCGTTGATAACCATCTTTCCACCGTCGATAATAACCTCTTTAATGGAGTTCGACGTGCCAGCGTAGCCGTATCCGGTTCGGCAGAAGGTTTGCGTTCCCTCTCCGACTTTTCTGATGGTTATATTCTTTTTGTCCGGCAAGCCGCGAATCCAGCCGGCAAAGGACGCTGTATCAGAACTGGTTGTGCCGGTTCCGATTTCATACGTGTAAGCGAGGTCTTGGGAGCCAAACACTTCAACGTCAGCAGTTGAATTGAGTTTACCGATTTGCACGGTTCCGGATTCGAAGATGTTAAAATGTCCGCCTTCGTTAATTGTCAGGTCGATAACTCCAACCGCTCCGGGATTGACGCGGGTAAATCCGCTGGCAACGGTTAAATGACCGTTATATCCGCCTGTTCCGTTGAAATGAATGTACCCGTTGGTTGTTAAATCGCCGGAACCGGAAATGGATTTAAAGAATGAATATTCGCCGGACGCCACGGAGATCGTTGCCCCGTTCTCGCCGACAACGACGTCGTTATTAAACGTTTGAGTATTCCCAGCAGGAGTGGCGTCAAGCGAAGCGCCGTTAATCGTAACAGAGCCGGTTCCCAAAGCGCTGGGATTGGAAATTGTTACAGAACCCGCGGAAATGGTCGTTCCGCCGCTGTAGGTATTGGCATTGCTTAAATACAGCGTTCCCGCGCCGATCTTTTCCATTGCGCCGGAGCCAGAAATAACTCCAGACATCTTTAATATTTTCTCGGAGCCAACTTCGTATGAGGCGTTTTCTGACATGACAACAGTACCGGTATATTCAGACGCTTCATTGGTTCCTTCGATAAATTGAACGCCCAGTTTGGGGTTGTGGTCAATTACCCATTCGCTCAGAGCGAGGTCGTCTCCGCTGTTGGCGTTCCAGTATGGCGTTACTGGAACTGGACCATCGCCGCTTTTCATGAGGAAGACGCCTTCGTCCGTTTTTTCCAGCTGCCATTTGGACGTTGACGTTCCATTGACCAAAACGCCCATGTTAGTGAACGTAAAGTCGTCGCTAGACCCTTTAAAGGAGATAAGCTCGTATCCGCCCTCTGGAAAGTTATCCAGCCAGAGATTGACATCCTGATTGAAAACGAGGTTTAGATATCCGGAATTCATTGAGGCTGAACTTTTGATTTCCAGATAGTCGTAACCGTACCAAGTGTCGGAATAGTCGAACATATTGAAGCTGACTATGCCTCCGTTAGATACCGTTATATCAGGAACAGTTACTCCAACTTGCGTATTGTTGTCTGTTCCAAGAACAAAGTTTCCTCCGTTGACGTTAATGGTTGTATTATCCAGGTTAAATCCCGCCTTAAAATACGATCCCGTTTTTACTTCAACCTCCGAGGATGAAAAATTGGATGAATCCTGAAGGATTAATGTTCCTTCTGAAACGGTTGTCTTCCCGGAATAATAGCTGGCAGAAGGAAGAGTTAAGGCGTACTCGCCGCTTTTGACAAGATTGCCGCTGCCTTCAAGTGCATAACCAATCGTTTTATCATCCGAGTAGGCGTATTCAATCGTTCCATTTACTGTAACCGAAGATCCTGTTCCGGGAACCCCATTTCCTGTGAGTTTAAGCGTTCCGCCTTCAACTGTTGTAGAACCCGTATACGTATTGGCGTTGGAAAGAATCAGCGTACCTTCTCCTGTCTTTCTGATTGATCCGTTTCCGGCGAGTTTGCTGGCGAGAGTAATCGTTTTGCCGGAGTCAGCGTTCAATGTTGTTGTAGCGCTGTCTTTGAGCGTAATATTCAAGTTACTTGCCCAAGTATGGCTGGCTGTTGCGTTGAGCGTTCCATTTCCGAATTGGATTATCGGTTCGATAGAACCGCTGGCGCCTCGTTTGTTGCGAGAGACGCCGCCGTCTCCCATGTTAAGCGTTCCGCCAGTCAGTGTGAGCGTTCCCCTGGAGTTAGCGCTGTTGGAAAGGCTAAGACCTTTCAAAGTAACTGTACCGCCGCTGATATTCATTTCAGCATAACCGTCCCATGCGACATACGTAATAGTATTGGGAATGCTCAAAGTTCCGCCAGAGATGTTGTATCTGGACGGATAGCCTGTGTTGGGCCAGTGCCCGATTCGAACCGACGTTGAACCGCTGGTTGTGAACGACACATTGCCGCCGGTTTGAGTAATATTGCCCTGAGCGTTTTTCGCTTCGTTGACATAAACGACGCCGGAAACGTTTAACGTTGCTCCTTCTGTAATATCCAAATTAGTTGTTCTTGTATTGGCAACATGCAATTCTGTCAAGTTCATGGAACCGCTCAGCGTCATTTTTGCGCCGTTGCCGGAACCGTTGTTGACATAAAGCATGTTGAAGGAGTTGCTTGTTCCTGTACCGAAAACAACGTTTTCCCCGGTTTGAGTAAAGTTCCCTGTCGAAACGATGTTGTTAGTAAACGTAATCGTGGCGCCGGACGAAGGCGTTGCCGTCAAAGCGGACGTGGAATTCACCGCTTCGGAATAAATCCCGCTGCCGGAAAAAGTGGTTCCGTCGAATGCAACGTCTGCTTTGGCGCTTGTCATTAACGCCGCGGCGATTGTTACAGCAATCGCTGAAATGCGAATCATCTTGTTATAAACCGTATTACTCTTTAGGATAGCCATGTTGCAACTCCAATTAAATATTGCAAGTGGTTAATAATATTTATAAGGAGAGGTTTTCAGAAGAACGACTCTGATAACCTCTCGTTTGTTTCAATTGATTTTACTTGCGCTTTCGCATGTAAAGCAAGCCCATTGCGCCGAGGAGCAATAGAGCCCACGTCGACGGTTCCGGAACGCCAGTACTTTCAGGCGCGCCCAAGCCGACCAGATACAGGCCGTCGCCTTTGCCAATCAGGTCAAACCAGCCTTGGTAATTCCCAAGCGTCGGCATAACATTGACATTAAAGTCGGCATCGGAAACCAGCTGATATTCTGCGCCTTCTGTCGCCCAGAGATCAGCGTCGTTATTTTCAAAATACAGCTTGATAATCGAATTCTCATCAATTACAAACGCGCCGGCGCCGTCGATGGCAAGCGTGTCGAATTGCTGCTGCGCCGGGTCTTCGTTGTAAGAGCTGAACTCGAACAAGCCAGTCGCGCCAGTCTCAATTATAACGTTGCCGTAGACGGTCAGGTCGCCGACCGAGTTTCCGGGAGAAAGCGTTGCGCCATTCTTGACAATCAGATCGCCGTTGTACTGTCCTTTGAAGTCCAGCTCGCCGGCTTTGACTGTGAAGTTTTCTGAACTGAACTGGTCGCCGTCCGCTTTGATCTTGAGCTTGCCAGCGCCGGTCTTGATAACGTTTCCTTCGCCGGAAACGGTAATGGTATCGGAGAACGTCAGCTGCTTTGGTTCCTCGTTAGCGTCTACATTATAAACCAGCGTTGAGTCGTTGGCGATATCAATCGAGCTGTTCGCCTTGACGGCGTCGCCGGTCAGAGCGAGAGTTCCCTCAGTAACCGTCGTCTTGCCGGTATACGTGTTGTTACCGGAAAGGGTCAGAGTACCATCGCCGATCTTTTCAACGTTCCCTTCGCCGGAAACGACGCCAGCGAGCGTCAGATTCTTGTTTTCAGCAACTTCCACAGACCCGTTGGCGTTCATTTCGACTTCACCGTTATAGGTAACAGCGTTCTGATCGCCTTCGGTAAACTTGACGCCCTGTTTGTTCGTTCCGTCAATCGTCCATTTGTCTTCAGCAATTGCTTCCGGCGTGTTGGCGCGATAGAACAGGTCCGTTACCGGCGGGACGACGTTCTGATTCTTCAAAACGATTGACGTTCCAACCGTATCAAGATACCAGGCGTCTGTCGCTGCGGAATTGACCAGAAGCTGGATGTTGTCCAGGTTCGCGTTCAAAGACGTTGTATTGATAAGGACGTAGCCGTTGTCGGTATTGTTGTTCCACCAGTCGGTTTGATCGCCGTTGTTAAACGCAACGCTGATCGTGCCGGTTGTAAACGTTGCCGCATTGACGGTCAAGCGGTCGTAATCCGCAGCGCCCGCGCTGTCGTTGAAATCGAAGAAAATCGAGCCGTTGTCAACGACCAAATTTCCAATAGCGATTTGGGTCGAGGCGGTCGTATCTCCGATAACCAGCGAACCGCCGTTCAAGGTTACGTTGGACGTAATCGTGGGCGCGGCGTCGATAAACGAGGCGCCTGCGGCAACTGTTACATCGGAGACGAGGCTTCCAGTACTGGCTAACGTCAAAGCGCCGCCAGAGACGGTCGTCGGGCCGGTGTATTCGTTGGGGGCGGTCAGTCTCATTGTACCAGCGCCAGTTTTCGTTACGGAGTCAGTCGTTATCAGGCTTGTACTCTTATTGCCTAACGTCACGTTGACAACCAGGTCGGCAGCAGAGCTCTTGGTAATGTCGTCTACATTGAACGTCGCGTTATCAGGAATAAAGACGACTCCATCAGCGCCGTTGAAGTTAACGGGGCTTTCCGGGGTTGAACCGTCGCCGGCAAAGGAAACGTTCGTCGTTCCCTTAAGCCAGAACGATCTCCACGTGTCCTGATTGTTATTGCCATACAACTCTGCTCCATTTTGGAATGTCGCGTTATACAGCGAGTTGTTGTTCGTACCGGAAATCTTTCCGCCGTTGACAATCAGGCGAACGCTGTTGTCGTCGTATACGTTTGTCGAATCGCAGCCGCCAAAGGTGTCGCTGGCGCCCAAAGCCAGTTCAGCTCCGGCATTAACGGTAATCGTTCTGCCGCCAGGAGTGGTTGTAGCGCCTAACGCCGACGTCGTACCGGTGCGAGACTTTGTTGTTGCAACCGTGCCGCCGTTAATAACAACGTTCCCGGTAAACGAACTGCCGTTATTGGCAAACGTCTGCTTGCCTTCTCCGTTGGAGTTGATAATAAGCTCGATGTTGCCGTTAATCTTGCCCTGATACGTATCATCGTATCCGGTAATATCCAGAGTCAACGTTGACAAACTTTCAGTATTGTTGAAAATCGCACCCTTTTGAGTAGATCCGTCCACGTTGCTGTACAGTCCTTTGAAAATCTGCGAATAACCGTTCATATCCAGCTGACCGTAAATGTACCCGGCGCCAGCGTTGGAGCCAAAGGGCTGTTGAGCCGCCAATCGCATTTTTCCCATGGAAGACGTACTTGCCCAGTCTGTCTGAACGACGCCGCTAAAGGAGTTGTCTGGCGATTGAGTTCCCATAATAACCCAGCCTGAATCGGACTTGGCTTTAATCTTTCCTGAACCGGTAATATTGCCAGTAAAGGTCATGTCCTTCTCCCAGCCAGCTTTAAGACCCGTTTCGCCAACAACATTTAAATTATTGGGAATCGTAATGTAGTTGTTGCTGTTTTGAAGGATGCCGATAGTCGCCGTAGCGCCGTTAAGGATAATGTCATTGGAGCCAATAAATGCGGTTCCGTCAGCAGGATTCTCTGCCGTTCCGATATTTTCTGTACCGACTCTCATATTGCCTACGACAATAATGGAACCGTTATATTGACTGGCGTCGCCCATAAAGCGAACGATGCCGGAATCGTTGCCAACCGTCAAGGAAGCGTCTCCCTTTAACGCGCCGGTTAACGTAAGCATTTTACTCCAACCCGCCTGAACTTTGCTGACGTCGTTGTCGTTGGTAACAGTTACATCGGCTCGAAGAACGGCGTCGTTGTCGTTATTGAGAATAAATCCGTTGTCCAGCGTAATGCCATTGGTGAAGTTCAAGTCGTTGACGCGCATATAGCCGCCGTTGTTAATCGTCAGACTGCCGTTTCCAGTCCAGTCGCCAGAGCATAAAACGTATGCGGATCCGTCGTTGAGAACAACGTTCCCGTCAACGCGAATGTTTCCGCCGTTGGTTGTGATGGACGAGGTCGGCTTGACGTACATAGTTTCGTTCGGCGCTCCGAGAACTAACGTTCCGCCGTTGGCTTGAATCGTCGCGTTTTTAATATCGCCGTTAATAATCTGGGTCGAGTCGCCAATCTTTGTAACAGTCGATGCGTTGGCGAAATCCATAACGCCGTTATATGTAAACGTCTGATCAGACGTTGTACCAGCGCCGATGGTAATGCCTTGTGATCCGGAATAGCCAGCAAGCATCTTCGAACCGGCTTCACCAGTTAACCCGCCGACTTGCATTTTGTTGCCGTTCCAAAGGTCCAGAACGCCAGTTCCCTTAATAATTATCTCTGAATAGTTGTTTGTCCAGTCCTGCTGCGTCCAGCCGCCATTGGTAAACGAACCGTTTTCGATAATCATTTTTGCCTTGGACGACAGCGCAAATGTTACAGGAGATTCGTTTCCGGATTCGCAGTGTAAATCTCCCGTTCCGGATTTAACCCACGTTCCATCGCCGGTGAATGTTATACCTACCCCCGACGAAAGCGACGTTTCCACGGAACGACCGGTGGAAGTCATGTTGAATTCAACCGTGCCGCCTTCGCCAATATTAATGGTCGTATCAGCAACCTGGCGAGGAACCATATTGTCATAAAGCAGCCGGCCTCCATCGCCGATATTAATCGTTGTAGACGCCAGCGTCCCGTCGCCGGTCAATTTTAGCGTTCCGCCGGAAACGGTTGTGTTTCCGGTATACGTTTGAGCGGCAGAGAGCGTCAACGTTTCCGCTCCGGTTTTAACCAACGCGCCTGCGCCGGAAACGACGCCGGAGTATTCGGTTGCGGCGCTGTTGTTAAGCGTCAGCTCGGCGCCGCCGTTGTCGATTGATCCAAACCCGGTCAGATTGTTGAGTTTCTGATCGGCGGACATTGTAATCAAAGAGTTGTTTTCAACGGAAGCGGAATTGGAAATGGCGTTTTGAGCCGTCAAAGCCAGCGTCCCGCCTGAAACCTTTGTCGCGCCGGTGAAGCCGTCGTTGGTTGAAGCGATTGTCAACGTTCCCGCGTCGGTCTTTTCTAAATCGCCGGATCCGGTAATATTCCCGGCAAGCGTGAGATTGTAGTCTGCAGCAACCTGAACGGAACCTTTAGCGTTCATTTCAACCGGATTGGAATACGTCACAGAGGCGTTCTCGCCAGAAACCAGTTTGGCGCCCAGCTTGTCCGTTCCGTCGATCGTCCATTTTGCAGCGGACATGTCCTCGGCGGAATCGGCGTAATAGTACGGCTGGGAGATGACGCTGCCGGTCTTGTTGAGAACAAGCGTATTGCCCTCGGTTGTCAGATACCAGTTGGTCGTCTCGGACGAGTTTATATACACGGCAAGGTTGTCCAAATCGGCTGTCAGCGCGCTGGACGTGAGCAAAACGTAGCCGTTGTCAGCGGCGTTGTTCCACCAAGATGTTTCGTCGCCGTTGTTAAATGTAACGTTAATCACGCCGGACGTCAGCGTCGCCGCGCCGGTGGTCAACGTATCGAAATCGTTTGCAGTTGCCGCGTTGTTGAAATCAAAGTTGACTGTTCCGCTGGTCAGAGCAAAGTCGCCGATAGTAATTCTGGACGTAGCGCTCGTTTCGCCGATTGTGAACGCGCCGCCGGTAAGCGTAACGTCAGACGTAATCGAATTGGCGCCATCGATAAACGTTCCGCCGGCTTCGACTGTAACGTCTGAAGCCAGTTTTCCAGAACTCGCCAAAAGGAGCGTACCGGCAGAAACCGTTGTCGCGCCGGTGTACGTGTTGTTGGCGGTGAGCTTTAACATGCCGGAACCGGTCTTTTTGATAGCGCCCGGCTTGGTCGCCTGGGAGCTGGTGTCAACGCACGGGTCTGCAATGACAGCAGAGATAATAAAGTCCGGCTGATTGTCAGCGAGGCTGGGATTGACGCTGGTAATGTCTTCCACGTAGAGCGTAGCCAGGCTAGTTCCGTCATTCAAACTGGCGGTATTCCCGCCAAAGCAGAACACCGCGTTGGGTTTGCTCATGTCAGCTGAGAATGTAACAGGAGCCGCCGGGGTGTTGTCGTCGTTGCGTTTAACGTTGACGTTTTTGAACTTGTAGGCTTTCCATGGGACGTTTCCGTCTGAAGCGTAAACTTCCGCGCCGTTTTTCAGCGTGATGTTGGTGAAGTACTCGTAAATGGTTCCGGAATTGGAAATCCTGCCGCCGTCGAGAACGAAGTTAATGCTCGTATCGGTATGAGCGTTTGTAAAGGCGTCCTGATTGAAGAAGACCAGTTCTGCCCCGTTGTTGACGTAAACGGTTCTGCTTTGCAGCTTGCCAATCGGAGACGTTCCATTGGAACTGCTCCATCCGCCTTTTGCCAGAACGGTTCCTTCGTTGATGATAAAGTCTCCGGTAAAAGAGCTGCCAGCAACCTTCAGTTCCATCGTACCTGGACCGGTTTTAGTCAGCGAGTTGGTTGAAATGGCGCTGGACGCTTTGTTGCCCAACGCGACGTTGACGATCAAGTCTGGGTCGGAGTTGAGCGTGAGGTCTTGAACGTCAATGACAGCGTTGTCTGGCACGAAGATAATGCCGGTTGAAGTTCCAGAAAATGTAACAGGGGCTTCTGGCGTTGTACCGTCGCCGGCAAAGGAAATGTACGTTGGGCCTTTGAGCCAGAACGACCGCCACGTTCCCTGATTGGAAACGCCATAGAGGACAGCGCCGTTTTGGAACGTTGCGCCGTAGAGCGAGTTATTGTTTTCGCCTCTGACCGTACCGCCGTTGACGATAAGCTTGATGTCGTTTGCTGTGTATGTGTATCCATCGCAGCCGCCGAACGAGTCGTTCGTTGACAGATACAGTTCTGCGCCGGGCATGACGGTAATGGATCTGCTGCCTTCTTTGGATATCACGCCCATTGAGCAGTTGGGATTCGACCAAACCGCTCCTGATTTCAACGTTCCCTGAGCGACGATAATATTTCCGGAGAACGAGTTGGCGGCGTTTGACAGCGTCAGCGTTCCAATGCCGGTTTTGGTTAAGTTCCCTTCGCCGGAGATGACACCGGAAACTGTTACATCGCGACCGTTGGTGTTGATTGTCCCAGTCGCGCCGGACTGTAACGACATGCCGTCCGCAAGCGTCAAGTCAGAACCGACTTGAAGGGTTGACGTTCCCGTAAAGGCGATGGCGCCCGACCCGAGAGAATCTGCGGACGCAAGGCTCAAAACGCCTCCGCCGATATTGGTTCCGCCGGAATACGTATTGTTTCCGGAAAGAGTCAGCTTTTCCGATCCGTTTTTGGTAAAGGAGCCGGCTCCGCTGATGGAGCCGGAGAATTCCGTCTCCGCATTGCTGACGACGGTCAAGGCGTTTCCGCCGTTGTCGATTGTTCCGTTTCCAGACAGGTTATTGAGCGACTGCGCCGCGCCCATGGTAATAGCGGCGTTGTTTTTCACCGACGAGGAATTGGAAATTGCGTTTTGAGCGTCCAGAGCCAGCGTTCCTTCGGAAACCGTCGTCGCGCCTGTAAACTGGTCGTTTGTCGCGTTAAGAGTCAGCGTTCCCTCTCCGACTTTTTCAATCTTCCCGGAGCCGGAAACCTTTCCGGAAAGGGTCAGATTGTATCCGGCGGCGATGTCAACCGTCCCGTTTGCCGACAAGATAACCGGATTGGAATAGGTTGCCGTCGTACTGCCAGCGTTGAATCGGATGCCCTGTTTGGTTTCTCCGTCAATAGTCCAATTGGGTTCTGAAAGATCGCTGTTAGGAAGCCACCAGCTGCTTTCGCCGCTTGGCGCGCTGCCGACTGCCATCAGATAAACTTTCTGAGAATCCGCTTCCAACGCCCATGAACTTGACGGCATCCCGTCGACGCGGACATTCATATTGTTGAAATCGCCAATGCTTCCCGAGATGATATAAAATCCGCCATCCTCTTTAATGTAATTCCACCAGGTTGATTCGTCGTTGTTATTGAAAGAAAGGTTGATATACCCGGAATCAAAACTGGCAGAACCGACTTTAAGCCAGTCGGCGTCGACGCTGTACTCGTAAGTAGAACTGCTGTTAAAGTCCATGTTGATTGTACCGCCGTTGACAGTAACAGAGCCAACTTGAATAGTCTGAGTATTTGAGGCGTCGCCCACGGTTAACGCGCCGCCGTTGAGAATGACGTTGTTGGAAATAAATTCATTTCCAACTTTAAGCGTTCCGCCGGTTGTTACATAAATATCATTTGAATCCAGAGTAACGCCGTTAGTCAAAACCAAAGTTCCGCCGCTGACGGTTGTATCGCCGACGAAGTAAGAGCTTGTTCCAAGCGTAACAATTCCGTCTCCCGTTTTAACGAGATTTCCAGTACCTTGAATTTCTTTACTGAACGTCTGATTGGAATCGAATCCCAACTCGAGGTTTCCTCCGTTGAGTCTGATAACGCTGTTGTTGAGCGAGCCGTTTCCAGCAAATCGCAGCGTTCCCGCATTGACGTTGGTTGTGCCGGTAAACTCGTCGTTGGCGCCGGAAATTGTCAGCGTACCGTCTCCGATTTTGGTAATCGAGTTTTCTCCGGAAATGGCGCCGGACTGATCCAGATTTAATCCAGCGCCGATAATGAACTGAGCGTCTGCGCCCAACGCAATCGTTCCGCTGTGCGCTGCTGAAGACGAGCCGTCTTTCTGATTGAGGAAAACGACGTCCTTTTTATCGACGCCGTTGATCGTCCACGTTCTGGACGTATCAACGATTCTATCAACTTCAAAATTAACGCTCGTATTGGATTTAATAGTAAAGTCGTCAATAAGGCTTCGGGAATAGCTGCTGCCGTTTGAGTACGAAACAAAGCCCGTGTAATTGCTGGTAAAGCCTTTAGCTGTTTTGAAAGTCGAAACCAGATTGTCGTTGACGTACAGGCTGACGTCAACCGGAGACGTACCGTTAAAATCGGGAACCGTGTAAACGATTCTGACGTTTGCCCAGTCGTTAACGCCTGACAGAGGAGAGAAGACATTAGCAAACGAAGTACTCGAATTCCCGTTTGTGCCATCAAATATCTGAATTCCGCCGTTTCTGCGGAACAGAATCCCAACGCCGTTTCCAGTGTTAACGCTGGACAACTGTTTGTCGCTTGTAAGACCAAATGTAACAGCCGTCCAGTTGCCGGAAGTTGCAGCGTCGTCTGTAACCGGATTGACTTTGAAACTGATTTCATACGTCTTACCGCCCAGATCGACCGCATTTAGCGCTCCCAAATTATTGCCGAAATCGTAATTGGGAGAGGTTATGCTGGTTGTATAACCTGAATTTTTATTGGTTGCCTGAAAAAGCGCGGAATTATTATAGCCGTTGCCGACCTGAAGCATGTCAGTAGACGCTCCGCTGAATGAATAGCCCAACGCGCCGAGAACTCCGCCGCTAAAACGTTCCGGCTTATCGTTGTCAGACGGACCGCCGATAGCCGTTCCCTTTTTATTGCCGTTAACGTTGTAGTTATCGCTGAAGAACGTCGTCATGGTTTCGTCAGCCGCGGCTGTCTGCTGCACAGCCAGGTCAAACGCCAGCGCCGCTGCAAAAAACGCTGCGAAAATCCAAACTCTGTTACTAATCCGATTCTGTCCGGAAAACGCGATGTGTCTGGTCAACATTTTAAAACTCGTATTTTTGAAGTTTGTATGAAATGTAGCAATTCTGATTGACAATAGGCATATTTCGCCTAATGATAATTATGCTTAATATATTATAATCCATGAATGATGAATCGTCAAGCATTAGTCTAAAAAAACTAAAAATATTTTTTACAAAAAGCTAGAAGAATTAGGATTGTAAGGGGAGATCTGGAATATTACTGTCGAATAAATCTGTTCATAATTAGAATCCATCGCATATACCCCAAAACCTAAAAAAAAGAACCTCGAAAATCTTCGAGGTCCTTTTATGGATATTTGTTGAAGCGACGGCAAGTCGTCGTTTTCCGGGACGCCCCGGCTCGCCTTACTTTCGCTTACGGAAGTACAGCAATCCAGCCGCGCCGAGAATCAGCAGCGCCCAGGTCGACGGTTCCGGAACTGCATTGGGGTCAGCATAACCGGTGATGATATACGTTGAACCGTCGGCTTGAAGAATAGCGTCCAAACCGGTGAAGTAGGAAGACGTCAAAGCTCTTTCGATGATTTCTTCGCTTGTTCCCTCAGCTTTAATAATGGATTCAAACGTTTCGTACGGAGCCCAGCTGTAATTGCCCGTCAAGGCCATATTAATAATCGCGCCGTCTTCAATGGTAAGAGCGCCCAAAACGATCAGTTGGTCGTTGTCGTCCGGTTCTGGTCCGGCAACTTCCATCAAAAGCGTTGACCCGGGATGCATGGTAAGCGTTGACGCCCCGGGATCCAATGCCGTTCCGTCAAGCGTCAAGATTCCAATCGAGTTGCCCGGCGACAAAACCGCGCCGCTGTTGAGTTCCATGCCGCCTACGTACTTTCCTTTGAAATCCAGTTCGCCGGCGTCAACGATAAAGTTGGCTGCGGTAGAGGGATCGCTATCTTTGCTGAAAATCTTCAACGTTCCGTCGCCGGTCTTTGTAATCGTCTGTCCAGAAGCGTCAATCTTTCCGATGAACTTTGTATCAGAACCGGAATTGGAATTGAGCTCCATATTGCCCTCAGAAACCAGATTGACCGGTTTCTCTTCCGTTCCGCCGGACAGATCGTTCAGCGTTCCGTCTCCGGCGAGTTTGACCGTTCCTTCTGAAACGGTTGTCTTGCCAGTATAGGACGAAAGGTTTTCGCCAGAAAGGGTCAAGATTCCTTTGCCAGTTTTGACCATCTCGCCAGAGCCGGTAATATCGCCGGAAAGCGTCAGATTATAACCCTCGCCAACTTCGACAGTACCAGCATCAAGCATCTGGATGGAATTGTCAGCTTCGACCGAAAGTTCTTCACCGGAAACGAGCTTGACGCCCAGTTTGTATCCGCCGTCGACTTCCCAGTCTGAATAAGACAGGGCTTCATCGGAATCGGCGCGCCAGTACTTGCGAAGCCCGATAATGCTTTCGCCCGCGGTCAGCGCCCAGAGTCGACCAGCTTCCTTCAAGCCCTTGTCGCTGAGGTGAATGGAGTTGCCGTTGGTTCCTCGTAACGTTTGGTAATCCGGATCAGAGGCGTGTTCTCTGTCGATAACGCAGAATTCATCTGTATTAACGCCCAGGAAGACATTCGAATCGTCTGCGATAACTCGCAGCTGAGCGTTGGTAACGTTGGAGTATGCGTTCCCGTTAGCGTCGGCAGAGGCAATTGCAACGCCCCACGGCAATTCGTCGTCGCCGGCAGCGGTGCGAAAGCGATCAATCAACTGGTTCAGCTTTTCATAATAAGTCTGCTCCGCCGTTCCCTTGTCGGATTCGCCCTGATGCCAGAGGATTCCAGCAAAGCCGTCGGCGTTTTCGTTGAGGAAATTAATCGCATTTATCATGTTGGTGGAAATGCCGCCTTTTTCGTCATTAATCCATTGCGAGATGTTGGTTCCGCTGTATCCAACGGAATACGTCGCAACCGGGACGCCTTCTTCTTCCGCTAACGTATCAGCAAAAGACGGCCAGGTGGAGCCTTTGTTTGAACCGTCTAACGGGCCAAACTGCTGGTCGACGTTTTGCTCCCATTTTCCGGTTTTCGGGTTATACGCGAACGCCAAGCCGGAAGTGGACGTCTGACGGATGTCGCCGCAGTTGGTTGAGTTGGACTGACCAGCGGTGATGAAGATTTCGCCAACGCCAATTTGTCCGGATTGCGTTGCCAGGACGGCGCCGCTGGCGTCTAACGCCTGATACGAAACGCTGTGCATGCCGCCCTTCAAGGACATCGAATCTGAACTGAACGTGCCGTCGGCATTCATGACCATGTCAATCCAGTCTCCACCGTCGACAGACGCCTGAACCGTGTCAATCGTAACGCCGTTTGTCGCCGCCCACGTACCGGAAAGGGTAATGTTGGCGTTATTCGCCAAATCTCGCTGATACATGGACATGGCGTTGGTCGTCAGCAAGGCGTCAACCTGATGAACGTAAGTATAAATGTTGGCAATCGCGTAACCCTTCTTGCTTTCGTCAAACGTGTAGTCCGCCTGAGCCTTGTTGCCGGTTGTATCGACAGCGGCGTTGGGATTTGTACCGATTCCGTAGCACTTGTTTCCGCCAAAGCGGTTAAGAGCGAAAATCGTCTGTCCCGTTTCCAGGGAGTGAACCTGCATGGAGCCGTAGCCCGCAGCGCCGGGAACGCCGGTAAGCGTGTCGCTGACGTCGTAAATATCTCCAGACCCAGCTTCAATCGACGGGTTCTTGGCGTTGGTGTAATCGTTAGACCAGAATTCAATATATCCTTGCGACTGCTTATAGGTCGTATTCGCCGTTACCTGACTTCCTGTAGCCGGATCAAACAGCTTGCCCTGATTGGACGCAACGTTGGTTGTGAATTCCAGGTTATTAACCTTCTGAGCGTACAATTCTCCAGAGGTTGAAATCGGGACGCCGATCTTGGACAGGTCGGACGTCATAGCGTCAAACGAAACGAAGACGTAGGTCAGCGGATCGCTGGCGTTTTGAGCGTATTCCATGTAATACCCGACGCGGTCAAACAGAACGCCCTGCGACTGCAGCGAGGCGAGGTTGTCGACAATATCGTAATTGACGCCGGAGGTATGCCAGTTCGTTCCCATTTGGGTTGTCAAACGCGCGCCTTGAACGAGCGTGTAGTCAGACGCGTTAGCAACGTTATCCATGCCCGGAGCGATAGCTCGTTCCGCCATAATATAAAGAGTTCTGTTAGCGTACTGTGACGCGTTGGATTCTGCGCCGACTTCGCCGTTGAACGTATAGTCAGGAGAACCGTGACCGGTGTTGTTTCCAATACCGATGTCAATCGTTCTGGTCGCGGAACTGCCAACGCCGTTCCAGGCGTTGAGAGCCATAACCGTTTGCTTGTCGCCATAGTTATGAATCTGGAAAGAGGCGTAAGCGCCGTTGCCGCTGACTTGGTCTCCAAAGTCGTATTCAGAGCCGCTGGCGCCGGGGATGTTGGCGCTGTTGCCTTGTGTGTAGTTTCGATTCCACATTTCGACGTTGCCCGACAGACCCGTTCCGTTAACAACGCCGTTGACGTTGGACGAAACCGTCAGATTGTTGACCGTCGTTTGACGAACAGACCCGTCAAAGGGCAACCCGATCTGATTAATGTCGTTATTAATAGGATCGTAAGACGCGTAAGCGTAATCAACAGATCCGTCTGCCTTTTCCAGCGTCATGTAGTACGCGACGCGTTTAAGCGGCATGCCCTTCAAATCGCCAAGATTGTTTATATTGTTGACTACATAGTTATTGGCGTTGTACGTTCCGTAAAGCGGGCAGTCCAGCTTGTAAACCAGATTCATGTTGGCGGCTTCAGACTGAATTGCCGAGAAGTGTTCCGCGTCCATGTCGGACAAGACGGGCTTGGCAAACGTGTAGATGTTGGCGATAGCGTAACCCTGCTTGGTGTTGTTGTTAGTCCAGTCCGGCGCGCCTGTCGAGGTGGGGTTTGTACCAATGCCGAACTGTTTGCCGCCGTTAAAATGGTTTACAGCAAAAATCGTCTGCTCGGTATCGAGCGAATGGATTTGCATGGAGCCGTGTCCGTAACCCGTGCTTCCTCCAGAGTCGTTGATGTCGTATGTACTGTCGCTTCCCTGAGAGATAACAGTCCCCTTGGTTCCACTATAGTTTGACGCCCAGAATTCCAGATAGCCGGTATTGTACGAAATCGTGGTGTTGGCGGCAACCTGCGTTCCCGTGCTGGGGTCAGTAATCTTACCGTCAGACGCAGTAACGTTGGTTGTAACATGCAAGTTTTTAACCGTCTGCTGATAGAATTCGCCGGACGGATTGGTCGGAACGCCGATTTTGGAGATGTCGTTGGTCATTGCATCGAAGGACACAAAAACGTATTTCAGCGGGTCGCTGGCGTTTTGAGCGTATTCCATATAATAACCGACGCGGTCAAACGGACCTAACGTCTGTTTTAATTCCGCAACGTTGTCGACAATGTCGTAGTCAACGCCGCCGAAGTCTGCGTTCCAGCCCGCATTCATTTGAGACGTCAGACGCGCGCCCTGAACGATTTGATACTTGGAGCCTTCCGCGACGTTTTTCATTTCCGGCGCAATCGCGGCTTCCACCAGAACGTACAGCGAACGATTCACATACTGTGACGCGTTGGAGTTGTTGCCCTGATCGCCGTTGAACGTATAGTCTGGAGCGCCAGCGCCCGTATTGTTTCCAATTCCCATGTCGATGGTCTTGGAGCCTGACGCCTGACCGTTCCACTTGTTCAACGCCATGATCGTTTGACTGGAGCCGTAGTTGTGAATCTGGAAAGAGCCGTAATCGCCTGCGCTCGGCTCGTCGCCGAAGTCAAAGCCAGAATCGTTGTTGGCGCTGCTGGCGTTGGGAACGCCGGCAGAGTTGTTTTGTCTGTAGTTGGTATTCCAAATTTCGATGTTGCCCGTTGCGATTCCCGTTCCGTTGACAACGCCGGGAACGTTGGATTGAACATTCATATTGGAAACCGTCTGCTGAAAAGACCAGGTCGCATCTCCTAACGGCAGACCGACTTTGTTCAGGTCGTTGGTCGGGGCGTCAAAAGACGTATAGGCGTAATCGACGGAACCGTCCGCCTTTTCCATGACCATGTAATAACCGACTCGGCTTAACGGCATGCCGGAAATATCGGAATTGACAGCGTTATTGACCTGATAATTATTAGTGGAATACTTTCCCTGAAGAGGGCAGTCGAGCTTATAGACCAGCTTCATGTTGGAAACTTCGCCTGAAATAGCGGAGTAATCCGACTCGCTCATCTTCAAAAAGACCGGCTTGGCGAACACGTCCAGCTGCTTCGTTTCGTAAGAAGCGGAATTGTAATTCATAGTCCAGTCCAAACCGTAGTTGGTATCTGAACAGTTCCCAATGCCGAGCGAGGCTTGTTGTCCATCGTTAAAACGGTTCAAAGCAAAGACCGTAGTTTTGTTTTGATAGTCGTGAACCTGCATTGAGCCGTGGGCGCCGCCCCAGCTGCAGGAATCGCCAAAGTCGTAGTTTCGGTTTCCGCTTGCGCCGCTGGCTCCAGGAATGTTCGCCGCGTTGCCCGTTGAATAGTTCCACGGCCAGAATTCGATGTTGCCCTGAGCAACCGTCGTTCCCGTTGTGTTCAGCGTCGGAGACTTCGCTTCGTAATACAGATTCTGAACGTATCGCTGCATAACCGTTTGTGACGTAAACGTCGGAACGCCGATTCGTTTCAGGTCGCTGGTATAAGCGCCAAAAGACGTATAGCAGAAATTGTTCTCGCCCAGATTGACCCGGTACGCGACAGATTCAATCGGTCCCAAATTCAAATTGGAATTGTCGAGCGAATACTGCGCGCCTGTTCGGAAATTTGGCTGATCCGGAATTTCCAGCGAATAGATGTGAGTATACCCCATCGCCTCGATTTCCGCATCGGTTTTCAACGTCTGAGCAGACGCCCAGCCAACCAAACAAAACGCCAGCGCAAGAGCGCTTAAAACTACGGATTTTATACGCATTTTCATTTTGATTAAACCTTATATGCTGATGTTACTTCTCAAGAAATAACTCAAGATACTAATATACCTAATACTACATTATAACATGAATTTTATAATTTTTAAGCGCTTTTCGAGAAAATTTTTATTTTCACTAATATAGTAGATTAATTTGGAGAATTTCAGAGTATGGAACCAGACTATGTTCACGGGGGGCGGGTATTACCCGCCAAAAAACGATCAACCTTTGATTTTCGCGGACAATGTCCGCTCCCCGGATACCTTGTCCTTCTGCCCGCTCCAACCTGTTGATTCGTGGATATCCTGTCCACAAAAGAAAAAGCGGGAGTTCCCTCCCGCTATTAAGCGTAACTACGCTCCCGTTGGTCGCTCCGTTACCGCCTTTCATTTATTTCTCTTCCGCCAGAACAGCAGTCCCGCCGCGCCAAGCGCCAGCAGCGCCCAAGTCGACGGTTCCGGAACGCCAGTACTTTCAGGCGCTCCCAAGCCGACCAGATACAGGCCGTCGCCTTTGCCAATCAGATCAAACCAGCCTTGGTAATTCCCAAGCGTCGGCATAACATTGACATTAAAGTCGGCATCGGAAACCAGCTGGTATTCTGCGCCTTCTGTCGCCCAGAGATCAGCGTCGTTATTTTCAAAGTACAGCTTGATAATCGAATTCTCATCGATTACAAACGCGCCGGCGCCGTCGATGGCAAGCGTGTCGAATTGCTGCAGAGCCGGGTCTTCGTTGTAAGCGCTGAACTCGAACAAGCCAGTCGCGCCAGTCTCAATTATAACGTTGCCGTAGACGGTCAGGTCGCCAACAGAATTGCCGGGCGAG
>JAFQXE010000016.1 GCA_017407125.1 Thermoguttaceae bacterium
ACTGCCATGCGTTTTCTTTTATTTTCTGCAGAATATATTCTGCAGAAAATAAAAGAAGCTCCAACGATAAAATCTATTTTACCTCAAGAACAGAACTAATACAATAATTTTTATTGGATATCATTATACAAGTGCGAGAGCAAAGCTCTCGCTTTCTTTCTAGCGAGCGTCAGCTCGCGGTTTTATTTCTTATGTGGGCGATACGCCCACGAACCGGAAGTTCTAGCGTTTTCGACGTAGATACGTTTTCGTTGTTCTCGACATTTTCCGAAAAGCGGGAGCTGCGCTCCCGCACTCCGAAAGAAGAGACTCTTGCATTTTATTTTCGATTGTAGTAAACTGGAATTATAACGTCTGAAAAGATTTTCCGTAAACATTTATTACAACCAAATCGCCATGACGGATTTTGATATTACTGTTGCTGGTCACATTTGTTTAGACGTCATTCCTCAACTGCTGGAGGGGACGACCGCAGAGAACGTCTTCTGTCCCGGAACGCTTCGGACGGTCGGGCCGGCAACGCTGTCGACCGGCGGAGTTGTCTCGAACACCGGGCTTTCTCTGTTTCAAATGGGATTTCGCGTTCAGATGGCGGGCAAAGTCGGCGACGACCCGCTGGGCGCGACGCTGCTGGAGATTCTCCGGAAAAAAGACCCGGCTCTGACGGCGGGCATGATTGTTTCTCCCTGCCAGAATACGTCGTATACGGTCGTTCTCAACCCTCCGGGTATTGACCGGGCGTTTCTGCACTGTCCAGGCGTCAACGATGTCTTTACGGCAGACGAACTCAACACGCAGCAAATCGCCGGAGGGCGAATTCTTCATTTTGGCTACCCGCCGTTAATGCGCGGTATTTACTCAGACGGCGGCGCAGGGCTGGCGGAGAAGTTCAGAGAAGTTCAGACTCTCGGGCTGCTGACGTCGCTGGACATGGCGAACCCCGACCCGTTGGGCGAGTCCGGGCGGGTGGACTGGACGGCGTGGCTGAAAACCGTCTTGCCGACCGTCGACGTTTTCCTGCCGTCTTTTGACGAGATTCTGCTCATGACCGACAAGCCGCGGTACGACCAGCTTTGCGAGAAACAGATCAACCCGGCTGCCGCGTCCAGTTTGGAGGAAATCCGCGCTGTTTCCGCCCGGCTGACGGACTGGGGCGCGAAAATCGTGGTCATGAAACTGGGCGATCAGGGCTTGTACGTCCATGCGTCAGACGATTTATCGGCGTTGCAGTTACGTGACAAATGGACAGAGTTTGACTGGTCGAGATGGCGCGGAATTGACCTGTATTCGCCCTGTTACGACGTCCCGGTTGTCGGAACGACGGGGTCAGGGGACGCGACTGTCGCCGGATTCCTCGCCTCGCTGATTAAAGACCTTTCGCCCGAAGACGCGCTCAACGCCGCCGTCGCTACTGGCGCGTGCAACGTCCAGGCCGCCGACGCCGTCAGCGGGATTCCCGACTGGGAGACAGTTTTGGCGAATTCCAGACGTTGGAGTAAAAAGGAGGGAATAGAGGACAGACCGTAGGCGAGCCGGGTTGCGTAAGCTCCCGGAAAAAACTCACGCGAAGTTCGCAAAGTACGCAAAGTTTTAAATATGCGTCTTTTGCTGCTAATAAAACTACGGCGGACTTCGTCCGCGACCCGGAAGCGTTTTCGACTGCGTTTTAGTACTTGTACAGGATTAAGCGACCAACGGGAGCGATTATTGGCAAGCGCGCGGCAGCGCGGATTGGGAGCGGCGCCTCGCCGCTTTTTTCTCCCTTCTTGACAAATTTCACGAACAGAATATAATGTTCATACGTATTTAACGATACAACACACATCTGAATTGGGAACGAATTGGATTCGACCGGGCAGATGAAACGTGCGTCGCGTATCGAGGTTGGTCTGAGGGCCTCGTAAAAATCAGACTAACACACAATTGCCAACAATCAAATGGCTTTAGCGGCCTAGTAAAGACCGCTCTTGCTGAGGAGGCTCGCCGAAGGCGTCCGACTGCAAGCTGTAATTTCGGATCGTTTTCCGTCGCTGGCAGGCACGCGGATTACTAAATTTTGCTCCCGCCTGGTTCCAAAGGAAGGCTGTCGTTGGTCGTCCGAGGAACAAGACTCAAAATAACGACTACATACGTAGAAGCGCCCGCGGACTCGTCGCGGGACGGGGGTTCAATTCCCCCCGTTTCCATCATTGCCTTCTTGCCTCCGTCCGCAAGAGGGCTTTTTTATTGACCGCATTGCCTGGTCCGGCAGCTCAGAAAGACAAATCAGTTTTTGACGTGTTTTTCCCAAAAAAAACGGGAAAATCGGCTCTGCTGGTCTGGTATTATTGCGTCGATGGTATATAATAAAAAGAGACGAAAGACGGCGCAGAGCGTCGATTTACATATCACTATACATTTATCAAGTTTTTACGATGAACATTTTCGAAAAGATTATTACGCGAGAGATCCCGTCGGACATCGTCTACGAAGACGAAATGTGTCTGGCGTTTCGCGACGTGAATCCGCAGGCGCCGGTTCACGTTTTAATTATTCCCAAAATGTGCGTTCCGTCTACCAACGACATTACCACAGACAACGCCTTTTTGGTGTCGCACATTTTTGCCGTCATTCCGAAACTGGCGGCTGAACTGGGATTGACCAACGGCTATCGCGTCGTCAACAACTGCGGCGCAGACGGCGGTCAGACGGTTGAACATTTGCATTTCCACCTTCTGGGCGGTCGTGCAATGGACTGGCCGCCGGGCTAATGTTAGTTGCGAGTTGCGAGTAGCGAGTTGCGAGAAGTTAGTCAACGCATAGCGTCAAACTACTGACTTATGTCTAATCTCTCCTCACTACTGCCTACTGCCTATTGCCTACTGCCTTTTTTAACTTCCCTTTCCAAATAGACACCACTGTCAGAATGAAACCACGCATACTCCTTGTAGACGACAATCCGACGAACGTTGAACTGCTCGAAGCGTACCTTTTAAAGCTTGATTGCGATACTGAAATCGCCGTTGACGGTCAGGACGCGCTGGCAAAGACGTCGGAATTCCACCCAGACCTGATTCTGCTGGACGTCATGATGCCCAAGCTCAACGGGTTTGAAGTCTGCCAAAAGCTCAAGTCCAATCCGGAAACGGCTAACATCATGATTTTGATGGTAACGGCGTTGGGCGAGCTGGGCGACATCGAACGCGCCGTCAAGGCTGGCTGTGACGATTTCCTCAGCAAACCGGTCAATCAGCTGGAACTGCTCAAGCGAATTGACAATCTGCTCAAGCTTCGGAATGTTACAGACGAGCTGGAACGCCTTAAACAATACATTGATTCCATGGAGGAACGCAAATGAGCGCTCAGAATAAATTAAACGAATATTTAACCGCTAACAAGATTTCTTTTCCCGCTCCGGCGGCTCCCAAAGGCGCGTATCAGACGATTGTCATTGCGGACGGCTGGGCTTATTTGGCTGGGCACCTCCCGGTAGAAGACGGTAAGCTCATTACCGGTCGGCTGGGAGAAGGCGAGCTTGAAGCTGACATCCAGGCGGGTTACAACGCGGCGAAATGGGCGGCTCTGAACATTCTTTCTACGCTCAACAACGCGCTGGGAACTCTCGACAAGGTCGAAAGCATCGTTAAAATCGTTGGATTCGTTCAGTGTACAGACTCGTTCCATTCGCAGGCAAACGTTCTCAACGGCGCCAGCGAACTGTTCATGGCGATTTTCGGCGACGGAGCAGGGCAGGCGGCGCGTTCCGCTTTGGGAACAAACGCTCTCCCGCTGGACTCCATGGTCGAAGTCGAAGCCGTCGTCAAACTGAAGAACTAAGATTTTGTTCGTCAATTATTCCCACTTTAGAGGAGTTCGATAATGTCACAGCCGGAACAGACGCCATCGTATTTCAACCGACGTTGGGAAACGTCCGGGGGTACGGACGAGGTCGCGGACTACAAAAAAGTATGTCCGTCGGCTGTGATCGCGTGCGTTTTGGCGGGGCTTAGCCCGCTGGCGTTTTTCCATCCCCTGATGTGGGTGATTCCGGTTCTGGCTGTCTGCGTTGGCGTTTGGGCGACGATGGCATTTATTCGTCAGCCGGACGAACTGCTCGGGCGTGGCGCTCTGCGCTGGGCGATGGCGATCGCGATTTTCTGCGGTTTAACCGCCTTTACAGACTGGGCGGTATATCGATATTATCTCCGGCAGGAAGCGATGTCCTTTGCGGACTTGTGGTTCGACAAACTTTTCTCAGACAAGCCTCTGGAAGCGTACGAGCTGTTTTCTCATCCGCTCAATCGGCATTTGCCCGGCCGCGGGCTGGAAGCTCAGTATTCTCCCGGCGGCAAAAGCAGGGAGAATTTCGAGGCCTATATGAAGATAGACCACATGAAAATTCTTACCGATCACGATCTTCATCCGTCATACAAATACTTACAGGCTGAATTCGATGAAACGCCGTTTTCGGAGATTGTATCGCTGAAGTACGAGATTTCCTGGGACGAGATGGACGGTCGGAAAACGCGCCCGTTGGTTGTAATCGTCGCCCGATCAAAACTCATTGACGTCCCGTACGCCGGCTGGCAGCTGCAAAGCGCGTCGTTCCAGTAGCCCGCTGTTTGGCTTTTAGAATCCCCCTTGTAACAATTATTCCCTCCCCTTCCTTTGTTCTAAATTTTATGGATCTTTCTTTATTTGAATACGACCCCAAAGCGACGCTGGCGCAGCTGACCAACGACATGATCGATACGTATCGTCAAGAGAACTCAATTCATCATCTTGGATACTGCCCGCTGCCCAACTACCGCGTTATCGTTGAGACGCTGGAAGATTTGAAAGACGTTCTCTTTCCGGGCTATCGAAGAAAAGAAAAGCTGCATTTCGGCAACGTTGAGTATTTGATTGGTCAGCTAATCGACAGTATCAACGAACGTCTGACCAACCAGATTTCCCGGGCGTTGTGTCACGACCGCGGACTTTCAATTTCCTGCACCGCCCAGCAGCGTCAGGACTTTGAACGAATCGGGCTGGAGAAGTCGATAGAGTTTCTGCGCCGGCTCCCGGAGGTTCGGCACAAGCTCATGCTGGACGTTCAGGCGGCGTACAAGGGCGACCCGGCGTGCAAGTCGTACGACGAGGCTGTGTTTTGTTATCCCGGCATTGAGGCGATTACGGTATACCGAATCGCCCACGAGCTTTATATTCTGGACGTTCCGCTTATTCCGCGTATGATGACGGAATGGGCGCACAGCAAAACGGGAATCGACATTCACCCCGGCGCGACGATTGGCGAGTCGTTCTTTATCGACCACGGCACCGGCGTCGTTATTGGACAGACGTGCGAAATCGGGAACTGGGTCAAGCTGTATCAGGGCGTTACGCTCGGCGCGTTGAGTTTCCCGACGGACGAAGAAGGCAACCTCGTCCGCGGCGTCAAACGACATCCAACCATCGAAGACAACGTCGTCATCTACGCCAACGCAACGATCCTGGGCGGTCAGACCGTTATCGGCAAAGACTGCGTTATCGGCTCCAGCGTCTGGCTGACTCAGTCTGTCGCCCCCGGCACGACTGTTACAATCGAACGACCCAAGTTGAGAATTAAAGAGTAAGAAAATAGGACTTGTCTGGTCTGTGTACAGCTTTTAGCTTCTAGCCACTAGCTTCTAGCTTTGAGATTTTGGATTCCAGCTTTGACAATTAACGCTGAGAACTACGAAATTCCAAGCTAACAGCTAGCAGCTAATAGCTAGGGCTTCTCAGGAACGAAATTGTCAAAAGAACCTAAAATAAAAGCGTCTCGAATAAAATCTGTAAATAAGATAATATCAGAGACGCTTTTGTAACTCTGTCTACGTAAATTAAGGTTTATTTGACTCTGTTAAGGTAAAACACCTTTGCTACAGGACCTTCGTTCTTGTTGGACATTTGACGAAGCATTCCGGATATTTGGTCTTCATTTACCAAGTCGTCAAGCGATGCAAAACAGGTTGAAGCGCTGCCGTCGTTAATTCTGAACCAGGCGACTTCCTGCTCGTCAACCGTCTTAACCGTTCCTTGTACTTTATCAACCGTACCTTTTTTAGCTCCTACCGGGTTGAAATATCCGCCAAGGGTTTTTGTCTTCTGGTCGTAATACATTACTAACCAGCCGCTTTTATTCTCATCCTCATCGATCACTTCAAAGTTTCCAAGCAGTTGAAGGTCAGGATACGCCTCAGAATCGTATGGCGAAACGTAATCGTATGAATCGTCTTCATAGTACGTCCAATAACCAACTGGAGGCGGAGGAGGTAAAAGCCCCGGACGAGGCGGAGGAGGCGGGAAACCGCCCGGCAGTCTGTCTACCGGCAACATGGTGGAAATCGGTCTGACTGGCTTCTTGGTTGGCGGCGGCATCTTGCCAGGTCTTGTACCGGGTGCAAGACGAGGTCCAGGTGATGGATGACCAGGATTGATCTTGCCGGGACCAGTAGGTCGTCCAACATTACCCGGATGCGGGGTATGCGGGGTTGATGGACGAACATTAGGCGTGGGACGCGAAGGTCGCGGGGCTGACGGACGCGGAGCAGAGGGGCGTGGGGCAGAGGGGCGTGGAGCTGCTGGGCGAGGACCGCCGCCACCACCAGGATGAGGACCCGGAGGACCAGCCACGCTCTGCTGAATGTCTGCGAAAAACAGCGCCGCCGTAAAAGCGAGGCAGGCTCCTATCGCAGTCAAAAAGGTCAACTTGGATTTCATAATTACACTCCTTGATAAAAGTAGTTATTGATCAATCCGCCTCTGTTGCCCGAGCGGATCTCTCGGCAAACTTATCAAACTTATTATTTATATTATAAAAACGAAAGAAAAAAAGTCAATAGAAAAGATTATGTTTTTGAAAAAATGGGCGGCGAGGCGCCGCTCCCAATCCGCGCTACCGCGCGCTTGCCAAAATCCGCTCCCGTTGGTCGCTTTGTTTCCCCTCAAACTCCCCTTTCCAAAAAACTTTAGCAAGGGGAGAAAATACGGTAGGAACGAAAATTAACCAATCGGCGAAAATCCGTCTAATCCGTAAAATCCGTGAACGGGCTGACCTGCGCACAACCATTGAAAAGCTTACGCACAACCATTGAAAAGCTTATTCCTTCACCATCACTCTAAAGCCGACGTCGAAGCCGGGCTGATGGGGGAAATAGGCGCGAGTCGATTTAACCCCGGCGTTACGCAAAGGCGTGTACCAGCTGCCGCCGCAGACAACCGCTTTGCCGTCCTCTGTATTAGACGCCGTCCATTCGGCGACGTTGCCTAGCATGTCGTAAAAGCCAAACGGGTTGGGCAAATACGAGCCGACCGGCGCGCTGACGCGGGAATGGTCGTTGACGCGAACGTCCGCAACGCGCCATGCTGGGAGCGTATTCACTCTATCCGTCCAGGAAAGCGGGTTGATGTCCGCGTTCGATTTGTCCGACAGGTTTTCCAGTCGGCTGTAGTCGGCGTTCGCCCCAAACCAGACGGGGGCGTCCGCTGTCGCAAGTCCCGCTGACGCAGCGCGAGTCCATTGTTCCTGCGTCGGGAGCGAAACCTGTTTCCCGGTCTTCTTCGCCAGCCAATCGCAAAACGCCTGCGCGTCCTGTCGGGTTACTCGAACGACAGGCTGACGCGGACGGTTGAGCGCATGCCACGCTTCCCCCGGGCTGAAATGAATAAAGTCCGCGTACTCCACGCCGCTGTCGTGCGACGGATTAAACGCGCGATACTGCTCGTTTGTTACTTCGAATATTCCCAGATAATAGTCCGTTCCCGGAACGCGGCGACAGATCATCTTCACGCCCGGCGCGAGTTCCAAAACCAGATCGCCGTCTTGCGGTTTATCGTCGTTGTTCCCTATTGAGTTGTCGGCGGGGAAATGGGATTTCTCAATTCCTGTTACAGCAGGGACGTTGGGCTGAACGTACTGACTCGACCCGAGGTCAACGGTCGTCAGGCATTTCGGGGCGTCGGGCGAGGCGTTGCCCGGTTCCAGAGTCGGGTCGTCGTCGAGCGGGTCGTTTATACCCGCATAGAGTTTGCGGAGTTCCGCCCGGCGTTCCCACTGATGGGCGACTTGGTTGGGAATGGCATGGTTGCGGATCTCGCCCCAGTTCCCGTAGTACGGACAGTTCAGGTCAATCCACGTATAGAGCGTTCGTCGGTCGCCGTCGTCGAGCGTTACGCCGTAATGGTCGTCAAGAATTCTCATCAGCGGCTGGGCGGGCGCGTAGAATTCGTACGGCTTGAGAATTCCCATTTGGGATTCCTTGGTCGGCGTTCGGACGTATCGGCGCAGATTATAGTACGACTGCGAGAATCGGGACGCCTTGTTAATATACGCGCTCGTATCCAGAGCCGGGGCGACGGGTC
The DNA here is from genome assembly GCA_017407125.1 of Thermoguttaceae bacterium. Lineage (GTDB taxonomy): Bacteria > Planctomycetota > Planctomycetia > Pirellulales > Thermoguttaceae > RUG11551. The sequence goes on from JAFQXE010000016.1 coordinate 8,365, forward strand.
CGCGTTTGAACGTCAGCGCCGTTTTCTCCTCGTGACAGTTAACGCAGTACTTGTCGAGAATTGGCTGAACCTGTTTCTCAAACGAGAAACCCTGTTTTGGCCCGACGGGCTGAAGTCGAACCGGCGCCTGACGCGAGGCTTGTGTGGACGCCAGCGGCGGCGGGACGGAGTTCTGCTCTTCGTGACACCCGACGCAGGAAACGCCTTCGCCCGGCATGGCGGTAAACCAGGATCGCATGAACTGAATCGCAGCGCCGTCTTTGTCCAGCGGCTGAATGGCGCAGGGCGTAACAGCCGGAACGGTGAAATGCGCCGAGCCGTCTTCGTTGACCGGAACGATCCCGAGAACGGTTTTCGGATCCCACGGTCCGTCCAGCCCGACGCTGTGCGGTTCCGCGCCCATGCCCTGATAGCTGAACTGGTACGTAAAAATTCGCAGGGCTTTCACCGTCCCCTTGGGAACGCCTTTGAGTCCCTCGCCAAAATAGACGTTCGCAATAAAGACGTCCGCCTCCTGTCGGTCGTAGTTTGTCCGGTTCCCAATCACTGGCGGGCGGGTCGTCTGACGAATCGGAATCGGCTCGAAACAGGCGAAATTCGGAACGGAAATCAGCGGGACGACGTTGTCGAACGTATCGACCAGACATATCTGCCAGCCCGCGCCGGGGCGCAGCTTGGCGGAAACGAGAAAGACTTTGTCCGTTATCGGGAACGGGTGAGTGAACTGCGGGAACGACTGAGAAATCGGCAAGTCCAAGACCTGTCTGCAGACTGGCTTGTTACGCCCCGGTATTCGTTGAACGGCGCCGGAGTTCTCCTTGCGTCCTTTGGACGTGTCGAACAGAACGAGGTCGCCGACGCGATTCTGCTCGTGATGTCCGCCGACAATCGCGACAAACTGTGACGGCTGACCGGGAATCGGTCGGGCGTAGAATAGGCTGCCCGGCCAATAGGAATTGCTCCCGTAGAATTCCGACTGGTTCGTTCCGTCCGGGTTGGCGTGCATGAGGATTCGGGAAAAGGCGTGCGGCAAGTCCGAGTATTCCCAGCGCTGGTACATAATCCGCCCGTTCTCCATCAGCGTCGGCGACCAGTCGTGATCCTGTTCCAGCGTCAGCTGACGAACCATCCCGGCGGGGTCTTTGCGATACAGATTGCAAACGTGCCCGGAACCGTTAATACAAGGAACGCCCGTAAAACAGGCGGTCGAACAGAACGCGACGCCGTCGTCCGCCAGGTAACAGCCGTCGTAATTGTCAACGTCGGACTGCTCAATCGTCGGGACGAGTTTCGCGCCTGTAACAGAACCGTCGAGCGCCAATTCCCAAAGTCGCCATCGGTTGTTCTCGTCAGAGCAGGGCATGGAAAAGAGAATCCGCTTCGCGTCAAAATGCAGGTCGACGTCCCCGACAAAGACGTCTCTTTCCGGCTTGTAAATCAGCCGGCTTTCCCCCGTTTTGAGGTTGAACGCTTTGATCGAGTTGTTGTATCCCGTTTTGGAAAGAACGGAATTGCTGTTGTAGTTTTGCGGCAAGCCGAGCGCGGCGGAAGAGCGTTCAATATACAGGATTTCCTCAAAGTCCAAATCCGGATTGGCAAGCAAAGCCTCTTTCTGTAACGCGGCAAACTGATCGCGCAACTCCGGAGTTGGGTTGTCAACGCAGCCATGCTCGTTTATCTTCTGAACTATCGTGTCAAGCCGGTCAAGATAACGCTGGGCGTCGTACTCGTCCGGATACCGGGACTGAATGTCGGCGATGGCGTCGCGCAAGGCGTCAACCGGCAGCGGGTTGAACTCCCTGGCGGGAGAAAAGAGCGCGTTGTGGTTCTCTGCCGTATTGGAAAACGTCAGCAGATTGTAAATCAGGGATTCAAAATTGCTGCGAAAATGCGAGTCCGCTTCGCCGTAGACCGGGGAAATCTGAAACGGAATTGCAAACGCTATCCCGTTCCCGCGAGTGAAGACGCAGCCGGGATTCGCCGCCCCGCCGGGATTCGCCGCAAAGGCTGTTACATTCGCCCCGGTAACGCTAAACGACGCGAAGGTTGGATAAGCAGCGTTTGTAAACCAGAATACGCCGCGATCCATTTCCAGCCCCGCCCAAATCGGGTCGGCGACTCGCGCCGGACGGTATCCCGTCTGCGACCGATCGTTGCCAAACGTCAGCGGCGCGGTTTTCATATCGAGCGGGTTCTCGTCCGTTCCTAAAGAGCCAATCAACGCCGCCGCCCCGCCGGTTAGAATTGTAACCTTCCCCGCGTCGAGATGCTTTTTCAACGCCTCTTTGACCGCGGCAGAAAACAGCGGACTGGACTGGCTGATTCCGTAATCTCCCTGATACGCCCAGACGACGGCGTATTTCTCCAGATCGCAGGGCAGGGCGTTGGCAGAGCAGATTTCCCCCGCCTTCGAGACGTACAGGACGTCCAGCGCCGCCCCCGCTCGTTTCGCCGCCCGCTGAGCGATTTCAATCGCGTACCCGGAATCCGGCTGACAGACCTCGCCCGGACGCTGATCGAGAATCAGAGCAATCGCCCCCGGCGCGTCTGTTACATCTTGAGCCTTCGTCGCGCCGGTAAACAGTATTAACGCCAAGCAGGTAAACGGCAGGAGTGTATTGTGGAGCTTCATTGGAGTTAGTTAGGAAATGGATTGGAAGGCGGTAACGGAGCGACCAACGGGAGCGCAGTTACGCATTCGCCGATAGGCGAACTTAGGGAATAGGGAGTAGGGAATAGGGAGTAGAATTAAAATCGAAAACTATTTCCTATTCCCCATTCCCTATTCCCTTTTATAGTATCAGATTGTCAACCAATTGTCCAGAGTTTTGACGGAAATTTTTAGAAAAATAAATCAATGGAAAAATGGGCAAAATGACAAAGGGAAGTTCTTTTGAAAAGAATTTTCTTTTAAATTTCTTCTTTTTAGTAACAAACCCTTGCTTTTCTTCAAATATCGGTTATATTGTAATTTATAGGAAAATTCAATAATAACCGTTATCCAAAACGTTCAAAGCCATGTCTGAAACCGAACAACAAGTGATTAGTAAACAGCGCGTAGCCCAACACGGGGAAGTGCTGACCGCTCGTCGTGAAGTGGACGCCATGCTGGACTTGGTCAAACAGGAAACGGAACGCCTGGATTCTCGATTTCTGGAACCCGCCTGTGGAACTGGTAATTTTCTGATTGCCATTTTGGAAAGAAAATTGGCGGTTATAGAAAGAAAATTGGCTCAACAGGAAAAACAGCTTAAAAAGGCTGAAAAAAGACCGGGTTGGAAGTCATTATTTTACGACCCTAATTCTCTTGTTGCCGTTGGAAGCATTTACGGCATAGATATTTTGCAAGACAATATCGAAGCGGCAAAAGAACGGCTTATTGAATTTTATATTGAAAACTACAAACGCGTTGTAGAAGTTGATCCAGACCCAAACCTGCTTGCTTCTGTCCGTTTTATTTTAGATAAAAATATTCTTTTGGGTGATGCTATTCATACTCATGAAAGCGTTACAGTTCCCGGCGTTCCGGGATTAGATGAAATTATTTTTACAGAATGGAGCCGAATAGGAGACGAATTTAAAAGGCGTGAATTTCGCTTTGACGCTATCAATTTAGACGGACAGGAAGCGTCGTCGAAAACGCCAGTTCAAAGAAACCTTTTCGGAGAGATAGACGAACGATATTCACAGATGAGTCTTTTTGACGAAGACTCTGTAGAACCTACAGCAGACATTTTAAAAACGGATACAGGAAAAGAAATCTATAAATCGCGACCGGTTAAAGATTATCCTCTTGTACATTACCTTCATATAGCAAACGGAAAATAGTATTATGTCGCAACCATTTTTCCCTGGATCATCTGTCAATCCAGACAATTTTCTCAATTCGGTCTATAAACCGGATGTGCTGCAATGTCTGGCGAATTTGAGTTCAGATGAAGTTTTTACTCCTCCGGATATTGTCAATCAGATGTTGGACTTGATGCCTAAATCGCTTTGGTCAAATCCGGAAGCTCGCTTTTTAGACCCTGTTTCAAAATCGGGCGTTTTCTTACGCGAGATAGCCAAACGATTAATTGCAGGATTGGAATTGGAAATTCCCGATTTACAAACGCGATTAGACCATATATTTCACAATCAGTTGTTTGGCATTGCCATTACTGAATTGACGTCTTTAGTTTCGCGTCGAACGCTTTATTGTTCAAAAGACGCCCATTCAAAATATTCCGTTTCAAGGTTTGATTCAAAAAGTGGGAATATTTTTTACTCAAAAAGAACCAAACACAAATGGGAAAACGGCAAATGCATCTATTGCGGCGCTAGTCAGACAGAGTACGAACGCGAAGACGCTTTGGAATCCTACGCTTACCAGTTTATTCATCCCGGAAAGGTTTTTGACGATATGAAATTTGACGTTATTGTTGGCAATCCTCCGTATCAACTCAGCGATGGCGGAGCGGGAGCCAGCGCTAAGCCAATTTATAATTTGTTTGTTGAAGCTGCGAAGAAACTTAATCCTCGGTATGTAACGATGATTATCCCTTCACGATGGTTTTCAGGCGGGAAGGGCTTGGATTCTTTTCGTGATTCAATGTTAAACGATAGAAGAATTAGAGTTTTGAGCGATTTTTTTGATGCGACAGAATGCTTTCCGGGTATTGATCTTTCTGGCGGCGTTTGCTTTTTCCTATGGGATAGAGATCATGAAGGACAATGTAAAGTTGTGTCTTCCCATACAGGAAAGACGAATACGTTAACTCGCGAGTTATTAGAACCCGGGGCAGATGTTTTTGTTCGTTTCAATGAAGCTGTATCAATTCTCCGGAAGGTACGTAGCTTTAATGAGGATTCTTTCGATTCAATTGTAAGCGAAAGTAAACCATTTGGATTAAGAACTTTTGTGCGTCCAGATAAATCAAAGACAGCGAAGTCCTTAAAGTATTATGCTTATCCAAATGATGGTTTTATTTCAGAAGATAAAATTACAGTTGGAAAACATCGCATTAAAGGTTGGAAAGTGTATATTGCATCTGCTTATGGAGAACGCGGTTCTCTGCCTTATTTGGTATTAGGAAAACCATTTTTAGGCGAACCCAATTCTTGTTGCAGTGAAACTTATCTTGTAATTACGGAACGTAATTACGAACGAACGAACGAACGAACGA
>JAFQXE010000017.1 GCA_017407125.1 Thermoguttaceae bacterium
AATCCATGATGGGAAAAGTACAGGCGTGGCTATTTCTTCTCAAGGCATGGGTACGTTTAATAATAACGTTCTGGAGTATAATTACAAGGGTGATAAACTTACTAACTGGGAAATTGCGCCTGACGCCGGCGAGGTAAAAGGGTCAGGAAACACGCCGCCGATTCCCGAGCGGACTAAATGACCAATAAGCAATTAATCAAGCGTAATTGGCGTAAATCCGTTTCATCACACTAATCCGCGTCCGAACGAGTTGAGCGTCATTTAAATTTGCGGGAAAAATTTGCAATTTTTCCCGTTTCTCCCCCTTTACAAACTCTCAGAAAGTATTATATTATATCAACTCAAAATTGATTCCGCGTCGGAATCCGATCGCCAGCCCAGTTGAAATTGACGTTTCAAGGTCGGCTGCTGCGACGTTATAAATCACTCAATAATCACCACATTTCAGGAGATTTCCATGGCCCGTTACAATGGTCCCAAGGCGCGTATTAACCGTCGATTGAACGCTCAGATTTTTGAAAGCAGCGGCGCAGTAAAAGCATTTGGCCGCCGTCCCCAGGCTCCCGGCATGGCTCGTCCTCGCGGACGCAAGTCTGTTTACGGTCAGTCTTTGGCAGAAAAACAAAAGATTAAGTACTTCTACGGATTGGGCGAACGCCAGATTCGTAAATTCTTCGACAAGGCTAAGCGCCAGAAGGGCAACACGGGTGAAAACCTCCTGATCCTCTGCGAACGCCGTTTTGACAACGTTGTCCGCCGCGCGGGCTTTACCCGCACTCGTCCGCAGGCTCGTCAGGGCATCGGACACGGACATTTCTGCATCAACGGCCGCAAAAACGACATCGCCTCCACACTGCTTCGTCCCGGCGACGTCATTACCATTCACGGAAAAGAAAACATTCAGGAAATGTACAAGCAGCTTTTGACCGACAACGGCGCTGGCAACGTTTCCTGGTTCTCCGTTGATCCCGCCAACATGTCCATCACGATCCTGTCCTATCCGACCTACGATGAAGTCGCTCTCCCGGTCGAAATCGAGATGGTTATCGAATTGATGAACCGTTAATCTTAACGGTATAAGAGTTCAAACAGAGACGACGAGTCCCGCTTATTCAAGCGTTCAGACCGTCGTCTCTGTTTTTTTATGACGCATAATTTTACGGGGGGCGGGTATTACCCGCCAACAAACAACCATATTATTCGCGGACAATGTCCGCTCCCCAGAGCGTTTATTGAGCTTCTTCCAGCGCTTTGACCAGATGCTCCGCCAGAGTTTGCGCCGCCTGAACGGACACGTTTTTGAGCTTGATCAAATCCAGCGCCCGGGACGGTTTTCTAAACAGAGCGCCCAGCGCCGCGCCCCACTGTTCCGCGCCGGAATTCTGGTTGAGAATGTTCTCGATGTCCGGCGGAAGCTCCTCTTTGGCGTCGTCGGAAATGATGCGAACGCAGCGCAGCTCGACGCCGCAATCTTGACAGACTTCCGCCACAGCGTCTGTTTCCATGTCGACCGCGTCCATGCCGTACTTTTCAAACAGCCTGGATTTCTCGGACAGCTTCGCCACGACGTGGTCGGCGGTGTACAGTCCCCACGGCTTTTTATCGTCAGAAGAAGTCGCCACGTCAATTATATTGGTTGGCTGATAGTTCATCGGATAGAGCGGGTCGAGGATCTGAAACCGTTCCAGCGCCGGGTTGAGCGCGCCGGCAAACCCGACGGAATAGACAAGCTTCGGGCGCAGACGATTGAGTACGCGTCTGGCGGACTTGGCGGCTTTTTTCTGTCCCGCCCCGGTTTGAACGACCGCGGCGCGTAAATCGCCCAACCGTCCAAACGTCAGCTGACAGCAATGCCAGTCCTCCTTATGCGATTTCTGAAGCATGCCTTCCAGCGGAGCCGACTCTACGCTCAAGGCGTAGAGAAACACAACGTCCGTCTGCTCGTTGGGGTTCTTTTCCGGAATCGACGCTAATTCTGTGTTACTCATAATGATTTATTATATCCGATTGCAGAATATTTGCAACGGCAGACAATCAACCTTTACTTTGATTCCATTTTCATAAATTCAGAAAGAATAATCCAGAAAACTAAAGAACTATTGTCTCTTTTATCCTCTTTACACAAAATCCCTCTTTCCAAAAATGAAATAATATGTAATAATAGAAGAAAGATTCTTTAACGTTAACCCAAACCCAATTTAATATCATGTCAGAAAACGATAAGCCTCAATACGATATGTTTGCCGTTCCGGAAGGATACGATCCCAACGCGGCTGAACAACAGCAGCAAACGCTTCCGCCGCCGGAACCGTGGTACAAGCGCAATCCCGCCATGATGAACTTTGTCGCGCTTACAATAGCGATTATCGCGGCGGGGCTGTTCGTCTATTTGCCGCATTATCTGCATCGTTCAACCGGCGCCGATTATCCAACTATCGGTTTTCCCTCGCCGGTATTTCAAATTGAACCGCTTAGCGACAACGCCGAACTCAAGCCGTTTACCTCGTTCAATCTGGTTGGGAAAACGACCCTGCTCAACATTTGGGGACCGTGGTGCGGACCTTGTCGGCAGGAACTGCCCCACATGTTCGCCCTGAGCAGCGAGCTGTCCAAAAATCCCAATTTTCAGTATATCAGCGTTGCCTATCCGCCGGACTTGGCAAACGGATTTGAAGAAGAAAGAACCGTTGACGGCAAACTCGTGTTGAAAATCAATCCTGGCGTTAATGAGCAAAAGGACATGTTTCAAAAGATGGCTGTCGACGCTGCCACTACCGCCGGCTTTTCCGGAAAAGAAATCTACTGGGATCCCAACGGAATTCTGGCAAACGCTCTGTTTCAGTCGTTCCCGGCTGGAAAGCAGCGGGGCATTGCGTTCCCAACAACGATTTTATTCGACAGTAATAAGGTAATTCGCGCTGTCTGGGTGGGATACACCCTGGGGCTGGAAAAGCAGATGGAGGCAAAAGTCGAGGAACTGCTCAAACCGACGCTGGCGCAATAACGCTGTCGACCAGAGCCCAGAATTCCGACTCGCCGGAGAGGAACGCCATGTCGATTTCAATTCCGTAAACCGGGATCGGCGTCTGTGACATGGCGGGAGATAATTTCACAAAGTCTTTCATCGTACATACAACTGCGTCGGCTTGAACTTGTTCAGCCAGCGCGGTTATTTCTTTTTCGTCGGACGAGCTGTACAAATGATGGTCTGGATACGCTTTGAACTCAACAACGTTGCAATCGAGAGATTCAACCGTATGACGGAAGCCGTCCGGATTTCCCAGCCCGCAAAACGCCATGACGCGTTTCCCGGCAAGCGTTATAAGCGGAGCTGTCTGACCGGACAAGCGTCTTAGATTTCCCGGTCGATGACACGCGCGGGCTAAAACCAGGCGCCGATTATAACTCAAGATTTTCTCTTCAATGCGTTTTAGTTCCGATTCCTCAACGCGGTCGGCGCGAGTAATCACAACGCAATGCGCTCGACGCAAAGCCGAGAGCGATTCCCGCAAAAAGCCGCGGGGACAGATGCGGTTGTATCCAAACGGGTTGAGGGCGTCGATAAGAACGATATCGAGCTGTCGCGCCAATCGCCGATGTTGAAAACCGTCGTCGAGAACGATCAACTGTGGTCGAGAGGATTCCTCAGCGCACAGTTCCGCGGCGGCTTGAGCGCGTTTGGGATTCTGAATGTAAACGCAGTCCGGGATTCTGGTTGTGAGTTCTTTTCCCTCGTCGTTGAGTTCGCCCGGCTTGGCGTGGTAGCCGCGGCTGATAATCGCCGTTTTGACGCCTCGGCTGACAGCGCGTTGAACAACGGCAGCCGTCAACGGCGTCTTGCCGGTTCCGCCCATTGTAACGTTTCCGACGCTGACAACGGGAATGTCAACTCGCCGCGCAGCGCCGGGAACGAAATCGTACCAGCAATTTCTCAGCGCGACAACGGGAGCGTAAATCGACTCCAGAACCGTCAGCCCAGCTCTTGCCGCCGCTGCGGTTACGCCTCGCGCTTCGCCAGAAACAATCTCTCGAAAATTCATAGCGCCTATTATACCGCACATTCCAGAAATTGGAAGAGCAATCCGGAGCTTATCCTCAAAGAGCTATTGCAGAAAAATAATTATGCGGTATAATCGTAGATTATGAGTCATCGATTACCCCCCTGGTTGAAAATTCGTCTTACTCCCGGCAGCGGGCTGGATCAGGTTACCAGCCTGCTGTCAGAACTGAAGCTGACAACGGTCTGCGACGGCGCGCATTGTCCCAATCGCGCAGAATGTTTCCAGAAACGAACGGCAACGTTCATGATTCTCGGCGACCACTGCACGCGCAACTGCCGTTTCTGCGCCGTCGAACCGTTTCCGAGTCTGCCGATGGCGCCGGAGCCGGACGAACCGCAGCGCGTCGCTCAGGCGGCGGCGAGGCTGGGGCTGAAATACGTTGTCGTTACCAGCGTTACGCGAGACGATCTGCCCGACGGCGGCGCGAACCATTTCGCTCAAACGATTCGGGAAATCAAGCGGCTTCTGCCCAACGCTGCTGTCGAGGTTCTCACGCCCGACTTCAAGGGGAACATCCCGGCTTTGCACGTTGTTCTGGAAGCGGGCTGCGAGGTCTTTAATCACAACATCGAAACGATTGCCCGGTTGTATTCAGACGTCCGCCCGCAGGCCAATTATCAGCAAAGTCTGGACGTCCTTTCCGCCGCGGCAGACTGGATCAAAGCCAACAATCTCGTTGGAAAACGATTCGTCAAAAGCGGGCTGATGGTTGGGCTGGGAGAATCGGACGACGAAGTTGTCGACTTGATGAAAGACCTTAAAAAGGCGCAAGTCGACATCGTTACCATCGGGCAGTATCTCGCGCCGAGCAAAGAGCATTTCCCCATCGCGCGATTTGTAGAACCGGCTGTCTTCGACCGCTGGGCTGAAATCGGGAAAGAGATGGGGTTCAAGTCCGTCTTTGCCGGACCGTTTGTCAGAAGTTCGTATCACGCCGCGCTGATTACAGAAATCGCCGGTGGAAAGAATCCTGAAGAATCGAACTGAAAAAACGATGCGCTGTCGAAGAGGCTAAAATGAATCGTCGACAGCGTTACTCGGTTTTTGTTTCTGGGTTGGATTCCGGTTCGGATTCGGAATTGGGAATAAAGCGGAACATGTCTCCTGAAGAATCCGGTTTAATATCCCCTTTTTCTTTCATGTATTGACGCAGAAGAGCGATTTTTTCTTTTGTAGTAAGTTCTTTGTCAACCAATTGCGGGGCGTTTTCTACAAAGATATATCTTGACCAACGAATAAACGTTTGATTTTTCAACCAGATATCAAAACAAATCGGGGTATAATCGAGTCTTTTGTCGTGTTTGCTGTCGTGGACGTAAATCCCCACAATTCCCAGTTCATCTTTATATGGAGTCAGCTCAAGTGCAATTTTACACGCTGTTTCAACCCTGACGTCGTTCCAGCTTTGACCGACAGGATTCATCGGCAGAGACGCAATTCCGGTAATTGCCAAATATTTATTTTTCTCAGATTCTTTGAAATAAGTCGACGGCAATTGATATCCGTCTTTATCAACCGGAAAAAAGGCGGCATTGTTATTTCCTGATTCGACGTATACCATTGCAATCGGTTCGAAATACTCAATATCCAACACAACTGTATTAGGAAATCTCCGTTGGACGGAATTTACCTTTTTAACAATTGGAGAAAGAGAAAATGAAATCGAAACGTCTTGCAGCAGGGCGTTGTCGTCAAACTTTTTTTCAAATAAACCAGGATGGCTTTTTTGAACGAATTCCAGAATGTCGGCGTTCTTCCAAACGCCCTGTGGAAGATTGTATTCAACTTTCCATGAGTCGGAATTGTTTGCAGGATAATAAGACTCGTTGAACCAGTACAAAACGCCCATTACCAGCGCAGAAATTAATAGAAATGCGCCGCCAAATCCCACTCCTGGAATAAAGAATTCCAAAAAGCGGGACAACGATCCTTTGTTTTCATTCAAGTTACTGTTACTTTCAGGCTTTTTCGGCGCTTTTTTCTCGGCGCCTGATTTATTTGAAACAGTTTTTGAATCGGATTTCGTTTTGCGTTTTGCCATCTATAGATTATTCCATTACTGCAATTATGCCGTCTTCCGGAATGATAAGATAGTCTTTACCGTCCAACTGAACTTCAATGGCGCGATAGGGTTCAAACAGGACGCGGTCGCCATCTCGAACTTGCATGGGCTTGCGATTTCCGTTCGGCAATAATTTCCCATCGCCTACTGCTAAAACTTTTCCTTCATTGGGACGCTTTTGAGCTGAATCCGGTAAATAAATGCCATTGACCATCGTTTGCTTTTGAGTGCGTCTCAACACAACGTTATCGCCTATAGGCACTAAAGTCATATCTGAATGCTCCTGTATAAAGTAAAACCATTTCGACGCGTTTTTCAAATAGGTTTTTCAGAACGCGTAAGAACTGGTAACGCATATTACAGTTCCTTTTGTTTGAATCCAGAATTCCTGCTTGTCATCTGACGCTGCTGACCAGTTTCTGTTATGACTTATATTAGACATTTTATATTCAAACAATCAGAAACAACTACGATTATATTAAAGCGTATTTTTCTTTGTTTGTCAAGGTTTTTAACATTAAAAAAATGTAAATGTCAATATAGATAAGATATCATATTATTTTATTTGAAACGTTTTGAGAAAAAGGGAATTCTGGGAAAAATAGATTTCCTTGTCGATATAACCGGATTGTTTTTCCTTGTCGATAAAATCGGCAGAGAATAAGGAAAGACCAACGAGGAAAAGAGACCGTTACTCCGCTTGCGTTTAAAAAATAATCGGGCGGGAATCGTGGCGTTGACAACGTTGCAGCTGTCGTCAACACATTCCCCGCCCGTCTGAGTATTCAGCGGTTTCTGCGTTCTGATTCACATTTCATGAAACCAAAAGTCAAACGCGCCTGTTGACAGGAAAACGTATTGCCCAATCTGACAAAAACGCCTTCCAAAAGACGCGAATAACAAGATCTCGGTCGGCGAGCGTCTCAACGCAGATTAGAATTCTGCCAAAGGGCGCGTCTGACGTTACAAGTTTCCGCTCGACCGGATTAAACGCTAATTTTAGTGTTCTTCGTGGCAGGTTGCGCGATAAGTCGCTTCGTCCATCAGAGCGGACAAAGACGCTTCGTCCGTAACCTTGATCTTGCAAATCCAGCCAGCGCCGAACGGGTCAGCAGTCATCGGGTCAAGACTGTCAGCCAGCTCGTCGTTGACTTCGATAATCTCTCCCGTTGCCGGGGAGTTGATTCCGGAAACGGCTTTGACGGACTCGATTTCGCCGCACTGTTCGCCAGCGGTAACAGCGTCGCCAACGGTCGGCAGGTCAATGAAAACGAGGTCAGTAAGCAGTTCCAGAGCATAATCGGTCAAGCCCATCGTTACGATAGTTGTACCGTTGGATTCTTTGGAAACGGAAGCCCATTCGTGGGTCGGCGTAAAAAGGAAGTTTGACATGGTGTGGTATTGGTGGTTAAATTTTAAAACAGACGCGAAGCGTTCTGCTAGAACCGCGTTAGCGGTTCAATATTAATAGCCGTGGGTTTTAACCCACGGAGTTAGTGGTAAGTGGTAAGTGGTTAGTTGCGAGTTACGAGTTGCGAGAGGATTTTGTATGCGCTTGCGTATTCTCGCAACTCGCTACTCGTCTCTCGCAACTATTTCTTCGCTCTCTTATAAAACGGCAGCGGAACGACTTTGGCTTCGGCTTTGTTGCCGCGAATGTCGACTGTCAGCGCTGTGTCCGGCTCGGCGAATTCCGTCTTGACGTATCCCATGGCGATGTTTTTGCCCAACGTCGGCGACGGCGACCCGCTGGTTACGTACCCGACTTCTTCGTCGTTGACGAACAGCTTGCAGCCCTCTCTGGCGGGACGTTTGCCGAGAATTTCCAGCCCAACGCGAGTTCTAGTCAGCGGTTCCTGAGCGATCTTTTTCAGAGCGTCTCTGCCGGGGAAATCGTAGCCGTCCAGATAGCACGCTGATCCCAAGCCCGCTTCGATCGGGTTGATGGACTCGGACAGTTCGTGTCCGTACAGCGGCATGCCCGCTTCCAGACGAAGGGTGTCGCGGCAGCCCAAACCGGTCGGGATGACTCCCAGCGGCTTGCCCATTTCGACCAGGACGTCCCAGAATTTAGATGCGATTCCCGCGCCGAGGGTAATTTCGAAACCGTCTTCTCCGGTGTAGCCCGTTCGGGAAACGATTCCGCCCTGACGCTGAGCGCAAGGGTGCAAGAATCGGCACTGGCTTCCGCGATAGTAGCGCATCGACTTCAAATCGACGTCGACCAACGGCTGGAGCAGTTCCAGAGAATTGGGGCCTTGTACGGCGATCATCGCCCAGACGGAAGACATGTCGTTAAAGATAACCTCTTTGCCCGGCGCTGTGGCAATTTCTTCCGTCAAACGGGACTTAATCCATTTGACGATTTTGTCGTGGTTGCCGGCGTTGACAACCAGCATGTAATACGGCTGACCGAAATCATTGAGATAGTATCCCAGCAAAACGTCGTCCAGAACAAACCCCTGTTCGTTGGTAACGAGCGAGTAGCGAATCTGCCCCAACGACATGTCACAGACGCGGCGGGTAAGCGTTGAAGACAGAAACTCTGCCGCCCCGGGTCCTTCAAAACGAAGACGCCCCATGTGAGAAACGTCTACCAGACCTCCGGCGGTGCGGACAGCGTTGTGTTCCGCGATAATTGTACTAAACTGAACCGGCATGTCCCAGCCGGCGAAATCGACCATCTTCGCGCCGAGGCGAACGTGGTTTTCATAAAGAGGTGTTCTCATGGAATTAGCTTGAAAAAAACAGTGTTCGTAATCGTTGAAAAGCCAGAAGAACGCCGAAAACCGTTTTTGAATTCTAACGTTTCTTCCAGAACTTTTTCTATACTATACTCTATTATACCGATACATAATTCTTTTGCAACCCGGGGGCGACAGTAAAAATCATGGATTTTACTGGTCATAAAATTTCCGCTGTGTATTTTTAACAGGAACGCAGTCAGCATGTTTACGTTTTCTCCAGAAAACGCCCAGGTTTTGAATCTGAAACAGAAAAAAACGAGAGCGTCATGCATTGCGGGACGCTCTCGCTGTTTTGCGAATTCTTTTATAAATCCATTTTTTGACTACTTCGGCATGGGGATTTTTTTGTCCGGGTTGACGGGACGGTCGACAATATAACCGCCGGACGCTCCGCGCTGATAAATGCCGTTGTTCTTAACGCGGCAGCCGTACGAGTCCGTTCCGCCGTAGTCGAGCAGGAAGGCGAAGTTGCCGCCGCATTCCGGCCAGTGGTGGTAGTCAGGGTTGATTTCCGGAGACGCATAGCCTTGGCTGGAGCCGTAGTAGTTGTCGTTTCCGTCGTAATCGAACAGAACGCCTAAACTGGCTTGAGCGCCGTTGCCGCAGGAGCCGCCGCCAACTGCGGTGTATTTGTCGTGTCCCTGGAAGTCAATCAGAAATCCAGACGACGCGTCCCAGCCGAAACCGTTGTCCATAATGGTGGAATGATACGTGTCGTTTCCGAAATCGTCAAACAGATATCCGACGGCGTAGTGGCAGCCGAATCCGTTTCCTAAACGCTGGAACTGCTGCTGCGTTCGCGGTCCGCCATTGAACGACTTCTTGGTTGACCCGGCGTGATTGTCGTTTCCGCTGAAATCGCGGAGAATGCCGACGCCCTGCCAGTATCCGCCGCCGTGAGCGATGTAGTCGTATTCGTAATGGTCGTCTCCGCCGCCTTCAAGCAGAACGCCGATTCCACCGCCTGCCAGGTCGCGGATGCCGGTTCCCAAACCCTGACCCCAGCCTTCGTAACCGGGCGTTTCGTCGTAAGAGTCTGGATAAATGCCGCCTAAGAAGTAGGTGTCGTTGCCGCCGACGTTGTCTAACATGCCGAATCCCTTGGGGTGTCCCAATCCCTGCGCCCACATGGCGGCGTGGTAGGAGTCGTTTCCGCCGAGGTCAATTGCCAGGCCGATTCCGCCTAACGCCGTTCCCTGAACGCGACGAACGCCGCTGTAGGAATCGTCTCCGTCCATGTCAAGGAGAATGCCGACGCCGCCCATGGTTGAGCCCTGCGCGACGTGCTGAGCGGAGTATCTGTCGTTCCCTTTGCGGTCAATGAGGCAGGAAACGCCCAGAATTGACGAACCCTGAATAGCGGGCAGTTTGCCGGTGTAGACGTCGTCTCCGTCTTCGTCAATAATCAGAAGAACCGGACGGTTCATGCTAACCAGGCCTTCTCGATAGACGTCGTTGCCGCCCAAATCGATAACGGCGCAGAACGCTTGCAGTTTTTCCAAGTCGTATTCGTTGTCGCCTTTGCCGCCGACGAGAATTTTACCGGCGGGACATTCCATAACCATCAGGATGTCGCCGGTTACGCCAGCAACCTGATTGCGGGGCAGTGGGTTGCCGTCAGCGTCTTTTTCGACCAGTTCCAGCTTGTCGATGGTTCGGTCGTCCAGTTTCAAAAGCTGATCGAGGAAGTCGTTTTCCGAGAAGGAGAACATGATTCCTGCTGCGTCGTAATAGGCGCCGTAGTCGATCCGTTCAAAATTGAGCAGGAATTGTCGAACCTGATCGGATCGATAGTTGACGGTATGTCCAACGCTGACCTGAATCGTATACAGATTGTACAGGTTCGCGTTCATGTTTTTAAGCCATTCCGGTTTGATCGGATCGACCGCCTGAGCGTGCAGTCCTTTGACTTCGCCCAATCTCTGTCCCAGTAGCTTGTACGCTTCTTCAGCAGACTTGACGCGTTTCGTTTCGCAGAGATTTCCGGCGGGAACGCCCATTTTTTCGCGCGCTTCTTTGAGCATGAAGCCATAACCCTTTGTTCCGCCGTAAAGAATGCCAGCGTGAAGTTTTCGAGAGAAAAGCTCCGCTTTGCTGGTTGAATGAACCGGGTCCAGAAGAAGTTCTTCGTACCATTTATTACGACAGATGCCGTTGTATCCGCCGATTCCGGTTGAACGCGAGCTGGCGACAGTTCGTCCTTTGAGGTAATTGATCCACGTGTTGTATTTTTGCTGAACGCCTGGACGCGCCGCGATTTGGGACGTCAGTTCCGATTCCATCATCTTGATGATTTCTTCCGCTTGCGGGAACCCGAGTTTATAGGAGCTTTGCGGGGCTTTGAGCAGAGGATCGACTACATACTCGATTTCGGGAGCGGCGTTTGCCTTCTTTTCGCCCTCGTCAGCTTTTTCAGCGTCATCCTTTTTCGGCGTTTTCGGAGCTTTAGCGTCGTAGAGGCTTTGCAGTTCTTCTGGAGAAATTGTGTTCTTCACGTTTTCCGGAGTGAACAGATTACCGGGCAGCGGCGCGAACATCGGATTGATTGTCATTTGATATCCGCCAGCGCCAACGGATTCAACCTGAGTTGGACTGCTGTTGTTTCTGTCGCGGCGCCACCATTGCGCCATTGATGACTCGGTTGAGGTTATAACTACTGCAAATAAAACCGCTAAATACGTTGTTCTTTGGAACAGTTGGATTTTAGGATTCATAAAAATACCTGGTTTTCTATAATTTCCTGTTTTTATCAGTACTGAACGTTATCCGGGGGATTGACGTATAGTAAAGAATGGTTACAATGTCTTCACTTCCAGTCTTAGTATTTTAGCATATAAAAAATAAAATAATACCCCCGGTTTAATAAATCGAGTTCATATAAAGTTTTTTATTTAGCTGATAACCTTGATAATCGACAAAACCCTCCCATTCCATCTATTTAGAGAAATAGCGCTAAACGCAGATTTCACCCAAACGTTACAAACGCTTCGGGCGGGGAAGTCTGCGTCTATAGACGGAACGACCATTCCGGTCAGCGCCGCGATAGTCGGAACTATGCTCTCGGAATCCCGGAAGTCAGAAAAGAAGCCGGGCAGGGGGGCGTCGCCTTTGAAAAGCCGTCTTTCCCAAAACGCGGCGGACGCAAGCGATCAAGCCGCCGGACCGATTCTGGTTCTCTGTCCGGATGAAACTCAGGCGGATAACTTCTGTATGGACTTGACGACTTTTTCCGAGCTTTCCGGATTAAAGGTTTCTCCGCTGCGGCTGGCGATTTGCGATCCGTTCAACCCGGAATCGGCTGAAGCGTCAGACGCGTTTGGTTACAGAATCAAGGCTCTTAAAGCTCTGGACGGATACGAACCGGGAACGCCCGCCCCGCTGATTGTCGGGACGCTGCAGAGTATTTTGCTCAAAACGCCTGCCAAGCAAACGCTATCCAGTCAAACGATTCATCTGGCGGTGAACGACGTTTTCGACATGAAGGATTTAATCACGGCGTTATCCAGCAAATCAGAAAACGGCTTTCATCGGGTTCCGATTGTCGTCCAGCCGGGCGAGTTCTCCGTTCGCGGCGGAATCGTTGACGTCTATCCGCTGGACGCGGACAACCCGATTCGAATTGAATTCTGGGATAACATCATAGAGTCGATTCGTTCTTTTGAAGTCTCCAGTCAAAGGAGTCTGGAAAGAATGTCTGAAGTCGATATTACGGTATCGACGTCCAGCGAACTCAATCCTGAAAAGACGGCGCAGATGGACAAATTTACAGATCACCTGCCGCCGAATACTATAATTATTTATATTGAACCGATTGAGTGCGAAAATAACGCCCGAAAGTTTTTCGGCGCTCAGGAGAGCCTGCTTTCCCATTGGCGAAAGATGGAAAGGATGTTTACCGGCGGCGTTCCCGATCCGCTGGCGCCCCCGGCTCCTGACGTGGAAATCGCCGATCTGTACTGGCAAACGGCTCAAATTGCCAACGACCTGTTCCGATTCCCAATGGTTCAAATGGGGGCTTTTCTCTCCATGCCGCTGGATTTCGTCTGGCATTTCAATATGGAAACGGTCGAGCAGTTCAGCGGAGAGATGAATCGGATTTTACAACAGTTCGATTCCTCCGCCGCGGGGCAGGAAGTTCATCTTTTATGCTCGACCGCGACGGAAGTTCAGCGTTTGTCGGATCTGTTTGCTGAAACGCAAACGTCAAAAGAAGGTCGATTGATATTCCACGTTGGATTGATTTCCAGCGGATTTCGGCTTCTGTTCTCTTCCCGTTCAGACGGCGTTCGACAGACGATTCTTTCCGCCGACAACCTCTTTTTACGGGCGACTATCAAACGAACCGTTTCCAATCGACGTCTTAGCAAGGCAATCGACTCGTTTTCCGAGTTGAGCATTGGGGACTACGTTGTCCATCTGGCGCACGGCATCGCTCGCTGCGCTGGAATTGAGATTCTCGAACATCAGGGCATGGTCGAGGAGAATCTCAAGCTCGAATTTGCCGACAACGCCACTCTTTTCGTTCCGGTTTCCCGAATAGGCTTGATTCAAAAGTACGTCGGCGGGATTAAAGGCTCGCCTCCGCTGGCAAAGATCGGCGGAAAACGCTGGGAAAAGCAAAAAGAACGCGTTGCGGCTGAACTGGAAGACATGGCGGGCGAAATGCTGGACATTCAAGCCAAACGCAAGACGCAGCCTGGAATTGCGTTTCCTGTCGAGACGGAACTTCAAAAGGAATTCGACGAATGTTTCCCGTATCAGGAAACGCCAGACCAGCTCACGACCATGGACGCGATCAACAAAGACATGGGCAGCGTCGAGCCGATGGACAGGCTTCTTTGCGGCGACGTCGGGTTTGGCAAAACGGAAATGGCGATTCGCGCCGCGTTCCGCGCTGTCGAAGCCGGCTATCAAGTTGCCGTTATGGCGCCGACAACCGTTCTATGCGAGCAGCATTATCAAACGTTTCGCGCTCGCATGGCGGAATTCCCCGTCAGAATTGCGATGCTTTCCCGATTCGTTTCCAAACAGGATCAGGAAAAAACAATCAAAGATATGCTCCTGGGCAAAGTTGATCTCGTTATTGGAACTCATCGGCTTGTTTCAGAAGACGTTCACTTTTCCAATCTGGGGTTGGTAATTATAGACGAAGAGCAGAAGTTCGGCGTGGAAGTCAAAGAGAAGCTTAAACGATTCCGCGCCTCGGTCGACGTCCTCACCATGACGGCAACGCCCATTCCCCGAACGCTTCATTCCGCCCTGTTGGGAATTCGCGACATTTCCAATTTGCAAACGCCGCCCGCTGACCGCGTCCCGGTTGAAACGCACGTAAACCGGTACAGTGAAGACCTAATCAAAACGGGCATTGAACGCGAATTAGCCCGAAACGGTCAGGTGTTCTTTGTTCATAACAAAGTTTACGACATCGACATGGTTGCCGACAAGATTAAACAGATCGTTCCGGAAGCGCGCATTGTCATCGGTCACGCTCAGATGGCGGAGGGCGAGCTGGAACGCGTCATGCGGGATTTTGTGCTGCATAAATTTGACGTGTTGGTTTGTACAACAATTGTCGAAAGCGGACTGGACATTCCCAACGCCAATACGATGTTTATCGATCAGGCGGATCGGTACGGACTGGCGAACCTTCATCAGCTTCGCGGCCGCGTTGGTCGATATAAAAATCGCGCGTACTGCTATTTGCTTGTTGACGCTCACAAGGTGATTTCTCAAGTCGCGTTGAAACGCTTGAAGTCTATCGAGGAATTCAATCAGCTGGGGTCCGGGTTTACGCTTGCCATGCGAGACCTGGAAATTCGCGGGGCAGGGAACATTCTGGGAAAAGAACAGTCAGGGCACATCGCCGCTATCGGCTATGAACTGTACTGTCAGCTGTTGGAAGCCGCCGTCAGAAAACAGAATAAACTTCCGCCCAAAACGCAAATCGACGTTTCCGTTGTCCTGCCGATGTCAGCGTACATTCCAGACTATTACATTTCCGACCTCCGTCAGAAAATGGACTTCTATCGGCGTCTAAGCCGCGTTTCGACTTTGGAAGACGTGGACGCTCTGGACGCGGAACTGCGAGACCGATTCAACGCTCCGCCGGATGAAACGGTCAATATGATTGAAATCGCCCGACTGAGAATCATGGCGCATCAGTTGGCAATCAACAAAATCTATACAGACGGGGTTGATATTATTTTCGATTTCGCTTCTCGAAGAAAATTCAACCGCGTTATCGAACAGGCGGGGCGTCCAATTCGCGTTACCGACGACAACTTCGGCTATATGAAAATGGAAGACCGTGACAAAAACGCCGCGTATCTGCTGGCAATGCTCAAAAAAGCGCTGAAGTGAAATTGAGTTGCGAGTTGCGAGAGAAACGCTTCGCGATCATCTCGAGAAATATCGATTAATAAAAAAAGAGAGTTGAGATATGCTCTCAACTCTCTTGTTTGCTCGTATTGACGATCTGTCAAACCGGATGAAGAGGGACTCGAACCCCCGGTAGGAGAATCCTACAACGGTTTTCAAGACCGTCGCCTTCGACCACTCGGCCATTCATCCATACATGATATTGATTGCACGCTATTATTGCAATTTTTAAAATTTTGTCAAGACGGGATAGGGGAATAATTGCGAAGTGGCGCGTTCAAATTATTCCTGCAATTGCCCATAGTTGAGTTCGGTTTGCGGGCGTTTCGCCCACATAGAACCGCTTTAGCGGTTCACTTTTAATAGCCGTGGGTTTTAACCCATAGAATGAGAAAATAGCGCGAAGCGCATCCGCTAGAACCGCTTTAGCGGTTCACTTTTAATAGCCGTGGGTTTTAACCCATAGAATGAGAAAATAGCGCGAAGCGCATCCGCTAGAACCGCTTTAGCGGTTCACTTTTAATAGCCGTGGGTTTTAACCCACGGTCTTAAAAAACAACAAAAAAGAAGCCGACAAATACCCTTTTTCTTCCTCTCCCGGCGCCGCAGGCGCCGGGAGAGGAAGAAAAAGGAACTGATTCAAATAGGAGGGTGAGTAGAGTTTGTCGCTATCCGTAGACTAAAGTCGACGGTTATAGAAATGACGTCCTATTCAGAACGCGAATCCGCTTCTTATCTTAATTCGCAACTTGAAAATAATCGTATCCGCGGAGCGGGACGTTCATAATCGTCTATAAAAAAGACGGCGCTTATTGCGCCGTCTTACTTTCACAGGAGTTCGCTAAGATTGAATTATGTCAATCTAGTCCAGCGGGAATCCGCCGTCTGCCGCCGCTGCCTTGTAAATGGGCATGTGTCGGTAGTAGACTTCCAAGACCATGGTTGACAGAGCGGTGTCGTAAACGCGTCCGCCGCGTTCGCTCCAGGAACCGTTGTGGAACCATGAGCCTTTTTCGTGGCCTTGCTGATTCTGGGAGTTGACCATCTGATCTCGCATGACAGCGTTCCATTTTTTCCACAATGGACCGTCGTACTGACGCATAACCTGGGTCGCATAGTAGTTGTAGTAGCTATCGCTCTTGCTGGGGCCAATCTTAGAGAGCCATTCCGCGCCGCGCTGCAACGCCGGGTTGTCGTGCTTCCAGCCGAGGTACATACGAGCCAGCAAACCAACGGACGTGGTTGACGGACCTTCGCCGGGATCTGTATAACCGTATTTGGCGCCGGAGTCAGTCTGAACGGAATCGAGGAATCGAGTCGCTTTGCTGATCGTTTGGTTTGGAACTCTCAAGCCAGCCATGTAGCCGGATTTAAGAGCCATCAACTGCCAACCTACAGCCGACGTGTCGCCAGCCTGATGGGGCTGATATCGCCATCCGCCGCCGGCGGGATCCTGATGGAAGCAGATGTAGTTCAAACCGCCCTGAGCCGCGGGAAGAATTCGCTTGTCTTTGGTCATGGCGTACGCTTCGCTAAGGCAAATGGCAACAATGCCGTGAGAGTAAATTGTACCGCCATTTTCGAGGAAGCTGACGCAGCCGTCTTTGGTTTGTTTGCCGTTTTGGCAAAGGAAGTTGATTCCCTTATAGACGTTGTTCTTGTATTTTCCTTCTTTATGTGTTACGCCTGCGCCGAGGAACGGCAGAAGAGCCATACCCGTTGCGCCATTGAACGCTTTGTCCAACTTGCCGGGGTTTTTGCACGCGCCGCGGCAGCCAAGAGCTAATTGATGATTGAAACTCCACGCGCCATTGGGAAGCTGATGGTTGGAAATCCACTGAAGACCTAACGCGACGGCTCGTTCGCTTTCGGTTGTGCCGCCGCCCATAGCCAGAGCGCGCGCCTTGCCAGAACCACGACCAGAGAACGCGTCGCCTGAATACGCGCCAACAACGTTGCCCAGCGCGTTACGAGGCGCGACTGTGTTGCTGATGTCTACCAGGTTGACGGAAACCGCTGCGGCGGTCATATCGTCGGCAGGAGAGATATTAACGTCGGTTTCGGAAACGGAAACGTCGGTAGTCGCTTCGACTTCGTCGCTGATTTCAGCATCCGGATCCAGGTTGATTTCCTCTGGCGGATCTTCGAGTTCTTCTTCGATTTCCTCGACTTCCTCAACCGGGTTGGATACGATTTCTGTTGGCGTTGACTTTGGCGTTGTATCAAAATTAATAAGAGCCAAAGCTACCAGCAAGCAAAGATGAACGACGGTACTGACAGCCCAGCTGGGAATTAAAGCAATAGTATCGACGAAAGTACCGCCTCCTGTAGCGTACTCTTCTTCGAGATCTTCTTCTCCGTCTTCGACCGCAGCGTTATTTGCGTCTACTTGTCTTTCGATTGACATGAATTTCTCCTGAAAATATGTTTAAATGGTTCCGTTGGAAGCCCGATTCAAAATTGTAATCGAGTTTTAAACTTCCTTTTACTCATATAACGTTTATTATAGCGATTCTTTAGAAAAATCAACGGGAAAAAAATAATTTTTCATAAAATATTTTATATTTACGCTATTTTAACAGATAAGTTAGTGTAAAATTGGCTTTTGGAGGAATGATCCAACCTCTTGAGTAAAACAAATAATGGATTTAAGTTTAGTCAATATAATCGTTTATTCTATTGGAAACCCTTTTCCGTATTCTCTTTTGAGATAAAGGGGCTTGTATCGATAATACGTTTCCAGCGTCAAAGCGGATAACGCAGTGTCGACAAAAGGCGAGGACGGAAAGACGACGTTTTGATTGCGTTCTTCGTTTGAAAAATCCCACGACCCGGTTTCGACTCCAGTTTGAATTTGAGCGTTAAGAAGCTTCTCACGCATAGCGGCGTTCCATTCTTTCCACGACTTGCCGCCGTAATGAAACAGGATTTGCGTTACGATATAATTATAATAACTGTCGTTAGTCGGACCGCTTTTACAAAGCTGTTCTACGCTGCGTTCCAGGTCTGGAATGGCGTCAAACCGATACAGATACATTCGCAAAAGGAGTTCTTGCGCGGCTTTGGACGTGATGGAATCGGACGCTGTACGAGCGTCGTTGGACGCATTCTGGACGGAATCCAGAAAAAGCCGGACGTTTTGAGTTGTCTTGCAGAGGTTTTCGTAACTGGATTTTTTATAAATAAGGAAGTTGGAATAGATTCTTAACGTCTCAACGTTCCAGTATGTATTGGTGATATTGTCCAGTGGATTCGCGGAGCCGTTCCATGCTCCGCTGTCGGGGTTTTGACTGGAAAGGATGTATTCCAAACCTCCCTGAGCGGGTTCGAGATACGCTTTATTTCTGGTCATAACGAGAGCTTCGCCCAGAGCCAGCGTCGCCAAAGCGTGATTGTACAACGGCTCGTCGTGTTCGCAATTGCGGATGCCGTTAAAATCCTCGCCGGTTTTGCCGTGCTGAATCAAATAGTTCAGACCGTTCTCGACAGCGTCTTTGTATTCGCTTGACCATTCAGAACCGTTTGTCCATTTAAGACCGTTCGCAGTCAGAAACGGAAGCAAAGCCAACCCCGTCGCTCCGTTGACGTTCAAAGACGACTTTGGTTTCTCGGCGTCGATAGCCCACGATCCGTCTTCCAATTGACGACTTTTCAGCCAGCGCAGCGCAAGCTCAACGGCGCGTTCCGTTTCCTCTGATCCACCGTATTTCGCAATAGCGCGCTTCTTCGCATTGGACCATAACGTATAATCGTCATACCAGACGTCCGGATGGGCGTTACTAAGATAAAGATCGTCGAATGAATATTGAGAGTGAACCGTATTGAGCGTATCAGAGACGTTGACGTCAACGGGCGTAACATTCTCGTTGTTGGACGCGTTATCTTCGCTGCTGGCGGGCTTTGTCTGTTCCTGCTGCTCCTGCCTGGAAAAAACGCTCTGATAAGACAAAAAGACTATAAACAACAACGCGATGACAGCAAAGACAACCCCAATTTGAATTCCGATCGTTTTGACGAAATAATTCAAAAGGGTTGTATCAGAAACGATTCGCCTTTGATTCCTGTCCGACATTGCTCGACGCGTCTGTTCAAAAAGGTTCCATGAATAATCTTCCTGAATTAATAGACGTCTGACGTTCCGCCTTATGAGGAAGAAAGTTCATATATTTTAACAATTTAAAAAAATAATAGTTGGCTTTTTGAACAAAATAACGGTTTATACGTATGTATCAATAGAATGAATGATCCGTTACTCTCGGTTCCGATCAATCTTTCAAACCGTAAAATTGTTTTAGTTGATTGTTTTGGCTTTACCACAGAAAATTCAGGGAGACAATCAGTTATGAAGAAGTTTCTTGTTGCAATTATTGTTTGCTTGAGCGTTGCTCTTTGCAGCTCGGCAATGGCGCAAGGCCCCGGCGGTCATCGCGGCGGCCCTGGGCCTGGTTTTCACGGCGGACCCGGTCCGGGATTCCATGGAGGCGGTCCCGCATTCCGCGGCGGTCCTGGTCCTGCGTTTCATGGCGGTCCCCGTCCGGGGTATTATCGTCCCGCGCCTCCGCCTCCTCCGCCCCGGTACTATCCCAACTATTACTATCGCAGTTATTACTATCCCAATTACTATTATCCCGGGTATTACTATCCCGGAACGGGGCTTTACTACAGCTCTCCAGGTTTTGGATTTTCCATTTCCTTGTAAAAAAAGGTAGTCGGCGCCTGTGAACTTAAAAGCAGGCTCATTGAGCGTCCAAAAGGTTTTTAACACGAAATACGCGAAAAGAACGAAAGAAACGAAAAGAATATTAAATAAAGGATTATTTTAATATCTTTCATATTTCGTATAATTTCGCTTATTTCGTGTTTTTCGTGTTTAAAATCCAATGTGCAAATGATGATTGGATTTCAACGTTATTCTTTTACCCCCACCTGAACGGGTTCTATGGGCAGGGCTTTGGAGATGTCTTTGGGATTGATTTTGACCAGCAAGCCGCGGTGTCCGGCGTTGATGTAAATAAACGGCTCGTCGAGGATGGTCGATTCAACGAAAACGCGCATTCTCCGTTTCGTTCCGAAGGGGCTGGTGCCGCCGACCTGGTATCCGGAATGTTTGTCGGCGACGACGGGTTCGCACGGCTTGACCGATTTCACGCCCAGTATCCGCGCCATGTTCTTCGTGGAAATTTCCAGGTCGCCGTGCATGAGGACGATAAACGGCTCTTTGGCGTCCGTTTCCAGAATAATCGTCTTGATGCAAACATGCTCGTCGACGCCAAGCTCTCGAGACGACACCCGCGTTCCGCCGCGCGGTTCATATTTGTACTCGAAAACTTCAAACGGAATATCGCATTTCTTCAGAACTCGCAGCGCGAGCGTTTCAGGAACTTTTTCTTTTTTGGACATGGCGAGGGAATTCGTAATTGGGATTTAGGCGGTTGGCGGAGCGGTTCCGCTTTTCGTCTAAGCGTTTAACGCTTTCCGCCAGCCACTGTGATGCGCTAACTTGTCGGATGAATCAAGATTCAATCCTTGTTTAGTAAGGCATATTCAATTTTCGTTCTTCCAGGGATAAATACCAGGACGCGTTTTCGGAAACAGCTTCCGTTCCAAGCTGACGTAGAATGGTATGCAGTTTCCTTCTGTTTTCTTCTGATTTCAGTAATTCATTGAGATTCTCTTTTTCAAGTTCAGGTTTCAAAAGCAGAATGGCTCGATCGTAGGGAAACAGCATTTGCTTGTAACGATTCAGTTCGGATTGAGGCTTCTTAATTGACTCCCATAAAAGCTTGAGTCCATGAATCGGGACCCAAACCAATAAAATCCCGTAAATAACCTGACAGCACTCGGCTAAAAGATGGATACAGGGTGAACCCTGGTTAATAGCTGGCTCTGACAGATTAAGAGCGGCGACAGACTGGTTAGAAGCATCGCATAAATGATAAAGATTATCCAACCACGTGGAAATGAATGGATACGCGATAATCAGAATTACCCAAATGATCATCTTGGCATATTCAAAGTTAGTATTGGTTTTAGCTTTCAATCCTTTCGCAAGCCGATTTTGGAAAAACTTCAACTGCCCATTGATCCACACATCGTGAACAAAAGCTAATCGTTCCGCCCGACTCTTATGGAAATTCATTTCATAAGGTTTTTCCATAAGCACATCGAGACCGTTAATCGCTGCGCGAAGCCATTCCGTTTCAGGAAGCTGATGGGTTCGGTAGTAACCAGAAACGCAATCGTTCATCCCCGCAATCCGCCAGAAGATCTGAACTCTCAAAGCTTCCGCAACAGCGCGGAATCGATAGAAACGCACGCGGTTTTTCTTCCATATCGCCCTAATATAGAATACTGTGAACAGAAAAATGCTTGCCCAGTACAAAGACGTTGTCAACGGCATCGAAAACAACATATTGCACCAGGTGTCTTTTCCACGGGATGCAAAACTGAATGCTGTATCTGCCCCCCAACCATTTTGACGAATTTCCCAGAACGATGAGAGCAGGGAACTCGAAAAAAGAAACAGCCCAGCGCCCAAGAGAAAATACTTGACGATTTCTTCCATCCGGATTTTGAACATCTCTGCCAGTTTGTCCGCGTAGATGTAGTGGTTAATAAGCGCTTCCGTTTCAGCGTCGCAGAATTCTTCCGCATCGCTTCGTTCTTCGAACAGATATTTTCGGGATTGTGGCAAGCCCTTTTGAAGTTGCTGCGAATTCGTTGTCGACTGCTGGTTCAGATCCCCAATGCGCATGAGGGTGTCGACAAGCTCCGGTTTGAGAGATACGCTCGTTTTACACCGGTTTTCCTCGGTCATCTGTTTACGGCTCGGAAAGAAATAGCGTTTGTTCTTTTTATCCCACAAATCGTGTTTCGACCAGTAGAATACGGCGATTTCTTCGGGGTTTTCCAGTTCAGCAATTGGCTCTTTCAGATTCTCCTCGTTTTTGCGAGGGAGCAGAAATTGCACCACCGGTCCGACCGAGGTGTAGGTCAGAATATCCGACTGCGACTGTTTATCCGTGTTTCCTTCGAGTTTGAAATGCAGCGTCGTGGACGTTCCGCCGACGAGATTTTCCGACACGTCTATTCCATCCCACAACGCGAAGAGAACATGGCTGTGCAAAGCCAAAAACTTGCCCAGTTCTTTATACTGCATTTGACGTAATGGCTCTGTATCGGGATTGTCCACATCCGCCAACTGAGAGCGATATTCAGGGCTGTCGTCCAACAAGGGAAGCGCAAACGTTACGTATGCGCGTTCCAGCAAAGAGTCAAATCGCTTTTTATCGGAAACCGTCAGCCGAAACAGATCCTTTTCCATCGGCAAAATCGCCGCCAATTTGACATTCAGCTCTTCGGGAAGTTCCAGAGCGGCCTCCGCCGTCAACTGATCTGCGCCGTCTGCCAAACCGGTAAGAAGAATGAACGGCGCGTTGACTGACCCGCACGCTTTTTTCCATTGACGAGCCATCTGTTCCAGCTCATGCTGAAAAGCCTTCTTGATGGTTTCTCTTTCGTATCCCGGCAGTCCCTCGACCTCGCCCGGTCTGGCGAATGAACGATGCCCGGTAACAGCCGCAACATAGGGCCATATCGGTACATTTTGTCCGTCCAGTTTCTGAATGCAAAGAGATTCAATTTCAGGGGGAAGCGTGTTTTTCATATTTATTTATCCTTTCTAAAAAATTGTTACATTGTTTGATTTGTTAAGCAGTTTGATTGATTTGAGCCGTTACGGCTGATTCTGAAGTTGGGAGAGCTTCTCTTGAGTTCTGGCGCTAAGCGCTATATATTCAGCAGTCTCACGGCGTTTTCGGTCGTCGCGTTGGCGATTTCTTCCAGCGTCGTCTTTTTGATTTCCGCCAGCTTTTGCGCCGTATGGACGACGTAGGCGCTTTGGTTGAATTCGACTTTGCCTCTCATCGGAGAGGGGGTTAAGTACGGACAGTCCGTTTCGATGAGAATCCGATCCAGCGGGGCGGCGAACGCAGCGTCGCGGACGGGGTCGAATTTCTTTTGCTTGTAGGTTATCATGCCGCCAAAGCCGACGTACAGCCCCAGTTCCAGATAGAGTTCCAAATTGTGGACGTCCGACGAGAAGGAATGTAAAATCCCTTTCAACCAGCCGGTCTTCTGGCGATACGCCTGAAGGGCGGGAATGAGGTCGTCTTCCGCCTCCCGACAGTGCAGAATAATCGGCAGGTCGAACTCGCGCGCCAAGTCCAGGTGTCGATTGAGGTAGTCCAGCTGAACTTTCATGGGGGCGTCGTCCCAGTATCTGTCCAAGCCGGACTCGCCGACAGCAACGATCTTCCCGGCGTTCCCGTTTGCAAGCTCCGATCTGGTCAGCTCGACAACGGCGTCCCAGTCGTCCGGCGCCGCCTTGGCGGAATCGTTCGGGTGAATCCCAACAGCGGAAAAGACGTCTGGCCGGGTTGCCGTCAGGCGTATAATTTGTTCGGACGTTTTTCTATCTGTAGCTGGTATAACGATCTTCTGCACCCCGGCAGCGCGGGCGTTGAGCAGAAGCTCGTCCAGCGAATCAATTATCGAGACGTCGTTCAGATGCGCGTGGGTATCACAAAATATCATTGGTTTTTCGATAAAAGGTAACGATTATAACGATTGTATCGATTTTAACGGCTAAGCGCTTAATAATTTAGATAAAATCGATAAATTATTAAAAATACTTGCGTCAAAAATAAAAATATAATCTATGGTTAGTTAGTCCAGTATAAAAAATATTTAAATGGACGTTCCGGCGCGAGAAGTCTTTTGTATTTGCGAAGTAAGCAAATACGTTCCAGACGTTTCGAGCGGCGGCGGTTTTAAAATCCCAACCTTGATTTTACACGAAAGACATAAAAAGACCAGTACTATAAGATGGTTTGAGTGCAGAATTTTTCAAAAAATCCTGTAACAAACCGAATGTGAGTCGAAGAAACGATTTTTTCGACATTTTGCGGCTCACCCGTTTTAATCGGCAAATGCCGCTTGGAAGCCCCGCCTTGGGAGGGAAAAAGGAATGTTAGTATTATCCCGCAAAAAGAACGAAAGCATTGTCATCAACGATAATATTATTATTGTCGTGGTTGACGTGCGCGGCGACAAAGTTCGCATTGGAGTTAACGCTCCGTCCGACGTTACAGTTCACAGAAAAGAAGTCTACGACGCTATTCGCCGTCAGATGTCGGTTCAATCATTCAGCGTGAATACAACGGATACGCTGTCGGCGCCGTCGGAGGATGAGACGAAACCGGAGTCGACTGAACCAGATTCGACCCCGAAAACGAAGCCGATTGCCAAAACGGTTATCAAGAAGAAAACGTGAGCGCAGCGATAGAGCGTCCGTTCCCGCGTTTGAGCTTGGCGTCTGTTTGGAAAACGGCGCATTAAATGCGTCTGTACAGGGCGATTACGGCTCTCGGACGGCGTCTGTTCCGATTGTATGGGACGAATATTTGGACAGTTTCAAAAAAAATAGAAAAAATTTTCGTCCGCCCCATTGACAAAATAACGTTTTATGGTTAAATACTCACATCTTTAACGCGAACGCTTTAGCCGTTCAGAGTTAAAGCCCTTAAGTTCCACAAGAGCTTATGGCCCCGTCGGCTAACGGTTAGGCCACGGCCCTTTCAAGGCCGGTAAACGGGTTCGAATCCCGTCGGGGTCAATTAGATTGTTGACCAATTCAATGCGCCGCGTTAATTAGACGCGGTTTTTTTGTATCCGTATAGAGTCCGGATATAAACGGTTAGACTGTTGCTTGGGTTGACGTCAACGTCATTTTCCCACAGGAATTCGATGTAAGGAATTTATCATGCGATTACCGATTCTGCACGAAGGCGCGAAATACCTCGAATACGAAATTCGTCAAATTGTTGAGGACGCCAACAAGCTCAAGGAGCTTGGTCTTGAAATTACATGGGAAAACATCGGCGACCCGGTCGCGATGGGCGAAACGATAGAGCCGTGGATTGTCGAGAAGGTTCAGAATCTGCTCTTTAACAGCAAAACCTGGGCGTACTGTCCCACCCGCGGGCTTCTTCAGACTCGGGAATTCCTTTCGGAACAAATCAACAAGCGCGGCGGAGCGCAGACGACTGCAAACGACATCCTCTGCTTTAACGGCGTGGCGGACGCGGTCGACAAGGTCTACAAGCTCATTCATCGCAATGCGAGAGTGCTGCTTCCCAACCCGATTTACTCCACCCATTCGTCCAACGAAAGCATGAGAATGGGGTACGACAACGTCCAGTTCCGTCTGGACCCGTACAACAAATGGCAGCCGGATATCGAAAACATCCGCATGCAGGTCAAGTACAACAAGTCGATTGCCGGCATTGGCTTGGTCAACCCGGACAACCCGACCGGCGTTGTCTACAAGCGGGAAGCGCTGGAAGACATCGTCGAGATCTGCCGCCGCAACAAGCTGTTTATGATTGTCGACGAGATTTACTCGCACATCTGCTATAACGGAGCGCGGACGCTGCACATTTCCGAAATCGTTCAGGACGTGCCCGCCATCGCTCTGCGGGGAATCAGCAAAGAGTACCCGTGGCCCGGCTCTCGCTGCGGCTGGATTGAAGTTCTCAACCAGGACAAAAACCCGGATTTCAAAGAATACATCCAGAGCATTTTCAACGCGAAGATGCTGGAAGTCTGCTCGACGACGCTGCCGCAGATGTCGATTCCGGAAGTTGTCGGCGATTCCCGCTATCCCGCTCACCTTCGCCGCCGCGCCAAGATGTTCGAAAAGCGCGCCAACGAGGTCTACGAGATTTTCGAAAACGTCCCCGGTGTGATTGTCAACCGAACGCAGGGCGCGTTCTATTTCTCCGTTGTCTTTGAAGACGGCGTACTCAACGACAAACAGACTCTGCCGATTGAGAACCCGGAAATCCGCGCCTGCGTCGAACAGCTGGCGAAAGGAAAATCCCCGGACAAACGCTTTGTCTATTACCTGCTCGGGTCAGAGGGAATTTGCGTTACGCCGCTGTCCGGTTTCGCGACCGACTTGAAAGGCTTCCGCATCACCCTCCTCAACTGCGACGACGAAAAGCGCCCGCAGATTTACCACCGCATCGCCAACGCGATTACCGCGTACCTGGGAAGCTGAGGCTAATTCGTTTTGGAGTGCGACGGCTTGCCGTCGCTTTCATTTCAAGAAACGCTGCAAACCTCGAATACCGTAATTCGTGCCAATAACGTTGCGAATAATCGTTATTAGTTATCGAACGATTCCGAAATACTCATAAAGATCAGTCAGGATATTATCTAAACGGTTGTCGACTTTTAATGACTTCAGATCGACTTCGTCGCTTGTCATCTGCGATAAGAACGTTTGAATATCCTGCTTTATAACGTCTGGAACTTCGGGCTTGTTATTCAGAACAAGCAGTCTGTATAATCTGAAAAAGTCGTTTTTGTGTTTTTTGATTTTATCAGAGTCTATGCGGACTCCGCGCTGACGCTGTTCTCCAAGAGACAGCCAGGCTTTCACTTTTAATATCATTAAACAGTCTACAGACGCGATAGATAAACCGTCTCGAATCTCCTTATGCGACTGCAAATAATTGTAGTACGGGTCTTCCATAACAAACGCAGAAAAATCCGACTGATCGGCGCTTAACGATACAGGGATTTTGCGTTGTCCTTTATATAAAATGCCGTCAATTGGGCGTCGCGTAATCAATTCTATTTTAGCTGGATACTCCTTACTGACAGGCTCTAACAGTCGAGCCAAATTTGAGCGTTCGTCTGTCGTTTGAAAACTGTATTGTCCTTCCTTGATAAACTGAATGAATACATTTCCAAACTCCCCGGCAGATAATGAATCCAGACATAAAACAATATCGATATCTTTGGTGTTGCGAAACTCTAATCCAAATCTGGCGTGTTGTTCCGACACCGATAATTACATAACTGTCAGTGTAACTTTGAAAACGCTCTCTAAACAGGTTTAATCCTTCTACCATTTGTAATTCTCCATCATTTTACGCAATTCCAATTGGATGCGTTCATCTGGGTTATCCCGAAACTGTAAATATAACGACAGCGCGCCTACGTGGTTTGTATTGCTCCGTTCCGGATAAAGCCGTAAATCCAGAAGAAAACAATCTTCTTCATCAATTACAGGCTCGATTATCCGACTTTTTAATTCCTTATAGTCTTTCTCATATATTGACAACGTAACAATGTCAGGCGACGCTAAATCTGTTAATTGAGCCAGCGCAGTTTCACCTCCAATGTAAACGTTAGGCCAGGCGTTGACCATGTCGTAATAGACCGATGGAACCTGAATCGTTTTTCGTACTGGCGTTTGTAAAAAAGGCAGCGCTTTTTCCCACAAATCAAAACCCGTATATTTGAACTTTAGGAGTTTCTGCTTTCCAGCTGGAACGATTGCGCCCAAACCAAAATGTTCCAGCTCCCGAAACGCTCTGCCAATACTGGTCAAGGTGTATGAGTAATCTTTTCTCACCAAGGTCGTATTTATTGTATCATATTTCTTCTCGGATAAAAACTGCAATATTAGCGCTTGCGCCAAAATGCTCAATTTTGACGTATGAACAATATTTTGTTGAACCGTATTCGAAAAGCACATTCCCAACTGTGGAATATAGAGCTGCATTTTAGGTACGACAAATGGGATTCTTCGCTTTATCAGCTGGAATCGATGGCTATATTGTAGTTGAGGAACAATATAAATTATTGGACAATTCAAGGCTGCTTCTATGCTTTGCAGCTGAACTGTAGTTTGCACTGAATTAAACTGCTCTTGTGAAGGACGATTCTCTACAACAAGAACAAAGGTTTGCGTATAAATTTGCGCATAGTATAACTTATATCTCTGAATTAAAAAATTCGCGATCGGCGGGGAATCGATTGCTCTTACCTTGGTAAGACGAACCCCTAAAACCAAATTTAAAAAGTCATCAGTCTTCTGGATTAAATCGTCCATTTATAACAACAATAACATTCTATATTTACATTCACAAACTAAATATTATTATACATTATACATGTTAATGTCAAATTTGCAAGACATTTTCAATAAATTTTTAGAAAAATTTTTTGATTTTACGTCTATTTTTATTGACATATACTGTTATAAGCGGTATAATATAACCAATTAGAGAACGGTTTGCCTTGTGAAAATGTTGGCAACGCTTATTGAAATGGCTTGAATTTTTTCCTTATAAATTAATCAGAAAAGGAATAGACAGTACTATGAACGCGTATATAAGAGTATTCTTTATTGCTTTTTTCGTGGGCATAATACTGTTTTTGCTGTCGATTTCCTGGTCGGCGATTGAGGGCTTTGTCGTTCCCAAATCCAATGGGACGACTTTTTTTAATGGCGTAATCCGGGACAGAATCGTTTTCAGCCATTTCTGTTTAGCCATTCTCAATTCCATCTACGGCGCGATTCTCGTTTGCCGCGATGTAAAACGCGCCGATCGGTATTACATTCACTGGTTCATCCTAATTCAGTTAGCCCTCCTGTTGGGGTATTGGATTCTATAAGGAACAGCTTTGTCTGTTTATCGCCGTTTCTCCGTCAGCGTGTAAATCGCGTCGACGAGGATTTCTGTATCGGCGTCTGAGAAACGGTTTATATCTAGGGCGATCTCCTGAATGTCAAACTTTTCTGCGTCGACAGCGGAACTGTACCAGTGAACCAGAAATTTGACGCAGCCGTATTTGCTAACGATTTCCTTCAGATAGTCTGTTACAATATCCGGGATTTGTTTTGAATTGACGTCTTTTGAATCCGTATTGGCGGACTGCAATCGAGACGCCGCCGCCCGGGCGATTTTGGCTTTAGACCAGCCTTTTTTAGCGTATTTTTTAGAATAATCCGGCTGGGACGGTTCCTCTGCGTCGTATTCATTCGGGACGGAATACAAGTCGCACGAACAGCCGCCGGACGTCAGCGCCAGTTGAACCTCGTTTTTAATAATCCGCTTTTGGATTGACGGATTCTCCATTGGCGTCAGCCCTAACCCTCGCGGGGTTTTAACCGCCTTTTCACGAAGAAACTGCTCTGGAACGATAATCGTTATGAAATAACACATTTGGGGCTTTATGATCTTTTTAAAATGCTTATGACCTACTGAGCGCCATGCTCTTTTAGCCATTCAATCAGTTTCAGATTTCTTCTGTCAGCAGCGTATTGCAATATCGTTTTGCCGTCATTGTCTTTGGCGTTAATGTCAGCGCCGTGGTCAATTAGCCATTGAATCAGTCCAAAGGATGGGAATATATTTTCAATGGCATAATGCAAGACCGTCAACCCTTTATTATCTTTTACGTCGATGTCGGCTCCTTGTTCTAATAGCCATTGAATCACTTTCGGATTGCCTTGATAGACAGCGTTATGCAAAATCGCCGTTCCTTCGTTGTCTTTTGCATTTACGTCCAACCCCTTTTCAATAACAAGCCATTGAACTAATTCAAGGTTGTTATTATCGTTTTCAAAATAAACGCAAGTTTCGTCTTTGCCTTTTGTATTGCCGTCAGCGGAAATCCAAACGGGTTTCATTTTCGCATACATAGTTGCATAATGCAATACGGTTCTTCCGTCATTGTCTTTTGCATTGACGTCAGCGCCATGGTCAACGAGATATTGAACATGTTCCAGATTCTCGTTAGATGCAACAGATTGCAAAAAAGCGCGCCCGCCTTCTATTTTTACGGCTCTCTAACAAAATCTGTGGGTAAAAATCCACAAAAAACAAAATAAAGGTGGACATTTTCTCAAATTGTTATATAATATTTTTTTTTGACAACAATAACAACAATAGGAGTCAATGTCCAATGATTAGTATATTCAAT
>JAFQXE010000055.1 GCA_017407125.1 Thermoguttaceae bacterium
ATTAACAGCTTCCGATTCGCCGACAAGGGATAATATGTTTTATGCTTAGTTCAACAAGCCAAATCGTGTAAGAAAATTTTTGATTTTTATTCAAAATTTTTCTTATTCGCCTACTTGACTTTATTACAGTAACTCCGAAAGATGACGTTTTCTTTTTACGAAATACGTTATTTCTTCAGCTTCGCGATGGACTGCTCGACGGCGGTTTTCTGGTCGATGAGGTCTTGCAGGGACTGCTTTTCCTTATCGATAACAGCGGCGGGGGCTTTGCTGACAAACGCTTCGTTCGACAGTTTCGCCTGTTTGCCCTTGATGAACCCTTCCAGCTTGGCGAGTTCCTTTTCCTGCTTTTTCAGTTCCGCTTCGATGTCGATAAGCCCGGTCAAGTCCATGGAAACTTCCCAGTCAGCGGCGGCGTAGTTACTCGCCAAGTCGGGGAACTGGGCGTCCGGACCGCAGGCGGTCATTTCCGCCCCAGCCATGGAGGCGAAGTAGGCGGACATCGGTTCCAACAGCCCTTTGAGTTCTGCTGTGCATTTGAGCGCAAACTGAACCGTGTTCTTCGGCGGGACGTTCTGTCGGGATCGGATTTCTCGAATGCCGCGCAAGACGTCCTGGAAGACGGCGAACTGGCTTTCGACTTCTCCGTTTTGCCATTCCTTGGACAGTTCCGGCCACGACGCGACGCACGCAAACTGCGCCGGCGTCTGTTGATCGACAATTCCACGAACCGGAGCGCAATCATTAAGTACCGCCCAGATTTCCTCTGTTACGTACGGCATAATCGGGTGAAGCAGTCGGGTGATAACGTCCAGGGCGTAAACCAGAACTCGCTGCGCCGTTGCGCTCTGATCCGGGTTGTTCAGCCGCGCCTTGACCATTTCCACGTAGAACGAGCAGTATTCGTCCCACGCGAAACCGTACAGAACGCGGATGGCGTCTGAATATTTGAACGTGAGCAGGTTTTGAGTGAACTCTTGAGCGACGGTCGACAGGCGGCTGAGCAGCCAGCGGTCTTCCAGCGTCAGCGACGATTCCTCAACCAGACCCGGCGTGTATCCTTCCATGTTCATCTGGACGAATCGACAGGCGTTCCAGAGCTTGTTGCTGAAGTTTCTGCCCATCTCAAAGCGTTCCGAAATGACGGCGCCGCGTTTGAGAGCCAGGTCTTCTTCGGACTTCGCCCATTGAGTACGGAAATACTCCTTGCACTTGGGGCATTTGACGCGCGGACGAACGCGGTTTTCCCGCGTCTGTTCAACTCTCGCGCCGCAGTACGGGCACTCGAAGTCAACCGGCAGACGGACGTCCTGATTTTCGGTCGTCAGCCACGCCATGCCGAAGCGCAGGGCATCAGCGCCGAACTTGTCGACAACGTCCAGCGGGTCGACGCCGTTGCCTTTGCTCTTGGACATCGTGTCGCCGAACTTGTCGAGAATTTTCGGGTGAATAAACACGTCGTGGAACGGGACGGTATTGCAGTTCTGCAGGCTGGTTAAGACCATTCGCGCCACCCACAGCGTGATAATGTCACGCGACGTAATCAACAGGTCAGTCGGATAGAACTTCGCCAGTTCCGGCGTCGCGTCCGGCCAGCCCATTGTGGAATGAGGCCACAGCGCGGATGAGAACCACGTGTCCAAAACGTCCTGATCCTGGACGAGCGTATGACCTGGGACAGCATTGGCGTCGAGCGTCCCTTCCTGAACGCAAATCCACCACTGGTTGTTGGCGTCGTCGTGCTTCCAGATAACGTCGGTTCGACCGGCGAACGCGGCTTTGAGCTCTTCCTCCGGGCAGTCCTCGCAATACCAGATCGGGATTTGGTGTCCCCACCACAGCTGACGTCCGATGGGCCAGTCCCGCTTTTCGCTCAACCAGTCCAGATAGCCCTTGGCGTACCGTTCCGGGTGAATCTTGACGCGGCCGTCGATAACGGCGTCCATGGCAGACTGCGACAGCTGATCCATGCGGACGAACCACTGATCCGACAGGAACGGTTCAATCGGCGTCTTGGAGCGGTCGGACATGGGCAGTTCAATCTCGCGGTCTTCCACCTTGAGCAGAACGCCTGTCTGTTCCAGTTCCGCGACGACGTTTTCTCTCGCCTGATAAATCGTCTGCCCTTCGTACTTGCCGGCGTTGGCGTTGAGGGAGCCGTCTTTGTTGAGAATGTTGATCATGGGCAGCTTGCAGCGGCGGCCGACTTCGTAGTCGTTGGGGTCGTGCGCCGGGGTGATTTTCACCGCGCCGGTGCCCAGCTCGGGCTTCGCCCAGATGTCGGCGACGAGCGGGATTTCCCGGTTCTGAATCGGCAGCATAACCATGCGACCGTCTTTCGCCATTTCCGCCAAAGTCGTCAGCAGAGGCAACAGTTCCACCCGACGTTTTGCCAGGTCTGCCAGCTTCGCTTCAATTTCCGGCTTTTCCTTTTCCGGGGCTTCTGCAAGGTCTTTCGTCCATTGAGCTTCCAACGCGTCGTAGATTTTCGCCGGGTTGGGATGGACGGCAACGGCAGTGTCCCCGAGCATGGTTTCCGGACGGGTCGTAGCGACGGTAACGTATTCCGGTTCGCCCGGCTTCGGGTTGACGACCGGGTATTTCATGTACCAGAAATGCCCCTGAACGGTCTCGCTGAACACTTCGTCGTCGCTGACCGCCGTTTGCAGGTTGGTATCCCAGTTGACGAGCTTTTTGCCGCGATAAATCAGATCTTTCTGGAAGAACGTAAAGAACGTGTATCGCACCGCTTTGGCGCAGCGTTCGTCCAGCGTGAACCGCTGCCGGCGCCAGTCGCACGACGCGCCCATGCGCTTGAGCTGAGTCGTAATCCGCTTTTCGTACGAGTCTTTCCAGTCCCAGATTCGCTTGACCAGCCCTTCCCGCCCGAGTTCGTGCCGGGTCAGGTTTTCTTCTTCCTTGAGACGCTTTTCGACCATCGCCTGAGTGGCAATGCCAGCGTGGTCTGTGCCGGGCATCCAGAGGGTTTCATAACCCATCATGCGGTGCATACGAATTTGAGCGTCCTGAAGCGTGTTGTTCAAGGCGTGCCCGAGGTGCAGAGCGCCCGTTACGTTCGGCGGCGGAATGACAATCGTATACGGCTTTTTATTGGAGTTCGGTTCGGCGTGGAAACAGCCGTTTTCTTCCCAGATTTTCAGCCAGCGCTCTTCCGCTAACTGAGGTTCAAACTGTTTGGGCAGCTCTTGCATGGCAGGATGATTGGTTAAAGTTGATATGAAATTAAAATTTTTCGGAGTGCGGTAGCAAAGCTCCCGCTTTCTATCTTGACGGCTTGCCGTCA
Organism: Thermoguttaceae bacterium; assembly: GCA_017407125.1. GTDB lineage: Bacteria > Planctomycetota > Planctomycetia > Pirellulales > Thermoguttaceae > RUG11551. The sequence goes on from JAFQXE010000055.1 coordinate 3,305, forward strand.
AGCAATTGGAAAAAGGGGGAACTTCCCCTTTCCAGCTTTTTTCAATATTTGACGAATTGTACTATATTTATTTAAAAAGTCAAGATACAGGGGAGAAAATCTCGTGGAGTGCGGCGGCTTGACGCCGCCTTGTCCAAAGTCCCGTTAAAAATCTGCGACGCAGCCGAAAACGCTTCCAGATCGCGGACGTCAGTCCGCTACAGAATTTAAAATCCACTTCTCGGCTTTCTAATCTTACCCATTTTATTACTCGCCAATTTTATTCTATTTTTCCTCTTTTTTCGCTTGCAGAATGAAAAATTCAGTGTATAATATAATTTAAAATAGAAAATTTATTCTCTCAAAAGTATACGTGTATATTAGTATACCCCCATTCTGAAGGAGTCAAAAAATATGTCAAACTCACAAACCGGTTCGTTCACTCGCGGTTTAGGCGTAATCATAGCGTTTCTTGCCGTTCTGCTTTCATGTTCCTATTCGTCAGCAGACGTAGTCTATTCTGACACCGACCCCGACAACCCGATTCCAACAGAAAACGTTACAACCGGTTCTGGCGGCGTGGGCAATGTTACGTTTAATATTTCCGAAGCGGGAGCGTACGACTACATCATGTCCGGCAATGGGACTGTTACAAAAACCGGCGACGGCGCCCTGACGCTGTCTAAGCGCAACACGTACTCTGGTGGAACGTTTATCAATACAGGGAAGGTTATTGCTACTGCAGAGAACGCCTCCGCCAGTACGTTCGGTACAGGCGCAATCGAAATTGCGTCAGGCGCGACGCTGGAATTTCAGGTTTCTAACCAGCTTGGCTATGGAACAAACGCTCCTAACGACATTACTGTTAAAGGAACATTCATTCCCAGCAATTTTACTCACGCTAAAAATTTTACATTGCAGAACGGCGTTATTGAACGCGAATACGGTTTTACCGACGCCGGAACCGGTTTGGACTTTGAAAAAAGAACCGCTACGATTACGTCAACCGGGAATTCTTTTATCAAATCGCGTCTTAGAATTCGCAATACGTCAAATGTAACTATCAAAGTTGATTCAGACACTCTGACTATTGACGGCGTTATTCATGACGCCGGCGGATTTACCAAGACCGGCGCGGGAACCCTGAAACTGACTGCCGCTAACACTTTTACCGGCGGAATTACAGTCAACGCCGGGAAGCTTTTAGTTACAGACTCCTCTGTTGGAACCGGCAAGACTACGAACAACGGCGCTATCGTTGAATTCAATGCTGACTCAGGAAAAACAATTACAATCACAAATCAAGTTGGAAATTACACATCTGGAGGCGTTCAAGGCAAGACAATTAAAACGGGTGCGGGAACGCTTTCGACAAACACTTGGATCAGCGGCTTGGTTGAAGTACAGCAAGGAACGCTGAAGTTAACCGACAGCTTTGGCTCAAACAGCAAACGATTCAACGGTACGATTACCATTTTAAACGGCGCAACTTTGGATTGCACGGTTCACGATTCGTTGGGTTATGGAGAAGCTAATACCATAATGAATATTTATGGCACGGTTAGTTTAACTGCAACCAATTCCAATGAAACGCTCAAGTATACGACTTTGCATCTTTATGGCGGCACGGTTAAATCTACTAACGGAACTACGCTTGACGTCTGCCATAATAACGTTTCTTTCTATTCATACGCGTTAGACGGCGCTTCCGAAACGTCTCCCACCGTATCCACGATTTCGTCCAATATTCGAATTCGCAGCGGCGGCGCCTCAGACACGTTAGACATTACTACCACAGCCAACTCCCAGCTTAAACTTACAGGTACTATAAAGAATAATGAGAACGAGGGTAAGAATTGTAAAATTGTTAAACTCGGCGACGGTACGCTGGTACTGTCCGCTCGCAACGAGTATAAAGGCGGAACGACGATTTCCGAAGGAAGGGTTATTGCAAATGCAGCGCAATCTGGGGGTATAAGTACATTCGGAACAGGCGCCGTTATGGTTGCATCTGGCGCGACGCTGGAATTTCAGGTTTCTAACCAGCTTGGCACTGGCAATTCGCCCAACGATATTACCATCAAAGGGACTTTAATCCCCAGCAACTATACTCATGTTAAAAATATTACCCTGGAAAACGGCGTTATTGAGAGTGAATACGGCTATAACAACAGCGGCAGCGGGCTGGACTATAGTACCAGGACCGCAACGCTTTCTTCGTCCGGGACGTCTAAAATTAAATCCCGAATTAATATTGATAACACTGCAAAAATAACTGTCGACGTTGCGTCAGACTCTACTCTATCTATTGAAGGCGTAATCAAAGGCGCAGGCGGATATACCAAATCCGGCGATGGTACGCTGGAACTGACTGCGGACAACACGTATACCGGAACGACAACGATTTCTGCCGGAACGATTAAGCTCACGGGAAACGGCGATTTGGGAGATGGTTCTGTTGTCAACAACGGCAATCTGGAGTTCGCGTATACAACTGAGAAGTCCTTCAGCAACGTTATTTCCGGAACCGGGACTGTTACAAAGTCGGGAGACGAAACGCTGACGCTGTCTGGCGCGAACACCTATTCCGGAACAACGACGGTTTCCGCAGGCGTTCTCGAACTGACCGACGCCGCGGTTGTCGCTAACGGTCCGACAACGGTTGCTCAAAACGCAACGCTGGAATACAACGTCGCCAGCGGGTCTAAATTGCTGGAAGTTGACAATTCAAGCAAGATTTCAGGCGCAGGCAACGTCGTTAAAACCGGCGACGGCATTCTGCAAATCAAAGCCGCTGAAGGCGCGGTTGACGTTCATAGTCTGGTCATTTCCTCTGGCCGTCTGGATATGAAATCGTACTTCAAAGGCGCATTGGAAATTGGCGAAGAACTTGACGAAGGCTATACGACCGCAACGTTCTCGCCGGGCAACTCCATCGGACCGTTGACAGTCGAAGGCGATTTTACGCTCAATCCCGGTTCAACGCTGTTGCTGGAATTCAACTCGACGGGAGCCGATTCCCTTGAGGTTACCGGCACGACAACGTTTGCTGAGGGGTCGATTATTTCACTGCAATTGGAAGAAGGCGCGTCGCCAGCGCCCAATCAGCAAGTTACCTTCCAGATACCGAGCGGCATTGATACGTATAATAACGCAACGCTTGTCTATCCATCGTATTTGGTTGGTATGGATTACGATCGAGAAACCGGGATTATTTCCGCTATGGTTGACGCCAACGCCATTCCGGAACCTTCCACGTGGGCGCTGTTGGCTCTTGGGATTGTCGTTCTATTCTTGCGTAAGCGGAGTTAGGAGTTAGAAGGGAGGAGTGAGGAGTTTATAATCCGCTTGCGTAATTCCTCACTCCTCACTCCTCATTCCTAACTAACAAAACTCATTCTATTTCCAATCTTCCCCGCACCCCTATAATTCTCCTGTTGTACAAAATTATTTCCATTTTTATCAACAGGAGTTTTTTTATGAGCAGTCTAATAACGCAGCTTGCGCCGGAGTTTACCGCGCAGGCGATTATGCCGGATAAGTCGTTTGGTACAGTGTCGCTGAAAGATTATCGCGGGAAATACGTCGTTCTGTTTTTCTATCCGCTGGATTTCTCGTTCGTCTGCCCGACGGAACTGCACGGGTTTTCAGACGCCATCGCGGATTTCGAGTCGAGAAACGTTCAGGTGTTAGCCTGTTCGACCGACAGCCAGTACTCCCATCTGGCGTGGGTCAACGCGCCCCGGGACAAGGGCGGGCTGGGTCAGCTGACGTACCCGCTCATTTCGGACTTCGACAAGGAAATCTCTCGGGCGTACGGGATTCTCCTGCCGGGCGGAATGGCTCTGCGGGGTCTGTTTTTAATCGACAAAGACGGCATCGTTCGGCACGAAACTGTTAACGATCTCCCCTTTGGCAGAAACGTCAACGAAGAACTCCGCATGGTCGACGCGCTTCTGTTTTACGAACAGTACGGCGAAGTCTGCCCCATCAACTGGAAACGCGGCGACGGGGGAATTAAGACGGCATAGGGAAAAGCGTTTGAAATGATGAATATAAAACCGCGTCTCGAAGAGACGCCATTTCTATAACCGTCGACTTTAGTCTACGGACGATGAAGCTCTCCCAAAAAGCCCTCCCAATCGAGTCAACCTCTTTTTCTTTCCCCCCGGCGCCTTTGGGCGCTGGGGGGAAGAAAAAAAGTATTTGTCGATTTTTTATTTTGTCGCATCCCTTTCCCCGGTGGTTGAAAACCGCCGGTTATAGAAATGCAACCCCTTCGGGGTTAATTTGTCCCCCCCTCTTTTAGTATACATTCTAACCGCTCTTGCATTAACCGCCGGTATCGCTATAATATAACTATACAGCCCATCGTTTGCCTCGCGCAAACGCTGTTTTCTTCGTTCGTTTTCATCTTACTTTCAACGTAGAATTATGATTAACCGTACATTCATTTTGAGCGTTTTATTTGCCTGTTTGACGGCGTTTGCCGGTTTGTGTTACGGCGCAGAGAATCCATTTCAGCAAGAACTGTTTAAATCGATATTTGAAGATTTTGCTGTTAAACATTTTGAGCAAATGCTTCATACTGGGAAATATGATTTAAAATTCAAAGCAGCTAAAGGCGCCAGTTTGCTGCACTATGCCGCAATAAGAGGCGATATAAAACTGGTACAAGAGCTTGTCTCGCAGGGCGCGGACGTCAATGAGAAAACCAGATTTGGCGAAACGGTATTGCATTGCGCCGCATTTAGCGGTAATCAGGAGTTGGTCAAATGGCTTGTAAAACAGGGGGCTGACATTGACGCTAAAACTGACCGTGGATTTACAGTTTTGCATTTTGTCGCCATAAGCGGTAATCTGGAATTGGTCAAATGGCTTGTCAAAAAGGGGTTGTTCCTCAACGCTGATACCAACGAGAAAACCACGCTTCTTCATTTTGCAGCCTCAAGCGGTAATTTGGAACTGGTTAAATGGCTTGTGAAAAAGGGCGCATATCTCAATGCCAGAAACAGAACTGGCGAGTCGGTCTTGTATTATGCCGTTCGAGGCGACAATCTGGATCTGGTAAAATGGCTTGTGGAAAAAGGCGCAGACGTCAACGTAAAAGAAGTTGCCGGTCGAACCCCCTTGCTGATAGCTATTCAAAACAGAAATCAGGCAATGGCGCTTTATCTCTTGTCCAAGTCGTCTGACGATGTTATAAAAGACAAATATGTAATCCTGAGCGCCGCAAGAAACTGCGATTTGGATTTCCTTAAGCTCCTTGTTGAAAAAGGCGCGGACGTCCATTCAGAAACCCATGGCAGTACAGCTTTGACTGGCGCCGCAGCCAGAGGCAAACTGGAAATGGTAAAATGGCTCGTTGAACAAGGGCTTGACGTCAACGTAAAAAACATTGATGGAATGACGCCTTTACATTTTGCCGCATCAACCGGGAATACAGAACTGGTTAAATGGCTTGTGGAACAAGGCGCAGACGTCAGCGCAGCAGATAATCACAAAATTACCGTCTTGCATATTGCCGCTTCCCGCTGCGATCTGGAAACGGTTAAATGGCTCGTTTCCAAGGGCGCAGACATCAATGCACAAAGCCAGATCGGTTCCGTCTTGAAGTTTGCCATGAATCACAATAAAAAGGAAGTTGTTGAAT
>JAFQXE010000049.1 GCA_017407125.1 Thermoguttaceae bacterium
AGGATCAAACCCTTCAATTAAAATATTTGGTTGGAAAGAACTTGCATTCTCTCCTATTATAATCATGTTGATCCTGCGCTGCCAATAAGTTCGGTTACTTATTGGTCTTGCAGGTTATTGAGTCTTTCCGACTCACAACTTGCTCACAAAGGAAAAAACAAGAGACTATCTCTTATTCATCTTTAAGGTACAATGTCTGTTCCGCCAAATTGTCAAAGGTCATTTGTTGGTTGCTCGACTTGCTGTCAAACAAACAACGCGCCAAATATACCAGATTTCAAAAAGCCGTCAATGGGGGAGAGAGAAAAAATTTGGAAAAAATTTAAAAAACTTTGGTTTGAGTTAGGAATTAGGAGTGAGGAGTGAGGAGTTGGATAAATTATCAATTATCAATTTGCAATTAGCAATTAACGCAAAGCGACCAACGGGAGCGGGGTTTGGCAAACGCGCGGCAGCGCGGATTGGGAGCGGCGCCTCGCCGCCCGTGGGTTAAAACCCACGGCTATTAATATTGAACCGCTAAAGCGGTTCTAGCGGACGCGCTTCGCGCCTATTACTTGTTTTCCTCTTCCTCTTCTTCCAGCTCGCCGGCGAATATCTGGCAGTAGGAATCGTAACGTCGGGCGTCGATTAGACCGTTTCCGACGGCGGCTTTGACGGCGCAGCCCGTCTCGTGGGTATGCGTGCAGTCGTCAAACTGGCATTGGCTGACAAACGGGCGGATGTCCCGATAGAACCCGGCGACCTCTTCCGGAATAACGTCCCAGAGATGGAACGAGCGGATGCCGGGCGTGTCGAGAACGTAAGATGTAACAGCGTCAGAGGCGTTGATTTTGTACAGACGCGCGGCGGTGGTCGTATGCTTTCCCTTTTCGTTTTCGTCGCTGACCTGCTGGGTTCTTAACTGGAGAGTTGGGTCGACGGCATTGAGCAGCGACGATTTCCCCACGCCGCTTTGTCCGGTAACGACAGACGCCTTTCCTGCCAGGGCGCGTTTGAATTCCTCGATTCCCTGCCCGGTTTTCGTTGACAGGAACAGAACGTCCAGCCCCATCGACGCGTACACGCCCGCCAGCGGCTGAAACGCTGCGGGGTCAACGAGGTCAATTTTGTTAATACAGACAATCGGCTTGAGGTTGACTTTCTCGGCGGTGAGAATAATACGGTCAATCAGATTCGGCTTGATTTCCGGCTCAGCGGCGGAGGCGATAATAAACGCCTGGTCGATATTGGCGGCGATGACATGCTGTTTCTTCCAGCTCGTTCGGCACAAGACGCCTTGCCGCGGCTCGATTCGTTCAATAAACCCTTCGTTTATGTCGCTTTGCGGAGCCGGTCTGAACAGAACGCGGTCGCCCGCCACGACCGGGTTTCGCTGTCCGGTAGAAAGCGTTTTGAGCAGACGACGAATCTGACATCGATAGACGTCGCCGGTCAGGTCGTCGGAAACGAAACTGTTCAGACCATGCGTCGAGAGAATTCGCCCGGCTCGGCAGAGCGACAGATCGACTTCCAGTTCAACGTTAAACCCGGTAGACGCGTCCGACTGAAGCGCCTCGCCCTTAACAGTCAGCTTTTTAGACTGCTTGCCGCGTCCAACGATGCGTTCGCTTGACGCCTCGTTTTCCAGCGTCGACCCGCCGTTTTCCTCGTACTGACGAAGCCAGTCGTTTTTACGCGGCGGCGCGTTGCGGTTCTTACGGAAGTTGGCGCGGATCTTCTTGGACATGAATAACGTTGAGAATAGCCAATAGATGAAAGGCGGTAATGGAGCGACCAGCGGGAGCGGAATTACGCATTCGCCGTTAGGCGAACAAACTCGCAACTCGCTATTATTGAACCGCTGCGCGGTTCTTCCGGGGGCTTACGCACCCCGGCTCGCCATCGCAATTAAAAAAAGGAGACCGGAAAAACTCTCGTTTTCCTGTCTCCTTTACGAAACCGGAGCAGACAGGATTCGAACCTGCGGAAGGAGTACTCCTTCATCGGTTTAGCAAACCGACGCTTTCGGCCACTCAGCCACCGCTCCAGAGGTTTTGGAATCAGCGTATTTGTTCCTGCTAGCGAACAATCGCGTATTTTGAAACCATAAACTTGCCTCTAATTTACCACAATTTCTTTTTTTTACAAGGGAGAGCCAACGCCAAAATCGTCAAGATTTCGTTTTCCGCTGAAAAAAATCTTGAATTTTTCAAAAAAACCGCCTATTTTTACATCATAACAGTTGCATTTTAGCAGGGAATCAATTATACTTTATATAAAGCAGTTGTAAGTGGTAAGTTTTAAGTGGTAAGGACGCAAAGCTCTTTACTAAACACTAACCACTTACCACTTTTTGCAATTCGCAACTTTAACTTTATTTAATTATAATCTACGAAAGGAGACACTTATGTCCAGTCGTTTTTCACGTCGTGATTTCCTGAAGTCCGGCGCAGCCGTCGCATCTCTTGCTGCGGTCAACGTTTCCGTTCCCGCCTACAGCCAGGACAAAGCTCCCAGCAACAAACTTAATATCGCTTTTGTCGGCACCGCCGGCATGCGTGGCGCAGATCACTTCAAAGCGATTAACGCCGCTCACGAAAACATCGTTGCTATTTGCGACGTCGACTCCAAGCTGTTAAATGCCGCTGGCAAACAGTTCGCGCCGCAAGCGCAGAAGTTCGCGGACTTCCGCAAGATGCTCGAAACGACCAAAGACCTCGACGCCGTTTTGATTACCACGCCCGACCACACTCACGCCGCCCCGGCTGTGATGGCTATGAAGATGGGGCTTCACTGCTACTGCGAAAAGCCGCTGGCTCACGACATTCGCGAAGCTCGCGTTATGCAGGAAGTTGCCGCTGAAAAGAAAGTCTGCACCCAGATGGGAACTCAGATTCACGCGGAAGACAACTATCGCCGCGTTGTTGAAATGGTTCAGACCGGCGCAGTCGGCAAGGTTCACGACGTCTACGTCTGGTGCGGAAAAGGCTGGGGCTTGACGCCTGACGCCAAACGCCCGACCGACACGCCGCCCGTCCCCTCCTATCTCGACTGGGATCTGTGGGTCGGACCCGCTCCGTTCCGTCCGTACAACCCCTGCTATCTGCCAGCCAACTGGCGTAAATGGTGGGATTTCGGCAACGGCACGCTGGGCGACATGGCGGCTCACATCATGGACCTGGCGTTCTGGGCGCTGAAGCTCAAGAACTGCAAGACGGTTAAAATCGTTGACGGTCCGGAACTCAACCCGGAAGGATGCCCGCTCAACCTCGAAATGGACTACACGTTCGAAGAAGACGGCGAACAGCCGGCTGTCAATCTGCACTGGCTCGACGGCGGAAAGCGTCCGGAAATCCTCAAGCAGAAGAACATCCCGGATCGGTTCATGGGCGTTCTGTTCGACGGCGAAAAGGGACAGCTCTTTGCCGACTACGGCTCTCGCGTTCTGTATCCGGAAGCCAACTTCAAAGATTACAAAGCTCCGGAACCCTGGATTGCCAAATCGCTCGGACATCACAACGAATGGCTTCAGGCGATTCGCGACAACAAGCCGGAAGACTGTCTTTGCCGGTTCAGCTACGGCGGCCGCCTGACAGAAACGATTCTGCTTGGCGCTTTGGCGTACCGCACTGGCGAAGAACTCGTCTGGGACGCTGACGCCATGAAGACGAACTCCGAAGCTGCCAACGCAATGCTCGCCGTTCCGTACCGCGAAGGATGGACGCTGTAGGAATTA
>JAFQXE010000002.1 GCA_017407125.1 Thermoguttaceae bacterium
ATAATATATTATATAAATATAATATATTCTATCTACTAAGTTATAATTGTTTACTAACGTAAACAAGAGAATCTTCTAGCCTACGTAAAGTCGGGTCTTTCAGACCCGATTTACGGTCGGCTTTACTATTATTTTTTATTAATTTGAGAATATAATCTCAGTATCTCAAATCCGTTTTTAAAAACGGATTCATTCTAATTTTTATTTGTTTACTATTGATATAATATTTATACTTCCAGCTATGACTACTACATTTCAAATTCCAGAAATATCTACATTACTTCAACATTTATCCTTGGATGAACTCGAGGGAAGAAAATTAAACTATTTTGATTATTTTGATTTTCTTCATCAGTTATATCAATATGTTCCTATTAGAACTATTGAACCATTACTGCCTCTGCTGCTATCCTTCAAACGGGAACCATTAACTCTTAAGGATCATTTTGTATTTTCTCCTTTATTTAATATTGATAGACCCAGATCAACGATAGTCATGGCTGGGCGACAGGTTGGTAAATCTGTCTGTTGTGGATCATTACTAGTTACTACTTCCGGATGTATTCCAGGATTCCAATCTCTGTATGTAACTCCATTAGGAGAACAAATGAAGAGATTCTCTGTTAACTATGTCAAAGCTCTAATATCTACTTCGCCCTGTAGAAGAATATTAACTGCTGGCTGTAAACAGAATATCGATCATAAGGAATTTTTAAATACATCAAAGATACAATTCTCATTTGCATCTGATTCTGCTGACCGTATCAGAGGTATTACTGCTGATGTTTGCTATTTTGACGAACTTCAGGATTTTAATACTTCTAACCTGCCAGTTATTGAATCTACTCTGTCTCACTCCAACTGGAACTTAAGATTCTATACAGGAACTCCAAAGACTATGGACAATACACTCACCGTAGCTTGGCAACAATCATCACAAGCTGAATGGTGGATACCTTGTCCTAAATGTGGTGAACAAAATATCCCTGCTTTGGAATATCATCTGGAAGATATGATAGGCGATTGGCATGAAGACATCTCAGAAGAATCTCCTGGAGTAGTCTGCCATAAATGTAAGACTCCGATCAATCCTCGTACTGGTCGTTGGGTTCATAGATTCCCTAAACGAAGACAAGACTTCTCAGGCTATCATATCCCACAGATTCTGCTACCCCATCACTATGCGTTTCCAGACACTTGGAAAGCTTTGCTGGATAAGAGAGATAACTGGCCAAAGGCTCGTTATTATAATGAAGTCCTTGGCGAACCATACGATATTGGTCAAACATTACTCACTCAAGCTGAGCTAATGTCTGCTTGTAATCTAGGTATCCCAAATAACCAAGAATATCCAGATCCTAAAGTAATGAATAAATTACATGAAGGATATTTATGTACAGCTCTCGCAGCTGACTGGGCTGGAGGAGGAATAGATTCTGTTTCTTATACAGTATTAGCTCTGATTGGATTACATCCTTCTGGTCATGTTGATGTCCTATGGGGAAAAAGATTCTCCGGAGGTATCGAACATGAATACGAAGCTAATGACTGTTTAAAATGGGTTAAACTATTCCATCCTAATCTTTTTGTTCATGACTACACAGGAGCTGGAGCCTTGCGCGAGACTATTCTTATTCATGCTGGGTTTCCATACCGCAGTACAATTCCAATTGAGTATACCCGTCCACGTAAATCGAATCTTATTGTCAGAGTCCCTGCTAATGAAACTCATTCGCGAGAACACTGGACGTTGGATAAAACGCGTTCACTTCAGTATACTATTCAATGTATTAAGAACGGTTATCTCAGATTCTTTTCGTATGATGGTGGAGCAGAGGCTAAGAACCTTGCGGGTATTAGTACATCTCTATTGGATGACTTCTTAGCCCTTACAGAAGAGAAGACTGTATCGCCAGCTACCGGAGCTGAGAATTATGTAATCAGAAAGCAAGCCAGTAAGTCCGACGACTTTGCTCATGCAGTCAATATGGGGCTTATGGCTCTCTGGGAAGTAAACGGAGCTTATCCTCTATTCGCTACCCAGTCAGACCCAACTTACAACTATAGCCTACAGGAAGATATGTATGGCGATTATAACTTCTGACTTGTATACTTAATTGCTCGTTCCAATAATTCCTTGGAATCTACGATATAAATGGGAGAGTTTTCAAAATAGATAAACTCTTTAAGATAGGGTGCCTTATAATCCTTTAGTTGATCCTTGATTCCTATCTCGGTTAAATCAATTAATGTTTTGAATCGAAGTTGGCAGCGTTGAATTAATTTCATAGCGTCTGGTTCTCCTTGGTCAATATAAATTATTAAATAATTTTGTTTAGTGAACGTATATTTCTTCTGGCAATGATACCAGTTGATTAATTTTAAGAAGCCATTAGGGGTGTCTACGACGAAGGCTATATTGTTAACGCCAGACACTCCGGAAATCGCTATGAGAGGCGTTTCTTCGTCCACTTCTGGTCTATAGGTATATTTTACCCACTGCAAGGAATTGAGGTGTCTATAGGCCAACAGGAAGCCTCCAATACGGCGATATTTATATAATAATGGGATTACAATATCTGAGTTCTTCCATTTAGGATTTAATTCCGTATCGGATTTAAAATTAAATCGACGTAACCAGATTAATTGCGTTCTTCCTACCGATATGATTCCTGGTGGATCTTCCCATCCCGGTTCTATTTCTAAACCAGTACACTTGTAGTATAAAAGAGGAAAGTTCTGGCGTCCCTTTTCACTTAGAGACATTTTTCTCCAGAAATCCAAATTTGTATATTGTTTTGATTTCATATAAATTAAATATATTGTTAACTATTAAATACACAATAACATATCATGCTTACACCAGAAAACGATACCCTGAAATTAGGGCTTAATCAATTGAACAAAGCCTACGACATGCCGATGTATGTCAAAAAGGCAAATATCGATGATTTCGATCCAGAGTATTTAGACACACTGGACGATAACGTATTTGCTGACAAAGAGCGACGAGCTTATCCTTGTCATACAAAAGCAGCTACGTGGGTTTCTTTAGGGTACTTCTTGCAAGACTTGGATAATATTCCTGAAGGTCAAAGGGAAAAGCTGCTGGATCGCTTTGAGAAACGTGCAGCTTACTTTAACATGATGGACGATTATGCCGACATGCTTGAGAAGACCATTATGCAGGAAAAGCAAGCTGAAGCACAGAAGATTGCTCATAAAACTCTTACCGATCAGGGAGGGATTATTGAGAGCGAGGAGGATTTGATTAAAGCCGCTAACTGGTTAGTTTCGCAGCGTAATAATCTTCCTCTTCAGCGTCGTTCCGCTATGGCGGCTAAACTGATAAAGCAAGCGGATAACTTCCACGTTAAGCTGCCGTATCGAGAGACGTTAGAACAGACCGCGGGATTTGGAGTAAATGACCCGAATTCAATCATTAGCTCAATCCGAACCAGATCCACGCTAGTCAAGAACGCCGAGTATGCAGAGGCGTTATCTCAATTGGCGGACCGTTTGTCCAGATTTTCATTGTCGCCGTTCGACGCTATCTGGACAAAGGTCGCCTATGCCATCGACGATTTCGATAAGATGACGGGCTTGATGGCTGCTAGAGAGTCCGGTAGAGTTCCTATGCCAGAAGAAGTAGTATTCTCGATTCCCGAAACTACTATTAAAGAAGCGAGTGAAGATACTGTTGAGCTTCAGAACGGCAACGTTTATCAGCTGAGCAAGCTGGCTACACTTAGCCGAGAGAAGTATGCTGACATCTTCGGAGTTGAACTGGCTGACAGTCTCTTTATGCACAATCTATTTGATAAAGAAGCCGCTGCGGAAGTTCTTCCGACGTTGCCTCGCATCGACGCTAATGTCTTTAGCGATATGCTTAATGAAGAAGGAATTGAACCGGCTACTAAGATTAAGACTGCCGGGTATTCTTTAACCAAGACGTTATTCCCGAATTGGAACTAAGGATAAACTCCTTTCCTAGGCCCTGCCTCCTTCCGTGTTTTTCTGGGCGGGGCCTTTTTTATTGGTAGTTATTAGAGCCGATCTCGCTTGTATATAACGGTGTCCGGTTTTTAATAGCCGCCATAAGTTCAAATACGGTAAGAGATCCCGTCCCTCTACTATTAAAAGAAAGATAACGAGCATCTACTACAACGGCTTCTAATTCTGCCCCAACAAAATTTTGAGTTAGTCTTAAAATCTTTGTCCAATACTCTTCCGGTATTTGAAGGCTTACACCTCTTTTACTGAGATGAGATTCTATTATACGTCGGCGTTCAATTCCAGACGGTAATTCTATTGTGAACACTTTATCAAATCTACCAGCTCGAAAGATTTCAGTTGGCAATAATTTAGGGTTATTCATAGTTAGAATTACAAACGTCCTAGATTTCCGTTCTTGTAACCAAGTTAGAATAGTTCCAAACACGCGCATAGCGACACCACCGTCTGTATTTGAATCATTAGTTGTTCCAGCCAAAGCTTTGTCAGCTTCGTCTATAATCAACACAGAGCCGTTCAGCGCGTCAATACGGGTGAGTTCCTGCTTTATCCTATTCTCGGACACGCCAACGTAAGAATTGAAAATAGACCCCATATCAAGCATTACAACAGGTAATCCCAGAATCCTACCTGCTGCTTTCGCAATAGTAGATTTTCCTGTACCTGTTCTGCCCGTTAATACAATCCCTTTTGGAAGGTCTATTTGTTGTTCTGAAGCCTCTGTAGTAAATGCTTTAGCTCTTACGGTGAGAAATTGAATAATATCATCTAATCCTCCTATGTATTTAATATCTGGAAGCTCTTCTTCCGGTATAAGTCTTAAAACAGTGGATTTTTGAATTGCTAAATTTCTTTGGTTAGTAACTACAGATAACATTTCTTTAACTGTAGTTTCTATCCCCTTTGTATTAACAATACATAATCTATAAGCAGTTGTAGCTTCGTATATAGTCATACCGAGTGTAGCCTTAACCACTTCATGTACATTATCTTGTTTGTTAAACCAATAATCCTTATGAAGAACATTGGTCTTGCTTTTGATCGCTTCATTCAATACTTGTTCAAACGCTGCCGTTAATTCTTCTTCATTAGGGAGAACATATTGCAGTGGCGTAGAGTACATTAAAAGTTTATCAGGTACTTCTAATATGGAATCTGTTAGAATGAGAGTAATCTTTTTATTCTTAAAGAAGTCGCAAGTAACTGCATTTATGATTTTCTGAGACAATTCTGCATTTTCTAACGCAGGAGTTATACCCGCTGCTAGAATAACACAATTAGATGGTATTGATGTTTTAGATATATCTTTAATCTCGGGTTCAGTTATCAACCGGGTAATAAACTCGTCAATAGGGCAATCCTGATTTCGTTGCTGCCTATTAAAGTTATCTCTATCGACATCCCTGCCGTGAACGTCTTTATAGTGTTCACAATGAAGCATTCCGGGCGAATAATAAAACAGAGCCTGTTTCATTGTCATAGCAAAGAACATTAGGTCGTATTTTAGTTCTTTAAGCTCCGGAGTCTCTACGTGAAATAGCGATAACCTAGCGCGAGTATAGAGTGTAATCTGATCTATAAATGAAGCTCTATACGGTGGTTGCGGTAATAGCATAATCTCCTCCTATAAAATAACCGTTAGTATAAACTAACGGTCAATAATTAAAATATCAAATACGAATAAACTTATCCGAGTACTTTCTTTACATCTCCATGTATTAGCTGAATTTCAGCTAACTGTTTCTGCCATTTATCCAGTTGATTAGCTAAGTATTCCTGTAGGTTCTCGGAAATAGCTGTTCCTTCCTCATAACTGGCCTGATAAATTATAGGGTCATAGGATACCTCATTAATCAGGGGACCCGCTAAGTTATCGGGAGAGATAAACGTTAAGGAATCTGGCGGAGAGACTACGCCATCATCACGTAGTATTGTCGTTATGTACGCCAATATATCCGCGCTGAATTCTTCGTCTTCATTAACCAGTAATTTCTCTTCCGCAACAGCCCAGGTCATTTCATAAGAGTCTGCCGGACTCCATACGCCTTTAAGTCCTTCCTCATTACTCATTACATTGCAGAACGTAATGAATTCGGGAAGAGAGGTATGGAACATATTGGTATTCAATAATAATTGTCCAACAGCTATCTTATCTAATACAACAGGATTAATATCTACCCGAAAATCTTCTTTTACTTCTCTTGCAATAGTTTCTAAGTCCCAATCTAGCACTTCAGTAGTGTAGCGATCAACCAAAACTAAAATAGCAATAGACGTAAATGTTTCAGGGTCTTCAAATAAATTAGGCATAATAGAATTATATATTAGTAAAAAAGAAACGGCAAGGAGACGAATCTCCCTGCCGTTATCGGTTGTGGAAAGAGAAAGAAGATGAAAAGGTCTAAATAGTGAATTGTCTATAAATAACAGTCCGTTCGGACATGTTTCCTTTATCAACAGGGGCTGGCCAAGGCCATAAGGGATTAAAACCCGTCAGGTTTTCATGCTTTAGGTGCTGGTCAGCTTGACTTTTTAGCAGTTCTGTATTTTTGAGATTTTCCATAGATCCTCTAAATACAATCTTGTAAAGAAGTCCCAAGTTCTCGTATTTATCTTCAAGTTCAATGCGAGTGATGTATACCTTCGACGTATCGTATTCAATAGGTTGATTATATGAATCTTTCTTATTAAAAGGTTGTTCCATAAGCAATAGTATACATCACTGAAAATAATTTCAAACAATGAATCTATCAGACATTACTGTCGTAGGTTCTTTACCGCCATGAGGATACTTTTTGTAAACTTTTTTGTCATCCTCCCATTCACCGGTATTATACAACGCAGAAAAATAGTCTACTAATCCTGGCAATAGTGGTAATAACTTTTGAGAGACCACAATAAGATATTCCTTACCTATTGCTCGCAATCTATCCTTAATCTTCTGACGATGTTTATCCGTATCCTGATAATTCTTGAACAGGTTTTCAAGAGTCGGATCAAGTACGCACATCTGCTCAAATAATTGAGGATTAAACCAGCGGTGCATTGCTCCGGGTGGATCTGCCATGCATTCCCAAACGCCATTGGAGAGTAATTCCAATCGTCGCTTAGAAGTCAGATAATCTTCGAGTGAATCCCAGTTTCCAATCTTCTTTTTCATAATGAATCCTTTCTTTGTAATTATTAAAACGTTAGTTTATATTGACAATATGTCTAATTATCCATTTCAACGCCTGATTGTCTATCCAGCGTATCCTGGAACTACTTATATCACATGGGACTTGCATCCCAATATGCAAGATCCCAGACCATATACATATCAACTTCAACGCTGTTTATCAGCTAACCCAGACGAAGACTGGGAAGATGTAGGAAATCCACAAACAGACGCAATTGCGCTGGTAGACTTACTATCTGACCCTAACAGCATTCGTTCAGGTTATCTGCTCGATTGCTTCTATAGGGTTATTTTGACTACAAGCCGAGGAAAATACACCTCGGCTCCGGAAGGCTGCTTCGGTCAACTCCATAGAGAAGAATGGAAGTTAGCCAACGAGATTCTGGCTAAGGAACGACTCTTGTTCAAAAAGACTGCCGTTCCTGGAGTGCTTCTGCAAGCTATTCGTTCTGGAGATCGCTGCCCGTACTGTACAGATCAATATACAGATGGAATTACCAACTCACACTGTGAACACTGCTTTGGTACTGGATACCTCGGAGGATACCATAAACCATTTCAGTTTCAAGCATGGCAGGTTAGTCCCAGTCAGAAGAACGAGGTTCATTATAGCGAGAACGTAGCCACCATTAATATGTCTGTTGACAGGTATCAGGCTAGAGCTACAGGTATTCCAGAAATCTATAATGGCGATATTTGGGTAGACCTCTCCACAGCCCAGAGATTCAAAATTAGAGCGTCTAAGGTTATTGCACAGATTAGACGAGTTCCGCTGGTTCGTATTATAGACATGGATCTTATTCCAGCGTCAGAAATAGCTTATAAGATTCCTATTGGTCAAGACAATTATACAAGCGTAACTACTAGAGAAATCTCTGGCTGTGGAGACATGATATTAGATCATGACTTCCCTGAGAAAGATGCCCTTCAATATGTAGACCAAAACCTTAGACCAATATCGGGAGCTAAGATTATGGTTTATAAGAGCGGAGGGGAACTTCCTGAACATGTTACTACTACAGACGCAAATGGAAGATGGGTAACTTCTTATAAAGCAGACGTTAGCCCTAACGGAATAGATTACGATATAGTCTTTGAAAAAGAAGGGGAATATGGACCAGACTACGTTCATTATACCCTTACAGACGAGAGCATACCTGAAGACGAGGTACAAGACTATAACGATAAGCAAGAGAAACTAAATACAGATTATTTCAAAACATTTGATGTGTAATCCGTTTTTAAAAACGGATTTGAAATCATGCCTGAAGAACAAAACAATAATTCTATAGAAAAAAGTCTAGCTGGAACACTGAAACCGGAAGCAGAAAAACACCCTATGTTCAGAACTCAAACGGAACAGGATAGCTTGAGGTTTGTTTTTGATATAGAACCTATAACCGACACAAAGGATCTTAGAGATGGCGGAAAAAAATAACTGCACTGTTAATCCAGCTGATGTGGAGAATCTGTTTCCATGGAATCATGAACCAGAAAATAGACTCACCCCTCTTAAATGTCAGAAGCCAGACGATTTTGAGAATATCCGAAAAGACCCTATTAGATCAATAGGTTATCTGACCGAATTAATTTCATCCCACATTAATAATCCAGAGAATCTTAATAGAGAAAGTCTGAAAGAATTAATTGCCAACCATAAGATAAAGGTGTCAGGGGTAGGATTCTCGGAGAAGGATGCTCAGGGTGAACGACCTGTAATATATATAAAGTATGCCGGTATGAAACCACAGCAAGATTTTGCGTTGAATAATTCTACCGACTATAATCTGCATAATGGTACAGAAAGCTTCTATTGCAAGTGGATTATGGGATTTACTGTATATGTTGTTAGTGAACAGTATACAGAATCCTTGGCTCTAGCAGAGGAGGTTAGATGCTTTCTACATTATTTTCAGTTGCCGATTAAAAAGAGTCTGTGCTGGGAGAAACTTCAAGTTGTCGAGGCACAGCCTCCGGCATACGATGAGACGTTTGAAAGTTTTACTTCGTTGATTCAATGCACGGCAGTATTTGAGGATGCCTGGGAACTCCAGGAAGCCGCCCCCTTGTTTAAGATGGCGACTATTCATAATCTTTAACCTCCTTTAACGAAAAATGGCTTATATTAAACCACAAGTCCTCCTTCACGAGGAATTCGCACAGTCTACCGATGCGGCAGAATCTGTGTTGAGAGCCGTGATTGTAGGACCCAATGCAAAACTTCACCGCTATTCTGATTCAGATGAAAAGCTGACTATCGATTGTGGTAAGTACACTCCGGGCGCGGATACTTCTCATCCGTATCCGGCTACTCAGGATCGTGTTCCTGGAAGCGTTGTTGATAAGGAATATTCTAAACTCTACGTTGACGATGCTTTATTCAGCTATTATGAAAAGCTTGACCAGTCTACGGTAAGTGAACAGTCTGGGGTTATTTTCTATAACGAACCTGGAACTCCTAATATTGTTCGAGGAACTGGTTTCAACTTTGTTGATAATGGCGATTCCTATAACCGAGCTTCTGCTCTTGGTATTCGCGACGTTCAGGTTGGCGACTATGTTTGGCTTCGTAGTTATACAGACAACCCGTCTGACGGTGGCTGCGCCTATAAGGAACACATCAGCAAGATTGTTGACTTTGCTCCGGAACCGACGCTGGCTACTATTGGCGCAGTTACTGACGCCAGTGTAGAAGTCGAAGCTGTAACCTACTCCGCAGCGGGAACCTATGCTGAAACCACAAACGCTCCTGTATTCAGTTTAGACGCTTCTGGTTATAACGCTTACGTTGCTGGAAACTTCCAGCCTAATTACGTTATTACAATTACCAGAGTTGATCAGACTGCCAGTTGTAGTTTGGCGGTTTATGCTAATATTACTTCTGCCGGTGATTTTGATAATCGATACGACGTTCAGATTACTGAAGGAGAAGATATTGAAATCGGTAGCTTTGGTATGTCTGGCAAGTTTACCTCTAATCTGAATAAACTTCAGGTTGGCGATAAGGTTACGATTACTGGTAAATCTGAATTTACTAAACCGACAGACGATCAGGATGCTACTGTTCCTTGCTTGGCGGTTAGCGGAACCTATACGGGATTGGTTAATGATACTTATATCGTTACCGTTCTCAGAGGTGGTACTCCTGCCAATAATGATGGTTGCCCTATCATCTCATTCCAGACTTCCAACGGTAATGATTACTGCACGAACATCTATGTTAAAGATACAAATGCTCATGCCTACGGCGGTAATGGGTTGTCCTTCCAGATTAAATGTCCAGTTTATACCGGTCAGCAGTTTACCTTTAATGTTACCGCTGCAGATAACGGAGCTATTTGTGGCTTAGTTCTTCAAAGCGACCTTCCGGCTCGGCTGAGAACAACTTCCGCCGCTAATAAAGTTCCGCTGGATATTCGTCTGCTTACAAAGAAAGATTTGGTTCTTGAAGCTGGCGCTTCCGGTAATCCTAACTTTACTCAAGGCGATTCCACCTTTACTGTTAATGGAAACATTACATTGACTGATCCGGAATTCCTTCAGACGAATCTGGAACCGATTACCTTGAAACTGTTTGATGGTGAATTGTTCTTAGAGTACCGAGAATGGGTTCCGACGACTGTTGGCGAATTAAACTTCTGTGATTCTTTGGAAGCTCTGGATCTTATCCCGGGTCAGCTTGATCCTGATAACCCGCTGAAGTATGGTGTCTATAAAGCTCTTGGTAGCAGCAACGGCGTTTCAGTTGGTTACGTTGGAGTTAAAGACCCAACCAATAAAGATAAGTGGCAAGAGGCGTTTGACGTTCTGGAAGGGGCTGAAGACGTTTATACGATTGTTCCGCTTACTCAGGATATTACTGTTATCAACCAGGCTCGAACGCTTATTGAGCTAGAATCTGGAGCTGAACAGTGCCGATGGAAGACAGGTTTGTTCTGTGTAAAGCTTGAAACTGAAAAGATGATCGTTGGTCAGAATTTAGTTAATAACGAACTCTGGGAAACCAGTTCTGACAAAAAGATTACCCAATTTGAGATCTACGCTGATCCGGCCGATCAGACGTCGTTCACAATGGTTTCGCTTACCTCCGACAATGCCGACTTTGAAGCGTATGGTGTTAAGGCTGGCGACGAACTTCGTATGGTTGACGGAACGACTTATGTCATTGAAGAGGTTATCAGTAATCATACCTTCTCTCTGGTTTCAGGTCCGTCCACTGCTTCCGTAGCTCCGTTTAAGGCTGAAATCTGGCATAAGATGACTAAGCTGGAACAAGCCGTTTATTATGGTGAGTTGGCTCAGTCGCTTATTTCTCGACGTACTAATGTTGTTAATCCGGATAGGGTTGGTGAAGGTGGCCAAGTTCTCCCGGGTTATTTCGTTGCGGCTAGAATCGCTGGCGAAAAATCCGGTATTAACGCTTATCAGAGTTTAACTCATACCGAAGTTACTGGCTTTGATGACTTCTCTGCTAGTAAACCTTACTGGACGGAATCTCAGCTTGACATCTTGGCGGCTCATGGCGTTATGATCGTTGTTGAAGATTCCAACGGAACTCCGTATATTCGACATGCTCTGAATACGGATATGTCGGATGCTTTTCATCGTGAAGAGTCGATTACTCGAGACTTTGATTATGTTTGCAAGACGCTCCATAGCGTTCTTCAGAACTTCATTGGTCGAGTTACGATTACTGACGAAACGCTCAGCACCGTCGAAACCGCAATGGAAGCTACATTGGATTCGTTGAGAGGTTCTCAACACATTCGGGATTATTCTAACTTGGTCGTTAGACAACACGCTTTGTTAGCCGACAGAGTGGAAGTTTATGTCAACGTTACTTTGCCGTTCCCGATGAATAATATCGAAGTTTACGTTACGGCTCAGAAGGGATAATTAATTATGGGAAATAGCTTTTTTAACACTAAAGATACTTACACCTTTAAATCTGGTGTAAATGGTAATTGCCTTGAACTCAAGATTTGGCAAGGTAATGGTACAGGAACAGATGGTTCTTCTGTGAAGTTTGACGGGCTGATTGCTCAGTCGGTTACTGCCGGTGTAAGACGTCAGCCACAGATTATTTACGAAGTGGGTTCCAATAACTACTATGTTATTGATTCCAAACCGGCTGGTACTGGTCAGATTAGAAATATTCTTGGACCGGCAACGTCTACACTGTCAGCCTTGAAAAAGCTTGGCGATATTTGTCAGCCGACGAATATTCAGTTCAAGATGAAGAATTGTACCTGTACTCCTGATGGCTCCAAGAGTAGTAATAGTGGATCCAAAGAGTCTTATACGTTTGTTGGGGGATTCTTGACCGGAGTTACACTGGCCGCTCAGTCCGATTCGTTCGCTGTAGCTGGCCAGTGGGACTTCCTGTTCCAAGACCTTCAGACTAGCAACTAGTCATTACTCATTCGTTAAAGGAATGACCGCCCGTCAGATTTCTGACGGGCTTTTAATATCTCTCTATAACGCTTTGCAGCTTCAGGGTCTAATCTAAGATTACCAATCTCCTCAACGACTTCTGGTTCTTTATCCCATTCGTCCTCTTGGGTTTCTTCCGGTTGTTCTTCCGGTGCAGTAATTTCGATTCGATCTTCCTCTAAGCTGTACTTATCTTTCTTCATTAGATTCCTCCATGACTAAAGTTAAACAAAACGTTATAGTATCATAGAGATATTAAATCAGCGAATAAGCATGGCGTACATTATTGCAAATGTTCTCGCCATAAAGCACTTCATACTTCGCAAAATCCTCTAGCTTCTCCAGAGTATCACATTTCTGCAATTCTCTTTTAGCGATTTCGTAGTCTTTAGGACTCTCTTTGGTACAAGCATTTAGAAGCTCGTTGTACAGCATAGAACAGACTTCTTCTTCTCGTTCCTTTTGCTGTTTATCGTATTCTTCCTGAGTGCCTGATTCCTCAAAGTTCCAATCAAATAGACCAAACTTATCGAATTCCTTATAAATGGAAACTCCATTCTGTTTAAGGAACTCTTTTTGCTTTCTACGATATTCAGGGTTATCGTCTTCGCCGTTGTACCATTCCCAAAAGATTTCGGTCGGTTCAGCTTTGCGATACCAATTCAAGTTCTTGGCAAGCCGTGGCTTGCTCCATTGGAGTTTACAATAGTCTGTAAATCCATCGAGTGAAAATTCAGCTGTTTCCATTATTCTTCCTCCTCTTCTTCTCCTTCCCATATTTGTTCAAGTTCCTCTACTTGGTAATCCATTGGTTTCCTGAAACTGTCAGGTTCCATACGGCGTCCACCGTCCTCGTATTCCTCTTTCCAGTCATAATCAAACTCACCTTTTTTAACGTCTTCTTTAAACTTATTAATAGCTTCCTCTTCAGTATTGCCATAGTAATGAATAAAACCATACAGCTTTATGGAATACTTTAAGCAATAGCATTTCATTATTCTTCCTCCTCTTCATTATCTTCGTCGCTGTCATTAGTTATAAAATGTTTTCGGAGATCCCCGGCTGGTTTTATGTATTCAAATTCCTCTCCATCGTCATCTTGATAATCATTCTCGTAGTTTGTTTCAACTTCGCCATCATTGTACATCTCCAAGGCTTCTTCTTCCGATTCAGCTTCGACAAGTACATTACAATAAATTTTTACAGAGTATCCAATTCTAAATAATTTCTTCTTTGCCATTTTGTTCCTCCCAATAAAAAAAGGGATAGTGTTCATCACACTATCCCATTAATTTGTTAAAATCCAATACAGTTAATTTATTCCTCGTCTGTAGCGGGAAACGCTTCAATAATTTCTATTGAATTATCAGAAGAGGCAATAATATCTTCCACAGTCATATCACCTTCAGTTAGCATATATTGTAAAACGTCTTCAGCTTCTTTAGGCGATTCTGCTTCTATAGATATTAATGCTTCTGCAGTAAACTTTGCACGTACTTTGTATTCCATATTCACTATTATAATTGTAAAGGAATAATGTCAAGTGGGGTTGATTTCGTACTATTAAATCTCCCTAGCAATGATAGTCGCAAATACCGCCGATATAGAATTTCGATCCGTTTCTTGCATAATCTCTGATAAACTCTGCAAGAGGGTACGAGCACTCACCCGTATGGTAAATATATGTTCCAAACCGATCACAGATATGGTTTTTCAAGTCATACACCCAAGAGCCGTTAATAAACTTTTCCATTGTGACGTTGGCTACCATATCCTTTACTTTATTAAAGTCCTCTTCGAAGTACTTTTCAATGTCGTTAAATGTGATAGAGTTATCTCCCTTATCATAGGTTACAACGTCTCCCAGTTCTCCTAGAAAATCCTCAACGGCTTCCTCATAGGTTCTACCGTATTCATCTAAGTCCTGAACATAGTCAGCGGCATACTGAATGTCATCGTCATCCTCGAACTCGTAAGCGGTTACTCGTTCATCAATATCGATTGGTTCTTCTGACAATTCAACGATCAAACAGTGGCTCATTTTTCCTCCTTTACTTCAGTAATATCAACAACTTGAAAATCATCTTCTTCCGTACAATCTTCCTCTGGATCCCAGGTAAACAAGGTATCCGTTTCAATAAGTTTATCAAACTTTTTTGCAGCGGCGTCTTTTGTATCTGCTTCCAGCGTAAGATAGCCGTTCATAGTGTACTTATAGTGTACAGTAAATTCAGGCATTATTCCTCCTTTACTTCTTTAACGCTAGTGATTTCGTTTGCTCCGATGTCCTCGGTATCGTTGTAATCATTGTTAAACACTATACTCCTGGCGTCTTCTTCTGATGTTGCCCAAACTCGGGAACTACAATACGTTGTATATTGGTACTCAACATCGTATTGTTTCAACGGTTCTACATCAATAATTTCTTTACGGTCCAAGTACTGTTTCTTGAACTTCTCAATCGTTTCCGCAGTAGTATCTGCCTCGAATTCTTTAGTGAACGTTTCACTATTTCTGTAAGTTACTCTGAACTTTTTCATTAGTTTCCTCCTTAAGTTCTTCTACGCTATCGATTTCGTTGGCGCTTCCGTCAAAGATCTCAGCGTTATCATAATCACCGTATAGAACCATACTCTTGGCTCTTTCTTCTGATTCGGCTTCTACATCAACATAAGCATAAGCTTCGTAAGAGAAATAAACACGGTATTTCTTTTTCATTATTCTTTATTCCTCCTCTATAATTTCAATGTCATCGAGATTACAAGCATAGGCGCCATCAATCATACCTTCGTATGTAGTAGTACCATTCTTAAGCTTAATAGTACACGGACCGTCTTGATAACGTTCAGCCATAGCTATTGCATCTTCTTTATTTTCTGCTTCTACGATAACTTTATGCTCGACGAAAGACCTAATACGTACTTTATAGCTTTTAATACCTTCGGAATCTTCTATTTCTTCCAAACTATCCCTTAGACGTTTAATCATACCGTCAGGGTCATCCGCACACATCCATACAAAGTCTTCGTCTGCTTCATCGTAGTTTGCCGCGTTAAATTCGTATGTAAACCGATATTTCTTTAATACGGTTAATTGGTCATCTGAGTAAAGGGCATCAATTACTCCTTTATACTCAGTGCCGTAGTCTTCCAACTTAATGGTACAAGGTCCTAAATAGTTACGACAAGCAACGGTCATAGCGTCGTCTTCGTTTTCAGCATTTACAGTAACCTCGTACCTAATTTCTGCACTAATCGGTATTTTATACTTTTTCATTTTCGTCCTCCTCTACTAACAGGATATCAAAATCATACTTGTTTTCCCCGAGTTCATCTCCGATAGTACCGTCGATGAATTGATCCTTAGCAATTCTTTCTGCTTCCTCAAAGGATCTTGCCTCGATTACGGTAGTTCCTTCGACAGAATACATATAACTTACTCTAACTTGCATTTTTTATTATCCTCCTCTTCATCCTCATCAGGGGTGCTAACTCTGGCTCTAAACGGGGTATTAACTCGCTTTTTTGCCAGTTCAATTGTTTTATTCCAGATATTGATGGGCTTAGTATTGTCGTTATAGATATACTGATCCCAATGCAGGTAGATAATCTCGCCCTCGTGTATAATGCGGTATTTATTATCCACGAAGCAGTTTTCATCATCTATACACGCAAAGTAAGCCATATACGGCCTGGGGTCTATTAACTCATGCAGATAACTACTAAACTTATCGTAAGTGGTATACCAATTGGGATTGTATACCCATGAAACTCTTTCAGGTACTACACCCCAACGGATAAGCTGGTTTAGAATATCGTTGTAAGTATCTAGGAACCATCGTTTATTCTCCTTGTTTAAACGATAATCTATGCGCTGCGATACCGCTCCTTTATACTGACGTGCATCTACATCGTAGCAAAAATGAACCCAGATTCCCTCTTCTGTAGACAGGGAGAAATACTGTTCTTCATCTAGTGGCAACCAATCATCCGAAACAAATTCGTCCCAGGTCATAAACTTTTGTACTTTCATGGAATTTCTTCCTCCTTTACATCTGAAATATGAAGGAGCTGTGCCTCATCACAGGATTCTACAGCTCCGGAATCTTTTAGCTTTTGCTTAATTACAAGCTGATAGAACTTCTCTTCCGCTTCCTCTTTGGATTTGGCGTCGATGTCTATCAGCCCGTAAGTCAAGTAGCTATAACTGATGTTATAACTAGTCATGTTTACCAATAAATAATGTCTCGTTTGTTAGCGGCGTTTTCCTCAAAGTCCAAACGCCAATCGTCGTTGTACCTGTAAGGATAGTTGTAGTTGTATCCACCAAAGTACGTTCGAGTAATCGTTGCTGTGTGTTCATAAACGTCCTTTAGTTTCATAATACTCTTTGCCAGCGACAGCGCATTTTTGAGCTCCTTGATACTCGTCATCTCGCTATCAGTATGTGGATTATAATATCCGCAGCTCATATTAGCTACCGATACGCCCAGCTTTCGGCATTTAAGCTCGTAAACATCTGTAGTTAGCCCTGTCGTTTCAGAATAGCCATGCTTCTTTAACAAGGGAGCAATGTCTTTCTTAAATTGACTGGAACATAACTCAACTCCACTGATCTTAGTAATGAAGTCAGAACCGCCTTTTCGATCACACTGTAGGACAAACCTACAATCCTTAAAGAAGTCCATCTCAGCGTCTCCACTACCAATGCAGCCTACCTCCTCTCCAGGGAAGAAAGCTACTTTGACTGGCTTCTTTGCTTTAATCAGAGATTCGGCAGCCTTCAGAGCGATCCATATTCCGTTTTTATCATCAGCGCCAATACCAACTAGGCACTTCTCGCTGTTAGAAAATCCAAACAAGGTTCCCTTATGCTGAAGAACTTCAAAGTCTTCGGGTTTACTTTTGTGAACTTCATCAGTATGAGCCACAATACAGGGATAGCTATCAGCCTCTCCAAACTGACCATAAAGATTGTTGGAATTGTCAATGTTTACGGTCATTCCCATGTCGCAGAGTCTATCAATAAGATACTCTGTCATGTCGTCCTCTTTGCGTGATGGGGACGAAATATGATATAATTTAATTAATTCTTTCATCGTATTAAAATTGGGTTAAAGGCTTCTCAAACAGGGGGCAATATATCGTACATGGTATATTGCCCCTAAATTATTACTATTTATCATTCACTCTTGAACAGGCGGCTAATGTTAATTGCAATATCGCAATAGGGAGCTTTCGCAATGGATGCCGGGAGCCAGAGTCCGCGACGCTTGATGGATTTGCCCGTGAAGATAGGTCCAAAAGGAGTCTTCTTAAATACTGTCTTCTGACATTCTCGGCAAAGAGAAAGTCTCTGACCCTCGTCTTCATCAAAATCCTCGTCTGAATGGCAGACGCCACAACTGGGACAAACATGCCAATGGCTGCGGTCTGCAGTACCGTCTGTATCGCGGCAGGTAGCCAAACGATTGTCGCAGCCGGTTACTCCATCATCATAATTGCAAAGATAGACCCTGCCGTTTGTATACATAACATAGGGAAGGGTATCAAGATAAGGAGCGCCAAATTTGTGCCACTTGACCTGAGGAACATCCTTCTTGAGGCATACGCACTCTGCGTTAAGATCAGCATGGTACAGTACTCCGCGGCCATCCAATCTCTGAATATCGTGGAAAGCGGTAGTCTCTCGCATGTGCTGAATATCGTCGTGCGTCTTATACATATCAATACCCTGTTCCTTGGCATAATTCAGCATCAACGTTCGTACAAAGTCAAACGCATAATACTTTCTATCCAGGAACGAGATGCCACTAGCCAGAAGTTCCGAGGTACTTCCATATCTCCAAACCTCAAGGTTATCCCAAATGATAGCACGACCAACAATCTCATTATTCTTGTTAGTTGCGATCATCATACGGGCTCCAGCGAAATTCTTATAGAAATCCGCTGCCGGTTCTGAGATATTATCATACCGCATACAGGAGTTATGCAGTGGCGCTTTATAATCCCCGAAGATAGAATAATTGGAGCCGTTGTAAGCTCTTTCGAAATCCTTGAATTTATTACTGATTTTGATCGTAACCTTGGATGTCTCCTTGATGGCAGAATCAAAATAAGTAAGATCCGCGTCGGAAAAAGTCAGATTCTTGAATTCCATGGCGAATTTCGCCGGAGACTGCTGAACCTGATTCGATGGACGATCCGCGGCTTCGGGCATACCGTGATCCGGATTATTCTCGTTTTCAAAATCCTTTCGGCTGGAACAGACCTTAATCACTAAGGACTTATATTCATTCTGACCAGAAACACATCTCTTGGAGCAGAAATTATTTGCCAGATTTGAACTCATAATCTCAACCCGAGGCTTCTTGATTTCTTCCAGAATCTTTTCGGCAACGATAGAACCGTTTTCCTTGGCAGCGATCAGTCTCTGTTTCAGTTCGGGGGAGATAATAATGCGTTCGGTTTCTTTACTCATGATAATTAATTCCTTTCAATTAAATGTTAGAAAAAAGTTTAGTCTGATACGTCGATTTACCAGGATTTGATGTTTTACCGAAATAACCAAATCCGTCATCAAAATAATCAATTGCTTCTCCATCAACAGTAACGTCAACTGGGTTCAGATTACCGTTATCTATAACCAGGTCTCCCGTATGGAGGCGTGGTAGAGTATCACACTGACGTTTGTCTAAAAACAGCTCATACGCTTCATCTTTTGATTTAGCGTAAAAATAAAAATCAGCTATGCAATCACAGAATCCTTCTACAGAGTAAAGGTTATTCATTAACCATTTACTTTTTAATTCGTAGAAGTCGGATACATCAAGGTCGCCTGTACGGTAGCTAAGTTCGCCTGTAGCGAGTCTTTTTTCTGTAAGCTCTTTAGCGTTACGTTCGCTAGTAGCAGTTACAAAAAGAAGCAAACGGGCATGACCCCGACAAGTAACTATATATTTAGTCATTTGTTTTACATGTAAAAACGGGTTTGCTTATCTTCTTCATCATCTGATACTACGTATGGTCCCTGTACTTCAGAATCCACAACAGTATCATCTAAAATCTTTGAATTATCGCTACTGTCTACTCCTAAAGCTACGGCTTCAAAGGCTTCCTGAGGGGAATTAGCCATAACCTCAATTTCGCGTTCGATAATTTCTGTGCACATTACTTTGTACTTTTTCATCTTTTCATTCCTCAAATAAAAAAAGGATAGTGTTCACACACTATCCCATTAATTTTCTGATTTCAAATACTGGCTAACTAGAATCCATATTTTTCTAATAGCTCTTTAGCTATCTCCTGAATTACGCCATCAATATAAATGGCTTGCCCCGTAGCGCGTCGTCCCCAGATAGGCACCCAGCAGGTATCAAGAACAAACTCGTCTTTTTTGCGAAGTAGATTAGCAAATCCATCATCAACGAACCAATATTCGTATATTTCGGGAATATAAGGTTCGTCAAAGGAGGCTCCACAATCCTCACAAATATAACAGTTATCCTCTTTATGTTGAGAAGCCCATTCTGGGTTCTCTTTTCTGTAAGCTTCAGTGTCTGTCGTAATATTACGGCTATTACATTCCGGACATCGTTCTTCCCATCCGTTATAATAATCGTCCATATCAAATATGGCGTCGTCTGGGTGATTCTCAGAATACTCTCTTAAAGCATCCATAAGCCAAGTCGCAGACATGATAACTTTCCACTCAACTAGCTGCTGAGCTTTTCTATCAATGATGTATGCGTCAATAGTTTTCTTTTTCATTCCGTCATTCGCCTTTCATAATCAGAATAGTCTAAACGACCGCTGAACGGGTCGTATTCTATCGGAGGCATAACCTTATTGGGATAACGTGTATTCCAAAGCTGTTTAACGTCAGCCTCAAATATCTCCCGCCACATTCCACCGGTATATTTCTTTTGAACTTCCCGGCAAATTTCTAAGAGTAAAGGCTCAGAATCCTCCTCCCAAGTTCGTGGTTTAGGAATTAAATAATCCCTGATGTATTTCTTTATCTGTTCTATAGCAGCTTCGAGGTCTACCATAAAATGAGGATAAAGGTGCTCGGGGTCATGGTTGATATATGCCGTGCTCATGATAACCTCAGCGGGATTACATATATCTCGAAAGAAATCGAAATAGCGCCCGTTAGTGTCGAACAGACAAAACTCCAGCTGAAATAATGGTAAATTGTCGTCATCCCAGCCTAAAAGGGCATAATCTTCGTACCTAGCGCAGCATCGAGCTAAATCATCCAATCCACCCGAATCCAGATTAAATAGCCCAGTTTCCCAGTCATCATAAAGTATCCGAATAAATCGGGCTAGGATACCGTCGCTATTATCCGGATCCAATTCTTTTCTGAGAATTTCCTGATGTTCAGGAGTTTGTTCTTTGTATTTCATTAGTTCCAATCCTTTGGGGCTAAAATAACATAATCCTCATGCTCGTATACATCCCCGAGCATATAATCCCAGTGTTCATCCTCGACGTTGTTATTGGCGTCGTAGATAATCTCAACATCGTATAGCCAATCGCTAAGATTGACCTCATTTCCAGTCTTTTTCCAGTGATCTCCGGTAGTGGTGATGTCCATAGACATCCATACCAACCCATCATCGAAAACCAATGGCATACATCCAGAACAGGTATCTGAATCCCAATTACAGATAATTCCTCTGGGGTTATCCAGAGGCTTTCTATATATCCAGATTCCGGATTCTTGTCCGGTCATTTCTTTGTAGTTCATTTATAGTACTCCCATTCATGAGTAACGTGAAGCATTTCAGTCGCCAAGCTCTTCCAAACAGGCGCCTCATAGTATTCATAATCATCTTTACATTGCCAGACGTAGCCACTATCATCACAATAGATAGCTTCGCCATGATCTGTCATTTTCCAAGACCAGAAATCGCGAACATACCAGAATTTAAATTCTTCTCGCTCTGCTGGTTCATCAAATCGACCTATGTCGCAATCGCAACACACGAATACATACGTATCCTCGCTATCTCCATCCCGAGACCATTCCTTTTTAAAATCAAAGGTTTTAAGCTCTCCGCTCATAAAGTTAGGGCTACCACAATTAGGACATACATCCTCTCCGGCACAGTCTATTTCTAAAACATCCCGGACTTCTTTCATCGTTAACGGGCGAATAAGAGCTTCGGACATAATCTCTTTAGCCTTTAGCGCAATTATTTTCTTCTTATTCATAACTATCTCCGAAGCCGATACAATAAGTTATCAATTAAATTGCAAATAGCGTCCTCATCAATATTGAGTAAGAAGCCATTGGCGTCAAAGTAATAATATTCATCATCCAAATCTACCTGTCTGGTTAAGAAACCCAGTGTACTCGAATCCCTATCCTCTACCGCAGCGAGAAGACGCTCTCGTACATCTTCCCACTGTATAAAATCCTCGAAGTAATCTTCAAGGTCTTTGTATAAGGGATAATCGCTTGCAGCGAGTTTATTTACACGACTGCGTATCCATATATACGACTGTTCATAATCGTCTACCTTATCCGCATTAATGTTATTTAACTCGCTTTGCAATTCATCTATAAGGTCGTCGCTAGTCATCTTCGTCATCATCACCGCATTCATATACAAACTCGTCATCCCAATCGTCGAAATCGTCTTTGAATTCTTCGTAAAATCCATAAGGTCCTAAGTCGACTAATTCCGCGTAGTAATCTAGCACAGCTTTTGTAGCCGAACCAAACTCTTCTTTAAATATCTTTTTTGTTTCATCGTCATAAGGGTCCATAATATGACCGCATTCAAGGCATTCTTTAACAAATTCGATGATGTCTTTTTTCTGTTCTGGGGTTAATTTTCTTGATCGTTTAGCCACCATTATTTCTCCTCCTTTATTTTGCTTTTATAGTTATTGGTTGAACGCACGATCCGTATTGTTTATCCAAAACGGATTCTATTTCATGCGCTTTCTTTAAAACAGAGCGAAGAATATCCTCGCTATAGGCTGTTTGATTGCCTAAGGATTTGACATCTTTGAGCCATATAGCAGATAATTGGTTCAGTTCTTCCATTAAACGTTCTTTTTTCTTATCTAGTTTCATTTACAATTACTCCTCGTCGTCATCGTCGTATTCGTTTTCCAGTTCCTCTATTATCCCATCTCTGAGATCTTCAAGATCGCTGTAGGTAACGTCTTCGAGGTTTTCGTATCCATCTAAATGGTATACTCCGTTAAACTCTCTCAGACCTTCGGTACAGTTAGCAGCCGTGCATAGTCCGAAATTATCCAGGAGGTTGCTTACATGCCTAGTAGCGTCGTCCTCGTCTATGTAATCATTAAACCAATCCTCCATATCCCCGTACTCTTCAGTGATTCTTTGGATTTCATAAAAGAGGTCTGGTATGGATTTTTTAACGGAATTAAAGTTAATGTCGTTTAGCTGTTTAATACATTCACGTCGAGTCATCATTTAACCTCCTTTGTTAAAAAGTCGTCATCTTCCTCAATCCATTCGATTTCAGATTCAGATACCTCGTTTTCTTCGGTGTCCTCCTCTGTTTCAGATTCTTCATCTTCCAGCATACTCCTCAATCGTTCGAGAATATGTTCCTTTAATTGATCTAAATTGGCATTCTCGAATTCATGGTAGCCACAATCGTAATAAACACCATAATCGGGATCGATATTTTCTACGCAACGCTGAATGTCTCCTACGTCATTAGAGTCGTGAACAAGATCTAAAATCCAGTTAGAATAGCAATAGTCTTCTGTCAGATCGTAAGCCAAATCTGAATCATAGTCGTACACTGTTTGAAATAAATCCTCATAAACAGATGTAGGAGCGTAATCCGTATCCGTGTTTTCTATAGCTTCGATACATTCACGTAAAGTCATTGTTTACTCTCCTTGGTTAAGAAATCGTCGTCTTCATCAACCCAGACAGCTTCCTCAGCTGTATCCTCTTCTATAGGTTCTATAGCCTCATCGTCTTCGTACAATAGTAAACGATTTATTAAATCATCTCTAAGACGGGGTAAATCAACGTCTACTAAGTAGTCATCACAGTCAGTTGTATATACACCGTTAAACTCCACACATTCCAGACAGCGATACATTTCGGCTAATCCGTTTATGTTACCGCGTCGATACACGTAATTAATTGCTTGATTTTCTGTCATATACCCGTCAAAGAAGTCCATCAGTTCTGAATCGAATTGACTAGCCCACGATTTCATGAGTTCAAATTCCATAATGGGATAACGAAAGGTTAATCCCTTAACATTTCTAATGAATTCATTCCTAGTCATGATGTTCTCCCTGCTGTTAAGAAATCGTCGTCTTCTTCGACCCAGACTACTTCCGGGTCACAAGGATTTGAATCGACCCATTCTGGGCTGTGGGGTTCAACCCTTTCTTCTGTCATATTATGCAGCTTATAAAGTAGTTCATGCCATATTAGTCTTAATTCAAATACATCAATCTTTTCTAACTGATTGGTGCAATTTACTCTAAAAAATCTACCGGGAGAATTTATATCTAAATTTTTTAGACAATTCGCGGCTCCATAAAGACCCAAATATGTTAATTGTCCTGCAGCAAACTCTTTAGCTTCCTCGTAGGTTATTAACTTACCCAGAATTGGATATAGTTCACGACCTCTATCATACGCAGCTAAAGCCGCGTATATATCGTCATATATTACTGGGCAAAGTCTTTCCCAGTTGATATTGAGTAATCTATCTATACATTCTTGTTTAGTCATTATACTTTCCTCGCGGTTAAGAAATCGTCGTCTTCTTCGACCCAGACTACTTTTGATTCGTCCGGCTCTGGGTCTATTCCTGTCGCATTTATTAACCGATCCACTTCTATAGCACTCTGTAATGAGTCCGTTAGTTCAATCCATACACCTCTTAAATAGGGTATAGTGGCCTGTTCTAAATGACCGTCTTCAGAAATCCTAAAAAGGTCCGTATTATAATTGGGTTCAATATGTTCTAAGCACTCCTTTACGGCATATATCCCACCAAGGAGTAACTTACCGCTAATGTAGGCTCTGGCCCCTTCGTATGTTCTTAAATTACATAAAATAGGGTAAAGGTAGTTATAGCTGTACATACAAGCAATCTTACGGAATTCATTGTATATTTCTCCGGGAGATAGATCCCAATTTATGCTATTTAGTGCATCAATACATTCTTGTGCTGTCATGCTGTTTTCCTCCCTGTTAAGAAATCATCATCCTCGTCTACCCAAACGGCTTCCGATTCTTCAGCGGATAATACTGAAAGGGAATCCGCTGAATACATGTCCTTTGTTAATCTGTCCATGATTTTAATCCATACGTCTCTCACATCCAGTTCACTCGCTTCCTCTAAGTGGTCATCTTCCGACAACTTAAAAAGATTTGGCGGATCGTTTGGGTCAATATGTTCCAGCAACTTTAATACGACGTTAAGACCAAATCTCTGTAGTTTTTCGATAAGTAAATACTCAACCCTAGACGTAGGCCAAAGTTTAGATAAGGCATCACATAATGAAATATTAGCTATGTTATTATAATTAAAAACAATACTCTGCATATCGTAATAAATATCTAAATTCGACTGCCCCCAGTCAATCTTGTTCATTTGTTCTATGCATTCTTTACAGTTCATTTTGTCCTCCTTGCGGTTAGGAAGTCATCGTCTTCGTCTACCCAAACGGCTTCTGGTTCTTCGGATTCCGCTTCTTCAGATTCAGCAAACTGACGTTTATCGTCTAGTAGCTCTCTCATTATTTTGTACCATCTATATCTCACATCCCCCTCTATTGCTTCCTCCAAACGGTCATCGTCAGAAAGTTTAAAAAGAGTAGGTGGATCGTCGGCATCGATACGCTCTAATAACTTTTTTACGGCTCCGAAACCCGAGCGTTGTAATCGATCAATAATGATAGATTCTGCTATATATGGGGTGTAAAGACCTTCTAATATATCCCAGTAATCAGAAGTTCTTTGATCATAATTACTAACAACAAAGTTTAGCTCATTATAAACGTATAGATTAGACCGGCTCCAATCTATCTTGTTCATATATTCAATACATTGTTGACAGTTCATTCTGTTCTCCTTTTAGTCAAGAAGTCATCGTCTTCTTCGACCCAGACTACATCGGAGTTATCTTCAGTAGTGGGTTCTTCTGGTTCAGGATTTATTCTCTCTATAGTGTCGATAATCCAGGCTCTAAGCTCATCTAATACACCGTAAGTAACGTTTTCCAGATTTCCGTCTGGATCAAGGCGGTATAGTCCCTTAAACTCGTCAACGCCTTTAACACAGTTGCATAGCTCTTCAAAATCAGTGCATGAGCTAGCATAGTCTAAGGCGCTGTCTTCTGACATAAAGTCATCAAACATGAATGCCAATTTTGGGTCATATTTCATTGTGATGTTGTACAGTTTTTCAAATGTATCCTGTACATAATAGTAGTAGCAGTTTACCTCTCTAAGCTGCAGTATACATTCACGTTTCGTCATCGTTCATACTCCTTTTAATAATCTTGACAAACTTATCTCTGACCTCGAAAAGTTCGTCCATGCTGGTATCTTCTAAATCTCTGTATTCGGTTAATTTATAAACGTCATCCCATAAGTGAGAACCGTCTAGGAATCGCCAGCAACCAATCAAATCTCTATCCTTCAATTTATCCATAGCCATGGCTATTGCATCGGATTCAAAGATAAAGTTAGACAGTAGATTCAGCGGTCGCTTATCTCCGTAATCATGCTCATAATATGAGGCGATAAAATTAAGCTCATTAAGAACCTCCCCCATCATCTCGTCGCGCATACTGTTGAGGTTTCCTAATTGCTTAATATATTCATGTTTAGTTTTTCGTTTTCTTTTAGGCGTTGTTGTCATCTTCGTCCTCCGTATCCGGTACTTTTTCTAATCTCTCGAATATCTCGTCGATAATATCCACAATATCGTCGGTGTTAATATTTCGTAAACACCAACCGTCCATGTAATACATACCGCTCATTTCCTCTATATCCCGCATTAAATACCAAATGGTTTCAAAGTCGTGGATGTTCTGTTCGACTAAAGAAGCGGCGTGATCCTCGTTTACATAGTTATCAAAAATATCTTCTAATAAATGGCAATTAGAGCGATCCATAAAATCCCATACCAACTTATAAAGTTTGGAATAATTTATCTCTGGATCATCTGCGGTATTTATTTCATTTAGCTTTCTAATTAGTTGTTGTTTGGTCATTGGATTCCTCCCTATTTTTAATATCAAGCCAAAGTTTCTCAATCTTTTGAGCGAGTGCATACATTCCTTTTTCGTTAGCTTCTTTAGCCGTAATCTTGATACCCTTAATAAATATTGGTTCAATTTCGTACTTTAGAGCTTTTGCATGTTCCTGAATTAAAGTATCGTAGTCTACAATCTGTGTGGCTGTAAGAACCTCGTATTTAGTCCAGGGATCCTGAGTTGGATGGGTAATTAAATAAAATGGAAATTTCTTATGTTCTTTTAATGCCTTTTTAATAGCCATATTTTGATAATAAGCTTCAGGATATCGCTCAATATCTCGTTTACTATAGGTATCTTCCCATGCGGTTTTGTGAATATAAGTAACAACAGGCTGAGTTGTTATTTTATTGAGTAGGCTAGTTTTTTGATGTAGGTCTACATAACCGCCTACATATTCACAATATTCATCCCCGTATCGATTTTTATAATAACAATAATAACCGGGTAGAACTCCTATCTTTTGTTTTAAATAGGCATCTACAGCATTCTGAAGTCTGTTTCGAATAAGACGCATATCGAGTTCTATCTGCCGATAGCATTTTACATTGTCTCTGATAACACTAATCACTGGAACAATATCTCGATTAAAGTCGAAGTACAAAACTTCGTCATCCTCTTCTTCATGATATTCGTATAGTCTGTAATACTCCCAGTATTCCCCGAATTCCTCGAAGTATTTAATATCCCTTGTAAATTCCTCCAGCTCTTCGGAATTAATCTCATACGATCTGGAGTAGGTGTGGTAATCAATGACGCGAGCAAAGGGTTGAAATATTCTGGTTAGGTCCTTAACGATCTGATACAGAATACCGTTTTCATTATCAAAGTCCAGAGCCTTGATAATATTGTGTTTTTGTGTGTCTGTTAGTTTCATGTTGTTTCTCCTATGTAAAGTAATGAAAGCATTGTTGAAAGAATACGGAATATATGCCAGAAAACTACCCCAAAATTAAGCAGGGTTATAATAGCAAAAAAGAAGCAAATTCAAAGAAAGTTGTAATAGCTAAAAAAAGCCGAGGAGCTTTTACACAGGGTAGCTTACTTTACAATTACAACATGACCGAGAGTTGTGTTGTAATGTATTTCAGCTACTCATCGAAAGCTCCAACCTCCACGGAGGGTGGGTGGCTGGCTTTTTTATTTGAGTGTATTACCACTCAAATTCATCGTCTTCTTCTGCGTGTACAGGAGTCAACGACGATTTAATTTTGTTGATAGCGTCTGTCGGAGCGTCTTGCTGAGTGGAGGCGTGATGCTTTTTTGCCAAGAAGTTAATTGGGCGTTTAAATCCCTCTTCTTCAAGCTCTCCGTTCTGAGCCATCAGGAAGGTGATGTGAGCTCTCCACCCAAAGATTGTTCCCAGCACAAGCCCGGGGCAGAACCACAGTGCTGTCATGATAAATTGTGGAAGATAATTTACAAGAGGATATTCGAACATTTCTGTTCTCCTTTCAATGCCTGAAAGAGACACTTTTAGCTTTACAGGCTTAGGCTAAAAGTTTAAAAAACTAGACCGAATACGTTTCGGTCTTTGTATGAACATTTCTGCTCACTACTATATATGCCTAGAAACGGCTAAGAATTAAGTGGATAGAATTGCCAACTAAAAGAAGGAATCCGTTTTTAAAAACGGATTCTATGCCTGTAAACACTATTATTTCTTAAATACGTCGTAGATGGATTCGCTACCGTCGTTATTAACCGTACACGGCTGCTTTTCTAATAACTGCGTACCGATTGTATTAAATGGAGCGGTAGGCTGTTTAAGCCATTCTTCGTAGGTTTTACTAGGAATAGTAAACCATACCTCATTCATGATATGTTCACCAAGTACCTTTTCTACATTATTTTTGGTTGAAGCGAACAGCCAAATAAACTCACCAGACCCGTTAATAGGTTCACGTAATAAAACCGGTTTAGAAACGGTGTTAGTCTTTTCAGGAAGGTATGAGTGATAAAAATAATGCAAAGACCAATATGGGTCTTGAGATTTTGTAAGGTTAAAGCATCTAGGAGTGTTATCTCCTGCGTAAACCAGCATCGACAAGTCGCAGAAGTCGTGTTCAGCTAATACAGCTAACGAACGAGCTGTCATTGTCGTTAAACACTGTAGCTCGTGATTTCCACCGTAATTAAGCCGATTTAACACACTTACAAGATCAGCGGTAGTAACGTTAAAATCCTGCCCAACCGGGGTTCGTGGATTAATTGGGCAGTAATACATAAACTTTTCTGGGTCAAACTGATCCAGTGTTGCAACCCACATGTTGGGTTTATCAAAGTTATAAGCAATAATCATTAAGCCTCCTATCCCGATTACAGAGATAAGAGGCGAATAGCTAACCTAATAGCCTCTGTAATCGAATCAGCTCCTGTTCGCCAGAAGCAGTTAAACTATACCGAACGGGGTCATATACTCCGGATAGGCCGTTTCTCTGGACAAAACCCATTCGTATAAACCGGTCAATATACGCTCGTAAGTTACCATCCGTAGTAACTACTGTATTTGACATTTCCTGAAGATTCTTAATATGAAGAAGCACTTTAAGGCGATCTTCATTATAGCAATCTGAACAAAAAGTGTCTTCATCGTACTTACGCAGTTCCATTAATATATCCTCCTATATTGTAAAATCCAATACTCTAATTAATGCGCAACGAAAATTTTTATTCAAGGAGGGGAACTTAATATTATCAGCTAATTCTGGCATATATTCTATGTTAATCTATTATTCATTTACAAGGTTTTCCTGTTCTACCGTAGCGCTATAGTTATAGCGTGATTTATATTACGTAGAATAGCTAAACTGAGTAAATATTGTTTAACCAAGAAAGGAGAAAAATTATGTAGATCGCACAGATTTAAATTCTCAAATATGCTATAATAGGCATAGGAGGATTTAAGAAATGACAAAACTAGGTGAGGTGTCTTTTGAACCGTTGAAGTCTTCATCCCAATATACCGCATACAATTTACCGGATGGGTCTGACCTGTTTACTATTGAAGCTATCAGAAAAGCATTTAATATTAGCATAGGGGATCGAATCCATACAATGTGTGAAGGACTGGATCCTGAAGAGGTACAGCGGGCTTTTTTATTAACTGGGGCTTACGGGACTTTTCCGCCGATTACTGTTCCTAAAGTGGATACAGTAACTTGGCTTATTAAAGAGTGCGACTCTTTCAAGGAAAAAACAGATATTGCTACTGTTCGGGATTTCGTTTGCGAATCTATTCCTGACGTTAGCCCAGGAGAAGCTACAGATCATGAGTCGATGTATCGGGTCGTAAATTTCTTAACGTGTATTCGCCACGAAGTTATGGGCGCTTATCTTAATAAACGCCAAGTGCCGTGGAATCCATTAGTTTCTTTTACATCCCCGTTCTATTACCGAAAAGGATATATGAGAAACTGGGTTATGGATAATAACATTTTGCGTGCGGAAATTTTAGAGTTTATTTTTGAGGTGTATCATTTTCTCGTGGCAGCAGGTGTAATTAGAAAGCATTATATGCGATTTTATTTACGTGATCTGACACAGGAAGATGTTGATCGATTAAAGCTGTTCGATTATATTAAAGACGAACGAGTTATGCAGACTATATGCTCGGCGGTGTCTAAAATGCGTGACAGCTTGACTCTCTTTGACCGGATGCTTAGACGATTACCCGAGGAGCCTAATACAGAAAAGGTCATGGAAGACAATCTCCTTGAGTCTTTACAAGGAATGTTTAAGAAGTTAAAGTGCATGGAGCAATATTGCGCCAGCGTTGTTTAACAAGAAGACGGTATCTCTGAATACCGTCTTTTTTTTTTAGCTATTGTAACCTATCGTAGTATGGAAGCTAACTATTTCGCCTATTTAACGTATGTTTCTATAATGTTTTAAAGTTCTGGAAAAATTTTTAAAAATAATCTGAAATTTTCGCTTGTCCCCCCTTCCCTTAATCGAAATAACCCCTAGAATGATAAGTATCAATGTTCGATAATGGGAATTGTTTCCTTTGAATGACGATCTGAGTTTATTGTCGGTCGAACGTTAAAACCTTGTATCCGAAAGGAGTGTAATTTATGTGGCGGTTAAACCGCGTTGCCAGATGCTGGCAAACCGTCTGTTACAAAAGCAGACTCGTAATTGAATTGGACGAAACCGATTTGAAATCGGCGTCCCAGAAGGCAGAAGATTTTTTGGAGTTGAGTTTATCGGAGGATGTGACAAGTTTCAGAGAAAGGGACCGAATTAAAGTGAGATGGTTAAACTTTAGAAAGGAAACAGAAAAAACAGTTTGGATGGATGAAGATGGTGCGAAGGTTAAATTTAGTGAAAGAGCGAGCTATAGCGAAAAGGAGGTAATTTCGATGAAGGAAGACAGTAGAACGGTTAAAAGAGAAGATGCGATAAAAATGGCTAAAAGTGAGGTTTTAGACCTACTGGGAACAGTAGGTCTTCTTTATTTTATAGTAATCGTACTGGGGATTATCGAATTCATTCCGCGCCCAGAAATGACCTGGGTATTTGCCCCAATCTTTTGGATGCGGGAACAGTCGGAGCCAAAAGGTCAAACGGACTGACGCTACGGCGATTACGTAATTTATCGTATTTATACCTTTAAGTAAAAACGACTCCCCGGCAAATTGCTGGGGAGTTTTTATTTTTCCATTGGCGATAACTACTGGGATTAGGGTCTTTTCTTTTTCTTCAGATTAATCGGTTTTAGTGGCTTCGGATAAGCATGTGCAGGTGCAGTAACAGGCGCTCCATAATTTGGTTTAGTTGCTCTTCCTGTTTCATACGGCATATTAAATGCTCCAGATACGTCATCTAAATAAGCCTGCTGTTGCAGAGAATCTTGTCTATCCGCTGGGTCGTATGACTCATATATCTGACCACTAGCGCTCGCTCTGGCTCTGGCAGCTTCCAGCTGCCGTTCATGCTCTTGCTGCTGTTGTGCCAGAGCTTGCTGATAATAATATTCTTGTTCGGCTCTTGCCTGTTCAGCTTCCATTTGAGCGTTAAACCGCTTAGTTTCGTTTGTTATACGAGCCTTTTCAAACATCTTTTGTAGTTCGTTCCTTTCATTTGCGATATTTTCTTGAGACGTAATAGAATTATCTGAAATTGTTTTTTGTAGCTTTCTATTCTCCTCGCCTTCATGAGCTTGCAATTCTCGCTGCTTTCTAGCCATAGACTCTTGTAAAGCTCTATTGCGTTCCCCTTCACGCTCCTGAAGCTCTCGTTGCTTTAACGCTGTTAGAGCTTGCATATTCCTATTAGCCTTAGCAATATCTTCCTGTGAGCGGCGGTTCTTATCAGCAATACCTTCCTGAGATTCAATCCCAAGCATAACATTGTTAGTTTGGTTCAATCGATTAGCATTGCCCTCAGAAGCCTGTAAGTCTCTGTTAGCTTGACCTTCTCGTTCCTGAAGCTCTCGTTGTAACTTAGCAATCTCTTTCTGTACGGTCTCACCAGCTTGCCGTTCGCTAGTTCTGAAACGTTCTCCAGCCTCGCGTTCTCGCGTAGTAAATTCTTGTCCTTCTAAGCGTTCTCCTCGACGGAAGCGTTCTCCGGCTTCTCTTTCACTGGTAGTGAAGTCCTGCCCCAGTTCTCGTTCTCTTCGACGGAATCGTTCGCCAGCTTCTCGTTCACGAGTAGTGAATTCTTGTCCTTCTTCTCGTTCTGCTCGACGGAATCTTCGTTCACGATTTGCTTCTATTTCTCTTGCTAATCTTTCTTCTACTGTTTCTTTGTGCTTGAACTGCTGTTCCTCTTTCTGGAGTCGTTCTTTGAGTTCACGCTCAGCCTTAGCGATTTCTTCTTTAGATATTCGACTCTTTTCAGACTCTCTCATACTTTCGGCTTGGTTAGCCAGTTGAATAGCCGTAGATACTGCTTGACTGCGTTCCTGAGCTTTACGCTGCCGCTCTTCCTTACCGAATTCACTAACAACGCCCAGTGTAGGTATATCCATACCGCCACTTTCCATGAACTGTCTCAGAGCGACTCGTAGCATTGGCTTATTCTTATGAATGTCTGGGTTAATTTCCAGTATTTCATTCATGGCGTCAATGACTTCTTCTGGGTCTTTTTCTTTAAGATAGGGGTCAGTATTCAAGAGATCAATTAGAATAGACTGAACGCGAATTCTGCGCAGTTCGGCTTCATGAGCAGGGTCAGCCAAACCATACATAAGTTCGCGCTCAAATCTGTCTAAACCTACCCAGCCCGGGTGATTTAATGCTTCAAGCCCAGTTATTCCTCCAACCCCTGAAGCAGAGAGGGGTTTATAGGCTTGCTTAGTTCGATACTCTTGTTCTCTTTTTTTTTTTCTAGCTATCTCAGCTTCCTTGAACATCTCGTCGATAGAATCCATACCTTCCACATGCCGCTCTTTAGGTCGTACATATTGGTTGACAATACCAACACATTCTCCTAGCACTTCCTTTTCCTTAGCGGCGGCTTTCTTAAAGGACTCGTTTTTAAAAACGAATTCGTCAAA
The DNA here is from genome assembly GCA_017407125.1 of Thermoguttaceae bacterium. Lineage (GTDB taxonomy): Bacteria > Planctomycetota > Planctomycetia > Pirellulales > Thermoguttaceae > RUG11551. Next base: position 33,421 of record JAFQXE010000002.1, read on the forward strand.
TGCCTTGGCAAACGGATGGGAATCTGGAATATAGGTTTCTCGCTGATACTGAGCCTTTTTATCCATATAGTTCTCAGCAATCATCTTATTGATGATCTTGAGTCCTTCTTCGCCGTAGGCTACCTTAGCATATTCACGAGCTACATCCGGTTTAATTCCACCGGCTTTACGGAGTTCCCGTACAACAGCGTCGTAGGCTTTGTCTCTGGCGTCCTGAGCTGCATATTTAACACGAGTGGCTTCATTAGCAGCGACGTCGGCTGCGTTCATAACAGCTTTACGAGCGTCCAGAATCTGATGAGGCTTAGCGGCAGCTTTCTTAACAGTTTCCGGAACAGGTTCCTCTTCCCCTTTGAGGTAATCCCAGGCGTCCGGGAAATGAACCGAGGCAGGATAATCCCAGAAATCGTCATAGACTTCAGGAGCGGTAGCTTTCTTACCCATAGGGAATTCACTGCGAAGGAGAGACATAACTTCGTCCAGAGAAGCAATAGGATAAGAAGCAGCTTTCTCTTGAAGGGTATTGGATTCCTCTCGATGAATAGCCGCTGCGCCAGTATTATAAGCCCTGACAAGAATCGGAAGATAGTCTTGAGTGAGCTTCATAGCGGACGCTACCTTAGCTACCGCTTTAGACGGATCCATAGCCCCGTCCGAGCATAAAGCTGCAATCTTGTCAATGGCTGTATCGATTTTATCTCGTTGTTCTTTAGTAGGTTTATTCATAATATTATAAAGGGAGTAATTGACCGTTTATAGGCATCTTACTGAGTATATCGTATATAATAGCTTGCGTTTCCTCTGGGAGCAATTTCATATTAACTCGTCTGGATACGGGATCCATTTTTGCCAGATTAACGGCTGTATTCATTATTTCAGGACTAATATTTTCGTTACCTGTATTTGTTGTTGTTGTATTTTTTGATTCTGGATTATATCTGCGGTATTTTACAGTACCATCGGGATTATGCGTTCTACGGTAGCGATCTAATTCTGACAGGGATTTACTTGTCTCAAGTAATTTACTGCCAGCATTTCCAACAGCCTGTACCGGCTTTTTAACTAAATTAATGCCTAAGTCTGCCCCAGCTTCTATAGAATCGACTGTCGATTTACCTATTGTATCAATTGTATTGGGTACTATTTCGTCCCGACGTCCGTTAGTCAAAGAATCGAGATTTACAGCATCGGTATTAGTAGTAGTCCAATAATTTGGTTTTATCCCAGCATACGACCACAGCCATTCATTCAAATTTCGTAAATGTTGTGGCGCTTTAATAGTCCAGTCCATAAGAGCGGAGGGGGAGTGATTAATTCCTCGTTGCAACGTCAGCTCCTGTAATACATCATTGTAGGCTTCTTTTGCAATCTTCTGAGCCTCCTCGTGAGAATCACCAACAGAAATTCTATAGTCGTAAACCTGTTCTCCGTATCTGGCGGCGTCGTCTTTGGAGGCTTCAATACCTCTAGCGAGTAAATCCGCGACAAAAATGGCTGGGGCAGCTATCCCACGGGGCTTAGTTGCTTTAGGCGCTTTAGGTGTTACTTTGGTCTCGGGTAAAGAAGTAAATCCTGTAGAGAACTTATTTGTTTTAGGCATAATTACGTCAACCTGAGGATTAAACTCGGGCTTAATTATTCCTTCCCGCATTAATTGATCGAGGTAAACACCCCGATCGTGCGGTGTAGGAATACTACGTAATTGATTCTGTATTGTTTCTTCTATCTTAGGATAAGAGGTTCTATATATCTCTTTACGTAAGTTATCAAAATTCTCACTTGTTAATCTATGAGGTATTGGTTTCGTAGAATCGGGTCTAAAATTCTCTACTGCTTTTTGTTGTTGACCCGTGAGAGCTCCTGCAGAGTCTGATGCTAGAGGACTACCACCGGTAGACGTTGCAGGTCTTACTACAGGTTCAGGAGAATTAACAGGTATAGTATTTGGTTCACCAGATAACAATCGACCTAATAAAGTTTCCGCTTTATTGGTATTTAATGTGTTATTTGGTTTTACAATCCCCAATCGTTCTAGCAATGTGGGTTCTTTTGTTGGATCAGAGACCAATAACTGTTCAAGTTTTCTATTTAAGTCTACAACAGCTTGGCTGTCTCCATCTAAAATTGCCGCTTCTCTAGCCCGTAATATATTACGTAAATTTTTATCTAACTTAGGCTTCGGTTGGTTTACTATCTCATTAGTCCATTCTTGCTCTAATGTTGGTTTAAAGTTTGGATCCACAGGAGTTCTAGTATAAGGGTCAACTCCAAACTCATTTACTAATACATTGCGTATTTTAGAAGCCCCGGCTTCATCCCCGGCTTCAACAAGCGCATTATGTCTTTGTACTAAACTCATAATACGCTTATTATTTACGTTTTCTAGTTCTTGGGCGTTTCTTAGAGCAGCATCTGTATTAGCTTGCGGATTATAGCTAAAGTCGGTATCAAATCCATTTGGAGGTTCTATACCATATTTATTTTTAAGCTCGGCATTTACTCTTTCTATAGTAACTTGATCACCGTTCGCTCTAGCAATGTTTCTTTCTTTAACAAGAGCTTCAATTTCTTTATAGCGCGTTTCTTGAGCTATTCTAGCTTTTTCAGCAGCGACAATTTCACTAAACTGCCTGGTTTCGTTATACGGCTTAGGTTGATTCAATAATTGTTCCACCACAGGATCACTCATATCCGGAGTCTTTAATTCTTCTGGATATAAGGTATACTTCCACTTGGATGAATTTGGAGTTACTTCAAAAAGGCCGTTTTCTCCTATTATTTTTCTTTCCGGTCTAGCAACATTATCTCGCCAATAGTCGTATATTCTATTGGGATCCCTACGTTGAATATCAGCTTTTACTTGTTCTAATTCCGATAAGAACTGAAGTCGAGCTTGTTGCTTTAAGCGTGTAGATTCCTGTGGTCCTAAACCCCAATCATCGATTTGAGCCAAACGACCTTCAAGTTTATCAATGGCGTTTTGAACCTTGGGATTATTGATGTTAGTCAAGAGCTTTTCAGTATTATCTCCTAATGCATCGTTAGCATAATTAATCGGAGAAATATTTCCTTCCACAAAATTATTTATGTTTTCTATTTCAGCTAAACCGGGTATTTGCCCTTTACTTTGCCACCAGGTACGGAATTGGGATAACGTAGAAGGTCCACTAGGTTTTTTTGTCCAGATTTCTTTTGCTTGAGACGGAGACATAATGGCTGGATTTTTATGAGCTACGTAAGCTCCCGTAGCTCCTGCTCCGCCCAACCCCAATGCTGTAAGTAGCTGTCCAACCGGAATGCTACTGCCATCTGGAGCGGTTAATTGCGTTTCTGGATTGCCAGATAGTTCTGTACTCGCTGTCGGATTTGTATATAGATTTTGATCTATAATTGACTGAACAAGCGGTTTATTATTATTATTAGATTGAACCGTTTCAAGTGTAGAAGCTTCATTTTCAGCAGTGGGAGTGATACCTACTGATACTGACGGATTTGAGAGTGCAGTTAAATTTTCAGTAGGAGTCTCGATTAAAAATTGTAATCCACCCAAAGCGAGTGTACTAGGAACAGTAGTCATTCCATTGTTAGCACCATTTAGTTGTGGTTCGGTATTTGATTCCAATGGAATCCCCGAAATAGAGTTAAGAAACGGATCTTTATCAATTTGACTTGACGTGGCGTTTGAATTAGCCCAAGCTATTGCATCTGCATTTTGTTTAGACTCTGGAGATAACGCTTGCTGTTGCTGTCTGGCGGCTTCTGGAAAAGTATTGTATAACCATTTACTTGTTTCTTGGTCTAATCCGGGTATTTTAGTATTTGTACTCATTTCGGGATATACCAGTTGAGCATAAAAATTCTGTAGCTGTGTTTGTATATCCGCAATCTTTGTATTTGCTGTTTGAATACTAGCGTTATTTATAGATTTAAGATCATTTACACTTCTATATTTATCCGGAGAATCAGTGAATGGGGCTAAGCTAAAATCAGCATCAGGTGTAGTCATATCTGGGTGAAAATATCGATAAACCACTTCTCCCAGCGTTTGAATTTTTGAACCTTGCCAGTTCCAGAAGTTATCTTTCCATCCTGAGGGCAAATAACGACTCTCAGCTTGAATTTCGTTATTGATTGCTTTTCTATCATTAAGAGACTTTATTAAATCTCCCGTTAACGTGGCTAAAGTATTTCTCTCATCGGGTGTTAAATTACGCCCCAATTGTTTACTTAATAATGTAGCTTGACGATTTACATAATTATTAAATGCAGCTTGCCTAGCATTAGCGGCTTGTATACCTTCTGCCGAATATGAACTAGGCTGAGGCATTGATGAGATGGTACTCGCTAACTGGGTAACACCTTTAGAGAATCTTATTGCTCTTGTTTGTAATTGCTCAGGCGCGTTATACTGCTGTAGCATCTGATCTACTAAGCCATTTGTAATATTTGTAATATTACCTTGAACATTGTTAGCGATTAATGCTTGTTCAATTGCAGCAGTTAACTCTTGTCTACCTTTATTTTTAAAGGAATTAACAAAGGCTTCTGGATCTGCTTGATACTGATCTACTTCTCCTGCAGAATTAGTAGCTGGAAATGTTTGTAGAGCTGTGGGACCGTTCGTAGCTTGCTCTAATAATCTATCATTAGAGTAATAAACATTATCTAATGTTTGTTTAAGCGCAGACGTATTTCCCGTTAAACCCGGAAGATTCCAGTTAATTGCTGGTTTAGCTCTATTAAGCCCATTAGCTTGACTCATTGCGGAGTCCTGTAAATTTTTAGCATCATAGGCTAATCTAGCGGCATCTCCCTTCGGAGGTATATTTGCTTTAGGAACAGGAGTAGCTCCTGGTTGATTTTTCCCGGTAGTTTTGTTTGTACCAAATCCTCCCTGAGATAAATCATAAAGCCCATAGCCTAATAATCCAGCTAATAGACCAGCCCCCATAGAATTGAGGTATCCACTAGGCTTTCGTTTTTTCTTTTCGGTTAGGAAATGATAGAGTAATCCAGCCCCTGCAAGCGTTCCTAAGCCATAGCCAATATAACCATTAGGAATACCTAATGGAGATTGACGATGCCAAGGTTCCTTAGCCGGAGTTTCTTTAGCTGTATCAGGAGTAGTAGTTGCCGGAGGAGCTAAAGGGTTATTTTCAACGGGTGGTTGTGTAGGTGTAGGTGTAGGTGTAGTAGGTGCCGCCGTAGGTGCTGTTGTTGGCTCTGCTTGATTCTCAACTGCGCCTACATTTTCAATAGGATCTATACCCTGTAATGGTTCGGCTTGTTTAATTAAACTGTATAAGGTCTTATTTCTAAACCTTTTAATCTGCTCAGCAGACGAAGATTTAGACATAAGACCTCTATAGGCTATTCCACTGCCCCGTAACATAGCTTCTGCGCCCAATCCAGCCGCAGCCCCCAGAACCAAAGTTCTAAGGAGCTTTTTGGCTTTAACAGAAGGAACAACGTTAGGATCGTCTACGTTGATTCCTCCAATAAGACTGGCTGTAGTAGCTAAGGCTGCTCCCGTTGCCGGGAGCATCCATACAGGGCGAGTAGGGTTTGACATAGGTGTTTAATTACGCACCGGGATTGGTGCTAAAGTATTCTTCAAAAGGATCTAATCCAGCGGCCAAGAAATCCTCATTAGACAATCCAGCACCAGCAGCAGCGTCTACAGGGATATTAGCTGTATCATCCTTTTTAATGGCAGCCATAAATTTCTGCTCCGGTGTAAGTCCGTCTTTATTGGTCAAGTAACGATAAAGCTCGTTGCCACCAACACCCGCCAAGCCACCGATTCCAGCTCCAGCCAAGGCATGACCCAGAATCTTCTTTTTACGAGCATAGGCAACCAAGGCACCGATAATAGCACCAATGCCAGCACCTCCAGCACCCGCTAAAGCGTCAGAAGCTCCACGAGACCAAGGACGCTTACCTTTGATACGAAGCGGATCATAGCCCGACATAGCGGCGATTGAACCGAAATCCGGTTCCGTTACTTTAAGACCACCATTAGAGTAGGCGGAATCCTGTCCTCTAGGTGCGATAGCCGGCCCACTAGCAGCCTGTTTCTGCATAGCTCGCATTCGGAGAATACCACGAGCAGCAAGACCGCGAACGTATGCTTGTTTAATCATTTGTTCGTTATTCATTAAGTATCCTCCTATTTTTTAGATTTTTTGCTTTTCTTCGGGTTTGACAAACGACCAAAGTCTCTACCACTGAGAGGACTCGGGGCAGTCAATTGATCAAATGAGTTTCGAATAGCTCCAACAGCAGCATTTCCAAAGTTTCTTACTCCCTCTAATTGAGACTGGGCTCCGCGACCTACCAAGCCTAATACTTTTTTAGCGAGGTCTCTAGTGGCAGCTTCTTGTCGCTCTTTCTGTTCTCTCTGTTGCGTATAAAGTCTATTCTGTTGATCCATAGACCACTCTGGTTCATTACCAGATTCGATTACATCGGATCCTTCATCTACAATTGCATCGTCAACAGCGTTTTGAGTATTGACGTTATCCATAGCCTTGTATATTTTTCTACCGAAATTCTTATAAGCCCTAGCAACGTCAGTCCAAGCCAAGTTCTTATCGCTTTCTGGAGTTACTCCTAAGGAGCTATTAATATCGGGTTCGAGACCATAAGTAGCGTCTCCTCCTTGTAAACCAAGACCCGTTGCAATAGATGTTCTGGATCCTGGATTTACAATTCCATCAATAAGCGTAGCGGCTACAGAAGGTTTTGTTTCTGCTGGAGCTTTCTTAGAATACTGATAACCCAGACCACCCAAAAGGCCAGCACCAGCACCGGCAGCACCACCAATACCAGCACCGCGCAAGACGTTCTTACCACGAGCGTACTGAACCAAAGCTCCGATAAGTGAACCAAGAGCGCCACCTCCGGCAGCTCCGATACCACCGGAGATAGCATAATCTTTCAGCCCTCCGGCAGCTTGTTTCTGACGCAAACGAGCGCGATAGATGCCACGAGCGGCAAGACCACGAACGTAAGCGCGTTTAATCATTTGTGTTTTATTCATGTTTATTCCTTATATGTTGTTTACTACTGTAGTGAAACGATTACTACATTGAAACGGATATGTTAAAATTTCGCAAATCGAAATTGATAGTCTAACTAAGTTAAGCATTGCCTAACAACGGTGTATTAAACTCTGGTTGTGTACTTGGAAGAAGTGGATATTTAGGTTCCGGGGCTATAGGAGTATATTCTTGCCCTTGAACGGGAACGCGATTTCCCCATCTAGCGTTGTAGGTAGTAACAGCGTTAGCTCCGGGTTCAGTCTTTTTAGGTGGAGGTTGCTGCTGTCTATTTTCTAGTCGCCAATCATCATCTACATTTACTCTATTGAATAGTCTCCCAGCATCCTCGTTGATATAATTCACAATAGAGCCGATAGGTTTATTAGCTGTAGAATGAATAGTATCTAACATCTTTCCAAAGTCAGATTTGGAAAATTCATCAAGATAACCGCTACCAACCCCGTAGCCGTAAGCGCCAGCCCCTATTGCTCCTAAAAGAGTAGGTCCCCACAGAGCATTAGTTCCCATCATAGAGCCAATAGCAGAAAGCGGGATACCGTAAGCTAACCAAGGTGTAGCGTATCGAAGCGCTCCTCTTAATCCCGGGTTCTGATCCAGCCAACCATAAAAATTATCTTTGTAATCGTTAGCCTCTACCTCTGGCCGGAAATAGGCATCACGATAGGCGTCTACGTACTTTTGTATCTCCTCATCAGATAAATTTAAACTCTTACGGTAGTTTTCTACTTCTTCATCTGTAACTAAAGAATCTAAAAAGCCACCCATTGTTTTTGCGGCGTTTCCCGGACCGTAAAACTTAGTTCCCGGCAGCACTCCCGTATGATCGTTTATTTGTGTAGATACGTTATATAAACCAGAAAGTGCTTTTTCTGGCATCCCGTTTTCTTTAGCTTTTTGAGTTAAGTTTGTTGCTATGCTATGTAGTGTTGGATCCCCGTGCCATGTACGCCCCATAATAGTCTCGTCTATAGGAGCGTTTCTTCCTTGCCAAAATTTTCTTCTTACTAAAAAATCTCCGATTTGTCCTGAACCACCAAGTTCTTTTTCTATAAACGTGGGTTCACTTCCAGAATTTTTATTACCGGCTAAGTTGCTAACATAATACGGTAATCTATAAAGACCTTTATAATTAGGATCCTTTATTTCCGGTAACAAATTATTTGTAGGTACACCGCCAGTTACTTTATCTCCCCAAGTAAGTTTATTTAAAATATCTCTGGGAGAGTCATCTGCAGCTCTTTTAACTATAGCTCTAGGCACATGCAGATAATATAAATCTACTTGAAAGTTATCTGTCTTTCTTTTAGGAGCATCGTCGAGATAGTCAGCTATAGTTGGCATTTTGTTCTTTTTATCTATTTATGTTAGAGTGAATTAATCAATAAAGTCATTATATAGTTCATATATACGCTATCCAAATTATGCTGAAGATTGTAGATAACAGTTCTTTTGATTGGGGTGATGAGCCTCTGGGTTCTATCATCAAAGTTTCGTCTGAAGGATTAGTGGGAGCTGATAGACAAGAATTCGTGAAAAGAGCTTCCGGTAGTCTGTTAGATACAGTAGATTCCATTAAAGTGAATCCGGGGGAGGAACTGGTTCATCTAATCGCTTTAGGTACAACTGAAGATTACGGACCTAACCGAAATGGCGACGGGTTTAAGAAAAAAGCCTGTGAGGATTATCACCATTATTTTGTTAAGGATGCCAAGGTTTATCGAAACCACAAAAATACTGATCCTGAAAATTCTTATGGTGTAGTAAAGGCGTCGGCGTTCAATGAAGATATGAGTCGAGTAGAACTTATAGTTGCATTGAACAGAACAAAGGAAGCCGCTAAGAGAAATAAGGGTCATGTAGCTGATAAAGAATTAGATAAACTGGAATCAGATAAACCGCTTGCCTGTAGCATGGCTTGCGTCCGCGACCCTAAATATCCGATTCTTACTCGTGATAGAGGCTACGTAGCCATCGAAGATATTACTACTGATGACTATGTTTGGACAAAGGACAGCGGCTGGAAACGAGTTACTCAGATAAATCGTCGTAAGTATACTGGTGATACTTACAAGATTCATTTTGCTGGTTTACCTTTTCCTCTTGAAATTACCGCCGATCATCTTTTGGCAGCTAAAATTGCACCTAAAAATCTTAAATCAAGATTACGTCCTGATTATATATTTAAGAGTGCACCAATAGATTGGGTTCGGGCAGATGAATTGGTTGTTAAAGACTATATCGCATGTAAACCTATTACTTATTCTAACTGCTCAGAACACTTTGATAGTGAAGAAATTGGAGTTCTGCTCGGCTATTACTTAGCGGAAGGAAACACCTGTTATAGTCATGGTAAGCCTTCAGGAGCGGTGGAATTTACATGTAATATCAATGATGAGTTACCTGTGTTATTGCCTAAAATGATGGCAATAGCATTTCCATCTCTTAAAGTGAGTACTCATCCTCATAGTGGTTCCAAGTTGGCTATGGGTGTACATGTTCATAATAAGGAGTTTGCTGAATTATTCGATAAATATATCGGACATGGCGTCAAGAACAAGCGAATTCCACCCGAGATGTTTAATTCTCCGGAAAACGTTAAACTAGCTTTCTTAGCCGCTTGGATGGATGGTGATGGTTTTTGTGATGCTAAGGGTGGTCATTGGTCAATGTGCAACCCTAACTTAGCCTTACAGGGCAGAGATTTGCTTCTTTCTATGGGTATTAGAGCTAGTATCTATAAGATAGATCATGCAAGCTGTCCCACCAGCGGAATGCCTAATTCTGGAGATGAATATACATTAAATATCTCTCGATCTTATTTAAATCGGTTATCTAAATATTCTCGAAAAGCAAGAGAATTCCGCTTTGAGGAACAAGCTCCTCCGAAGTTTGGTGCTTCAATGCGCGATTGCGGTAATGGCCTTTATGCCTACCGGATTAAGAAAATTGAAAAAGACCATATTGTTGATACAGTAGTATATAACTTTGAGGTCGAAGACGATCCTTCATACTCTGCAGCTGGTTTAGTTAGTCATAACTGCCGCGTTCCATTCGACGTTTGCTCTTATTGTGGAAATAAAGCCAGTACTAGAGAAGAATATTGCGAAGATGTCAAGGACGGAGGACATTGCAAAGCCGGTGGTCTTAAAGAGAACCTTGGTAAGATTGTAAAAGTTGGCGGAGAACTTCATCACCTTCATGCGGATAATACTAAGCCATACTTTTTCGACATTTCTCATGTATTCGTTCCTGCCGACCGAATCGCCTATGCCTCCGGATTCTGTAAGAAAGCATCGGCAGATACGACTATGGGAGGAGCTGAATTAGCTGAACTGTATGGGATGTCAATGCCGGAAAAGAAAGCTGGTTATGACTATCAGCAAGAAAATGCCAATACTAAACTTCTGAGAGTTCTATTCGATGCAGTTACTGATTTCCACGACAATAAAGCCTGGGTTAAGGTAGCCACCTATCTCCCTGTTATTGACGTTAAGCCTCTTACAAACCCTGAAACGGTATGGCAATACAAACAGGGAGCAATTACAAAAGGTCTTAATGACGCTCATATCTGTCTAACACCTACCCAATTCGTTCAGCTTGAATATGGACTCCCAGTGAAAGAAGCTTCTGTAATTGGGGAAGTTATTGGTCCACTTTCTAACGAACGATTTAAAGAACTCCTGGTTTCAGATTCTGTCTATAATCCTTATATGCCAGCCAAGTATGCGGCGCCGAGGATTCAGGATTGGTGCTATCATCAGAAATGCGCTAGGTGGAACGGAAACCAAAGTTTTATCAAACAAGCCGCTTGTAATAGCATTGCTACTTTACCCCCAGTAACTATGTCAAGAGAGACTATTTACTCTTTTGACTCTGATACTACTGTAAAGAATATCAGCCATGATTACGCTCTGTATAAGGTAGCTTTCCTGTCTTCGATTCCTGAAGGACAGCAGAAACAAGTAGCCGATATGCTTGTTGGGAGAGATTACATTAGTTACTAATCCGTTTTTAAAAACGGATTTCGAACCTATGACCCGTAGATATTTACTTAAATTAGCAGCCGGTAAGACACAACAGCAGCAGCAAGCTACTCCTTATAGATATGTAAACCCTGTAGCAAAACAGATTGCTATGCAGTTTAACGTTCCCCCTAGCTATTTAGATAATAGACAGATGAGCCAAGCTCTTAAACTGGTAACTAAATCTATTATTAACGGGAATACAGGTTTCATTGGTAAAACTGCTGGTTCAAAGGCTACTCCTAAAATAGACGAAGGATTAGCTCGTATAATGAAGAAGCCCTATTATTGGGGTATTGGGTATCAAGGAGCTACAGATATGTTCGCGTGGAAGCATCGGATGGAAGGTGATAACATGCCAGGAACTGGTCAGAATTTTGATTCATTAGCAAAGTTCAAAGATATTGGTTCAACTAATTTTATGGGAGGAGGAAGAAATGGAGGAGGATCGCCAGTCCAAGGCTAAGTGGTCCATTCATAATCAGTCGGAGGAGGCCGATTTTGAACATTCCGAAAAGACTCGGAATGTTCGCTTTTTATATTCTCCGGTAGAAGCTAACGCCAGATTAGGTCTGAATAAATATTATTCAGCCCAGTTTCTCAACTGTAAACAAATATCCTTTTTTTTATCTATCAAAGAAAAGGAACTTAAAGAGGAGCTACAAAAGAATAAAATCTTTCCTGCTTTCTATAGAAAACGTTCTGCGTTATTCCATGTTAAAGACATTATTAAACTAGCTAAGAAACTTAAAAAGGAATTCGTGATTCCAATTGGATTCTTTAATACTCCTCAATATCTATATATAGGAAAGGAAGTAAAAGAACTCTCAAAGGTATGGCATGAACATAAGGCTAAACGGTATACATCTCTGTTTGAGATGATTATGGAAGAAGGTATTCCGGTTCAGAACATAATTATCTCTCCCTCTCATATACAGTACCTTGAACCGTCGTTCCTAACGGTAGCTGGAAAGCTCTTTTTGGCATACAATAAAACGGCTGAAAAACTAGGTATGACGCCTAAACATATATACCTATGTACAACACCTGGGAAGCGAGAATATGCAGATAAGCTGGTTAAACAGTATAATCGCAAGTACAAAAGTTTTCTAATATCAATAGACCTTGATCACTTAATTACTTTAAGGGATAGGTTTGCAGAAATTAAGCGTTCTAAGTAGTATAATAGAATGTTCGACGTATCATATATCCTGTTTTTAGCTATTGGAGGCGCATTTTGTGGTATAGCCGGTTTGCTAGGAGCGTCCTGCGCGATTACTCAAAGGGCTGTTATTGCCGCAGCGTTCCAAGGTATGCTCTTGGGAACATGCGTAACAATGGGTATAGACTGGTTTGTTGGCGAGAAATTTTCGGGATTAGCCGTAGGAGTGGGTGGAATTGTAGCTACCTTCCGTATGGCTCTTGTAGTCCCGATATTTAATATTTTAATTAAAATGCTGTATGACGTGTTGTTTACGTTCATACATAGAGATAAATAAATTATGCAAAAGCTACTAATTGCAGCTGGAAAGCCCACAGTAGACCGTCTGAAATCTGAGCTTTATCGATTGGAAGACGTATTTAATACGAAATCAATTAATTTTTGCGAGAATAACGAGGAGCTGAATAAGTACCTTAATAATACAGATACGCTTATTTACTACTCAGATTTTCCCGAGGATATTAAAGAAATTGATGACCAAGTAAGAAAGAGTAATTCCGTTGGAAGTGTAATCAGTCTTTCTTATGAAAACGGAAATAAACTGTGGCTTTATGATGGCAGTAACGTAGTAGCTAACTGTATAATACCGGAGGAGGAGATCCCGGCGATTCAACGGGCAATAGTAGTTCCAAAATACGCTAACTCAATAAGTCAATGGGTAGCTGCAATTCTAATCTTCTTCTTTATTCTCACTGGCGGTTTCGTTGTCTCTCATAAATACTATATGGCATGGGTTGAACGGAATAATACCGCTGAACAAGTTCAAACTGATGCAGTTCCAGACCAACTCAACTAATGCAATGCTATTCGTTTTCCATAGACCGAGCGCCCGACTGGAAATGGCAACGGGTTAAGGGCATACGCGACGGTTCTCAACCGGGCGCGACAGTTGCACTCGATACTCGAGACGGAGCAACTTGGATAAACAGAGCGTTAGACTTTCTAACTTCTTATGAATGTGATTCTAATCCATTAAGCAATACAGAACTTATTTCTGTATATAGCGACATCTATCAAGCTCTAAGAATATTTGAAGATGATTCCAGTCTATTTAGATGGGAACTGGAAGCCTCTGTACTCGCTAACGTAGAAGCTGCTGAAATTGCAGTAAACGTAGGAACTACTGAGGACGTAATCCTAGCTTACGAGGCATTATTCTTTGACGTAAGAGAAAGATTGGATCGCCAATCATATATTAGAAATTATGTAATTGGTTCTGACCTACAGGCTATCAATTACAAAGACTACGATAAGCTCTGGAAGCATTATGCCTATAATAACGGTGGTTATGAAGTATTAAAGGCTGTAATGAATAGGTCAATCAATCCTCCAGTAGCTACAACTCCTGAAATGGTTCAGAGTTGTTTAGACAGAGATATTTCAAACTCGGTAAGAATCCAAGCGTCAGCAATTTCAAAAGATTTATCCAAAGCCTATAAGGAAAAAGGCGGAGTAGTTGAGGCAGCTATTGAATTGATGAGGTTGGACAAAATGGAAGACGCTGCCAACGGTGGAGCTTCTGGCGATATATTAAAGCATATTGAAGCATTGTTTGAACAGCTTCCATGGCGAGTGGGCGGTACAGATCCCATCGAAAAGAAACAGATGAAACCAAATGCTGTTTCCAGATATATGTCGTCGCCTGTAGAATTAAAGGTAGGAGAAGTCGTAGACGCTTCTATTTCAGGAGAAGCAGAAGAAGCAGAGAAAATGCTGGATATAAAATATCCGCCAATACCAATTAAAAAGAAGGGGAACTAATGGGACAGGTAAGTTTATTTCAACATGGTAGCAGCGCAAGAAAAACATTGGATTTTTCTTCTACCGGAAGTCTATCCCCGTTTATATCTATTGTAATTAAACCTCCGAAGGGAAAAGATCAAATCTCTAACGATAGAAGAAATAGGCTTAACGGAATAATAATCTCTGCCAGTATAGAAAAAGCTGAGAACGTTTCATTAACGCCAACTCTAGGTAAAGCTCTATATCTCTATGTAGGAGGGGAGAGTGCATATCAGATTAATGTAAGTGGATTCGCTGTTAAGAATTGTAATGGCAACGCAAGGAATAACGGTTTTGATCAGATAGTTAATTGGTATGAGAATACTAATGTCAAAAAAATGGGAAAACCTTGTAAGTTAGTATTTAACTCAAAGGTGTTTAAGGGTTATCTACGTTCCCTTTCTATATCCATTTCTCCTAAAATGGATAATGCAGCTTCCTTTACTCTTAGTTTCTATGGGATACTGGTATGAAAAAGAAAAAGGAAAAGACTGCTATTCGCGAACGTCGTTTTAGACTCGTTCTTTGGTACAGTGAAGAAGGCTTTGAGAAACGAAAAAAAGAGCTATGTGAATTAGCCGAATTTTCTGTATCCTTTGCTCTTAATTCTATTCCTGTCGCAAAAATAGTCCCTTTGTTAGGCGTATGGATTAATACTAAGAAGGAAAAGTACACAGATTTAGATATAGTATTCGAAGGAGCTAGAAAACGAGTACCTGTAATAGTAACCGCTCAATTAGTTCATTCATTTGCCTCGGATAAAGATAAGGTCGATTTAGATAACTGGTCTGAAAAATATATGCCTAAAGGAAAACCGGATTACTTTGGGATTTATAAGTCAGAACCTGCTGAAATATTTAAAGGTTATCTTCAGCCACCGACTACAGAGGTTACTGCTGTTAATGCAGGTATAACTCTTTCTATAGTACATTGGCTCTCTGACTTAGCTGATGTTTCTATGTATTCAACGGCTTGTCAATTGGGTACACCGGTTGAACTGGCTTTACAAGCGTATAATAGTTTGAATCGGGCTAAAGACGGGAAATGGACTACCGTCAAAGAGATTAAGATTAAAGAAGATATAGGAGACGTTTGGGATAAAGGTATTAAAGTTCTATTTGAAGATATATTAGAACAATCTCAGAATGATAAAAATAATAAGCATCTTTATGTAGATAAAAAAAGGAAACGAATTAAAAAAGCTTTAAGTAATATCGTTCCAGATAAAACACTTAAACTAGAAAACTTACCTAGTAAAGATAGTATTGATCTTGAACGAGCAATTGCGAGGTTTTTAAGCAGAGAAGATATTGGTCAGTTTGCCGGTATTAGCGCTTGGAATAGACTTGTAGGAACTTATAGTCCAGCTTTTTTGTTTTCTGTTAGACCTACGCCGAGTACAGCCCGTCTTATACCTACTCCTTGCACTATAGATAAAGAAAAGGCTAAAGAAATAACAAGTTCCGAAATTATTCAAGTTAGGTCTTCGCCCGTCCCTATGAATAGACTGGCTAGACTAATTTGTGTATCACCAGCCCCTACTGATCCCACCGGTTCTGTTAGTGGTGATCCTCGATACTATGAGGTAGGACATTATCCTTTTGATAAAGATATGCCGGATAGAGTAGGAGACGTTCAGACTATTATCTGGCCTGAATGGATGTCCTACAGTTCCCCCGCCCATATTATGACTATACCAAAACAAATAGATTTTATGGGAACCCCAAACCAGGCAGATGCCGCCGCTAAGAATAATGTGAAAAAACATAATGCAGAAGAAAATCTAAAATATTTAGGAGCAAATTACGCTAGATATGCTTATTTAGTAAGTGCGTACAATACGACCTCTGCTGTAATAATTACACCGCTTAGAGTAGATATTGGTCCCGGGGACATGATAAAATACCATACTAAAGTATTTGGCGACGATGACATTATAATGTATGGTACTGTTGTAAGTACTGAATTTCATCTTTCTGCTGGTAGTAATCCGTGTACAACTACATTGGTTCTTACCAATATTAGAGATTCACAAACAATTGACGATCCTATTGAAAACCCTAAAGGTGGGATTGGATTTTATAAAGAACAATTCGTAGGAACATGAGCCTTTTAGAACCTGAATATACTGACGTATATAATAGTTGGAAGTCTAATCCAACTCCGCAAACTAGAGCTGCGCTTAGTTATTCTGTTTTACCGTTGATAAAACAAACTTTGTCCGCTGCTGGAGCTGATCCGGAGAATCCGGTATTGCTGGCTAAGGGACGTATGATAGCTATTCAATCGCTGAATCGATATGACCCTAATAAAGCTAAACTAGGAAATTATCTGTATTCTCAATTAATGGGGTTAAATCGAGTACTCGGAAAAGCTAATAATATTATCCAGATTCCGGAAGCTATTGTACTGGATAAAAAGAATCTGGAACGTGCTGAAAAAGATTTAGAAGATTCTTTAGGTCGAGTTCCATCTACAACAGAATTGTCAGATTATACTGGTCTGTCCATGAAGCGAATAGCTAAACTTCGACAGGCGGCCTTGCCGATGTCAACGTCCCAGCTTAGAAATGATGAAGGCGCTCCGTTATCCCCATCTACACATATTCTTGGTGATATGTCAAAACAGAATGCTTGGGAAGAATACGTTTACGATTCTTTGGATGATAGAAAAAAGGCTATTATGGAACGTTTATATGGGATGCACGGATTCAAACAAAAAACTCCAGCTCAGATAGCCAAAGAATTAAAAATTTCAACAGCCGCTATTAGTCAGCAACGTAAGAAAATTGACGAAGCATTAAACTCAGAACTTCAATTCAACCTGTTCGGAAATGAATAAGCCAGAAGTAAAACTCTACGATTCCTACAGTCAACTCTTAGAGGATAAAATCACCCAAGCTAAAAAAGAGTTAGATGACATCAAGAGTAAACTAAAAAGAGGATGGTTCCAACCCTCTACAGCGGAAGAAGTATCCTGCCTAGACGTAGAGAACATACCTAAGAAGTTCGAGAGATCCGACTTACAGGAAGCGTATACTGAACGACTTAAAGAAGTTCGCCCTCCAATTGAGCAAACTACTATTAAAATGCAGAACGCTTTTATTGAAGCGGACGAACAAGCTTATAGAATACGCCATTGCAGTCTACCCAGAGCCTTAGCTACCGGGTATATGGAAAGTATGCGCTGGAGCGAGGGTGCCTTACATTACGTATTAACTGAACGGATTAACTATTTAGGCAATCTGGCTAGTAAAGACTACGAAAGTAAATCTAAAGAAGATTAACCTACCACGGGTGCTGGTGCGGCTACAGGTTTCTCTTTAAAATCTTCCACATTTTTAACATAAACAACTACTGCATTATCCTGTATAGGTAAGCTGCCCATTCCTTTTTTGTCGTTATCTCCCCCTTTAGAGTCATCCTTCTTACCACTACCTATAATAGCTCCTGGAGTCTTAACTTCATTAGCATTAATTTCTGTACTATCTCCCTCCGGCTTTTTATCAATAATGCTTATAGCTTTTTCATAGCCTCTTTTAGTTACAGAAACAAGCTGCTCAAAATCCTCATCAGAGAAATCCCCAGCTTCCTTTGCAAATTCAAGATAGTCTTTTTCACTATCAGACAACTCTCCGGTAATACGGTTACGAATTAATTGCTCGGCAACTTCAGCACTTCCAGTACCTTTTACTAACTTGGAGAATATTTCTTGCGATTTAGTTTGTTCTTCACCGAATACCGTACCTAAATTAAAATTAGCATCTCCAAGCATACCGCCTAAAGACGCTACTGTAGCAAGCCGTTGTTTCTCTTTATCGTCTAAATTATGGCTTTTAGCTACCTTGAGTAAATCCGCAAGGGTAGCGTTAGGATTATTCTTTAATTCAGCTAAAGCTCTGGAGAAGGCATTAGTTTCTCCTTTTGATAAAGAACTATATAAGTCAGCCGCAAGCTGATTATTCGTAGCAGTATCAGTGTTCTTTCCGTAACCTCTTAGGGCTATTGCATCCTCATCAGAAGTAAGATTATTAACTGCCTTATAATGATTCATATTAGAATTAACAGCCAAGGTATATTGTTTAGCATCAATTCGTTTTAAATCACGCAGCTCTTCATCTGTAGCTCCCGCTTTCTTTGCCTCACGTATTATCTGTTGCTTTAACTCTTCTGCATTTTCAGCCTTTAAATTATCTTTATTAAATGCTGCTTCAAATATTACTTTTTGAATAGCTTCATTTTTAAATGCAGACTTACTACCCGCCTCTCTTAACGTATTTTCAGATATGTTCATGCCATCTAATAAATCTTCTTTAGATCCGGCTAACATTGAACGAGTAGCTTGGCTTACAGAGTATTTATAATATCCCTGATTTGAATGATCCATCTCTTCCAT
Source organism: Thermoguttaceae bacterium (assembly GCA_017407125.1). Taxonomy (GTDB): domain Bacteria; phylum Planctomycetota; class Planctomycetia; order Pirellulales; family Thermoguttaceae; genus RUG11551. The sequence goes on from JAFQXE010000002.1 coordinate 51,906, forward strand.
AGCGCGAATAGCTTGGTCAGTATAGCCTACATCTTGTAGAGCAGTTTCGGCATTACCTTCAAGATACTGCATTTCCTCTATAGTAAGCTGTTCTTGATTTAATGCCTTTTGAACAATAGCTCTCGTTTGTTTATCCTGAATTTGATTTACTTTATCTTTGGATATTCCAAACAGAACAGCGTTAAGTCCACGACCAAACAAAGTTTTAGGAGCTAATCCCGCAGCTCGTCCAACCAGAGAAGGCAATAGTTCACTGGATATATTATTTTTAAGAGCCCATTGTTTAGCAGACATAGCTTCCTGAACACCATAGACACTGGCAGTAGTTACATTAGCCCCCACTTCTTTTGCCGCTTTTGCAGCTTGCCCAGCATATTGTACAGCTTGCTCGGCATTAGTATTTGAAGCCATCATGCCGTAGCCAATACGAGCGAATTCTGTATCTCTATCCTCGTTAGAAAAATGTCCCCAGTTTGACTGAAGGAACATATTAGCAATCTGATGAACCTGTTCAGGACTTGTAATAGCTTGTCCTCCTATAGTGGAATTGGTAGCCGAAAACGCCGCCTCAAGCATACTGTATCCCTTCATACTATTTCGTTCGGTTGCTTGTAAAGCGGTAGTACCGTCTTCCACTATGGCGGCATATTCTGGATTTTCCGCTATCCATTTTTGAAGAGCTTCCTGTCCTTGTTGAGCCGCCTCTGTAAAACCAGAAAAGGCTGCGTTTATTTTCGCTAGTTCAATACCTTCATTAGATTTAAAGAACGCTTCAGATCTGGAATAGTAGGAACCTGTTTTACTATCCCCTTTAAAAAACTGACGTACTAAATTCTTTGTTTTTTCATCCTTATCGCCTTTATAAAATTCTTCTCTTGCTTCAACCGTTGCTAAATCATCTACATTGATGCCTCTTTGTTCTAATTGTGTTCTTAAATCAATAGCTTTAGTTAAATCCGCAACGGTATCTGCATCTGTAATACCGTTCTTATTTAATGCCTTCGCTATCTCAGCGGTTCTTGCTTTATCTAAATCAGATCGTGCACTATCTATATCTGTTTTGGATAGACCCGCCTTTGTTGCGGCATCTTGCGCATCCCGTAGAGATTCTAGTCGTTTTCTAACTCCTTCTATCTTTTCGAGGCGTTCTTTAGCTTCTGGATTATCTATTCCTCGTAATCTTTCTTGCTCGGCAGACATGGCATTAATCATACCAGTCCAGTTGTTATAATGCTTAAAATAACTCGGATCATAGCTAGAAAAGGGTTTATCTTTGTCATACGTTCCAAATGCTCCAGTGGCAATAATATCTTTTTGAAGATTTTCATAGCCATTTAATTGTGTAGCGTAATTACGGTAAGCAGATGTTTGAGCTGCATTATAACCTCGACTTTCTATAAGAGAGTCGATTGCCCTAGATTCGGCAGCGCCACTCATTAAATTAGAACGAAACTCGGTTGCTTTCTGTAAAGCCAAATCTCCTTTAAGATATTCTATCCTATCTGTATTAATTGGATTTAACAAGTAATCAGAAGTATATTTAATGGCGTTATCGTTACTTATGTTAAGACCCGTATTAACGCCTCTTTGTGCTTCCAATGCCAAATATGATGCCTCTTTTCTAGCAGTATAACCTAAGGTCTTTCCATCTCCTCCATATTTATTTTTAATGTAAGTTTGTAAACGAGTATCACGTCGATATAAATCGACGGTATTTCGCATAGAGCCAGATAATATAGACTGAGCGGAGGCAATAGAGCCCATGGGACCATACATAGCGTCTAAGGCGGATTCTGCTGTATCCAGAATCACCCCCATAGCTCCCGTTGGGTCGTTGTCTCCACCTAAATTAGCCCTTAAAGAACTAAGAACCATAGGTCCATACTTAGCGGCATAATTAGCTATTTGTAGAACAGTAGCCTTTGTCTTTGGGTCATTACCCATACCTCCCGGTAATGACGCCATAATCTTAGTAGCAATTAAAGAAGAATTAAAAGAAAAGTTTCTTTGGTCTAAACTTCTAGCAAGCCCCATTGAACCACTAGTAAATTCAGTGCCAAGGTCAGACTGCATAGATTGCCATAGGTCGCCATTAGAAGTAAGATGACCTGCTGGTCGATAGGGTAGCCCAGACCAAGCATACCCTAATACTTGCATAGATTCCCAGAGAGTATCAAATCCAGTAAATAAAGGACCCTGATCCGGAACTTCAAATATATTAGTGGGAGGTAGAGGCATTGCTACTCTTTATTTATATTATCTAGGTTCTTATAAAATTCGGCTGTTCCGGGAACCCCGTATTGCTTGTAATAAAACTGTTTCATATCTTCAACAGAATTCTTTATTTCAGCTTGTGGATGAACTAACTCTAATCCCGGATCAATGTTGTATAATACGGCTTTTAATTTATTGAAGCTTTCTTCGTCATCCGAATCCAGAGTAGCAAGGCGGGATAACGTATATCCTTTAACGATATTCTGACGTCGAATTTCACTGAGTACAAAATATCTGTAAAGACGGCCTTCAATAGTATCGAATTCTATCTTTTCCCTAAAATACGGAGCTGACGCTTGTATTAACCGGCGAATTACGCCGGATTGTAAAAATTTTCAGTGATTGCCTCGTCTACTAATGCTCGATACATATCCGTAAAGGCTCGGTAATGTTCGCTGATAAGACGAAGCAACGCTTCTGTTCCAATGTATTGTGAAGTAACCGCCTTGGAATACTCTCTCAGACCATTCTTCTGTTCTGCATAATCCTTATAGTCTGGTTTAATAAAGGCTTTTGTATCGTCTGGTACAGGTCCTTGAATATCAACCAATATCAACGACAGCTCATACAGGTTTGAATAGAAGGTAATGGAACTGGGATCCCCGTAAATTTCTTCCGCTAAGTCCCGCTTAAGCTGAGACATGATGATAGCGTCATCTTCCGTTGTCTTAGTGCGGAACGTAACCTTCATCTGATTATCAAAAAGCCCAAAGGTTTTCTTAAAGGGAACTCGTTGCATAATGCTGTATACAAACTGCATCTTGTCCTCCTCCGAAACCTTATAGGGTTTATACGGAGTATTAGTTCTCCAACCGCATCGAGGGCATAAAACAGGTGGATCTTCTTCCTTCTTGAAAGGAGAAGGCTTTTCTTCTTCTTTAGGAGTTTCCTCCGCTTTGGGTTCAGGTTCCGACTCAGGCTCTAACTTTTCGGCAAAGGTTTGAGCATTTACGGTAGCCTGTTCAGCTTCAGCCATCTGAACCAGCTTTTTCATATTGTCCTCAGAGATGCCTTGGATATTGCTCATATCAGGCATTGAGGTGTTTTTCTGTGTTTCATAGACACGATTCGCAGCTGCAATCGCACTTTTGAGCGTAGTTTGAACTTCTGGAAGTTCCAGAATCGTTTTGAGGTTCTCAATCGTAGGGGACAACCCTAAAATTGAAAGAACCTCTGTAGTGTAGTCCCTAAGCCCTCCGGGAACAATCCCTTCGTCTGTCATACCCAACCCCTGAAAGAACGGGATAAGCTGACGGGATTCCATCATTTCAGGTTTATCAGGACGAAGCTGATTCGCCGCTGAAATGATGTCCATGTTAAATTGTTCGATGTTAGTTTGTTCAGGCATTGTACTCCTCCAATTTAGCCAATAACAGGATACTCGTTTAACGATTTCTTTTTCTGTTCCCCATACACAGGGTCTTTATAGTCTAATGCAGCGTCGTCTACAGACCAACGATCCTTATATAACCCAGTGGAATAATCAGTTAGTGTCCACGCTTGTGTTATATATTTGCCCGGTTCTGTAAACGCTTCTTTTCCCGGGAACGGGTAAGTTTCATCATACTGTGCATCTTTAACAGGTTTTTCTTCCCATTTTCCTACGGTTTGACCGGCATTATCCGTTATATTTTGCCACCTAGCCTCATAAACCGCAAACTCATCTGGGAGGTTATATTCTTCAGTTGTTCTGAAGGTAAAACTGCTGTTTACAATGGTAGCTTCGTTAGCTATGTGTTTCTCAGAAGCTAAATTTGACGTAATAGTATTGTTATAGTTTTCTGCTGAATCCTGAGGAAGCGTTTCTGTAATCTTGTCGGTTATGCTTTCAATATTCTTCTTTAGCTGTCGTTCCCCTATAGAATAGTCCCCGACATACAAACTGTAATCCTTAGCTTTTCCGGTAAAGACATGACCACTGGCATACATGTCATATCCAACGTATATAGAACTACCAACCCAAATATTATCCGTAACTGTAGTGTTTCCGTTTAAATAGACATTTTCTTTTGTGAACTTATCTACGGCATCTACTGTACCCGTTTTAAGATTAGAGAAATGAATGTTAAAGGAGTCCTCGACGTAATTTTCATAGCTATTACACATAGTGTAAATAGAGTGTTCACCGTTATTGGCGTCGAGGAAAATACCGTCTCCGCCATCCATAACACCAGAGCGAAGATATATAGTAGAACCCAAAGCTCCTATAACCCCCTTTTCAGACTTCAATAGAATACCGCCAAAAGTATCCTTATCGCCGCCTTCGGTAAAGTCATAGGTATTAGAGGTTCCTTTACTCTCAATTAAGACGCCATCCTTACCCCCGTTTCCACCCAGCATACTGAGCTTCTCTTCCGCTTTAATACGAACACTTCCGTTGGTAGTGGAAATATCCATATTCTCCTTGGCTCTTATCTCTACGTCTTTTCCACCCCACAGTACCATTTCACGACCAGATTTAAGCCAAATACCTCCAGGAGCATCTAAAAATATAGAACCGCCAGACATACGGATTTCTTCTCCGCAGCCGCCATAGATAACCACGCTGCCATCTGGAAGACAAGCCACTCCAGCTTCAGAAGGATTCAATTTAACTTTACGATCAGGAATATCACCACCGTAAACGATATTTACATTGTTCCCTTCTGGCACAGAAGTAAATTGCTTACCAGAAAGTTCTGAAAAACGTGCAAATCTGGACAGTCCTTCATTTAATTCCGAATCTTCTGGAACATAATAATCGTTTTTATGCTGTAAAAATGGGACTAAATCCTTAAAGTTTTGTTGATAGGCAATATAGTCTTGAAGACCCATTATCCGTTCCATAGGGAGTGGCGGATCAGAAACCGGAATCTCAGGCTTTGCTTCAAACTTATTTGTTTTATCGTAGTTGCCCGGGTTATCGCCTATTTCGGTAGATGTTTCATCGGGTCGATTTACTCTTGCTACGGATGGAATCAACCCTCGTTTACCGATGAATGCACCGTTAGCCGAGATAGAACTAATCCAACCGTCAAGGGATTCGGCTAATCGTGTTAATCCTTGTAGCTTCTCTTTATCTTCAAATAACGACCATAATTTAGACTGATCAGGAGCTACTATCTGCTTAAATCTCCCTTGACCCAACCAACCACCGTATTGAGCTACTCTATGGAATGGCTTTGCCTTATCTTCAGCCGGTTCTACATAGGATTTCCAAGTTCCTTCATTTCTATACTCTTCCTGTGGAGTTTGTTTAATGGTTTCTTCTGAACCAGAAGGAGGTGTAATCTTGCCAATCTGTTCCCATGGATAGATAGCTGTTCCTTGATATTCCAGAAACTCTCCATTATCATTAAGAAACTCCCACTCACTGCCTGAGGAACGAATTTGAAGATTTAACCCCGAAAGGCGAAGAAGACTGTCCTCTACGAATTGCCACATTCCTGTATAGTCATTTACAGAGGAGGTAATCATAAATGGATTTAAATGAGTCTTCGCTCCGGTAGCGGTAATATGCCCGTTAGACCCCACAGAGGTAACGTCTAACGGTTCTCCCATAGCAAAGTTTTTTAATCCTACATAGGGATTATCCTCTGTCGCTAAGCTCATACAGGCATTATCTGAAACATCGGGCGTATTTTGTGAAGCGTTAGAGATACGATCCCGGATTACTACATTGCTACCATCAGCCTCAAATGGAATTGCGCCTAGAATAATACCGCTATTGTGTCGAGGAGCTATCGATACTAAAACAGAAGTACCTTCAGAATAGCAGCTACTGTCAAAGATCATATTAGAGTTAGCTCCACCTGTTTGAAGAGCGCAACATAAGACCACGCCTCTGGCTCCTTCCAGAGCAACTTTGTAAGCATAGAGGGAAGAGCATACCTCCATAATAATCCCTCTTACAAGCTCACTTCTGTTAGCTTCCAGACGGTTACTACGAATGATATTAGCTCCTCTAGGATCAGAGTTAATATTAACATCACCAGAAGTATTCTTGATGACTGTATTTACATCGAGATTTTCTACAATCCCGTATTCAGTTTTTAGACCCATTATTTATTAATAATGAGAGGCTGCGTTATGAATACCACTCAGAATGCCTCCCCATGTTCCAATTTCTTGTAATTTATTCTGAGTAGCAGGGCTTACACCCGCTAAAGCCCCAAGAGTCTTACCCGCTAACCAAGCAGTCCCATAACCAATACCGGCATTTACCATAGTATTTATCACTTGACCCGGAGATACTAATCCAGAACTGATTCTACGAGCTGTCTGATTTATCATATTAGAAGCAAATCCAGCCGCTTCTAATGGTGTTCGTCCTCTGGAAGCGTCAAGCCAAATTTCCTGATTAAAGTCATTTACTGGAATATCGCCAATTCTAGGGAAGTCTGCCTTTTTAGTATTCATATTATTTTTACGAGCTTTGTCTCTTTCTATACGTAAATCAATTGGAAGTAACTTTTCTTGTTCTTCTAAATAATTCTGAAGTTTAGGAACAGCAAATTTACTCTTATTCCAGAAATCAGTATCATTCATGAACCAGCGTTTATATATGGGTATACTATGCTTTCCTTCCGCATTAGTATCGTATGTATGACGAGCCATTCCATAAACCAATGCAGGAGTGCTGGCTACCGTAGCCATCAAAAGAGGACCAATCCATCTATTTTCAGGCTCATACCCATTCGCCTTTCGCCAGCTATCAATCCCATAACCGATACCACTACCAATACCGGCAGAGATTAGAGCGGCTACTCCCGGAGACATTGCTTTCTTTACGATAAAATATGCTTTATTCATTAGTGTAATATCCTCACTCTATCTGCGGGACCAATACGTCCTTCTCTATATGCTATAATCACTTCTTCTTTATTAGCAAATGTTCTTACAGGAGCTTTACTGGCTCCGGGTCGAGTAGATTCATATAAGCCGATTAAATTTTCTTTGGTAATATCCGGCATGTTCTTAAATGTAGCCGTAGCTAACAGGTTACGAGAGGGAAGCATTTTTTCAATAGCTTCTTCTACCGCCTCTCGGGTCGTCGGGACGTGGAATTGCATGGCATCACCGTCAAAATCCGCATTGAGTCCACCACAAACAAAGGGATTCATGTGAATATGGTCGCCAGCGGTGAGTTTCGGGAAAGCTGCGAAGATTCCAAACTTATGAAGCGTCGGAGCCCGGTTCATAATTACAGGACGAGCTTCCAGTTCTTTCTGTAATGCTTCTTTTGCGGACTGAGTTCTATCTTCGACTTCCTGTAAGGCTTGCATACCACTTCTACCATACTGTCTTAGACGACGAATTACAAACGGTTTGTAAACATCCCAAGCAATATTCTCTGGAATCCCAACGGTATCCATATCCATGTCAGGATCAGGAGCAATAATGGAACGACCACTAAAGTCTACCGGCATACCAAGAATCTGACGCTGGATCATATTGTATTTAGGACCATTCGCTGAAAATACTGCCTGAAGAAGTCCCTTGGCTTGACGAGATTTACTTTCTGTAGTAACTGGGTCACCAATACCCGTAACCGCCTTAAAGTTATCGTATACCGACAGCGCTAAGTCTCCTGATTCTTTTTCACCAAACCATTGTTTGTTCGCTTTGTAGGTTTGATTAGCGTCAAATAAATCTTTATACAAATAGTTAGGATCGGATACCAATGGGAGCTTCGAGCCACCTAGCTCTGCTACAGGGCGGAAGAAAGGCGGAATGACCGGAACTTTGTCGGTAAACCAATCAACAGGCTGCTGACCTAACGATTTAGCTGTTTTAAGATATCCAAGACGTTTAACCGCAGCATCTCTATAAGTACGTTTACCCGACTCAATATCTCTACGGGCTTTCTCTAACTCTGTATCAATATCCAGATGCTTAGCTGCCTCATAGATAGCCTTTGGTCCCGTGCCGTAAGCTGTTTCTTCTTTACCCGCCATAACGTCTCGGAATTTAGCCTCAGTCATTCCGAGCATAAGACGTAATGGAAGTTCCATTACGGGATTTGGCATCTTGTCATCGATCTTAATGTATGACCACTTATTGCCTCCATGTCCTCCAGTAGCAGCCTCATCAAACAAACCGTCCTTAACGGTCTTCATATTATTATCCCACGCTACTGTAGACAAGGTTTGTAATCCAGTACGGTTATCCTTGATTCCCTTAAGCTCCCGATTACCGCAAAGATTATCAATATCCTTGCCAGTAAGAGCCATAATATTAAATCGAGGACCCTCTCTGACGACATTAATGCCAGAACCCTTCAGATAATTGATAAAACGGTCATATACATAAGGAATAGCAGGAGCTTGCGGAGTATATCCACCCACATACTGTCTCCAGTAATCGTAGTTCTGCTGCCCCTTGATAAGCCGCATATCATTAACGTTCTCAACCGCTCCATGACCTAAGAGAGCGTTGAGTTCCATAATTCCAATTCGCTTAGCTCCATCCTCACCACCCTTGGCTGGCTGATGATCCATTGAGTAAGAACCAATACCTCTTGACTGTGCTTTAGATTCCACCGTATGGTGAAGCTTCATAACGAAGGAATTACCACAGAGTACATGTGGAATAACTTTAGGATTATCAGGGTCGGTTTCGTCGATAAGGTCTTCAGTAGATTTAAGCCCATTCTTCTTGAGTTCATCTCGGGCATACTCTACATAGTTCTTAATATCCCCGAAGTCTTTGATGGCATATCTGTGTCCAGTCTTAGCGGCACATTTACCTAACCATGCTTCAACTACTTGAGCAGGATTAACACGACCAACAATAGCCAATGGAGAATATAGAACTTCCGGCTTTGTACCGTCTGGAAGTGAAGGAAGTTCATCATCGTCGGCAACGTATCCAACGATACCTTTATTTCCGTATCGACCAGAAAGCTTATCCCCAACTCCCATAGCAGATTTTGTTTTGACGATTACCTGCATACCTTTGGGAGAGGCATACACGTCAGTAACTATGCCGGGGTCATGATGTTCCCACGTCAAGGAAGAATCATGCAGAGAAGGTTTCTTTCCAGCCTTTAACTGAGCTTCCGTAGGAGTAATCTTATTTAATGCCAGAATAAGTGGATCGTCTGTATGAACCTCTGTTCCGGGTTTAATAACTCCATTATCGGTAAAGTTCTCAAGTTGCGTCTTAGTATATTTACCCGGCTTAGCCGCTAAGAATCGTTCCTTCCCTACAACCGTAGTAGGATCGACGTCCAGCTTATTCTTATAGTAATGAATAGAGGACATCCTGTTGGCGAAGGATTTACTGATTACAATAGCGTCTTCCCAGTTTCTTCCTTTGAACGGCAAATAGGCTACACGAGCATTAAGACCTATAGCCGTTGTTCCATTGTCATCAGTAAAGTTAGACTTTGCAAGGAGTTGACCCGGTTTAATAATATCACCCGCATGAACAACCGGAGTCTGGGTAAATCCAGTTTTCCGGTTGAATACCATGTCGTGATAGAGTTCAATCTCTTTCTTCTCCCCCAATCCGTTTTTAAAAACGAGTTTTTCCGGTGTTGCTGAGATAACTACACCACCTTCTTTAGCTCTGATAGCTCCCATGTGTTCGCCATAGAGTTCTTCAAAGCTCATATCTTTTCGGTTAGGCATACCCGCCTGTACCAGCGGGGCTTCTGGATTCTCAAGAGGCAAGGCTTGAGTCATCATACGGGTAGCCATAACCGCTCGCTGTCCTTTAACAGAGGACATCATCGGAACAAGGTTTCCAATAGCGTGTTGTGTACGTTGAGCAAAGGGAAGTTCGTATTGTACAGAATCCCGAGGAACCATGAACATCTTTCCTCTTGAGATGGCAGCTACATATTTCTTACCGCTAGCCATTTCATTAGGAAAAGCTACTACGGAAGAGGCAACGTCTTGAGCCGAACGCCAAACCTTATTACCCTTACGGTCTCTAAGTTCAGTATACAGCTTTCCATCAATGCCTTTTCTCAGATAATTGACTAATCGACCATCGACGCCAACCTTCATGGATTCAGGCGAACGAATAGTGTCAATAAACCCTAGTTGCGACGGGTGTACATCACGAGCAGAATCTGGAACAGCGGTAAGCGAAGCAATACCTCCTTCGCCCAGTCGAGTAATTCTAAATTGGTTATCAAAGATTTCAACAGGGTTGACTTCCTCAATTGGCATACCTAACCCAGTTCCAATAAGAGCAGAATCAACTAGTTTATCAAAGATACCGCCCGGCATCTTATCTAATCGTCCGGTTTTAGTGAGCTTCCAGAGTTGCTGTCGGAGAGCTGCGCCGCTTTTAGTAAACCGTTCAGCAAGAATATCCTCTGGTCCAAGTATCTTCTGGAAGGTCATATCATCACGACTATCGGTTTCTGCTTTGCCATTATTAATGTCAAGTAGCTTTCTGGTAGTCGTAAGGATAGTGTCAATACTTACCTTATCATAGGGTTTACCTAAAGTATACTGAGATACTTCCGGATCAAGACGCATTTTATCGAAAGCGGCTCTGATAGCTTCTCGCTTTTCCTCTGGTGAAGTAGCCTCTCCTCTACCAAAAGAAATCTTAGCGTATAGTTTATTTAGGGCTTTGGGGTCTGTCTTTAAAATATTAACATTATAAAGCTGTTCGCCCCAAGCGTCTTTAAGCTGTTCTGGCGTAGCTCCAAGTATTTGAAGAACGTCAACGGCTGGGAGGTTAGACTGGCCAAATTTGAGCTTAAAGATACCCGTCTTCGGTTCTAGGTATATACGATGCCCTGAACCACCTTCTGCATTAACATGTGCCTCCAATTCACCATTGTCCTGCCATCGAGTATATACACCTGGTTTAAGACGAAGTTGATGAGCCAGTGTATAGTCGTTGCCTCCCTTCGCAAACGTCCCCAGAGAAGTCAGATAAGGAACATGAGCAATAACTGCTTGTCGTTTAGCTACAGGCTTTCCAGATACATTATCTGTAAGAGTCCATGTTCCCCACAGCTTTCTGGTTAGATAGGAGTTACTAAGAAGAGCTTTCTTATGGTCTGCCTTCGTAGGAACTTGTGGACCTGTATACTTAACGTCAGATAGAGACAGCGTATATCTTGCATTGGTAACAGGCTCTAGTTTAGATACCTGATCTAATACAATATGAAATATAGCGTCTCTCTCCTTATCGATGTCTCCAATGGTTCGATAAGGAACTGGCATATCAAAAGGGGCAGCCCCAGAGTTGCTTGGAGGAGGCGTCACAACATCCGTAGGCTGCCCAAATATCATACTATCTAATGGACGATTTGGCATAGCATTAATGGATTGTAAAACTGTAGTGTACAGGATAATAAGATATATAGCAAATCTGAGGTTGTAATAGCTAAAAAAAAAAGAACCGGAATTAACCAGTTCTTTTCTTTACGCCTGTACTAAACCTTTTTAACCTTGTTTTGTTTTTTGGCTTTAATTTTGTTGAGCCAATAAAGGTTAAGGTTAATGAGGTTGTTCAGCATGTTGATACGTCCTCGGATTTCGTCCTTGGTTAAAGGTCGTGCTTCCAATACGGTTGGTTCTTGATCCTCTTCATCCCAATAAGTGGGGTTGATGAGGATCTGCTCTCCCGTATCCAGAGCATTCTGGTAGAATGCTCTTCTCCGCATGGAGTCGTGCAGAGACTTTGTAAAACGTCCAGACATAGTTTCCTCCTAACAATAAAAAAGTCCACAGATAATTTTGTCAAACCAAGTGAATTTGAATCCGGGTTGAAGCCCGTATTCTGTCATCAAGGCTACTATTTTCTCTCCACAACTACGATAGTTACGGAGAAAGTAGGGAGCGTTCGGGCTATTTGACTCGATTGCTTCGAGCCAAACTTTTGCCCAAAGTTCTTGCTCTTTAGCAAGACGGTTAGTTTTCTTTTTGGCGATTGCTTTGTCAATAAGTCGTTTCATAATTGTTCTCCTTATAAAAGAATTTAAAAAACAATCTTGTTCCATACTTAATATGCCCAGAAACCGCCCAGAATTAAGCTCCCCATCGGTGTTTGATTTTATTTTGGATTTGTTATAGTATTCCCTGTTCAAAGTGAAGTAACTTTGATTTTGCATATCGGTTGCCTTATGAAGGAGGATACACATGGCAAAAAACATTTTTGGTTTTGAAGACGACAACAACGACCCAAAACGTAACCAGAAGAAAAGGATTCGAAGTTACAAGAAAAACCCTCGTACACAAAATAAACCGGAGTTTCAGTATGATCAGATTCCTAAAGCCACGAACCCGACCGAGATCCAGAACCTTCTTAGAGCTGGATACAAGGGACCCGTTAACGTAACCCTTAACCGATTCGTTGTCGATTCCTTGTTAGAAAATAACCACAGAAACCGGTATTGTAGCCAAGCTTCAGTTGACTGCCTTATCAAGTCATACATTAAAACAGGCTATGAGCCTGTCGGAATGATGTCCATGTATACGGATGGTTTGTTAGCAGATGGTCAGCATCGATTGAAAGCTCTTCAACTGTTCTACGCTCGTGGAAATAGATTTAAAACACCGCCTGTTCAAGAATTCCGCTTTGGAATTACTGAAGACCGTGGGATGGATATTGACAACGGGCGTCCTCGTAGCGCAAACGATGCTCTTAGAATTAAAGGCGTCATTGAAAACCCAACGTATTCTTCTGCGGTACGCTCCTATATTCTTCGAGAAGAGATGTTCCAAGGAGAATCCAATTCACATCGAAAAGTTATCGCGAGTGAAATTGAGGAAGTTTGGAACGCTGGTTTCTGTGGCGTTCGAGCCCTTGGAGTCTTTTCTGGAATTCCTTCCCCTACAGGAAGAAAAAAAGCTACAGCTTGGCTCGTGTTGGCTTTCAAGTTGATACAAGATGAATGGGGTACTGTAAAAGCGAAGGAGGCAAAGGATCAGTTCTACAACGGAACAAACAGTCGCGACTATATGGTTGCCTTGCGTAACTACATTGTTTCGTTGAAAAACGTTCATTATGACGCCGGTTCTATCGAGGGAGAAGCGTTGCTGGAGACAATCTTTTACTGTTTTAATCGTTTCCTTAAAAAGAAAATGGCGTCAAAGGAACCCATTATTGCAGGTAAGACAGAACCCTTAGCCAAGAATCCCAACAAAGAATTCAATGAGTGATTACCTCACCACTGCTGAAGTTGCTGCAATGTTCCGGGTTAAACCCTGTACTGTATCTAAATGGTGCAGTACAGGTAAATACCCCAAAAAGTATCTCAGGAGAACCTCAGGAGATACTAGAGGGAGCAAATGGCTTATTCATAAAGATGCATTAAAACCAAAAGCTCCCTATAAACAGATTAATTCTTCAAACTCAACGCAAGAAGCAATTAATCGTGTGTACGAGCTTCTTGAGCAAGTTTAATCAGTATAGACTCTGTACTGTGGTCGTATATCCTAGCCATGTTGAGATTAGCGTGTCCAGCAATCTTACTGGCTATTTCAACTCCGTATTTCTCTGCATTTTCTGTAAAGGCGGCGTGTCGTAGCTGATACGCTGTCCAACGAGGAATATTCTCTCCGTTTCTATTTGCTCTTTGTATAGCCTTTTTTATATTCTGTATAAGGTTAAGCTCCTTAACAGGTGTTTTACGGTTTGTACAGAAAAGAAGCTCTGAATCTTCTTTGATACGATTTTTGAGTATTTCTTGTTCTTTCTGATTAAAAACAATTATTCTACTGTACCCGTATCTCTCTGTTTTGCTTTTAACACGAACTACCCAGCAACCGTCTTTAACTTCAATGTCGCTTTTCCTGATACGTAACAATTCACAAGGGCGTAAACAGGCGCTACGAATTAGACGAATAATGTCAACATACGGCTGTTTCATGTATTTCAGAGTAGTCTCTACAACGTCATCAGAAACAGCTTCTCGTTTCTTTAACGGTTTAAGAGTTCCTGTAATCATAGGATAGGCTTTGATTACAGGAAGAACTTTACCGTCTAACCATCCCTTTAATACGCCGTAGGTAAAAATACTCTTTGCAGCGGAGAGTAATTGATTAGCGTAAGTCTGCGTCAAGTTGTTAGCCTTACAGTCCTCCAGAATACGTTCCTTAATTATGGCTAAGGAAGCAAAAGAAAAGGAGGAACAGGTATCCTCACCTATCACTTCGATACACAATCGAATTACCTTTTTAATTCTGTAGGTCTTAGGAGTCCCTTTCTTAAGCGGTGTATGCTGTAAGTAGTCTGCTAATAAGTGTGCAATTTTCATTTTATCCTGATCAAAGGACAATGAATCCGAGTAAAACTGCGCCGCTAACTTTTTGTATGCTTGATCCGCTTCCTTGCTGCCATACCTACCCAGAGAATAAGTATGCCTAATTCCATTCTTGACAATGGTAACTTTAGCCGTGTCCCGATTGTTACCGTCTTTGTCTTTTGGTCTCTTCTGCCTAACCATCTTTCCGAGGTAATCCTTCATGTTTTTACTCCTTGTACCCGGTTACTCAAACCGAATAATAACTGTAAAACCAGTAAAATTAAATAGTACGTAAAAACAAGTATATCGGAACGATTTTAATTTCAAATACTGAAAGGTTCAAGATTTTACCAAAATATCGAACCTTTTGCAAGCATGTGAGCAGTTTTTTTTCAAAATTTTAAAAAACTTATGCCAATCAACGCGGTTATACCAGTTACCACTGTAAAAATATAGATTATATTCAGGCAAGTCTCAGGGGTAAAACCGGGAAGAAGGATAACGAGCTAAAAACGATATTTATAAAAAAATTCTAAAATAGCGTCAAACTGCTATTGGAAAAAGATGCAAAATCCGTATAATACGATTCATTCCAGATTATTCAGGTCGGAGTTAAAACGATTGGCGTTTTGATTGCCCACTGTTGGCGATTTTCCCCTGATATACAGTTTATTTTTCCCTATTGGAGCGAACCATGTCATTGATAGTTGTCGGAACAGTAGCATACGATAGCGTTGAAACCCCCACAGAAAAACGCGACCGCATTATGGGCGGTTCCGCTTCTTACTTTTCGCTTGCCGCCAATTTCTTTACGGACGTCAGTCTGTTGGCGGTGGTCGGCGGAGACATGGAGCAAAAATATCTTGACGAATTTACCAAACGCGGCATCGACTGCTCCGGTTTGGAAATTCGCAAAGACGAAAAATCTTTCTACTGGTCTGGAAAATACATGGTCAACATGAACGACCGCGAAACCAAAGAAACGCAGCTCAACGTTTTGGCGACTTTCAATCCCGTTCTTTCGGAAGAAGCCCAAAAGACGCCGTACCTGTTTTTGGCAAACGGCTCTTGCGATTTGCAGCTCAACGTTCTCAAACAGTGGCGCGGTTCTGGCTTGTGCGTTGCTGACACCATGAATCTTTGGATTGATACGCAGCGGCCGCAGCTGGACGAACTTCTCAAACAGATTAACGGTCTGGTTCTTAACGACTCCGAAGCAATTCAGCTTACCGGCGAGACGAATCTCGTCAAAGCTGGGCGCAAAGTCCTGGAAATGGGGCCGAAATTTGTTGTTCTGAAAAAAGGCGAACACGGCGTGATGTTCTTCTCGGAAAAAGAGACGTACGCTCTGCCAGCTTGGCCTTTGGAAGACGTTGTCGACCCGACAGGAGCAGGCGATTCTTTCGCCGGGGCGATGATGGGGTATCTTGCTTCTCAAAACAATTTGGACTCTGATACGATAAAAATGGCTTTAGCCTACGCGACGGTCGTCGCGTCTTTCACCTGCGAAGACTTCAGCTGGAATCGTTTGCTGGATCTCGATTTGGACACAATCAACGACCGCTTGGAACAGTTCCGCAATATCGTGAACTTCTGACCGGTTAGAATTCATGGAAGAATAATTTATGGATCCTGTAGTATTGCCCCAATTGGTTAAAGGCATAGACGAAGCCGTTGTGGTTTCTTTGTTAAAGCGCCCAGGCGATTACGTTCAAAAGGGCGAATCAATTTTGGAGGTGGAAACGGAAAAGGCGATTGTTGCTATCGAATCGCCTTATACCGGCATTATTAGTCAGTTTAATTGTCTGGAAGACCAGACTGTTACCGTCGGTTCGACTCTGCTGTGGATTAACTGTTCCAATGAAATGGAACAGGAACAGCGAGAGATTCGATTCCGGGAAAACGTTTCGGAATTCGAAATCCAAAATGGGAACGAGTCCAACAAGACAATTCCCAATTACTCGAATCTGACGGCGTGCAACCCTCAAATTACCCGAATGGCGGCGGGCGCGGAATCGACTGCGCCGCAAGCCCTGTACGGCTCATCAACCGTCTTTTCCAACAATACGGAAAACGTTTCAGCAAGGTCTAATCGACCGATTGGATTTAATCCAAATCCGCAAGCCGTTCCTCAACAGCCTTCCGAGTCGGGTTTTACGCCTCGCGTTGTAACGTATGATATGCAAATTGCGAATTGCGAGGAAGAAGTCAAGACAAATTCGACATTTGATAATCGAAAGGACGCTGAAGATCGGAGAGACGCGAGAGGCGTCTGCCCAAATAATTTCATCAATCCCCGCATTGCTCAAACAGTCGCCATGACGCCAATGCGTCGTACGATTGCCCGACGCATGAACCTCAGCTGTCAAACGATCCCTGCTTCAATCCTGCTGCGAAAAGCTGACGTTTCCGAGCTGATAAAAATGCGGATGAAAATCAATCGCTTCTCAAACGTGAAAGCGTCGTTGAACGACTACTTCACCAAAGCGACCGCGATGGCGCTGGCTCTCATGCCGGAACTCAATTCGTCTCTCGATGGAGACCAGATCATTCAGTACGCCGACGTCAATATTGGCATGGCGGTTGACGCCAAAGGCGCTCTGTATGTGCCGGTGATCCATCAGGCGCAAAATATGGACATCCTTGAAATCGCCGCTTATACCAAACGGCTGATTGAAAAGGCGGAACAGGGGAAATTAACGCTCGAGGAGATGGCAAACCCAACGTTTACCATTTCCAACATGGGAGCTTTGGGCGTCGAGTATTTTACTCCGATTATTCTTCCGCCGCAGTCTGGAATTTTGGGAATCGGCGCGGTTTTTGACGAACCGGTCGAAAAAGACGGCAAATGGGAGTCCCATAAACGCGTTGGACTGTCGTACGCGTTTGACCATCGAATTATCGACGGCGCTCTGGCGTCGAAGTTCCTCAAGAAAATCATTGAATTCCTTGAAGAGCCAATTCAGTTGATTTGGAAAGAGTAAAGGTTCATCCGACGAGTTTTTTAAACACGAAAAACACGAAATAATCGAAATTTACGAAAGATTTTTAGAATTAAAAATAATCGCTCGTATTAAATACTTTTATAATAATTCTTTCGTGTTTTTTCGCTCCTTTTCGTGTATTTCGTGTTAAAAATCCAATGATGTGCAAATGATGATTGAATTTCAATTAATCAATCGGCGTATTGAAAGGACGATTCGTCTGGTTCTTTGCGCTTCCATTCTGTTTTTTTGTTTTGGCGCCAAGTCGTTTGCTCAAACCCCGCCCTGGAATCCGCCTGTGTTTGAAACGCTCGGTTCAGGACGGAGTTTGAAATTGTCGGTGGAATCCATTCCTGTTTCCAATGTCGGGAACGCCGCCGCTTTGGGCGAAGCGCTTTCTGACCGAATCGCTTTTACGTTCAAAAAGACGGAACCGAAACTGATTCTTTTATCCCTTTCCGCTCCTATCACAACCAGAACGGATACGATTGTCCAAACAGTTTCAAACCGATTCCCCCGCGCTGTTGTAGTCGGATTATCGTCAGAAGCGAATTTTACTCATCGTCTTGACAATCAACAGCTTGCGTCCGCATGGGTTGTCGGCGGCGGGAACTTGAAGATTTCCGCCGTCCTGGCAGACCCGGATTTGGAATCGTTTGACACACCGCAGTCGTACGCTCTGTACGTTCATCAAAGCCTTTTGAGAACAACGCGTGACAAATCGTTGTTTTTGCTTTCTGCGTTTCCCGCTCAAAAGACGAATGGCGTCGTGCGTGAGCTGTCGAAGCTGGAAGGAACTCGCGTTCCGATAATCGTTTTGGCGGCGTCCGGCGCGCAGCCGACAATTTACTTTGCCGGGCGACGTTGCCGAAACGCCTTTGCGGCGGTAACCCTTTCCGGGTCGATTGCCGTAGACGTCGTTCCCGTTTCCGACGTTTCAGCAGCCGCGCTGTCGAAAAAAATAGCAGATCTTGACGAAGCCTCAATGGCGTGCGAGGCAGCGATTGTCTGCCCGTCGAAGTCAAGCGATTGCGTAACATTCAAAAAAGCTGTTCAAAAGCATGTTGGAAAACTCACGCCTGTTTTGGGGCTGTCCGCTAACGATTCCGGGCAGGCGATACTGTTTTCCGCGCCGAGATAAGAGCTAATAGCTATTAGCCGCTAGCTGTTAGCTTGTGCGCTTGTAGTTCTTAGCGTTAGCTTTTAAAGCTGGAAACTAAAATCAAAAAGCTAAAGGCTAGAAGCTAGGGGCTAGAAGCTTTACCCTATTCCCCACTCCCTATTCCCTACTCCCTTTTACTACTATGGGACAAATCCTTCCGCCGCGACCAGTTCTGCCGTTGTTTGCCGTGTTCTCCATCTATCCGGAGGCGATAGATTGGGCGAGAAATCGCATTGCTGAAAAATGGGGCGAAATCGGTCTGGCGTCCGTCCCGTTTAATTTCGACAACACGCATTACTACGACGAGTCTATGGGAGCGGGCTTAAAAAAGCAGTTCTTCGTTCTCAACGCCGGGGCAGACCCGTCTGACCTGATTGACTGGAAAATTCTATCCAACGATTGGGAAGAGGAGTACGCTCAACTCGCCGGAAAGCCGGAATCGCGTCCGCTCAACATCGACCCCGGATACATCGAGCTGGGCAAACTCGTCCTGGCAAGCACAAAAGACTACGCGCACCGCATCTATCTGGGCAGAGGCATCTATGCGGAAATAACGCTCAACTTCAAAGAAGGGCAATGGGTCGCCCATCATTGGACGTTCCCCGACTACCAGCGCGCCGACTACCACGAGTTCTTTAATCAGGCGCGAACCGTGTTAAAAGAAATCAGACGAAGAGCGGTTTAGCTTCTAGCTGCTAGCCTCTAGCTGCTAGCTGTTTTTATCAGCTTCCAACGTTTGCCGTTTAAAGCTGAGTCCTTCGAATAATCGAGCTAATAGCTAGTAGCTAACTGCTAGTGGCTATTTCTTTGTATAGACAATTCCTTCCATTTCGACCAGCAGTTCCGGTCGGCAGACGTCTGTAACAGTAAAGACCATTGGGACAGCATCGCCGCAGCGTCTGCGGCAGACCTCGGCAATGACTTCGTAGTCTTCCGGACGCTTGATATAAACCCGCAAAAAGGCGAGCTGATTCAATTCCGCGCCCAGGCGGTCAAAGCCGTGTTCCCGACAGTTGGTTTTGTCGATCAAACAGGCGATGTTGTCTAACGTACACGCAGCCTGACGCGCCGGCTTGTCGATAAATCGGCTTTCCGAGTCGATAATACTGGCGGTTCCCGAGATAAAAATAACGCCGCCGCCGTCGTACTCTACGCCCAAAGCTCGAGCGAATTTGGGGCTTTGCGGGCTGTACGTTTTTCCGTAATTGAAAGCGCTGGTTTGCTGAGGATTTTCCAGCGGAGCGGCAACCAGATTGGGCGAGTTGGAATGAATCGACAACCCGGCAAGAATCACGTTTTTCCCGTCGGAACCGATGCCGGTGCTGGCGGGATAGGCATCAAAATCTGACGTATCCAGCGGGTATTTTCGACAGAACTTCATATCGCCAAAGAAATCCGTTCTGGCGCGGTTAAGTTCTTTATACCGTTGAGTTTCCCCTTCCGGACCGACGATGTCGCCCAGATAAATCCAGATGCGAATTACGTCTTCAAAAGAGATGTCAAGCTGATTAAACTGCTTTTGGAGTTCTTCAAAGCAGGAATAAGATTTCGGATAAACCAGTTCGTCTGAAACCGTCGGGCGACAGTTGACGACGTGCGTCCAATCCAGACCGGAATAAGAAACCGTCGAAACCTGATCTGACGTCCGCTTAACAGATATTTTGTCTGAACTGGAAGCGGAAAGCCCCCACGCTTCGATGGCGTACGCGGCGCCGGTTACAGGAGCCTGGGGAATAATCTCATATATCGGACAGTTGTCTCCGTAATGCTCTTTAAGGACTTCTATAAACTTGTCTTCCTGAGAAATATCCGCAAGAAATAAAGAGATGCGATAAACAACGTGGTATTTTTCGTCCTCGCTGAGCTGGTCTTCAAAGGCGCGATCAAGTTCTTCCAGGGAGTTGGCAAAAAGGGTAAAACTAT
Organism: Thermoguttaceae bacterium; assembly: GCA_017407125.1. Lineage (GTDB taxonomy): Bacteria > Planctomycetota > Planctomycetia > Pirellulales > Thermoguttaceae > RUG11551. The sequence continues at coordinate 72,448 of JAFQXE010000002.1, forward strand.
CCTCCGCATATACAGGACGAACGACAAAACTCCAATGTCCAATTTCACCCAGTTGGATATAGGAAGATTCTATAGCAGGCAGGTTAAATTTATTCTCGGTCATAGCTAACTCAAAGAGAATCGTCGTTTATATATAAATCCTTTCTTTAGACGGTTCCCTTTTTAGTGTTGTTTGAGCGATGTAGGAGTTTTTGTTCTTTTTAAAACGTAAACTATATATACATAGCTTTCGAACTTAATAAACTTTTATTCTTATTTATTATCATACCTGAAATACATTTAAAATCAATCCTGTTTTAGTAAAAAAATGAAAAATTCTCAAATTATTTTTTTGCTGATGTTAAAATAGAGAGTTTAATTGAGATAAAAAGAATTTTCAAAAGTTTTTTAAAAAATATGCAAAAGCTCTATAGTCAAATCATCAAAAAAAAGCTACTATAGTTTTCACCGATTTTCATTTATATTGTTTTTCATGGAAATTGTATTAATAGCGACGAATCCCTATTAAATAATGTCTCAACAAATAGTTCCCATCCAGCCGGATATCGATAGCGAAGACTTGCAGAAACGCAGGCAAAAGTTTAATATAATTTTTCAGGATAACAAAGACGAATCTTTCCGAACGCATTATTCTCTGGAACATCCAGGAAGTTTAGACTGGTACATTCTTCGAAAGTTTCTTTTTCTTGTTCTTGCATCGATGATGTTTCTAACCTCTTTCTATATAATAGTAGATTTTCTTACCAACTCGGACGCGTTCATTCAAAAGTGTCGGCAGTATAACATGTCTATTCCGGTAGCGATGTTTCAGTATTACGCGCCGAAACTACTGTCGCTGTTTGATTCCTTTCTTACCGTGTTCATTATTCTTCCCGGTTTGTTATTGATTGCTCCAATGATTGGAAAAGAAATTACTATATTTTCCTGCATGGGAATTCGCCGGGTTCGAGTTGCATATATGGTGTTTTTCGCCGCCGCGGTTATGATAGTTCTTTTTGCGTTGTGTCGAGAATTTGTTTTACCTGCTCAACGTTTCATTATCGGCTGCGACATCAATTCATTTTTTGAACAAAATAAAACCCGCGTCGAACCCAAGACTGACCCCAAAACGTCAGTTTATATTTCGGGGGAATCTCTTGATCTTGCCAATAGAACCATTATTAAACCTGTGTTCAACATGCCTATAATGCTTCTCGACACTTATGGGCAGTGCATCTACGCAGATGTTGCAATCTGGATGCCGGAGGAGCGGTTGGGAAACGATGCGTCTTCATCGCGAGAGGCCGGATATCTGCTTAAAAACGTTGTTGCCAAAAAGTGTCTGGACGATCAATGTTCTTTGACGCTCAATGATAAACCGACTTTAATTACTCCATTAAACAATCAATCATGGCTAAAGAAAGGGGAGTGTTTTCTGGTAAGCGGAATTGAAATCGAAGATTTAACAATCAACGCCGAGCTTCAGGAACATTCCACTATTAAAGAGCTCCAGCGGATTATGGAGCGTATGCCTCCCTATCAGAGAAATCAAGCCGCAATATCTATTCACAGACGCATAACTCGTCCATTCGTAGACTGTTGTATAATTTTTGTTGGATTGTCTTTTGTTTTGGCAAACGAGAATCGAATATTCCTTATTTTTCTCAGAGCGGCAATTTGGTGGCTCGGCAGCTGGATTTTTATTAACATGTCCATCGCCCTGGCAAGCGATACCGATAAGATGATCTCTCCAGCTTTTGCTGCTTGGGCGCCTTTAATTGTATTTTCTGCCGTGTCTGCTTATGTTTGGGACAGGGTCTTTTACTAAAGACTGTATTTTCTCTATCTTTAGCAGGCTGTCAGTTTTACTTTTCTTGCCGCGTTGAAAGCGACTCGGAAAAAAATCGGGGGTTCATATCGATTTACAGTCTTTACGCCGCGCTAATCAACGCTTTACAGCTCTGTATCAGAGCAAATCATTTGCTTTGATTCATCATTTCTAAAGATTTTTTCAATGAATTGAGAAAAATTTCTAATAGAGAAAAGAAAAAAAAGCCGATAGGTGTAAAGTAGACTGTAATAGGCTTAGTGTTAGTTGAGCTGTATAAGCATGAAGCGACGCAGTCAGGATTTCCTCCAAAAATCGAGGTAATTGGTATGAAATATTCGAGCTTATTCCCGAGAATTGTTATAATTGCCATTTGTATCGCATTGCAATCAAGCATTGTAAAGGCGCAGTATAGCGTTCCAGTCCTGGATCCAGTCGGACAAAACGCAGTTGCAGAGCCGATGAACGGCGGCAGCGTCGTTGCAACAGATGGCTTTTTTACAAGTCAAATGCCCTCCTATCTGGTTCGCGACCGCGCTGACGGATGGTATAAAACTGCCTGTCCAATGAGTTGCGATCAGTTCTGGGGACCTGGCGAATGGCGTTTCAAGGCGTGGGTCGATCAAGGCATCACCTACGGTTCAGAACGCGTTGACGACACCTTCGCGCCTCAAGCGTATAACGATATGTACAATACGTATCAGATGAACCAGGTCTACCTGGCTTTGGAACGCAAAGTCGCGGAAGACGGCATGAACTTCAGCTGGGGCGGACGCGTTGACGTGTTCTTTGGTACAGATTATTACTACACTCAGGCGTACGGGTTTGAAGCCAGCAACGTTGGATATCTGACAACCATCAACGGTCCGGAAGGCCGCGTCAATCACTGGAATGCAGATGGCAACCGTCATCTGGCTCAAAACGTTTCCGAATACGGCGTTTCAATTCCTCAGGCATACGTTGAAATGTACATGCCAATCATGACTGGCGTTAAAGTAAAAGCTGGCCATTACTACTCCGGCATGAGCATGGAAAGCCCAATGGCGGTTGAGAATTTCTTCTATTCTCACAACTATGCAAGCTACTATGGAATGCCGACCACGCTTACCGGCATTGAAGCTACTTTCGGTCCATCCACGGGTCTTTCCATCTTCGGCGGCGTTGACCTGGGCTGGAACCGCATGTCGACCAAATCCGGAGTCGCTTCCGGATACGGCGGCGTTCGCTGGATGGATTCCTGCCGTACGCTGGCGACGCAGCTCATGGTTCACTCCGGAAACGAAACCTGGACATACAAACCGAATCGTTTCTCCGATGTACAGAACGCTGAATTCAACGTTACCGTGTTGAGCTGGTTGACGGAATGGAGAATCAACTCCTGGTTGGCAACAAGCCTGGAATTTGTCTACGGCTGGGACGACAAAGGCGACTTCCCCAGAACAAATGTCAATTCAAGTACATGGACTGGCGTTACCAACAGCTGGTACGTCCGATGCACAGATACAATTACTACCGGTTTGCGGTTTGAATGGTTCCAGGACAATCCCCAGTGCGGACGAATCGTCTACTCCAAAATATTCGACGATACTTGTTACAACGTTTACGACATCACCCTGGGCGTCAACTGGAAGCCGACTTACTGGTGCACCGTTCGACCGGAAGTTCGCTGGGACTGGTCTGACTTGAACGGACCGATCAAGTTCTTCGGCGAAAAGAACAGCCAGTTCACCTTCGGAATGGACGTCTTGCTCACCTTCTAATTCCGTTAAGTACACACTCCTTGATTCGACAGACTCTGTATCATTCCATCCAGGATACAGAGTCTGTTTTTTTAGTTGAAAGCATCAAGCGGAGAGTTGTAAGAGTAATCTATATGGCAATACTCAAAGCGTTATTTTGCAGAGCTTTTTAACACAGTCGCCTAAAGCGTATCAGAAAACGGAGGACATGGGATTCGAACCCACAACCGGAAAACCGGCAACTGATTTCGAGTCAGCCTGCTCACCATTCGCTTATCCTCCAAATGGCTTCTAAAGATGCAGTTACTATACCATAAAACTTAATTAATTCAAGTAGGGGTAAAAATTCTCGCTTCCTGCGGGAGAGCCGCTTGACAAGCCCCGCTCTTTCCGGTAAACTATACCTATTATGGAAACAATTGATCTCAATACAGAGGGACTCAATCCCGCTCAGCAGGAAGCTGTAAATCACATTGACGGACCGATGTTAGTCCTGGCAGGACCCGGTTCCGGTAAAACGCGCGTCGTTACGCACAGAATCGCCAATCTCATCGCTCACGGGATCGCTCCCCGCAACATTCTCGCCATGACGTTTACCAACAAGGCGGCGGACGAGATGAAAAGCCGGGTCGAACAGCTCGTGCCGACGGCGGGGCGTAAGCTTTGGGTCAGCACGTTTCATAAATTCTGCGCCTGGCAGATACGCATGCACGGGGAAATCGTCGGTCTGAAAGACAACTACACCATCTACGACACCGCCGATTCCAAGCGGCTGTTCAAGATGGTTCTCGACCGGATCAAGCCGGAATACAAGTTCACGCCAGCGGGATTGATAAACGAAGTCAGCCGATTAAAAAGCCAGATGATTCTGCCGGAGGACTTCAACCCCTCGCCGCGCAACGGGCGGCAATGCGCTCTGAAACAGATTTACGAAGAGTATCAGGCGGCTCTGCTGACCGCCAACGCAGTCGACTTTGACGACATGCTCATTCATACGGTAACCATGCTCAAAAAGGACGAAGAGCTTCGCGCTGAGCTGGACGCCCGATACCGTTACGTTCTGGTCGACGAGTACCAGGACACCAACGCGATTCAGTACGAAATCGTCAAGCTGCTCAATCGGGACTACCAAAACATTCAGGTTACCGGCGATCCCGACCAGTCCATTTACGGCTGGCGCGGCGCGGAAATCCGCAACATTCTCGACTTCGAGAAGGACTACCCCAACGTCAAAACAGTGCGGCTGGAAAAGAACTACCGATCCACGCCGGAGATTTTGCACGTTGCGGACGAGCTGATTGCCAACAACCGGCAGCGCAAGGAGAAAACGCTCTTTACAGACAACAAATCCGGCGCTCCGGTACATCTGGTTTGCCTGGACGACGAGTTCGACGAAGCGGAATTCGTCGCGAAAAAGGTGGAACTGCTGGTCAAGTCCGCCCTGGCGCAGCCAAACGACATCGCTGTCTTTTACCGAACCAACGCCCAGTCCAGACCGTTTGAAGAGAAGTTCAACATCTACAATCTGCCGTACATTCTGGTCAACGCGGTAGAGTTCTTCCAGCGAAAAGAAATCAAAGACGTCATGGCGTACTTGCGGCTTCTGTCCAACCCGATGGACGACGTTTCGTTTGTCAGAATCGTCAACTGCCCGGCGCGCGGCATCGGCGACGCGACTGTGGAAAAGCTGGCGGACTACGCTCTTCAGCAGGGAATCCCGCTCCTTCAGGCGGCGTGGGAAGTCGAACGCATCCCGACCATCAAAGGCAAATCCAAAGCGGCGATTCAGGACTTTATCCGAATCATGAACGCCATTTTCGAGCTGACCGGAACGAAACTTCAGCCGCTGGTCGAGCAGATTCTCGACCTGTCCGGATACCGCGCTCAGTACGCAGACTCCAAAGACGAAGACGACATCAACCGCTTGGCGAACGTCGACGAATTTCTCAACGTCGCCAGCGCCTTTGACGAACGTCACGCCGACGACGAGAACATGATCAACCCGCTGACCGTCTTTCTGGAAGAGACGGCTTTGGTGGCGGACTCCGACAAACTCAACTCCGGCGCCAGCTGCGTTTCCCTCATGACAATCCATTCCGCCAAGGGGCTGGAGTTCCCGTACGTGTTTGTCGTCGGGCTGGAAGACGGACTTTTGCCGCACAAGCGGTCGATGGAATCGTCGAACGAAAACGACCTGGAAGAAGAGCGGCGACTGCTGTTTGTCGCTATCACGCGAGCGAAAAAAGAGCTGTTCCTCACCCACGCCGCCCGACGCCGAATGAGCGGGTATTTTCAGTCCTCGCCGCCGAGCCAGTTTCTTATGGAACTGCCGAGAAACGAAATGGACGCCTCCGGCGACAAGAGTAATACATTCTATAACGAAGAGCCGGACATCGACGACTCGGAACTCAACGACTATCCCGACGATTTCCCGGACAGAATCCCGACGGGCAAGAAACGCTGGAACTCCTGGCGAAAAAAGAAACCGTCCGGGAACTCAGACGGTTTCTGTGACGAAATTACCGACACCCGCTTTACGGATGAGTGGTAGTTCGGGGAGCCACTGACGCACTCGGCGTACCCGGCACGCGGCAGTCTCTGCCGCATCCGGCGCCGAACGGCGCCGGGCTAATACTGGGAGCGCGGTAAACCCATTGTACCTGCGTAGGTCATTGCAATTGCGGCTGGGGACTGCCGCGTGCCGGCTCCCCATTGTGCAATTGCGGGGCGATTTTTAGAAGTTTCTCGGAATCTCATATCCCTTGGTTTCCTGACGGGAGAAGAAGGTCGCCGCCTGGTCGTCGCCGACGATCGTTTCCGTCTTCGGATCCCATTTAATTTCTCGGTTGAGACGAGCCGCGATGCCGCACATGTGACAGGCGTTCATTGCCTGAACGTGAGAAACGACGTCCGAAATGCACGTGCCGCCTTCGCGGACGCAGCGGATGAAGTTCTCTTTGTGTCCTTCAAACGGTTTGCCGTGGAACAGTTCCCGATAATCGTCTTCGGTGAACGCATTGGGCGGAAGCTCTTCGACCGGCTTGCCCTTGCAGCGGCCGCGGCTGACGTGGAAGCGTCCTTTGGTTCCTTCAAACAAAATGCCGTTGCCGTCTGGCGAGTGGCTGACGACGTGCATTTCAATGCCGTTGTCGAACATGCACTTGATGTCGAACCGGTCGCTGGTGTTGTAACGGTTGTCAACGGTCGGATAGCCGTCTTTGAATTCAACCGGATGATGAGCGTTTGTGCCGTCGAAGGAGACGGGACCGGTGCCGGGAGTCTGGAGATTCAAAGCCCACAAAGCGCAGTCAATGTGATGAGCGCCCCAGTCGGTGAACTTGCCGCCAGAGTATTCGTACCACCAGCGGAACTCGTAATGGCAGCGGGTCTGTCCCATGTTGCCGTCGTTGTTGTTATTCATTCCTGTTGACAGGAACTCGTAACGCGGCGCCGGACCTTGCCACATTTCCCAGTCCAGAGACGCAGGAACTTGAGCCTTCGGAATCTCGCCGGACGTGGGAGATCCGCCGATGTCGCAGACGATCTTCTTTACGTCGCCGATGTATCCCTTGCGAACCATCAACGTCGCCTTGACAAACTGATCGCGCTGGCAGCGCTGCCAGGTGCCGATCTGGAACGCTTTGCCGTACTTCTCGCAGGCGCGGCGAATGATCTGGTTTTCTTCCAGCGTCAAGGTCAGCGGCTTCTGGCAGAAGACGTGTTTGCCAGCCATGAGAGCTTCAACGGCAATCTTGACGTGCCAGTGGTCCGGCGTTACAATAGAAACAACGTCGATGTCGTCCCGTTCGAGAATTCTGCGGTAATCTTTGTAGGTGTCCGGTTTAATAACCTGTCCGTTGACTCGCTTTCCAATGCCGGAATTGACGGTTCGGGCAAGACCGTAGTTTTCGTCAACGTCGCAAAGGGCGACAATATCGACCAGACCGTTAAATCCGTGGGCGTCGCCTCGCCCCATGCTGCCGACGCCGATGCAGCCCATGCGAAGGCGGTCGCTGGGAGCCTGCGCCCAAACCGGTTTAGAGGTTGAAACAACGGGAATCGTTGTCGCCATCGCCGCCGCAACAGCCGACGTCTTAAAGAAATCTCGACGGGTTACTTGTTTCATGTGGTTATCTCCTGAAAATACTGAAAAAGGGGGAATCAATGCAAAATATCGAAATCATCGATCGCGGGGTTTTTGCCCCCGTAACCCAAAATTCGCATTCTATAACTATTCCTGATTATACCCGAAATGCAATTCGATTGTAAAATCTGGACGGGAAAAACCGAAAAATAACGAAAAAAAAGTTTAGAGCGTTTGCGGGTTATACGGGTTGAGCGGGAAAATACGGAGGGTCGACGTCCTCGTCGACCGCAGGCGTCCTCGCCTGCATCGCCGTAGGCGATAAACCTCACGCGGAGACGCGGAGACGCGGAGGATGTTCGTGAAGTTTTAAAAACACGAACGGCGCAATCTGGGAGGATTCTGGGAGAACGCTGGGAGGATTCTGGGAAATCCAAATTCTTCCCAGCAACTGCCAGAGAATTCCCAGCAGTTCCCAGAGAATTCCCAGCAGTTCCCAGAGAATTCCCAGCTTTTTTCTTTTGCGGCAGGGGACTGCCGCGAGCCGGCTCCCCGATGTGCAATTCCAATTTCTTTCCCCTTGACGAAAATTTGATTCTATATATAATTATGACTTAAATTTGGCAAGAGTATATAACCGCTTGCCGCTAACCACTAACCTCCCCATTTTTAGCCACAAATCATGAAAACCAGCGAATTACGTGAAAAGTACCTCTCGTTCTTCGAATCGAAAGGCTGCGTCCGACGTCCCAGCGACGTCCTTGTTCCCCGATGGGATCCGTCTGTTTTGTTTACTCCCGCAGGCATGAACCAGTTCAAGGATCATTTCCTCGGCAAAGTCAAGCTGGACTTCACTCGGGCAACGACGTGCCAGAAATGCCTTCGCACCGGCGACATCGACAACGTCGGGCGGACAGCGTACCATCACACCTTCTTTGAAATGCTGGGCAACTTCAGTTTTGGAGATTACTTCAAGCGGGAAGCCATCAACTGGGCGTGGGAGTTCCTGACCGATAAAAAATGGCTCGGGCTGCCCAAAGAGACGCTGACCGTTACCGTCTACAAGGACGACGACGAAGCGTACAACATCTGGAATAACGAAATTGGTCTGGATCAGTCCTGCATTTCCCGTCTGGAAGAGGACGAAAACTTCTGGCCGGCGTCCTGCCCGTCGGAAGGCCCGGACGGCGTCTGCGGTCCGTGCTCGGAAATTTACTATCACACTCCCATCGGAGAAGTCGAAATCTGGAACCTCGTCTTTACGCAGTTCAACCGTAAAGGGAACCCGCCAAACAACCTCTTCCCGCTGCCCAGCAAAAACATCGACACCGGCATGGGCTTGGAACGCGCGGCGTCCGCCTTGCAGGGTGTAACGACCAACTACCACATCGACATTTTGCTGCCGATCGTTTACGCGTCCGCTGACGTTGTCGGCGTCAAATACAACTACGACGACCCGAAAGACGAAAACGGCCGCCGTTTGCGCCGCATTACAGACCACATTCGCGCCTGTACGTTCGCCATTCACGAAAACGTCTACCCCGGCCCCAACAAGGAAGAGTACGTCATTAAACGTCTGCTTCGCCGCGCGTCTCTGGACGGGCATCAGATGGGCGTCAAGGAACCGTTCCTGTACAAAATCGTTCCCGCCGTTGTCGAAATGATGAAAGACCAGTATCCCGAACTGGAAGAAACGGTCGAACGCGTTCAGGAAGTCATTAAGGGAGAAGAAGCCAACTTCTTAACGACTATCGACGGCGGCGTCAACCATATCGACAAAGTCTTTGCGCGTTTGGAAACGGCGGAAACCAAAGTCATTGCCGGCGACGAAGCGGCTGAACTCTACACAACCTACGGCGTCCCGCCAGAGCTGTTTGCCGCCATGGGCGCTGACAAAGGCTACGATTTCGACTGGGACGGATACAAAGCCGCCATGGAAGAACACGCCAAGCAGTCCGGCGCCGGCAACAGAAAAGAGCTGTTCAAGTCCGGTCCGCTGGACGACCTGAAAAAGCAGCTGCGTCAAACCCCGTTCGTCGGATACGAAAAGCTCGAAGCCCAGGCTATCGTCATGGGAATTCTGGCTGACGGCGAGCTGGTTGAAGAGCTGTCAGACACAACCGTTTTGAACGTCGCAGTCGTCCTCAACTCCACGCCGTTCTATGCGGAAAAAGGCGGTCAGATGCCGGATACCGGAACGCTTACCGTTGGCGACATGGTCTTTGAAGTTACCAACGTTCAGCAAGACTCCGGTCTGGTTCTCCATATCGGTCAGCTCAAGTCCGGAACGCTCACAAACGGCTCTCAGGTCATGGCGTCGGTCAACGCCAAACGCCGAGCGGCTGTCTCGCGCGCGCACTCTGCAACGCACTTGCTCCATTACGCTTTGCAAAAACATCTAGGCGCTCACGCTCAACAACGCGGTTCCAAGGTAGACGAAGACGTTCTGCGATTTGACTTTACTCACCCCAAGCCTATTACAACCGAACAGATACAGGCAATCGAACGAGAAGTCAACCAGCTTGTTCTAGACGCGAATTTCGTTGAAAGTCAGGAAATGCCGATTGCTCAAGCTCGAGAAGCTGGCGCGACAATGCTTTTCGGTGAAAAATACCCGGATATCGTCCGCGTTGTTACAATGGGCGGGTCTAAAGAACTCTGCGGTGGAACGCACTTATACAATACCGCAATGGTCGGTGGATTCCGTGTCATCTCCGAAGAAGCGGTTTCTGCCGGAACGCGCCGCATTGTCGCTTGGACAGGAGAAAAAGCTATTGACCTGAGTTCCATGAGAATCGCCGCCATCACTAAAGTGTGCTCTTTACTCCGTTGCGCCCCTGAACAGATTGTCAATCGCATTGAGGCAATGCAGACGGAACTCAAAAAACTCAAAAAGCAAGCCAGCGCCACCGCCAAGGCGGACGACGGCATGATCCTTGATTCCCTTATCGCCAAGGCAGAAAAGATCGGCGACACGCTGTACATCGTTCAAAAGCTCCGCAACGTTCCCGCAGACGCCCTTCGCGACGCCATCGACGGAATTCGCCGCAAGGTCAACGCGCCGTGCGCTGTCATGTTCGCTGTGATTAACGAGGACGACAAACTCCTGCTCATGGCGGGCTTGAACAAAGACCTCGTCGCCCGCGGGCTGGACGCCGTCAAATGGATTCGCCCGGTTGCCGCGCTCGTCAAAGGCGGAGGCGGCGGACGTCCTGACCTCGCTCAGGCAGGCGGAAAAGACCTCTCCGGTCTCGACAACGCCCTGGCAGAAGCCAAAAAACAGCTCGAAGCGATGTTAGGATAAATTTCGGGGACTGCGGCGGCTTGACGCCGCCTTGTCCAACGCCCCGCTGAACAACTACGTTGAGTCCGGATCGCGGCAGTCCCCTGCCGCAAAAGAAATTTCAATGTGACATTTCGGAGTGCGAGAGGGAAGCGTAAGCGGAACTCTCGCTTTTTTCTTAATTAGAATTTCTCAAACCGTCAAGCGCAGCTTGATACAGAAATTTACGGTCTTGACGGCAAGCCGTCAAGTTGTAGCCCGAGGACGGGCTACATCCAGAGAAGGTTTTCTTCTGCGTCGGTTTGGTATGTACACTTCTCAACGTTTTGTTCGCCTATCGGCGAATGCGTAATTCCGCTCCCGCTGGTCGCTGCATTACCGCCTTCCATTTCTTTGCGTACTGTGCGTTCTTTGCGGCTAAAAATTCTTTAGCGTCTACGCGCTATTATTCCGCCGTCTCCGGTTCGTCGTCCTGGAGAATCGTCTGTTCCTGGAAGTTGCGGGAGATCAGGAAGAATCCGACGACGTCTACGACCAGCAGAACGAAGAATAACATGTAGTAGTTCGTTCCCTTAAGGCAGGCGAAATGGGCGTTTTTGTCGATGAGCATGTTCAGCGAGCCAACCAGCAGGTTTCCAATGGCGATCGGCATCGTATAGAAACTCATAATCAAGGACTTCATCGTTTTTGGCGCCTGTTTGTACGCCAGTTCCAACGAGGATACGGAAATGAGAATCTCGGCAACGGTAATAATTATGTACGCCAAAATCTGCCACGACTGGTTGAGCGCAATAACGTCGCCCTGCCGGTGATATTCAAAATACAGCGGGAACGCCGCTGCAATCGCGCCGATAATCAGACCAAATTTGATTTTTCGGACAAGCGTCAGGTTGATAAACTTGTTAATAAACGGATAAACCGCGACCGTAAAGAGAGGAATCAACCCCAAAATCAAAGCGGGATTGAGCGCCTGCATCTGGTCGGGAAGGATTTCAAAATTCCGAACGCTGTCCGGGAGGAACGTACATTGATAGAAAATTCGCGAGTCCATGCTGTCGCCCTGCTCGACCCAGCGGGAGCCGGTCTGGTCGTACATCGCCCAGAACGGGACAAGGAACAGATAAATCAACAGAACTTTTCCGATAGCCTGCAGTCCTTCCTTGCTTTTGATTTCTTTGAGGAAATTATTGGTCGAGACGGTTCGCTTGGCGTACTTCTTTCTGCCGAGCCAAAAGACCAGCGTCGCAATCGCCATTAAAATGCCGGGTACGCCAAACGCGACGTGAGGCCCGTATTTTTCTCTCAGCCAGGGCGTCAAGAGCGTCGAAAAGAAAGACCCGAAGTTAATCGCCAGATAAAACCAGTTGTAAATGTTCGACATCAAGCTTTGGTTTGACGAATTAAACTGGTCGCCGACGAACGACGATACGCACGATTTAATTCCGCCTGACCCCAACGCGATAACCGTCAACCCGAGCAGCAGCGCGCCCTTTTGCGTCATGCCGATAGCCTCGCACGGCAGCGCCAGCACAAGGTGCCCAACGCAGTAAACCAGCGACAGATAAAAAATAACCTTGTATTTCCCCCAGAACAGGTCAGCCAGCAGCGCGCCGAAAAACGGCAGGAAGTACACCGCGAAGTTGAACATGTGAATCACTCCCGTCGCTTCCTCTTTGGACATCGGCGTTAAGAGGGATTGCGTCATGTACAGCATCAAAATCGTTTTCATGCCGTAGAACGAAAATCGTTCCGCCGCCTCGTTCCCGATAATATACGGAATGCCCGCTGGCAGCTTGGGCTTTTCTTCTGACGGAACTTCGTTATTGACCAATACAGCGTCGTTTGTTTGACTCATGGGAGGTTAGGGAGTAGGGAATAGGGAGTAGGGAATAGGGGAAGCTATTAGCTGCTAGCTATTAGCCATTAGCTCGGTTAATAGTAATTCTTAGTGTTAACGGTTAAAGTTTGAATCAATAATCACAAAGCTAAAAGCTAGAAGCTAGTAGCTAGAAGCTAGTAGCTAGAAGCTAAATTATTAGCTCAGCGCCGCCGCGACGTCGTTGGAAACGATTACGCCGTAGTTGACTGCGCCCAGCCAGCCGGACATGATAATCCCGACCGAGCCGGTATGGTACAGCCCGGCGATCTGGTCTGGCAGATGTCGGCTGACGTCCAGACCTTCAAACTTCGTACCGAAACTCGCGCCGGCAAGATGGAGCGTGTATCGCTGGAACGTCTTCGGCGTTGCCGCTTCTGTGTAAATCGCCCGTTGGTGAATGTTGGGGACGTACTTTTCCAGAGCGTCTAAAGTCGTGTTAATCAAGTCCTGTTTGGATTCCTTGTAACGTTCCGGCGAGAGGTTGTTCCAGTCGGCGAAATTTGCGTTGGAACTGGCGACAATCGCGCATCGGTTAACGCCGGGGCGCGTTTTGGGATAGTAGAACGAGTACGTTCTGCTGGTAATGTTTCGTGACAAAAGCATGTCGGTGTCGAATTCCGGCGCGACGGACGTAAAGAGCAAATCGCCGCAGACGTCTTCGTCGAGCATGTCCCCTTCCGCCATTCCGATATAAACCTGGGTGGAGGAGTTGTTGACTCGCACCGATTTCGCCTGTTGAATGAAATTGGGGTCGAAATGGAACCCGCCGACCATGTCGAAAATCGTCGTCAGCAGGTTGCCGTTAGAGACGACCGCCCGGGTTTTGACAATCCTTTTCCCGTCAGGCGTAGCCAGCATAACGGACGACACCTTGCGTTTCCCGTCGCTTTCGTCAACGTCAATGCCGACCGCTTTTGTTCTCATGGAAATATCGACGCCGTTTTTGAGCATTTCCGCCTTCATCAGCTCGATAAGCTGATCCGTCCCGCCGGAAAACGTAAAAACGCCTTTGGACATGAAGTTGGAAAACACGATTCCGTACGACACCGCCGGGTCGTCCAGCGTCGAGCCGTTAGCGTAGGTAATCGGCTCCATCAGCAGACGAACGACGTCTTTTCTTCCCGGGAAATGCTGCTCAAACAGATCGCGGGCGGTCAGCGTCAAATCGTCTGTGAAGTTCATCGATCGGGCGTGGTCAAAAAACGCGACTACATTCTCTCGAGGCACGTTGAATTTATTGACCAGCAGTTCCGTGAAGTCTTCCCGGTTAAACGTCGTCGTGAGCGAAAACATCGGGTTGTCAAACTTGATGTTTTTCAGCTGAACGATGCGGTCGGCGATTTCCTTCGTCCAGTAGCGGCGGCAGGATTTAATCATCCCGACGGGGAACCCGTGCAGCGAGACGTCGAAAATCAGCCCTCCCGGACGACGAAACCACGCCGCCAGCCCGCCGAGCTGAAAATGCTGTTCGCATAAAAGAACCTTGAACCCGCTGCGCGCCAGCGTATTCGCCGCCGTCATGCCGCCAAGCCCTGAGCCGATTACAATGATGTCGTATGAATCTTGCATGTTTTTTGAGTTGCGAGTTGCGAGTTGCGAGATTTACTGTCTCTCTCACAAAACTCCTATCTATTATCTTGCGTTTGGTTCGCCTTCGGCGAACTGCGTAATTCCGCTCCCGATGGTCGCTTCATTACCGCCTTCCATTTCTATTTCCTCTCTCTTGCGATTTTGTCTAATATTCCGTTGACAAACGCAGCGGAATTTTCCGAGCCAAACATTTTGGCAATTTCGACCGCTTCGTTAATGACAATCGCTGCGGGCGTGTCGGTATAAAGCAGTTCGAAAGCGCCAACGCGAAGAGCGTTTCTGTCCGTAAGAGCCATTCGAGCGAGCGTCCAGTTTTCAGCGTGCGATATAATCTTCTCGTCGATTTCAGCCTTGTGCTTGCGGACGCCGTCGATGAGGTTCATCGCCATTTCGACCTGTTTCGGACCGCGGAGCGTGTCGCGAATCATGCCCTCGTCGAGTTCCGCCGTCAAATCGGAATCCGGGGCTTGCGGGTTGGCGTCGTCCTGAACGCACATCTGAAACGCGACAATGCGCGCTCGAGTGCGTTTGTCCATTTTTTGCAAGGCTTCTTTATCTTCGTCTTCCGGAATATAGGAGGGAAGCGGATGGTCAGTCATATTGGTAATCAGGGATTTAAGTTAAGAAATATTTACTTCGACGTTTAAGTATATATATTATAGCGGATTGAATTGGTCGGTCAAGGGATACAACTATAAAATATAGGCGAACCGAGAACTAAAGGCGAGCCGGGAACGTCAGTTCCCGGGCTTTAGCGACAAACATCTATTTTTCGCTCATTGGTTGTCGGTCGTATACCCACGAGTTGACACCCGTGGCTCGCCCAAAACAAACTATAGGCGAGCCGGGAACGTAAGTTCCCGGGCTTAGCGACAAACGACTAATTTTCGCTCATTGGTTATCGGTCGTACACCCACGGGTTAACCCCCGTGGCTCGCCCAAAACAAACTAAAGGCGAGCCGGGAACGTAAGTTCCCGGGCTTAGCGACAAACGACTATTTTTCGCTCGTTGGTTTTCGGTCGTATACCCACGGGTTGACACCCGTGGCTCGCCGGGGTTATCATATAGGCGAGCCGGGAACTAAAGGCGAGCCGGGAACGTAAGTTCCCGGACTTAGCGACAAACATCTAATTATCGCTCGTTGGTTATTGGTCGTATACCCACGGGTTAACACCCGTGGCTCGCCTGGATTATTTTCGATAATCATATTTCAATTGAGCATGCCATTGCGTCAACGGAGCGTTCTGCGTCAAAATGTATTCGATACACCGTTTAAAGGAATTCTCAGTATCTATTTTTCTGTACGAACCGCCAGCAGTCCACCATCGTCCTTTCTCAAGATTTGGATAATTTTGGTTAAGCTTTCGACTCGCATAAGATTTGAATTTTTGAAGCAAATCTTTGGGTTCGGGATCGCCCAAAACGCCAACCAATAGATGAATATGGTTTACCATTATAGAACACGCAATAACGCGCCAATTATAAAAAGAAGCCGTTTCTTCAAACTGCTCGTGAATTAGAACGGCTTTTTGATAACTCAAAAGAACCGGTTCGGTTTTTAGTAAACCCTGTGAATAGGCTTTTAAATCTGAAAAGTCTGAATCATAAGGCGTTCCTGGAACGTTGTTTTTAGATTCTCGAATTCCATGTTCAAATTTATTCGAGACAAACCCTTTTTCTTCTCCAGGAAGCCATTGTCCATAGGAAGTCCATGTAAGAAACCAAAATCGATCAAAATCATTAAACCAAATTGGATTCTCCATAATCAAATGTCTCCCCAATATAATATTGATTGCTCGTTGGTTATCGGTCGTATGCCCACGGGTTAACACCCGTGGCTCGCCTAGGAGTTTTTTTATTCCAACAATCCAACGACCGGCAAATGGTCAGAAGGCTTTTCGCCGGCGCGCATGTCGATTTCCATTTTGACTTCCTTGAATCGGGCGGCGGTCGGGCGCGTTGCGAGAATATAGTCGATTCTCAAGCCGTCTTTGCGTTCGAAACCTAAACTCCGATAATCGTACCACGAATAATCGACCTTTTGCGGATACAATTCCCGAAAGACGTCATGGAACCCCCACTTGAGCAGAGCGTCAAACTTCTCTCGCAAAAGCGGATAGCCCAGCGGACCGCCTTCGTAAGTTTGCGGCGATTTGGCGTCGATGGCGGAACGAAAAACGTTCAGGTCGCCGACCAGAACAATTTCGTCGTCCGGGGAAGCTGAAATGGTCAGCTCGTTCAACAGCGCGTCGTACCAGTCCAGCTTGTACTGGGCTTTTTCCGTGCCCGGCTGGTCGCCGACGGGAACGTAACAGTTGACAACCCGAATCGTTCGTCCTTCGTCGTCCGTATACCAGCCCGAAAGAAGCCGGGCGCACGATTTCCCGTTGAACGTATCGTCCCAGTACTCGAACCCGACCTGAACGTCGTCCGGCTCCATTCGTGACAAAATCGCAACGCCGTTGTACGTCTTTTGAGCGTTGAGAATGACGCTGTACCCCGCCTGTTCGATCTCTTTGAACGGGAACTGTTCTTCCGTGCATTTGATTTCCTGCAGACAGACAATATCAGGCTGATCCTGCTGAAGCCACGGGATTAAACGGGGAATTCGAGTGCGAACAGAATTGACGTTCCAGGTTGCAATAAGCATGATATTCTTTCTTGTTACAATTAATAAAAACGAATAAAAAAGCGATTCTCTAATCAAACGCCAGCGCTACTCTCGCGGCAGATTGACCTTCCCTTCCAGCTTCCCGTCGAAGAAATCGCGAAGAGCGTCAGCGTAGCCGTCGGGAATGTCCATGTGATCCTGACGATGAATAACAATCGCCAGTTTCCCTTGACGCGATTCCACGCCGGACGCGGTTTTGAAATTCTTCATCGCCTGAACAAACGGAACAACTGAATCCCGCTTTCCGTGAGTAATCAAAACGTTGCCGGTATACTTTTTGAGCTTTGAATTTGTATCCATTTTGGTTGACACCAAAGCCGATCCGCCAAGAAAGGCGTTGTTTGCCATGTCGGTAATGCTGCTGAACGTACTTTCCAGAACAACGGCGCGACACGGCGTTCCCGCCTTCTGCATGTCCATCGCCAGCTGCATCGCCATCGCGCCGCCCAAGGAACGCCCGATCGGAATCACCTGGCCCGGCTCAATTCCCGCCATTTTGACGAAAACTTTCATGCCAGCCAACGCGTCGGCATAGCAGTTCTTTTCCGTTGGGCTCCCGGTACTTTTTCCGTACCCGCTGTAGTCAACGGCAAAGACTTCCGCGTTTAAGTTCTTAACCAGCCAAGCGTTGTAATAATAATGATGAGTCAGATTCCCGGAATTGCCATGGAAATAAATGATATAACAGCTCGGTTTCTGACCCGGCTCCAGATTGGGCTGAATTCTCCACGCATGAATTTTGTTCCCCGATGGGGATTGATAATACACGTCTTCCGGCTTGAACTCAACGCGGTCAGGATTCCAATGGCGGGACACGGATTTCGTCGGTACAAAGACAAAACGATCGCCCAAACTGGCCGCCTGAATTACAGAAACCGTCCCGGTTAGCAAAACTAGAATCATCAGCCCGTACTGAACCAGCCGAATCCCAACTGTCGCCAGGCGATACGCCGCCAGACGCTTTCTGTTCCTCAAAAACGTCAACCCTATTAAAATTGACAGTAAAACGAACGTCAATGCAACGAAATTCATCATATTAGCCAAAGTACAATAATAAAATTAACAGCAAAACGATTAACAGCGAAATCAACATCGCGTCAGGCTCCGTAATAAAGTCGAATAAACCACTGAACAAAATACAGACCTAAAAAAACGCAGAAGAATTGCGTCCAGTACGGGAAATACCATCCAGGCAATCCTCGATAGAGACGAATCAAAGACCAGATTCGATAAGGGATTTGACTCAGCAGCAGCACATACGCCGCCGCGCCCCAGGGATGAAAATGAATCGCCTCAAGAACGTTCCCGTGAACCATGCAAACAAAACATCGCGTCATGCCGCAGCCAGGACAGTCGTGCCCGGTAACTATTTTAAATCCGCACATCTTAGGAGCGGGTTTATCTTTCCAGATAAATCGACAATGCTTGTCAGGAGTTAAAACCATTAATGCCGGCGCGCAAACGAAAACAAGACTGACGATTAAAACCAGCACATGCAAAACAGCAGAACGAGCAGTATCTGACACCGTTGAAAAGGGAATTTATTAAATCAAACAAAAAAGGACGTTTGAAATCAAACGCCCTTATGTTTTCAGTTCAATAATACAGATTAATAATCTGCATTATTTCCGGAATTCGATTTCCAGACTCGAACGATAAATCATTCAACAGTCGGAACTTCGGGAGCGGCTTCTTCAGCGGGAGCTTCAGGAGCAGCTTCTTCAGCCGGAGCAGCTTCTTCAGCCGGAGCAGCGTCGTCCAGCGGAGCAACTTCTTCAGCAGCAGCTTCGTCAACAACAGGAGCTTCTTCAGCCGGGGTTTCGGTGGCTTCGGTGGTGGTTTCAGCCGGTTCAGCTGGAGCTTCAGCGGGTTTTTCAGCCGGTTTTGGGCAACCAGTAACAGCCAGACCGAACAAGCAAGCGCAAACAAAAGCGAATGTCTTTTTCATTGTAAATTCCTCTCAAATACATGTGCCAACGCTTTTAATATTAACACAATATTTATTTCACGTTGGTATTTACTTACAACATTATAATCAATTAACCTTATTTTTTAAAAATTTCAAGGATACCCTATTAAAAAAACAAGAAAAAAATTAAAAATTTTCAAAAATATTCAAGTTTTCCATTAAAACTGGTGAATTTTGGTTATCTGTAACGATTATTCCTGATAAATCGTTACACTTTAACATGAATTCGCCCAGAAACGCTAAAAAACTATTTTTCAAGCAAAAGTTGCCTAACCAATAATGACGATACTGTGAACATCAAAACTGGAAACAGTCGTTTCCACCAAGATTGAATTTTTCAACCCATTTTTTATTTTAAAGGAGTTTCTGGTATGAAACGTGTAGTCATTAGTGTTGTTGCGATTATTAGTCTTGTTAGCGCTTACAGCGCTCAGGCTGCTCTTTTCGGATGCAGTTCCTGCAATCCATGCGGACCCGCATGCGATCCGGCTCCAGCCTGCGCCGCTCCCGCTGCCCCGGTTTGCGCTCCTTGCGCTCCGGCTCCCACCTGCGCCGCCCCTTGCACAACGTGTGGCCCAATCGCCCCGGCTTGTGGAACCTGCGATCCTTGCTGCAAACCCCGCCTGTTCAGCGATCCTTGCCATCCGTTCAATGGCTTCTTCGCTAACCTGTTCAGCTGCAATTGCAATCAGTGCGGTCTGCCCGCTGGTTCTTGCGGCTGCGAAGCTCCGGCTCCGGTTTGCGCTCCCGCGGCCCCGGCTTGCGGTTCCTGCGGAGCTTGCGACACCTGCGCTCCGTGCAAACCCCGCCTGTTCAGCGATCCTTGCTATCCGTTCAACGGATTCTTCGCGAACCTGTTCGCGCCTTGCACCCCCTGCGGTCCGGTTTGCGGTTCCTGCGAACCAGCTCCGGCTTGCGGTACCTGCGCTCCCGCCCCGGCTTGCGCCGCTCCCGCTGCCCCGGCTTGCGCTCCGGTCCCGGCTTGCAACTAAGCTGAATAATCCAAAACAGTTCTAGTAAAGAATAACTAAAACAACAGGGAATCGATTATTGTCGATTCCCTGTTGTTTTTAGTTGTGTGAGCGAGTTGTGAGGCATCCGTTGAAACCACGACGCTTAAAACCCGCTATCAATCGTTTTTGTCTTGAGATTCGTCTGAACCGGATTCGTCTTTCGGCTGAGCGTCGTCCTGCGAATCGGCAGATTTTGACTCGTCAGATTCCGGATCGGCTTTTTTATATGCCGGCGCGCCCAAAATGGCTTCAATTTCAGCTTCCGTCAATTCTTCTTTGAGCAAAAGGGCTTCCGCTAAAGCATCCAGCTTGTTGCGATGTTCCATGAGGGTTTCCTCAGCTCTGGAATCCGCTTCTCGAAGAATGAGCAACACTTCCTCATCGATAATTTGAGCGGTATACTCGCTGAAATCTCGCGATCCGGCAGAAATTTCCTTGCCAAGGAACGGGTGTTCTTCCGAAACCTTAAACGCCGCCGGACCGATTCGTTTGCTCATACCCCAGTTGACAACCATCTTTCGCGCCAGCGAGGTGGACTGCTTGATGTCGTTTTCTGCGCCCGCGGTAACTTCGCCAAAGACAACTTTTTCCGCCGCGCGACCGCCCATAATAAACGCCAGTCGATCGCGAAGCTGGGACTCGGAAATGCTTAATCTGTCTTCATCTGGAACAAGCTGAGTTACGCCCAAAGCAAACCCGCGAGGAACAATCGTAACCTTATTGACGCGTTCGCTGCCGGGAGTCAGCCACGCCAGCAAGGCGTGCCCTGCTTCATGATAGGCGGTCATACGGCGTTCTTTTTCTGTAAGAACTTCTTCCCGCTTGGCGCCCATGATGACTTTGTCTTTGGCGTATTCAAAGTCTGACATGTCAACGGCGTCTTTGTTTTGACGCGTCGCCCAGAGAGCGGCTTCGTTGACGATGTTGCGAATATCCGCGCCAGTCAAGCCGATTGTCGCCGCCGCCAACCGCTGAAAATCGACGTCCGGAGCCAACGGAACGTGCCGAGTATGAACCTTGAACATTTCCAAACGCCCTTTAGCCGTGGGACGATCCACCGTAATATGACGGTCAAAACGCCCGGGACGAAGCAGAGCCGGGTCGAGGACGTCCGGGCGGTTGGTCGCAGCCATGACGATAACGGATTCTGTCGGGGCGAAACCGTCCATTTCAGACAGAATCTGGTTGAGCGTTTGCTCGCGTTCATCGTGTCCGCCGCCAACGCCGGTGCCGCGAAGACGTCCGACTGCGTCGATTTCATCTATGAAAATGATGGATGGAGCCTGTTCTTTGGCGGAGCCAAACAGATCGCGAACGCGGCTGGCGCCAACGCCGACAAACATCTGGATGAATTCCGAACCGTTAATGGAGAAAAATGGAACGTCCGCTTCCCCGGCGACAGCGCGAGCCAAAAGGGTTTTACCGGTTCCAGGAGGGCCGTTGAGCAATACGCCTTTCGGGATCCGAGCGCCAAGCTTGGCAAACTTCTCAGGATTTTTCAAATATTCAACGATTTCTTCCAGTTCTTTTTTAACCCCGTCCAAACCGGCAACGTCTTTAAACGTCGTGCGGCCTTGCGATGGTTCAAACTTTCTCGCTGGAGAACGGCTAAAGCCTGACATGAACCCGCCGCCCATCTGCTCGCGGGAGCGTCTCATCATTACCAAAATAAATATGAAAATCCCAATTGTAATGACAATGTACAACACCGCCAAATAATTGGAATAGTCTGGCGGCTCGGACGCAGAATAGTTTTCTCCCAGCTTTTCGGTCAAAAGCTGGTTGACGGAATTGTCCTGCAAAGTCAAAACCGGCGCGATGCAAAAGAATTTCTTTCCCAGTTTTTCAGGCGGAGTGCGAAGGAAAAAGCCCCGCTTGACAGCTTTGTCCGCTCCTTTCCTGGAAGAGTCGTTTGTCTTTGTTTCAGCAGGCTTTACAGTCTCGGCAGACGCGGATTCCGCAGACGGGGCCGCCTCAACGGCAGATTCCGCTGGCTTAGACTCGTCAGACTTTGAATCCGCGGGTTTAGACTCGGCTGGCTCCTGTTTTGCTGGCGTTGCCTCAGTGGGCTTTGATTCTGGCTTAATTGCGTCGGCTGGCAGCGGCAGACCCTTGCTTTTACAATACTCTAAATAATCCGGATTGTACGGTTCTTTTTTGAACTCGCCGGTAATTTTCGCGCCGATCATCTCGACCTTGGCAATGTTATCATTTTGAAGCTGTTCAATAAACATGCCGTATGGGATTTCTCCCTCCGGACTTCCAGACCAGCTGGAAGGCATCAAAAAGATAAGTAAAGTCAATATCAGCAACACAACAATAAATGGGATTCCCTGTCGCGGCGGACGTCCGTCGTTATCGCTGGAGTTGTTGTTTTCCGGTCTTGATTTCTGGGAATCGTTGTTGTTTTCGGAATCGTCAGGACGATTATTTTGTTTATCTTCCATTTATCTGAATAAACTAATGTAAAACGTCAGTCTAAAACTATTACAATTATATATTTTATATTCTACTCAATATACTCTAAAATAACGGAACGAACAGACCCCAAATAACAGATTTTTTCAAAATTTTTAGAAAAGTTCAAAGAAAAGCTAAAGTTTTTAAAATTTTTTAACAGAAAAGACAATTGAAACACACGCCTGACTTTATTTTGTCAGCATATTTTGTTACAAACCAGGCTTTTTAAAAAAGTCTGAACAATTTTCAAAAAACTGTTCAGACTGAGAAATGAATCTGTTTGAACCTTCTACTCGTTGAGCAGCGTCTGATAGAAATCTTTAACCTCCGGCATGGATCCAACCTGCGAAGCGACGTAAGCGGCGGCGCGATTTGCCAGATTGAGCGTCTTTTCCGGCGAGAATTCATTGAGGAACCCGTAAATCAAAGCGGCGTCAAAGGCGTCGCCCGCTCCAACGGCGTCTGAACCCGGAACGGGTTGAATCGGAACGCCCGGCATGACGACAGCTTCGTCTTCAGTATAGAGAGAACAGCCGTCTTTCCCAAACGTAAAACAAACGACGGGAATGCTGAAGTTCTCGCGAATCGCTCTGGCGAGTTCTTTGCCCGGCGTGGAAATGCCAAAACCCATTTCGTTGGCGAAGAATTCCGTTTCGTCCGCGCTGATTTTTACAATCCAGGCGGAAAAGAGCGAACGTTCAATCCATTTCCGATAAAAAAACGGCGGACGCAAATTGAGGTCAAAGAGCGTTAAGCAGTCCTCCGGAATGGCGGTCAGAACGCAATCGAGCGTATCTCTGGACGCGTCGCACCGCTGAGCCAGAGTGCCAAAGCATAGCGCCTGCGCTTCGTACGCCAGTTGTTCCCATTGAGGCGTGTACTGCATGTTGTCCCAGGCGACGTTTTCGTGAATAACAAACGTCGGCTTGTCCGGCTGGGAAACGTCTACGTCAACAGTCGAGGTGGGAAGATTGTCGTCAACCTGAATACAAGACGTATCCACGCCGCGGTTGGCGAGATAATCTGTCAGTTCCTTCCCTAAAGCATCGTTTCCAACGCGAGAGAAAAGACAGGACGGCAGCCCCCATTGAGTTGTGTGATAGGCAACGTTTGCCAACGCGCCTGCTGGACGTCGGCTTTCACCAACGCAGTCCCAAAGCAATTCTCCGATTCCGATTATTTTACGATTATCCATGGCAGTTTTTGGAGTGTTTTTATAATCAATAAAACGTTTCGACACCCATTTCGCCGCGCTGTTTCGGGACGATGTCCTGAGCGATTTCCGACCAGAGCGGATGACCGGTTCCTCGCATGGGGAACCCGAGCTCTTTTCTGGTCAGATAGTTTACCAACGGCTCGCCCGCTTTCCAGCGACGGAGGTTCTCGCAGAACATATAGGTCATATTCTCGATTCTCCATCGGCTCTGCCCGGCGACGTGCGGAGTTATCAACACGTTGGGGCGTTCCCAAAGCGGGCTTTCCGGCGGAAGCGGCTCCGGATCGGTAACGTCCATAACTGCGCCGATAAGCTGTTGGGAATCCAGCGCGGCAACCATCGCATCGTGGTCAACCAGCGCGCCTCGAGCCATGTTGGCAAACAGCGCGCCTTTTTTGAATTTGGAGAATCGCTCAGCATTGAACGTTTTGCGGGTAAACTGATTCAACGGCAGGCATGTAACAACGACGTCCGCTTTGGGGAGAACCGCGTCAAGTTCCTCTGCCGGATAGAGTTCGTCGACCGTAGGCGGAAGAACTTTGTCCGGGAAGAGATCGACAGCCATAATCTTGCCGCGGAACGGACGAAGCAATTCCGACAACCGCCGCCCTACTCCGCCCAATCCAACGATGAGAACGGTTCTGTACGTTAAATCCCAGGTCGGACGGCGCGTAAAATCTCGAGTCGCCTCCGCCAGAACAAACGTTTTCAGCCGTCGCATCCACCCGGTCAGCAGCGCGATTGTATGTTCCGCGACCTGATCAGACAGCACGCCGGACGCGCTGGTAACGTGAATTGAGGAATTAATCGTTGCCGGAACGAGGCAATGATCCATGCCAGCCGCAGACGACTGAATCCACTGAAGACGTCCTTTTTCGACGACCGCGTCCCAGTCGATGCCCGCTGCGCCGGTCAGTTTGCCGTGTCCGCAGAAAATATCCGCGTCGAAAATGGCTTCTTTGATTTCTTTCTGACCAACCGAAATAATTTTGTATTCCGGTCCGGCGGCTTGAGTAATTTGCTCAATTTGAGCTTCGTTTACTGGATAACAAAGAACAATATTTTGCATAATAAAAAATTATTTTAACACGAAATACACGAAATAAGCGAAATAGACGAAAGAATATTAAAAAATATTTTTAAAAATTTTCGTGTTGTTTCGTTCTTTTCGTGTTTTTCGTGTTTAAAAAAATCGAATGAACCAAACCTTGATCTCAGTGTTTTGAAACGCCCTGATCCACCATCGAGATTCGTTTTTCTACGAGGGTTCGGATTTGTTTGTCTGCAATAGACGGCAGAGCTTTAGCGTACCACATGCTGGCGCGTTGTTTGTATTGTTTTTGCATAGGAACCGGATCCTGAGCGAGATTCCACCAGTCATTAGCGACAACCAGACAATGACGTACGTCCTCTGGATTGGCGGCGAGATCTCGTTTAACAGCAAGCTGAACCTGTTCGTTGTCGCTAAAAGCCAGGTATTTAAGCCCGGTTTCCCAATCGTTTTCGACTTCAATTTTCCATCGGGCGACAATAAGCGCCTCAGCAGGAGAAACGCTTCCGTTTGACTGCATTTTTGCCTCAGCCGCGCGAGCGGAATTCCACCATGCCGTCCGTCGGGAAACTATTTCTTTGTGCTGATACGCCTCGGCGCGGTACGATTTATCAGCCAAACGAGCGCAAGAGGCGTAAACAACGTCAGCAATCTGCTGCGCTTTTTGGAACTGTTTTTCTTTCATCAGCTCTTCTTCCGCCTGTCGAGCGGAAACGAGCAGCTGAGCAAAATCCGCGTCCGTACGCACTTTCTGCACCAACTGAACAATCTGAACCAGTTTATCAACATTATCAACATTATCAACATTACCAACGTCTTCAACGTCTTCCAAAACAACTCCTGTTGGACGAGTGGACGAGGTTTCCGGGGAGCGGACATTGTCCGCGACAATCAAATGTTGATTATTATTGGCGGGTAATACCCGCCCCCCATAAACAGGCTTTACTGCCGGTTCTGGAACAGAGGACAACTCCGGAATAACCGGCGGTTGAGGAGCCATGGGAAGATCAGAATCCGCAATTTCTTCCAGCGGCGGCAACTCTGGGATTCCAGCGTTATCTGTATCAGACAGCTTCGGAACGGTTGGCGTATCGGGATCGGGGCGAACGTCAGGAAGCGGAGGCGTATCCGGGATTTCAGGATCAACCAGAATCTCCGGCGTTTCTTCTGTCGGTCTTTCTATGGTTTGTTCTTCGATCTCCGCAGGGGGCTCGACTTCGAGCTGTTCTATCTCCGGAACGTCAGGAACTTCCGGAATTTCCGGCTGTTCGACAATGGGTTCTTCCGGCGTCGCTGGTTGATCAGCGGCTGGGTTTTCCGGCAAAGACGGTTCTTCCGGCGCAACAGATTCCTCTGTTACAGGAGCTTCCAGAGCGGGAGGCTCCAGCTCCTCGGATTCCGTTTCCAGAGCCGGGACTTCAGGCTCAGCAGGTTCCGCGGTCGTCTGTTCTTCCTCAGTCGTCTGTTCTTCCTCTGCAGGTTCATTCAACTCTGCGGGCTGTTCAACTTCCGGCGCATCGTCATTCAGCTCAACGTCTGTAACAGACAGGTTGTCAACAGACGTTTCTTCACCATGAATATCCCCTGTCGGAACGTCAAGGAAATCTACGGACGAATCGGCGTCAACCTCAATAGGAAGGTTGAAATTGACGTCCATGGTCGAGATGTCTTCCTGCTGAATTTTAAGGATGTCAATTTCCTTTTGAGTCTGGGATTCCTTATAGCTTGACAGCGTTGTAACAGAATCGCCGTAATTCTCCGGCTGAGTTGGAACAACCATCGGATAGATGTAAAACGTCGAAATGACAACAATAAAAATGCTCAAAACAAATGAAAACAGAACGGCTAAAGAGCCGCCTTTTCCAAGACGAGCCAAGCCGGCGCGCCCGGTCTTTCTTAAATAATTGTCGTATTCTTCTTTCTTCTGAGAATCTAAAATGCGATCGCGGGCGTCGTCTATCTGCTGAGACATTTTCGTAATGAGCTGATACAACTCCGCTATCCGCTGGGAGCGCTTTTCATGAGCGGCGGCAATCTTGTCCGAACCGCCCTCGAAATCGTCGATTCCCAGAAGCTGATAATCAGTCGGATTTTCGTCTTTCAACGATGGAATATCGAGCAAGTCCCGATACGGATTAAAAACTTTTTTACTCACAAACTATCCTTTCAATAAAAAGGGAGGAAAGGAAAAACGACGTAAATACAGTCTTGAAAACCCTGTCGAATTTCCTGTTATTTTTGAACTGGCAGCAGCAGTCGAACGCCGGGCTTGACTCGGTCAACGTTGCCGGAAAGCTGTTCCTGGTTAAGAGCGTAAACCTGAGAACAGTACAAAATGCTTCCCAACTCGCGTCGGGCGATTTCCATCACGCTTTCTTCCTGATCAACAACATAAACGCGAGTTCCCGCCGGAGCTGCGGCGGCTGTCGACGCCGGAGAAGGCGTCAAACCGCGGCCGGGGCACAATTCCGGATATTGCTGTTCCAACGTTTCCGGCGGCGGCGTCATAATTTGGACGGATACAGACAAAGACTGCGGACTAACTCGCGAAGAGTTATACTGCGCCAACGCTCGGGCGTATTCGCCGCTGCCATAAATTTTTCTGGCGATTGTCCAAAAGCTGTCGTTAGGCTGAACCGTATAAACGCCGCTGCTGTTGTATACGTAACCGTTGTTATACCCGCCTGTTCCAATATCGCTGGCTGTCGAATTGTTATACGCATTCTGATTAACATTGACAACGCTTTGCGTCTGCGGCGACTTCGTTCCGGTATTAGCAGAAGAAACCAACGGACCAGGCGTTCCTATAGCGACAGGCGATTCCTCTGGCGAATTGGACGCGATCTGCGAATCGTTGGACGTATTATTCTCTGGAACCAAAAGCGGTTCTGAAGGAGCTGCCGGTTCTGTTTCCTGAGTCGCTACGCCTGTTTCAAGTGAATTCGGCTCTGTCGGCTCAGGAATTGACGGTTCCTCAATGGGATTGGAATCTATCGGTTGAGAATCCGGCAATTCAGGCATTGTCAAATCCTGAACGTCTGTTTCTGGAGTCGGCAATTCAGCGGGTTCGCTGGGCGTTTCGACAGAAGACGTCAGATCCGGAACTGGCGTCAAATCCGGTTGATCGTCGGCGGGATTTGTTACATCTGAATTTTCGGGAGCGTCCAGGGCAGCGTCGTCCTGAATGTCAGGAACCGCGCCATTAAGAGGATCCTCGCTAATTTGAGCTGTTTCATCGGGAATTTCCGGAGTCTCTAAATCAACAGACGGAGCTTCCAATCCCGAATCTGACAAATCCGGGGTTGAAACGTCTGATACGTCCGCGGGAACGGAAACGTCGTCGTTTGACAGTTCCGGAGCGGGAAGTTCAGTATCGTCCAAGCCCAGGTCCGTTACTTCCGGAGTCGATACTTCTGGAGCTGTTACTTCCGGAGAGGAAAGTTCAGTATCGTCCAAGCCCAAGTCCGTAACATCCGGAGTCGTTACCTCTGGAGCCGTAACTTCCGGAGAGGGAAGTTCAGTATCGTCCAAGCCCAAGTCCGTAACATCAGGAGTCGTTACCTCTGGGGCCGTAACTTCCGGAGCGGAAAGATCGGGAGCGTCCAAGCCCAAGTCCGTCACCTCTGGAGTCGTTACTTCCGGAGCGGAAAGATCGGGAGCGTCCAAACCCAAGTCCGTAACCTCCGGAGCCGTTACTTCCGGAGAGGGGATTTCCAGAGGAGTCGCCGGCGATTGGCGAGTTGGACGTGGATTATAGGAATCGGCGTTGAAATTTGAAGGAGCGCCCGGAGCGGAATATCCCGTCTGCGAGCCGCCGCGAGTCGAATTGAAATTATTTCCATTGGACGAAGGCGCGCCCGGAGCAGAATATCCCATCTGCGAGCCGCCGCGAGGCGAATTGAAATTATTCCCGTTGGCTGAAGGCGTTCCCGAAGCAGAAAATCCCATCCGCGAGTCGCCGCGAGTCGAATTGAAACCGTTCCCGTTGGACGAAGGCGCACCCGGAGCGGAATACCCCGTCTGAGAGCCGCCGAGAGACGAATTGAAATTGTTCCCGTTAGACGTTTCGTTTCTGTTTACGATTCCCTGATCGCTATTTTCAATACCGTTTTCAGACTCAGGAAGAGCCTCGTCCGAAACAGGTTTGTTAACACTCTCATTTGTAACGTCTGAAGAGTTTTCCTGCTCGTTAAGAGCAACCGCGTTTTCATCGGCGGTCTTTTTGCTTCCATTGAGCGCCGAAGGAAGAATCAGCAAGAACAGAACCGCCGCTGCGCCAATTGATCCCAGAGAAAAATACAGTCTTCTGCGGCTATCCGGCTCCTTGCTGGCAAAGGCGTCCGTCTTGACGTCGGCTTCGGGGGCGGCAGACGATTCGGCGTCCCAAATATCCACGTTCTTCTTTCGGGACTTTCTGTTTTTGGCTTTTGCCAACGCGGTTGAATCCACTGCGGCTGGTTCCGGTTCTGAACCGGACGGAACAGCCTCAGAGCCGTCAGTCTGGACAACGGCAGGCGTTTCTCTGACAAACGGCTTTTTCATTACGTTCCAAACGCCGGTTCCAATTCCAGACCACCACGAGCGGTTGAAAATTCGCCATGTTTGCCACGCTCTTTTGGGCGCTAGCACAATCCAGAGAAAACCGGCTGCAATTCCCGCCCAAATCCAAACGGCTCCAGACGAGATTTTTGACCATACCCAAGCAGCGCCGGCTTTAGTCTTTTCGCCAGCCGAGGGATTCTTTCCCTTGAATTTATCGAGAATGCGAGCGCTTTTCTCTTCTTTTGACTTTCGCTCCTGTTCCAGACGTTCCTTTTCTTTTTGCTTTCTATCCGCTTCCGCTTTTTCGGCGGCTAAATCTCGAGGCTGAACCGATGTAACGCTTGCCCCGTTTTGCGACTGCGCGGTAATAACCCGACCGCTGGCAGACTTTTGCATGGATCCCGTCAGTCCAGGCGTCGGTTTGGACGAAACTGTGGCAGTTTGAACTATCTTTGCATTGGCGTGCGTCGAAACGTTGGACGCTGTTTTTGAATCTTCCTTTTTCCCGTTTTGAACAATCGGCTGACCAAACAAGGACAACGGAGATACGTTAATTTCAACTTCTTTATTTGACTGGGACGATTCGTCTTTCATTTGAGGGCGCATCTGACCGCGCAATTTGCTAAGCAAATCAGAATTCCCGATACTTTTCTTTGCCGTCGACTCCGCCGCCGCGTCGATTTCGCTTTCCAGCTCGTCGTCCTCGTCTTCCTCAGACTCGTCTTCTTCGTCAGACTCGTATTCATCTTCTTCGTCTACATCTTCGTCGTCAGACTCGTCTTCATCATACTCCTCGTCCTCGTCGTATTCGTATTCTTCGTCGTCAGACTCATCCTCTTCATACTCCTCGTCCTCGTCGTATTCTTCATCTTCAGACTCGTCTTCTTCGTACTGTTCGTCTTCGTCGTATTCTTCTTCGTCAGGATCGTCTTCTTCGTACTGTTCTTCTTCGTACTCGTCCTGTTCATCTGAAGATTCGTCTTCTTCATACTCCTGCTCGTCTTCATCAAAGTAATCGTCATCGTAACCTTCATCCCATTTGTTTCGGTTGCGAGAATTGTATCGATTATTGCGATTTCTTCGGCTCATGATTGTTTAATATTTGTTGCGAGTTGCGAGGAATATTTTTAACACGAAATACACGAAATAAGCGAAAGTAACGAAAAATTTATAGAATTAAAAATACGTAGTTAAAAAACCCTTTAAATAATTCTTTCGTGTTTTTTCGTTCTTTTCGTGTTTTTCGTGTTTAAAAAACTGTCTAAACTCTCCGTGCCACGCGCAGTTTCGCGGATCGACTTCGAGGGTTAACTTCAATTTCTTCCGGGGACGCGGTCAAAGCTTTTGGCGTTAGAATCTCGTAACGATCATCGTTGCGAAACGCCTCTTTAACGCGGCGATCTTCCAGGGAATGAAAGCTGATAACAACTAAAACTCCCCCCGGTTTAAGGACGTCAGGAAATCGTTTGAGGGCGATTTCCAGGGATTTCAATTCTTCATTGACGGCAATGCGAAGCGCCTGAAAGGTTCGCGTCGCCGGGTCAATGGCGTTTTTTCTGTTGTGTTCGACCGGAACGCAGGAACGAACCAGTTCCGCCAGCTGAGCGGAGGTTTTAATCGGATTGGATCGTCTGGTTTCTACAATCTTTTGAGCGATTCGACGGCTAAAACGTTCCTCGCCGTACTGATAAATCAGGTCTGCCAGCGTCTGCTGAGACAGTCGACCAAGCAGTTTCCACGCCGGCTCGCCATGGTCAACGTCAAAGCGCAAGTCCAACGGGCCGTCTGAATTAAAGCTGAACCCGCGGGAACGGTCCGCCAACTGGTCGCTCGACAGACCCAGGTCAAGTAAAATCGCGTCGACTTTATCGACGCCGTCGATTTGCTCCAGGACTTCGGGCAGATCGCAGAAATTGGACTGCGCCAGAATAACCGGCAGTCCTTTAAGCGTCTCTTCCGCCCGCTGCAGCGGCGCAGCGTCTCGATCCAGACCGATCAGACAGCCGTTGGGAACCAGCCGGGACACAATCATTTTAGCGTGCCCCGCTCCGCCCAGCGTGCCGTCGACGACGACCTGCCCCGGCTGAGGATTGATATATTTCAATACCTCGTCGGGCATAACCGATACGTGAATTGTAGATTTTACCTCTGACATAAGCGGCATTTTACCTAAAATCCCGCTTTTTGTCCAGACGAATTTTACACGTCTTTCTTAATATTATTAAAATTTCAAAAGAATCTTTCAGATGAACCTGGTTCATATACAATTCCAATCTTGCCTGTTTTCTCATTTTCTTTTGAGAACCAACAGGGAGTAGTCCGCAGAGGACGGGATAACGTTTTGGCTTTCCAACTGGTTAAACGTCTCTCGGGCGCAGTGGCGAGCGGAGCGTTTGAGGTTGGCCTGAACGTTTTTCAAAATTGCATTCAGTTCGTCTTTAGAGCTGTCTATATTGCTGGAAAAAATAACAAGAGCTTCATTTTTGTTTAATTCGACGCTATTCGTTGCGAATTCCGTTTCTGGCGACTGTCCTAACATCGGCGTTTCCTGAGTCAGGCGTTCAACGCCGGATTGACTCACTCGATAAACTTCTATCTTGCCGGCTGTTGAAAAAGGAACCCGGTCGCCCTTTGAATCGAGAGTCGCGCAAAACAGATTGACGTATTGATCGGCGGCAGAGCTTGCCCAGATCGTCCTGTCGATCTGTTCCATCAGTTCGTTCGCGCTGCTTTGATACTGGGCGTGAGACCGGAGCGCCGATTTCACCATCGAAGCGGTCAGAGCCGCCGGTGTTCCCTGATCCTGGCAGTCCGCCAGCGCACAGACGATTTGCCCGTCCGGCATGGTAAACCAATCGTAGAAATTGCCTCCAAAGCTTCGCTTTTGCTTGACTTTCCCCGCCAAATCCCATTTTTCAATCCATGGGGCGGAAACCGGAAGTTGATTCTTCTGTATTAAAGCGGCGGCTTCAATCTCATTATTGATTGGCTCCTGATCAAGGTAAATTCCCAGCAAGGCGTCACGTTCGAGTTCCGCCCCCAAACGACCGGCAATCAGCTCCGCCATCTGAATTTGACGCGTTGAAAAACGTCGCGCGTTTCGGGAATAAAACCAGACGGTTCCTAAAATGTTGGATTGAGATATAATCGGAACGCATAACCCTGACGGGAAATCCTCTGGAGAATTCCATTGCCGCATCGCTTCTTCGTCTTCCAGAGACACGGATCGGCCAACCATCGCTTCCAGGTCTGCGGCTGAACCGCGCAGAGGTCGAGCCGGTTCCATAAGCCGTTCTGTCGGCAGCCCCCAGCAGGAGCGCATTTTCAATACGGACGTTTTGTCGTCCAGAAGGTACATTGACGCGGCAACGCAGCCTAACGCGTCAGACGCGCCGTGAAGAATTTCCTGTAATAAAAACGCCAGCTGACGATCTTCCGATTTTTGCAGACTGACAGACGACGCGCTTTTCGCCGCCAGTTCCGATTCTCTGCGCCAAAGCTGATAACGCGTAGAAAGAGCCTCGCCAAGCATATCGGCAATCGCAGACGCGGACTGTCGAGCTAAAGCGCCAAATGAACTCCAGACGCTGCCGGAGCTGCGATATTCAATAACGCCAACTTCGTGCGTCTTGCCGTTGGAAAGCTGAATCTCGACAGGAACGCTGCCTTGCTCCTGGCTGGATTGCTCCTCGTCAGTACAATCTGACGGCTGATGAATTCGTAAAGTCGGCTCTGAGCGCTTCACTTCCTCTTTGACTGGCATAGCGCCGCTCAATTCGTCACACTGAAACGCCTGTTCCCAAACTGATGGAACATTGTCGTTGCGCGGAACAAAGCGAAACGTCCAGCCAAGTATTTTTCCATAACTCCTCAATAACGCCGGTAACGACCCCATCGAATCAATCGACGGTAAACAGGGGCGAGCGTTTGTTTCAACGCAATGATCCAGTTCTGAAAAAATATTAAATTGACTCACAATCAATCTCCCTCCGCGGGTTAAAACCCACGGCTAGTGATATTGAACCGCTAAAGCGATTCTAGAGGAAGGTTTAATTATTCGTTTGCGTTATTTCAAAGCTAACTAACAACAGAAATAATATTCGGAAGATTTTGAGTCCAATCGCAATTTATCTTTTTTTCTTCCGCTGACGATGGTTTTTCCGAAAAGTCCGGTTGCTCCGGCTATACGGGATAGTTGCGTGTTGCGAGTTGCGAGAAGAAATTTTTTAACACGAAATACACGAAATAAGCGAAAAAGACGAAAGAGTTTTAAAAAAACTACTGCTTACAGCCTATTGTCTACTGTCTATTGAGAGATTCCGCCTTTCGGGCGATTCGTTCAACTTCTTCCGGCGCGATGAGCTTGTATTCGCCGTTTTTTTCAATAAAGAATCTCGTATCCGGCTTAAGAATGCGCGGAAACAAAGGCCAAAGCTGGCGCATTACCTTCGGGCGAATTTCGCTGGAAATCATAACCCAGTCCACCTTTTTCGCCGTGAGCGAATTGGCAATCGGCAAAAAAGACGTTAACGGGTCGCCGGGCTGCAGTTTCGCTTTGACGCCCAAATCAGCCAACAGTTTTGTCGCCTGACTGAACTTCAAACCCGGACGCTGCTGCGGCGTTCGGTCTTCAAACCAGTCCAAACCGACATAGAGCAGTTCCGCCGGGTCAACGACAAGCGTTCCAAACTGAAGCAGAGTCGCGATGCGCTCCCCGTCGTCAATTCCAAGTTCCAGAATTCGATGAGGAAAAAGATTCGCCGCCTGATCGTACAAAATGTACTCTCCCTGCGGACGAGTTGCAATTTTGTCAACAGCCAGCTGCAGCGGGTCTGGACCGGGATCGGCTTTTTTCGTTTTTTTGGACGAGGACTTCTTCGCCGGTTTCGACGCTTTGCCTTTATCCGATGCGGCAGATGCGGATTTCGACTGTTCCTCAGTTGTCGCTGTCGGCTGAGCGTCCTTTTTTCGCCAGAAATTAAACAGACCCATTTTTACTGGATTTTCTATATTGACACAATTACATACGGGCGCTAATACAAAAAGCGTCCTTTATCCTCTTATCGACAAAAAGAGATGAAAACTAAACAGGGAATAGGAAATAGGGAGTAGGCGCAAGCGCATCACGGTATTAAAAAAACACAAAGCGACCAACGGGAGCGATTATTGGCAGGCGCGCGGTAGCGCGGATTGGGAGCGGCGCCTCGCCGCTAGGCCGCCGGCGTGGGAGTTGAGCCGTAGGTGTCGACCTGAGACAAGTCCAGGTTTTCCGTCCAGTGTTCGCCCTTGGAAATCCAGATTTCTCCAAACAGCTCGTATTGCTGCGCCTGAACGCCAAAATGGCGAATGAGTTCCATGGCGCCCAAAAACGTGCCGATTAAAGCCGTTCGCTTCATGCCAGGCAGAAACAGTTCGGAAAACGTGGTCGATCCCTGCGTTTTGAGCTTGTCCTGAATCCGCTGCATATAGACGTAAATCGGCGGCTCGTTATTGACGATTCGGCTTTGCGGATCAACCTGAGATTCCTTGACAATGCGCCCAAACGCGCTGACCAGATCCCACAACTCGACGCGCTTAATCGGTTCAGAAGCAAAGTTCTGAACGCGGGGCGGGAGGTCGTTCGCCAGACGCGGATAATTCTGCTGCATCAATTCGCCTGACCGTTCCAGGTCAGCCGCCGCGTCCCGATACTTTTTGTATTCCAGCAAATGAGCGATAAAGTTTGTCTTGTCCTGCTCAACTTCGTCCTGCTCAATCGCCTCAGCGTCAGGCAGAATCTGCTTCGACTTGATTTCAATAAGCTGCGCCGCCACCCAAAGGAACTCGCCAATCTCGTTAAAGTCAAGAAATTCCAGGACTTTTGTGAATTCCAGAAATTGCTGCGTGATTATACTCAACGGAAGATTGCAGATGTCCAGCTCCTGTTTCCGTACAAGGTACAGCAACAGATCCATAGGACCTTCAAACAAATTCGTCAGTTTGACTTCAAAATCCATTTAAGTCGCAATCAGGAATTATCCTGCTATTGTCTAACGTCTCTCTCGCCGCTAAAACGTACCTGTTGGCGGTTCCGGCATCGGCAGCGCGTTTGGATCAATTTCCGGCGTCGACGAATATCCCTGCGTTTGTGTTGCGTCCTCGCTGTTTCCCTGATAAACGGGAACCGTCAGAGGCTGTTCGTCGCCATATCCAGCATTTCCTGCCGCCGAACGTCGCGGCGAGTTGTAATACTGCTGTTCTTCTTCCGTAACGTGTCGCCAGCGAATCGGTTCTGCATTTGAACCTTGAGCAGGCGCTCCATATCCGGGATTATTCACCCCTGCCGCCACTCTGGGAGCAGAGTTGGGATATTGATTGGCGTACTGAGGCGGCAAAGGATGATCCGGAACGCTTAATGCCGAACCGACTCCTGCTGTCGCTCTGGGAGAGGAATTGGGATATTGACCGGAATATTGACCGGGATACTGACCGGGATACTGTCCTGAATACTGAGGCGCGGCGCCCGGCATGGGACGTCCTGGAGTTAACGCCGACGCTACTCCCATTGACGCTCTGGGAGAAGAATTGGGATATCGGGGAGGATACTGCGGCGCTGAGCCTGGCGCGGGATAATCAGGCGTTTCCAAGGCGGAAGCGACTCCCCTTGCCGCTCGACGGGAAGAGTTTGGGTATTGCGGCGCTAAAGCAGGCGCGGGAGCGGGCGAACCAAACGCCGGAGCGCTCAGAGCCGACGCAACGCCAGCCGACGTCGGATTGACTGACGAGTTGGCATATTGCTGTTCTTCCTCTGTAACGCGGCGCCAGCGAAGCGGGGCTTCGCTTTGAGCCGTCTCCTGCTGCTGAGTTCCATCCAGCAAACCGGTTTCTGAAGAAGCGTTCTCTCCAGCATACGATTGATACCATCCGTTTTGACACCCATTCTGCGCGTACAACGCCGGAGTAAACTGTCCGTTATTACCAAGCATTTGAGTGTCGCAGGTATTGCACGTATTACAGGTATTGCACGTATTGTAAGCGCTGCAGGTATTGTAACGGCAATTCGTCTGCGGCGACGCCAAACGCGTCGTCCCGACAAGGGTTTGATATCGCGATGAATGAGCGGTCTTATAACCGCAATTCTGACAGCCAAAAGTAAGACTGAAAACAAGCGTCAGCGCGCTTAGTACGATGTATTTATTCATTTTGGATTCCTTATATTTGGAGTGTTTTTTGACTGTATACCAAATATCAGGAATTTTGTCCAGAGTAGTTTTTAATTATAAATTGGGCTCTTCCGGTAAAATGTCATCTGGCGTTTGCGAAGGTCAGTCCGCTCGCGGATTTGGCAAGCCGGGGCGGGTGAGACCATGGGAAAATACGTTAACGCCGATTGATTATTAACTAATTCTCCCAGTAGATAGCCAAAAGATCGTCTTCCAGAACAGCGTCGACAGCGTCGTTAAACTTCTTCAGAGAATCGTCGTCTACGCAGTTGGAGACGGGAGTTTCCGTTCCCGATTCCGTCAGAACGTCGCTGACATCCAGTAAATAAGAACGATTCTGGTTATCATACAAGTCTAACAATGAAGCTGAATACGCTTCGCGAAGTTCCATGGACGATTCGACCTTGTCCTCATTTATAAGCAGAGCCTTATTTATAGGCAGCGAATTATGAGCGTCGAAAGCCGATTGAAGAGTTTCATTCTGAGAAATAATAAACTCCTCATTCTGAATTTCAGATTCGACTTTCTCAACTTCTTCATTTTTAACTGGCAAAATCGACGACTCGCTGGGCAGCGGAATCGGACTTGACTCGTTTTTTTTTGACCTGCCGAAATACATTGCAAACGCAACAAAGTCGGCAACGTCAACGATCCCGTTTTTATCGAAATCCGACTTGGTTGCGTTCTTGTAATTCGGATTGTCCTGCGACATATTATTCGTGTTGCATCCAAATACGGTGGCGAATTCGATAAAGTCGTTAACGTCAATAACATTGTCGTGAACCAAATCGAAAGACATTGATTGAACGGTAGTCGATAAATCAGAACCGTTCAAAGCGCAGACGGGTTTCGGATTCTGACCGTCTTCTATACCAGCGTTTTCGCCAGTCAATGGCGTCAATACAATTGTTCCCAAATACAGATTGTTCGTTTGGCTGGAAATTGTTTTTGAAACCTGAATAGTTAAGGTGTATTGAACATTCCCATTGGGAAGTTGAGTCCTTTGAGAAAGGTTCATTGAAACGCCGTTTGAGCAGGACGTAACGCTGGGAGCGCTGTAAATGTCAGGATTATACGAGAACGTATAAGTCGTTTGACCGCTGTTAAGGCTGTTCACGCCCGGAGTCCAAAGTTCAATATAGCAGTCGTCCCAATCTGTCAGTTGTTCGACGCTTGCAGCCATTCCCGAGGAGGGCGTATGACTGACAGACCTGTTTTGGACGGACGCTGTCAGAGGCAGTTTTACGTTGATGGAAGTTGAACTGTATTCCGAGTTGCTGTATGCTCCTGTTCCAATCGCTCGAACGCGGAAGTAGTACGTTGCATTGCGATTGAGCCCGCTGATAGTCGTAACGCCAGGCTGGACATTTTGGACAGTTGTCGCGTTGGAAAAGTTTGAGTTAAGAGAGTATTCCAGCGAGTACGACGCAGCATGGGCAACGCTGCCGACTGTAACGGAAACGGAGTCAAACCCTGTAACAGCGGCGCTTAAAGTTGGAGAAGCCAGTTTGCCAGGCATTAATGTTTGGACAGAATACGTCGGACTGTACGACGAGTTCGTATGAACGTCGTTGCCGAGCGCCATGACTTTGAAATAATACGTTGTATTCGCGTTCAATCCCGTAATAGTCGCCGAATTGGAAGTTGCCGGAATGCTGGAAGCGTTTGTAAAGTCTGAAGAAGCTGAGTACAAAACCGTATATCCCGGAGCGCCCGAGACTCTATCCCAGCCAAGCGATATTGACGTAGGCTCTTTTTCAGAAACTCTTAAATTTGTTGGAGCGTTGAAATCGTTGTAATTTTCACTGACCCAATCCAAAAAATTTTCTACAATGGCAAATTTTCTATTAATTTTTTGTCCGCCGTTTCCGACAGGAACGTTTTCATAATTACAGACAACAGCCTGAACGCATTGCGCCCAGTCTTCCAGAGGGCTGTTAGTTCCATAAGCGTCCGTAAATTCAAAATAGGGAGAATTCTTGTCTGTAACGCAGCCCGATTTAAATGTGTAACCTGAATAATAATCATAGTCCCATGATATTGTGTAGAAACTTTCCCAGTACGGATTATAAGTATTGTTCCAAAAATGTCCAAATTCGTGAATTGCCGCAAAGCTGCCTTTCCTGTCAAGGTAAACGCCTGAACCATAGTTATAAGATCTGTTTTTGGAAGGATTATGGAGATAGTAAGTGCCGCACAGAATTTCAGATATAGAGTTATTACGCGGGATAGCGATTGCTTTCCAGTTTCCACAGCGAATATAATACGGATACAGACCGTCCGGATTACTTTCATCAAGCAAATCTTTCAACTCATTTTCAGTCCAGGCTTCAACAAGATTGTCGCTGGCGATGGAAGAGTATGGCAAGGCAAGCAGTAAAACGTCGTCGTCCCCCAAGACGCTTCCTGAACTCCAAGATTTTGAATCCTGGCTTCCCATCCAGATAAACAAGTTGCTTCCATTTCCGGTGTTGGCAGTTGTGTCTAAGCCGTTGCCGGTAACAATGCGATTATCCCCGTCTGCGCCGTCTATATAATCGTTTCCTTCTCCGCCCAGGAGAAAATCATTTCCTGAACCGCCAATGAGAACGTCGTTTCCATCTCCGCCGTATGCGAGAACGTCTTTTGAAGCGTACTGATTCGTAACATGACTCCAGTTTTTAAACACGTCATTGCCTGCGTAACCCCAAAAAAGAATCGAATCAACAGAATTAACGCCAAAAGACCATGAATTTAATTGATTATTTCCCTGAGCGTTATACAACCGAACGACTAAATTTTGAGCGTTTTCCTCAATTTCGACCCAGTCGTCATTGGGCGTGCCTGGAATGTACAGGTTTCGATTGATAAGCGTTGGGGAAACTGCGGTATTATCAGGAGAGATTATTATCCTGCTTGTAAATAATACGGAAGCCCCTGTTTCGAATTCTGCGCATAAGGGCAAATCTGTTGTTGTGGAAAGATCAAAGGATTTATCGTAATTTAACCCCGATTGAAGTACGGTTCCTACGCTGTTTTTGAACGTCCAGAATTTTTCGGTATAAAAATGGATAACAAGCGTATTAGAGCGATTCGTGGGCAAAGCGATGTTTTGGATTGTTGTATTATAAAATACCAAACTTTCCAGCTTCGTACAGTTTGACAAATCCATTACTGTTAGAGAGTTGAAACCGAAATTCACAAAAGACAACAATGTATTCTTCGACAAGTCCAGTTCAGTCAAAGAATTGATAGAACAGTCAAATTCTGTCAGATTTATGTTTTTCGACACGTTCAGTTCCGTCAGATTGTTATCGCCGCAAAACAAAGAAGTCAGCGCAGTATTCTTTGACAAGTCCAGTTCGGTTAACTGATTGTAATTAGTCAGCAGTTCCGTCAGCAGCGTACATTGCGATACATTCAGGGAGGTTAACTGATTGGATCTGCAATCCAACTTGGTCAGAGCCTTTAACCTGACAACATCCAGAGACTGCAAATTGTTTCCACCGCAATTCAACTCCGTCAGCAATGTATTCCCGGTTAAAGTCAGAGTGGACAGTTGGTTAGAATAGCAATATAGCTTTGTCAATTTTGTTAGCGGGGAAATATCCAGAGAATTCAAATTGCAGCTGCTGCAATCCAGTTCCGTCAGCGACGAATACCCTGACATGTTCACAGAGCCCAGCGGATTATAGCTGCAATTCAACTTGGTCAGCGATGCCCGGCTGGATAAATCCATAGAGGACAGTTGATTATTGCTGCAGTTTATTTCGCCAAGAGATGTACAGCCAGTAGTTTTCAGAGTGGCTAGATTGTTATTAGAGCAATTCAAAACCCTTAGCGAGGAGCAATTCGAGACGTTCAAAGACGTTAACTGATTATTGTTGCAGGAAAGCGTTGTCAGCGATGTACAGCCTGACGCATCCAGAGAGTTTAGCGAACTGTACGAGATCGAAAACTCTGTCAGCGATGTACAGCCCGAAACGTTTAATGACGTCAACTGGTTGTAATAACAGCTAAGCGATGTCAGCGACGTCAAACCCGAAACATTCAGCGTAGTCAGATTATTGGAAGAACATAGAAGCGTTTCCAGCTTATTACAGTTCGATACATTCAGAGAGCCCAGTTGATTAGAATCGCAATCCAGTTCCGTCAGTTCTTTACAACTTGATACATTAAGGGTTGACAACTGGTTAGAATAACAACCCAGTCTGGCCAACGCAGTACAGCTGGACAATGACAGGGACGACAGTTGGTTTCCAAAACAGTATAGATCAATCAGCGCCGAACAACCCAATACATTCAGGTTAGTCAGCTGATTTGAACTGCAGTTAACAAAGGTCAACGCA
Source organism: Thermoguttaceae bacterium (assembly GCA_017407125.1). Taxonomy (GTDB): domain Bacteria; phylum Planctomycetota; class Planctomycetia; order Pirellulales; family Thermoguttaceae; genus RUG11551. The sequence continues at coordinate 113,283 of JAFQXE010000002.1, forward strand.
GTACAACCGGAAAAGCTCAGTGACGTTATCTTGTTGTTATAACAATTAAACGCTTGCAGGGAGGTGAAATCGGAAAAGTCGGCAGTTCCAACCAACTGATTGCCTGCTATGAGTATATGCGTAATTCTCCTGTTATCTCCGTATGTCCAGTAAAATCCATCCCACGTTGACGGGTCGGACGGGTTGTAGCTGGAACTGATCTTTTTCCCGTTTTTAACGCCTGACTCGTCAGTTTGCTCCAGAAACGCGACCATTTTCTGATAGTCGTTGTGGTTGTAGCCGGAAGGCGTGGCGTAGCTGGATTGCAGAGCTGTCTGTTCGTTTGCCGTTGGAAAATCGACGCTTAGCGAGTCGGCTTCCGATGGTAAAGCAGCGGAGGAAACGTATGCGGCATCGTCAGCGTCCAGGAAGTTAGCGCCAACGGATAACAGATCGCGAGACTCCAACGGTTCCAGGGACAGATTTCTGGTTCGAACCGTTCCGCAGCGATACTTGCCGCATGATGCGCGATGTCCGTTATTGAGGTTCTGCTTACGTCCGAAGAAAAAGCCGTTAATAGTCATTGCAAAGATTCCTTCTTTCGTTAATAGTTAAGGGGGGGTATTATTGCAAATAATCACATAACCATATAATTTATCATATATTATAATAACTCAATAAAAGGATAGAAGGAGGGGGAAGAAAAAATATCATTTGCTTTGCTCTTGACGTTTTTTCTTCGCCCGCAGTTTTTGCAGAGTTGCGAAGGAGCGGCGACCGCCGAACGGGGCGTCGAATTCGTCTTCCAGTTCGCCAAGGAGAACTTCCAGAATGTCTTCCATCGTAATCAGACCGAGCGTTTCTCCCCCTTCGCCGTTCTTGTTGACGTCTCCGGATGTAACAATCGCCATGTGAGCGTGCTGGTTGACAAATAATTTGAGAACGTCCGACAGTTCCGCCTGCGGCTCGATAAAATGAATCTTTCTCATAACGCCGCGGACGTTGGGCGCTTTCGGGTTGACGGACGACCAGGCAATCAGCTCTTTGAAATTGACATAGCCCAAAATGTTGTTGACGTCCTGTCCTTCGACAACGGGAAACCGCGTGTGCGGGTCAGCGTGAATGACGTCAATTGCCTCGGCAAGGGTCATGTCGGTGGAAATAAACTTGATTTGCGTTTCCGGAATCATGACCTCAAAGGCGTACTGTTCCTGCAGCGCAGCGGTCTGACGGAAAATGCGCTCCTGATGAACGTCGAGCTGTTTTCGCAGCCGGGCAATTCCCGCCAGGGCGGAAATCTCGTCTGTCGGAGACGTCGGCGCGGATCTCGATTCCCGTTCAAACGGACGATTGAGAAATCGCACGACGCGCATTATCGGCTTGGCAATCCAGACCATAAACTGCATCGGACGGGTCATAACGCTGGCAACGCCGACGTTGTAACGAACGCCCAGCGTCTTGGGCAGAATCTCGGTAAATTGCAGCATCACCCACGTAAAGACCACCGAAAACGCAGTCAGCGGAATGTTATGAAACAGCAACTGAAATTGAGCGCCGGCAATCGTCGCCCCGATGGTATGAGCGGACGTATTGAGCAGCAAAATCGCGGAAATCGGATCGTGAATATTCAGTTTGAAATTGCGCCAGATCGCGCCTTTGGTTTTGTTTCGACGCGCGAATTCCTCAATCTGCCCCGGCGTCAGACTTAATAGCGCCGCCTCGCACAACGAGCAGATCGTTGAGCAGACAATCGACAGAGTCAGCCCGCCGACAAACAAGACGATATGGTTAATATCCGACTGCGTCATGACAGGCTTTCCTCCCGAATCGCTTCATTCTGTCCGTACGGCAGAACCAGAGCGTCAAAAACCTTGTTGTGACGCGTTCGTCGAACAATGAAATCCCAGCCGTTGACCGAAACGCGCTTGTTGGTTTTCAAACCGCCTTCAATCTGAGTTAAAAGCCACTGCGAGACGGTTTCCGACGGCGCGTCGCCGTACCAGCGGCCGCAACAATTCTCTTTATTGAGAATGGATACAACCTCTTTCATCGACGCGCCTCCGCCGACGATAAACACGTGTTCCGATAAATCGTTGATGAATTTCGGCAGCGACGCCATGCGCCCGCCGTCTGACGATTCCGGAATCTTCTCGTCCGCGTTGAAATCGTCGTCCAGATCGCCGACCAGTTCCTCGACGATGTCTTCCAATGTAACAATTCCCAGCGTATGCTTCTGCTCGTCCTGAACAATCGCCAAATGGGCGTGCCGCTCGACAAACAGATGGAGCGTATCGGAAATTTCCTCGTCTTTATCGACAAAATTGACCGGACGAAGAATCGGCAGGACGTTGGGTTCGTCGGGGCTGGTTCTCGCCCACGCCGCCATCTCTTTGAAATTGACGTATCCCAAAACCTTGTTGACGTCCGTTCCGTCAATAACGGGAAACCGGGTGTGCGGGTCGATATGAGCGACCAGAATCGCTTCTATGAGCGTCTGCTTCGACGAAATAAACGTCACATCCAGAGCGGAAACCATAATCTCGGACGTCGTCCGCAAATGCAGCTTGGACGTTTGGAGCATAATCCGTTCCTGCGTTTTATCCAGCAGGTTTGACGACTGCGCCACGCCAACCAGCGCCGCCAGCTCGCTGAGCGTCTTTTCGGATTCCGAGGATTTCTTCGGACCCTCAAACGGCCGGTTGAGCAAATAAAGCAGCCAGACAATCGGCGTGAAAATCCAAATCAAAACCCGCATCGGCCACGTCGCGACCTCGCAAATGTACAGGTTGTTGCGAACGGCTAACGTTTTGGGCAAAATCTCCGTGTACTGTAACATCAGCCACGTAAAGAGAATCGAAAACGCCGTTACCTGTGCGTTCCCGTACATGTAATGGATTTGCGCGCCGGCAACGGTTGCGCCGATCGTATGTGCCGCCGTATTGAGCAGCAAAATCACCGCAATGGGATATTCCATGTGTGTTTTGAAATTCGTCCAGACGCGTCCGCGGGACGGGTACAGCTCGGCAATTTCCTCGACTTGCCCGGGACTCAAAGACAGAAACGCCGCCTCGCACAGGGAACACAAAAACGATATCCCCAACGCGCACGCGACGCTCAATAGCAGTATCGCCCAGTTTTCCCAACTGGGCAAAGTACTCGGAGGCGCGGAACTCGCCTGTTCCGCAACGCCCTCCGCTGCCGCCAATATGGCGAACGACATTTCCATATAATAATATCCTTATAGTAAACAAACAAATTCAGTGTCAATATATTATATCATTTATAGGGAAAATCAAGGAGGGGCGGGCGGCGAGCGGTAAGAAAGGGTTCAACCGAGATCCGGGGGAAGAACAGAGCTTTTACATTGCAGAAAAAATTTGCGTTCTCTCCCATTCATTTTGAAAACGCCCCCTTTTATTATTAAATTGATTTAGTATAATATAATAAATTGGGAATAATCAGGACTCCAATTTGTATGAATATTTATGTTTGTTTAATTTTTTTACAACAATTATTACACTTGTTTCGTAATTAACTGTAGATGTAAATTCATTTGCAAAACAAAGCGTTTTAAACGCGCGTTCACAATACGTTCATTTCAGGAGAAACGTCCATGCCCAACATTCCAGAACTGACATCCCTGGTCAATAGCATCGTTGCACAGCGAAGCGCACAGCTTCCCCAAATCGAAGCGCAACTAAATAAACTCCAGCAAATTGAAGCGGCATTAAAAGACTTGAAGTCTTTTTCCAACAACCCGGATTTTGAATCCGTCTTCTCAACCATTCCGTTTGACAAGACGTTTGCCACAATTGCTCAGGCTAAACGAGTTCTCGAACGCGCCCTGCAGCGTCTTGGGCGTAAAAACATCAGCATTGCCGTTGCAGGTAAAGCTCGTCAGGGAAAAAGCCAGCTGCTCCAAATGCTCACGGGACTTGGAAACGAACAGATACCCACTGGAGATACAAACGTCTGCACTGCTGCCCGAAGCCGAATTATCAACGATCCCAACAATCAGTCTGCAACGGTTCATTTTCTTTCCCAACGCGAGTTCCTGGAGAAAAAAATCTGGCCTGCATTTGAGGACGATCCTAATCGCAAAGAAGCGTTGGGGCTGTCGCCTTCCCCGGAGTCTGTTCAATTGTTTCTTTCCAATCCTCTGCCAGAATTGACAGACGCGTCGCCTTCCAGGTGCAAATTTTACGAAGCGCTGAAAAAAATACGCGATGATATAAATGCGGATCCTTCAATTGCAGCCAAATTGGGTTCAGCTCCGGCGCAGGTTTCCCTTTCGGAAGTTGCCAAGTACGTTACGAAAGACAACGATGAACTGCCCAATTATTATCACGTTGTAGATTACGTCGATATTCTTACGCCATTTGCGGTTGGCTTGCCGGACGGCATAGTAGTTTTCGACTTGCCAGGCTTGGGCGAAATGACTCCAGACATTCGCGAAACAGCGCTCAGCGCTATTAAAAACGATGCGGATATTGTTCTCTTTTTAAGAAAGCTCGATACCGACGGCGACGCCTGGAAAGAAGAAGACCTTGAAACCTTCGACATGCTTAGCAAAATCTGTCAGGATGAAGACATTCAACCTAACAATTGGGTTTTTCTGATTCTCAATCTTGACACGCGCCCGTCTGACAATAATGAGAAGAACGTCGAGAGCATGCTTCACAACGTTCCGAAAGGCTATACGCCAGTCGTATGCAACTGCGGCTCTCAGGATGCGGTTCGCAGCATGATTTCCGATAATATGCAAACGCTTTTGACAAACGCTGAGAACATTGACAGCGCATGCGTCTGTCGAGCTAAAATGAGCATGGAATTGTCAATCCAGGCGGCCAAAGAGGCATTGAGCATGATGATTGAAACTGTAAAAAACAGCGCCCAAAGCGGTCTTGACATTGACGAAAAATTCGAAGATTTTAAGGCTGATCTTCGCACATCATTTAAAGCCGAGGTCAAAGAACGAATCGGAGACCTGGAAGACTGCATCAGAAAGAGTTTGCAGGAACATTTTATGGAAGTCTATAATACCATGGAAGAATACTACAAACAAATGGACGATGCACAAGACGAGTTCCCAGCTGATTTCCCGACTTTTACTCCCAAAAAGCTTGTGCAGCAGTTTAAAGGAGGCCGCGGTTCCGACGAGGTTGTAAATGAAGCAATTCGCAGCCAGTTGCGGTCAATTGTTGAGCTTATGAAAAAGCCATTGACGCAGTCGTGTGAAGAGATTCGTTCTATCTACCTTGACAGAATGGCAGAATTGATAGTTCACAACAATCCTGTCATTCAAAAGGTTATTGAACTGAATAACTCTTCCTCTGAAACTACTTCTGAAGAAAAGCTGAACAGCATTGCAAAAGCTGTTGGTCGTATCGAGTCGATTTCAACGTCTGGCATTATTGCAGCTCTGAATAATCTTCTTGGTCTGAACCTGACATACGAACAGCAAATTTTGCCAATTGTCTATGAAAACCCCTCTATTTTGGACTTTGATCCTTATTACAAGGGAACGGACGAGAAGCCGCCAATACTTCGTAAACTCAAAGAAACAATCAATTATAAATTCCAAGGCGATTTCAATACGCAAAAAGACGCTCTGTACAACTGGCTGAAAGAAAAATCAGAGGAAATCATATCTGCATTACTCGAGAATCACGAAGACTGCCCCATCTTTCGGATTGCTCATATCATTTACCTGATCATTGCGGCAAATTACAGAAATTTTGTCAACCAGTTTATCTGGAGCAAAACAATAGAAAAAGAATGGCGGGATTACTTTAACAATCAAAAGGCCGTTCTTTGGGGATCAGAAATTAACGCAGCGGCTGCCATGCTTCAGATGGAGCAAGATTTGAATTCATCTGTCAACTCGCTTCGTCAGGCAATTAACGCATAACGCTGAAAGGGATAAGGTATTATCATGTCGTCAAATAATAAAACTTTGGAAATTATTGTTTTGGGTAATCGAGCCGTCGGAAAAACCAGTTTGCTTTCATCCATGTATATGCAAATGGAAGCTCTGGGCGTTACTGACTGTAATGGAATGAAGTTTTCCCCCGTGAATGACGAAGAATACAAAATTCTGGAAAACAAGTGGATCAGCTTGCGTCAATCCATCAAGGATAACGAGTTTACCTCCGCTCCGGTCATGCCGTACGAAGGGACAACTGAAGACGTTGAACACGATTTTGTTCTCAGTACTCGTAATTCAAAACATACTATCAGATTTGTTGATACAAGAGGCGGCGATACCGAATCAATGTCTCCAGATCTGATTTCGCGTATTAAGAATTCCCATTTGATGTTGTGCGTTGTTGACGCTTCCATTCTTATGCAGTGCGACCAGAACGACAATGACAAATTGAATTGTCCGACGAAAATTAAACAAATCCTGTCGAATGTTCTTGACGATAACGACAGCAAAAAACCGTTTTCATGCATGTTCATTTTGACCAAATGCGAAAAATACATGTTCACCCCTGAAGATAGAAATCGCATGGCAGCGCGTTTTGAAAAAATCTTTTCTCCGGTATTGCTCTATGCCGCCCAAAAACCTTTCAAGTTGTTTTACCTTCCGGTTCAAACGATGGGCTGCGTTGAATTTTCCCGAATTGACCCTGTCACAAAGGAAATGAAATTCAAAACAATCAACAAAGAATTTCAACCGGTTGACGTCGTCTTTCCGTTAGCTTACGTGCTGAGAATCTTTTTGGAAAAATTTTATAATCGTCAGCAGAATATGACATGGTTGGGAAAATTTTGGCAGAAAATTTCACTCTTGCGGAAAGGTCTCCCAAAAGAGGATTTCCAGATATATTACGAAGCATTACAATCTAAAGTTGGCAAACCTGTTGATTTTCGCAGCAACCTTTCCGGAAGCATTCCGCGCTTGGAAAGCATCAATTTTTGGACGGACTCATCGTGGAGAACCTTATGAAGATTGCCGTATTAACTGCAACATTAAAAAACGATTACAATTGGCATTCCTCAGACAACTCCTTTAAGAGTTTTGCTCGAGACCATAAGTCTTGCTGGCATAATGAGGTTTACGATGGAGCCTGGTTTGGATTGACGTCGCAAAACGGCCAGACTTTTTTTCTGGCGGGCAAGATTCCTACTAAAAGGCGCGATAGCAGCAATCGCAGTATTTTAGACTATATTGTGATGCAGTCGCAATCGCCAAAGGATCGCGAACTATTGGCGCTATTGACATCTGATTTGCTTAAAAAACGTCAAGATATCAACGACGTTGACAGTCCATTTACCCTATGGGTAGACGATATCTGCACAACAATGGCAGAAACGGAATCATTCAATGGCAAGCCGCTCCCGATTCTGGAAGCCTCGCTTTCTTCAAAATCCGGCGTTTCCATTGGGCGCTTTGAATATCCATTAAACTGTATGGAGGAGCGAAATAATGCAGCGAATGCGTTAGGCTCTTTACTGGAAATTCAGAAGGATTTTCTTGTCGGTTGCATTCAATATCCCGTCGAGAAATTCCTTGATAAACTTAATAACGCTGGCTATGAGCTCTCTAATGCACAAATTGCCGTCTTTTCTGCCAGAACTGACAGCAAGAAAAAGCTTATGGGCGCCCAACACGCTATCTCGAAAAGGAATCAGGGGAGCAGTTCAAAACCGAATCAGAATAATGGAGCAACATCAAACAAGGAACAGGGAAGTATATTCAATCCATTTACGGTCGGGGTTTGCCTCCTGATACTTGTCGCTGCATTCTCACAATTGTGGTATCAAAACTCCCAAAAAACAAATCAGATTCAGAATTTGACAAGTCTGGTCCAGGACATGACAACTCTGGTTCAGAGCTTATCAGGCCAGATTCAGACCATGTCAGAACAGAATCAGCGATTGAAATCTCAAGTTGAAACCATGGAAACGAACTTTATCAATTATTCCAAATACAAACTGGAGAAGAATGACGAAATAAGCAGCTTGAACAATAATTACAACGAACTGAAAACATTTTACACCGATCTGAACAAAAATTACAAAAATCTGAATGATAATTACAACACATTCCAATCAGATTTAAAATCGCTGAAAGATGATATTACACTGATAAAAGATTCTATCAAGGATATTAATGAAAAAATTGACAAATTGAAAGAACCGAACGATCAATCAAAAGGTTTTCTGACACCCCCACAAACTACTTCAGGCAGAAGAAGCAAATACTGATATCGAATAAACCTGTTTTGATTCATTTGATAAGATAACGCTCTCTCGTTTCAATGACGAGCGGGCGGTTTTATTTTTAAAGATTTTTTCCGGGAGCTTACGCACCCCGGCTCGTCTACGCTTGAGGCGGAAGCCTCCAATAATCTCTTTCGCAGAATAACCCGTCTGTCCCGCTGGTTCGCGGGCGTCTTCGCCCGCCTTACTCGTCGGCGGCAGAGAACTGCCGCGATCCGGGCTGACCATTGTGCGTGTGCGGGCTGACCAAAAATTAATTTCAAAAAATCCCATGACCCCCTATTGCAATTATTGCGGAAATGAGCCATAATAACAGAAAATAACTATTTTTCAGTTTAACAACAGAGGCGTTCAAAATGGAACACATCAATCGACGTACTATGCTTTCAGCCACTGCGGCTGCGGCAGCAAGTACTATTTTCATTTCAGACCAAGCGAAGGCGGAATGTCCGAGCGAGGCTAAACAATGCCCAAAGAAAGGAACTCAAATGGCTGACGGTTACAAAATTGTAGACGGCGTTAAGGTCTATGACAACTCTTACTTCTATGACGCAGACGGCAAATTCCTCGCCGGACGCGCCAAGGACGCGTACATGGAAATGTTCGATCGTTTCGGCTATCCGTACCCGAAGGGATTCCGCGACAACGCCGAATTCTGGGTTCTGGAAGGCGGCATCGGCGATTTCGCCCGCGTCGGCATGGGCGGAATCATTTGGCTCAACCGCAACGAACCGGGATTCAGCTATTTCGGACACGACATCTATCTGCTCCCGTTCCAGATGATTCCGGAACACTCTCATCATCCGACCAAGTACCCCGCCAAGATGGAATCCTGGCACGTTCGCTACGGAAGCATCTACAATTTTGCCGAAGTCGGCGAAGACAACCGTCCGTTCCCGGTTCCCGTTCCGGAAAGCCAGCAGCCGTTCACTCATCTGAAGCACTATGAAGAACTTCACGTCGGCGACATCAGCCACCTGGCTAAGCTGGAATCCTGGCACTGCATGATGGGCGGACCGCAGGGAACCATCGTTACCGAATACGCCAACTATCACGACGGCGACGGTCTGCGATTCGCGAACCCCAAGGTTTCGTTCTGCTAGTTTGTTAGTAAGGCAGTAGGCAATAGGCAGTAGGCAGTAGTAGGCATTAGTAACTACAACCTACTGTCTTTTGTCTATTCCCTACTCCCTATTCCCTACTCCCTCAACCCCTATGTCTTTTCGCGACGAATTTCCAATTTGTGAGAAAATCTGTTTTTTCAATAGCGCTTCCTTAGGTCCGTTTTCCCGCGCCGTATTCAAGGGTATGACGGATTGGGCGCAGCAATCCCTCGACGGGGCGTCTAAATACTGGCCCATCTGGTACAAGAAAATGCTCCGCGCCATTCCTCTTTCCGCCAAGCTGGTTAACGCTCAGGACGACGAAATTGCGTTGACGCGTTCCACGTCAGAGGGATTAAAAATCGTCGCGGAAGGGTTGCCGTGGGAGCCGGGCGACAACGTCGTCTTTCCCGACAACGAGTTCCCCGCCAACATTTATCCGTGGACGTATCTCGTCGATCGCGGAGTGGAACCGCGTCGCGTTCCCCTTCCAGACGGCAAACTGACAGCCGCGGCGCTGGAGCCGTATATCGACAAACGCACGCGGCTCGTTTCCGTCAGCTGGGTGAGCTACTGCACCGGCTGGCGCGCCGATATCAAGGAAATCGCCGAGATGGTTCACTCTCACGGCGCGCTGCTGTGCGTAGACGGCATTCAGGGCATGGGCGCGTTCCCGTTTGACGTTAAAGATACAGACGTCGACTTCCTCTCCGTTGGGGCTCAAAAATGGCTTTTGAGCGCTCAAGGATCCGGGTTCTTCTACTGCAAAAATGCGGTCAACGGCTTGTTGAGAAACATCAATTTCGGCTGGGCGTCGGTAGAAAATCATACGGACTTCTCGCGTTCTGACTGGCCGGAAATGAAAAACGCTCAACGATTTATGACCGCCACCACCGCCACGCCCGCCTGGCTGACGATGACCGATTCTCTGAAAACGATCTTCAAATACGGGCAGGAAACCATTACAAATCAAATACTTAAAACACGTCGATATTTAATCGAACAGCTTCAGAAGTTCCCTGTCGAATTCAATACAGACGTTGCGCCGGAAAACGATTTTCTTCACGGTTCGGGTATAATTTTCTTTAGAATTCCTGGAATTAGTGAAGAAAAACTCGCACTGATTGCCAAAAATTTCGTAGAAAAAGGAGTGGAACTGACGGTGCGAAATGGAGGATTCCGGGTTTCCATACATGGGTTTAACAACAATTCAGACGTTGACCAACTAATTGACGTAATACAACAGTCAATATTTTAATATGCAGCAATCGCCCCTGACTTTTGGCTGGAAACTGCCATTGTTTTTAATTGTCATCACGGCAGAGATTTATTATATGTTTAAATACTCTGCCAGTTATGGCGTATTCAATTTGCTTGCTCTAACATTGGGATCAATCGTACTGGGTTTTATTCTCATGCGTTGGGAAGGATCCATCTGCTGGAGACGCATTCTATATATGCAGCAGAAAAACATATCCCCAATAGAAGAAATGCGGGACGGCGTTTTGATACTGTTCGCGGGCATGCTGATGATTATTCCCGGCATTATCACCGACGTTTTAGGACTGTTGCTGTTTCTGCCGCCTGTGCGATGGGTTATTCGAAAACTGTTTTTACAGAACTTGTACTTTGAAATTCCTGAAAACATGGATTCTCAGTTTCGAATGTACTCCTTTACCATGTCAAATCAGACGAACGATAATCAAAACGGTTCGTATAGTAATCCAGATGACGGTTCTCCGGATTATTCTTCCGAAACGTATGAGGAATCGTTAAATCGGAATCAGGACATTCAAATTATTGACGTCAAGGCGACAGATCCCAAAGAGTCGTCCAACGCAATAGAAAGCGAGAGTAAAGAAGAGAATAAAGACAAAGCAGAGAAATCAAACGAAAATGCTCAAGAAAGCGACGCGCAGGCGGAATGAATCGTATTGTTTCCGATTTCTGACTTTCTGACACATCGCCCTTGATTTTTTAACAAAAAATGTTATTATAGATAAAGTCGTTTTTGCTGTCGACAATCAAATTCCTTAAAATCGGAATTCAAACAGAGATTATTCTGACAGCTCAGTTGTTTATAATGCTGCCGTATAGCAGCGATTCACCTTAACCTGAAATTATTATGAGTCAATTCAACACACGTAATCTGCTAAGCGTTGTTTCGGCGTTTGCAGTCGCCTTTTTCTGTACAGTTTCCACATCATTTGGCGAGGACGGACTTCGAGAACCCAACGCAATGGATCGACAGATTTCCAGAATAATCGACATTCTCATGCCTCACGAACATCTGTCTCAGAAAGAAGTCGACGTCGAATATTCACAGCGCTGGCTGGACAATTTCATCAAAACGCTGGACTACCAAAAAGCGTATTTTCTTAAGTCTGACATTGAAACTTTCAATAGACAAGTTCCTAATATGCCAGAATGGCTGAAAAAAGGCGACATTCGTTTCGCGTACGTTATTTTCAAGACTTATCTCATTCGTCTTGACGAACGCATGCTTCAGGTTCAGGAACTGCTCAAACAGCCCGTTGACTTTACTCTTGACGAAACAATTTGCCTGGATCGCGACAAGCTTGACTACCCCAAAAACGCCGCTGAAGCCATGGAACGCTGGCGCAAAAGAGTCAAGTACGATCTTCTCATTTTGAAAGTTGACGACAAAGAAGGTCAGGAAGCCATCGACAAGCTGTCCCGCCGATACAAGAGTTTCCAGAAGCGCATGCACCAAACAGACTCCAACGAATTGCTGGAAATGTACCTTACCGCGATGACGACTTCGTTTGACCCGCATACAACGTACATGTCCGCCAGCACGCTGGAAAACTTTGAAATCAACATGCGTCTGGAACTGGAAGGCATCGGCGCCACGTTAGGTTCAGAAGACGGCTATACGATTATCAAGCACCTCGTTCCCGGCGGAGCGGCTGAAAAAGAAGGCTCGCTCAAAGTCGAAGACAAAATCATCGGCGTTGGCCAGGGAGCGGACGGTCCATTTGAAGACGTGGTTGACATGAAGCTCGACGACGTCGTCAAAAAAGTTCGCGGCAAAGCCAATACGGTTGTTCGTCTGGAAGTCTTGCCGGCAGACGGCGGAAAAACCAAAGACATCAAAATCACCCGCGCTAAAATCGAACTGAAAGACTCTGCCGCCAAGGGCAAAGTCTTTGAAGCGGGAACCAAGCCCGATGGAACGCCCTATAAAATCGGCGTCATCGATTTGCCCAGTTTCTATGCTGACATGAGCGGCATGCGCAACGGCAAAGAAGAGTACCGCAGCACCACTCGCGACATGAAACGCATTTTGGAAGACTTCAACGCCCAAGGCTGCGACGCCTGCATCGTTGACCTTCGCGCCAACGGCGGCGGATCCCTTCCGGAATCCATCAATACCACCGGGTTGTTTATCAAAACCGGTCCGGTCGTTCAGGTCAAAGGACCTAAAAGAGTTTCTAACGTTCCCAAAAGCCCGTATGACAATAACGATCCGAAAAACAACTTCAAAATCGACTGCTATTCAGACCACAATTCTGACGTTACCTGGGACAAGCCGTTGGTTGTTTTAATCAGCAAGTTCTCCGCTTCCGCCAGTGAGATTTTTGCCGGCGCGATTCAGGACTACGGCCGCGGCTTGATTGTCGGCGACTATTCCACTCATGGAAAAGGCACGGTTCAAAGCCTCTTGCCGTTGGGCGAAGCGTTGTTCTCTTTTGGAGCGGCTCCGAAGATGGGCGCGTTGAAAGTTACAATTCAGCAGTTCTATCGTCCGGACGGCGACTCCACTCAAAACCGCGGCGTTCTGTCAGACGTTGAACTTCCGTCGATTACAACTCACATGGACGTTGGCGAGTCTGATCTGGATTTCGCTCTGGCGTTTGATCAGGTTCCAGCTCAAATGTATCAGAAGTTTAACCTTGTTCCTCCTGCAATTGTCAAATACCTCAAACAGGCGTCTGCCGTTCGCTGCGCTCAAAGCGAGGATTTCCAAAAGACAGCGAAGAAAATTGAATGCTATCTGAAAAACAAAGACAAGTCCAATATCACGCTGAACGAAAAGAAATTTTTCGAGGAACGCGCTGAACTCATTCCGGAAGAAGAAGAGAAAAAGCAGCTTGAAGATACAATTAAACAGGACGGGACAGATATTGAAGAAACGCCTTATTTGAGAGAAGTTCTCGATATCACAGCCGATTACGTTAAGGCTCTGCAGGTCGGCGTCGCGAACATGCCCAATCCGGCAGCGATTAAAGTCCAACCCGCTCCAGCCAAAACCAATCCCCCTGCTCCGCAGCCTGCCGCCGCGCTTTAATTGGATTGTTTAACCCCTCATAAACTTTCATAAAACCGCCTCGTTTTTACGAGTGCGGTTTTATGCGATTAATACAAAATTATTATGGAAGAAGCTGTTACAACCATAGCCGCTATAGACGTCGGTTCCAATTCCATTCGCATGACATTGGCTCAGGTCGAATCGACGGGGATATTTGAATCCATCGGTCAGTACAACAAATCCGTTCGACTCGGACAGGACACGTTTTGTACAGACAGAATCAGCAACGATTCCATGCGAACTTCTGTCGCTATTTTTCGAGACTACAAAAAGATTTTGGAAAAATACAAGGTTCAAAACGTTCGCTGCGTTGCAACGTCCGCCGTTCGCGAAGCAATTAACGCCGACGTCTTTCAGGACAGAATCTATAACGCCTGCGGAATACAGGTGGAAATACTCGACCCCTCAGAAGAAAGCCATTTGATACTCTCTGCGGTCAACAATTCGCTGTCAAAAAAATCATTGCTGGAAAAAGGGCGAGTTCTGTTGGTTGAAGTTGGAGGCGGCAATACGCTCTTGACGGTTCTGCAAAACGGGAAGCTCGTCAACGCGGTTTCTGTCAATACAGGCACCGTTCGTTTGCGAGAGCAGTATCAAAGCGTTGATATGCTGCCAATGCAGTATTTACAGCGTTTGGAAGCCCATATTGACACTGTCATGTTTACTTCCATCAACGCTCTTCATCTGGGTTCGATTGACCGCATAATTGCCGTTTCCGGCGGTTCTGCCAGACCGATTTCCAAGCTTGTCGCGGGCGACGCGTCCGCTCAATTTATGGAAGTTTTGGAAGCGAAAAGCATCGAAAAATTTGTCGAGATTTTTTCAGATAAAAGCGAGCTGGAATTAAGCCGCGATTATCAAATTCCCTTTGAGGAAGCGCAGAGAATCATTCCCGCCTGTACAATATTCCGTTACCTGCTTCGTCAAACCAACCTGAAAAAGATGCACCTCTGCTCGGCAAAGATGATCGACGGTCTGGTTAAAAACATGGCTCTGAACATTGCCGGAATTGAAGACGAGGCATGGTCGTCAGGAGTTATCGATTCCGCTCGCGCCCTGGGCGAAAAATTCCTTGTCGATCTGGATTACAGCGCCCGATTGGCTGATTGCGCGGTCAATCTGTTTGACATGTTCAAAGATCTGTCAGGACTCACGCCGCGGCATCGGCTGATGCTCTACGCCGCCGGGCTGCTTCACGAAGCGGGATACTTTCTCGCCGCCAGAGCTCATCACAAGCACACGTATTATCTAATCGCCAATTCGGATATTTTCGGATTAAGCCGTCTGGACATTGACATTGTCGCCCAAACAGCGCGATACTATCGCAAATCGCCTCCCAAGCCGTCGCATGAATACTACATGGCTCTGCCCCGGGAACAACGGGCGATCGTTTCAAAGCTGTCCGCGTTCTTGCGCGTTGCGGACGCTCTCATGCAGGGCGTCGGGTCAAACCTGTCTGGCGTTGAACTCGTTCGAGAGAAAGACAATTTAATCGTACAATGTTCACCTGGCGTCGACCCGGTTTTGATGAAAAAGCTTTTATCCATCCAGGGACGTTTGTTTGAAGATCTCTACGGCGTAAACATCGTTCCGGAAGAGAAATAACTCAGATTGATGGATTGAGCAAACTCATAAAAACAAGCGGTAGGCGAGAGAATCGCTTACCGCTTAAATTTTATGTATGATGACTTATATCGTCTTATTACTCTTTAAACGCATCAGCCGGGATTGACTGTCCGTCTTTGTAATTGCACAGACAGTAAAACAGGAACGGATCAACCCCATAACTGATAGATCGAACGCTGCTGTCAACCATGCAGAAGTTGATCGAGTCTCCGTGCGGAGAACCCCATCGTGACGGGGACGTGTATCCGGCTTTATCCTGAATGGGAATCCAGTAGTTCTTACTCAAATTCTGTCGAGTAAAGTACTGCTTGGCAACGTTGATTCGAGCCTCTGTATAGTTCAAATCGCCGTTTGGCATACTAAGCAGCTTTTCGTCTGACCCGCCCCATCGAATCGTGTCACGGTCGTAGCCCTGATCCCAACCCTGGTCGTCGTCGCTTGCCGTTCCGGTGTAATACTCATCCGGATTGACGTGTCGTTCGCCAATCATAATTGTATTGGACGCGCCGTCCTGTTCGGAAATGGCGTGAGTCGTCTGTCCGGCGCCAGCGCAGAAACAACCGGTTGTGTCGGTGATTGTATTCCACTTGCCTTTAAAGAAATTTCGCACTTGAACAACTGTTGTCTGGTTTCCAGCGCTGGCGTATTTATGTAAGTCGTCCCAACCGCTGGCGGTGCCGGCAACGTCAGGATCCGCTCGCGTGCCGGCGTTGCCCGCATAGTCCGTTCGAGCGATTTCGCTAATGCCGAACGACTTCAAGCTCTTTAACCCCTGATCCGGAAGCATCATTGTAGAATCTCCGGGAGAGAACGGGTATCGAATCGGCTTGCGTTTTGAAGGGCAATGAAATACCGGAACAGGCGTCATACAGCGTTCCGGACCGGGCATGTCGTGCAAGGCGCGGTTGTCTATATATGGCAAAACGTTGTACATCCAGCCGCCGGGCTGCAATTCTCTAAACCCGCGAGACGGCGCGCCGGCAAAATGCCAGCCCCAGCCGCCGGTCGGCAAAGTAAGCTGTTCTGAGTTATGAGTTTGACAGCCGGTTCCAAGCTGTTTCAAATGGTTTTTACATTGCAAAATGCGAGCGGACTCTCGCGCAGCATTGAGCGCTGGAAGCGACAACCCCATGATAATGCCGATAATCGTAATTACGACCAGCAATTCCACCAATGTAAAGGCGTGTTTATAAACTCTCATGATATTTCTCGTCATACAATTATGAGTTATTGGATTTATAAATAAACATACCTCTCAACTTTCACATGGTTATATTCCTTTAGGAGCAAACTAAAAAAAGTTCGAAAAGGATCTCATAATTGAAAGCTTCATTTATAAAACCTATGCCCATCTATTAACAATTATAGCGCTAATTCTGTTATTTTTCAAGAGAGTCCAAGCTTTTTTTATAAATTTTGTGAGAAAATGTAAACTGTATATCAGTATACAGAGAGTTTTGAATTAAAAAAAGCGTCAGAATTAAGCAATCGCGGCGATCGAGAAAACCTCAACCGCCGTTCATGTAATTGATTAACGTCGCTTGCTTATTAATTATTTCATGACGTCGGCTGGAATTGCCTGTCCGTCGCAATGAGAACAAAGACAATAAAAAACAAACGGGTCAACGCCATAGCTGACTGAAATAACGGACGAGTCTACCATGCAGAAGTTGATCGAATCTCCATGAGGCGACCCCCAGCGCGATGGCGACGTGTACCCCGCCTTGTCCTGAATGGGAATCCAATGATTCTTGCTTAAATTCTGGCGCGTGTAATACGCCTTGATTTTCTCGATAATTGCTGGAGTATAATTCAAATCGCCCATCGCCATTCCAAACAGTGATTTGTCAGCGCCGCCCCAACGGACGGTGTCTCGGTCGTATCCCTGATCCCAGCCCTGGTCGTCGTCGCTGGCTGTGCCGGTGTAGTATTCATCCGGATTGACGTGCCGTTCGCCCAGCAGGATGGTATTGGACGCGCCGTCTCTTCCTGAAATTTTATCGATTGAAAACGCGCCGCCGGGACAGTACGCGCCGGAATTGTCGTTGATATTGTTATGTTCTCCTTTGAAGTAATTTCGAATGCCAATAATGGCTTCCGAGTTGTTTTTACTAAAGTATTTATTTAATGAGTCAAAATAGCCGGAGGACGTGCCCGTAACGCAAGGATCGGCGCGCGTTCCGCCGTTGGCGGCGTAATCGTTTCGAGCGACTAACGTTTCACCGTTAAACGTCTTTACGCTATTGGAAGACAGCGACGGTCTGTAGCACATAACGTTGCCAGAATGAGAAAACGGATATCGAATCGGCTTACGCTTGGAAGGACAGTGAAACTCTGGAACCGGCGTTTTCATGCGGTCTGGACCGGGCATGTCGTGCAAGGCGCGGTTATCCAGGTACGGCAAGATGTTATACAGCCAGCCGCCGGTTTGCAATTCTCTAAATCCGCGAGCCGGGTCGCCGGCAAACTGCCAGCCCCATCCGCCAGTCGGAAGCGTAAGTTGTTCCGAGTTGTGCGTCCAGCAACCCGTTCCCAGCTGTTTGAGATGGTTTTTGCACTGCAAAACGCGCGCTGACTCTCGAGCGGCATTGAGCGCCGGCAGCGACAATCCCATAATAATCCCGATGATCGTAATCACAACCAACAGTTCAACAAGCGTAAAGGCGCGTCTGTAAATTCTCATGTTATCTAAGATTGTAAAAATGAATTACTGGATTATTGAATGAACAAGGCTCTGCTCTTTTACTGTACTAAAACATATCTATACAAACAAGCATTAATGACAGCAGAGACACTTATATACTTTTGTTTATATATTATAATTATAGCGACTAATACTTTTTTTTCAAGAGGATTAATTCGTTTTTTGGAAAATATTATTTGGAGAAGAAACAATCCTGATAACAGCGTTTATAGAGTTTTGAAAAAAGTTTCAAACAATAAAAAAACGGCAGTTGGGATAATCCCAACTGCCGGATATCGTTGAATAAAGCGCCGCTTTACAAAAACGTCGTTAGCTGCAATCCTGTTTTTTGTTTACTTCATAACGTCAGCTGCAATTGCCTGTCCATCGCAATGAGAACAAAGACAATAGAAAACAAACGGGTCGACGCCATAACTGACGGAAACAACGGACGAGTCTACCATGCAGAAGTTGATCGAGTCTCCGTGAGGCGACCCCCAGCGCGACGGCGATGTGTACCCGGCTTTGTCCTGAATGGGAATCCAGTGGTTATTGCTCAGATTTTGACGGGTGTAATACGCCTTGATTTTGTCAATAATTGCTGGTGTGTAATTCAAATCGCCCATCGCCATTCCAAACAGGGATTTGTCTGCGCCGCCCCAACGGACGGTGTCGCGGTCGTAGCCTTGATCCCAGCCCTGGTCGTCGTCGCTGGCTGTGCCTGTATAGTATTCATCCGGATTGACGTGCCGTTCGCCCAACAGGATGGTATTGGACGCGCCATCTCGTTCTGAAATTGTATGGACTGACATCCCGCCGCCGGGACAGTACGCTCCCGTGTTGTCGTTTACGTTGTTATGCTCGCCTTTGAAATAATTTCGAACGCCAATAATGGCTTCCGAGTTGTTCATGCTAAAGTACTTGTTTAACGAGTCAAAATAACCGGAGGACGTGCCTGTAATGCAGGGATCGGCGCGCGTCCCGCCGTTGGCGGCGTAGTCGTTTCGAGCGACTTCCGTTTCGCCGTTAAACGTCTGAACGCTATTAGATGACAAGGACGGTCTAAAGCACATGACGTTGCCGGTATGAGAAAACGGATACCGAATCGGCTTTCGCTTGGAAGGACAGTGAAATTCCGGAACCGGCGTTTTCATGCGGTCTGGACCGGGCATGTCGTGCAATGCGCGGTTATCCATATACGGCAAAATATTATACAGCCAGCCGCCGGTTTGCAATTCTCTAAACCCGCGCGCCGGGTCGCCGGCAAACTGCCAGCCCCATCCCCCGGTGGGAAGCGTAAGCTGTTCCGAGTTATGCGTCCAGCAAGCCGTTCCCAACTGTCTGAGATGGTTTTTGCACTGCAAAACCCTCGCTGATTCTCGGGCTGCGTTGAGCGCCGGCAGCGTCAACCCCATAATGATGCCGATAATGGTAATTACAACCAGCAGTTCGACCAATGTAAAAGCGCGTTTATAGATTCTCATTGGAGTAGTTTTATATTATTTCTGAGCTAAAGTGTTATAGTGTAAATATTAACATTATTTATAATATTATAACAGATTCTATGATGTTTGTCAATAAATTGTTCGAAAAATTTTCAGAAAAATGGGGGAGGATCTATCTGGGAAGCGGACATTGTCCGCGAATAATAAAGAAAGTTTTTTGGCGGGTAATACCCGCCCCCCGTAAGCAATTCCCCTCCCCACAGCTTGACATCTTTTCTTCCTGTGCTAAAATGTCTATTAGACAAATCGAGGGCGATCGACCAGAGGAGCGTTTCCTCTTTCTCCCTCATCGATAACCTTTATCATTCTTAAAACGCTATGACTACATTGGGAACGGCTCTCAGACCGTCGGCTGTTAAAGTTTTGATGCTCGGTTCAGGCGAACTTGGCAAAGAAGTTGTAATTGAAATGATGCGCTTGGGCGTCGAAGTTGTCGCTGTCGACCGCTACGACAACGCGCCGGGCATGCAGGTGGCTCATCGCAGCTACTTTATCAACATGCTTGACGGCAAACAGCTGCGCGAAGTCATCGAAAAGGAAAAGCCCGACTACATCGTCCCGGAAGTCGAAGCGATTGCCACGCCGACGCTCGTTGAACTGGAAAAAGAAGGGTATACGGTTATCCCGACCGCCAACGCCGCATTCCTGACCATGAACCGGGAAGGGATTCGCCGCCTGGCGGCTGAAGAACTCGGTCTGCCGACGTCTCCGTACCGATTCGCCGCCAATTACGACGAGTTCAAACAGGCGGTAGAAGCCATCGGAACGCCGTGCGTTATCAAGCCGATTATGTCCTCTTCCGGACACGGCCAGAGCGTTTGCAAAACGGCAGACGACGTCGACAAATGCTGGCAGATCGCTCAGGAAGGCGGACGCGCCGGCGCCGGCAAAGTCATTGTCGAAGGCTTTATCGATTTCGACTACGAAATTACCCTTCTGACCGTTCGTCACGCGGGCGGAACGTCGTTCCTCGAACCGATTGGACACCATCAGGTTGACGGCGACTACCAGGAATCCTGGCAGCCGCAGCCCATGTCCGACGAAGCGAAGGCGAAAGCTCAGGAAATCGCTGGCAAGATCACCGGCGCGTTGGGAGGACGCGGAATTTTCGGCGTCGAAATGTTCATCAAGGGCGATAAGGTCATTTTCAGCGAAGTCTCGCCTCGTCCGCACGACACCGGCATGGTTACGATGATTTCTCAAGACCTGTCGGAATTCGCGCTCCACGCCCGCGCCATTCTCGGATTGCCGATTCCCAACATTGCATTCCACGGCCCGTCGGCGTCCAAGGCGATTGTCGCCCGCGGAGACAGCGACGACGTTACGTTCTCCAATCTGGACAAAGTTCTCGAAGCCCCCAATACGACAATGCGTATTTTCGGCAAAGGCGAAGTCCACGGACATCGCCGCGTCGGCGTCCTGCTGGCTCGAGACGAAACCGTTGACGCCGCCCTCGCTCGCGTTTTCAAGATGAGCGAAGACCTCGAACTGGGAAACGTAAAATAAGAATTAGACAATAGGCGCGAAGCGCATCCGTTAGAACCGCTTTAGCGGTTCAATATTAGTAGCCGTGGGTTTTAACCCACGGAGGCAGTAGGCAGTAGAGCGCAAGCGCTAAATCAACGAGAGAATATCAGAATGACTTTAGAAACGACGCGGTTGATTCTCCGCCCGTGGGAGGACTCCGATGCGGAGGCGTTGTACAAATACGCCAGCCATTCGGATGTGGGTCCTGCCGCGGGATGGGCTGTCCATACAAGTGTTGAAAACAGCCGCGAGATTATTCGAAATATACTTTCAGCCCCGGAAACATACGCTGCCATTTTGAAAGAAGTCGGTCATCCGGTTGGCTGCATTGGATTGATGCCTTGGAAAGCCGTCCAAACGGAAGCCGAGCTTGGCTACTGGATTGGCGTTCCGTATTGGGGACGAGGACTCATCACAGAAGCTGCCAGAGAAATATTGAGACGCGG
This sequence comes from Thermoguttaceae bacterium, assembly GCA_017407125.1. Lineage (GTDB taxonomy): Bacteria > Planctomycetota > Planctomycetia > Pirellulales > Thermoguttaceae > RUG11551. The sequence goes on from JAFQXE010000002.1 coordinate 134,714, forward strand.
TTTTGAGGACTTGCATCTTGAAAAAATCTGGTGCAATATCTATGAAGAAAATGTACGGTCGTATCGCGTACAGGAAAAATGCGGATTTAAGTTTCATCATACAACCGAAAAAGTCCCATTTCCTTTAGACGACACGTTTCGAACAGTCAATACATTCTGTATCTCAAGGGAAGATTGGCTGGCGAAACGGTAAATCCTATTGTTTCCGTTCGTAAATAGTCGTCATCATTCCTGAACGATAGATCGGGGTAAAGCGGTCTGGATTGTCCAATACGTCCAAGACCGCTTTAGTTTTTGTACTATAACCGTATTCTGTATGCCAATATCGGTCAAGTTCGCATAAATTGACAACGATCCATTTGGGCGGATTGTCTCCCAGAAGTTTGCTTGAAACAGAATCTATAAAGTCGTCGGAATTAAAGCAGACGGAATAGTCAACGGGAACCGGCCAGTCGAACACCGCGGCGTCGCCGATAAGCAAAACGCGTTCGCCGGCGTTCTTCATTTTGAGCAGTTCTTCGGATTTCAGCGTAACAAGCTGAGTCAAGCCCTCGCCAAGCCTAATGGGAGACGACCGCTTGTCGGAAATACTCTCTAGCGTTCCGAGTCCGAATAGCGGAAGCGCTAAAATCAGGAGTGAATACGCAGCGCTGAGAACTAAAACGCCTTTGAGAATGCGTCCCATCAAGACGGAAACGCTGGAAAGGACGACGTCAAAAACAGCGCCGCCAGCCAAAGCGATAAACGGAACGATGGGTAAAAGGAACCGTTCAATTCTGTGAGTTGTTACATGCCAGCCGATCAGAAACAGTCCGCTGTAAATCAGCGACCAGCGCGCATAATTCGGCAGTCGTTTCCAAAGCAGTAAACAGCACGCCAAAACGGGCAGGAACAGAGGGCTGGCGGCGCTGGAAGAATAAAAGAAAAAGGCAATCGGAGAGCTTATCGCTGACCACGTCCAGCCGTGAGGCGCGTGGACGGTTTGCCATCGAGCGTACGATTCGGCTGAAAAACCAACGGGGAATTCGCTTCCAAACAGGCTGGAACACAGCGGATAAACCGGGTTCCCCAGCAGAATCGCGTTTTTCAAATACCAGACGCCCCCGAAAAGCAAAGCTGTCAGAAGAAACGCTACAACGGGAATCTGAAGGCGCAGACGGCTGCTCTTCCAGAAGATTGCGATAAAGCAGGGCAAGGCGACAAAAAGCGCGCCGGGATATTTTATCGCCGCTGCCATACCCGCCATCGCTCCCGCGATAGTTGCGAGTTGCGAGGCGGCGAGGCGCCGCTCCCAGTCCGCGCTAACGCGCGATTGCCCAAATCCGCTCCCGTTGGTCGCTTGTCTATTCTCGCAACTCGCAACTCGCAACTCGCAACTAATCTGAGTATCTTCGCGTAATTCCGAATTCCGAATTACAATTTCTAACAGGACTGCCGCCGTTGCCAGGGCGTACATCGTCAAGGCGTTGTCGATTAACCCATGTTGAGCGTTGCTAATTACCAACGGCGTGGAAACGTAAATAAACGCTCCGATCAGTCCAGCGCGTTTGGAAATGTATTTCTCGCCAAGAGCGAAAAGAAGCAGCGCTGTCAGCGGAACGGACAGACTTAAAATCGTCTTGCCTGCCAGCGCGCCTAAAAACCAGTCGCCGGAAAGCGCCATTGAAACCAAAATAAGGCTTTCCGCTCCCAAGGGCATGTTGGCGTAAGCGTTGTTGGGAAGCGCGGTTATTCGTCCTGAAAGCCAGAATTCCTTGACCGATTCCAGATGGTATTCCCGAACGTCAAAATCCCACGGCGGCGTCATGGCGGGGAGAACGGCTATGAGGCAAAATAGAGCTATGAGAACTATTATGATTATTGAGTTAGGAGTGAGGAGTGAGGAGTGATGAGTTATACAATTCCTAATTCCTAATTCCGAATTCCTAATTATCCGAACTATTTTCCATACTAGTGTCAATATCGACCCTGCCGCCAGCGTCCAGAACAGCCAGCTTTGCAGACAGCCGATCAAGCCGAGAAATCCCGTCAGAGCCGATAGCGCCGCAGCGCCGGTCAAACAGGTCAAGCAGAATCGCAGCAGCGGAGATTCTTCCAACGGATTTTTTAAGAAACGAAAAATCAGCGATCCGAACGAATAAATCCAGAGCGACTCAACTGCAGCAATGAGCAGAATCGACCAGCGGTTTATCGGAAGGAACGACGTATTGAAATTATCGAAAAACGTCTTGACCGTCTCCGAGGCGCGCCATTCCTCTGGAATGGAAAGCCAAAGGTCTGACGCAAACAGATAGGTCCAGAGGAACGTCAGTCGGTTTGAGAACATCGGCTGATACGTTGGGGCGAGGAAAAACGCGGAAAAAGCGACAACGCATATTCCTACGCACAGCGTCGACAGAAAACCGGCGGATTTCATATATAGTTGCGAGTTGCGAGAGGCGAGTTGCGAGAATATTTATGATGCGCTTCACGCCTATAGTTTCCAGGTAATATTGAACCGCTGCGCGGTTTTTCCGGGGGCTTACGCACCCCGGCTCGCCTATCCCTACTTATTGGCGTCGATAATTTCCTGAAGCTTTTTCGCCGTGCGGCTTTCGTTCTTTTTCTTCGCTACGCCGAGCCATTTCTCAGCGGCGGCAACCACGGCTTTTTTCTGGCTATCGGGCCAGGCGTTGGGTTTGCAAGACAAGAGAACGTCAACGCCCTCGTTATAGGAATCGACGTTGTTAAACGCCTTCGCCTTGAGTTCAATCGCCTTTAACGCGACGTCCACGTTTTGAGCGTCCGTCGCCAGATTGCGCGCTTTGGTTAAAGCAGCGTAATGATCTGCAGGCGACTGCGAAGCGGCATTATCCATAAGCTTTTGCGCCAAGGCGACTTTACCAGCGGAATCGCCAGACTTGAGCGCGTCCGCGTTGTCAGCGTCAATCTTGGATTCCGCCGCCATGAGTTCAGACTCTCTGGGGATGTCTATTTTAGCGGGTTTAGCCGGCTTGGGTTCTTCGACTTTTGGCTGTTCCGCCGCGGGCTTTGGCTCCTCAGTTTTTGGCTGTTCCGCTGCGGGTTTAGGCTCTTCCGCCTTGGGTTGTTCCGCTGCCGGCTTCGGTTCTTCCGCCTTCGGCTGCTCTACAACCGGAGCGGGTTCTTCCGCCTTCGGCTGTTCAGCAACCGGAGCGGGTTCTTCCGCTTTCGGTTCCTCTACAGCGGGCTGAGGCTGTTCAACTTCCGGGGCGGGTTGTTCCTCAACTGAGGGGATTTCGACATTCGGAGCTGCTTTTTCAATAACCAAATCTTCCGCGATGTTGTCGTAACTGACGTCTTCCGGAGTGGGGCCGGAAGCCGGTTGAATAGCAGGTTGAGCGTTATTCTCGACAGCGGGTTGAACGTTATTCTCGACAGCGGGTTGAACGTTATTCTCGACAGCCGGTTGAGCGTTTTCGACAACGGCGGGTTTGTCAGCGTCAAAAATAGAAGTGCGCGGACGGCGAGTAAACTGAATAGCGCCGTCGTATCCGGTTCCCAAACGAGGATCGTCAATAACCTCAACGCTTCCCCCCTCGTCATGTCGAGCGGAGAAGTTGGGAGCGGGTTCGCCGTCTTCGTTTGGCGCAATATCAATGCCGGTGGCGTGTTCAATCGCTTCTTCAACGGAATCGACGTTGTCGTTGTCGTCAACAACAACCCGGTTGGTTCCAATGCGGAAATCGTCTGCTCCTTCAACAATAGCCCCGCCTTTGTCGTCTGAAACGCCCAATTCCCGAATGTCTGGCGCGTCGTCTGTAACTTCGCCGTCGATTAATTTGCCGTCTCCGATAACGACGTCGTCTCCGGCGACGTTATCGCCGTCTACAACCTCGCGCACCGGAATGCCGTCCTTGTTGCGTCTGGAAATAACCTTTCTTTTAGGCGCGGCAACAGGTTTGACTTTTTCTGTTTCGTCAACCTTCTTTTCGATAGTTCTGGGCAGATTCTTTGTCCCTTGCAGCGGAGAGTTGTCAACGACGATAATTTTTGGCTGATTGTCTTTCGAATCTTCCGTTGACTGGTTTGCCAGGCTGCTGATAAGCCAAATAAGAAGGATTAAACCGCCCAGTCCTAACGCAGTATAGATTCCATACAGAGCGCCAGCTCCGGCGGCAGCTCCTTTTTTATGGACTTTTTTCTTTTTGGAGTTTGCCAGATTCAGATTTGCTCCGCCCGTTGGAGAAGGAGGAGGCGTTGGCGCAGACGCTTTAGCGGTTGAGGCAACAGCCGTAGCAACAGTTGCCGCTCCAGCGGCGGTAACGGCAGTCGCGACAGGCGTTGCAACCGGAGAAGCTGAAGGAGCTGCAGGGCGAACTGGCGATGGCGCCGAGGAAACCGGCGCAGACGGAGCAGAAGGAACAGGCGGAGCGGAAGGAATAGGCGGAGTCGCTATTTGTGGGCTGGGCGCGCCGCCAAAGGCAGAACCAGCTGAATATCCGCCGCCAAATCCGCCGGAAACGGGCGGCATAGGAGGCTGAGCCATCGGCGGTTGAGCGTATCCCATGTTCCCGCCGCCAAAAGCCGAGCCGGCTGAATATCCGCCGCCAAATCCGCCCATTCCGCCGCGAAGGGAGTTATCGTATTCCATTCGCGACGCCGGATTGCAAAGGCACATTTGAGCGTTTTGGATTTCCGCCATGATAGAGTTCCAAAGCGCAACGTCCGGACCGGGATTGACGCTGTTCAAACGAGTCGCCATTTCGTTGGCGGCCTGTTCGATTACGTAGGGGTTGCTTTCGCCAAATTGCAGGCCGAGCAATTCGTAGTAATTGGGCTTCATACCCGAAATGTTATAAAGACCGAGCCACTGCTGATACGGATTCATGGGTTTTTGATTTTTAAAATAGGTAATGGAATAACAAGAGAGCGCCACCTTTAAATCGCTTCGCGATTCTCGCTTCTTCCTGTCTAGTAATTATAACGTCTAACGGGATTCAATTTAAGTAGGGGCATACCGAAAAAAACTAAAATCTTTTAAATTTTAATGAAATAATCCTAACAAGGTCTTTTTCTTATCGTAATAATATGATAGAATTGGAGAATCGGGAAAGATTTTCAATGTTCCGATTTCAAACAATAAAATACCGTTTTTGTTCGGTAAGAGTTTTGCTTTTATCCTTTTATTTCAAGGCGTAACGCCTGCTATTAGTCATGTTAAATAAAATTCTCATTCCGTTTGTTTCCTGTCTGGCAATCTTTGCAGGACAGGCTTTTACAGCCTTGGCTGACGACTCGTCTTCAACACAAAAATTTCCCATGGAAAAATTCTCTGAACTTCAACAACAGGGCAATTTCAACGAAGCAGTTGATTTGTCAAAAGAATTTTTTGCACAAAAAGCGCCTGAAAAACGTCGTAACATTTTTGAAATTCTCCAGCAAACGATTAACTGCATGAGCAGAGTTAATCGCATTGCCGAGGCTGACGAATTTCTGGAAGGCGTCGTGGAACAATTCCCCGACGATTCCAGAACGCTTCAGGCGGTGGGGAAAATCTACGGCGAAGGGATTCTGCCGATTTACGGATTCCGGGTTGACAACAAGTTCAAGCGCGGACAGAACCGCTCCGGCGGAGAACACATGATCGCTCAGGAACGGGACAGAATTCGCTCTCTGCAGCTTTTGACTCAAGCGGAAAAGAACCTTGCTCAGTCCGACTACTCCGACGAGGAAAAAGGACAGTTTTACATCGACTTTGCCAACGCGTTTATGAACCGTCGCGGCGGTTCTGGATCATGGGAGCTTCAAACGCTGACCGACATCTCCAAACTCCCGGATTACCAAAGCCCGGACAATTACTATGGCCGCCGTTACTATGGGCGTCCAAACAGTTCCGCCCCGGTCGACGAACAAGGGAACCCCGTTTTCTACTCCAAGCCGGATTCTTTTGACGCTGCCAAGTCCGACGGCGAACGATGGCGTTTTCTGCTCGACAAGGCGGAACAGTTCAAATCGTCCCAAAAGCAGGCGATGGCTCTGCGCGCTGACTTTGCCTATCAGCAGTTCGGCGTCCATACGATAGCCGGGTTCAACTTTAATCCCGCCAACGATACCGGCGACGACAAAATGTCCAGCATCTTCAAGCTGGAAACGCTGTCCGATACGGAAACCATCGCTCGTCTGGCAACGGGAATCAAACGCTTTGATCTGCCGGAAGATTACAATTTCATCAAACTGTACAAAGAATTGGACAACTGGTCTCAGCTGGGGCAGATTTATCTCAACAGACGTCAGTTCCCGACAGCCGCCACGTACTGGAAACAGGGCGCAGATCAGGGCAACGAATGGGCGAAACGCACGTACGAGCAAATCGTTAACCCGTGGGGGCGAATAGTCAGCTCTCGTCAGGAAGGCTTGAACGCCACGATTGGATTCCTGTTCAGAAACGCGACCGCGGCGCGGTTCAAGATTAACCGCATCGACGTCGACGCTCTGGTTCAAGACGCCAAAGCCGAAATCAAAATGGCGCAGGAGCCTCGAAACATTAATCATGATAATATCAATATCGACAACATCGCCTATCGGTTGATTATCCAAAAACAAAACAAGTACGTCAAAGAAGAAATCAAAAAATGGGATAAGTCTCTGGAACCGGAAGACAACCATTTCGATAAACAAATCGACATGGACGTAACGTTCCCGGAAGCCGGGGCGTATCTTATCGAGGCGATCGTTTCCGGCGGCAACACGCATTACGCCGTCGTCTGGATTAATAACACGGTTCTGATTAAAAAGAACATCGACAACAAATTCTGGTTCTTCGTTGCCGACTCCAACACCGGAAAAGCGCTGCCGCATTCCGTTGTTGATTTCTTCGGTTATGCTGTTAAATATTCCAATCAGGACAGAAAATCACAGCTTGTCAAAGACAGCTTTTTTGTAACAGCCGACGAAAACGGTCAGTTTACCGTCCCCAACAATAGACTTGTCGCTCAGAACGGCAGTTATAACTGGCTCATTACGGTCAAAGGACAGGACGGAAAACATCAAGCCTGTCAGGGGTTCCGTTCTTTCTGGGGATACGGAAACGATTTTGAAAAGCAGTACGACAATCAGTACAACGCCGTTCGCGTATTTGCTATGACAGACCGCCCGGTTTATCGACCGGCTCAAAAGGTTCAGTTCAAATTCTGGGCGCGCCGTTCCCAGTACGACAAAGACGGTTCAGACTTCGCCAATACGTCGGCGACGCTGGTTATTAACAACCCGCGAGGCGAAGAACTGCTCCGCAAAGATATTACTTTTGACGAGTACGGCGGTTATGCGGACGAAATCGAACTGGCAGCCGACGCCATGCTGGGCGGGTACTCGATAAACGTTCGCAATACCGACGCCCGTCTGTATGGCGGCAGCTACTTCCGCGTTGAAGAGTACCGAAAGCCGGAATTCCAGGTCGAAGTCAAAGCCCCGGAAAAACCGGTTGCGCTGGGCGAAAAGATCAGCGCGTCCGTCAAGGCGAAGTACTATTTTGGCGAGCCGGTCTCTCACGCCAAGGCGAAGATCAAGGTAACTCGTTCAGAATATAACGAACGCTGGTTCCCGGCAATGCCGTGGGACTGGCTTTTCGGCAAAGGCTACTGGTGGTTCTCCTACGAATACCCGTGGTATCCAGGGTGGAATTCCTGGGGCTGCGTGCGACCGTACCCGAGTTGGCATCATTTCCCGCACAACCCGCCGGAAGTCGTCTTTGAGAAAGAAGTCGATCTGAAAGAAGACGGAACGTACGACGTCGAAATCGATACCGAAATCGCCAAAATGATTTTCGGCGATCAAAATCAACAGTACGACGTCTCCGTTGAAGTAACAGACGCGTCTCGACGTACGATTAACGGGTCTGGAAAGGTTCTCGTTTCCGCCAAGCCATTTACCGTCTGCGCCTGGACAAACCGCGGCGTTTATCAGGTCGGAGACGTACTCACCGCCAACTTCAAGGCTCAAACGTTAGACAACAAGCCGGTTTCCGGAACCGGAACGGCGAAGCTCTATCAGGTTTCCTACAAAGCAGACGGAACGCCGGAAGAAAAAGAAGTCTGGTCGAAAGACATTAATCCAGACGAAAACGGTTCCACGACCGTTTCGCTCAATTTGAAAAAAGCCGGTCAGTACAGAATCGAATACACCGTTGACGACGGCGCTGACCACGTCTGCCAGGGCGGACAGCTTGTAACAGTTCGCGGCGACGGGTTCTCCAGCAAAGATTATCGATTCGCCGATTTGGAAATTATTCCCGAAAAGGACACGTGCAATCCGGGCGAAACGCTGCGACTGACGATTAACGTCGACCAGCAGGACGCCGTCGTTTGGCTTTTCCCGCGCGCGGCAAACGGCGTTTGTCTGCCGCCGGAAAAGGTCGAAATGAACGGCAAAACCGGGTTCTACGATTTGAAAATTGAGATGCGCGACATGCCCAACTTCTTTGTTGAAGCGGTAACCGTCGCAAAGAACCAGGTCTTTTCGGAAACTCGTCAGATTTGCGTTCCGCCCGCCAAACGCGTTCTTGTCATGGACGTTGTCCCGTCCAAAGAGAACTACAAGCCCGGCGAAGACGCGACGGCAAAAATTGTCCTGAAAGACCTGCAAGGCAATCCGTTTGTCGGTCAGGCGGTTGTAACGATTTACGACAAATCCCTGGAATACATTTCCGGCGGTTCAAACGTTGGCGACATTTCCTCCTTCTTCTGGAACTGGAAGCGAAGCCATCACCCCAGCTCTATTGAAGACTCGCTCAGAACCTATCTCCAAACCCAGTACCCGGAAAACGCCGTTGGAATGGATACGCTGGGCATTTTCGGAAACGTCTTAAAGCAGGACTTTTCTGGGGCTGTAATGGAAAAAGGCGAATTTGCCGGCAGAGGCGGCGGAAAAGCGCGGGCGAAGGTTATGGCAGCGGGCGCTGTTGAGAGAAAAATGTTCATGGCGGCCCCAATGGCGGCTGAAGCCCCCATGATGATGAACAGGGCAATGGATGGCGCCGACATGATGGTCGCGGAAGAAGCGGCTGCTGACGACGTTGCTTTTGATGCAGCCCCCGCCGAGGAGGAAGCAGAAGAGCTGGGAGCTGATGCCGGCGAAGGCGGCGCCAAAGTTCAGGCAACCGTCCGAACCAATTTCGCCGATTCCGCCTACTGGACAGGCGCGATTGTTACAAACGAAAACGGCGAAGCGGAGATTTCGCTCAAGATGCCGGAAAACCTCACAACGTGGAAAATCAAAGCTTGGGCGATGGGCAAACGCACCGAAGTCGGTCAGGCGGAGACGGAAGTCATTACCCGAAAGAACCTGATTATTCGCGCTCAAACCCCGCGATTCCTCGTTCAGACGGATAAGATTGTTCTGTCGGCAATCGTCCACAACTATCTGGAATCGGAGAAGTCCGTTGAAGTCAAAGTCGAGACGGGCGACAACCTCGCTACGGAAGACAAGACTTCTCAAGAAGTTAGCATCGCCGCCGGCGGAGAAACCCGCGTCGACTGGACGTTTACCGCTAAATCCGAAGGCGACGCGGTTGTCCGCATGTTCGCCCTGACGGACGAAGAGTCGGACGCCATGGAAGTCAAGTTCCCGATTATTACTCACGGAATTCTCAAGCAGGATTCCTTCTCCGGCGCGATTCGCTCCGAGAAAGAAACTGCGTCTGAAACTGTTGAATTTACGGTTCCGACAGAACGCAAGCCAGAACAGACCCGCTTGGAAGTTCGGTTCTCTCCGACGCTTGCCGGCGCGATGTTTGACGCCGTCCCGTATCTGGTGGATTATCCCTACGGCTGCACCGAGCAAACGCTCAACCGATTCCTGCCGGCGGCGATTTGCCAGAAGGTCGTTCGCGACATGGGCGTCGACATTGCCGATCTGGAACAGAAGGCGACCAACCTCAACGCGCAGGAAATCGGCGACGCCGCGAAACGCGCCGCTCAATGGAAGAAGACGCTGGCAAGCCCCGTCTTTAACCCGAACGAGCTGGATAAAATCGTCAAGTTTGGAATCGGTCGTCTGACCGATATGCAATGCTCTGACGGCGGCTGGGGCTGGTTCTCCGGATACGGGGAACATTCCTCCGCTCATACAACCGCTGTCGTCGTTCACGGCTTGACAATCGCTCAACAGAGTGATGTTAAAGTCGACGCCAACGTTCTCAAACGCGGCGTTGACTGGCTGGAACGATACGAAGCGGAACAGGTCGAACTGCTCCAGCGCGGCGACAAAGTCAAAGCAGATCCCAAACTGGCGAAGGAGTTCGGCTATCGTTACAAGACGTCCGCCGACAACCTCGACGCCCTCGTCTATACGGTTTTGATTGAATCCGGACGTCACAACGCCAAGATGGGCGAATACGTTTACCGCGACAGACTCAACATGTCTCCGTACGCTCTGGCTCTTATGGGCTTGGGATTCGACATGACGGAACAGAACGACAAGCGCGACATGGTCGTTCGCAACCTGACCCAGTTCCTGCGTCAGGACGACGAAAACCAGACCGCGTGGCTCGACTTGGGCGGAACCCCGTTCTGGTACTGGTACGGTTCCGAAATCGAAACGCAAGCCTGGTATCTCAAACTGCTGTGCCGAACAGATAAAATTGACGAGGCGTCGCGATTGGTTAAGTACCTGCTTAACAACCGCAAGCACGCCACGTACTGGAATTCCACCCGAGACACCGCTCTGGTTCTGGAAGCCTTTGCGGAATACCTCCGCGAAACCGACGAAATGGCGCCGGAAATGACGGTTGACGTCGTTCTGGACGGCAAGACGGTCAAGACGGTCAAAATCGACAAGGAAAACCTGTTCTCCTTTGACGGAACATTTGTCCTTGAGGGAGAAGAAATCGCCGAGGGCAAGCATACGCTCGAACTCAAACGAACCGGCTCCGGTCCGCTGTATTTCAACGCGTACGTGAACTACTTCACGCTGGAAGACTTCATTCCCGCCTCTGGCTTGGAAATCAAGGTTCAGCGAAAGTACTACAAGCTCGTTCGAGATGAATCCGCAACAGAAAACGCCGTTGGAAAGCGCGGTCAGGCGGTTGAAGTCAAGATCGACAAGTACGTTCGTCAGGAACTCAAAGTTGGCGACGTTGTCAAGTCCGGCGATATTATTTTGGTCGACCTGACGCTGGAAAGCAAGAACGACTACGAGTACCTCGTCTTTGAAGACCGCAAGCCGGCGGGCTTTGAACCGATGGACGTTCGCAGCGGCTACAACGGCAACGAAATCGGCGCCTACGTCGAATTCCGCGATCAGAAGGTCAGCTTCTTCTGCCGAACGCTGGCTCGGGGCAAATGCTCTGTCAGCTACAAGCTCAAGGCGGAAACGCCCGGCGTCGTCTCGGCTCTCCCCGCAACCGGAGAAGCGATGTACGCCCCGGAACTCAAGGCGAATTCAGACGAATTCAAGATTGAGACGCGGGATTGATAGGCAGTAGGCAATAGACAGCAGTAAGGATTATCCTTACTACTGCCTATTGTCTGTCTGGGTTAACCCCCACGGACGACAAAGAACTCTCTCTAATGCCTACTCCATAGAATCTAATGATCAATATTACTCAGACAATATGTTGATTTGGCTATTGGTCAAATCAACTTCACAACGTACCGGCGCAGACGTCAACGCATAATAAAAGAACAAGGAAACGGTCTTGAATATGTCGTCTGAATCGCCAATTGAAAACTCAGTTTATAGAAAAAGGTTACAGGAATAATTATGAGTATTGGGAAATTATTGGGTGGAGCTATATTGGTGATATCGAGTATCGTCTGCATAATATCTTTCTTCATTCCTCTAGGCGATTTTACAGTGGGGCCTTGTGAATTTTTGAGCGCCGTTTTTTTGGCAATAATAATTAGCTTCGCTATAAAAATAGATATAGATGAATATAAACAATATCGGCGCTCTTTTCGTTACGCCTTGAAGTCTGGCAATCTGGCCCAATGCGCTAAAAAACTCCTGGAAAGCGGGGGCGACATCAATTCAAAAGATGTAGAAGGAGTAACGATTTTATATATTGCCTCACAAGCTGGCGATTATGAACTGGTTCAGTGGTTGGTTGAGCATGGAGCAGACGTCAACGAAAAGACCCTGGATGGAGATCTGTTTTCGTATGTCAATAAGAAGCTCGAAAAAACCAACCGACAAGGAGGAGATGCGGCATTACAAATCGCCGTCAAAAGCGGCAATTTGGATATTGCTAAATATCTTATCGAACATGGGGCGGATAGCCAGGACGTTTTGATTTCTGCCGCCGAACTCGGTAATTTGGAACGGATTCAATGGCTGATTGAGCAAGACGCGAATATCCTCAAGAATGGAGAAAGCGCTTTGTATTCTGCTGCAGAATATGATAACTGGGAAATCGTTCAATGGCTGGTTGAGCAAGGCGTGAATCTTCAAACAGCTTTGAATCCTACTGCCGAAAATGGTAATTTGGAAATGGTTCAATGGCTGGTTAAAAAAGGCGCTGACATCAATGCAAAAATGGATGACGGAGAAACTGCTTTGCACGCAGCATCCAAAAATGGTCATTGGGAAACAGCTCAATGGCTGATTGAAAACGGCGCAGATATCAACGCAAAAGATATGAACGGAAAAACCGTATTGATTTATGCAGCTCAAAAGGAACAATTTGCTCTGATTCCTTGGCTCATTGAACATGGAGCAAAAGAATAATTACTCATCTCTGAATTGCAAGAATCGAGCTGTGCAGGCATAGGCGCTTTGCGCCTATTGTCTAATATCAGCGGAATATCTTGCCGCATTTAACGCATTCTTTTTTCTTCTCGCCGTATCCGCACTGATCGCAGAGTCGGGCGGGAATTCTCGCGCCTGGTTTGCCGCATTTAACACAGTAGCGGCGAATTGAAGAGCATTGTGGGCAGAGCATCGCCTGAATTCTGGCGCCAGACTGACCGCAGCGAACGCAGCAAAATCTGTTTTCGCCCCCGCCGCATTTATCGCATAGAAGAGCCCACGTTCCGAAACAGGGGGAAAAATCGCCAAGTTGAACAGTAAACAGCGAGTCGTCAAAAATCGGCGCCGATTCGCAGGCAAACGCTTCAGCAGAAGCCAAAGCAAATATCAAAAACAAAACAGGCGCTTTCATCATAGGGCGTCTCCAATAGGCGGGAATAATTCAGGAAGGAAGGTGGGAGGGAATTAGTAATGAGCAATTGTCAATTAGTAATTGACGCAAAGCGCCTCATCAACTGCTCAATGATGATTATAAATATAAATCTGTCAAAAACAAGCCCATATTGGGCTATTTTTAATAAAATTTCTTAAAATTTTTGATTTTTTCGAGGGGAAATAGGCAATACTTACGGGGGGCGGGTATTACCCACCTATAATAAATTGCTTTATTATTTTTCGCGGACAATGTCCGCTCCCCAGAATGCCGCTCCCCGGAAACGCGCCCCGGCTCGCCAATGACTAATCTCATTCCAGCGTCGGATAAACCTTCTCGCCTTGAAGCTGTTTGTTCTGCTGTTCTGGTTCATAGACGCTGAAGAACGGCGAGAGCATATCCAGCCAAAGGGCAATTCGATGCCGCTCTTCCTCTGACAGCTTGACCCCGTAATGCCCCTTGTCAAGCAGCGGCAGAAGCGGGGATTTCAGCGCGCCGAACTGACCGGGCGTCGTCCGAACGGAAGAGCCGTAATCATAAAAGCCCCAACCGTTATACATCAGGTTGTAATACGAATGATAGAACGCCGCGCCGTTTTTCTTATAGAGCGGTTTGCCCGCGAGAGAGAAAGTCTTGCTCTCCGGCTTTTCATGACATTCTACGCAATGTTTGTCCAGAACGGGCTGAACGAGGTCGATGAAGTTGGCGGGACGGCTTCCTTCGACGTCGGGAACTGGGACGGACGCCGGGCGGGTAAACGCCAGCGGCAGAACGCTCGACGACCGGGTTATCTGCCCTTTGGGTTCGTGACAGCCCACGCAGGAGACGTTGTCGCCGGGCTGGAAGTAAGTCCCGGAGCGCATGGACTGGACCGCGTTTCCGTTTTCGTCCAACGCCTGGAAGAAGAGTTCCACCTGAGCGGGAACGGTGAAATGCGCTGAGCCGTCTTCTTCAACCGGGACGGTTCCGATTACGCCGCGGACAAGGTTGACGCTGTCCATCGACGACGGTTCCTGACGTCCGGTATGATACCCCCAACCGGACGGAACGGACATCGTATAAAGCTGAACGATTCTCAACGCCTTAATCTTTGTATTCTCCGGCCACGGTTTAAGGCTCTGATAGACGTTGGCGATTGTTACCTCTGCTTGCGGACGCTTTGTCCAGTCGCGTTCCGGCAGCGGGATGTATTCCTGTGACGGGATTTCTCCCGGCTTAACCAGTTCCGGGGCAACCGTCGGGCGCGTTCTCTTAACAAACGGCAGAACCGTCGCGCAACCAATTTCCGGGTCGCGATAAATCAGTTCCCGGTTCCCGAACCGGTCGAGCAGATAAATTCCGTAGTCCCCTTTGCTGCTTTTATCCCATTGCATTCCCTTACCGGGCAAAAAAGAGTAGTCGGCAACCGCCAAAAACAGGTCTTCGGAAATCGGATAGGCAAAACCCCAGACCTGCGCCCCGCCCTGCGATTCCGGGAAATCGATGTCCGGCGTCAAACGCTTGGTACACGCCATCGCGTCTGTTTCCTCCTCCGGCGCACGAGACGGGTCAATTATAATCAGCGAGCCGTAGTTCTGCCCGTGGTGCGGGCCGGCAGTCGCGACAAACTTGGAGGAATTCGGAATCGCCCGGATGTCCATTTCGGTATCCGCCCGCTGACGCCGCAGAGTAAAGTTCCCGTGTATAGCGCGAGGGTCAGACCCGTTGAGCGTCATAATCCAGGGAGTATGTGCCGTACAGCCGTGACGGTCGATGTAATCCCAGCGCGTCCAGACGATTTTCCCGTCGTTGGAAACGGACGGCGCCCATTCGTTGGTTTCGTGATAGCTCAAACAGCGCATTAGCGTTCCATCTGGATTCATATCGAATATCGTGTAGTTCGGACATTCGCGACCGCAGCGCAGATAGCCTCCGCGGCGCTCGGAAATAAACGCCAGACGTCCGTTGGGCAGGAAACACGGATAGAAGTCGTTCCACGTCCCGTCGGTAATCTGCCGAAGGTCCGTACCGTCAACGTTAGCGGTAAAGATATGCAGGCAGCGGCCCTGTTCCCAATGTCCCCGAGTCAAATCGGTGTGATATTTATGCCCTCTGTCGCCCGTCGCTTCGACGTAGGCAAAGGCGATTTTCTGAGCGTCGTAGTCCAGAGCCAGCGTCGCGAACCCGCCGGTCTTGAGGTTGTCTCCCTTAAGACGCCCGGATTCAACAACGGAGTTTTCCAGAACGTTTTTGACAGTTGGTTCAGAATCCGGATTAAACGCGTTTTCCAGCACAAAGACCCCGCCGCCGGGCAGAATATTGATTCCGTAGTACTGATCGCAAAGATGGTTGAACGTAGCGCGATGTTTTTTGACAAACAACAGCTTGTCGAAATCCAGATCCGGGTCGGCAAACATCACCCGCCGCCGGACTTTCGCGATCTTTTCAAACAGAGCAAAACTCTGTTCAACCGTCTGCGTTTTGTTTTCCTTCGGATTGAGCGCTTTCAGCTCCGTCAGAAACGGCTCCGCCAAGTCAGAATCGAGCTTTTCCAGTCGTTTGACAGCGGCGAGGGTTCGGCGATAAATGACGTCTGTCGGCGTTCTGTCCTTTGGCAGAATCCCCGCCTGGGGGTCGTAAATCTGCCCGGCGATTTTGTCGTATCGCTGACGGTTGTCGATGTCCTCCAGCAAAATATTGTACTGACTAATCAGCTCCGGGTCAGCCCCGGGAACGTTCTTCAAATAGACTTTGGCGTCAGCAGTAAACGTCTTACCGTCGACAATGGGCTGCAGTTCAGCTGCTGAAGCGTACGGCTGATTTCCAACCGAGGACAGAACCGTTACCTTGACAAACCGTCCCTCGACGGGCTTGTCAAACAGAATTGTAACAGTGTCCTTGACGTTCTTTCTCAGGGAATCCAGATTGCCTTTCCAAACCGGCGCGCCGACATTTTCATGGTCAGCGAAGACGTAAACCTCCGTTTCGCAGAACGTCCCGTTGTTGTTGGAATCCTGCCGGGGCGTATACGAGACGCCGCGAACCGTTTCGGTCCTTTTCAAATCGAATTCAACCCAGTGCGGCGGCTCTGGTTTTCGCTTTTCAAACTCCGTATGCCAGAAATTGGCTTTATCCCCGTCGCAGGCGAACGAGCTTTTGTAAACCGGAAAGCTTTGGCTGTCCGTCTTGATGGAAATAATAACGGCTTCATCCGCAAACGACGCCGTTGCCAAAAGACACGCTACCGCGATAATTAAGGATTGAATTGCTTTCATGAGTAATTAGGCAGGGGTTAAAACTTCTCTGGGAACTGCTGGGAACCTCCGGGAGAGTTCTGGGAACTGCTGGGATAAATCCAAAATATACTGAAAACACTTGAGTTTTTCCTATGTTAAGCCTCTAGCTGCTAGCTTCTAGCTATTAGTTTGATAAGCCTGATTCGTGCGGTATCGCAAGAAATAGGGATAACCAAGCTAGCGGCTAGGAGCTAGGAGCTAATAGCTCATTTTTCGGGAAATTTCAAGTAGAACAAGTATAATTCCAGAATCCTCCCAGTCTTCTGATTGAGTTTCATTTTATCCCAACAAGAATTTAATTGCAATCCCCCCTGATACTGTATTTTATGAAATAATCTAGGGTTTATCCTCTTGTACAATGCTAAATTTATGTTATAATGAACAAATGTCAATAGAATAATACAGGCATTTAAAATAAGACTTTACAGATGAATATTCGCACTGCTTTTACCTTGGTCGAGTTATTGGTTGTAATGACAATCATTGCCATTCTTGTTGGTTTGACTCTTCCTGCCGTTAACGGCGCTCGCGAAACTGCCAGGCGAGTTATCTGCACCAATAATCTGACTCAGCTTTCCCGCGCGATGAATACGCATGTAACAACGCAAGGCTTTTTCCCGTCAGGCGGATGGGGATGGTTCTGGATTGGAGAGCCGGATTGCGGATACGGCTCTCAGCAGCCGGGCAGCTGGTTTTTCAATATTATGGATTATATGGAACAGGGCAACGTCCGGAATCAGGGCCTGGGTTTGGATGGATCAGCGCGAAAAGAAGCGCTCAAACTCCGAATGAAAACCCCAATTCCCATTATCAACTGTCCAACCAGAAGAACCAGAAACGTCTATCCAACCAAACCCGAAGACAGAAACAAATACCTGACTCAGGCAAAAGACCATTCATTTGTGGGATTAAAAGGCAACGAAAAGGCGTCTGTTCAATATCTTTCCAATGTTGAAGAATGCATCAAGGGAGACTACGCTTCTAATGCCGGAACGTGGGGAAACGATATTTTTGGTCACAAAATTACTTATATGGTCAACGCCAACTCGTATAATTATACAGATTCCAATCAAAACGGCAAAGATGCAAAATACACCTCTTTGAGAAACTGCGCCAAAACTGGCGGTCGATGCGGCATCAGTTTTTTGTTTAGCGAAGTTACGCCGGACGACGTTGAAGACGGTCTGACAAATACGTATATGCTGGGAGAGAAATATCTCAATACATTCAAGTATATTGTTGACAATGGAACCAGCAACGCCGATAACGAATCCGTATACGACGGCGCTGACAACGATAATCAGCGAATTGCCGCCGGCGGACCGATGAAAGACAGAAAAAACTATACCAATCTGGATAAATTCGGTTCTGCCCACGCTTTTTCTTTCAATATGGCATTTTGCGACGGCTCCGTGCGACGCGTGAACTACAATATCAACGAAAAAATTCATACAAATCTGTGCAACCGCCACGATGGAAACAAGATTACAGACTGGAGCGCAATTAGCGACGAATAACGTTACGATTATTGTCCCGTTTTTTACTCCTCGTTCGGTCCGACCGCAAACCGAACGGAGGGTTTGAGCGGGAACCGTTTTGCCATGTCGTTGATTTCGTCCAATGTTACGCTTTTCAGAACGTTGATTTCGTCGTCGAGAGTAAAATACTGATTTCGATAAATCCAGTCAGAAGCTATCGTAAACACTCTCGACAAGACGCGTTCCTCGCGCATTATCAGGCTTGCCAGTTCCCGGCGTCGGCGCTGATCGAGTTCCTTTTCCGTAAACCCGTTTTTCAAGACGTCAGCGTAGACGTCGGCGACAATATCCATGCACGTCTGTTCCTCTTCCGGAGCGCAGGAGAATGAGGAGTTAAACGCGCCGACTTCGGTATAGTCAGAATAAGATAGCTGAGCGGAGTCCGCCAAACCGACGTCGCACAACTTCCAGTAGAACCGACTACCAGACTCGTCCCCGACAAGCGACGCAAACATTTTCGCGGCGTAATAATCCCGGCCAACCGGATCCGGTCCGGGATACCAGTCGATTATGTACTCTTCCGCCGCGGTCGGGTCAGCAATTCGATTAAACGCCTGTCCCGGAGTAAACGACTGCAAATTCCGTTTGACGTCTCGGGGCGTCCAGAAGCCGCAGTATTTCTCCGCCAAACGAGTCAGAAGATCGAAGTCGACTTTCCCCGCCGCGCAAAGAACGATGTTGTTCGGGACGTACTGACGGTTGAGATAATCCCGCATCATTTCCGGCGTCATGGCGTTGAGCGAGTCGACTGTCCCGATAATCGGATTTCCCAGCGGATGCCCGTTAAAAAACGCTCTCCGCGCCTGCTCGTCCATGTCGTAGGGCGGCTCGTCCTGATACATTTTCAACTCTTCCAGAACGACCTGGCGTTCAGAATTGAAGTCCGACTCCCTCAGCGCCGGGCGCAGAACGTCCGACCACAATTCTATAACCGGTTCCAGAAATTCCGGGAGAGACGAGGCGTAAAAAATCGTCGCGTCTTCGCTCGTACAGGCGTTGTTCGACGCGCCCATATCGTCAAAAGCGCGGTTGACTTCCTCCGCCGTCCGCTTTTGCGTCCCCTTGAAGATCATGTGTTCCAGAAAATGACTCACGCCCGATTCCGCCGGCGACTCGTCACGGCTGCCCGTCTTGACGAAAAAGCCAACGCTGACGCTGTACGCGTACGGAATCGTTTCCGCCAAAACCGTCAAGCCGTTAGAAAGAACTGTTGAATGGAATTGAGTCATAAAATAAAATCGTAATGCGTAATTCGTAATGCGTAATTACGCAAAGCGCTCATCAATTGCTAATTGCTAATTGACAATTGCTAATTTTACTGAGCGAACATGGGCATAATCAAGTCGCCTCGAGGTCCTTGATCCGGCTGGGTCAGCGGGACGGCGTCAGGCGCGTTCAGCGTTGGCGCGTCAGGAGTTGTGAGTTGCGAGTTGCGAGTTGCGAGAGAAGTTGAATTATTCGCCGAAGGCGAATCACTACTGCCTACTGCCTCTTGCCTACTGTCTGATTCTCCCGCTGCCTTCCAGACGCCGATTTCGGATTTACCCGGCGTGAGTTCAATACGCGCATCGCTTTCTATCGTTTCCGAATCGTTATCGTCAAATTCGCGCTGTCGATAAGCGCACGACTCCTTAACGGCATACGTCGCCCCTCGGGAATCAATCAACTGAACCAGAATCTTGTGAATTCCCGGCTGGAACGCAACGGCGACAATTTTCAGATCGCGCATCTCGCCCTGTTTGAGTTCAATCGGATTGTTGACGACAACCTGACCGCTTTGAATCGTGTTGGGCGCGCCAGACGCTCGAATCGGTTCAATGCCGTTGCCAAAAAACGCCATCGCGTTAAACGAAACGGTTTTATCGGCGTTGTTGACAATTCGAACAAGATACTCCGTCGGCTGACCAACGTATGCGTTTCCCGTCTGCGGAGGCAAAATCGAAATCTTTATCGACTCGTCTTTCACGTTGACGTTAATCGTTTTAGTCGCTTCAAAGCCTGACGAATCTCGAACCTGAGCTGTCAGAGACAGGTTATTGTGCTGACGAGCGTTGAGCTTCATATAAATGGACTTTTTCTCGCCAGACTCCAATTGTTCCAGATTTAACTTTGCGGTTTTATCGTCGCCAAATCCTTCTGGATGAACGCTCAAAACAATATCCCGACGAACGGCGTCCGTTGTGTTGATAACGCTCAAAGAAAACATCTCATTCTTGCCAAACTCAACCTCGTTCGGTCCATCAATTTCAATAATCAACGGAGCGGTCTGGGTTAACGAAGATTTTGACGCGCCGTCAACTGGTTTTGTAACAGGTTCGCTTTTAACAATTGTTTCATTAACAACGGGCTTTTTTTCAACGTCAAGCGACTTGTTTTCAAATGCAGGCGTCTGAACTACAGTTTTCTCTTTAGGGACGTCAATCTCTGGAACGGATTCTGGAACGGGTTCCAAAACCGGAGCGTCGCCGCTCTTTTCAGAGAGATTCTCCAATGGCGATGAGCTGTGCAAGTCTTCGATTACCGGCGAAGCCGAAGGAGCCGCCGCGCCAATTGCAGGACTATGGGCGGCATTTGCTTCAGGCGTTCCCTGACCCATGTTCTCTGATTGCGGCAGCGCCTCTGTAAGTTCCGGTCCCGCCATATCCATAACAGGTTCTGACGGAACGCTTGTCAATCTGTTAATAGGCTTATACGTTTCGCTGAACGCCGCTGAACCAGATTCAAGTTTGAGCGACCCGGAATTCCCTGAATTGATTATGGATTTTCCTGAGCCTGCGGTCGGCTGTTGAGCGAATGGATTGACTGGCATTGGAGCTGGGGTAAGTTGAGGCGTTGCATGAACAACGCCATCCGGAGCAGGACTGTAAATGCGTTCCTGATTGAGCGGCGTCGACTGCCGAGCCCGACCTCCCATAATAATTCGTTTGACGCCGGGTTCCGATTCGTTACGAGGCGCAGCGACGTTAGGCGTTACAAGTTGGGAGTTGGGAGTTGCAAGAGGCATAACAGGGACGTTTTGCATATTCTCGTTACTCGGGACGGCCCACTCGCCTCCATCCTGCTGAATCTCGCTATCGGCGAAATTGGGCAAAGATCCTCCGGTTTCAGGGTTGTAAATCATTTCCCCTTTTTCGTTATAGACAGCGCCTTCTTGCGGCAGAAAATCTTTCGAATCCAACGGAACAACAGGATATTGAGTTTTCTGTCCGCTGGGCATAGCCTGATGAGACGCATGGGAATGCGGATGGTTATACGCTGGCGCCAGAGGCGGCGCTGGTTCAACATATTGTGACTGCGGCTGAACAGGCGCTGCTCCTGTCAGCCAGCTTTTTATCGACCACTTGTTTTGAACCGAGCCTTGAGGCGTTGGCGCAGCTGGAGGAGCGTATTGAGGACTGGGAAAAGACTGCGTTCCTTCAACGTATTCATACTGACGCCCAGAGTCGTTCATGTTGGTCATCGGAGTCGCTGGGACATTGGTCATTTGCGGAGCGGGAACGTTGTACGCTCCGTAATTCGCATCGCTCTGCATTGGCGTTTCAACCTTCGGAGCGGAATTGGAAGAACTGCCGCGTCCGCGAAAGACGTCCAACAGCGTTCCGCCAGAACCGGAATCGTTCCAAGCGCCATAGACTTCCAGCCCCATAGCGTTCCAAACAGTCATTGTTAAAACGGCTGCGATAAATAGTCGCCAGAAGACATGTTTTTTCATTCTATTTCTCTGTATCGTCTGTATTAACGATTTAATCCTCGATAACAATTGGTAACGACGGCGGCGTTACACGATGAACTTTTGTAACAGTATTCGGAGCAACCAGAGGAATGGCGTCTCCGGATTGTTCACTTTGCACTTCCGGAAGAGCTTCTTCCATCGGAGCTTCGTCCGGGAATTCCATTTCTGGAGATTGATAATTGACGCCCGGAGAGGTAATTTCCATCGCGGCGTTTGGAGTTGCCTGCAATTCCGTCGGAGCGGTCATTGGAACGTCTTTCTGAGGCGCCAAATCTTCAAGAGGCGGAAGTTCCATTACGCTTGAAAACTGCGGATCGGCATGATTTTCTGTTTTTTCTTCCTGCGTTTCATGAGGCAAAAGGTCCTCAATGTCCGGCAGCACTGGAAGCTCTTCAACTTCTGAAAGCGTCGAATCCACAGCGTTTGAATTCGTTTCCGTCTGCGATATTTCGTTGACGTCTTGTATAACAGGAAGCTCGCCCAGAACAGCGTCGCCAGACGCGATTTGAGTTGACGGCTGAGCCGTTTCCGGTTCAGGAACCGGCAATTCCGGGAACGCCATATCTTCTGAAACGTCTGTCTGAGCGACGTTTTCTTCCGTTTTCAATTCCTCCAAACTCGGAAGAGTCGATTCGTCTTCTGAACCCGCAACTGCCGCAGATTCTGGAGTTTCTTCCTT
Organism: Thermoguttaceae bacterium; assembly: GCA_017407125.1. Taxonomy (GTDB): domain Bacteria; phylum Planctomycetota; class Planctomycetia; order Pirellulales; family Thermoguttaceae; genus RUG11551. Next base: position 157,074 of record JAFQXE010000002.1, read on the forward strand.
GATCTCCAGCGCCGGCGCTTCCGTCATGTCTTTATCTGCTGCGTCTGACGACGACTGATTAACAACAATTTGAGAATCAACAACGCCCGAACAAAGCTGGTTCAACAGCAGAGCGTTCCCATTGGCGCTAACTCGGACGACCTCGGCGATTTTGCCAATTCGCTTTTGTTCGCTGTCGATAAGTTCTTCGCTCTTCTTCTCTATCGCTGTTCGATAAATATCCATACGAGCGTCGTATTCCTTGGCGGCAAGAGCTAATACCGTATGTCCCCAAGATTCCAGGTTTGAACTGACGTGGAATTCCGGTTTGGCATACTGACCGCTGATCGTTCCGTTAAGCGTAATCTTTTCAAGCGTCTGAACCAATTCTTCCAGCTTTGCAGCGTTTTCTTCCGAACTAACGCCTTTCACGCCAATCGAAATGGACGGCGCCGTCTGAGCCATGGCGTATTCGCCCTGAATTCTTCCGTCAGCAACAATAAATCGAACGCTTCTCGTTTGGACAAATGGAGTTTTCTGATCCGGCGTCAGCTTGACGCGCAATCCGTCATCCTGCCCAAATTGAGTTCCCGGATTGACGTTCGACGACGCAAACTCAACTTTGATTTCTGTACGTTCTTTGCCGCGGCGCGCTTCCAGATGAAGTCGAGCTGACTGATCGGCGCCAAAGGCGACGTCGAGAGTCAACGGTTTTCCATTGGGCAGCGTTGAGTAATTGGAAATAACTGCGGAGAACGGAACGGACTGATTCATAAACTGCGTCTGACCCGTCAATCGAATCTGACCTACCGCCAGCTGTTCCTGAGTCGCAATCCGACGAAACGACAGAGCCGACGGATCCAGTTTGTCTACCGGACCTAACGCCTTCTCCAAATCAGCGGGAAGCCATCGGCAGAACTGACGAATTTCGTACAGAAGCTGTCCTGTAAACTCTGTATAATCCTGACCAAAGAGATATTCCGTAACGGCGCCATTGGTCAAGGCGGGAACGTTTGATTCCGCCCGGCTTTCATCGCCTTTGCGGTGAAGGCTGTCCAACAGAGCGGTATTTCTTTGGTTATACTGGCTTTCCTCAATTGACATATTACTCAAAGCCATCTTCATTCTTTGTTCGTAAGACGTCGCTTGAGCTTTATCAGCGTCAGTCGCTTCTTCTCCAGACGCCAGCAAGCGTTCCTGAAGAACCTGAATCTGCTTCGTTATATCTTTGACTTCCTTTTCCGCGCGACGAATGGCCTGTTCGTACGGCGTCGAAATCGTCGAAACGGAATTCTTTACCAGCAAATCGATCTGGGAATCGTCCAGCTCTTTTCCAACGCATTTGAGCGCTTTATTGAAATCGTTGTTTGACAGCGACGCGCAAACAGAACTGACGTACGACGGCGTTGGCGCAAAACGAATTCCTTCGACCATCGCCCATTTCATTTGCTGATTGTCCCCAATATAATATGGAAGACTGGAAAAAACGGCGTGTCCCGTTTCAAAAAACGGCCGCTGAGCCGAATCGAACGCCTGGACAGACTCCACGCTCGTTACGCCGGAGCGATAATCCTGAGACACCTTTTTCAAATGCAAAGACAATCCCGTCGCCTGTTGAATCTGATATTGAACCAAATACGCCGGAAGCATATTCCAACCAAATATAAACAGACCAACAATCAAAGCCGTCAAGCAGCTAATCAAACTTAACGTCCAACCGCTGCCAGACTTCGCACTCTCGGCTTTCGAAACCGCATTTGAATCGTTTCTTGGCTGATTCGACGCGATCTCGCTGTTCGCCGACGGCAATTCCGGGTTGTTCTGCGATTCAGTTTTCTGTCCTTCAACCTTGTTTTTAGACTCCGTCTTGATTTCAAGCAGTTGAGGAATATCGACGTTATCGATAGTCCGATTCAATATATCTTCTGAACTCGCTTGAGTCAATTCAGGATTCTGAAGACCTGATTCCCAAAGGATTTGCTCTTTGCATTTTTCCTTTTTGGGAAAATCTCCAGATTTCCAAAGCTGTTCAAAATACTCTATTTCATCGGAATCAGCATTTTGAGCTGGTTGAGGAGAAGTCCAGGACGATCGGTTTTGTTCTGGAAAAACGTCGTCAAAAATCGGCGCGGATCCTCGCCCTTCCAGAACGGTTACTGGCTTCATAAAAGCGTCTGGAGAAATAGGTTGAAACGCAGTCCGTCCATTCAAACCCGTTGCAGGCGCGTTATTAAGACTATTATCCAGAGAATCGCAGGACGCCCACATTTTATCAAACAGGTCGTCAGTCGGTTCTGGAATTAGACCTTCTAAACGGGGCGAAATCGTATCTGTCAACCCTGAAAGCGGTTCCGACGCCAAATATTTCTCAGCGCTCGACACCCCGGACTTCCTCAGAGTCTCAAAATCAGTAAACAAATTGTTGTTTTCCGTACTCACGACAACGCCTATTTTAACTACTTTGTTTGGTAAATATATCCAATGATACCGATTTTACCTAATCGTTATCATTGGTATTATCGTTTCAAACTGACTTCAGATTTAATAAATTTAATGAAAAGTTTAAAATTATAGAAGGAAATCTTATATATATTAAGAAACTATTTCCCGGAAGGAATCCTGGCTGTAATCTTTACCTGTTCTCAAGATTATTTCAGACTCTCAATTTCGCCGGTCGTTCGATTTATCTCGAACGCGGCGCGATTGTCAGCGTCCTTCTCAACTGTCAGCTTGAACGTAAAGGGAGAATCGAAGCTGAACTTGACCGTCGGTTTATGCGGCGTTGAAAGAAGCCGCGTTCTGAACAGTTCCATTCCGGACGCCGCGTCCATGCAGACGACAGTTAGTTCATACGCGGCGGTCGTCGTTTGAACCTCGACAGCGTACAAGCGTCCGGCATCGTAATGCAGCGGAGCAAGCCAGCGGGAATTGGCGCTGGAGGGCGATTTCTCCCACGAGAGGGCGTCAAACTGGCGGGAATCGACGCAAACCAGACGGTTTCCCAACTCCAGCGGCGCGCGCCGATTGGGGTTCTCGTAAGCGTTGAGCGACGGTTCGTACTGTCCAGCTTGATAAAAGTACTCTGAAAGGTTGTCCAGAACCGTCTGCGCGATGCGGGCGGCGGAAAATACTGCAACAAATACAATTTTTCCTTGAAGAAACCGTTTAAAGCAGGCTTCTCCAGCTAACAGGCGCGTAATGCCGGATTAACAGAAGAGCGTTTACGGAACTAACACTACACGAAATCCCAGTTGTTCAGATGGAAAAACGTCACGTTCCCGACGCGCTGAACGTCCGCCGCGAATTACATGAGGGCCATCCTCATACATAACGTCCCCGCCTGTTGGATTTATGACGCTGTGATTAGGATATTCATCATATATATCAAAACACCATTCATCAGCATTGTAATGCATATCATACAGATTCCATTTGTTTGGATTCGTTTTTCCAACGGGATATACATCTTCCCATCTTATTTCCATTGCTCCAATAGACCTTTCTTCCAGAGGTTCGCCTATTTTACAATAAACTTCCTTACCTTCTGCATACGGTCCAGAGCTCCCGGCTCGGCAAGCGTATTCCCACTGAGCCTCCGTTGGAAGCTGCACTGGCAACCCCAATTTCTTACATTTTTTACAAAATTCCTGACATTGTTCCCAACTAACATACGTAACAGGGTAATTGTCCAAACTTCTTGTCTTTCCATTACCGTCTTTTACAATTTTTTTTAATGGATCGTTTTCCATAACAGCATTCCACTGTTTTTTCGTTACCTCTGTTTCCAGCATCCAGAAACCTTTTGTTAAAGTAACTTTATGCTGCGTCTCATTCTCATCGCGTTCCTTTTCATCCTCTGGCGAACCCATCATAAATGTACCAGGCGGACAAAAACGGAATGAAAATTCAACCCCATTAATCTTTTTCACTAACTGTTTTCCAGCATAATTCCCTGATTCTTTATCTATCTCATTAACAGGATCGAAATAACGATTATCAGAATCAGCGATTTCATCATCGTTCCTGAGTATTTTTTCTTTTTCTACAATTAACTTTACAGATTGAAGATACTTTCTAACCTCTGGAGAGATTTCATTTTCAGGAAGATAATTTATGAGCTGTTCAAGAGACTCCACCGCTTCCGCTTTAACTTTCGGAGTCGTCATTGGCTTGTCAATCAATTTCCTTAAAGAAGCAATATATGGCTCTGCCTGCTTTTTAAGCCCCTTTGACGGTTTCGACGCTGTCTTAAACTTGTTAACTGCTATAATAATTTTAGCTAATTCAGCAACATTCTTATCCTCTTGAAGAGGAGCTAGAGTTTTGTTTACTAAATCTCCGACTGGCAATCCCTTTAACGATTTGCTAAGCAAGACGAGTTTCTCCATGTTTGCCGCAGGGTGTATTTTAGCGTCTTCACAGATTTTAGGAACGTTCAAGGAAATAAAATGATCTATGTTTCTCTTGGCTTTTGTATAAAATTTCTGAACTTTTGGTTTATTGGAGTTTCTTTCAATTGCGTTTTCAATTGCTTTATAGGGTTGTAACCATGGCTTTCCAGGTTCAAATGAACTCAATAATTCATATTCATTTAACGATAGATCCAGCTTTTCCAGGGGGTGTTGAAGAGGCAAACTCTTTATACGTTTCATAACTGTAGCAACTGGAATATAACGTTTAAGCGCTTGCAATAATTGTTTTGGGTCACTATAATAATCAAGAATAAATTCTGATGGGTCAATTATTAAAAATAAATCTTCTGGAAGAATTCTATCAGGAGGATTAATAAGCCACTCAGTCGGGGCCAGCATTAAACGAGGATCATAAACTGGAAACGCTATACGACATTTTTTGTAGAAATCCACGTCCATATCAGTAGAGTTCAAACCTATTACTACAAATTGCCCGGAACTCATTCCCTGTTTTTGTAATTTATTCATGTTTTGGATCATTTGAATTGCATTCTGCGCATCCATTTTATCTTGCTGATCAACAATAGATTCAGGTATTTTTAAACAAGATATGTTGAACACAACAATTAATTTACCCTTATAAAAAGATTCGTCTAATTGTTGTATCGGCCAAATCTGCTCCATTTTTTTCAAGTCTGCCCTAGTATTATAAAGATAGCCATCGTCGTCTAAGTTGTCTTCCGAAAGACTTGTCATAATCCCTTGAGCAGCAACAAAAGACGCCGTGAAAAGCAAACCACAGAAAAAGGAAATGAAGGAAAGTTGTTTCATGATCAGAACTGTTGTTAAGGGTTGCCGCTTTTAAATGATAAAGTGATGCCAAAAATATTGGCTTTCTGTTAAAGCGAATTTTTTAGTTAGTTTACCTATTAATTATTAATATAACAGATTGAATTATGATGTCAATATATCTGATAAATAATTTTAAAATTATTTGAACAATTGTTTCAACATTACCCCAAAAACAGTTTCTGGAAACGTTTGGCTCTTGCTCCCCTAAGAATACATTACTATTATCTATTTCAGACTTTCAATTTCGCCGGTCGTGCGATTTATCTCGAACGCGGCGCGATTGTCAGCGTCCTTCTCAACTGTCAGCTGGAACGTAAAGGGAGAATCGAAGCTAAAACTGACCGTTGGTTTATGCGGCGTTGAAAGAAGCCGCGTTCTGAACAGTTCCATTCCGGACGCCGCGTCCATGCAGACGACAGTTAGTTCATACGCGGCGGTCGTCGTTTGAACCTCGACAGCATATAAACGCCCGAAATCGTAATGCAGCGGAGCGAGCCAGCGGGAATTGGCGCTGGAGGGCGATTTCTCCCACGAGAGGGCGTCAAACTGGCGGGAATCGACGCAAACCAGACGGTTTCCCAACTCCAGCGGCGCGCGGCGATTGGGGTTCTCGTAAGCGTCTGGCGTCCCGATTCGAGCAAAAATCAGACCGTCGCCCGTTACGCAAGCGTTGTCAAAAGAACCGTTGTACAGAGCCTTGACCGAGTCCGGCGCGTCGTCTTCTGCCAGCAGTTCCGGCTGACCGTCTGACGTCGTTTGCCATAACCCGTCAGCGTCGACGCGATAGGCGCTTTTAGGCGACGTTTCAGCGGAATCGTTCTTTTCAGCGGGCGCAAGCCGAGCAAAGGCGTTGGCGAGGAACGCGTTTAAGTCAACTTTCTTTCCGCCCATGGATCCAACGGCGCGAGGATAGCGCCGATTGAAATCCGCTAACTGTTCCTTGAGATTGGCTTGTTCTTTCTCAAACGCCGTTCCGGAAAGGAGCGAGCATTTTCCAAACAGACACAGCAAGCGACGAGCGTTAAGCTGAGCCGGCGGAAGAGCGCTGGAATCGTAACACGGCGCGGACGCCAACTCGTCTAAAGCGTGAAGCGATGGTTCGTACTGTCCAGCTTGATAAAAGTATTCTGACAGATTGTCCAGAGCCGTCTGAGCGACTCGGGCGGCGGGATACAGTTTATAAACTTGCCACAAAGCCGCCATCCGAGCTGATAAATCCTCCCTGGCGATCGCCTGACGATAAAGTTCCGCTGCTGTCGATTCGTACCGGCTTTGATAGATCGCCCGTTCCTGAGCTGTCAAAGAGCGGTTTCTCCCCAGCGCGGCAGCGTACTTGAGCGGAATGAACGAATCGCCGCTCGGAACCAGAGCCGTCCCGGCAGTCGCCTTGAGCTGGTCTGCCGCGTTGAGAGCTTTAATATACGGTTCCTGAGAATAAACGCGATCCAACTCCGCCAGAACGGTTTCGTCTGCCGTATTGAAATGAGCCCAGTCCTCTGCGAATGTAACAGAAGTCAAGGCAATCGTCAGGAGCAGGAATCGAATGTAGGGAATAGGGAGTAGGGAGTAGGAAGTAGGGAGTAGGGAGTAAACAGCGTACAGCTTTTAGCTTCTAGCCTCTAGCTCCTGGCTTGTGATATCTGCCTCTGGCGTTAATGATTATAGCTAGAACTTCAAATACTCAAACTAATAGCTAGGGGCTAATAGCCAGGGGCTTATTACATAAAGCTGTCGACAACGTCCTTGGGCGCGGGCGCGTAGCTGTGCGGTTCCATGGAAAACGACGCGCGTCCTTGCGACAGACCGCGAACGGCGTTGGAGTACCCAAACAGGTTGATCAGCGGCGCGGTCGCGCTGATAACCGTAGATTTCCCTCTGGGATTGGTGCCGCTGACAATAGCGCGGCGCTGCTGAAGGTCTCCAACAATGTCGCCGACGCATTCGTCTGGCGAGGTAATCTCAATCTTCATGACGGGTTCCAGAATCTGGTATCCGGCGTTTTTGAGGGCTTTTGTGAACGCGTCCGCCGCGGCAATTCTGAACGCAACCTCGTTCGATTCGCCAATTCTGGCAACGCCGCCCAAGACGGTCATTTTGACGCCAATCAGCGGGAATCCAAAGGAACCGTTTGCGCCCTGGTCTTTGAGCGTTTCTACAGTCGGCTGCCAATACTCCATCGGGAACGCCGGCTCTTCTGCCGACATGTCAAACCCGGGAACGACAAGGACCTGCTGTTCGCCTTCCGGCAGCGGCTCCATTTTGATAGTAACGTCGGCAAACAGATTTGCTCCTGAAATAACTCGCCGACATTCGCCTGTAGCTACGACTTCGCGTTCAATGCTTTCACGATAGGATACGCGAGGATGATGAACGCGAACGTTGAGCTTGAATTCGCGCAAAATGCGGTGTTTGATAACCTCAAGATGAAGTTCGCCCATGCCGGAAATAAGCGTCTGTCCGGTGTCCGGGTCGACTTTGGCGGTGAACGTTGGATCCTGGCGCCGCAGCATTTCCAGCGTCTCTTCCAACTTCTTTTTATCCGTTGACGTCTCCGGTTCGATAGCCATCGAAATAACGGTTTCCGGGAACGAAATGGACTCCAGCAAAACAGGGCGGCGAGTGTCACAGATGGTGTCGCCGGTTGACGAGCCGCGCAAGCCAATTACGCCAACGATTTCTCCCGCGGTCGCTTCGGGAACCTGTTCCCGGTCGTCAGCCAGAATGCGCCAGATTTGTGGGATGTTTTCTTTGATGTTTCTGCCTGGATTGAGAGCGCGGGACGAGGCTTTAAGAGTTCCGGAATAAATGCGTAAGAAACAGAAATCGCCGTGTTTGTCGGGAACGATTTTGAACAGCAAAGCCGCCAGAGGTTCGTTGGGATCGGGCTTGAGAAGGACTTTCTGCCCGGCTTTTTTCCCGCCAACTTCTTCCGCTTCTACCGGCGGTTTGTCCAGCGGCGAGGGCAAGTAATAATCTACGCCGTCCAAGACCATCTGAATCCCGATTTTGTGCAGAGCCGTGCCGCAGAAAACCGGAACGCACATGTCGTTAATCGTCGCCTGACGAATGACCTTGCGAATCAGTTCCGCCGACGGTTCTTGTTCCGCCAAAAGGACTTCTGACAGTTCGTCGCTGAACATGGACAGCTGATCCAGCATCTGGGCGCGCCACATTTCCGCGTCGTCAGCCATCTCGTCTGGAATCGGCTCCATCGTGAACTTTTTCCCGTCTGAATTCTGATCGTAGACGATCATCTTGCTCTGAATGAGGTCGATAACGGCGCGGAACGGGTCGGAAGTATGTGAGGGACCCGCTCCGACGGGAATTGTTACAACGATCGGGTTGCAGTCCAGACGTCGTTCCATTTCCTGAACGGTGTCGTAGAAGTCCGCCCCTTCGCGATCCATTTTGTTGATAAACGCGATTTTCGGAACGTGATACTTTTCCGCCTGACGCCAGACGGTTTCCGACTGGGCTTCAACGCCTTCGCGAGCGGAAAAGACTACTACAGCCCCGTCCAGAACGCGCAGCGAACGTTCAACTTCCGCTGTGAAATCAACGTGACCGGGCGTGTCAATAATATTATAAACGCAGTTGTTCCATTGAATTGGAACGGCGACGGAATAAATCGTAATCCCGCGCTCCTGCTCTTCTTCGTCGTAGTCTGTAGTTGTGGTTCCGTCGTCAACCTGACCAATTTTATGGGCGAAACCGGAATAGAACAGCATCGCCTCGGTCAGGGACGTCTTCCCGGCGTCAATATGGGCGATAATCCCGATATTTCTCAAATTCTGTAACGGAAACGAGGTGGATTTGGCGGCCATGGCAGTACTGTATTCAGGAAGTAGTTACTATTGATTATTTGTTTAGCGGCAAGGGAACGATTCGCTCCAGTGTTCGTCTCCATCGAACGTCTCGCAACTTAACAATTCATTATACTCTTTTAAAGAAATAATAGTAGCGGGGGGAGGAAAGAAAAACGCTCAAAATACAAGAATTCTCAAGTGAATTTTGGAATTCTGGGAATCTCGATAAAATAACAAAAACGCGCTCGATTAATATCGAACGCGTTTTAAAGTTGAATTGTATTACAGCCCAAATTAGAAAGCGAAGTGAGCAAACGCCTTGTTGGCTTCCGCCATACGATGGACGTTTTCGCGTTTGGTGTACGCAGTTCCTTCTTTCTTATAGGCAGCGGTGAGTTCGTCAGCGAGCTTTTCAGCAATCGGCTTGCCCTTCTTATCGCGAACGGCGGTAAGAATCCAGCGGATGGCTAACGCCTGCTGGCGGTTCTTCGGAACCGGCATAGGAACCTGGTAGGACGCGCCGCCGACTCGCTTGGAGCGGACTTCAATGTTCGGCTTGACGTTTTCCAGAGCTTCTGTGAAAACTTCGATGGACGGTTTGTCCGTAAAACGGGTTGCCAGAATGTCCAAGGCGTCATAGAAAGCGCGGTAAGCCGTGCTCTTTTTGCCGTCCCACATCAGGCAGTTAACAAATTTGGCAGCGACCAGAGACCCGTACTTGGGATCTGGCTTGAGTTGTTTGCGACTGGCAGTAATTCTAGCCATAGTATTTATTCCTCATATATGTTCTGGGAAAACAATCTGATTAAATGCAATTGCGATTTATTACAAGTTCAGACTGCTTCGATGGTTAATGGATGCAAAATAACGAAATTTGGACTACTTCTTTTTATCTTTTTCTCTCTTGGCGCCGTAACGGCTGCGAGCCTGTTTACGGTTTTTGACGCCTTGAGTGTCCAAAGTTCCACGAACCACCTGATAGCGAACGCCCGGAAGGTCACGAACACGACCGCCGCGAACCAGGACGATGCTGTGTTCCTGAAGGTTGTGTCCTTCGCCTGGAATGTAGACGGTAACTTCTTTGCTGTTGGACAGACGCACACGAGTGATCTTACGAAGAGCCGAGTTCGGTTTCTTCGGGGTCATCGTACGAACGTTGAGGCAGACGCCGCGCTTCTGCGGGCACTGATCCAAAACCGGGGATTTGCTGAACTTGCGAGGAATCTTGCGATTCTTACGAACTAATTGGTTAATAGTTGGCATGTGTTTTGAGGATTGCTCCTTAAATAATACGATTGTTTGGCGCCATCGCGATTCGTTTGATCTGTACACCGTAGAACCATTCGACGCGCGCGTGGCTATATTACATATCGCAACTCTACAATAAATTATCCTGAGAATTTACTATATATAAAGATTTTGTCAAGGGGCTGGAAGGGAAGAATAGAAAAAATATAGGAAAAATTTAGAGGAGTGAGAAACAAAACTCCTCACTCCTCACTCCTAATTCCTAACTCACACGCAGTTCGTTATTTACTCGCTGCTTCTTTGAGCCACTTGGAAACCATCTCGATTTCCTTCGCGGTCAGGACGCCTTCCGGTCCGTAGCAGGGCATGCGGTCGTTTTCCGCGCCGTAGAACTTGGCGTCGCCGACGTTGGCTGTCAGGTCTTTCGTCCAGGCGAACGAGGCGTAGCCGGTCAGGTCAACCGCTGCGGTCTTCGGCTTGAACATGCCGTAGAACTGATGGCAGTTGGCGCAGGAAAGCGTAACGGAGAACGCTTCTTTAAAGCCTTCCGGAACTCCTTCCGGGACGCCGTCGACGACCTTGCGCGGAGCCGTCAGGTTCGCTTCCGCCGTCAAGACGTCGATAATCAGGTTCTTCGCGTTGACCATGTCCTGACCTTCTTCTTTATCGTCTTCTTTGGCGCTGTTGAGCAGTTTATTGATTTCGTCTTCCATTTTGACGATCTCTTTAACCATCGTACCGTTGACGAACTTCGTCTTGCCGAAATAGGCGTCTGACTTAATCGTTTTCGAGTCCAGCCAGCCGGCGATCCAGTCTCGGGTACCGTACTTGTACAGGTTCGGCGCAGACGGCGTCTGGCAAACAACGCCCTTGCCTTCTGCGTCCGTCAAATTGTGGCAGGAAGCGCACTGAGCGGAATAGATTTTGGGACCCTGCAGAACCCAGTCGTTTTTCACCATGAACAGCGCGCCGTTGGGGTGAATTCCGCCCTTTTCTTTGATCAAAGCCGAAACGCGAAGGGCTTCCGTTTCGTCCTGTTCCCAGGCGGCTAAATACGACTCGTCTTTAGCATCGCGGGCGTAAGAACTGTACGTCAGCCAAACTGTAACAGCCAAAAGTCCAAGCGTCAGGCAGACGTTGAAAGCGTGCAGAATCTTAACGCGTCCGGTAAACGGCATGATAAAGAACAGGAACGCAATCGTACCGGTAATGCAGTAAATCAGAACGAATTCCGGAACGCCCTGCAGACGCAGCGTGTATTCGTACAGACCTCTAAACGACCATTCCGGTCGAGCGGCTTCGAAAGCGTCCATCGGGTTGGTGGAAGCCGGCGAGCCGAGTTCCGCGCCGTACTGCAATCCCGGTTCAGCGGGAACGCCCGGCTTGACCTGTCCGAAATGGAAGACCAAGCCCAGAACAATCGCCATGAAAATCGTCCAGCCGATCGCGTTGCGAAGGCACTGTCCCGGCCGGAATTTGACTTTCGGAGCGTCCGGCTTGCAAGCCTCACACGGGCAAACGGGGACGTCGCCCAGCTTGTCCTGGTCAGCGGATCGATACCAAACCCAGCCGTGAAGGAACAGCAGGACAATAAATCCGCCGCCGAAAACGCCGATGTGCAAAGCCAGGAACCGGGTCAGCGTCAAGGTCGAAAATGCCTCGCCGCCCAGCGCCAGCTTGTACAGCGGTTCGCCAATAAACGGGAGAAGAAGCAGGTACTTCGTTCTGACCTGAGTCGCCGCCAGCGAGTTCTGATCCCAGCGCAGCAAGTCGCCGGTCAGGCAGGCGCCCAAGGCGAAAAAGAACATAAAAATCGCCAGCCAGAAAATGACCTCGCGCGGAATCTTGTACGCTCCGACGAGAATCATCTTGATGATATAAATCAAACACGCCGCTACGAGAACCTGAGCGCTGAAGTGGTGAATTCCGCGCAGCAGCCAGCCCAGCGTAACGTTGTTTTGAATGTTGAACACGCTTTCCCAGGCGGAACCGGCGTTGGCGGAATAGCTCAGCCACATGACAAAACCGGTCATGACCTGAACGAAAACCGCAAACGCGATTGTCGACGACAGTACGCGCAGGCACGACCAGCCTTTAGAGTACGTCTGCTTGCAGTAGTTGTCCATACAGGTCAGAAGACCGAATCGGGATTCCAGCCAGTTCCAAAACGGCATAATCTTTTTGCAAAAAGCGCACGGCTCTTTGCTTTTATCGTCTGTATTGATAGTTTTGAGTTCTTCCATGTCAGCAATGGGGGGTAAAGGGAATGATGATGTTTTTAGTGCTTAGTGATTAGTGCTTAGTGCTTAGGACGCAAGCGCTCATCTCACTATGCACTACGCACTATGCACTATGCACTTACGCTTGAGCTATCTTCTCCTCGCAGCCAAACTTGAAGTTCTGGAATTTGACGAATACGTTTCCGTCGCGAACTTCAACGTCGAGGGAGTCCATATCTCGGGGGCTGATGGACGACCCATTCTGTTTGCCGTCAAGCTGGAAGAAAGCGTTGTGACACGGGCACTTGAACTGCTTTCCATCTGGATCGAACGCGATAAAACAGCCGTTGTGCGGACACAAAACGTTAAACGCGCTGACCTTGTCGCCTTCGCGGCGAAGCCAGACCGCCCCGACCGGGACGTTGGAATATTTCGTCCAGCCGTCCTGTTTGTCGGCGATAATCGCCTTCTTAACGGGCGTTCCGTCTTCCGGGAGCGAGGACAGCGCGCCGAGATTGAACTCTGGGGTTTCGCCGGCGGCGGAACCTCTCATAATCGGATCGAAACCGCCGGAGAAGGCGGCAACAGCTCCGGGAACAACGGCTGCGGCGCCAAGACCGAGCGCGGCAATGGCGGCGCAGAACTCGCGACGGGACTCTCCCATCGCTTTGCATGGGCATACTCGTGTTTCTTCCATGGTTATTGTTCAGATAAATTGGTTAAGATTCGCAGACCGAAAAATCTGCCGAATCGCGAATTCATTTCATTGGATTAATAATATTATAGCAAAAAAAATTTCTTTGACTAGGGCGGTTAGAGGAGTTAGGAATTAGGAGTGAGGAGTGAGGAGTTTCGCAAGCGTCGCTCTCGGTCGCGAAATGTGCATACCCAAACGACGAAGCCAACAACCTCCCTTGGATGGCGCCTGTCTCGGGCGCCTTTGCCTGTCCCGCCGACAACCTCTGTTGAGCCCGGATCGCGGCAGTCCTCTGCCACCGAAGAAATATTAACCACAAAGGACGCATAGAAACAATTTGCAATTCCTTTCCCAAATTTCGAAAAACGCTGTTACCTTTTAGAAGCTTTTTCGTTTATATAAATTGGAGGTAAAGATATGAAAAGTCGTTTTTGGAAATACTTGATTAATGACAAAGAGACTGTGAAAGAATTTAATGAGCGTCTTCAAGAGCGTCTGGAATCACTTGACCGTAAATTAACGAAATTTGCAGCGGGGTTCTATTCTTGTTTATTTTTAATTGTATTGTTCATTGTCGCAACAGTTCTGTTATTTTCTATATTTATCGCCATATTTAATATCGCTTAATTGGATTCCCTCAATCGCCGCCTTGTCCAACGCCCCGCCGACAACCTCTGTTCAGTCCGGATCGCGGCAGTCCTCTGCCGCCGAAGAAATTTTAATCACAAAGAACGCAAAGAAACAATTTGCGATAATCTTCAAAAAATTTTAAAAAACTCTGTTACCTTTTTGAACCTTTTTCGTTAATATAAATTAGGAGGTAATACCATGGTAAAGCTTAATATATCTGAATCTGATAAACAGGATTTAAAATATGCATTTGGCTGTCTAACTTATGTTTGTTTAATAATTTGGGCAATTCTCTTAATAGCGTCAGTTTCCGATATTTTGTCATCAGTTTGGAAATATTTGACGTCATTGTGGTAATATGCTTTCTTCCCGTTGTATTTTTATGGAGAAACAAAAAATGAAAAAGTTTAAATTACCGCCAGACATTCAAAAAGACGTTGACGATACTGTTAGGTATCTTGGGGGAGGTTGTTCCATTTTATTATTTTTTATTTTGATTTTAGCATTTCTGGCTACTTTTGCAGAGACAATTGGGTATATTTATCATTTAATTGTGCATTGACACATTTTTTACTGGTCCCCACCGACAAAGTCTTTCGCAGCCAGCAACCTTTCCGGGGTGCGGACATTGTCCGCAATTAATATTTAGCCGCAAAGGACGCAAAGAACACAAAGATACCATTTCCGATTCCTTTCCCAAATTCCGAAAAACTCTGTTACTCTTTTGCTCCTTTTTCGTAAATATAATTTGGAGGTAATAAAATGATGTTATTTAAACTATCGCCAGCGGATCAGCAGGATTGGGACGACACCGTTAAAACAATTTGGTTTGTTTCCTACATTTTCTGCGTTTTTACGGTTTTTTGCGAGAGCTTTAATCAATTCGTTGGGCATTACGGCGGCGAATTGTTTGGGACAATAGCTCTTTTGGCAGAGGCGTCTCTCATCGGGTTATTCTGGAATCCCAATAAAAACAAAAAGAATTCGGAAGAAACAGAAACCGACAACGCGGTCGATAACTCAGATGAGGATACAGCAGAGCAAAAAAAAGCAGGCATTCTTCTGGTCGTATTCCTTGCAGAATTTCTGCTTTTTAGCATCGCGCTCTTATATGGCGGCATTGCTCAAATTATTCATTAAATTATAAAACCGATTCCCTCCGTAATTGTCGCTTTCCCCTGAAGTCCGTTTAAGCTAAGTCTAAGAACTGTATATAAATAAAAAAGCCGTATTCAAACGAATACGGCTAGAGATGAGGATGGCGGGACTTGAACCCGCATGAACGTTTTATTGTTCACAAGGACCTCAACCTTGCGCGTCTGCCAATTCCGCCACATCCTCAATGGGAATTGTTAGGAAAGAATATAGCTCTTTTTTCTAAAAGGTCAAGGGGGGGAACAACGCATTCTTATATTTTTTTGAATACGCGTCTCAAAAGCGCACCCCTGCCCTTGCCGTCAGAGGCTCTAACGGCAAGGCGCATAACACGGTCGTCAAACCGGGCAAAGAAATCAGACGTTGTCCGCCGTCGGGCAGACGAATCCGTCGCGGTACTGGCGGGTAATCCACTGGTTGGCTTCGTCGGCGCGGTCGCCTGTGAAGACTTCCTTTTCCGGGTCGAAGGTCAGCAGCGGGCCAACGGAAATCGGGTATTTTTCCAGGTCGACGCCGTTCTTTTCGAGGTGCTTAACCGTTCGGTCAAGCGTAGCGAGGTTGTCGTCGAGCGATTTGACGTTCTTGAGAATTTCTTTCGCTTCTGCGACGGAAACCTTGTTGTTTTCGCCCAGATAGTAGCTCGTGTTCGCCAAATGCGCGATAGCGGCGGAGAGATGTCCGCAGCGGGCGGGCGCGTTGAGGCTGGAGGCGTCGCGGGTAACAACGGCGTTGAGGAAGTTGCCGAAATGGTCGCCGCCGCCGTGGAAAGATTTAATCGGTTTGAAATCCTTGTCGAAGACGGTCGCGTCCGTATAGCTCGGATTGCAGATGTATCCCTCGGAACCGTAGAAGATAACGCCGATCTTGCCGCCTTTGTTTTGGAAGAGCGTATTGGCTTCTTCGTCGTCGGAATTGTTGACGTCCAAACCGCGGGTTTCAAAGACGATGCACTTCTTTCCGTAGTCGTAAATGGCGACTTCCGTATTGGGGGTGTCGCCAGCGTCGACGTAGTTCGGATCTTTGCGTTCCGCCTGATAGCCCAGACGTCCGCCGTAAGCGATAACGGCATTGGGGTGACAATCCAAACCCAAGCCCCAGCGAGCGATGTCCGTCTGGTGAGGTCCCTGGTTGCCGCTGTCGCCGTTGCCGTACAGACGCTGCCAGTGCCAATCGTAATGGAACTGTGGACGCGTAACCTTGGGCGTTGTGAACGGCGCGGGACCAGACCACAGATTGAAATCGACGGTGTCGGGAATGGCGTAGTCGCCCAGCGCGCCGATGGATCGACGGCGTTTATAGCAGAATCCGCGAGCGAAGTTGACTTCGCCGATTCCGCCTTCTTCGATGAACTTGACCATGTCGATCAACCCTTTGCTGGAACGGCACTGGGTTCCGACCTGGCAGATCTTGTTGTACTTTTTCATGGCGGCGGTAATGGCAGCGCCCTCAGCAACGTTGTAGCTGACGGGTTTTTCAACGTAGACGTCTTTTCCAGACTGCATCGCCCAAATGGCGGCAAGGCAGTGCCAGTGGTTCGGCGTAGCGATAGAGACGCAGTCGACGTCTTTTTTCTCCATGATTTCTCGCAGATCTCGAACGAAAACCGGACGTTTGCCCGTTCGTTTTTCAATCTGATCGCAGCGGTCGTTGCCGGCTTTTTCGTCGCAGTCGCAGATATAGGAAATCTGAACGTTGCTGCGTCCGACGTACCCGTTGATGTGGTCGCCGCCGCGTCCGCGAACGCCGATAACCGCCATCGACAGTTTGTCGTTGGCGCCGGTTTTCTCTTGCGCCAGAATCGGTTCTGGTTTAACAGCCGCGCTGGCGGCAATAGCAGCCGCGGTTGCGAACATGCTGTTTTCTAAAAATTCTCGTCGATTCATTGTACTCATGGGTCTGATTTTTGTGTAAAAGGGGGAGGGAAAATGGGAGTTCCGTTCCAGGAATTCAGACGTCAAATTCCAAAAACGTTTTTGTGTATTTCCTGTATTCTACCC
Organism: Thermoguttaceae bacterium; assembly: GCA_017407125.1. Taxonomy (GTDB): domain Bacteria; phylum Planctomycetota; class Planctomycetia; order Pirellulales; family Thermoguttaceae; genus RUG11551. The sequence goes on from JAFQXE010000002.1 coordinate 174,069, forward strand.
GATTCGAAAATAAAATGCAATAGACGGGGAGAAAAATTTTATTATCGTTTCCGCAGGAATAATACGACAACCCCAAGAATCATCAGCGCCCAAGTTGACGGTTCCGGAACGGAGTTGGCGTCTACCGTAGCGGAAAGAACGCCGGTCGTTGAATCGTAGTTCATGCCAACAAGGTACGACGGATACGAAAGTGTCGCGTCGCCGAATGAACTAATATTGGGCGAAAGCTGGAAGCTGACCTGCTGATTCGGTACAGGGGATGCGCCTTCTGCTAATGCCAGAGTAACAAACGACCCTTGAGCGAACTCTGTATCTCCTGAAACAATAAGAGAATCCGCGCCCTTTTCGTCAAATTCCAACAACAGCGTCGAACCCGGATTGAGCGTAAAATCGCCTGTAATTTCTAACGTTCCAACCGAATTGCCCGGCGAGAATGTCGCTGCGGTATAAGCGCCGTCGACAAGTTCGCCGATTTCCAGCGAGCCTTTGTAATACTTCATCATATCCAGACGCCCCGAGGAGACGATAAACTTGGAGGAGTCAATCATGTTTTCCGCGGCGGCGTAAAGCTGAAGCGTTCCTTCGCCGGTTTTATATACGCTACCGGTACTGGCAAGCTTGTTGGAATTGCTAAACTCCAACTTTTTCGTTTGACCTTCCGCAAGATCGTATACCAACGTTCCGTTTGTTCCAACCGTCGTCAAACCGTTAGCGACAACCGCGTCGCCGGTTAATTCCAGAACGCCGGCGGAAACAGTTGTTTCTCCGGTATACGTATTAGCGCCGGAAAGCGTCAGCGTCCCCGCGCCGGTTTTGGTAAATCCGCCAGCGCCCTTAATAACGCCATCAATTGTTAATTCATCTGATTCCACATTAATCGTTACAGTTGCATTATTATTAATATTCATACGGGATTTAATCGTCGAATATCCTGTTGATTTAACTTCGGCTGTTCGAGAACCAAAATCTAACCCCGTACCACTGCTGGTAATCGTATATTCCGTATCAATTAAACCGTCTTCCAGAATAATATCCTTTACATGAGTATAATCGTCTGGTTTAAACGTACCGCGAATGGTAATGTTATTCGGCGTTCCATACCCCAACTGATTGTGCTTTTGACATTCTAACTTAGCGTCTTTTTCGATAATAACAGCTCCCGTCCCCAGACGACCGGTTGAGCTGTTTGCCCCGTTAGCAATAATAACGCCTTCTTTAATCGTCGTTGTACCGGTATATGTATTATTACCAGAAAGCGTCAGCGTTCCTGCACCGGTTTTGGTTAAAGCGCCGACGCCGCCCATTGCGTCGCTAATGGTAATCGTTTTTCCTTTGCCTGCATTAAACGTAGTAACGCCGCCCGGAACGTCAGCTGTATCAGCAGCAGAACGACCGGTTAAAGTGATTGTCATGCCATTTCTCCAGGAATGACTTTCAGAGGCGTTGATTGTTCCCTGCCCTAAATTGACGGTTGCTGCGCCTGGACTTCCTGCGCCTCTTAAATTACGCCCTACGCCGTTGCTTCCGACATTCAGCGTTCCACCTGTTAATGTGAGCAATCCTTTGCCATTAGTACTATTGGTAATACTAACTCCTTTCAAATTCGCAACGCCGCCGCTAATATTAAGACCGCCTGTACCATCCCAGCCAACGTACGTAATTGTATTGGGGATATTTAGTTCTCCGCCTTGTAAATTATAAGTAGATCGGTAGCCGTCATTACGCCAATGCCCGAATCGAACGGTATTGGCGGTGGTAGTAAATGTTACTGTACCGCCCTGTTGATATACAATACCTTGAGAATTTTTGGCATTGTTAAGATATGCTACACCTGCAACTGATAAATTGGCGCCATCATGTATCGTAACAATCGCGGTCCATTTATTGCAAACAATAAAGTCACTGCTTACCTCGACATCGCCATATATATGCATGTGTCCATTATTAACAGAACCGTTGGTTACCAAAAGCGTTCCAAAAGAATTATTTGTACTTTCTCCGATATTTACAATCTGGCTGTTTTGCTGAAACTGTCCGGTTGTTTTGAGGTTGTTCGTAAAAGTAATTGATGAATCATTATCAGGATTAGCCGTCAGGTTCGTCGAACCGTTATCAACAGCCTCTGAATATGTGCCGCTTCCGGTGAAAGTATTATTAGAAAAAGTAACGTCCGCCATGGAGCTGGAAGAAAGAACAAAAAGCCCTATAAGAACAGCCATGGTAGATGTGATATACAGTTTCGATAATTTAGCCATAATTTTACTCCTTCGAGGGTAAAACTGGATAACGGTTATGTAAACGACTTTTGCGCCGGAACGTCCGAGGAAAATGGGTAATCGTTTCTCTACTAGTATAATATTATACAATAGATTTTACATATACAAAGTGGGGACGTGGAAAATTTTTGGAAAAAAATCTTAAGATTGAGAATATAGAAAAGATAGTAAATGAAAGATGGTAATGGGGCGGGCGAAGACGCCCGCGGACCAGTGTGGCGAAGGAAATATTCTACAAAAGAGATTTTCGGAGGCTGCCGCCGCAAAGAGATCGCCAATTGATAACTTTGCGAACTTTGCGGACTTTGCGTGAGATAATCTTCCGTTCGCTTCACACCCACGGGTTTACACCCGTGGCTCGCCTACGTTATTACCATTCATCTGCTCTCAGCTACTCTTGCAGTTCTTTTTCCCAACGAAGTCCGGACACCGTCAGTTTGCCGGCTTTTTCCAGAGCGGTTCGGAGGTCCGGCAAGTCGTAAACCTGTAACGCTCCGAAAACGACGCTGGCGAACGGGGTTGTCGAATACCCGCCGTTTTCGACCATGTTCGTCCAGCTGGCAAGCGTGTTGACAACGGTCAGACGGTCAAACGTTTCCAGCTCGCAGAATTCCGCGTGCAGGGCTGGTATGGACGCCTCGTTGACGGCGATACATTCAACGCCCGTCGCTTTGAGTTCAGTTCGGAGGAAACGGTTCAAAGAGTACAGGTCTTCAGCGCGGAATCCGACGTACGTCTTGTTCAAATTAAAGGCGAAATAACAGTCGCAGCCGTCCTGACCGAAATGCTCATTGCTGAAGTACGGCTGTTTGAACTGCTGCGTTTCGCCGTATCCTCGTAAATCAACAGTTAAAACCGGCTTTCCGCTTGCCAGAAGACTATTGACCATTTCCGCGCCATCGGCCTTGCCGTTGTCGCTGACAAAAAGCGTCGCCTTGGACATGTCGGCGTTATGGGGAACCAGCCAAAGAGCGGTCAAATACAGTTTCGGCTCAACCTGGAAGACGATTCTCTTCGCCGCCGCCAGAGCCGGGGTTTGCCCTTCCGTCAGTTCTGTAACGTCTTCAGACGACAAAACCGTCAGAACGGAGACGTCTTTGGATTGACGGAACTTCGCCAGCTGACGGACTTTGACTCGCATTTCGTCTTCCGGCGTCTGCGACCAGAGTTCCGCTCGTTTGGCGGCAAGTTCCTTCGCGTAGTCCCGGTTGATGTCGAACGTCGTTCTCGCCCCGGGAATGTCCTGAATGTTGCCCTTTGGAGTAACGAAAAGCTCTTCGTCCGACAATTCCAAATCTCCGCCAGGTTCGACAATAGGGTCTGTTTTATTTGGACCGACAACCGCTTCGCTGCCTCCGACCAGGAACCGGCGCATAAACCGAACGGTCGCTTCTCGCAGCAGCTGGTCAAATCCGTGCGTGTTGTACGTCTCCGCCAAATTCATGCGTTCCGGATACCCCAGCAATCCAAACATGCGTTTGCTGTATCGATAGGTGTCCCACGTTTCTTTAATTGGGAAGAAGTCTTTTGTCGCGCAGCCTATCATGGTCGGTTTGGGAGCGTGCATGATGCAGTAGTCGGGGTGATCCATGCCGAAATCCAGCTGACCGAAAACGTGCTGTTCCGCGTCGGCTTCCGGATTTCCGCGCCGATACATGCCCGTCAGAGAAGTCAGATAGCACATCGACGCGGCGACTTCAATGCGTTCGTCCAGCGCCATTAAAAACGCCGTTTGAGTCCCGCCGCCGGACAGCCCGCACGCGCCTATCATCTTCGGATTAATATCCGGACGAGACTGCAAATAGTCGATGCCGCGCATGCCGTCCCAGATTTCAAACCAGCTTGTATTGCGTCCCAACGCCATAGAGCCGATTCCCAGCAAATTGTGAGCGTCTACGGAAAGAGGGGGATTGGGCGTGGTAAACTGAATTCGCTCGCCCTGGTCAATCGGGTCAAAACTCAAAACCGCCATACCGTTGAGAGCCATCAAAGCGGATCCGCGCTGAAGTCTTACCGCCGCCTTTCCGTTGAGATTGTGTCCGCAGGAATGCAGAACGCCGGGCCACGGCTTGGGGTATTTCGTTTCGTCCGGGAGATACAGGGTTGCTGTAACCCAGAAATTGGGCTGGGATTCAAAGCGGATTTTTTCGATGGTATACCCTTCTTTTTGAATCGTTCCTGTTACAACCGCATTGAGCGGATTGCGTTCCGGGAACGCGCCGATTTGCTTTAAGAAAAAGTCCTTGCGGTCTTTTTGATACTGAGCGATCTGTTCCGGCGTCTTTGCTTTTTCGTAAGTGTCGATCCAGCGCTTTTCCGCTTTATCCAAGAGGGTCAGCATCCATTCGTGCATCATAAATCGATTTTCGCACTCGACGCCGTCCGCCGTCTTGACAATTCCCTTCGGCAGAACCGGCGCGGATAGCGTTTCCTGACTGATAATCGGTTTAGTTTCCGGTTTAGTTTCTTCCGCAAATGCGCCAGCGGCGACGACCAACGCCAGAACGATTGACGTTAAGATTCCGTTCATGAGTTACTCTCCTTGTATGGTAAATGAACGATTAAAATAATCCATTTACAGTTTATTATACCAGCGCGAATTTCCCTTGTCAAGACAGTGGAAAGAGAAATCGCAGTTGGCGCCTTGATAAAACTTTAGTAAGGAATGAGCAAGCGACCAACGGAAGCGATTATCGGCAGGCGCGCGGCAGCGCGGATTGGGAGCGGCGCCTCGCCGCCCGTTACCGCCTTCCATTAAATCTTCTTTTGGTTATAATTGTTCTTATGAGTACATCGATTTTGAAATCAAAACTGCGGAAAGAAGTCCTGCGGCGGCGTCAGGAGCTGGGCGAAAACGCGCGAGCGGAACTGAGCGCCCGAATCGTCCAGCGCGTTGAGCAAGACCCGGACTGGAAAGCGGCAAAGATCGTCTGCGTCTACGTCTGGTTTAAAGACGAGGTGCAGACAGACGCTCTGATTCAATCCGCCTGGCAGGACGGCAAAACCGTTTGCGTTCCGCGGTGCGGCAAAGACGGCGAAGATAAAATCGTTTTGCATGAAATCCGCTCTTTTGACGACTTGGCGCCCGGCGCGTACGGAATTCGAGAGCCGATTCCAGAGCGAACGCGCGTCGTTGCGATAGCGGACGTCGACGCGTTTATCGTTCCCGGGGTCGCGTTTGACCGGGAAGGAAACCGGCTGGGCTGGGGCGGCGGATTCTATGACTGGACGCTCAGCCGCGCCAAAGGGGCGAAAAAAATCGCCCTGGCGTTTTCCTGCCAGATTGTCGACGCCCTCCCGACGGAACCACAAGACATAAAAATGGACAAAGTCGTCTGCGAGGAATAAACCTCAAAATATTTCCCGTCCCGGTCGTTGACAAAACAATCAATCGCGATTATAATAAAATAAGTTGTAAATTGTGAAAGCGGCGTCTGGCAATCTTCGGCGCCGCAGCCTTCCCCCTCCGAATCGCTTTCCCCCCAATATTTCCCCATGGCGCCGCGTCAATGGTACATACAGTATAACGACTCCGTACTTGGTCCGTTTTCATCGAGCCAGCTGCGAAAGATGGCGGAACGCTCTCAAATAACGCCGGACGTCAAAGTTCGCGTTGGCGAGAAAGGGGCGTGGCGTTTGGCGTCGTCGGTAAGAGGGCTTGTTATAAACGACGCGCCGACAAGCGATTCCATGTCAAGCGAGCTGTCTTCAGAAGATATCCCTTCTCCCGATTCCAGTCACGATTCCAGTTTGTCAAGCGAATTGTCGTCTGAATCTTTTGAGGACGCTGCGTCCAACCAGTCTTCCTCTTTTGGCGAGATGCCGTCAGAGGCGCCGCCTATTCCCGGAGAAGTCCCTGTTCACGGAACGACGCCCCCTCACAGCGAGATTCCTATTCACAGGGAAGTCCCTCCGCCGCATTTTTCTCAAATCGGCGAAATGCCGTCTCCTCCCCCGCCAGTTGAAGGCGAAGAACTGGGGCGTTCACATTCTTCCAGCGGACATTCCGGAAGAAAAAAACGGTCTCGGGACGCTATTCCCAATTTAATTCAAGCGCTTATCAGTCCAGACGAGCAGATTTTATACTCCGCTCATCCTGCAACTACCGTTCTGCTCATTCAGGGCGGGTTGACGCTGATGTGCTATCTGTTTCTGGGCATTATTCCTTCTGCGATAATGATATCCAACAACCATTCAGACCCTGGCGGAACCTGGCTGGTATTTTCGACAATTGCCATGATAATCGTTTTGGCAATTCATTATTTACGATGGGTTCGATCCAGCTACGTTATCACGACGGAAAGAACGTTCGTCAAAAGCGGCGTCTTTTCCGTTGACGTTGCCTACATTTACAACGCCAATATTCAGATGCTTAAAATCCGAACGGGATTAATCGATAAAATTTTACATTTGAACACAATTGAACTCCGCACTTCTGCCGGATACCTGTCTTTACGCTGGACGCCGCTGACGGAAGTATTGCAGTTCTATCGAAAATAAGCGTTTGTCAGTACACAAGCGACAATTGTCCCAACGTCCTTCCCACCCTGCTCCGCCCCATGAAACGATTTTTTACCCTGCTTTCCGTCTGCGCTATTTTGGCGGGAACGTATTTTGTCATGGCAGACGATAACCCTGCCGAAGAGAACGAACCGGTTGTAACAGACCCGTCTAAACAGCCTATCACGCCGGAACTGTCGCCGTGGGAACAGCGCGCGGCGGAACGTCCAAAACGTCTCTGGGCGGAATCCTTCCTCTGGTGCGAAGCTCCCAAAATCGAGGTGGAATCCTGGTATAGCAACGAACCCAAACCCGGATACGAGAAGAAGTACATTCTTCTGGAAGTCTGGGCGACGTGGTGCCCGCCGTGCCGCAGAACGCTGCCCATGCTCAACCACTGGCAGGAAAAGTTCGGCGACGAGTTACAGGTTATCGCCATTTGCGAAACCGGCGCGAAGGAAATCGACAATCTGGTCGGAGACGTCAAAGGCAAAGACCTCAAATTCGCCGTTGGAATCGACCTCCAAAAGAGAACCTACAAGGCGCTGGGCGTTTTTGGAATCCCGCACGCGGTTATTATCGAACCGCAATACGGCTGCGTTATTTGGGAAGGCATGCCCAATCAACCCGGGCACGAACTGACAGATCAAACCATTGAGAAGATTCTCGCTGTCGGACGAAAACTACGCGCCAAGCAGGCTTCTGAAACCGAATCAAAGTAAAAACGAGCGTAAAAGCAAACAATGGGTGAACGCAATTTGAAGGATCAAATCAACAGTTCGTCAGACGAACAGACAGACGAACTGGCGCTGATCGAAATGCGTTCTCCCAATGTCTCTTTGCCGCCGGACGCGCGCTATGTTTGCTGGAACAGCTTTTTGTGGGGATTGGGCAACACGCTCGTCTCGACAACGCTGATTATCTACATCGTCTTTGGTCTTGTTGACCGTTCCCGCTTCTCCTGGCTGTTTCTGACAACCGCCGTTCTGGCTGCGTCGCCGAGAATATTGGGCGTCTTGAGAGCGTTCACCCCGAAAATGCTGGGCGGAAAACGCTGCATGACGCAAAAGGCGGCGGGATACCTGACCCTTTCCGGTTTGACGTTATCTCTGATTCCGTTTCTCGTTCAGCTGGAAGGGCGGGCGTCTGTTACAGCGCTGATTATCGGACTGATTCTGCTCTGGGCAATTCATCATTTGAATCAGTACATCGGCACGATAGCAATCAACTGCTGGATTGGCGGACACGTTTCGGACGACGTCCGCGGGCAATTCTACGCCGCCAAAAACCGTTACGAGTTGGCGGGCGCAATTCTGGCTTCCGCGCTGGCGTTTTACTTAAAAGACGCCCGCTTTCCCATCGACCGACTTTTGTTTTGGGCGTGGGCGGGAGCTGGGCTTATTATTCTGTCCAACATTCCGCTGCTGTTTTGCTCTCGAGACGCCGGAACGTTCGAGCGTCAGCCGGACAGTCAACCCGAGAAGAAGTCAGATAAACCGTCAACGCTGTCGACGCTGTTTTCGCCGCTGCATTTCAAAACGTTTGTGCTGTTTTTGCTCTACGGCATCGCGTTCAGCTTTACCAACGGGCTGACGCAAACGTCTCAATACCAGTATTCCATTCACGGCTTGCATATCAGTTACGAGTTCAGTCTTTTGCTTATCGCGATAAGCCGAATCGGTCAATGGGCGATCTCGTGGTTTATCGGTCGCTGGTCGGATTTGAATCTGCGGTCAACGATGATGATTTCTCAATTCATCGTCGCCGTCGGACTGCTCTTTTTAGGCGTCGCGAACAAGAATTTTTACTACGTCCCGATTTATCTCAGCTGGATTTGCTGGACGGGCTACGCGGGCCTGAACGTCGGCGTCCCGAAACATCTCCACAGACTGTCCTACGAAAACGGGAACCGCGCTGCGACGTTTTCTCTGTATTACGCCGTCGGCGGAATCGCGTTTTCTATCAGCCTGATTCTCTCCGGCGCCGTCTTGGACTTCCTGAGCTTCTCGTTCGATCTCGAAAACGTAACATTTTACGGAATTCCCCTCTTTGCGCTAATTCTGATTGCTGGCGCGTTTTTACGAGCGCTCCTCGTCCCGCTGTTGGGATTTGCGGTTAGAGTGAAAAATGAACAAAAATAGAATGGCGAGCCGGTCAGCGACACGCAGTTCTTTCGGAGTGCGGGAGCAAAGCTCCCGCTTTTTCGGAAAACGATGAGAATAACGAAAACTTCGTTCACTGCCAAAAGAGTTAGACCCACTGGATCGCGGCTGTATCAGCCACAAATGAAAACGCGAGCTATCGCTCGCTTATAAAAGCGAGAGCTGACGCTCTCGCACTTGTATAATGATATCCAATAAAAATTATTGTATTAGTTCTGTTCTTGAGGTAAAATAGATTTTATCGTTGGAGCTTCTTTTATTTTCTGCAGAATATATTCTGCAGAAAATAAAAGAAAACGCATGGCAGT
>JAFQXE010000018.1 GCA_017407125.1 Thermoguttaceae bacterium
ATAACGGACATATCTACATCCAGTTATTTAACGAAACGCGTGTTAAAACGGACCCAAAAGACTGTTATGGCGGCGAAATCCTTAGTTATTCGAGTCAGCATGTGGAGAATTTATTTAATTATCTCAATGGACCGAATGGGGTTCCTGCCGATGTTTCGTTCAGCGTTGATCTCAGCGAAAAAGATCCAAAGATAACGATTAAGAATGGGAATGGCGTTGAATGGACATGCGATATTTCATCGGATCCCTCGAAGAAGTATGTTACGTTTTAAATAAACGTATTCGATTCAAAAGCGCTTGGCAATAATGCGTTGCCGTTAAATGAGCCTGGTCATTATAAATGGCTTCGTGCATTGAATTGCAGGCTGAAACCTGCGTAGTTGAAATATAACAGTGAAACAACTTTTCCTGAGCTGACGCTTTCTGGATTGGTTGTTTCCTGAAGTGCCTGACGGTTGCAATTGATTAGAAAATCTCATGGCGTGAGTTGTGAACTGCTTTTGCGGCGGTTTTAAAGGATTGTGAGTTGACAAGCGGCTGACAGCTTCCGCTTACCCGCGTTGTCGGATTTGATTTTTTAACCTTTTTACAAAATATCATCATGAACAAAAAGACCTTTACGATTATTGTTTTGGCGTTAATCGTCTGCACAGTCATTGTTATTTCACGTTTCAACTCTGACGGCAAAAAAACGAATGAAGCTGGCGTTAGCAAAACTGAAGCCAACGAAAATACACGTCAGCCTGATATAATAATTAATAAAGTTCAACATTGGGTTATTGGTAGCGATGAACCGACAGATGAGAGCAATCCGTCAGACGCTGGCAAGAAACATAAACTGAAGGCGACGGGAAAACCGGGTATAATAATCTCTCCTGACAAAGATGACACACTGGACTTGACGGAAACGTTTTATAAGGATATCAGACAAGGTTTAAGCTTGATTTGGATTACATTTGATACGACTGAATGTAAAGATATTATCCAAGTCTCGTACGACAATCCCCATAAAAAACTGGCTGACGGCATAGTGTTGCGTTGTAAACCTATAAAAAAGGGAAGCGGAATGTTGAAAATTACTGCAACAAATGTTGAGGATAAAACAGACCAGCAAGATTATTGCGTTACTGTAATTGTATCAGACAAACCAAATATATTTGATGAAAACTTTAAAACTCAGACCATTACATTTGCTGAAAATGGTGAAGAACAAGTTTCAAATCCCGTATCGTTGGCTGGATTTATTCCGGACTATAACGTACATTATGAATGTACTGGCATTACGCCTGAGAACGATCAGCTGAGCGCGGCGTTTAATGAGAGTGGTCAAGAGTTTACAGTAAAATATACAGGAAAAGGCAGAGCAGGCAGATATGTATTAAACCTCAGAGTGGTTCCAAAGGACAGTGAGAAATTGGATAAAGATTTTAAAACGACGATTGCAAATTGTAAAATTCCATATTCTGTGGATATCATACCGAAGCCTGTAATGTTTACTTTTAAACAAGCGTATGACCATAAGATTGAATCAGGTAAGCATGAATCGGAATCGGGTAAGCTTGAATCGAAAGACTCTATAAAAGTCGAAGACATGAAGTCCACTCTTTCCGGTTATGATGAGAAAATGAAGAATTGGACGACGCAATTGAACGTGCCTGATCCTGGCACCAGCAAAGAGAAAGTCATAGCCAAGCTCACTAAATTGAAAACAAACGAGCGCCGCTATGAGCCAATAGTTAATAAGGCAATAGAAAAGATTAAGGATTACGAGAATAAACTTGCAGATCTTAGTACTGCGCTTGAGGGTAAGAGCACAAAGTATAAAAATGAATTTCTAACAGCTTGTAAAAAATTTGAAGATCGATTAAAAGAACCGGAAACGCTTCCTAAAAACGATATGCAAGAAAGAGTCAGTAAAGAATATGATAAAGTCTTTGAACCGTACTCAGAGCTTGTTATGACTCTCAATCAACTTAATAATGGTACTTGGGAGCCAGAACAACAGAAGAAAGCTGCCTGGGATGATACAAGGAAATATTTAATAGAGCATTTTGTTGTTTCTAAAAACTTTTTTTCAGCAGAGGAAGATACGATTTGGGAGGAATGTGTAAAAGCTGTAAAGGACTATATCAATCTTCATGATAAAATAGTGGAAAAACCAGAAGACGTTAGAGATTGGATTGTAAAAGCGGTAAAAGCGATTGGTGATCTCATTGCAAATATTGTTGATTGCATTTTACATCCAATAGATTGCCTTTGTAATATATTTGGCAACGGTCCCAGTAATAATACAGACTCTGGTAATGATGACGGTCAGGATGACATTACTGACCCTATCGAAACAGATGAATCAGGACCAAAACAAACAGAAGAGGAGATTCCGACAGATCTTGAAACTGGAGACGAGCAGGTTGAAATTTCTGTCGATGAAAATGATAATGATGCGTTTAAGTACTGGAGAAAAAGCTCATCTAAACAAGGCGGTACATTGATCATTAACCTTTGGCAAAGTAAAGACGGCTCTTTATCAAATACTCTTCATCTTCATGTAAAATCCGGCGATAAACGATCGGATTATTTAATTGATGATATCAAATCCGGTTTGACAATGAAAAAGATTTCGGACAAGTACGATACTAAAGAATATCACTCGCCGATAGACTTTCCAGTTACGATTCGTTTTTCTGGAGCGTCAAATTTAATTCAAGATCATTTTGGTTTTTCAGGGGCTTCTGAAATAATAGTAACATGGTCCGATAAAGATACGTATGCTTTTTCAGCAGATGGCAACAAAGACGATGAAGTTGGCGGTTTTGTTTCAACGCTTGACGTGAATTCTAAAAAATTGACGCTTAAAAATGATAGCGGCATTGTAATTGAGTTGCCGTTTGTTGGCGATACCATTGTTGATAAGTATAATAAAGGTATCGAAAGTATTATTCCGAGTCCTAACAAAGACGCCATTGAAATTAGGTTTAAGGATGAAGCGACTTCCATTACCTGGAAATATAACAAAGAGACTAATACCTATGATTTGATGAATTAATTCGCGATTGGGGGAATATATTAGCGCCTTTTCGCCAGATATGTTCCTTAAATCCACGTGGATTATACTCAGCGTAATTATAACCGAACGGCTTATGCGGTTCTGAATGGATTAAAACCTAACGGGAGTGATGAAAAGCTCCCGTTAGTCGCGATAGATAAAATACTCATTTTAACTATACAGACATAATTTGTATTCGTTATAAGATTAATGAACAATTATTCCACTTCATTTCTCGATCTTTGTTCCTGCGCCCTGGGCGGGCTTCTGTTGTTGATGTTTCTCCTGGTTCCGCAGAGCAAGTCAAAGAACGCTCTCGATTCGGGCAACAAACCCAGTATAGAGATCAAAAGTTGTTTTCCGGTTTATCAACAGCAGGTTGATTCTTCGATTCACTCCCCTTTGCCATTCTCTTTAGAGGAAATTACCTCTGTCCGGATTGGATTGTCTAATGGACAGTTTCACGAATTCACGAATAAGAGTAATGCCAATAATACCGGGAGTTTGTGGAAATATAGTCCTAATCCTAATCCTAAAGATAGGATTTTTTTCTTAAATGAGTATGTAGACGAATGTTCTTGGTGGCTAACTATCACTTACGAACCTCCGAAGTCCGGCAAGGAAGGATGCGTTACCATAAACGCTGATATTGAATTGCCAGACGACAATTTTAAGAAACTTGAAGTTGCCATTTGGGTTAACGGAAAACTTAAAGAGAGATATACTGATCACAAGTATCCAGCTGTTGATACCAAAAAAATTGGCAATGAAATGTGGTTTTCTATTAGAATAGATGATGCTCAAATTCCATCGAAATATGGATATAATATCTCGAATGCTACTATAAACAAAACTCATGATTATGTTATAAATGGCGATTTTTATTCAAATGTTTCCATTTTTTTGAAAGAACCCTGTTCGAGTGGTAATTTAGACGGGTTATATATAACTCGAAATCAACAAATGAATAATGGAAAAGTTGAAAAAGTAAAAGTATATTTTAAGCGTTTTGAAAAAAATGAATTTGAAGGGAGAGCTAAAGAAATAGTAAAGTTGAATGATCCTGTTCCGAATGGTACTACTGCAAATAGTAGTAATAAAAATAATGATAAGGAAGTTAGTTTTTATTCCTATGTTTCCTTTATCAATGAAGAAGATAAAGCTCCCAGTATTGAAAAAAAAGCTGGGGGCCAAGAATGTTGTGAATTTAGAATATTAGACGTTGCTCTAAATAGAGCATTGGATCCTTCTCAATTATAGTAACTATTAAACAGGATTAACTTATAATGTCTGAATCAACCGCCGATTTTTCGTTATCGCTGCTGGACATGTTATGCGCCGCCATGGGCGGCGTGGCTTTGATCGTGTTCCTTTTTGCCGCCATGCGTAAAAATCTGGAGCAGCAGGAGGAAGTTGGCAATATTTTATCCTTTTCGTTAAAGATTACCAGTAGCGAGAATATTTATTTGCGCGTTACAAAAGAAATCGGTTTTTGTATTTACGATGAAGTGGAGAATGAAGCCGCTTATATTGGAGAAGATATGCCAAACGCTCGCTTCAGTATAAAACCGGCTGGTTCTTCCATAGGTGAAGGCTACGCATCATCTACATATAAGTTTATGCTGTCAGGAAATGACATTCCTGATCAAGTTAAAATTAGAGTGTGGCTTAATGATTTGACGTATGATATAGGCTCACAGATAAAAAGATTGCCTGCGAACGTTAAGTTTAGTTTATTCTATAATGGCGAGGAACTGGTTTCTGGAGAATTAAGTTCTAATAATGATTATATAGGCGTATCTCAAAATTTTACATTAGATTTATAAACCGATCAGGAGAAAATCATGAGATTATTTCGATATATATTTTTTTTGTTAATTGTATTATTCAGCCAAATCGTTTTTGCACAAGTGCAAAAAGATCAGGATTTTCGCAAAAAAGTATATGATAAAAGGTATAATATACTAGGCGACTATGGTAGTACAAATTATCGACAATTCTTTGTTTGGAAAGCATCTGATACAACAGGCGGGAAAGACTCTTTTGTTATTTTGCCTATCGTTCCTTATCCCAAAGACGCTTCAGGTAATTATGTGAGATCAAATGATTATATATCATTCAGGCTTATTGTTTTTAGTTCATTGCGCGCCTTTGTTATTGAAATTGACGAAGATGACTTGAAAAATACTGATAGTATTGGCAGTTATATTATAAAGGGATATCCTTCTAATTTAAATTCTTCAAATCCACAGCCATTTAATCTTCCATCTACTGCGTACTTAGTAGAAACTAATTACCATAAAACAAAAGATTTAAATAATAATGGAACAGTAATAGGCAACATATTAACTAAAATGAGTGAGTTGTTCAAAGAAAGAGGACTCCCGAAACAGAGTTCAGCCAGACTATTTTTCTTTGGCCAAGTCAATGCTAATAATGATATTTTATTTAAGCTTGCCGTTTTTGACGATGGTAATAATGGCTGGATTGGCGACGAGAACGGCACATGTGATATATATTGCAACTCGCCAAATATAAAAAAAATTAAGCAATTGGGCATCAATACAAATCTTATAGATTATTCGTTAGTTGCCATAGGCGACAATTCTGTAGCGTTCGTCAAAAAAGACGACATAGTGATGGACAATAAAACATGGGATAAAAGCAATAACAGCAATAATAAAAACAACGGCTGGGGTGACTATTATCAAAAAAAATATGAATTTTTGTTAAAGGACTCTCTCGACGTTAATGACATTGCTAAATCCTTGGTAGATCCTGAATACAGTACAGAGTGTTTTCGTCAGTTGCCAATCGTTCCCTTTACGCAATTTTCCCACTAACCATTTATACATATCATGACAAAAGATCCTTCAAATTCGCTCAATTCTGATAACGCGGACAATTCGTCTGACGCCCAAAAAGTTTCTGCCCTTCAAATATTTGCAGCGCCGCTGAAGAAGTTCGGCAACTTGTTTCATCGTAAACCTGATCAATCGCCGAATGCCACGACTGCCGCTCAAAAGGAGAAACCGATTTTTGGGGATTCCGTCAAAGAGTTTTTCCCTGCTTCCAGTTGGATGTATACATTACAACTTATTATTGTAGTAGCGCTCGCTTACTATTTTTCAGTGAGTACGATTTTTTTTGTATCGAAACATCAATTTGACAAATTGGGAGTCGGCGACGATTTCCCTTTGTCCAAAGAGCGGTTGTCATTTGAGTGCATTGGCGGGAAAGATAAGGAAGACAATTTCTTGCCGCTGCCCAATCAGAAGGACGATAAAGATGTCAAAATCTACGCCTTTCGCCAGCATACAGATTTTAATAGTTGCAAGCGGTTTACTCAAGATGGAAATTCGACAGGACAATCAACAAAATCGTCATCAGACGCCTCTCAAGAGGGTGAGTATGAATATACCAAAACGTTGATATTTTGCAATAAGATCAAGACAAAAATTGGAGCTGACATATTTAACGTCCTTGACAATGTGCAGTACATATTTGCAAGAAATTATGGCGAGTCCGATCAGTTTTGCTGCCTTTTTGCAGTGAATGCCGCGACTGTAAAATATCATATCAAGAATGACAATAAGGATAAATGGAAATATGGCATTTTCCTTGAACTGATTGTCAACGAGAGCAATCCGATTTGGGTTTATAGGAACGAGAATGATCCCAACGGTTATGAGTATCTTTATCCTTGCACTGAGAGCGATCCTTTTTTAATGCCTTGGTATGAGTATAAGGGAATTTCGAAGAGTTCCGAGATAATTCAGATAGCGGCATGGGAGAGGGTAAGTCTTTCTGTTATTCCATTTGCCAATCTGGAATTGCCAACGTCAACAGCGTCGCTGGTTTCGTGGATTAAAAATAACTGGTTGGCGCAAACCAAGTTTAGATTGAAATACGACAATGATGGTAAAGGCATCAGTGTCGATGGTAAGAACCTATCCGATAAAATTGTTGTTAAAAGCGCCAAATTGAGTCAAGCGCAGTTGGATACAGTTATCTGTCCGCAGCTGGAAAAGATGCTTCAGGATGATTTTGGCGGGATAGGCGTTATACCCCCCGTTTTAATCATCCGAATTATCAATGGAGCTATTCAGTTTTTGACGCTGTTTTTCTTTTGGATTGGCATGTTTTTGATGCTGCTGATGTTTAGTGACAGACTCACTGATTATGAAACTCTGGCGCGTATACGCAGGATGCGTATTAATCTTTCAACTTTAAAATACGCAAGTCGTAATTCAGATGACAACGTCGTTTATATTGATCTTCCGAACACGCAGGAAGAATTTTCCCAATTGGTTAAAGCAAGACCTTTATCAGAAACGATTCCGATTTTGTGGTCTATTTTTACATGTGCAAGGTATCAAAATGACTATTATGCAGATTCAGGATCGTATAAACGAATTATGGATTCTGAGGAAAAAAAGAATGAAAATAACAGTTTTTTATGGAAATTTTTCATTGGAGCTTTGGGCGGATTGGGCTTTTTAGGCACTGTGTGGGGGATAGGTAGTGCACTTATGAACACCTCTAACGTTTTGTCTGACGAGCTGACAAAACAGCAGTCTGGCGTTTCTGAAGTGGCTTTGGCGCTGGGTACGGCATTTGATACAACGATGGTTTCTCTGTCGCTGTCCCTTGTTGCAGGTTTGGTATCGACATTTTTCGTGTATAATGAAAAACGCTACTTGAGATGTCTGGATGATTATCTGTCAAGAGAACTTTTGCAGACAGCTCAACCCCATGCCGAGCGTCAGGAATCCGCCTCGCCGTCAGATTCTAACGCTCAGGAAATGAAAGACGATCAGACAGAAAATCAAAACGCGGCAAGCTATAACAGAATTGACCGTGAAGATTCAACGGGCGATGATTCTTCTGATTTACAACGTCAGCAGGAATATGATTCTGATGTTTCTGAAGATGATGTCGATAGCTCTTCTAAAGGCAAAACCGTCAAGTATTATAAGCTAGGCGTCGACTCCCAGCCTTCTGGTGACTATATCACAAATGATTCCCGTGGCGATGAGCTTCGCAGCAGGTGGCTTCGTTGGATATTGAGGGTCGTATTGGTATTGGGAATATTGTACCTTGTTGTGAATATGTTCAGGGGGTAATATATTAAGCAATACCTGATAGTCAGGCAACGGAGTCTTTGCTTCCTTGTCGCCCCTTTCTGTATGGCGATCGCAATTGGCGATTGCCATACATTGATATTAATCGTCGGAATCTTCCTCAATTGGCACGGTAGATACGTCTTGACCGGTTTCGTCCGACGAGGATTCTTCCTGCTTTTTGAATTCGTCGGGCAGGGGGTACGCTTCCGGAAACGCCGATTTTATATCGGTCTTGAACAGACGCATGATCTCCTTAACAGCGGGTCGAGCGGCGATCTCGCCGATAAACTTGCTCTGAGCGCGGCGGCGTTCTTCCTGCGTCGGTCCGGGGTTGGCGTTGGGCAACTGTTTGAGTTCAATGACAACGTTCTGTCCGAAATGACGGTTGACAGCGTTTTGCAGCTTGGTGTAGTTCTCCGGGTTGTCCCAGCTCCTGTATCCGAAAGAGTGCTCCCAGTCGTAGGCGATTTCAATCGCGTTGGGACCAACCAGCTTCACGGAACAGTACGACCGGGCGTTGTCCAGAGCCAGCCCTTCGAGATAGGACTCGAGAATACTATCTAACTCCTCTTTTAAATTCTCTGCGTTGATTGAGTTAGGAGTTAGGGGTGAGGAGTGAGGCGGCGTGGCGCCGCTCCCAGTCCACGCTTCCGCGCGATTGCCTAAATCCGCTCCCGTTGGTCGCTTTGGTGCATCTTCACTATGACTTCCAGCAGGTTCGCCTGACGGCGAATGCGTAATTCCGCTCACGTTGTTCGCCTCATTACCGCCATCCATTTGTTGCCTATTCCCTAAATGCAACGGGGTTTCGCGAACTGGGGGAACGAACGGAGCGCTGGGGGCGTTTTTCTGGGCGAAGACCCCGTTCAGTCCGCCGCCCAGAGCGCGGTTGGGGTCAACGAAAGGGCGGTTCTGCGGGGGCTGTTGTGGCGGTTGCTGCGGCGCTGGTCTTTGCCATTGCGAACCGTTTAGCTCCTGCGGAATGTTGGCGTCGGCAAACCCGGCTGGGATTCTCAGAGTTCTGCCTTGCGCCTGTCCTGCTCGCTGAGCGTTGGGGTTGACCTGCGGCGCGCTGAGTTGCTGCGGGCGATTCGCGGGACTCTGCTGAACCGGCGGGGCGATGGCGCCGCTCTCGAGTCTATGAATCATGACCGAGATGGAGTCCAGGTCGGCAAGATGAGCGATTCTCGTCAGAGCGAGTTCTGCGAGAATTCTGCCCAGCGTCGTAAAACGCATTCTGTCTAACGTATGGTCGAGAATCTGCAGCGCCGCCAGGACGGTTTGAATTCCCATCATCTTTCCCGCTTCTCGCAGCAGCCCCTCGTTGTTGGGAGACGTGTACAGGAACTGGTTTTTCGTTCCGCCGGACAGGATCAGCATCAGGTCGCGAAAATACCCGCAAAGCTGTTCCAGAAAGATGGCGGGATCCCGTCCCTGGCTCATCGCAGTATCAAACGCAGTAAGAACTTCCAGCGCGTTCTTTTGCGACAGGTTGTAGATGATTTTCAGAGTAAAGTCTTCGTCAGCCGTGCCTAAAACGCTGTGGACGTCCGCAACGGTAATATGTTCCGGGGCGAACGCGAGAAGCTGTTCCAGCAGGGACTGCCCGTCTCGCATGGATCCGGCGGCGCGGCGAGCCAGCATTTCCACTGCGTCTTCTTCCGCTGTTGCGCCTTCCTTGATAATAATAGTCTTCAGACGCTGAGCGATCTGATCGGTGCGAATCCCGGCGAAGTCAAAACGCTGACAGCGTGACAGAATTGTTATCGGGATTTTGGTCGGTTCGGTCGTACAGAAAATAAACTTGACGTGAGCCGGCGGCTCTTCCAGCGTCTTGAGCAGGGCGTTAAACGCCTCGCGGGTGAGCATGTGGACTTCGTCAATGATGTAGATTTTGAACCGGCTTCTGGTCGGGCGAATATTGGCGCCTTGCCGCAGAGCGCGGATTTCGTCGATGCCGCGGTTGGATGCACCGTCGATTTCCAGAACGTCCGGGTCGTCTCCCGCTGCGATCGCCCGGCAGGACTCGCACTCGCCGCACGGTTCCGTCGTCGGACCGTTAACGCAGTTGAGCGCCTTGGCAAGAATTCGGGCGGTAGACGTCTTCCCAACGCCGCGCGCCCCGGTAAACAGATACGCGTGCCCAATTCGACCGCTGTTAATGGCGTTCGTCAGCGCCGTTTCGACGTGTTCCTGACCGATAACGTCGGTAAAAGTTTGCGGACGGTATCGCCGCGCAACGACCATATAATCTGTAGACGCGTCTGGCATGGGAGAGTGGTAAGTGGTTAGTGGTAAGTGGCAAGTAATGACGCTTCGCGTCAATTGCTAATTGCAAATTGCTAATTGCTAATTAAAAAAAGAAGGCTCCGAATGGGAAACCCGATGCACAGAAAGGGTGTCGCTTATGGCTGCTGGCGTTAACCCCTGACCAGGTTCACGATCCTCCCTTGCAGGGGCTTCCCATCCGAAGCCCTCCGTAAAGTATATTTCTATGATATAGTATTTTTAAAATTTGACAATAGGGGGCTATTCGTATCCGTAAAATTTATTGATAGCCCCTAATTCCTTGTCGATGTAAGCTATTTGCTCTGAAGACAGTTCCGATTGCCAGCGCTTGTCGTCCTGAAGCTGGATTTCCTTAAACGGCTGATACATGTTCGTCAGAAAATGGTAGTTGTTGGGAAGCGCGGTCATTTCCGGCGTTAGTTCCGGGAACTGCTCAATTTCGAGGAACCGGCACAGACTTTTGAGCATGTCGGTCGTGTCGTCGCAGAGGTCCTCGTACCGAACGCGGAACACGTCTTCCGGCCGAACGTAATGCTTGATAATCCGTTCCAGATTGCGGGAATACCAACGGAACAGCAGTACCGCCTCTTCCAGAGAGCGTTTCTCCCGTTTCATCAAGTCGTTGATTTGCGCTCGGGCGTCGCGCATCATGTAAATCAGCTTGAATCGGTTTTTCAAGTGTCGGGACAGAAACCTCACCTGATATGGGTTTTTGCTGGAATCGAAAAAGACCGAGGCGTTTTCGGACTGGCACAAAATCTCAGCATACTTTTCCGCTCGGGAAACGGCGTCCAGGGCGACCGCTCCCCATTCCCGATAAAACGAAGGAAACGTATAGAGCCAGTCTCTGACGTTATTGACGAATGACGAGGCGAATTCGTAGTAAAACAGACTTTCCCAGAACCCTTTTCCAACTTTTGGCTGAAGGTTGATATTCAAAGAGCCAATCTCAAACGGCAGCCCTTCAGCGCGAACTTTGTTTTGCCAATCCGTCCAGAACTCGCAGTCGCAGAACCGCTTTCCGCAAGTGCATTGATAATATTGAGAAAAATGAAACGCCAATTCTCCCACGGTTGCAACCTGCGGATGAGCGCTCATTATCAGCACTAAAAACGACGAGCCAACGTAGGACGGCGAGGAGAGGTAAACGTAAGTGTAATTGTATGCCATGGCGCTACTTCTCCGTTTCGTTTGAGTTGTCTATTTGTTTGAGAAGCTGGCACAGCCGCGTTGTCGCCGCTTCCATGGAGTACTTTTCCCGAAAAGACTGCTGCGCCTGAGCGCCGATTCGCTCTCGAATTTCCGGGTGATTCATCAGATAGTCGATGGCGTCTCGGAAGGCGTTGACGTCGTAGATTGGAACCAGCCAGGCGTCGTAATCGTGTGAGACGTATTCAATTGTCGACTCGTTAGCGGTTATAATAACCGGCTTTCCCATCGCCATGGATTCCAAAAGAACCATCTGACCGGAGGAAATCCAGCGTTGAGACAGAGGAATAACCGTCATGACGCAGTCGGTTAGCTGACGAAGGTAGTTTCCGCCGTAGCAGCTGTGAAGCAGCTCGACGTTCTCCGGCGTCGACTCCGGGTAAAAGGCGTCTGTCGCGATACGCAGTTTATACGGAAGGCTTTCAATCGCGGAAAGCAGAAGCGGATAATCGCGTCCGGAACGACCTGCGCTGAACAGGTACGGCTCGCCGTCGTAGTTGTTGGGAATGAGATTGACGTGCGTCCCGAAGGGATGATAGACGAATTTCTTGTCCCAGAACCCGAACAATTGCCGGTAGTCGTACGCTTCCAGCTTTGTATGAACGATGGCTTTGTCGACGTACTTTAACAGCCAATGGAAATAGGCGTATCGAAGCCGCTGTTTCCAGTTGTTCTGCCGCCGCGTGTAGATAAAACCGACCAGCACGATTTTGATTTTCTTGCGAAGCAGGATTTTGTTAATCAAAATAGCAGGCAGGATTTCCAAATGCGTCCAGGCGACGTAAATATCCGTCTGACGCCGAAACAGCAAACAGTACATCGTTCTGAAAAAAGCGAACAGAAACAGCTTCGGCCAGCCCAGTAAAACGAGCCAATATCGGCGGGAATAGCTCAGCGTAAATCCGCCAAAAAAGATTTTATAGGGAACCTGTTGTTCGTCTAAAACCCGGCAAAAGGGGGAATTGGAAGCGTCCCCGCTTTTGGATTGGGATTCAAAATGACGAAAAAAAACAGGATTCATGCTGGAGTAGTGAATAGGGATTGGGGAGTAGGGAATTGGGGTTATAAATCCTCCATTAATAACAATATAGCTTATTTTTTCAAAAAGTGTATGGGGATTATGGGAAAATTTGTTAAAATAATGATTTTGGCGCTTCAACTTGACGGAATGAAGAAAGATGATAGAATTAGTGGTAAGTGGTTAGTGGTAAGTAGTTAGTAGAGCGCTTACGTACTAACCACTAAAAACTTACCACTTAACACTAAAATGGTTCAGATAAAGATTATCGTCAATGACGTAATGGGCGCTCCGTTTGTTGCGGAGCATGGGTTGTCGCTGGCTCTGTATACTCAGTCCGGGCTGACGCTGTTCGATACAGGACAAGGAGCCGCGCTCGTTCCCAACGCTCAGACGGCGGGCGTGGACTTGTCTGCGGTTTCCCGGCTCATCTTTAGCCACGGGCATTACGACCATACAGGCGGATTCGTCGCTCTTCTGGAACAGGGCGCCGAGCCGGAGGTCTGTTTCGCTCCCGGGCTGACAGACGCCCGATTCAGCCGACACGTCAACATGCCGGTGAAGAATATCGCCATTCCCGACGTCTGCCGCCGCGCTCTGGACGCTTACCCGGCGGAGAAAAAGCTCGTAATTTCCAGCTTTACGGAAATCGAGCCGGGAATGTTTCTCACCGGACCGATTCCGCGCATATCCGGGGAAGACGTTGGCGGACCGTTTTTCCTGGACGAAGCCGGAACGCGTCCTGACCCGATTGCCGACGAACAGGCGATTCTCTTTGACGACGGAACCCTCGTCGTTGGCTGCTGCCATGCGGGAATTATCAATACGGTTCGATACTGCCAAAGCGTCAAGCCGGAGATAAGAATTCGCAAAATCATCGGCGGTCTGCACCTCCTGAACGCCTCGAAAGAACGCGTCGAGCAGACCAAATCCTTTTTGGATTCCCTTAATCTGGAAGAACTTACGGCGATTCACTGCACAGGCGTAGCGATTAACGTAGGCGAGCCACGGGTGTAAACCCGTGGGTATAGGACCAAAGGACAACGAGCCAAAAATAGACGATTGGAGATAAGCCCGGGAACTGATTGACCTTACAAAGATGTAAGCGACCAACGGGAGCGATGATAATACGTCTCGCGCGGGAGCGCGGATTGGGAGCGGCGCCTCGCCGCCCCTCTCTATGTGAACGAAAAAGCAAGGTTGTGTAATAATTCTGTAATACCTTGAGAAAAATGGTCTGTAAACTCTTCAGAAATCGGGAAATGACCGTATACTAAGTTAAAAGCGAAATTCGAATTGCGAGTTGCGAGAAAAACCTTACCCAAATCCTATTCCCTACTCCCCATTCCCTATTCCCTAAATTAGCTATGTCCACTCAAGAGATTACCAAACCGTTTGAATTGTCGCCCGTTGAGCAGGCGTCTTCCGGCATAACGACGGAAGAGCTTGTCAACGCGATAACCCACGGCGCCGGCGCGATCGGGTCGATAGTTGCCTTGGTCGTTTTAATCCTTCGGGCGTGTCATTGCGCGCCGGAAGACGCCGTTGTTCCAGCTGTAATCGGCTTTTCGGTTTTCGGCGCGAGCATGTTTATTCTCTATACAATCTCGGGCGTTTACCATGCGATTACTTCAGAGAAGTTAAAAGCGCAGTTTAAGGTTCTCGACCACTGCGCCATTTACCTGCTCATTTCCGGGTCGTACACGGCTTTCGCCCTGACGCTGATGCCCAATTGGATCGGCTGGACGATTTTCGGCGTCAACTGGGCGCTGGCCCTGACGGGTATATTCATTTACGCCGTTTTGCAGAACCATTCCAAGTACATTTCCATGACACTGTACCTGCTCATGGGCTGGATGATTATTTTTGCCGTCAGACCGCTGATTGAAGCCGCTCCTGCGCCGGTAATCCGATTCCTGGTTTACGGCGGACTGTCGTATACCGCCGGCTGCTATTTTTACCTGAAAAAGAACTGCGCCTGGTCGCACCCGGTCTGGCACCTGTTTGTCCTCGCCGGATCGTTCTTCCACTTTATCGCGGCGTACATAATTTACTAAGAAAAAGCGCCTTCGGGGATTCCTGAAGGCGTTTTGATTTGAATAGCTACTCTTGATTCTCGTTCTCTGTTTCGTTCTCTTTTTCCGCTTCTTCTTGCTCCCATTGAGCCCAATAATCCCAAACAGGAAACCCGTTTTTCTCCGCTTTCTCTGCCCATTTACGGGCTTCTGTTTTGTCTTGCGGAACGCCTTCGCCCTTGAAATACAAGTAAGCCATCGTGAATTGAGCAAGATCAAAATTCTGCTTTGCCGACTTTCGAATCCATTCCAGCCCTTTTTCTTGGTCCTGTTCGAATACTTGACCGCAAAAAAGATAGCAACCGTAAACATACAGACCGCCAACGTCATCGTCGGCGATATAAATTTCCTCATAAATTTCCTCGTCAGTATCGACAGGATCGACAGTATTGACAGGATATAAAATGGATAAGAAATAAGGGAGATTGGATACAAATCCAATCCAAGTAAAAAGAAGAACGAACAAGCCCAGTTCCAAAAAAACAATAATTTTAAACGTTTTAGAAAATTTCATCAATGTACTCCCATAAGAGAATGATACAGAAATGAATGTTTATAATCAAGACATGAACGAAAATTTTTAATAAATTTTCTCGAAAAAAGGTAAAATATTGAGCGCCTGTGGGGCATGGAAGCTTCGGCGGCAGGGGACTGCCGCGTGCCGGGCTGAACGGAGGTTATCTCCGGGGCGATGTTCCATTGGCAGGCGAGGACGCCTGCGGTCGACGCGGACGTCGACCCTCCGTAGCGCAAAGCGACCAACGGGAGCGGGTTTGATACTTCTCGCGCGGTAGCGCGGATTGGGAGCGGCGCCTCGCCGCCAGGCGAGGACGCCTGCGGTCGACGCCGCCGTCGACCCTCCGTAGCGCAAGCGCCTCAAAAACTATTGCCTACTGCCTACTGCCTATTGCCTCCACAACTCCTCACCCCTAACTCCTCACTTTTCTTCACCTGCTTGTCAAATTTAAATTATATAGTATAATACTCCACTTAAAGCGCGCCGGTATTTACGATAACGAATAACGGACGGGAATCATTTTTTAGTTTTTGCGCGCGCTGCCGTCCGTTGCTCGTTGATGGAGGAGTTATATGAAGACTATCAGGATTGCGGACGCCACGCTGCGTATGGCCGCCGTCAGCGCTGATAACGCGCTGGGTTTCAAGGAGAAAATCGAAATCGTCAGACAATTGAATCGACTTCATGTCGACGCGATTGAAACGGCGCTTTTGCGAAACGGCAAATCCGACGTCCTGTTCCTACATAGCGCAGCCTCCATTGTAGACGGGATTTTGTCGTGTCCGGTTCTATTGGACGAATCCGCCATTACCGCAACGTGGGACGCCGTCAAGGTCGCCCAGCGTCCGCGGTTGAACCTCTTAGCCCCGGTTTCGACGGTTCAGATGGAATACCAGCTTCATCAAAAGCCGGCGGCGGCTCTGGAATCCATCGGGAAGATGACGCGTCTGGCGAAACAGCTCGGCGCTCAGGTGGAAGTGTCGCTCATGGACGCCACCCGCGCGGAACAGGAGTTCCTCGTTATGGCGGCTCAGGCGGCGGTTGACAACGGCGCGGACGTCGTTACGATTTGCGACACCGCCGGGACGATGTTCCCGCCGCAGTTCGTCCGGTTTATTGCGGATCTGGTCGAAGCGGTTCCGCAGCTGAAAAACGTGGAGCTGTCAGTTGAATGTTCAGACGCGATGCACATTGCCACCGCGTGCGCGGCGCAGTGTCTGGAACTCAACGTAACCCAGTTCAGAACGGCAATTGACTCTCCCGACGCGCTGTCGCTGAGCCAGTTCGGCGATTTGCTGAGAATCAAAGGACGGGCGCTGCAAACGCAGTCCAATTTGAATATGACCAATCTGCACAAGATTGTTACAACGATATCGGAAATCATTCAGGACAAACAGGAAGTCGCGTCGACAAAAGAACTCGCGGCGCGGTCGGCAGAGCAGGCGGAACTGTTCCTCCTGTCCGCTGCAGACGACATGGAGTCCGTCGCGTCGGCGGTCGCCCATTTGGGATACGACCTGTCAGCCGACGACCTGGGCAAGGTCTACGAAGAAGTCGGTCGAATTTCCGAGAAAAAGAAGGTCGGAATCGGTCTGAAGGATCTCGACGCGATTGTTGCTACTGTTGCGCTGCAAGCTCCGCCGGTCTACCAGCTCAAGAGCTTTGTTATCAACAGCGGAAACCAGATCTCCGCCATGGCAAACGTGATTCTGGTCAAAGATGGCGAAGAGGTTCAGGGGTTCAGCATCGGCGACGGTCCCGTGGACGCGGCGTTTATGTCGATTGAAAACATCGTCGGGCGTCACTTTGAACTGGACGATTTTAAAATTTCAGCTGTTACAGAAGGACGGGAAGCGGTCGGGTCGAGCGTCGTTCGGCTTCGTTCGCGCGGAAAACTCTATTCCGGAAAAGGCGTTTCGACGGACATTATCGGAGCCGCCATTCGCGCCTATATCAACGCCTTAAACAAGATTTGCTACGATGAGGAGGAGAAAGAATGAAACTGTCCTTTTCCACTAACAGATGGAATAATTACGGCATCGACGAGTTCATTGACATCGCCGTCGAATACAAGTTCAACGGGATTGAAATTCACGACGTCAAACCGCTGCTCGACCCATCGCAGCCCAGTCGTTTGACGTCCATTTACCGCCGGGCGATAGAAAACGAACTGGAATTCTCCTGTATTGACCTCGTTTCGGATATCTCCGAGGACGCCCAGGCGGCGCAGGAAGAACTCAAGCTGTGCATCGAAGCCGCCAAACGGCTCAAGACTCCGTTTATTCGTTTGAAGGCGATTACCGGCGATGAATCCAAAGTCGTTCCGTTTTTGGAACAGGTTCTCCCGCAGGCGCAAGACGCGAACGTCGTTCTGCTGATTGAAACGGTTGGGATTTATGCGGACACCGCCAAGCTGCGCGCTCTGTTTGAGTCCTTCGTCAGCGACAATCTGGCGGCGTTGTGGGATCTTCATCATCCGTTCCGCGTTTGCGGAGAAGCCCCGGAAATTACGGTGAAAAACCTCGGCGCGTACATTCGTCACGTTCACATTAAAGACTCGCAAAGCGCAGACGAACTGTCGCTGGTCGGGGAAGGCTCGCTGCCGATTGAAGACATCATGAACGGTTTGCGGTCCCTCAACTACGACGGGTTCATTTCCATCGAATGGGATCCGAAATGGGACGAAATCTCCGATCTGGATATCGTCTTCCCGCACTTTGTCAACTACATGAGCCAGTTTGAGCTGGCGCGCGCCAACACGCCGCTGTACGACAACAACGCTCATAACGGCAAATACGTCTGGAAGAAAGAGATATTGATTGAAAAGACGTTCTCGCAGGTTCTCGACACGATGGTTGAAATCTTCCCGGATCAGCTGGCGTTCAAATACACGACGCTGGACTATACCCGCACGTACTCGGAATTCAGGGACGACGTCGACCGGTTCGCTCGAACGCTTATAGCGATGGGCGTTACGCCGGGCAAAAAAGTTGCCGTCTGGATGACGAACCTGCCGCAGTGGTACATCGCGTTTTGGGCGACGACCAAAATCGGCGCGATTCTTGTAACGGTCAACACGGCATACAAGATTGCTGAGGCGGAATACCTGCTCAAGCAGTCCGATACGCATACGCTCGTTCTGGAACGGGGATTCCGCGATTCCAACTACGCCGGGATTATTAACGAACTGTGCCCGGAACTGTCACAGACGAAGTCCGGCGACCCGCTTCGCGCCAAACGTCTGCCGTTTTTGAGAAACGTGATTACCGTCGGGTTCTCGACCAAAGGCGCGATTACGTGGGAAGAAGCGCTTACGAAAGCGAAGGGCGTCCCGATGGAAGAACTGCGCCGGCGCGCCGCCGCGGTCAACATTCACGACGTGTGCAACATGCAGTACACCTCCGGCACGACGGGGTTCCCCAAAGGCGTCATGCTTACCCATTACGGGGTCGTCAATAACGGCAAATGCATCGGCGACCGCATGGACTTGTCCACCGCAGACCGCATGATGATTCAGGTTCCCATGTTCCACTGCTTCGGGATGGTTTTGGCTATGACCGCGTCCATGACGCACGGCGCGACGCTCAACCCGCTGCCGTACTTCTCCGCCAAACCGGCGCTGGCGTGCATCAACCAGGAAAAGATTACGTGCTTCCACGGCGTCCCGACGATGTTCATCGCCATGCTGGGGCACCCCGATTTCCCGAAGACGGACTTCTCGTACATGAGAACCGGCATCATGGCAGGGTCGCCTTGCCCGATTGCCGTTATGCGCGACGTTATCGACAAGATGCACATGACGGAAATTACAATCGTCTACGGGCAGACGGAGGCGTCTCCCGGCTGTACGATGTCGACGACGTCCGACCCGATTGAAGACCGCGTTACCGGCGTCGGTCGCGACCTGCCGGAATGCGAGAACAAGATCATCGATCCGGAAACTGGCAAAGAGCTGGGCGACAACCAGATCGGCGAGTTTATCACCCGCGGCTATCACGTCATGAAAGGGTACTATAAAATGCCCAAGGAAACGGCTCAGGCTATTGACGCCGACGGCTGGCTTCATACCGGCGACCTCGCGCTCCGCACTCCGGAAGGGAACTACCGCATTACCGGACGTCTGAAGGACATGATTATTCGCGGCGGCGAAAACATCTATCCGAAAGAAATCGAGGAGTTCATTTACACCAACCCGAAAGTTCAGGACGTTCAGGTTATCGGCATCCCAGACAAAGCCCTCGGCGAGGAAATCCTTGCTGCGGTTATTCTCAAGCCGGGCGAAACCATGACGGCGGAAGAGCTTCAGGACTTCGTTCGCCGATCCATGGCGAAACACAAAGTCCCGCGATACGTTGACTTCGTCGACGCGTTCCCGCAAAACGCCGCCGGCAAGATTCTCAAATACAAAATGCGAGAAGACGCTATCGAACGGCTTCACATCGCCAAAGTCGACGGCATTGTAGCAGAGTAGGGTAATTCGTAAATGCCAAGTACGAAAGAACGCTTGCAATCAGGGTTTGAGTTATAAGCAAACTGCCTATTGCAAGCGCTTTTGAATGCAGAGGGCGATTGCGCCCTGCAGTCAACTCAGAATTAAACGAGCGCATGCCGCATGGGCGAGGAGAGCGCCTTTTCGCTCATGCAGCAACCGCATACGTGAACGTGTAACAGTGGAGTTTTTATGCGGTAAATGGTAAAGATTCAAAGCGTTTTTACTGTTTTATACAATCGCATAAAATGATTGTCTCTGGAGCTTAAATTCTTTTTTGCCCCAGATTGTTTGTTTTCCCTAATCCTTTACTATTAAAAGGCGCAGTCTTACCTGAAGAACAAAAAAATTAACAGACGTTAAATCTGTTATAGCGTTCATACGCGCTAAATCAAAAGTTTTGTTTTCTGTAAGATAGCGGCGCCAACGCATTTTGGGGGGAACGTCCTCGTAGATAAAAACATTATTCAAATTTTCATAAACCATTAACCATTCAAATTACTCATGGCAAACGACAACGACAATTTGGACAAAAGAGCAGACCTTTATCTGTCTGAGGGAAATGCGGATTCTCTTTTCGAAGCTGTTCAAAACGGAAATCGGAAACTGATTGAAGACCTCCTGAAACGGGGCGCGGACCTCAACGCAAAGGACAGATACGGCAAGACCGCCTTGCATTATGCCGCTGATGACCATGAATGGGAGCTTGTTCAGTGGCTTGCTGAACAGGGCGCAAACGTCAACGCAAAGGACAGATACGGCAAGACCGCCTTGCATTATGCCGCTGATGACCATGAGTGGGAGCTTGTTCAATGGTTCGTTGGACATGGAGCTGACGTTAACGCAAAAAGCAAGGGCGGAGAAACAGTCCTGCATTCTGTCGCTAATGACTATGAGTGGGAGCTTGTTCAATGGTTGGTTGAACATGGCGCTGACGTTAACGCGAAAAACAAGGACGGAGAGACAGTCTTGCATTCTGTCGTCAAAAATGGGGATATGAATCTTGTTCAATGGTTGGTTGAACATGGAGCAGACGTCAACGCAAAAACCAAATCCGGAAAGACGGCCATGCATGTCGCTGCCTATGATGAAAAATGGGATATGGTTCTATGGTTGATTGAACGGGGTTGTAACATTGATCTGAAAGAGAATGACGGTATGACAGTCTTGCTATATGCCGCCTCTGGCAGGGATTGGGAACAGGTTAAGCGTTTTGTTAAACTGGGCGCTGACGTCAACGCAACAAACAAAGACGGAAAGTCGGTCTTGTATTTTGTCAACAGTTATGACGAATGGGAGCTTGTTCAATGGCTTGTTGAACGCGGAGCAGACGTTAATTCAAAAAACAAAGCCGGAGAGACCGTTTTGCATTCGTTCGTCAAAAACAGGGAATATGAACTTGCGGATTGTCTTGTCGCGCTGGGCGCAGACGTCAACGCGAAAACCAAATCCGGAAAGACGGCCATGCATTTAGCGGCTGAAAATAATGAATGGGATTTTGTTAAGCGGCTTGTTGAACAAGGAGCGGACGTCAATGCAAAAACCAAATCCGGTTGGACGGTCTTGCATTTAGTCGTCAGAGACGGGGAACTGAAGCTTGCTCAATGGCTTGTTGAACAAGGCGCGGACGTCAACGCAAAAACCAAATCCGGAAAGACCGTCTTGCATTTAGCCGCAAAAAGCAGGGAACTGAAACTGGTTCAATGGCTTGTTGAACTCGGCTTAGACATTAATGCAAAAACCAGATCAGGAAAGACTCCTTTATTTTATGCCGCCGATATAAATTGCTGGGAAACGGTTAAATGGTTGGTTGAACGAGGCGCGGACGTCAACGCAAAGAACGCTAAAGGAACGACCGTCTTATATCTTGCCGCCGATGACAGAGAATGGGAACTGGTTAAATTGCTCGTCGAACGCGGCGCAGACGTCAACGCAAAGAACGCGGAAGGAAAGACTGCTTTGTATCATGCCGTCAGAAGCGGGAATCAGGAACTGGTTCAATGGTTGATTGATCGCGGCGCGGACGTCAACATAAAAGACTCTGATGGAAAAACCGTCTTGCACTGGACCATCGAAAATAATGATTGGGAAACGCTTCAATGGCTTGTTGAACGGGGCGTAGACGTCAACTTAAAAGACGCTGACGGAAAGACCGTTTTGCATTATTCTGCTGTCAGAAGCGGAAATCTGGATTTGGTTCAGTGGTTGGTTGAACACGGCGTTGACGTCAACGCTAAAGACGCTAAAGGAAAGACCGTTTTGCATTATGCTGCCGAAAGCGGGAATCTGGATCTGATTAAATGGCTGGTTGAACATGGCGTGGACGTCAACGCAAAAGACGCTAAAGGAAAGACGGCTTTGAATTATGCAACCGATGAAAAAGAATGGGAAACGGTTCAATGGCTTGCCGAACATGACGCGGACGTCAACTTGAAAGGCTCTGATGGAAAGACCGCCTTGCACCATGCAGCCGAAGACGGACAATGGGAAACGGTTCAATTGCTTGTTGGACGCGGCGCGGACGTCAACTTAAAAGACTTCAGTGGAAAGACCGCCATACATTCTGCGGCTGAAAGCGGAAATTTGGAAATGGTTCAATGGTTGGCCGAACGCGGCGCGGACGTCAACGCAGAATCCAACTCCGGCTGGACAGTCTTTAATTACGCTGTCAGAAGCGGAAACTGGGATTTGGTTAAATGGCTGGTGGAAGAACAGGGTTGTAACGTTAACTCCAAAAACAGAAACGGTGAGACAGCCTTGATTACAGCCGCTGAATGCGGAGAATT
The DNA here is from genome assembly GCA_017407125.1 of Thermoguttaceae bacterium. Lineage (GTDB taxonomy): Bacteria > Planctomycetota > Planctomycetia > Pirellulales > Thermoguttaceae > RUG11551. The sequence goes on from JAFQXE010000018.1 coordinate 22,556, forward strand.
TGAACTGGTTCGATGGCTGGCAGAACGCGGCGCGGACATTAACGCAGAATCCGACTCCGGCTGGTCAGTCTTTAATTGCGCCGTCAAAAGCGAGAACTGGGAACTGGTTAAATGGCTGGTGGAAAAAGGCTGCGACGTTAATTCAAAAAGATACTTTGGCGAAACCGCTCTGCATTCAGCCGCCGAAAGCGGTAACTTGGAAATGGTGCAGTGGTTGTTAGAACACGGCGCAGATATCAACGCAAAAATCGAACATGGCGGGACAGTCTTTGATTGCGCTGTCAAAAGCGGGAACTGGGAACTGGTCAAATGGCTGGTGGAAAAAGGATGCGATGTTAATGAAAAAAGACATTTTGGCGAAACCGCTCTGATTTCAGCCGCCAAAAACGGCAATATGGAAATGGTTCAGTGGTTGATAGGTCGCGGCGCAGACGTCAACGCAAAAACCAAATTCGGCGAGACCGTTTTTAATAGCGCTATCGAAAGCGGGAACTGGGAACTGGTTAAATGGCTGGTGGAACAAGGCTTTGATGTTAATTTACAAAATAGACTTGGAGAGACGGCTTTGCTTTCAGCCGCCGAAAGCGGTAATTTGGACATGGTACAGTGGCTCATAGATCGCGGCGCAGACGTCAGCGTAAAATCCAAATACGGCTGGACCGTCTTAACCAGCGCCGTCAGGGGCGAGAACTGGGATTTGGTTAAATGGCTGGTTGAACATGGCTGTGACGTTAATTCCTCAAACAGAGATGGAGAGACCGCCTTCTATTTAGCCGCCAAAAACGGTAATTTTGAAATGCTTCAGTGGCTCAAAGATCGCGGCGCAGACGTCAACATAAAAACCAGATTCGGCTGGACTGCCTTAACATCCGCCGTCAGCAGCAAGAACTGGAAACTGGTCAAATGGCTGGTTGAACATGGTTGTGATGTTAATTTCTCAAATAGAGATGGAGAGACCGCCTTGCTTTTAGCTGCCCAAAGCGGTAAATTGGATATGGTTCAGTGGCTGGTTGAACGCGGCGCGGATATCAACGTGAAATCCAAATACGGCTGGACAGCTTTTAATTGCGCCCTTAGAAGCGGGAATTGGGATTTGATCAAATGGCTGGTTGAGCAAGGTTGTGACGTCAACTCCAAAAACCGGGACGGTGAGACTGCCTTGTTTACAGCCGCCGAAAGCGGAAATTTGGGAATGGCTCAGTGGCTGGTTGAACGCGGCGCAAATATCAATGCGAAATCCAAATACGGCTGGACCGTATTTAATTGCGCCCTTAGAGGCGAGAACTGGGAATTGGTCAAATGGCTTATTGAGCAAGGCTGTGACGTCAACTCCAAAAATCGAGACGGTGAGACCGCCTTGCATTCTGCCGCTCAACTCGGTGATTTTGATCTTGTGCAGTGGCTGGCAGACCGCGGCGCCGACATCCACGCAAAAACAAAGTACGGAAGGTCCGTCTTTATTTGCGCTATCGAAAGCGAAAACTGGAAACTGATTAAATGGATGGTTGAACAAGGCTGCGATGTTAACGCGAAAAGACATTATGGCGAGACAGCTATGCATTCAGCCGCCGAAAAGGGTAATTTGAAAATGGTTCAGTGGCTGGCAGAACGCGGCGCTGATATCTTCGCAAAAACCAAATTCGGCTGGACCGTCTTTAATTGCGCTATCGAAAGCGCGAACTGGGAACTGGTTAAATGGCTGGTTGAACATGGCTGTGACGTTAACTCTAAAAACCAAGAAGGCGAGACGGCCATGCATGCTGCCGCCGAAAAGGGTAATTTAGAAATGGTTCAGTGGCTGGCAGAACGCGGCTTAGACGTCAACGCAAAATCCAAATTCGGCTGGACAGTCTTTAATTGCGCCGTCAGAAGCGGGAACTGGGAACTGATTAAATGGCTCATCGAGCAAGGCTGTGATGTTAACTCTCAAAATAACGATGGCGAGACTGCCTTGCTTTCAGTTGCCGAAAGCGGTAATTTGGAAACGGTTCAGTGGCTCGTTGACCGCGGAGCTGATATCAACGTGAAATCCAAATATGGAAGGACCGTCTTTATTTGCGCTGTCGAAAGCCGGAACTGGGAACTGGTCAAATGGCTGGTTGAACAGGGCTGTGATGTTAATGAAAGGAATCATTTTGGCGAGACCGCCTTGCATTATGCCGCCGAAAGCGGTAATTTGGAAGCGGTTCAGTGGCTCGTTGAACGCGGCGCAAACGTCAACGTATATAACAGATTTGGATGGTCTGTATTATACAATGCTGTCAAAAGCGGGAATCAGGAACTGGTTCAGTGGCTCAAAGATCATGGCGCTAAAGAATAAATGCCATGTCAAACAGTGAGGGCGCGGGCGTTTAGTTACTGGCGAGCCACGGGTGTAAACCCGTGGGCTAAAACCGGAAACGGTTCTGGATCGCGGATAAAATCCGCTATATTCTACTCGTCAGGACCCACTGTCAATCAATGTTGAGCGCCTGCGCCGAATTCCGCATAACGAATTCCGAATTATCCGCTCCCTATTGACATTTAATTCCGTTTTGATATATTGGTATATACAATTGATTCAGATGCGAGCGTAACTCAGTTGGTAGAGTGGTAGCTTCCCAAGCTGCAAGTCGCGGGTTCGAACCCCGTCGCTCGCTTTTCGCCTTTGCCCCTGTTCGATGGCAAAGGTTTTTTTATTCTTTCCAACGTCTTCCCCCCAGCTTTCCCCGCTTTCGTCGTCCCATGTCAGCCGACAGTTCCGCTATCCGTTCTGACGAATCGCTGTCCAGCGCCGCTCCCGCCGTTGTTCGACTTTCCAGCCGCGACAACCGGGCGCTGACTCGTATTATATTCTGGATGACGCTGCCGGTGTTCTGCGAACAGATTCTCGGGCTGCTGGTTTCGACGTCCGACTTCCTCATTACAGGCAAGTTTCTGGCGAAAGAGCATTTAGCCGCCGTCTGTTCTTCCGGGTACGTGGTTTGGGGGATTCAGAGTATATTTACGTTCGTTTCCGTCGGCGCAACGGCGATGGCGGCGCGGTATATTGGCGGCGGCATGCCGGAGAAAGCCAACCGCGCCATGCATCAGGCGTTTAACGTCGGACTGGCTTTAACCGCGCTGGCGGCTGCGATTTGGCTGGGGTTCTCCCGACAAATCGTCGCGGGTCTGCAGCTGGAAGGCGAGGCAAGCGCTCTGGCGGCAAAATACCTCTGGATTGTCCTGCCGGCAACGCCGTTGATTATGATAACCTCCGTCGGGACGGCGTCTTTGCGCGGGGCGGGCAACATGGCTTGCGGACTGTGGATTATGATTGCCGTCAACGCGGTCAACATTCTCGTTTCGTGGAGTTTGGCGACCGGCATTTGCGGAATGCCCAACCTCGGATTTACCGGCGTTGCGCTCGGGACGGCCAGTGGGTTTATCGTCGGCGCGGTTGTAACGCTCGTTCTGGTTTTCCGCGGCAGTTACGGACTGAAAATCCAATGGCGAATGTTCAAGCCGGACTTCCGCGTGATACGTCAGCTGCTCTGGATCAGCATTCCCGCCGGCGTCGACATGATGACCATTATCGGGTGTCAGCTCTGGTTTTTGGGGCTGATTAACTCGCTGGGCGTAACAGCGTCGGCGGTTCACGGGGTTGCTCTGCGCGTGGAATCGTGGGGATTCGCGCCGTTAAACGCCTTCAGCATGACCGCGACGACCGTTGTCGGGCAGTTCCTCGGGGCGAGAAAGCCGGAGATGTCGATTCGTTCGACGTTTATCATCATGGGGCTTGCCATGATCTTTTCCATCTGCGCCTGTTCCGTTTACTACTTTGGCGCGGAGATCACGCCGTACCTGTTTTTGAAGTCGAACCAAACCGCGCTGGCAAAAGCCTGCGTCCCGCTGCTGAAACTCATCGCGTTCTGCTCGCCCGCCTGCGTTGTGATGATGACGCTATCCGGCGCCCTTCGCGGCGCTGGCGACACCCGCGTCCCGATGGTCATTTCCCTCATCGGGTTCCTTTTCGTGAGAATCGTCCTGACGTATCTGCTGGCGTTTGACCAGTTCACCGTCTTCGGCATGACGTTCCGCGGTCTGAACATGGGCGTAACCGGCGCCTGGATCGGCATGACAACCGACATCACCGTCCGTGCCATCCTGCTCACCTTCCGATTCTTCCAGGGCGGCTGGAAACGCATTGCGATTGATTGAGGGATATGTCAACGTGGAATCCATTCCGTAATATCCTTGACAAAATCTTTGGAATATAGTAAAATATTAATAATGGAATTCAGCAGACGGCTGAGTATTCCATGTTCATTTACGTTTTAACCAGTAAGAGGATTTAGTAGAGGACTCAATATGAAAGCGTTTTTTCGTTTTTTAATCGTGTTATTGATAATTGCGGCTATTATTGCTCTGTGCGGGCTGGTTTCCTATAACGGCTTGATTCGTAAAGACGAGACGGTCAGGCAGACGTGGAGCGACATCGACGCTCAGCTGCAGCGTCGGGCGGAGCTGATTCCCAATCTGGTGAACACGGTCAAGGGATACGCGGCTCACGAGGAAAAGATTTTTACGGAAGTCGCTCAGGCGCGGGAGAATCTCGTCAAGGCGGCGACTCCAGCTGACAAGGCGGCGGCTGACGCGGAACTCAATACCGCTGTTGGACGGCTGCTGGCGATTTCCGAAAGCTATCCGGAACTCAAGGCGGCGGACGCGTTCGTTCGACTACAGGACGAGCTGGCGGGCACGGAAAACCGTATCGCCGTCGCCCGAACCCGGTACAACGAAGCCGTCAAGATTTACAACGCGGCAATTCGCGGCATTCCCGGCGTCTATTTTGCCAAGAATCTGGGCTTGGAATCCGCGACGTTTTACGAAGTCCCCGCGGGGCATGAAGCCGTTCAAGAAGTCCCGGCAGTTCAGTTCTAAGGGAAACGTCTGAATGAAACTCGCGTCGACCGTTTCCAGCTTGTTACATGTCGCTCTGTTTGCGGTGATAGCGCTTTTATCAGCGCCGACAGCAAACGCGGAATTCCAAGTTCCGCCGTTGACGGGTCGCGTTGTCGACGCTGGCAAGGTTTTCACGGAAGAAGAATCCGCTCAAATTGAAGCGGCGATTCTTCGTCTGGAATCCGCAACCGGCGGGCAGATGGTTGTTGCAACGCTGCCGTCGCTGGAAGGACTGTCGATTGAAGACGTCGGAATTCGTCTCGGCGACGCGTGGAAAATCGGCAATAAGGGCAAAGATGACGGCGCGATTCTGATTATCGTCGTCCCTGAACGCAAGATGAGACTGGAAGTCGGTCTTGGCTGGGAAGGTCCGATTAACGACGCCCGCGCCGGCGACGTCATTCGCGGTCTCGCCCCGTTTTTCAGAGCGAACAAGTACGCAGACGGCGCAGTTTGGGCGGTCGAAAGCGTTCAGCAGTACGTTACCGGCAAAGAGGTCGAACGCACCGTTGCCGTCCCTGCGTCCGGGAATTCAGATACAGATCAACCAGAATCAAAAAGCGAAAGCCTTCTTTATACAATCCTCGGAGTTTTCTGCTCGCTTCCTCTCTTTGCGCTGCTGTTTTGGTGCCTTTGGGCGATTTTTGTCTACGCTGTTATCATGCCGATTTGGCTGTTCCTGTATCTGATTTTCGCGTTATGCGGAAAAGAATTGCCGGTCTTCGATCCTTCCGCGCTGCTGGGCTTGGGTTTCTTAGCCGATTGGGCAGACAGCGGCGGCAGTTCCAGCGGTTCGAGTTCAAGCGGCGGTTCAAGCTATAGCAGCAGTTCCCATTCGAGTTCCAGCAGCCATTATTCCGGCGGAGGCGGACATTACGGCGGAGGCGGCGCGTCGGGAGGCTGGTAAGAATTAGTAATTTGCAATTAGCAATTAGCAATTGCGCAAAGCGCTCATCGTTGGTTGATTGCGGGTCAGTCCGTTCACGGATTTTGGCGAGCCGGGGTGCGTAAGCCCCCGGGAAAATACGGATTTTCACCGATTGTTTTATTGTCTATTCTTTGCGTCCTTTGCGTTCTTTGCGGCTAAATAATAAAATAGATAAACCATCTGCAATAATTTCCGCTCTTTTCTCGCCCGACGCTTGACTTTGTCTTTTCAAGGTTGTATATTGATTAATAAGGTCTTAAAATTGGTTTGCCGAATAGCGAGAAATGCATTGCCATACAAAAACCTCTCGCAACTCGCAACTCGCTACTCGCAACTATATTCCCCCCAAGGAGAACTGCAATTATGGCGAAACGATTCATTTACCTGCCTTTGTTATTGGCTTTGTTGGCGGCGTTGGTTCAGACGGCGCTGGCGGCAGAGAATTCCTACATACCGCTCTCGTATACGACGCACACGCTAACGGCGGCTGCGATTCAGGTTCAAATCGACCCCGTTGACCTGATAACCCAGCCGGACGTCAAGCAGACGCTGACGTATCGTCTTGCCAACTTCTCGGACGCCCCGGTTGAATGTCGGCTGACGTTCTCGAGCATTGAAAAGGTGCGAACGCTTCAGCAGTCCGCCGTCGTTACCGTTCCCGCCAACGGGATGGAGGAACGGACGCTTGATTTTGTTGTTGAGTCCGGCGCGTACTCGGCGCATTATCCGATTCACGTAACAGCATCGTTCCGCGACGGCGAGAAAGACAGAATTCTTGACGCGGTCCGCGTGATTGAAACGAAGTTCTCTGCGCCCGCCAAGCCGTATAAGACGACGTCGGTTAAGCTGGGCGGCGTTACGCTCATCGGGAAGTCGTACACCGCGTTTCAGAATATTCTCAACCAACCGATTACGGAGCTGGGTCAAAACTGGATTGGCGGGGGCGCTGACCAAGCGTCCAAGGTTTCCTGCGACATCGTCGACGTCAACGCGGGAACGACTCGCCGCGGGTTCGCCTGTCATCCGCCGTACGTTCCCAGAGGGGGAAGCCTGTATTTGTCGTTCCCGATGGAACTGCCGGCTGTGACAGACGGGACGTCGCTGCGTCTGGACTACGCCTGCGCTGTTCGGACGCTGGGGCCAAACGACTACTCCGACGGCGTTACGTTCCGCATCTGGGCGCAGGGCGAATCGGAGGTCATGCCTAACGATTCCCGCCAAAAGCTGGACGAGTACCATACAACCAGTACCGTCTGGATTGACCGCAGCGTCGACCTGACCCCGTTTGCTGGCAAGCGGTTCAATTTAATTCTCGAACTCAACCCGGGACCGAAAAACGACACGACTTGCGACGGCTGCTATGTCAGCGGCTTGACGATTAACCGCAGCGAACCGCAGACGGCAAAAACGAAAGACGACAATCAGAACGCCTCGTATACATTCTCTCTCAACGACGGCTACAGCGCTGTTATCCGACCGGGCGCCAAGGGGCTTCTGGACGCTCAAATTGAAATCGGCAAGCCGGGCGACGACGCCTCGAAGGTCGTCTTTAACGGCGTCAGCGTTTCTATCGGCGCGCTGAATCTCGACAACGACGCCTGTTACGTTCAGCCGGCACAAATCACTTGGGACGAGCAGAACAAACGTCTGACGCACTCTGTTACAATTCTCAACGAGGACGAACGACAGACGGTTCAGATTGACGCCTACGAGAAGAACGGGATTCTGATTTTTGAACTCCCGCCGTCCAACCCGGCGCGAATCCGGAACTTTTACGTCAAGTCTGCTGACAAGGCTGCCAGCCGCGTCTATTTCGGGCACGGGTTCGTCGTTAACAATCCCACACAGGCGTTCCAAATCACTCACGGCGGGCACGGTTTGGCGGCAAGTCACGTTGGGTTTGAATTCGACAACAACACGTCGATTTTGATGTGCTGCCCGGAAGCCCCGGACAAGATGGAAGTCGACCCGATTCAGAAGCGGTACACGCTCAACTGCTCTGGCGCATGCCGGCTGGAACTCATTCCCAGTTCCAAAGGCGCGTTTGACGCCGCAGTCGCATTCCGCAAGAACGACCCGTTCCACATTCAGCCGCCCTCCGGGACGCTGCGAAAACGCGGGCGGTTCGTTATCGACATCTGGGGCGGACGCATTGAAGCTTGCCAGGACAAGCTCGCGCAGTGCGTCGCCTACGGTGTAACAGACGCGATGTTTATCAAGCACGACTGGCAGCGCTGGGGCTACGACGTCCGCCTGCCCGACATCTGGGGGAAGGACGGCGACGAGTATCTCCTTGCTCCGGGAATCGGAACGTACGAACAGCTCAAGGCGTTTTCAGAATACTGCGCCAGCGTTGGCATTCCCTTCGCGCTTCACGACAACTACATTGATTACTATCCGGACGCAGACGAGTTCGGCTACGATAAAATCACGTTCCACGAAAACGGAAAGCCGCGCCTGGCGTGGATCAACCACGGCGCTCATGCCCAGTCGTATCAGTGGCGGCCGGACAAGTTCCACCCGTTCCTGAAACGGAATCTGGAACTTGACAAAAAGTATCTGCCCGCCATGGACGCCTGTTTCGTAGACGTCTTTTCCTCGATGCCGGTCTTTGATTTTTGGGACGCTGACGGGAACTTCCACCCCAAGGCGGAAACTCGACAAAGCTGGAAGCAATGCTTTGACGAAATCGCGGACGCGCTGGCTGTTACATTGCCGGACGGCTCCAAAGCGGGAGGAATTACCGTCTCGGAATCCGGCGGGGATTATTTAATCGGAAGCCTTGCCGGGGCGGATTGTCAGTGGATGTATCCCGACCCGAAGGGCGGACCGTGGCGAATGAGGGTTCCCTGCCAGTCGTGGGAGCGAACGCCCTGGTTTGCCGCGGTCAACCATACCAACTTCTCGCGTCACGGGGCGGGCTACTCGGATCGATTCAACGCTCTGCGCGACTGGAGCCTTCATCATTCCGACAGCGACGACTATATTTCCTCGGAAATCGTCGGCGCTCTCGACCTGATGGCGTCGCGAAACAACGAGATTTCCGGAACCGTCCGAAAGTATCATCTGGCGCAGCACGTCGCCCGGCGTCTGGCGGACAAGGAAATCGAAGCCGTCGAGTTTGAAAACGGCAATATCAAGCGTCAGACGCTGACGTGGTCGGACGGAACGAAAACGTTCGTCAACCGCGGTCAGGAACTCTGGACGGTTGGCAAATACACAATTCCCAAGTACGGATACGTTGTAACAGACGCCAGCGGCGCGCTGCTGTCAGGAATCTACTGCAACCCCGCCAACACAGCGGAGATTATCGAATCGTCAACGCGTCCAGACGGCTCTTTCTACGTCAACGGCCGCGGATACTCTCAGGTTGACTTGCTGGCGATTCACCCCGTTTTGAAATCGGCGCAAATCGTCGACAACGGCAAGGCGGTTCGCGTTCAGGTAGAATGGAACGCATCTCGCCCCGCCCCGAAAGACCTGGCGATTTTCCTTCATATTTTTGAACCCAAACGTGGATACGGATTCACGCCCGACGGCTGGTACGCTGGCGGTGAATGGCCGACCGTACCAACATCACAGTGGAGAACCGACAACGGAGAAACGTTCGTCTACATCGGTCATGAGCATACCTTCCAGCTTCCCGAAGGACTACGCAACGGCGAGTATCACGTCATGGTTGGTCTTTACGATTCCAATGGCGACAAGCGCCGATACCAGTTGATTGGTCAGTCCGCTCAGGAAACGCGGTATTCTGTCGCGTCGTTTAGAATTCAAAACGGCAAAGCCGTCGGCGAGATTACGCCCGTCGAGATGGAAGAACCCGCCGAGGACTTCTATCGACTTTGGGCGAATCAGACGCCCGCGTCGGTCAACGGCGTGGAAACGCTCGGCGCCGTCGTCGTTACACCTACAGACAACGGCTGGGAACTGCTCCCGATTCCGCTGCTGAAGCGATTCACCGTTACGCTCGACGAGTCCGTTCTCGGCAAGATCGAATCCGTAACGCTTAACGGCACAAACATCGAACTCACCCGCAAAGACGGCAAAGTTACGTTTGAAGTCGAAGCGAAAGACGCACAGGTGTATAAGGCAGTAGGCAGTAGACAGATTTTTTAACACGAAAAACACGAAATAAGCGAAATATTCGAAATTATAATTCTTTCGTATTTTTTCGTTCTTTTCGTGTATTTCGTGTTTAAAACTACTCCGACGAACCAAAACAAACGACATTCAAAAAGGACATTTATCATGAAAAGATTAACATTGATTTTATCGGCGCTCCTGCTTGTAACAGCAGCCGCAAACGCTCAAAGCGTTACCTTGACCAACAACAACGAAACGGCGTACACGATTGTTCTGCCGGACGAACCGACGCCGGTTGAAAAGACGGCAGCGTCTGAACTGCAAAGCTACCTGACGGAAATTACCGGAGTCGCGTTCAAGACGATTTCCGAAAAAGACTTGCCCGCCGGCGCCAAGGCGATTTACGTCGGCAAGACGAACAAGGCGCTCAAGACGGTAGATTTCTCGACGTTCAAGCTGGACGAGATTTTTATGAAGTCTCTCGACGACGGCTCCATCATTCTTGCGGGGCACGACCAGCGAGGGACGCTCTATGCGGTCTATACGTTCCTGGAAGACAAGCTCGGCGTTCGCTGGTGGACGGATACGGAATCGACGGTTCCGAAAACGCCCAATCTGACCATTGCGCCGCTGGACGTCCGATACGCGCCGAAGCTAACTTATCGGGAAACGTTTTACAGAGTCGCGTTCAGCAACCCGATTTTTGCCGCGCGCTGTAAAAACAACGGATCTCATTGCATAATATCGCCTGAATACGGCGGACATTGCACGTATCAGTATTTCGTCCATTCGTTTTACAACCTGATTCCGGGCGAGAAGTACTTCAAAGATCACCCGGACTGGTTCCCGGAAATCAACGGCGTTCGGAAATTCGGTTATCCTGGCTGGGCTGGACAGCCGGCGCCGGTGAGGGAACTCATAGCGTCTCTCAAGCCGGAACAGGTACATAACGCCGGAACGCAGTTGTGCCTTTCCAACGACGAAATGCGGGCGGAACTGACCAAAAACGCTCTGGAAGCCCTGCGGAAGAACCCTAATGCGACGATTATTTCTATAAGCCAAAACGACTGGCACGGGTACTGCGAGTGCGAAAAATGCCGCGCTCTGGACGAGGCGGAAGGAACGCACGCCGCGTCGCTAATAAACTTCGTCAACAAGGTTGCGGAAGACATCGAAAAGGAATTCCCCAACGTCTGGGTTGACACGCTGGCGTATCAGTACACTCGCAAACCGCCCAAGACGATCAAGGCGCGTCACAACGTTATTGTCCGGCTGTGTACGATTGAATGTTCGTTCCTCAAGCCGCTGACGGACGTAACAAACAAGGCGCTCAAAGACGACATCGAAGGCTGGGCGAAAATCGCGCCGCATCTGTTTATTTGGGACTACACAACCGACTTCTGGCATTATCTTCAGCCGCACCCCAACTTCCGCGTATTGGCGCCAAACATTCGATTTTTCGTCGATAACAACGCTATCGGCGTTTTTGAAGAGGGCGACTACGGCACAACCGTCGGCGATTTCGTTCACGCCCGGTCGTGGGTTATCGCTCATCTGCTCTGGAATCCGGATTTGGACGAAAACGCGCTGTGGAACGAATTCTTCGTGAACTATTACGGATCCAAAGCCGGTTCGATCCTGCTGAAATATATCAATTTTATTCACGACAAAGCCATGGAATCCAACGTCTATTTGCGCTGCTTTATGCTCAACACCGACCAATGGCTCACACCGGAGGCGTTGAACCAGTCGGGTCAAATCGTCGCCCGGGCGCGTGACGCCGTCAAGGACGACCCGGTTCTCAAACATCGCGTAGACGTCGCCCTGCTGTCCTACGACCTGATCTGGGTTCGCAACTACGCCAGAGTCAAACAGACGGTTGAGAAGTCCGGTCAGCCGTTCTACGGCCCCGAAAATCCCGGCGCGGTTGCCAGAGCCATTATCGACCTGGCGGAAAAAGAAGGCACGTTCCAGTATAAGGAAGGCGGCGGTTCCTGGGCATGGGAAAACGAGTTAAAGATACCGCTTAAGAAGATGTATCCAGAAAAAGATTAGCCCTTTTTTCGGCTATCGGAAAGAATTCGTCAATTGGCGGCTATATTGCGCCGCCTCAACATTCACACAGTTAAAACTATCATGAAACGATTAACATTATTATTGGCTCTCGCGCTTGTTATGGTGCAAACGGTAGCAAACGCTCAAAGCGTTACATTGACCAACAACAACGAAACGGCGTACACAATCGTTCTGCCGGACGAACCGACGCCGGTTGAAAAGACGGCGGCGTCTGAACTGCAAAATTACCTGACTGAAATTACCGGGGTTGCGTTCAAGACGATTTCGGAAAAAGACCTTCCCGGCGGCGCGAAGGCGATTTACGTCGGCAAGACAAACAAGGCGCTCAAGACGGTGGATTTCTCGACGTTTAAGCTGGACGAGATTTTCATGAAGTCTCTTGACGACGGCTCGATTATTCTGGCTGGGCACAATCAGCGCGGGACGCTCTACGCGGTCTATACGTTCCTGGAAGACAAGCTCGGCGTTCGCTGGTGGACGGATACGGAATCGACGGTTCCAAAAACGCCCAATCTGACCATCGCGCCGCTGGACGTCCGGTACGCGCCGAAGCTGATCTATCGGGAGTCGTCGTATAAAGTCGGATTTCGCACTCCCGTCTTTGCTGCCCGATGCAAAAACAACGGTTCGCGGCCAGCCCTGGGGCCGGAGCTGGGCGGACATCACACGTATCAATTCTTCGTCCATTCGTTTAACCACCTAATCCCGGGCGAGAAGTACTTCAAAGATCACCCGGACTGGTTCCCGGAAATCAACGGCGTTCGCAAGTTCGGGCATCCGGACTGGGCGTGGCCGTCGGCTGGCGCGAAGGAACTCATGGCGTCGCTCCCGCCGGAACAGGTTCATCGAGCCGGGACGCAGCTGTGCCTCGCCAACGACGAAATGCGGGCGGAATTGACCAAAAACGCCTTGGAAGCCCTGCGGAAGAACCCCAACGCGACGATTATTTCTATCAGCCAAAACGACTGGCACGGGTACTGCACGTGTGAGAAATGCCGCGCGTTGGACGAGGCGGAAGGGTCGCACGCCGCATCGCTGATCAACTTCGTCAACAAAGTCGCGGCGGACATCGAGAAGGAGTTTCCCAACGTCTGGGTTGACACGCTGGCGTATCAGTACACCCGCAAGCCGCCCAAGACGATTAAGCCGCGTCACAACGTTATTGTTCGGCTGTGTACGATTGAATGTTCGTTCCTCAAGCCGCTGACGGACGAGTCTAACAAAACGCTCAAAGACGACATCGAGGGCTGGGCGCAAATCGCGCCGCAGCTGTTTGTCTGGGACTATGTAACAAACTTCTCGTTCTATCTTCAGCCGCACCCCAACATGCGAGCGCTGGCGCCCAACATCCGGTTTTTCGTTGACAACAAAACCATCGGACTGTACGAACAGGGCGACCGCGACACGACCGTCAGCGACTTCGTCTACGCCCGGTACTGGGTTATCATGCACCTGCTCTGGAACCCGGATCAGGACGAGAAAGCCCTCTGGAACGAGTTCTTTGTGAACTACTACGGACCCAAAGCCGGACCGATTCTGCTGGAATACCTCGATTTTATTCACGACAAAGCCTGGGCGTCCAACGTCTACCTGCGCTGTTTTATGCCGAACACAGACAAATGGCTCGACCCGGCGTCGTTTAACCAGTCGGCGGAAATCGTCGCCCGGGCGCGCGACGCCGTCAAGGACGACCCGGTTCTCAAACGCCGCGTAGACGTGGCGCTGCTGTCCTACGATTTGCTCTGGGTTCGCAACTATGCCAAAGTCAAAGAGGCGGTTGAGAAGTCCGGTCAGCCGTTCTACGGACCGGAAAATCCCGGCGCGCTTGCCAGAGCCGTTATCGACCTGGCGGAAAAAGAGGGCACGTTCCAGTACCGCGAATGGATATCCCACTGGCCCTGGGAACCGTTTAAGAAGTCCATTCTGGAGATGTACCCGGAGGATAATTAGTAATTAGTGATTAGTAATTAGTAATTACGCAAGCGATCTGCTCAGGGGTTGACTTTGAATAATACACGTGATACAATATTATTAATTATACGCGATAAATGCGAGTTGCACTTTTTTCTCGCAACTCGCAACTCGCAACTCGCAACTCGCAACTAAAAACTTTCACCTTTAGATTTACGGAGATATAACTATGTCATCGCTTACCAGACGAGATTTTATTAAAGGGTTGACTGCTGCGGCAGTAGCGGCGCCGATTGTCGCGCCAGCGTCTGCGCTGGGGTTGGACGGAGCCGTGTCCGCCAACGAACGCGTCGCGATGGGCGTCGTCGGCTGCGGAAGTCATTCCCGCTATTGGAACTGTCCGCTGATGTTACAAAACAAGGAACAGCAGATCGTCGCTATCTGCGACCCGGACGAGAACCATCTCAACGACGTCAAAAATTTCGTCAACAGTACGTACACAAAGCAGACGGGAACGACCTACAGCGTGGCGGCGTTCAAGGATTTCCGCGACGTCGTCAACCGGAAAGACGTTGACGCGATCGACGTTGTTACGCCCGACCACTGGCACGTTCTCATGTCCGTCTACGCCATGAAAGCCGGAAAACACGTTATTACAGAGAAACCCGTCCTCACGATTCGCCAGGGGCAGAAACTCGTCCAGACGCAAAAGGAGACAGGAAAAGTCCTGCAAGTCGCGTCCGAGTTCCGCACGTTCGACGTCTGCCAGAAAGTCGCCAACCTGTGCCGAAACAAGATCATCGGCGAACTGAAAAACATCAAGGTTCTCCTCCCGCACGGAAACCGGATTCGCAACAATATGGACTTCAACGTCCGACCGATTCCCCCGACGCTGGACTACGACCTCTGGTCAGGCCCCGCGCCAATTCTGCCGTTCATTCCCGGGCGTCTGCATATCAACTGGCGCAACCATTTCTCCTACGCCGGCGGAACCCTGCCGGACTGGGGCGCCCACCTTATCAACATTGCCTACTGGGCGGCGAACTCCGACGCGCAGCCGCCGGTGAAGTTCTCCGTCAATACGGACGACCCGAAAACCCGTTACACAATTCCCGGCAAGACGGATAACATCAAGGATTTCCCACCTGCCGACGTCGCCTGGACGACCGCGCCAAACTGGGATGTCAATGCGGTCTTTGCCAACGGCGTTAAGATGAGAATCTGGAGCGACACAACCATCGGCATTAAAATCGAAGGAACCGAGGGCTGGTATCTGGCGAAATGGCCCTTCGACAAACCGGAAGCCAGCTCGCCGGAAATCCTCAACTGGGAACCCGGTCCGAACGACATCGACGTTGGGCGCGACTTGCAGTACTGCATGGTCAGCCGCGTCAAGGGCAAAGGGCTGCCGATCGCTCAAAAGGGCGGCGAGCACGTTCATTTCTCGCACTGCGTTAAAACCGGAAACGTCAACACGTACTATCCTGCCTGGCTGGGATTCAATACGGACGTTACCGGCTTAACCGGCAACATCATGATGGTTCACGATTTGCCGTCTCTGGAATGGGACGCCGCGGCACAAAAGTACGTTGGAGAAAACGCCGACGTCGCCAACAACTCGTTCCTGTTCGACCGGCCGCAGCGCGACCCGTACACGTTTGAAAACATCGATTCCTGGATTAACGTTGGATAAAATGGATCTCGTAATCAACAAAGACCTGACCATCCCCGGCGACCAGTTCCAGTTCAGTTGCGTTCGCAGCGGCGGACCGGGCGGACAGAACGTCAACAAAGTTTCCAGCAAAGTCATGCTCGTTTGGAAGCCGACGGAAATTGGCGCGCTCAATGCGGACGCGCTCGAACGGCTTCGTCAGCGATACCCCTCTTTCTGGACGAAGGAGGGCGAGTTCATCGTCAAAAGCCAGCTGACCCGCGACCAGGTCAAAAACAAGCAGGACTGCCTGACCAAACTGCGTCACATCATTGCCGTCGTTATCGTCCCGCCGAAAAAGCGAATCCCCACCAAACCGACGCTCGGGTCAATCCGCCGTCGTCTGGAAAACAAAGCAAGACAGAGCGACAAAAAACGCTCGCGGTCTACGAAGTGGGGAGAAGAATAATTAGCAATTTTCAATTAGCAATTAGCAATTTCGCAAAGCGTAGGCGAGCCGGGGTGCGTAAGCCCCCGGAATTCATCGACTCGCCAGGACTGCAACAACTTCCTCATACCGGCAGAACTGGACTGTCGCGCAGAGCGTTTCTTCTTTGCCGGTATACGCGACTTTTTCTTTTGAAAATTGCGGCGCGGAGAAATCCAGTAACAGACCAGACGAATCAAACGGGGCGGTCTGCGCTGGCTGAACCTCTGTTACGTCGCTGGCGAGTTCAAACCGCGTCGGGACGAACGGTTCGAGAGTCTGACGCGAAATGAGTTTATACGCCGCTTCTTTCGCCGCCCAAATCAGAGACGACAAAACCGGGCGGAATTCTGATGCTGCGTCGGCAAGAGCTCTCTTTTCTCGTTCCGTATACATGCGTCGTTCAACGACGGGGGCAACCGCGCCGACTTTACACAAATCCAAGCCGAAGGGGTTGTTACAGTCAATTCCGGCAGCAACGAATCCGTCTACGTGCGATATAGCGTACCAGTACGGCAAACGGACGCAGCTTTTATCGATAACAAACGGCTGACATCCTTTCCCTTTATCGTTTTTGGATATAACCGAATAATCAGAATAGACGAACTCGCCAGATTGATTTTGAGCAAGAACGCTTTCCGTCAGACGCTTGACAAGAATGCGGCTGACTATCCAGTTCTGCCGAACCTGCGAATGGCGTACATGATGAATATACTCACTTTCCGCTAAAGAAAGATATTCTTCCAGATTGCAGATGTCGTCAGGACGAACGAGTAGAACGGCAGGAGAGTTGAGGGTAGACATGGGAGAATTATAAGTTGCGAGTTGCGAGTTGCGAGATATGTTTGTGAGACGCTTTGCGTTTTCTCGCTACTCGCTACTCGTTACTCGCCACTCTCTTACGGTAATACGACAAACTCTATGCGCTTGTTCATGGCTTGTCCTTGCGCCGTCGACATGGAAACCATCGGCTGCGACGTTCCGCAGCCTGTAACGCTCAGGCTTTCTTCCGGAATCGCGTTCGCGGCGACAATGGCGTCAAAAACGGCAGTCGCCTGCGCGATGGTGAGCTTTTGCGGCGTGTTGATCGCCGGGTCGGATGCCGAGACTTCCTGAATGGGCGTGGTATGCCCTTCGATTCGGAACTGACGCTGTCCGAAGTTGGACGCCAGCCGCTGAGCGATGGAAACGACTTTCTGTTTCCCGTCCTCGGTAAGCGTAACCTGGTCGCTTTCAAACAGGTCGTCAACCGGAACGCTGACGCGGTAATATTGTCCGTCGCGCCGAGCGTATGCGCCATGCACGTCGTTGAAATCCACGACAGGAATAACGGTGTTATTGGGAACGATAGCGGTCGTACCGTTGACCTTCAGGGCGCCGGCGACAATGTCAAGTCTTTTCGCCTGATCGCTGTTTTTAGCAATCAGTTCGCCGCGTTCTCTTTTGAGCAAATTGTTTTCCTGAGTCAACGCCATCTTGATTTCGTTTTCCCTTCTGATCTCATCCTTCGCTTTGAGCAAGTCCTGCTGCTTTTGCGCCAGCTGAATGTTGATCTGGGAGTTCGACGCCTCCAGCGCGTTGGTTCGAGCCTGGTACTGCTGAATCTGATTCCGCATTGCAGCCATCTCCGGCGGTTCCGCAGGCGGATTCTTCTTCCACGGCACGGACTGGCAGCCGACAGTCGTTACAATCATTAAAACGGCAAGTAAAAGCGTAGTATTGTATTTCATGGCTTTGTTTGGGTGAGTAACCATTTGAATTTGATAATCTGTATAATCCACAGCATCGCCGCCATTAACGCCAGGCAGACCAGCAGGATAGTGATAACTGTCGACGCGCCAAGCAGGAGCATCGGCAGACAAAAGTCCCAAAGGAAATCAAAACACAGGAACCATATCGCGGTTGTGAGGCACAAAAACGGCCCCAGGGGAACGTGACGCTGTCCGCAGAACAGCATGATCACGCCAACAATCAGCCCGGTTGCGGGGGACAGGAAAAATATAATCGGGATCGCCTGCCAGCCGGTAAAGACGCCGATCGCCATCATAAGCGTAACGTCGCCAAATCCGATCGCTTCCATGCCCAGCGTCAGCCGTCCGACAATTCGCACCGCCCAAACGGCAAGTCCGGCAAAGGTCATGCCGAACAGCGAACTCAAAACGGCGTTTTGACGGGTAACGTCTGAATTGCACAGCGTCCAAATCGTCGCGCTTAATCCGATAACCGCGATTGCAAGCGTTGCGTACGTTACCCGATCGCGAACCAGGCGGAGGAAGTACAATCCCAGCCGACGCCGGATTCTTCTCAACCGGATGGGTCGGAATAAAAACGCAAAGGCGAAAAACGCCCAGCAGCCGCACGCCAGCAGGATTTTCGTTCCCAAGTCCCAATTCGGGGCAAGGTAGGGCGCCGCAAACGTCAGCGGCGTGAACTGGTTTGAAATCGGGATTAGCGCGTAGTCTGTCGTATTTAACGGTTTGTACAGCTCAACGTGAACGAACAACGTTTGCGTCGTCAGCGCCAAGGCGATTCCTGCAGCGATTCCCGCCAGGGGAATCATGTCTGGAATTATCTTCCGGCGAACGTCGCACAGGGTTGCCGCCAGCAATATTATTGACAGGACAAAAAATCCGATAAAGTTCTGCAAGCCCATCGGATGGAACAGGTTTGCGTCCCAAATCGAACGCAGCGCTGTCGTCCAGCCGCCAACTTCAAAATACAGTAACAGGTCTGCGACCCCGCCCCGATGAACAAACAGAGCGTAAACGCCCGTCAGCGCGGCGGCAAACAACGGCGTCCAGAAAAACGTTTCCAGTTTTGCAGCGCGCCGAGCGGATTTGACGTAGTCTGCCGGGTCGGAGCCGTTCGGAATGGATCGGGTTATCAAGTCGAACCAGATCGCAACGTAACGCGAATAGCGATTGACAGCCCACGCCATCGCCCAGCTGACCAGAAATACAATTATCAACTGAGCCAACGCCGGACGGCTGAGAAACCATTCCACCCAATCGGGTTTAATCTGCTGTAAAAATTCAGGTTCAAAACTCATTTCAGCCCTACGTCTGAAAAAACTCGTCTGGGGATAACCGCTTATCCTCTTCCAGACGTCCGAATTATAGGTTACGTTTTGAAAAAAGCGTCTTTTTTTTCGATTTTTTTAATAAATATAAAAGTGGGTAATTTGTAGCGATGAACAGATAATTTAGGCAAGTATTGACAAGGGGGATTTTGGGGGTATAATGAGCAATTAGCAATGAGCAATTAGCAATTTTCAATTGTTGAGGCGCTTTGCGTAATTGCTAATTGCTAATTGACAATTGCTAATTCGCTCCCTATGAATAAAACCTCGCTCCCTGCCGTTCTGCTCGCCCTGATTTGCGTATTCATCTGCGGATGCAATACGGATCAGGCGCCGCCGGTTATCGAAAACGAGGTTCGGGTGGTGTCGCTTTCTCCTAATTATACTGAAATTGTCTATCGTTTGGGGGCGGAAGACCTGCTCGTCGGACGCTCTGACGCCTGCAATTACCCGCCGGAATCCCAGTCTGTTCCTATTGCCGGTCAGTACGCGTCGCCCAACTGGGAAAAGCTGTACACGCTCCGCCCGACGGTTGTTCTGTCTGCGGACTTCATCGACGACAGAATTCATAAGACGTTGTTGTCAAAGGGAATAGACGTCTATCGGAACGACCCGAAAACGTTCGACGACCTGTTCGAGGCGATTCGTCAAACCGGCAAGCGGGTTCAAAAAGAGGACGAGGCGAAAACGCTCGTTGAGAGCCTGCAGGCGCAGCTGAAGGAGATTTCCGAGTCGCGGGAGAAGCGGCTCAAAGACAAAGGCGTCGACCCTGACGCCCACAAACCGCGGGTTCTGGTTGTCGTCTGGCATAATCCGCTTTGTATTGTCGGCGGGAACACGTTCGTCGCGGAATCGGTTCGGCTGGCGGGAGGCGTCAACCTCTCAGACGACCTGTCCCAGCAGTATTCCAACATCTCTCCGGAACGCCTGATCGGATACAGCCCGGACATTATCTTGTTTCCTCAAATGGAAGCCGGCGTAACTGCCGACGCGCTCTTGAATTACCCCGGTCTGGAATCCGTCCCGGCTATAAAAAACAAGCGCATTATAACAGAAATCCCCGGAGATATTATTCTCCGCCCCGGTCCGCGTCTGGTAGAAGGCGTCAAAATGTTGGCTGAAATCTTAAGCGACGAGAGCTTATAGCGAGCCCCGACTGTTCTTAATTGGGGCGCCCCGTAACTTGACAAAACCTGTAAAGATGTTAGAATACATCGAAAAACAAGGTTATATCAATTATATAAAGCAAATGGCTGACCAAACCCCGATGATGCGACAGTATTTGGAGGCGAAAAAAGCGTTTCCAGATACGATTTTGTTTTTCCGAATGGGCGACTTCTACGAGATGTTCAACGACGACGCCCGAACGGCGGCGCGCGTGCTGAGCCTGACGTTGACCAGTCGCGACAAAGGCCCCAACGCCTCGCCCATGTGCGGGTTCCCGCATCATCAGCTGGATCAGTATCTGTCAAAAGCGGTCAATTCCGGGCTGAAAGTGGCGGTCTGCGACCAGATGGAAGACCCGCGCTTTGCCAAGGGCATCGTCAAGCGAGAGGTTACCCGGGTCGTTTCCGCCGGGACAATTACAGACGACTGCATACTCGACCCGCGGTCTAACAACTATCTGGCGGCGGTTGTCGACGGCAAACACGACTACATCGGCATGGCGTGGATTGAGCTGTCCACCGGGAAATTTCAGGCGGCGGGCTTTCTCCGATCCGAGCTGGCTGACCAGATCGCCCGAATCCATCCCAGCGAAATTCTCATCGAAGACGACTCCCAGCTTCTGCCGGACTACATTCTCAATTCCGTCATGATAACCCGGCGCATGAACTGGCAGTTCGGGTTCGACAACGCGTTTCGAGTCTTGACGGAGCATTTTCACACCCGGAATCTGGACGGGTTCGGCTTTGCTGAGACGGAACAGGACGCGCAGGCGATTCGAGCGGCGGGCGCGGCGTTGGACTATCTGGTCGAGACGCAGAAAACGTCTTTGGATCATATCGAAGCCCTCTTGCCGTACAGTTCCAGCAAGACGCTGGAAATTGACGAAGCGACGCGCCGGAGTCTGGAAATCAACTACACGTTCCGCGGCAACCGGCGGGAAGGGTCGCTTTTGGGCGCAATTGACCGGACTGTTACAGCGGTCGGCGCGCGTCTGCTTTCCAGCTGGCTTTCCGACCCTCTGATGGACATCGAGCGCATCAATCGGCGTCAATCGGCGGTGGAAGAACTGGTCAACAACCCGCATATTTGCGACGCCCTGCGAAGCGTCTTCGACGGCATTTACGACATCGAGCGTCTTCTGACCCGCGTCAGCACGAATCGCGCCACGCCCCGGGATTTGAGCTATCTGGGCAAGACGTGGCGGCTCATGCCGGAAATCAAGCGGATTCTTCAAGACTGCTCGTCGGAGCTGCTGTCACGCGTTCGAGACTCTATCGATCTGTGCGAAGACCTGACAGCTCTGCTGGAACGCGCCTTGGTAGAAAACTGCCCGGCGCAGGCGCACGACGGCGGGTTTATCAAGCCGGGATTTTCTGCGGAGCTGGACGATTTACGCAACATCTCCATAACCGGCAAGCAATGGATGGCGGACTATCAGGCGAAAATGCAGGAGCAGACCGGCATCAGCAATCTCAAAGTCGGGTATACGCGCGTTTTCGGGTACTATCTGGAAATCACCAACGCCAATTCCAGCAAACAGATTCCAGACTACTTCATCCGAAAGCAGACGCTCAAAAACGCCGAACGGTACATCACCCCGGAACTCAAGGAGTACGAAGAAAAAGCCCTCACGGCGGAAGAACGCTCTTTGGAACTGGAACAGACGCTGTTCTCCTACTTGCGGGAACAGACGGCGGCGTATCATAAACAAATGTACAGAACCGCCACTGTGCTGGGGGAACTGGACGCATTACAGTCGCTGGCGACGCTGGCGCGTGACAGAAACTACTGCCGTCCGGAAATGACCGAGGAGCCGATTCTCGATATTATCGACGGGCGGCACCCGGTTTTGGATATCACCCGCCCCGAAGGAGACTTCATTCCCAACGACATCGTCTGCGACCAGGAGCACGGGTATATTCAGCTTATCACCGGCCCGAACATGGCGGGGAAAAGCACGTTTATTCGTCAGGCGGCGCTGATCGTTATTCTGGCTCAGATCGGCGGGTTCGTGCCAGCAAAACGGGCGAAAATCGGGATTGTCGATAAAATCTTTGCCCGAGTCGGGGCGGGCGACGAGCTGTCCCGTGGGCGGTCAACGTTTATGGTGGAAATGACCGAAACGGCGAGAATCCTCAACCGCGCCACCGCCAGAAGCCTCGTCATTTTAGACGAAATCGGCAGAGGCACCAGCACCTACGACGGGATTTCTCTCGCCTGGGCGGTGGTCGAGCATCTGCATCAAACCGTTCACGCCAGAACCCTGTTCGCAACGCATTATCACGAACTGACCGACCTGGGCGACCACGGCGACGGCATCGCCAACCTCAACGTCGCGGTTCGGGAATACAACGGCGACATCGCGTTCCTGCACAAGATCGTTCCCGGCGCGGCAGACAAAAGCTACGGAATTCACGTCGCCAAACTCGCCGGCGTCCCGACTTCGGTTATCAACCGCGCCAACGAGATTTTGCTGGAACTGGAAAACGACGACAGCCCGGAACAGTCCGCGCAAATCAAAACAAAACACCGTCCGTCCAAAACCAACCGGCTCCAAACCGCAGACGGCATGGTTCAGCTCACGTTCTTCGACCCGGTCGACAACCCGGTTCTGACCGAGCTGTCTCGTGTCGATATTAACACCCTCACCCCCCTTGACGCTCTGGCTTTAATTCAGAAATGGCAGAAAGAGATTTAGAGCTACGAGTGATTGGAAGGCGGTAACGAAACGACCAACGGGAGTGGAGTTACGCAGTTCGCCGTTAGGCGAACCAAAACGCCTGTATTACCAACCGCCTTTGATATTTTAATCGTTGATATTTGGTTATTCCATCGTTACGTTCGCCTGTCGGCGAATGCGTAATTCCGCTCACTGCGTTCGCTCCATTACCGCCTTCCATTAATTTCCCTCCCCCCATGAAAACCCTCCGCCTCCTGTTCGCTCCGCTTTCGCTTCTCAGCGCGTTCGCTATTGGGCTGTCGTGCCCGTGGCTCAACGCGTATAAAGCTGCGGTTCCGTATTTGGTGATGGGGATGCTCTTTCTGGTTTTCCTGCAGCTCAACTGGAATCAGCTGAGAATTCGCGCCAGCGTCTTTGCGATTGTTGCTGCTAACCTCGCGATTCCTCTGACGTTCTATTTTATTTTCTCTGCGTTGAATCAGCCGGTACTGGCAGTCGGAGCGTTTATGGCGGGAATCGCCCCGACGGGGTCTGCCGCGCCGTCGGTTATCAGCTTTTTAAAACAGAACATCGAATACGGCGTAACGGCGTTTGTCATGACGACGTTTACCGTCGCTGTTGCCATTCCGTTGATCTTGCCTCACCTGCTCCCGGAAGCGGCGGACAAAGGATTTTTGGAACTCTTTCTGCCGATAGCGCAGCGCGTCGGATTTTTGATTTTTATTCCCGTCGGCGTCTCGCTGATAATTCGCTGGATTGCGCCGTCGTCAAAGAACCGGTTCCCCAAGGCGTACAGAATGATTTCGTTTCTGCTTTGGGTTTGCTGTATTACGATTATGCTTTCCGGGGCGTCCAATACGATTTGGAACGAACTCGACGCCAGCCAGCGATGGTTCGTCCCGATGTGCTTTTTAACCGCGTTGGCGGTTTGCGTTACCAACTTTACCCTGGGACATTTCCTTTCCAAAGAGTTTCCCCGGGAATCCTCGCAGACGCTGGGACAAAAGAACATCGCCGTTACCGTCGCCCTTGCCATGGAATTCTGCGAACCCATGGTCGCGATTGTCCCGCTGATGTATATTCTGTGCCACAACTCCTGGAACTCGTGGCAGATGATCCGCCTGAGCCTGAAAGAAGAACGGGAGTCGAGCCGGGACGCTTAAGCCGTCCTGAAGAATCGCGTAGCGGTTCAATTATCTCTATAAAATTTCTCTTGACGCGGTCTGGAATTTGAATATAATACTCTGAGAATTCAATGACAACGACGATTTTCCTATCAGGAAAAATTCAAGGAGAATATGTCAAATCCGCCTGTTCAGAATTATACCGACTTTTTTTTCGACCTCGACGGGACGACGCTCGACACGTATGGGGATTTGCGATCGTGCATGAAAGCTGCGCTGCAAAAGTACACTCCTGACGTCGACCGGTTTGATACAGACTTCGTTATCGGCCCGCCGCTGCAGATGTCGGTGAAGATGTTCCTTCCCTCCGCCGACGAGAAAACAATCGACAGCATTTGCCGCGAGTTCAAGGTTCAGTACGATACGTCCGACTATCCCGACACGAAAATGTATCCGGGAATTGAATCCCTGTTTGACCGTCTTTTCAAAGGGGGAAAACGGATTTATATCGCCACCAACAAACGCCGCGTTCCGACGATGCGGCTTCTGGACAAGTTCGGCATGAGAGACAAAATCGTGGAAGTTGTAACGCCCGACTCGCGTCCGGACGGGTATACTAAAACGGAAATGATTAAAATGCTGCTGGAAAAGTACAGCGTCAACCCGGATGCCGCCGTTATGGTCGGCGACATGACCAGCGACGTATATGCGGGCAAAAGCGCTGGCGTCCATACCATCGCCGTAACGTGGGGCTACGGCTCGGAGGACGCCCTCAAAGAAGCTCAGCCGGACAAGCTGATTTCGTCCGCCGACGAGTTCTGGCGGTAATCGAAGTTGTACATTTAGGCGTTGAGATGTTCGCAATTCCCCCGCCCCTTGTAATTATTTCAATTTATACTAGAATATAAAAAAGAATGAAACGGTTGTGCGTTTCAACATCAGTTTCCTGCCTTTTTCATTACGGAGAATGACTCACATGAAAAGAACCGCTTTAGCTATTGTAACATCATTGTTGTTTGTTGTTGGATGCAATCCGACTCCGACTACCGCCCCTACTGGCACAGGTACGGAAACCGCGCCAGTTGAACAAGCTGTTGTTGAAGAAACCATCGTTGAAAAAACGGTTGTAGAAGAAGTAACTCCTGAAGTCCCCGCTGAAGAAGCTGCTCCGGCAGAAGAAGCCGCTCCTGAAGTCCCCGCTGAAGAAGCTGCTCCGGCAGAAGAAGCCGCTCCTGAAGTCCCCGCTGAAGAAGCTGCTCCGGCAGAAGAAGCCGCTCCTGAAGTCCCCACTGAAGAAGCTGCGCCGGCAGAAGAAGCCGCTCCTGAAACCCCGGCTGAACCGGCCGCTCCTGCTGAAGAAGCCGCTCCTGAAACCCCGGCTGAACCGGCTGCTCCTGCTGAAGAAGCCGCTCCTGAAGTCCCCGCTGAAGAAGCCGCTCCCGCTGAACCGGCTGCTCCTGCTGAAGAAGCCGCTCCTGAAACCCCGGCTGAACCGGCCGCTCCGGCTGATGAACCGGTTGTTAAAAAGGGAGAAGTAGTTGTTGAAGAAACCAATATTCCTGAACCCCCAGCCGCTGAAGAAGCCGCTCCGGCTGAACCGGCCGCTCCGGCTGTAGAAGAAGTTGCTCCCGAAGCTCCCGCTGTCGAAGAAGCCCCGGCTGTTGAAGAAGCTCCCGCTGTTGAAGAACCGGCTCCCGTTGCTGAAGCCGCTCCCGCCGCTCCGGCTGACGCTGTCTCCGCTTACGCTCCGGCTGCCGCGTTGACGACTCAGGTTCAGAAGTACATGGAAGAAATGGAAGAGGATCTTGCTGATCCCGCTCAGTTTGCCGACAACAAAGACGACGTTGTTGAAAACGCCGCTGGTTTGACTGTATTCTTCCTGGCTTTGGGTTTGAACGATCAGGACAGCGACTATAAGGCAAAGGCTCCGAATCTGGTCAAAGCCGCTCAGGCGTTGGCTGCCGCCACTACCTACGAAGAAGCCAAGGCTGCTTTTGAAGCTATTAAAACCGCTGAAGCTTCGACCGACGCTCTCGCCTGGACGAAAGTCGCTCCGCTGGCTTCCTTGATGAAGCAGGTTCCCAACATCGATTCCAAAATGAAGAGAACGATTCCCAAACGCATGGACAAAAAGCAGGACGAATGCCTTGCCAACTGCGCCGCTGTTGCTGCTTTGATGCAGGGAAGCATTGCCAACGCTGCTGAAACCGAACAGCCGACCGAAACCGTTAAATGGACTGCGTTCTCAATTCAGGGACGCGACGCTGCCGCCGCCGTTGCCAAAGCCGTTGCCGCTCAAGACGCAACCGCCGCCGAAGAAGCCATGGCCGCTCTGCACAAGTCCTGCGACGATTGCCACGCTGTCTTCCATCAGAACAAAAAAGCTGAAAACGACGAAACCGACTGATCTTCGTTTCAGACGTCAGGTCGTTAAGACTGCGTTTCTGATTAGATAATTCATAAAACGCGCTGAGGAATCTCTCCTCAGCGCGTTTTTTTACGCTCGCTTTTCCCCATGCTCGTAACCCGGTTGCAACTTTGCTGATTGCTCGTCTCTGATATATGTAATAATTTTATCTGTTTTATTAAAAATTTTCGTTTTTTTCTAAATTTATTCTTTTTAGCGTTTAAAGATTTTCAAATATGGTTTATAATATATATTGTAAGAAACTATATTTTGTCCTCGGGAGTTCCGGCGCAAAAGATGTTTTATATAACCGTAATTCCAGTTTTACCCATGAAGGAGTAAAATTATGGCTAATATTCGAAACTGCTCATTTTTCCATTCCCGCATTTTAACCCGCGGCAGGATTCTTTTTTCCATTTTGGCGGTTTTAGCGTTTGGAGTCGTTGTCAACGCTCAAACGGTCGTTCGCACCAACGGCGGAACAGAAACCGCTACCGGTACAGACGTTTCAACGGTTCAAAAAGCTGACGGCTGGGCTTCTGGCGACGTTATCAGCGTTTCTGGCACGTCTGCAACCAGCATCGCGCCTTTTAGCTCTTCCGTGAGAGTTGAAAGTTCTTCTAATTATACTGTTACTGATTTTACCGTTCAATCGGCAACAGGCGACAAACAGTATATTGGCGCTCTTCCCAATTCCCGAAACTACGTACTAAAACTGGGAAACAAAAACTATAACCTGACATTCAAAAACGTCGAATTCCAGAACAACGACATTGCCCAGAATACTGCCGGCATTTTTTTAATCATGGATCAAGCTACATCCACGGTAACGTTGAACCTGGACAATGCTTCATTTACAAAATTCCAAGGGTCAGGCGACGGCAATTATGGCGGGATTATTAATTCCTCTGGAGATTTAACTATCAATGGAACCAATACAGTTTCCTTCTATGGAAATGGCACGGGTTCTGGCGGCGCAATTTTTGCGGGAAAAGGCGTAACCATTAATTGTGACGAAATGATCTTTGACAACAATGCCTGCAACAACTCCGGAGCGATTCGTAACAACAACGCCTTGAGTATTACAGGTTCAAAGGTTACGTTTACTAACAACTCAGCGCGGAATAACGGCGGAAGCATTTATTCCAGCAGTACGATCACGATGACTGGAAAGGATAATAACTCCGTCTTGACGTTTACCGGCAACTCCGCAAAAAACGAAGGCGGCGTTATCTATTCCACAGGAACTGGAATTGATCTTGATTTCGACACAATTAATTTTAGCAATAATCAAGCTACAAATTTTGGAGGCGCAATCCGATTTAATAATACAAATACAAACTACAAAGTTACGATTACAGGCGAAACGGTTACTTTTGACAATAACTCTGCCTTAAACAAAAACGGCGGCGCGATCCATACGAACGCATCGGTCGCGTTGAAAGGGAAGTCAGAAAACTCGGTATTTACCATTAGTAACAACACAGCTCCAAACGGCAACTCCGGCTTCATTGTTGCTGTCGGATCGGTAGAAATTTCGACGGGTTCGTTTTTATTCCAAAACAACACTGCCTCGGGAATCGCCGGCGCGATTGAAGCCCGAAAAGGAATTACGTTCTCTGGCGACAGTACTTCTGCAACGTTTACCGGCAACTATGCTGGCGAAAACGGAAGCGATCTTTATCTGTCAAACGCCAATTCCGTTTTGACGTTCCAGGACGCAGGAACGTATTATTTCGACGGCGGCATCTTTTTGTCTGACGCCACTCAGAGCGTGGTCATTGACAAAGCTCAGGTTACGATTGCTGGACGCAGTAATGTTTCAAACAACAATTACCAGCTTCAGACTGTTAATATTTCCAACGGCGGCAAGTTGACTGCGAATTTGGACTATATAGATTCTCTTTCCGGAACGTTCAACGTCGGAACTGCCGAATCGGAAGGAACGCTGGAATTCAGCGTCGGCGACGGTTTGTCTAAAACGCTGCCCGATACGGTCGGCATCACTTTCGCGGAACAAGGCTCCTTTGTCAAAGCCGGCGCAGGTACGCTCACTTTGACGCAAGCGCCTGGATATGCCTGCTCTACAACGGTTGAATCTGGAACGCTGGCTCTGTCCGAAGGCGGGACGCTGTACAATCTTACCGGCGGAAGCATTAACGACGATGGCAGCGTCGCCGTCGCCGCCGCTGTGGACGCATCTGGAAAAGAACTGACGATTGACAACGCTGTTATGACAACGTTTGTCGGGTCGATTAAAGCGGGGTCAATTCTAAAGACCGGATACGGAACGCTGAAAATTTATGCAGACGAGGAAAACAAAGTTGTCGCGGACACGTTTACGGTTACCGACAGCGAGCTGGACTTCAAAGGCTATTTCGAAGGCAGCATTGAAGTTATCAACGACGCGTTCTTCTCCCCCGGCAATTCCATCGGAGAAGCCAACGTTACCGGCAACGTTTCGTTTATAACCAATGACGCCGATTCAAACGGCTTTGCCTACTTTGAATTTGGCGACTTCACCGGCGCGGACGAAAATCACGACCTTTTAGTCCTCAGCCCCAGCAGTCTGTTTAATGCCAACGACGAAGCAGGCGTTGTTCTGCTGGACTTTGCAAACGACGACGCTGAGGACTGGGCGTCTTCTGGCGTAGATTATCTGCTGGTGAAAAACGGCGCGTTTGAAAGCGGTAAAGACTACTCATCCTGGCTGCCGCTGTCGTTTATCGACCTGTTCAGTCTGCAAGGCAAAGCGGACGGTTTGTACCTGATTGGCTTGGCTGGTCCCGAACCCGGCTCCGGCGTCCCTGAACCGTCGACGTGGGCGCTATTAGTTCTGGGCGTTTTCGGTCTGCTTTACTGGCGGAAAAGAAAATGAAAGGCGGTAACGGAGCGAACGCGGTGAGCGTAGTTACACTTAAATCATAAAAGAGTTACGATAGTGCGAGAGGGAAGCGTAAGCGGAACTCTCGCTTTTTTATAAATAGAATCGCTTACACTGTCAAGTACGAAAGCGACCAACGGGAGCGATTACAATACGTCTCGCGCGGAAGCGCGTATTGGGGGCGGCGCCTCGCCGCTTAACGGCAAGCCGTCAAGTTGGCGCCCGAGACAGACGCCATCCAAAGGAGATTTCTGGTTTCGTCTTTTGTTATGCACACTTTGAACAAAGCGTAACTTCGTTCGCTATGCTCAATCCGTTACCGTCTTCCAATTTTGCTTTCAGATCGTGAGAGAAATTCCAGTATGGCGCTCAGATTTCGTTCGCCCGCAGTCCGACCGGTATCGTAAACGCGCTGCATCTGGTCGGGATCGTGGGAGATTCGGGAGATTTCGAGCGGCTGTTCCGGCGCGATGAGAAACGCCTGACCGGACTGAACGCGGGAATCCAAATAATCCAGCGATGCGTTGTAACGCTCGGAACGCGACTGCATGGCGTCGCAGACTTTCGGCAATCGCCGCAGGAACAGTTTCCAAAGCCGAAGTTTTCCCTCCGGGGGTTTGCGATATCCACGCGGGCGGGTCGTAATCACGACGTTGCGGTCGTACCCCAGCGACTCGAAATAGCGCAGGGGAATGGCGTCGGAAAGACCGCCGTCGAGATACTCGCCGCCGTCAATTGCAACGGGCCGCGATACAATCGGCATGGAGGCAGACGCCTGTATCCACTGGAACGCCTTTTCGTCCGCCTGATCGATGCGTTGGTACACGGGCTTGCCCGTCGAGCAGTCTGTTACAACAAGGTAGAACTCCATCGGGTTTGCCTCAAACGCCGTGGCGTCGAAGACGTCCAGCGTCGTCGGCAGCTCGCGGTAACAGAAGTCGGCGTTGAAAAGGTCGCCCGTCCTGAAAAACGACCGCCACGAGCAGTAGCGTGGATCGCGCGCAAACCGCTTGTTGTAACGGATCACGCGCCCGATCTGACCGCTTTTGTAATTGCAGCCGAAACACGCTCCTGCCGAAACGCCGATCAGACCGTCGAACCGGACGCGGTTTTCCATCAGAACGTCGAGGACGCCTGCGGTAAAAAGACCGCGCATAGCGCCCCCTTCAAGTACAAGCCCGCTTTTCATTCCAGCGTCCTCTTCGATTCTCTTTTCAAGGCATGTATTTATCGAAGTAGGACATAACCGCCTTATTGAATTCCGCGAGCTTGTCCGGGTCGTTACTCATCCCATGGTTCGAGTTCGGAAAGTCGACGCAGACGTGTGGAACGCCGTTCTTTTCCAGCGCCTGGGTCAGAGCGTCGCGGTGGCAGAGCTTTACAAGCCAGTCCTTTCCTCCGTAGGCGTAGATCGTCGGAACAGATTTTTCCGTTACAAAGGAAACGGGCGACAGGCTGTCTGCAAGCTTTTTGACCTTCGACTTGTTCACGTACTCGGGTTTGATCTTCTTCCCTACGATGAAAGAAAGAATTCCTGCCGAATCATTCGCGCCGAGGGTTTTTTCGCTGAAGTCAGTCGGACCGACAAACTCAAACACGAACGCGATCGGGATGGGCGATTCTTCGGCTCGGGAGTATGAATAGAGCAGCGCGAGATGCCCGCCCGCCGAAATGCCAGACAATGCGATTTTAGAAGTCTGATAGCCTTCTGCTTCCAGTTTTTCCTTGATGGCTTTGATGCAGGCGGTAATTTCATCCAGCATCGTGGAAATCGTAACTTCGGGATGTTCTTTGGACAGAAGCGAGTATTCGATCGTAGCTGTTACACAGTTTTGTTTCGCATAATGCTTGCAGGCGAAAGCAATGTCATGTCGGCTGCCGCCTTTCCACGCGCCGCCATGGATGAACAGCGCCAGCCGGACAGGGGCGTCTTTCTTCAGGTCTTTCGGGAGGTACATATCGTACACGAGGTTCTTTTCTTTGTCATAGACCTGATTGAGAATCGCTTGCCCGTCCTCTTTCGACCAGGCTTTCTGACCGCCGGCGCAGCCAACTGTCAGGATTGACGCAACGATCAGCGCCAGAAACAAACAGTAATCCAATAAGCTTTTTCTGAATGTCATAATTTTTTCTCCTTTCTCTGTAAACCAGGGTTTACCTCTCAAATCAGGTGGGTTTGAAATCATTTCAGGGCATATACGTCTCGCAGTAGGAGAGGACCGCTTTTCTGAACTCCTCGGTCTTGTCCGGGTCGTCCCACATCCCGTGATGCGAATTCGGAAAATCAACGGCAATATGGGTAACGCCGTTAGCTTCAAGCGTTTCAGCAAGAATTTTCCTGTGCCAGTCTTTGACCAGATCGTCCTTGCCGCCGTAGGCGAATATGGTCGGAACGGAATCCTTTGTTATGAATGAAACAGGCGAAAGGCTGGCGACGAGCCGCTGCGATTCTGGAAGCCCCAAGTCAGCAGCGTCAACCTTTTGATTCGTTCCACAGGCAACAAGCGCTGCAGACATTTCCGCGCCCCACGCCTTTTCGCTGAAATCGCTCGGTCCAACCTTCTCAAAGACAAAGGCTATCGGTATCGGAGACTCTGCCGCTCGTGAATACGAGTACAACAAAGCCAAATGACCGCCAGCGGAGAACCCGCTGATTGCAATTTTCGGCGTTTTGTATCCACGTTCAGCAAGATCCTTCTTCATTGCGCCTATGCACTCGGTGATTTCGTCCAGCATCGTGTAGATTGTTATCTCAGGGTGCTTGTCGGAAACAAGTGAATAGTCAAGAGTGGCTGTAATACATCCCTGTTTTGCATAGTATTTACAGGCATAGGCGATGTCCTGGCGTCTCCCGCTGTTCCATGCACCTCCGTGTATGAAAAGAAGCAAAGGCACGCTGCTGTCTTTATCAAGACCAGACGGAATGTAAAGGTCGTATTTCAGCTTTTTGGCGCTGTTATAAACGAGACCGGTAATCTCTTGCCCGTCTTCCTTTGTCCACTGTACGAGGTAGCCGCCATGATTCAGACATTTCACCAGAGTTTGCGCTGAAGAAATGCACCCCCTTATAAAAAGGATGAAAAGGACAACGGCTGCAACGGTTATGATCGTGCAGCCAATCTTTACAGGTCTGCGCGACATGAAGCGCCGTAACTTGCTTTCTTTTTTAATCGAATTCATAATGATTATTCTTTCCTGAGGGTTTGGCCGCAAAGGACACAAAGAGCGCAAAGGGGTTTAATCATATTTCTATCCTCTTTGCGTCCTTTGTGTTCTTTGCGGCTAAAATTAATTCTACAATATCCTGTCGCCCCAGAAGGCAACGGAGACGTCCTGACAACCCGCTTCTTTAGCCCAGACGAGCCGCGGACGGATGAGCCGTTCGTCGAGACGACCGCAATGGTTCTGCGCGTGAGCAAGTTCCAGCCTTTCCGCGGCGAGGATGAGATTTTCAGTACTTTCCTGTTCATTGGTTTTTGCTCCCTTTCATTTCAAATTCATTCTGTCAAACGCTTCGGATGACGTTTCCAGCTCTCCAGCCCGATCGCTCCGGCGGTCTAATGTTCATTGATAGGCATGTATTTCTCCAAGTATTCCTCCACGGCATTCACCCACTGTTCAAAGATTGCATTGTCATTTTGCAGCCCGTGTCCAGAGTGTGACAGTTCAAAGTACTGAAAATCAGCGCCGCTTTCCTTCAGCATCGCTTTCAGGCGTTTTGATGCAGGGAATGGTTGTAATTTGTCACAAACGCCGTATGCAACGACAGTTGGAACCGGATTGTCCTTCACCCACTCGGCTGGGGAGATTGGTTTCATTTTTTCATGATAAGAGCCGTCTCGGATGTCTTTTTCGGTGATCTCCACGCCAGCCAATAGACCGAATAGGGCGGCACAGGCGGCGTCATTCTGGTTCAGACCGTAAACGCACCAGTCCTCTTGGCGGAAACAGGATGGACCAACAGCTCCGAAGGCGAGTACGACAGGAACCGGAGCTTGCTGACCGTCTCGGTAAGCATAAATCATCGCAAGCGTATGCCCGGCGGAACCTCCTGCAGCCGCCATCCTGTCGATGTGATAGCCGGCTTTGCCCGCCTCGCGGATCACCGCCGGGACAGCGGTCTTTATCTCTTCGGATTGTGTCAGGACGTTTGCCTTGTTCTTGCCCGTTTGCAGGGTGTAGTTGATGCCTGCCGCCACATAACCTTTACTGCACAACCAGGAAAGCATCTGTTCGTCGTCAGCCTTGTCGCCTGTGGTAAAACCTCCGGCATGAAGATAAATGACAAGACCGTAATTTTCCTTAGCGTCGTTCTTCGGCAGATACAAATCGAATTTGTTTGAGTCGCCCTCGCCATAGGGCAGGTCGAATATTCGCGTGCCGAGAGTGTCACTCCACCGGATGTCGTATTGCTTTGACCAGGACGGTCTGATAGCAAATTTGGAAAAAACTCCTGCTGTAAAGGCAAGAAGGAATACCAGAATTCCAACTCCAATCGGAATGACCCTTGGCTTCTTCTCTTTGATGGTTCCATTCATAGGAAATTCCCTCCAAAAAGCGTGCCGCCAAGCAGTAAATTCAGTAAAGCTCTGACTGCAAGCCTGCCGAGCGCAAATGCCGTAATGGCAATTACGAGAAGGTAGAATATCCGTTTTGTCTGAATTGACATGGCGTCATTCCTTTGGTTCATCTGGTAAGTTAGCGCCTGATGTAATATAGTATTGAAAAAACATGGGTTCTTTCTATAATATATAGTAAACAAAAAATCCATATATGGATGAAGCCCATGACTATTAGTTTATACACACAGCTCAAGGCGTTAGTTACTATTATTCTTGAAATTTTTAAGCCGTAACGGACGCAAAGGGTTTTATCTTGTCGGTTTATCGATTTAGGAAAAGCCGAATTCCCCAATACAGGATATTTGCGACCAATACAGTCAGCATCGTTGCCATAAAATACGGCGACAGGTTTACTCCCTGCACGATTTTTATTATTAAATAGGCAAAGATTCCCGTGACGATCACTTTGGTGGAGCTAATGAAGCGCCATGTCAAGGTTAACAAACGCGACTGATTTTCCTTCGTAACCTTGACAGGAACATTCCAAAGACCAGGAAACTGTTCGACAGTCGTCAAAACGACGACGAGGCCCCACATGCCCGCAACAAGAAACCAAATCGTGTTCTTGTTGCCATAACCGTCGATTACTCCATTCGCGCCGTAATGAACAGGAATGCGATCCGGCAGCGCGGCATAACAACGCCCGACCCAGATTGTAATCCCGATCAAAACCGCGACGCACAGGATGTCAATAATCCAAACAAGCCACGTACGCCTCACACTGCAATCATTATCATGTTTCATTGATATCCTCTTTGCGGCTAAATCAATTTACAAAATCTTGTCGTCCCAGTGAGACGAAAAATATATGCTCATGGTTTAGCTATTTGCTATCCTTTTATTTACCCGTTCGACAAGACGCTTGCCCAGATCATGAGCGTTGGCAAGGTCTGTGGCGAAATGCGAATCGCGGTATGCCCGCTTTTCCTCCTCGGAGAAAATGTTGAAGTCGTAACGCGAATAATCCGTGAACTGGTACGTGTTGCAGACATAGAGGGTTTCCGACGCTCCAAAAACAGCAGCCAGCGTCTGGGTGTTTGCTTCAAGGAGGATTTGATAGCCGATGTCTTTCATCATACTTTCAGGACAGTTCATTGTGAAGATGTTAGCCGTCTGGATAACCTTGTCGCGGCAAACGAGAGGTTTTCCGTCTTCATAATGATAGCTGTACACCGGGAACGCAAGGCGCTCAAGAAAAGCGCGATACACGCCTGTCGGGTAACTGAAGTATATAGGCGAACCGAGAACAAGTACATCCGCCTGCCGCGCGCGTTCCAGAACGGGGCGCAAGTCGTCGCGAATGGCGCAAACGCCGTTGGTCTTTGCGTTCTTGAGTTTGCAGGCAAAGCAGCTCTTACAGCCCGTAAACGAGAAGTCGTACAGGTTCACGATCTCCGTTTCTGCCCCTGCCTCACGCGCTCCCTCAGCTGCGCTTTCGAGCGCCTTCGCAGTGTTCCATCCCTTGCGCGGGCTTCCGTTAAAAAACATCGCCAATAATTTTCCGTCTTTCATAATTGTTTCCTTGTTACGTTGTTTGCCGGGATTCAATACGAGTCGAGTAACATCACCCGAAACTCGCGCCAAAAACTGATTTTATATGATC
Source organism: Thermoguttaceae bacterium (assembly GCA_017407125.1). Lineage (GTDB taxonomy): Bacteria > Planctomycetota > Planctomycetia > Pirellulales > Thermoguttaceae > RUG11551. The sequence continues at coordinate 58,184 of JAFQXE010000018.1, forward strand.
CTGTCGCCCCAGAAGGCAACGGAGACGTCTTGGCAGCCAGCCTGTTTAGCTTGGACGAGGCGCGGGCGGATGAGGCGTTCGTCGAGGCGGCCTTGATGGTTTTGCGCGTGGGCGAGTTCCCATAGATGACCGAATACGATGCGCTTGGCGTTGACCTTCTGCACAGCCTTGCGGACGTCGATGCCGCAGCCGGGGAAGAACAGCCACAGGTCAGGACGTCCCCAGACGGTGTTCAGTTTCGGCTCCGTGCCGCGTCCGCTGTCTCCCGTATGGTACAGGATAAAGTCGCCAACCTTGATCTCAAACGCCGTCGTGAAGTCAATTAGGGTTGGGCCATGGTCGATGAGCGAAGTGCGAATTTCCACGTCTTTGAACTTGAACGTCTTTACGCCGCGTATAAAGCCGCTGTCCTTCTCCCTGTCCTTCACGCCGTTGTTGTTAAGGAAGTTGGATACGACCGTCTTTCCTGCGCCGTCCATCGCCTTGTAGAATTCCCGCCGCCAGTGGTCGCCGTGCATGTGGGTGATGAGCGCGAAGTCGAGCAGCGGGGCGAACTCCACATCGCGCCGATGAACAAGATCGATGGAGAAAAGCGATTCGCGCGTCTTGACGATGTAGCCCATGTTGTACACGCTCCAGACGGCAGGCGCAGCGCCCGTTACAACCGTCTCTTTGACCTCTCGGAAAACCTTTTCGAACGCCGCCTCCAGTTTCTCCAGCGACACTAGCCCCCGAGTATTGCCGTCTTGAAGATACGCTTTGTAAACCTCAGGCGCAACGAGTTCCGTCTCGCGGTTCCATACGGAAATTGCGTCCTCGGGCGCGGCAGCCGCCTGTTCGCCGTACGCGTTTTTCCCCATAAAGACGGACGGCAGCAACGCCGCTGCGCCCATTGAACTGATAAATTCACGTCTGTTCATATTGAATTATTTTGCTTATTCTGATTTCAAGGTTTATCAAGTAACCGTATTTAAATTATACCCGCACGCAAGGAAGATGTCAATTCAGTTTTACTGAGATTTCGAGAAAAAACATCGGCGGCTGAGACAGCCGCGATCCAGTGGGTCGGTGGGAATTTTCTGCGAAAAAGTTTTTTGGAAGCTTCCGCCGCTAGAGCCAGACGAGCCGGGTTGTGTAAGCTCCCGGAAATAGCTCACGCGAAGTTCGCAAAGTACGCAAAGTTTTAAAATTCTTTGCGATCTTTGCGTTCTTTGCGGCTTAAAATCTTCGGCGAGCTTCGCTCGCGATCCGAGGAGTTTTTCGGTTGCGACGATTTGGTATGTGTAATTCAAACTTTTGGTTCGCCTTCGGCGAACTGCGTAATTCCGTTCGCTTCGCGAACTCCATTACCGCCTTCCATTTTTCGTGTTTAAAAACTTGCCGCTTAATCTCATCTACCCCGTATTGTATTTTTATTTTCAATCGTTTATAATCTCTGGTAGTTGGAAACGCAAGGATTGCTGGTTTCCAGGTTTTATCCCGCCTAAACAATACGAAAGAAGAGGTTTGAAATGCTAAAACGAATCTGTGTTACCGCGCTGGCGCTCATTGGCGCGGCGTTCTGGACGTCTGCCCTGCAAGCGGAAGAAGCGGCGCCGGAGCCGTTGATGGAATTGGTCGGTTCCCTTTCCGGCTCTGAACTGCAAACGCTGGCTAAAGCGCTGCACAGCTGCAATCTGACGCCGAAGGAGTCGCTCCTTCAAGTTGAAAGCTCTGGATCGGATCCGTATTTCCATATCGTCAAGGGGTTTCCCGCTGGCAAGTACAGAATGGTTCTCTACTTCAATCAGGATATCGAATCGGTTCGGAAATGGCAGCTGTTTTGGGCAACCGCTCAGAGGGGATACAATCCCGACGCGTCTGAACACAGCTCAATCCCGATTATGAATAACGGCGTTCCTTGTGTTACAATTGATTTTGACGCGCTGGAGGATGTAACAACGTTTCGTCTGGATCCGCCGGATCGGCTTGACGTTTGGAATATAACCAAAATTGACCTGTTCAAGCGGACGGACAACCCGATAGTCGTCGTTGAAAAAAAGACGTTTCCAGACAAGGCGCAGTTTATTCTCGAGAACCAGTCGGACAAGCCTGTTAAAGCGTCGATTGGGTTCGAGACAACAGTAAAAATGATAACCGCCGAATTCGCGCCGCAGGAAAAGAAGACAATTGACTTTCCTGCTTATCAGAGAAGTTTTTATCAAACTCTTATTTTGGAAATCGAAACAGACGGTGGATTCAAACCGTATTTGACGGCTGGCTGCTCGCTTAACGTCAACGCCAAAACGGAAGGCTGGAAGGAATTGCCAACGTCGCAGGGCGTTTGGAAATTCGCGCCGATTGGGCGGGGAAATCTTGCTGCGTTCGTTAAAAAGGGAGAATCGACTCCATGCGCTGTTTTGATTTCTCACAGCCCATCTTTGCTGGAAGATCTCGACCTGAAAGTCAACGGCAGCGAGCTGATCTTGAATCCGGCTAAAGAAAACGGCGCGCTTCCGGACGTAACGCTTTTTGTTATGGGGGAAATGACCAACGCCTCGTTCCCGGGCATTGAGATGCTGGAAAAGGGCGAACAGAGTTCGTCCAAACGGTCTGTCGAGACGCCCAAGTATTACCGCGTTCGTCCGCCTCGCGACTGGGTAACGCAAACGACGATGCTGATTATTACCGACCGCTGTCGGGCGTCGATGCGCTGGAACGACGCGGAATGTCAGCCGGAATTCGCCGTCCCGGACTTCGTTTTCGGAACAGAAGCCGGCGGGCGCATGGGGCTGTATAATGTCGATCACGGCGAGCCGTGGCGCGTAAGCGCCCAGACAGAAAGCAGTGAAGACTTTTCTCGCTACTCGCAACTCACAACTCGCAACTCAAAAGACGGGGAATATATCTCGATTGTTATCGATTCAACCGACTGGGTGGAAGCCATTCTGCAAGACGTCAAAGCCGTGTACGGCGATTTGCCGGACGTGCCCGCCCCGCCGCGCACGGAGGAAGAACAGGAAAAGTTCTGTCTCGAAGCGTTCCAGACTAAACTTCGCAATGAAAACGGCTGGGGGCATTGCGTCGAACCGCGCTGGGGCCGCGCGTGGTTTGCCGATCTGGCGTCGTGCGACTGGCGGCTGTCGAAAGGTAATGTTGACTACGCCGACAAGCAGTTTGTTCCAGCCGGCGGGCATGTTACCAACCCGTCCATCTTTTTTGTAACAAATCAGGCTCAGCGATACCTCGACCTGTACGGTCCCGGCGTCCGGAACCTGGTCAACAAAGCCAAAGAGAACCCGGCTTTTCCCTACTACGGCAAGTACGACAGAACGCATTGGGAACACGAAGCGCTGGGATTGATCGCCCGCAATGCTGCGACGGTTCTGGAATTCGCCTATTTGACGGGCGACAAAGCCGCTCTGGACGCGGGGCTTGCCATGCTCGAAAAGGCAAAGCGGTTTACCGTCCCTCGCGGGGCGCAGACGTGGGAAATGCCGCTTCATACGCCTGACCCGCTGGCTGGAGCGTACGCCATTAAAGCCTTTGTCCGCGCCTACGAGCTGACGGGAAACAAAGAGTATCTCGCTCACGCCAGAAAATGGGCGATTATCGGCATCCCGTACGTCTATTTGCGACCTGTGGGAGACGTCGAGAAGTCACAAATGGCGGGAAGCCTGTACGCGACCATCGGCGTCTACGGCGCGACCAACTGGAACGAGCCGTTCTGGATTGGGCGTCCGGTGCAGTGGATCGGGACGGTTTACGCCTACGACCTGCTTTTCCTCGCGCCGTACGACAACTCGGTCGACTGGAAGAAGCTCTCAAGAGGAATTCTCGTCTCCGCTGAGTATCAGCAGTACCCGGACGGCGAATTCAAGGGAACGCTGCCGGACTCGATCGTTCCTCGGGTGGAACAACGTTTCCAGTGGAACATCAACCCGTCCGCGCTGATGTATATTCAATGGAAACTCGACGGAGTCCAGGAAAACCTGACGGCAATCGCCAACGCGAAATACCGCGTCGCCAGCCCGTTTGCGATGACGTTTGTCAGTGAGAACGAAGTCCGGTTTGACGTCCCCAGCTGGATGATCGGTAAACCGTTCCAGGCGCTTGTCAACGGACAGGTTCGCGACGTCGTCGGGGGAGAAAATCTTAAAATTAGCAATTAGCAATTAGCAATTTGCAATTAGCAATTGGCGCAAAGCGTCTCACAATGGGGATTTGTGAGACGCGCTATGCTAATCCAACTCCACGAGCGGTTTGGGACGAACGATTCTGTAGATGAAATAAGCTCCGATCGCCAAAACAATCAGGCTTATCACGACTCCCCAATACGCAAGGGTATAATCGCGCTGTTTGAGATACTCAACAATCTCCGGATCGCCGCCGATTCGAGACAACGTATACCAATACGGTATTATTCGAAAGCCGGGACTGACGCGCGCTCCATGCTCAACAAGATATTGCACAATCTCAAAGTCGTCATGAACGGCGGCAAGTTCTAACGCTGATAAATAACCACGCTTAGCTACTGTCTCATTGACGCCTACGCCTGCTTCCTCAACAAAATAGCGGACTATATCCAAATTTCCGCGATACACGGCGCACTCCATTGCTAAAAGTGTGAACCTGGTTTCAGGGGTGCGAATGTCAACGCCCTGCTCGACGACCAGCCATCGAACCAGTTCCAAATTACCGCTTTCAGCTGCGTTGCATAGAGCTTGATCTGTTACGCTTACGCCTTTATCAGCCAGCCATTGAACCAATTCTAAATTACCGCTGGACGCAGCTTCTTCCAACGCATTGCCCAATAATACATTTTCCATCTCCAGGTCAGCCCCGTGGTCATACATCCATTGAACCAGCTCTAAATTGCCGCTTCCAGCAGCGCTGTTTAACTCGTCAAGTATATTGGCTCCTTTTTCATGAAGCCATTGAACCAACTCCAACGACCCGCTTTGAGCGGCATCGCTCAAGTCGATATCGTCAAAAACCGCGCCTTGTTCCAGAAACCATTGAATCAGTTTCAGATTGCCGCTTCGCACTGCCGCGTTTAAATATCGACTATCAATTTTTCGTTTTTCTGAAGATTCAGACTCGTCCGATTCGTCGTCGGAACAGAGTTTGGCGTCATGTTCCACGAGCCATTGAACCATTTCTAAATTACCGGATTCCGATGCATAATAAAGCGTTGAATCACAACCGGAGTCTTCGGAACTGACGTCAAGACCTTGTTCCGTCAGCCATTGAACCAACTCCAAATTGCCGCTTTGCGCTGCGAAATGAAGCATGACAAAGTCATAGCTGATTGAATATTTAACTTTGTCCGCGTATTCCGCCAGCTGCTTAACGCGATCCAGGTCGCCCATAAACGCCGCATAATGCACAACATTAAAACGATCAAAAACTCTAAAATCAAATTTACCCGTTTTAAAATCAAATTTTCCCGTTTGAAACATCTCTTCAAATCGGCTGATATTCAATTTGCCAAACGTTCTTCGAGCCTGTTTATCGCGGCTTTCCGAATCAGACGCTTGAGCGGGATTGAACGCTGCCAAAACCGTCAGAATCAGCAGCATAAAAACGTATATTCTTCCTGTATTCATGGAATAGCGCTCCTTTTGGAACTGGGGGATAGTCAAATCATGTTAATTATTATAGACAACGCAGCGCCTCATGTCAAGAGGCGGAAACGGGGTCGGAGAACAATTCGTTTTCGGGGAGCGATAAATCTTGGGGTGCGAAAATTAAGATAAAAAAATAAGTAATTATACGTAGCCCACACCTTTAGGTGTGGGGTAACATTAACATAAATTATATAGAATATTACGCACGAATACCGATTTCCTCGTCGCCCCATCTTCCTTTGGAAGATGGGGCGACGAGGAAATCGAAGGAGAAGCGTTTTGGGGATGCGCTTTAATCAAGTCCCCCAGATAAATCTGGGGGCTACGATTTTTGAATTGTTTTTATTTCCCACGTCTAAAGACGTAGGGATAGGAACAGACACCTCTTTCGCGTATAGTTTTGAACACCTTGTATTTTAAAATTGATTCTGATATAATATATAAGAGTTTGTAAAGAAGCGGAAAGCCGCAGGGATTCCGCTATTAAAGACCGTCAATTAACCCTCAAAATCAAACCATGAAAACAATTAATAACAGAACTTGCCAAGCGGCGCTTGCTGTTTTCTCAATTATTATGCTGTTGACCGCGTCAGCGCAGGCGCAGCAGGCGGAGCCGACCGCAAAATGGAATGCCGCTGAGTACGGCGTGAAGCCCAGCGAAACGGAAGATCAGACGGGCGCGCTTCAGGCGCTGCTGGACAAGGTCGGGCAGGCGGGCGGAGGAACCGTCGAGCTGGCGTCGGGACGTTATCGGATTAACGGGAACCTGTCGATTCCCGGCGGCGTTACGCTCAAGGGGACGTATTCCGTTCCCCCAACGGTCAACCGAAAAGACGACAACCTCAAGGGGACGGTTTTGCTGGCGTTTGCCGGCAAGGGCGACCCGGAGGGGAAGCCGTTTATCTTCCTGGCGGGCGACAACGCCGTCCTCGCAGGCGTGATAATCATCTATCCGGAATGGGACAGAACCGTCGTGCCGCCTGTTCCTTATCCGCCCTGTATTGCGTCGCGGCATACGAACAACGTCGGCGTGCTGGACTGCTGCCTGCTCAACCCGTACGAGGGAATCCGCATGGTTCAGGCGCACCGTCATTTGCTCCGCAATATCACCGGATACCCCATTTGGCGCGGGTTGCTTGTCGATCAATGCTACGACATCGGGCATGTCGAGAATTTCCATTACTGGCCCTTTGGGTTGAACTACAATCCGAAAGACCCGTACTGCGAATGGATTAACAAAAACGGCGTCGCGTTTGAGTTCGCTCGAACGGACTGGGAATACGTCTGCAATACGTTTTGTTTCGGATACGGCGTCGGATACAAGTTCAGCGAGTACCGGCACGGCTCGGCGAACGGGAATTTCCTCGGATTGGGCGCGGACTCCTGCCGCCGGGCGGTACTGGTCGAGCAGTCGCAGGAACCCGGCTTGCTGATAACCAACGGGGAATTCGTCGGCCGCTGGACGAGTCAGGATTCTGTCTGCATTGAAGTCGCGGAAGGGAACCGGGGCAAGGTGTCGCTCAACAACTGCTCGTTCTGGGGACCGGTCGAAACCTGCATTCGCTCCAATTCCATAAAAGGACAGCTGACCGCCAACGCCTGTCATTTCGTCAACTGGGACAACGGCGGGACAGGCGCCTCCGCCATTAAAATCACGGCGGGAAAAGCTATCATTTCCAACTCGACGTTCCAGCAGCCGGGAACGCACGTCGAAGTCCTTCCAGCCGCTAAATCCGTTATTATTACGGGAAATCAAGCTGAAGGAGGGCTGAACGTCGAGGGCGCGAATCTGCCGCAAACCGTCATGTCTGCCAACGAACTCAATCGGCTGGAACGAATGACGGAGGCGGAACGGCTGAATTATACAATCGACATCGGAACCAGCGACGATGCGGTATTTATTCGCAACTGGCACGGCGCGGAACAGTTTGTCAACGCTCAAAATGAAACCATTACGTCACGCTGGACGAAGCGGGAATCGAAAGTTTCTCTGCCTGTCGTTCCTGGAAAAGCGTATCAGCTGACCGTTCAACTCAGAGCCAATCGGTATCGTGACGCCGACGCCTCCGCCGTTGCGGGGCTTTGGCTGGAAGATAAGCAGATCGCGTCGCTGAGTCAAAAAGAAACTGCGTTGCCTCGTCCAGACAATACCGGCGCGATTACCGTTCAAATCCCCGCTCAGGATAAAGAGAGTTTGACGCTTGTATTCAAGACTCCCGGCTGGGTTCCCGCCGAAGTTTATCAGCGCTCCAACGACTACCGAACGCTCGGCGTTCAAGTGGATAAAATCGAGATGAAAGCGCAGTAACCGACAGAATAACAAAACTCTGTCACATAAAAAACGCTTCAGGGGACTCTGTCCCCTTTTTTGTTGCAACTACATATAAATATTGATGTTACAAAAACGGCTGTTTGAACGTTTAGTACAAATCGCTGGTTTTTAGAAGAGCAAAAAGCGTTGAAGCGAATCCCCGACTGGAACAATTCCAGCTCGTTTTTAAAAACGAAAAATTGCGGGTTCCCGCAATTATATTAAAATTATTCTTGAATTTAATATTATCCCGAAATCTGCTAGTTTATCTAGTTTGCAATTCAGTAATATTTTATCGATTATTCAAAGTCCCGTAATTTCAAGGGCTTTCCAACAATTTCTGGAAATTTCTACAAAATATTGGGGATTGGCTCTTGTCAGTGGAATATTTAGGGGTATACTAGGGCATGTTTGATACGGATGTCAAATCAAAGGAGCAAAAAAAGCGACGATTTTGAATTGAAAAATTCGCAGAATCGCTGAGGGTTACAACCTTCAGATAACAATAATAATCGACGGTCGTCGATACAATGCAGAGCGTTAACGTTGTTCTTCCATTGAGCGATGTAACGTTAACGCCAATATGCAGCGCGATTTCTTTTTGCTCTTTTGCGGGTTTCAAATAAATAACGGATTATCTAATCCTGAACTTCAAAATCATTGTATGGTTTAACCCATACCTTATTTTAGAATCATGTCCCAAATAGAAAGTTCCCTGAAAAAACTTCGCAAACGCGATGGTCGTATAGTAGATTTCGACGACTCCAGAATTATTTCCGCCGCAGAACGCGCTCTTCGCAGTTCCGGAACCGCCAGTGAAAAAGTTGCCAAGCGTATTGCGCGCGACGTCATCGAAGAACTCGTCGACAAAGGCTACGACCAGCCGGATCAGATTCCGGACCAGGAACTCGTTCAGGACTTGATCGAACAGTCGTTCGTCAAACGCGGCTTAACCGCCGCCGCCAAATCGTTCATTCTGTATCGTGAACAACATCAGAAGATGCGCGAAGCCAAACACCTGTTGATGGACGTTCAGGATTTGGTTGGCTCTTATTTGGGTCAGGACGACTGGCGCGTCAACGAGAACTCGAACGCAGGCTATTCTTACGCCAGCTTGCTCAATCACGTCTCCGGCGCTGTCATCGCCAATTACACACTGGAAAACATCTACCCGAAAGAAATCGCGGAAGCGCACAAAAACGGAGATTTCCATCTTCACGACTTGTCCTGCGGAATCGTCGGCTACTGCGCCGGCTGGAGCTTGAGAGAGCTTCTCGAACGCGGTTTCCAGGGAAAAGGCGGACGCGCTTCCGCCGCTCCCGCCAAGCATTTTGACACCGCTTTGGGACAGGTCGTCAACTTCCTCTGTACGCTCCAAACGGAATGGGCGGGCGCTCAGGCGTTCAGCTCCTTCGACACGCTCTTGGCTCCGTTCGTTCGTCACGACAATCTGAACTATAAGGAAATCAAACAGCACGTTCAGCAGTTCGTTTTCGGACTCAACATCGCCAGCCGCTGGGGTCAAACGCCGTTTACCAACCTGACCTTTGACTGGGTCGTTCCGGAAGACCTGCAGAAGCACCCAGTTATTATCGGCGGTAAGCTGTCTGATACGGAAGTTTACGGGGATTTCCTGCTGGAAATGGATCTGATCAACAAGGCGTTTTTGGAAGTCATGTCTGAAGGCGACCGCGATGGACGAATCTTTACCTTCCCGATTCCGACGTACAACATTACCAAGGACTTCAACTGGGATTCCGAAAACGCCAAACTGCTTTTCTCTGTAACAGGCAAATACGGTCTGCCGTACTTCCAGAACTTCATCAATTCCGATCTTCATCCCGGCGACGTCCGCTCGATGTGCTGCCGCTTGCAGATGGACATGCGCGAACTCCGCAACAAGACCGGCGGACTTTTCGGCGCTGGCGAACAGACCGGCTCGATTGGGGTTGTAACAATCAACATGCCGCGCCTGGGCTACCTCAGCAAAGACGAAAAAGAATTCATGGCTCGTCTGGATTACCTGATGGATCTGGCGAAGGAATCGCTGGAAATCAAGCGCAAGGTCGTCGCCAAACACCTCAAGGGCGAACTTCTTCCGTACACTCAGGTTTATCTCCCCAGCCTGGACCATCACTTCAGTACAATTGGTCTGGTCGGCATGAACGAAGCCTGCCTCAACTTCCTTGGCTGCTCCATTTGCGACCCCGAAGGCATGGAATTCGCCCTGCGCGTTCTTCATCACATGAAGGATAAGATTAAAGAAATGCAGAAAGAAACCGGACATATTTACAACCTTGAAGCCACTCCGGCTGAAGGCACCTCGTTCCGTCTGGCGAAGATCGACCGTAAAAAGTACCCGGACATCATCTGCGCCGGCGATACGAACCCGTACTACACCAACTCGACTCAGCTGCCGGTTGGCTACACGTCTGACCTGTTTGAAGCCCTTGACCTTCAAGCCCCGCTTCAGAAGGAATACACAGGCGGAACCGTGTTCCACGCCTTTATCGGCGAACGAATCGACGACCCCGATCTGGTCGCGTCCCTTGTCAAACGAATCGCGACGAATTATCGCATCCCCTATTTCACTTTGACCCCCTCGTTTAGCATCTGCCCTGTCCACGGATACATTCCCGGAGAGCACAAATGCTGTCCGTTGGCGAAAGATTAGTCTTTTAGTTTGTGCATAACTTTCAAAGCGCGCGGTTGAGCGATTGGGCTCTGTACGCCAAATAGCAAGACATGGACTGCGCTTTGAGAGACGTATGTAAAAAACGTTATATTTCGTTTCCTGTTTTAATTACCTTTTTCACCTCATTTTTAAGGAGCGCTTAATGTCAGTTTGTGGAGAAAAAACGGAAGTTTATTCACGCGTTTGTGGTTATTTTCGACCGGTTTCCAATTGGAATAAAGGCAAAAAAGAAGAGTTCAAGGATCGTAAAACGTTCCAGGTAAACAAACCTCAGACGTGCAACTGCGAATCGCAGTCGAAGGAATCTACAACTGCGACTTGCTAGTTGTCCGTTTTTCCCTTTGATCGGTTTTTCCGTCAATAGCCGATCCGATAAAACATAGAATAGAGCCGATAGCAATATCGGCTCTTATTTTTTCGAGTAACGGCAGCGAGGGACTCAATCTTGTATAGTGAAATATTTTGAACGCAGAGTACGCTGACTCAGGGGAGCGGACATTGTCCGCGAAAATTTAATGTATTTTAGGCGGGTAATACCCGCCCCCCGTAAGCAGTCGTCGCCACATTCCCAGCCCGTCTGCGTATTCTGTGAGTAGTCTGCAATCTCTGCGTTCTTTTTATTCTGCGACCCTAATTGGTACAAATTATAAATAGAATCCCCCCGAACTCTTGACAAACCGTTTCTCGTATGTTAAAATAACGAAATAAAAGGATTTCAATAACCAGACTTCAAACTCAAATACGCTATGGCATTTAAAAAGATATTCGCTCCTGTCAGGTTTCCTGACCCGACTATGGTAACGGAAGAGTTTTTTGGCAAGATAAGTTCCGGGCAATCGGATATCAGCATCGGTCATTTGCAAAGCGCCGGCGGATGGTCGGAAGCGCCGCAGAGACCGGATTTCGACGAGTACACAGTCGTCTTGAAAGGCGCGTTGTACCTGACGGCGGAAGACGGAACGGTTACCGTCTGTCGAGCCAATGAGGGAATTCTGGTTCCCAAAGGAACGTACGTACAATATTCTTCTCCGGAGCCGGACGGAGCGGACTATATTTCCGTCTGCATTCCGGGTTTTGACATGAAATTAGCCCATCGCGAGGGCATGGAGGACGTCCAATGAAAAAAGTATTGACTCTTGTTATTTCAATTTCAGCGGTATTTATATTTACCGTTGCATGCTGGTTCAATTCGCAGGCGACAGTCGTCGCTCAAGACGAATACACCACGCATTATTCAGCGTACTTGTGTAACAATTGCGGTTTTGGAAACAAAAAAGACAACTGCTGCAAGTGCGGCAAATGGTGCGGTTCTACAAAGATTCCCGCCCGGCTGTGCAACGACTGCGGGTTCGGCAACAGAAAAGACAACTGCTGCGTCTGCGGTAAATGGTGTGGAAGCACGAAGATCCCCGCCGTTCTGTGCAACAACTGCGGCTTCGGCAACCGGAAAGACAACTGCTGCAAATGCGGCAAATGGGCGCCGTGAGATAAACGCGCTTATAAATCGTTAAGACGTTTCTCAGATTCAAAACGAGTCCGGCGGGGTTTATCCGTTTGACTCGTTTTTTAAAAAATTAACAGGTATGACAGAATCTGTCATACCCGTCTTGCAGGGATGAAATCGGCATGTATAATCCGAGGTATAATGATTCTATCGATCGAATTATACGAGCGGGAATCTTATCGTTGAGAACAATTGTTTGTTTTCATTTGTTTAACTTTTCTTACAGCCGTGTAAACGGGAAAGGAGAAACGTCATGCCTAAATACGCCTATTTGTGCACGTCCTGTGCCAAAAAAGACTACTGTGTCAAATGCGGCAAATGGTGTGGAAGTACCAAACATCTCGCACGTCTTTGCAGTAGCTGCTCCGGCAGTTTTGACCGTTGTGTAAAATGCGGTAAAATGCTTACCAATTCAAACAGAGTTCCCGCCGTTCTGTGCAACAACTGCGGCTTTGGCTCCAAGCAAAACTACTGCGTCAAATGCGGCAAATCGGCGTAGTGAGATATACGCCATCCTGAGAAGGTTTTCGGCTTCGTTGCTATGGCATACACGCTTCAAAGCGTTTTCAAAAGCGACGGCAAGCCTTTGCCTTCCGGGGGTTTACGCACCCCGGCTCGCCTCTATAATCGAGTCCGCCATGTAGTCCAGCATGGCGGGCGTTATGTCTGATGTGCAAATCTCGGATGAATTATTGAGCTCAAATTCCTGGCGGAATAATATATCTTGTTCCAACGATTTGATAAATCTGATATATAAAGTAAATGTCGCAAACGACCAAGAGCGCTGCAACTCCATACAGTATTGTCATGACTGGAATTTTGCAGCCTTTTTGGCAAAGCCAATTAAATGGCAATAACGCTAAAGGTAAAACCGCCCAGGAAAAATAGGTGTTGTATAAAACGCATCGACTGTTTCCAAATCCCATTATCCCTACCAGTCCAACGGATACAATAATCCAAAAGAAGGAAACCTGAACAACGGTCTCTTTTCGATAATAATATGCTGACAAACAGGTTAATGCAAAAATGATTATCCCTGTAACGTTAGCTCTAATTCTGCTTTTATCTAACGAATTCTGAATAATGATTTTCGGCGAAATTGTTATTGTCTTGCCGTCGTGATTAATCATGTCTCTTTTTGAAATATCGACCGCTTTCCATTCCGATACAAAAAAGCAGGATTCCAAAAGCTGATTATACGACGATATTCGTTGAGAAACTGTTTTGCCTGTTGTTTCCAGATGATCCGTATTGCTCATCCACCACTGTGCGCCATTATGAATTGTCAGCAGGCACAAAGGGAGTATGGATAAAACAATACACGAAATTTTCTTTTTGAACAGACATGCCAAGGATATTGGCAAGAGGGAAAGAGAAGTTGTTCCAATTGTTAGAAACATAACAATCGAGATATATAAATTTTCGATTTGCGAAAAGACAATCAGATAAATCGAAAGAACGACGAAGAAGCTTGAAAATATCAGTCGTTCTGGGCATAATACAAACACGACTGGAAAAGAGCATAAATAAAAAACGGAGATCAATATTGAGAACTCTGAATTGGATATTTGGGAATAAATACGCTTTATAAGGATTCCGGTGATTACATACAGAATAACCTGTACTGCGCTTATGCCGAGAGCAAAGGAGTAGGCGTAAGATTTAATGAATAAATTAAAAATCGAACCGAGGATAAGCAATAATGGAAAAAACAGCGATATTACTCGAGAAAAATAGGGATGCCTGCTTTGGTCGCCAATCGTATAAAACGGCATTTCAAGCAATCCCCCGGTGTCAGCGTCAAGAAAATGATCCTCATTGCAATCGTATTGATACTGAATAACGACTCCCTCTTCAGATTTATAATTCTCTGAGTCAACAGGATAGACAAAAAAACTGGTTTTGGAGCTTATGAAAACCAATGAAGCCATCAGCAAGACGGTTGCCGTTATCAGGTACGTCCATTCTGAACGTGACAGATTTTGAAAAAAGACGACTGTGTAATAAAAAAGCCATCGAAAAAAAGCATACCATAAAGGCGCGGTTAACAGAACTGCGGCTAATAATACGCAATGACTGTAAAACGCTTTGTTTAATAAAATCCACAACGAATGCAGAGACAAACAGTATCTGGCGGGGAAAAGACAATCAAATATTTTAATATGCTCCGAGCCAGAATTAATCATATTCAAAAGCGGCGTCAGAGCAAAGTATAAAGCCCAAAACCAATGAAAACATTTCCAATACCAGGGGCATTGGTTCTGAAAACATTTTAATTGACCTATATTGAAATACTTGAATAGATATATACAGGAAATCGTAATTAACAACTCCAATAAAACGAGAATCAATGGACTTGCATTGATATAGCAAAATGCCATTGACAGAATCGATACTGTTAATAAAAGATTAAATCGCGAATTGGTATGATTTATATTTTCCATAGGTAATTATTTAGATTTGCAATATTTACGTCGCAGCCTCCGTTGTGTGAACGTGGGAATTGAGAAAATAGTTGATGAATTTCTCATTTTTATAGCCCAGACAGAGAATAAACCGATTCACGCCGAACGCAGCGCAGGTTCGCATGAGACGCCTTTCGGAAACGTCTCGGAGTCGAGCTCCTTTATTGCCGCACAAGATCATGGCGGGCGGCGTCGGTTTAGGGGAAGCTTTGGGCATGTTGTATATCGGTTTTAGCTATGCTGAAAAGACAGTCTATAGAAACGTTTCTATAGACTGTCAATTATATTATACAACATAATATCGGATTTTACCGAGGACGCCCCAAATTTTTATTTCTTCAGAGAGAACTTGCGGCCAGCCGCTGTCATTCCCGCTATTCCGAGAACGAGCAGCGCCCAGGTTGACGGTTCCGGAACGCCAGATCCGTCGCCCGATTCGGGGGAAGCGAACGTCAAGCTGTCGATAGCGAAATAGTACGGCGTGTTGGGACCGTACTGACTGACGTCGCTGGTTTCCAGGTAGAAATCCAAGCCGTCTACGCCAGTAAACGCCGACAGGTCAACTTCTTTCCAGGAATCCAGCAGGGTCAACTCGCCGTCTGCAAACACAGCCAGCGGGACGTCAACAGTCATGTCCGGGCTGTAGACGTGATTATATTGTTCGTCAAGCGTAAACCCTTTGATTGTCAGAGTAAAGTGGTCGCCTTCCTGGGTAAACGCCGTTGAGAACGTGTTGCCGACCGCAATATTCGCCGCCGCCAGAGTTGTATTGGTAATGAAAATCTTTTCCAGATCGGACGGGGTCGCGAAGTCCAGCGTGGAATAGCCTGCGGTGTTGTAAATGTCAACGTAGCAAACCGCGTAGGCGTCTGAATCTTTGCCCAATCCCGGAGCAGCGGCCAATTCATACGTGCCGTAACCGTAAGCGGCTGCTGACTTTTCGTCTGCTGACCAGTTGGGGTTCCAGCCCATATTCTGCTTGGAAACCGTCCAGCCGTACCAGCCGTTATAGACGTACCCGTTGCCGTAGTCGTAGACGTACGTGTCAGTCGTCAAAATGGCGTTTCCCGAAACCATTCCCGTCGTGGTAATAGCGTTTGGGTAAACGGTTCTCGGGTCATAGTAAACCATGTTTGTACCAGCTTGAGCCGCCGTAGTCAGATACGATTTCAGGTTGACGACTTGAACGTCGTCCGCATCCAGATTGTAGATTGTAACCTCCGGATCGGTATCCGTCGGCTCGAAAGTAACAACGTTCGCCTGAGCGAACGCGGCGGTATTTACAAGAAATACCAGCAAAAAGAAAGTTCTGTAGGACATAACAGTCTCCTTTTGAATCCAGTCCGAATCCCACGCGGACGACAAACAAATACGACAAGTTAGGTCTTCTGACTTACGCGCGTTTGAGTCGGTCTTCTCCCTAGTTATCGGCAGGGTTGAACTGCAACTTTCGGAATGACCAATTGAATGACTCAAAGCCTCCAAACGTTATATTTGGAATGCGTTTACAGCGGCGGGGTCCGTCCCGGACTTGCACCGGGTTCCCTTTTACCGACGCTCTCGCGTCGCAGCCTGTCGCAACAATTAGAGCCGTATTTTACCCTTTTTAAATTTTTTGTCAAGATTGACCGTAAGATTTAGTCAAAAGGGGAGATAAACCGATTTGTCGCCTTCAGGAGATTCTTCTGAAATTATCTTGACAGGATTCCGTTCTCCGTTTATAATTATTAATATGAGAATTTGCTCAATATTAATTCTGCTGTCGGTTTTGACGGTACCCTGCCTGGGGTTTGCTCAGACGGATTCCGGCTTGACGTATTCCGAAGCGGCGAGAGTTGACGCGGTCAAGCGCGGCTTGAAGTACTTGACGGCAAGTCAGAAGCCCAACGGCTCGTTCGGCTCCGGGTACTACGACGGGGACGCTGCTGTTACGGCGTTGGCTGGGATGGCGTTTATTTCCTCCGGGGACGTCTGCGAGACGCCGGACGCGCCGTCGTCCAAATGCGTCAAATATCTTTTGTCAATCGCTCGACCTGACGGGTTTATCAATCGACCCGCTACGGCAGACGCAGACGGCTCGTTTCGACCCATGTACGGACACGGGTTCGCAGCGCTCTTTCTGGCGGAAACGGCGGGAATGTACCAGGGCGACGACCTGATTCCCGTTCTCGACCGGGCGGTCAAGCTGATAATCGCGTCTCAAAACGACGAGGGCGGCTGGCGATACTTCCCTGTGAAAAAGGACGCAGACGTTTCCGTTACCGCGTGCCAGGTTATGGCTCTGCGCGCGGCGAGAAACGCAGGACGAGACGTCCCGGCGGAAACAATCGACCGGGCGGTGAAGTATCTCTTGGCGCGTCAAAACAGCGACGGCGGGTTCATGTACATGAGTCCGTCAGGAGAAAGCGCCTTGCCGCGATCCGCCGCGGTTGTCGCTGCGCTGTATTCCGCCGGACAAAACGACAACCCCGCGTTGGGGAAATCGTTTGAATATCTCAACCGACATCTTCAAACCGCGTTTACTCAAAAAGCCCAGTCTCCCGTGCCGGGATTTAGCGAAGACTATCCGTACTACGCGATTTACTATCTATCCGGCGCGTTCAGACAACAGCAAAAAGACTGGCAGACGTGGCGAAACCGAATCGTCCCGGTTTTGCTGTCCGCCCAAAATCCCGACGGCAGCTGGTCGAGCGAGTTCTCCAAAGACTACGCTACCGCCATGGCTTTAATCGTCCTGCAGTTGGAAAATAACTATTTGCCGATTTGGCAGAGGTGAAACAGAAGATCGCATCGCGAAGCGTTTTCTATACAATCGCGTATCAGTAGTCGTGGGATTAAAGCCACGGAGACTCTTTATGACAACTATTATAGAGATAATCTAAAAAGCAATGCGTTCAACGATGCCTTATAAAAAAAGATGAGATTTTTTAAAAAATGAAAAAAATTATAATCAAATTTTTTTGTCTTGTTTCGTTATATGAATTAATACGAGTGAATTATTTTAAACCTTCGAGAGGTTCAACTTAATTGTTAAATATGTTTTATGGCTGTTTTCAGCTTCAGTTATAGAACAGAAAACTTTGCAGCCCTCTGCAGATTGAAGAAAGGTGCAAAAATGAATGATCTTGACAACGAATTCGACAAAGAGGCATTCGAACGTTTCGAGCAGATGTTTCAAAACAACGAATATGATTCTTCTTATTGCGCGGAACATAGCGCCGACATTCTTCATTATGCTTCGTCATGCGACAGGTGGGAACTGATGAGATGGATTATTTCAAAGGAAAAGAACATCCGTAGGCGCGCCAATCTGGTTCAAAAAGTCCTGTTCGCCGCTGTTAAAGAGGGGCAAATGGACATGGTTCAATGGGCGGTTGCGCGGGGAGCGGAGATCAACGCGAAAGACTCTAATGGAAAAACAGCAATGCAATATGCCAGAGAAATTGGAAACGAACAATGCATTAAATGGCTTTTAGAACAAAGCTCGAGCGGCTCCAAGATAGTGAAAAATGCTTTTATGAACTTTCATGGGAGACGCAATATTATGCTCCTTCAGATAAATAACAATAGAGATTTAAGCGACCTTTTCTTTGATCCCGAAAATAGCAAGTTTATTGATCAAAGTTCCAAAGACAGCGAAGACGAAGAATAAATACGATAACAGCTTTATCCCGATTCCGTTTCGCGGCGCAGAAACGTTTCGTCATGCGCCGCGCGGGATAGATATCGTTACAGCCAAAGCCGGCGAAGAAAAAAGACGGCGCATTTGTACGCAATCGACGGGACAAACATTACCGTCGAGCCGCGTTCCGCACAGTGAATCGCTTTCTTTACGACCCAGTCGGCGTCCATCCAGAGCCAGTTGGGAATCTTTCCGTAGAGGTCTTTGTCAACCAGCATTTCCGGCGTGGAATGGAATCCGGTTCTGACGAATCCGGGACACAAGACAATCGCTCGAACGCCGGTTCCTTTCAGGTCGCGCGCCAAGCCGCGGGTAAACGAGACGACGTACGCTTTGGTCGCGGCGTAATCAACGCAGCCCTTTCCAACGAAAAAGGCGCCGACGGACGACGTGTTGAGAATATACCCTCGCCCGTTGGCTTTCATGACCTTTGCTGCCTCGTAAGACAGACGCTCGACGGCGGCGCAGTGCGTTACAAGCATGTCGGTAGAACGCTTGATGTCGTTGTCTGGATAGATCTGCCCGCCTAATCCGAAACCGGCGTTGTTGATCATCCATTCCAAATCGGGAGTGGACGCGACGCGGCTCGCCAGAGCGTCGATTCCGTCAAAGGTTGACAGGTCAACGCTCATCGTTTCAATCTGAGCGTCAGGCGCGATTTGAAGCAGTTCTTCTTTTGCTTTCGCCAGCCGTTCTTCGTTTCGAGCGCAAAGCACAACGACGTCGTTCTTTTTAACCAACTGTCTGGCGTAGGCGAGGCCGAGTCCGCTCGACGCGCCGGTAATGATTGCTGTTGACATGATTTTTGATTAAGGATAAAGGGCTTTATTCCCAGACTTCTTCTTCCGCAGATTTGGAATCGGCTTGAGGTTGGACGTCTTCCGTCGTTTCTGGTTCCGCCGATTTGACAGAACGGAGGAAAATCTTGCCCCAGGCGGAAAGCAGGATTGCGGGGAGAACCGTCAAGTCGCTAAACAGGGCGGAGAACAACAATGCGCACATGAAAAAGCTGAAGTAAATCGTCGGAATGAACGGGCTGACCATGTACGTTACCAATCCCAGCGAGCAAACGGACGACGTCTGGAACATCGCGGAGCCGCATTTTCTGTACGCCAGGCGCGTTGCCTCTTTTCTGTCCATGCCGCGTTGATGTCCGATTCTGTACCATGTAATAAAGTGAACCGTGTTGTCAACGGCAATGCCCAGCGCGGCGGAACCGGTGAGCATGGTTCCCATTTCAACGCGAAGATCAATCCAGCCAACGATTCCAAAAACGAAAATCACTGGCAGCAAACTCGGATAAACCGCCAGAACGCCGCATCTTACCGAACGGAACAGACAGATCAGAATCAAGCCGATGATTATAAACGCCGTTAAAAAGCTGACTTTCAGGTCGTCCAGAAGCTGGTTTTGCGCTTTGTACACAACCGGGACGCCGCCTGTTACAATATATTCAGGCGCCGTCAGCGGAAGCGGAGCGGTTTTCTTGCTGGTCGATTCCGTATTTTCC
Source organism: Thermoguttaceae bacterium (assembly GCA_017407125.1). Taxonomy (GTDB): domain Bacteria; phylum Planctomycetota; class Planctomycetia; order Pirellulales; family Thermoguttaceae; genus RUG11551. The sequence continues at coordinate 77,960 of JAFQXE010000018.1, forward strand.
GCAGAGTTCTCCTCGTTCGTTTCCGTTGGCGGCAAATCCGGATTGGCGTCGCTGTCAACAACAATATCTGGAATGACGTCCCCGTCAACGGGAATAGCCGCAGCGTCATCGACCTGAATTGCAGCGTCCGCATCCGCTGGTTGTACAGCGGCGTCGCCTTCTTCGAGATTTGCAGCCGGAACGTCAGCCGGAACGTCTGAAACAGGTTCGTCGTCAGGAAGCGTAGGGATATCGTCAGGAAGCGTAGGAACATCGTCAGGAAGCGTGGGAACGTCGTCAGGAAGGGTGGGAACGTCGTCAGGAAGGGTGGGAACATCGTCCAGCGGAGCTTCGTCAGCAGGCAGTTCCGGAACGGATTCCTCAGCCGATTTCTCAGCAGCGTTGTCGGCAGGTTTGGCTGACTGCTGTTCTGTATTGGGAGCGTCTGAATTTTGTGAATCGTCCGGCGTTTCTCCAGACGCAGAAACGGAAACGAAGACGTCCTGCGTCGCTGCCACTGGCGGAGGAACGGTTTCTACCGATGGAGCGGGCAGCTCTTGTTGACACGATTGCTGAATCTGCGACTCAACGATGGATTTAATCTGTTTGATAATCGGTCCATAGTCAATACGTCTCATGGCAAACGTTCGGACTGTAATTCTCCAATACTGTTTGCCATCCTTTTCCATGAAATACCCGGATTGGGCAAACCCTTCTTTTGCCGTGTCTATCTTTCTGTTGAGCAGTCTTCTAGCAGCCGCCGTTCTGGCGCCGTATGCCGGGATTTCCGGAATGAAATTGGTAATGCTGATAATCCCGACGTCTTTCATTTCCGTTTTGAGTTTTTGAGTAACGTCGCGAACGAAACAAAGCCGGTCAAAAATCTGCTCTTTATCCCCTTGCGGCCAGGAAAACATGACTTCAACGGGAATCAAAGGGCCGAACTGGTCTTCAACCCAGGTGTAGTCTTTAATCGGCTGAGTATAAGATCGAAGCATGGAGTGAAGACCAATGCTGGTTCGAATGCGCGCTGCGCCGAACAAACAGACGCACGCGATGAGTACTGACGTTGCCAATACCAGATACGGAGCCCGGCTAACCCAGGGATAAAACATTCGTTCCAGAATATTTGCCAAGTCCCATTGAGATTCTTTCTTTGTAACATGCTTCCACTTGTTAATCGGGAAATTGATGTAATAAATCGGCAGAACTATCAAAATGATAATAACGGAAATAGCCAGCGAGGTTGACGATACAACGCCGAATTTGCGTATTGGAACAAGCTGACTGCTCAAAAACGAGAGCAGACCGGCAATGGTTGTGATTACCGAAATAAACGTGGGAACCAGCGCCGTTTTCAGTGCGCTGAACATGGCCTCTTGAGGCTCCAGACGGGTGATCGCGTCTCGATAGTAATTTGTCAAATGAATGCCCGCCGACATCGAAAGAACAAATGTCAGGTTAACCGACAACATCAAAATGGAGTCAAACGGAATGTTGAGCCAGTAAATCAGAGCCAAACACATCTGCTGGTTCATAAATGAAACCAGAAAGACTGTAAAAGCCGCTCGCCAGGAATGGAAACACAAAAATGATATAAAAATACCGATAATATAAGAAGCCACGTTCATCTCAATCAGATGAGTGCGGCAAATCGAGTCAATTGCGACAGAGTCAAGCGACGGGCCAGCCGCGTGAAAGGTTTTCAAATCCAAACCAATCGATTTTGCCAAAGTCCACAAACCGTTAATGGCCTCAGGACGATATAACGCCCCTTCTTTCGACAGCAATGCAATAAGACACGTTTTACTGTAGTCCGATGAAATCAGAAATCCCTTCATTCGCTCAAGAATTTCTGTATCTTCAAGCCCCAGACTTTCCTGAGAAAGAAGTTTATAAACGTCCTGACCGGTAATAACATCGCTAAAGAAGATATGCTCTGAACCGTCCGACGCCACCTGCGGTGAAAGGAGCTTTTCTTTGAATTCCTTCAGCTGAGGCGAATCCAAAACGCAGTTCTCCCAGCCAACGAGCAGAATTTCATTCGCGCCAAAAATACGGCCGAATTCCACAAGCTGACGAGTTTCCGGAAATCGCTTGGGAATCCAGTCTTCAACTTTGTTTTCTGTATGACTCCAGGAATGCCTTGCCCCATAAATGATGAAAGGAATTGCCAAGCTGAGAATCGCAATCATCAAATATCGTCGGGAAATTAATGCTTTTAAGACGGTGTATACAATATTAGTAGGTGTGAACTTTTTCAACGGAGTGCGCCTTCAGATGCAGGGAAAGTCAATTACAATCCCGGACGATAGCCTGCTACGTTTCTTCCAGGATTACTTTCTATTAATAATAACACATAATCCCGATTTGTAAAGGCGTTTTTTTAAGAATTCTGGGAATAGAGGGCAGGAAACAGGGAAAGCGGCTTTACAGCCCCAGACATTTTCGCATGAATTGGGCTTCTTCTTCCAAACCGTTTTCAGAATAGAACTTTTCCAGTTTGCGCCAGCGGACGACGTAATCGACTTTAGTCGCGTAATTGAGCTTTCTTAAACATTCCGGGCACAAATACAGCGGCGTCGCGTCCGCTTCTTCCAAAGAGTTGACGCCGTTCATGTTGCACTTGTACGCGATACAGTGCCGCATGGAAAACATGTGTCCGACTTCGTGAGACGCGATGCGGAGCGTACGCCGCAACACTGTTTTGAATTCGTCCGGGTTGTCCGGAGCGCCGTTTCTTGCCAGCGACCAGACGCCAACCCGCTGTTTGTACATGGCGTATCCGAAACAGAAGTTCCATTCCGGGGCGGGAAAGAGGTCGTCTGCCGTAAAGGCGATGTACGCCGCCGCATCTTCCGGGCAGCGGGGCAAAAGAACCTTTTCGCAAATATACGTCGCGTTGAACTGACGCTGACCCATCGGATGAATGCGTCGGGCGGAAATCGGAACGACGGAAGCGTCAAGCGGCGGCAGGGTTTGAGTTTTCAGTCCGTAGAACAAGCCGAGGTACTCAACAGCTTTGTCGACAACGGCTTTTTGAGAATCGGACATGCGCCCTAAAATCTGAACGTAAATGACTTTCTGTTTAGCGGTTGCGACAACAGGACGTCCGGCTTTGTATTGAGAAAACGTTTGTCCCGGCTCATTTTGCTCGTATTGCCAAGACCCCGGCTGCGGTTCCGGAAACGGCTGAGCGATTGACTTAAGTTCGTTAAATGTTAACGGTTTAGCCGCCTGAGCGCGGTCGATAAAAAATCCGGCGCTGACAGCAATGACAAATATCAGAACGATTAACGTTGAATGTCGCAGGGAGTTCATTCTTCCTTTTCAGACGAAGCCGCTAAAACCGGATCGTCCGGGTGGTTTTCGTTGTAGATGCGCTGCCACGATTCGTATTGAGGATCGCCGGGCTTGAACGTAAACGACGTATCCGGCAGCTTGCGTCCCTGTCGCGTTTGGGAATGAACGCGCACAACCAGTACGCCTTCGCCGCGATGTATTATCGTATAGGGAACCTCGTCGGTTGCAATGGACATGATTATTTTTCAGGAACTGGATATGGGAAAGTAAAGAACAGGTTTGCCATCTCATGGCGCCGTCTGTTCAGATTATTCTTCGTAATTCATGACTTCCTCTGCCAGGGCAAGATAGTCAATCGCGCCAGGGCATTTGGGATCATAGGTAAAAATATCGTTTCCAAAACTGGGGGCTTCCGCCAATCTGACGTTTTTTCTGATATGCGTATTGAAAATTCGAGCGTTTGCCCACGGGGTAGCGCCGCCGTGCTGAACCCGGAAAAATTCTTCGACGTCGCCGGTAACTTCGCTTGTCAGTCTGGCGGAACCGTCGTACATGCACATGATAACGCCGGAAACGCGCAGTTTCGGGTTGAGCCGTTTGTTGATCAGCTGAATTGTTTGAAGCAGTTTGGTCAAACCATGAAGCGCCAAAAAGTGCGGCTGCATGGGAATAAACGTCTCTTCGACCGCGACCAACGCGTTGAGCGTCAAAACGCCCAGCGACGGAGGGCAGTCTATTATAAGGTAATCGTAAGAAACGTCGTCGTCTTCGAGTTTATCGCGAAGAATCAACTCCCGACCGACTACGCCGGAAAGCTCCATTTCAGCAGCCGCCAAATCCAAATCGGAACCAACCAAATGGAGATTGTCGTTGATAACGGTTTTTGCCGACGCCAGGGAGACGTCGTCAACCAAAACGTCGTAAACGGTATTCTTTTCGCCCGTTTCGGTATTGACGCCGAAATGAAGCGTCGCGTGAGCCTGGGGGTCCATGTCGATGAGCAAAACGCGTTTGCCGGCCATGGCTAAAGCCGCGCTGAGGTTAACGGACGTTGTTGTTTTGCCAACGCCCCCTTTTTGATTCATAATTGCGATGGAACGCATTGTATCTTTTTTTTAAGGTTTGTCAACGGTTATTACATCGGACTTCCTCTATTGCCAATGTCATTTGCGATTGTACCATATTATTCCTTTGGAATCAACATCAAATTGAGGAAATTTTTGAACTCTTCCGCGATTGGGGACAATTAAGCGGCGAGTTGTCGGAAGAGGCAGGAAGACGCAAAAAGCCTTTTATAGACGCGCTTAATGACATTCTTAACGTTTCTGAAATATTATCATTATTGTCAGGAATATTGATTTAATTACTGTATCTTTTTTGAAAAATCGTGTATTTTTATTCTTTTTTATAATAATATATATTAAACTACTTGTATAATCAATTCAAAAATGGATAATTAAAGCATTAACTATACATTTGGTACAAAACGCCCTGAAGCAGCAGCGATTTTGGATATCGCCGACTGTGAAACGCAGAGTGAATTGTCCACATTATCGTATGTTTGTTATCCCGATTCCTTAGAACCAACTTTTAGTAAGGCAAATTCCTATGAATTTTATTAAGAAATACAGATTGCTGTTATCGTTGCTGGTTATCATCTCACTTTGTTTCACGATTTCGCCAGCGGTTTATAGCTCCGAGATTCATGAAGCAGCAAAGGCTGGCAACCTCGCCCAAGTTAAAGAACTGATTAATCAAGGCGCAGATATTAACTCAATTTCCGGCTATAAAGAAACGGTCTTGCATTATGCCGCCGAAAGCGGAAATCTGGAACTGGTTCAGTGGCTGGTAAATCAAGGCGCTGATCTTACCGCAACTGCCTATTATAATAGAACGGTCTTGCATTATGCGGCCAAAAGCGGAAATCTGGAACTGGTTCAGTGGCTGGTAAATCGAGGCGCTAACCTCAACGCACTTGACAATGATGAGAAGTCAATCATGCATTCAGCCGCCGAAAGCGGGAATCTGAGACTGGTTCAGTGGTTGATTAAACAGGGGTTTGACATCAACGCAAAAGACTATTTGGGTAAGACTAGTTTACATTATGCAGCCGAGAACAAAAGATGGGAACTGGTTCGATGGCTCATTGAGCAAGGTTGTGATGTGAACGAAAGAGACAAAACAATGAAAACTGCCCTGCATTTCGCTGCCCAAAGCGGAAATCTTGAAATAGTAAAATGGCTGGTCGAAAATGGAGCGGATGTCAATGCAAAAACAGAAGAATACGGAGGCTCTATCCTGGATTCCGCCATTCAAGAGACAAAGAATTGGGAAATGGTTAAGTGGCTTCTTGACCATGGCGCAGACGCTCCACACACCTTTTACTGGTTAAAAATATGGTTTTTTAATGGATGTCCGAGTTTTTCTGTTCTTTCGTCACTGATGATACAAGACAGATTATTTGTTATCATAATTGTTATCTTAATCCTAATACCTTTATTAGAGAACATCAGCATTCCATTTTATACGATCAATAGTACTTACCATAATGATCTCGTAAGGATGTTGGAAAAAATAAACATTGCAATATGCAGCCTCCAAAACAATTCACAGAATTCGGCAAATGATGATGCTGTAAATAACGAGACAGCGTCTCCAATATTGTTGCAACAGAACGAAAACGAAGTTCAAAAGCAGGATTAGACAATAATACAGATAAACCCCAGCCAGACAATTCTGACTGAAGAACTGGTAAAAAATCAGATTGCAGACAAGTCACCAACTCAGATCGTCGCAATTCTGGACGCAAAGCGCAGACAGGTCGCCGATCTTTTACTACTTTCAATTGAAAAACGGCTTAATATAAAATTATATTTATCATTAATGTGATAATACGTAAACTTTAAACAGTTAAAATGCTCCATGAAACGCCAATAAAAGCAACAAAAATCTTGCAAAATTTTAGTTTCCTTATATTATAATAAAACTTTGGACGAAAAATTGAAATAAGGAGCAATAAAAGACGGAGCTATTCGTTATACATTGATGAATAAATCGGAAATGGTTCCTGATGATGAGTTATTTGCTCAGTGGGTTAACTTGTATGGATCGCGCATTCAGGCGTATATCCAGTCCCGCGTATATGATTTAGCTACAGCGGAAGATTTAGCCCAGGAAACGTTTTTTCGGGCGTGGTCAGCGCGAAAGACGTATCAGGAACAGGGTTCTCCGAAAAAATACCTTTTTTGCATAGCAGAAAGGTTAATAATCGACTATCGTCGAAAAAAGCGTCCCACGTTTTTTGAAAACGACGAAGTCCAAAGCGCTTGCGAACCTGTTGATAAAGAGGGTTCTGCCGAGGAAAAGCTGGTTTTGACAGAAAATATTCAGAAATTGCGTTCCGCGATGGAAACGCTTACTGAAGTTCAGCAAAAAACGCTTATGCTTCGATTTTATGGGCAGTTGTCCTTTGCGGAAATATCCGAAATAATAGACATGCCCCTTGGGACGGTTTTAAGCCATTGCCATCGCGCGCTGGAAAAGCTGCGCGGCATATTGGGAGATATTTATTAAATGAACAACAACATTAATCCTGACGAAGTTTTGACTGACGCTCAGCTTGCCGCTTTGGAGGCAAAATTGTCGGTTATTACAGACGTCAGCCGCTCTGATTCAGACATGGCTCAGCTGTCGGAATCGGAACGCATTCAGGCGCAGACGTTTGATAAGCTGATTAATCTTGCCAATCAGGGAATTGAACTTAAACCGGTTTCTTTTACGATTCCGTCGGTTCCCCCGTCTGCTCCGGTTCGCCCGGCAGTATACAAAAAGAGAATTGGCGCGCTTGCTGTTGCCGCTGTCATTTTGATTTCAGCGGTTATTCTGGCGCCGATGTCCCTGACTCGTTACCTCGGTTCTGGGGCAGATTCCAATATCGTCGCTGCAGATAATTCAGTTGTCAACAATTATTGGAGCGATAATTTCGACAATCAGCTTTCAGAATTTGAAGGCGAGATGATCTGTCTTTCCGCCAATTACGACAATATGGACGTTGCTGTCGACAGCATGTACTATGTTGAGGATTTTTCCGACTTTGGAGATTTTTAAAATGAAAAAAGTTTTATGTTTCATGTTTGCGATGGCTTTTGTTCTTTCCGGCTTTGCCATGGCGGAAGAGCAGGAACACGTTTTCGTCAAAAAATTTCCCCCTTCGATGAACGTTCCTGGTCCCAAGCCAAACAAAGTGCCGTCTCAACCCAAGCGGAATTTCCCTGGAATGAACAAACCTTCTAATCAGGGGCGGTTCATGGGCGAAAATCCTCATAATCGTTTTCACGATATCGAAGGCATGAAGAAAAACGATCCGGAACGATTCAAACTGCTTCAGGCGGACGCGGAAATGGACCGTAAAATCAAAGAGTTGGTTCGTCAGTACAAAGTCGAAACGAACGACGAAAAGAAAGACGCTCTGAGAAAAGAGATTACCGAACTGTGCACCAAGCATTTTGACGTTCGTCAGCAGCGCCGGGAGCTGGATCTGGCTCGCATGAAAGCCTGGCTCAATCAAATGGAGCAGGGCATTGAAAAAAGCCGTCATAATAAAGACAAAATTATCGAGCAGAGAATCAATTCCCTCTTGGACGACAATCTGGGAGAATTCTAGTTTAGGCAATAGGCAAGAGGCAGTAGGCAGTAGTAACAAGTGGTAAGTGATTAGTGGTTAGTACGCAAGCGCTCATCTAACTTACCACTTACCACTTTTCACTTACCACTCACTCTTGCCTATTGTCTTTTCTTATTTATTGCAAAACCATCGTAAAGAAACCGCCGGTTCTGGCAATTCCAACGCGGCGATACGGACCGAGCATGTTAGCGCGATGTCCGGGACTGTTAATCCAGACGCGAACGGCATAGACGCCAGATGAACTTCCCATAAACACGTTTTCAGCAACGTATGCCGTTCCGCTATGGTACATCTGACCTCGATTGTACATGTTATTGGAATGCCATTGGGCAATGTTCTGTAAATTCTGGTTGAATTCACATGGTTTCAGACCGTTGCGAATCCGGAAATTGTTAAACTCCTGGAAAGCGAGAGCCGCCTGAGGGTCAGTGAACGGAGAAGCGGATTCTTCTTTTTTAGCCTCGTCCTCTTTAGCGGCGTTGTCGTCTTTCTTGACCTCGTCGCCTTTAGAGTCCTTCTGCTCAGTCTTGGCTTTGTCGCCTTTGGCGTCCTTCTGCTCAGTTTTGGCTTTTTCGTCTTTGGCGTCCTTCTGCTCGGTCTTGGCGTTGTCGCCTTTGGCGTCCTTCTGCTCAGTCTTGGCGTTGTCGCCTTTCTGTTCTGCTTTTACCGCATCTTGTTTATCGGCGTTGGCTTTTTCGTCTTTGACGTCTTTTTCTTCTTTCTGCTGCTCGTTCTTTACGACAGGGGCGGGTTGGTAGACGTAACCTCGTCTTCTCGCTCGCCCCCCCAGTGCGATTTCGTTTCCGACAAGGTCGGATTCTGATTGGACTTGGATATCTTCGAGTTTGACTTTGTCGAAGGCGTAACCTTGTCCTCTTGCCTGCGCGGCTTCGCGCTGGACTTGTACTTCTTTTAGAATCTCTTTACCGTCTTGCGAATCTGTGGCGGGGTCTGCAAAGGACAGGCCGCAGCATACGCAAATAATTGCGGAAGCGGAGATCATGAACGTTGACCTGTTAATCATCATGCTACCTCACAAATGTAAAAGTACAGTATAATTCGATCCTTCATTGAAAGTCTCGAATCTTTCGAGACGTAACTTGTTTATGAATTGCCTATAATTATTATACCTTTTATTTCTCCATTAATAATTTTAATCACCCTTCTAATAAATACAAGAGGGGGAGTAGAAAATTATTAATAAAATAAGAAAAAAATAAAAACGTAAAACAGCGGCTTTGTCCCCCCTGTTGACAGAATTCTTTTGCAAGGCATAATATATATAGTTGCGAGTGGCGAGTGGCGAAGCGCGCTTCGCGTCAACTCCTCCCTCCTCCCTCCTAACTCCTAACTAGCTAACCAATTACAATTTAATAACAGATTATTTTTTAATCGCTATGGCTGAATGCGTTTATCCGCTGGAAATTGAAAACCTGGAACTGGACACGATTAAACTCGGCGACACCCCGTACGGCAGAGGCGTTTTTGCGTCCAAAAAGATCAAAGGCGGCATGCCGGTCGGTAAAATCGAGGGCGAATTCCACCCCGATAAAAAGTACGATTCCGAATACTGTATGTCGTTTAACGACGGGGCTTTAGAGCCGGAAGAGCCGTATCGGTTCGTCAACCATTCCTGTGAGCCGAACTGCGAGCTGGTCGAGCTGGTCGTGGCGGATCAGAACTCCGGGAAGGTCTTTCACGAACTCTGGATTTACGCTCTGACCGACATCAAGCGGGGCGAACAGCTGACTCTGGACTACGCTTGGCCGTATACGGACGCGATTGAATGTCAGTGCGGGTCGCCCAACTGCCGCGGCTGGATTGTCGCCGCCAACGAGGTCGAGAAAGTCATCGCGAAAAAAGGACTCGGTTCGCGGGCGGCGAAAGAGAATCCCGACGATTCCGCCCCGGTCAAAAAGACGAGAAAGAAGGCTGTCAAAAAAGCAACTGTTAAAAAAGCAATAGTAAAAAAGACCGCTGCAAAGAAGACCGCAGCGAAAAAAGCAGAATCCGCTCCAGTCAAAAAGACAGCGAAAAAGGCGGTAAAGAAATCGACAGTAAAAAAGACGACAGCGAAGAAGACTGTTGCTAAAAAAACGACTGCGAAAAAAACGGTTAAAAAGAAAACAAAATAAAAGGCAGTAGGCATTAGGCAGTAGACAGTAGTTTACGGGGGGCGGGTATTACCCGCCAAAAAACAAACAGTCTTTGATTTTCGCGGACAATGTCCGCTCCCCAGAAACAACTCCTCACTCCTAATTCCTAACTCAAACATCCCTACCTAATACAGAAATGCAAGACAAGAAATATGCAACCATGGACGGCAACGAAGCGTGCGCTTACGTTGCCTATGCTTTTACTGAAGTAGCGGCGATTTATCCCATTACGCCATCGTCGCCAATGGCGGGCAAGACAGACGCCTGGTCTGCCAAAGGGCGAAAGAACCTCTTTGGTCAAACGGTTTCTCTGGTAGAAATGGAGTCGGAAGCCGGGGCGATCGGCGCGATTCACGGCTCGCTGGAAACGGGCGCGTTGTCAACCAGCTTTACGTCGTCGCAAGGCTTGCTGCTGATGATTCCCGTCATGCACAGAATCGCCGGCGAACGTCTTCCGGGCGTACTTCACGTGGCGTCGAGAACGGTCGGAACGCACGCGCTGTCGATTTTCGGCGATCATTCAGACGTTATGAACTGCCGTCAGACCGGGTTTGCGATGCTCTCTACGGCGTCCGCTCAGGAAATCATGGACTTGGCGCCGGTTGCGCATCTGGCGGCGATTAAAGGGCGAATTCCGTTCATGCACTTCTTCGACGGCTTCCGGACGTCGCACGAAATGAGCAAGGTGGAACTGGTCGACTACTCGCAATGGGCGCCGTTTATCGACGAAGAAGCCATCGAAGCGTTCCGCGCTCAGGCGCTCAATCCGGAACATCCCCGCCTGCGAGCGACGGTTCAAAACGGAGACGTTTATTTCCAGGTTCGCGAGGCGAACAACCCGTTCTACGCGGCGCTGCCAGGCATTGTCGATTCCTACATGGAAGACATGGCGAAAATCACCGGGCGGCGTTACCATCTGTTTGACTACTACGGCGCGCCGGACGCTGACCGCGTCGTTGTCGCTATGGGGTCGGTTTCCGGCGTTATCAAGGAAATTGTAGACTATCTCAACGGCAAAGGCGAGAAAGTCGGCTTCGTTCAGGTTCATCTGTACAGACCGTTTAGCGCGGAGCATTTCCTGAAAGCTCTGCCGAAAAGCGTCGAAAAAATCGCCGTTCTGGATCGCTGCAAAGAAATGGGCGCGACCGGCGAGCCGCTGTACTTGGATGTTTGTGCGGCGCTAAGTCAACAATTAGCAATTAGCAATGAGCAATTAGCAATTACGCAAAGCGCCACACAAAATCCTCTCGCCACTCGCCACTCGTTACTCGCAACTCTCGTAGGCGGACGCTACGGCTTATCCAGTAAAGACGTCGATCCGGCTCAGATCAAGGCGGTTTTCGACAACCTCAAGCTGGATCAGCCGAAAAACAGCTTTACGATTGGAATTACGGACGATGTAACAGGATTGTCGCTGCCGATGGACGAGCCGATTTATCCGGACGACGAGAATCTCGTTTCCTGCAAGTTCTGGGGACTTGGGTCAGACGGCACGGTCGGCGCAAACAAGAGTTCCGTCGAGATTATCAACGCTCATACGTCCAAGTTCGCGCAGGCGTATTTTGAATACGACGCGAAAAAGTCGTATGGCGTTACAAAGTCGCACCTGCGATTTGGCGACAAGCCGATTCGGTCGTCGTACTACGTCAAATGCGCGGACTTCATTGGATGTCACAACGAAACGTACCTCAAACAGTACGATGTCGTCGGGGAGCTCAAGCAGGGCGGAACGCTGCTGCTTAACACGTCCTGGACGCCGGAAGAGCTGGAACGCGAGCTGCCCGCCCGGGTTAAGCGGGTTTTGGCGCAGAAACAGGCAAAGCTCTATACGATCGACGGCGTCTCCATTGCCGGCAAGCTGGGGTTGGGAAACCACTACAATCTGGTATTGCAGTCTGCGTTCTTCACGCTGGCGAAAATCATTCCGTCACAGGAGGCGTCTGTCTACATGAAAGAGCTTGCCAAGCGAACGTATTTCGCCAAAGGCGAGGAAGTCGTCAATAAGAATATTGCTGCGATTGACCAGGGCGCGGCGAATATTGTCGCGGTTCTGATTCCCGATTCCTGGCTGACGGCTCAAGACGAGGATGTTACGGTTGACGAAACCCGCCCGGCGGTCGTCCGGAATTTGGCTGACCCGATTAACCGTCAGAAAGGCGACGATTTGCCTGTCAGCGCATTTAAGGGTTACGAAGACGGCGTTATCGACATGGGCTTGACCGCTTACGAAAAGCGCGGTATCGCCGTTCAGGTTCCCGTCTGGGACTCGTCCAAGTGCCTGCAGTGTAACCATTGCTCGTTGGTCTGCCCGCATGCGGTTATTCGTCCGTTCCTGCTTACAGAGGACGAAGCGAACAGTGCGCCGGAAGGGTTTGAATCGATTCCGGTCAAAACGAAGCCGGGTCTGCGATATACGCTGCAAGTCAGCGGGGCGGACTGCACCGGCTGCGGCGCGTGCGTCAATGCGTGCCTGGCGAAAGACAAAGCGCTGTCGATGAAACCGTATCACGAAATCGGTCCGCGAACGGAGCAGTGGAACTACGCTTTGAACCTGTCCGAAAAAGGCGACGTGTTCAACCCATGGACGATCAAAGGCAGTCAGTTCCGGCAGCCGCTGGTGGAGTTCTCCGCTGCCTGCGCCGGGTGTGGCGAAACACCCTACGCCAAGCTGTTGACCCAGCTTTTCGGCGACAGGGTTTACTGGGCAAACGCGACCGGCTGCTCTCAGGCGTGGGGCAGCCCGATGCCGGGAATTCCGTATACAACCAACCGTTACGGACGCGGTCCCGCCTGGAGCAACTCTCTGTTTGAAAACAACGCGGAATTCTCGCTCGGCATGGCTCTGTCCGTCAAAAAACAGCGAGAAATGCAGAAGATGACCGCGGAACAGCTCCTTGAACTGGACGTTCCCGCTGAGTTGAAATCCGCAATCGAAGCGTGGCTGGCGGCGTATAATGACTTTGATCAGTCGAGAGTAACGGGAGATGCGCTGGCGGAGAAATTAGCAATTAGCAATGAGCAATTAGCAATTACGCAAAGCGCCTCACAAGATTCTCTCGCAACTCGCAACTCGCAACTCGCAACTCAACTGATTCAGAAGTTACTTCGTCACAAAGACCAGTTTGCCCGGAAGACGTTCTGGATGTTCGGCGGGGACGGCTGGGCGTACGACATCGGGTTCGGCGGGTTGGATCACGTCCTGGCAAGCGGCGAAAACCTCAACGTGTTTATCGTCGATACGGAAGTCTACTCCAATACAGGCGGGCAGTCGTCCAAGGCAACGCCGATTGGCGCAGTCGCCCAGTTTGCCAGTTCCGGCAAGAAAAGCCCGAAAAAGGACTTGGGCGCCATCTTCATGACCTACGGCAACGTTTACGTAGCGCAAGTCGCGATGGGGGCTGACCCGAACCAGCTTATCAAGGCGATTAAAGAGGCGGAAGAGTTCGACGGACCGTCGATTCTCATCGCCTACACGCCTTGCCAGGCGCATGGGGTCAAATGCGGAATGGGGAACACGCAATTGGAAATGAAGCGCGCGGTCGAAGCCGGGTATTGGCGTTTGTATCGATACAACCCGACCAAGGAGAAACCGTTCACGCTGGACTCCAAAGAGCCGACAATGCCGTTTGACGAGTTCCTCGACGGGGAAACCCGGTACGCGTCGCTAAAGAGAACCTTCCCCGCCAACGCGGAAGAGTTCTTTACCAAAGGCGCCGATCTTGCCAAAGAGAGCTATCAGAAGTACAAAAAAATGGAAGATAATCAGTAGCCGCTTGAAGCCGCTGATAGTTCAAAAATCAAACCGGGAGCGTTTGCTCTCGGTTTTTTGTTAATATAGTCAATTTCTGCAATAAATCTGTTAAAAAAGGCGTTTTAATCTTGCAATATTGTAAAATAGCGGTTATAATATATAGAGAGGTTTTCCGATAAAGAGAAACTCTTTATGGACGCTAATTCGAGATTTTTCTTCGCTTTTGGAGTTTTTATAATGAAGATCAGGTCAGAGTTGTCGAGGCTATGGAACGCTGTATTTAATCCCGCTCCCCAGCGTCGGAGTCGACGGGTTAATTATTCGACCTGCTGTCGGCTGGAAGTTCTGGAAGACCGCGATCTGCTAAGCGTGTCGCCCGATCTGAGTTACGAGTTACGAGTTGCGAGTTGCGAGAATGAGATTATTAGTTGCGAGTTGCAAGATGAGAGTTGCGAGAATAGCTTTATGTCAATTCAAGGTTATTCCCTCCAAGCCGCCGATACCGTCGAAGTCTCCGAGCTATCCTATACCGCCTTGAAGAACGCGATTCAGTCCGTCAACGCGGGCGGGACGATTACTTTCAGTCCGTCTTTGGCGGGCGGTACGCTGACCATGCCGACGTCGAATACAACGACCGGGTATGTCTATTCATTCAGCATTCAGAAAAGTCTGATGATTGACGCGTCGGGGCTGGACATTTCCATCGTTGGCGACGGCAATATGGGAATCTTCACAGTTTCCGGCGAAGATTCTGATGTAACTATCCGCGGCTTGACGCTGACAAACGGCGGAACGTACTATTTGGCTGGCAATTCATACGGAAGTCCCGCTGGGACGCTTACCGTTAAATCTGGAAAGCTGACGCTGGACGGCTGCACTGTTGCAGATTCTCAGGTCGGCGTATTTAACTGGGATACGGTAGAAATTCTGAATTCCACAGTCCGCGACAACGCCGACGTCGGGATTAAGAATTTGGGATCGCTGACTGTCGTTTCGTCTGTAATTTCCGGCAACGCCGCGGGCGGGATCGCCACTTTCGGGTCCGCGACGCTGGTCAACAGTCTGATTGTCAATAACGCCTCTTCGAGTTACGGCGCCGGAATTCTCAATTCATCGATTACTTATAGAATCGGGGAGTCGTCGACCACCTATACTGCCACAAATCTGGATATTTACAACTGTACAATATCCGGGAACTGGTCGTCTGGTTCGTCTGGGTTCGCCGCCGGGCTGGCAAATACTCCAGATGAAAGCGTTGTCAATGTATACAATTCTGTTATAACCGGGAACGGGGGAGACGCCAGCATAGCAAGCAGCGCTGCGGACTTCTATAACTGGGGGACGATGACGCTCCACAATTCCCGCTATGGGAGCGGATACCTTTCCGGATACAAAACCGATTTGCCTGCTGAAGGCGCCGGGTTCAAGGTCGCGCCGCAGTTTGACTCGTCCGGGAATCTGACCAACACGCCCAACTACCGACTCGTTTCGGATTCCGTTTTGATAGACGAGGGGGACAACGCGGATCTCGCCGCGTCCGGGTATTCAATTTCCAACGACATCTCGCGCATTGGCGTCAGAACGTACAATTCTACGGTTGACATCGGGGCGTACGAATACCAGCCTGCGATTTACATGGATCAGCCTGCGCTGTCCGTTGTCGGCGACCCGACGTCTGACACAATCAGCCTGGCGTGGACTGCGGTTGACAACTTCGGCTATACGCTGGAATACTCTTCCAGTTCAGACTTCTCGGCAGGCGTTGTAACGCAAACGCTGGATTCGTCTGTTACAAGCGCGACGCTCAATTCGCTGGATTCCAATCAGACGTATTACTTCCGCCTGAAAGCCTTGGCGCCGGTTGGGTCGGAAGATTATCAGGATTCCCTCTGGTCAACTGTCAGCGCGACGACGGCGACGACGGGGTCGCTTCAGGATTTGATTCACGTTGACTGGTCAGGCGTTGTTTACAACGGCGCGGCGCAAGCGCCGGTCGTTACGACTTCCGAGGCTGTTTCGTATTCCTATACTGTTACGTACAACGGGGCGACGACCAACAACGCGTTTCCGACGATGAAAAACGCCGGCGTTTACAATCTGTCGATTTGTTTTAGCGCGGCGGGATACGACGACTACATATCTTCGTCCTCGTTTGTAATTTCAGCGGCGCCTGTTACAATATCCTCTTTGATTGCCAACGGACGGAATTACGAAGAAGGCAATTTCAGCGCGACTGTCAGCTCGTATGCCCTCAGCGGCGTTGCGAACGGAGAGAATCTGGTTCTGTCGGCGACCAACGGCGTTTTCGATTCCGATCAGGCGGGGCTTCAGTACGCAACTTTTGACGTCGCTCTGACCAACAGTGCAAACGCTCTGGCGTCCAACTACGTTCTGGTCGATTCCAATGGGAACGCTATCACAACGGCAAGAACGACTCAGGCGGCGTTGATTTCCAACACCGTTTATTTGGAACCGACGGTTATCTATTCCAACGACGGGACGCTATCCTTTGACTGGCAGAATATCGGCTCTGCGACAGACTATGCGTTCCGGTACAAGTTTAATAATGCGGAAGTCAACGGATCGTCGTACTCCAACTTCTATACGCTCAACCTGACGGATTCCTATTGCTCGTTTGGCATGATTCCCGGTACGACGATTCAATATCAGTACAAGCCGACGTCCGGGTCAACGTGGTCAGACGTCTTTACGTATTCTATAGCTGCCATCGATACGTCGTCGTGGAACGTTGATATCGACGGGACGTCCACCAACGTTTTTACCCTTCATTCCAAGGCGGACTGGGCGACGGACGCGTCCTGCAAGACCATCTATCTGGACTTCAACGGTCATTTAACGTACGGCACGAATTGGAATAATGACGTAAATTATATGAATCAAGACGTCATTGTTACGCCCTCGTGTCTTGACGAGTTTACTGTAGAGGACATTTATTTCATTTGGAAAGCCGTTTCAGAAGACTACTCTATTTACGACGTTGACGTAACAACGCAGTTTACTTCTCTTGACGATCTGTCTATTTCATCCAACAATGACAAAAAGTACGGCATGAGGGCGGCTATCGGCGGGACGAGCGAAGACGTTTTGGGAATAAGCGTCGGCGGGATTGCTTTTAAAGGCTCTTTTAGCTGGTTTTATGGAACCTCAAACAGTTCCTCGCTGTTTTCTCCCGCGTTTGTCTTTCCTGGCAGCCTTGCCAATTATGAACCCAAGTATGTTGCCGATGCGGCAGCTCACGAAATTGGTCATACGCTCGGATTAGATCACGACGGCTATGGCAGCGCTGAGTACTATGCCGGAATCGGCGGCTGGGGACCGATTATGGGCGATCCATACCATCAGGTTCTTTCTCAATGGAGCAAAGGCGAATATTCTGGCGCCACCAACACGACTCAGGACGATATCAAGCAGATTAACCAGCATCTGACGTTCAAGACTGACAGCGACAATTCTGCCGAAGCCGCAACCGTTTTGACGCTGGACTCGACCGGCGTTTGCGCGTCCGGCGTAATTACCAGCTCGTCGTCTACGTATGCATACAATGGTAGTAAAATTGATAAAGATTACGACTGGTACAAATTGTCACTTTCACCAGGCGTTTATACGTTCGTCGTCGGGGGTGAATACTCGCCAACAGCTGAAAACAATATTACCAACCTCAACGCCCACGTAGACGTCTATTGCGATACGGATTCCAACTACAGCGCCGTCGCGTCCGCTGCAGCTCATGCCGGGCAGGACGCTGACATTGTCGAAACGATTACCATTACGGTTTCGTCTGCCGGCGTTTATTATCTTCGCGTAACCGGCGAAGGAAAGGGAACGCCCGTCAACGGCGTTTACAGCGCCGACGACTATTCCGACTACGGCTCGTTGGGGAACTATACGATTACGTGTACGCTGTTTGACGATCACGAAATTAGATCGACGATTGTTACAACGCTCAACGACGTCGTCGATTCAACCGACGGCTTGATTTCGCTTCGCGAAGCGATTCTGTACGCCTCCAGCGGCGATACGATTACGTTTGATTCCAGCTTGAATGGTTCTACGATAATGCTGAATCAGTCCGACGGTTTCGGCGCGTTGTCGATTGACAAAGCCGTTACTATTGACGCTTCCTCCTTGAGTTCCGGTTTGACAATCAACGGGAACGGAGGTCAGATTTTCGACGTTACGGAATCCGGCGAGCTGACGCTCAACGGGTTAACGATTACCGGGGCGGATAATCCGCTGCAGCTTTCAAACGGAACGCCGACCGCAGGCTGGGGCGGGGCGATTTACGCAGAAGGAAACGTTGCGATTGTCAACTGTACGTTCGAGTCCAACCATGCCGGATTTGGCTCCGTTATCTATACGACAGCCAATTTGACAATTGAGTCGTCCGTTATTTCCAACAACAGCGCTGACGCCTACGGAGGGGCGCTATATATCGCGTCGACCGACAGCGTTGTAACAATTTCTGATTCCCAATTTGATTCTAACGCTTGCGGAACTACCTATAACACCTACGGCGGGGCGATTCTCAATACCGGCAATTTGACAATTTCGGGCTGCGAGTTTACGTCGAACTCTGCCAGCTATTTGGGCGGCGCGATTTATCATGAAGGGTACGTCTCCACGCTGACGATTTCTGACAGCGTCTTTAGCGGCAACTTGGCGTCCTACGGCGGCGGCGCGGTTATGCTCAATAATTGTGGTTCGACGGTTATAACCAACAGTCTCTTTTTCGATAACACTTCTTATTACGGCTCCGCAATTCACAACAACGTTTACGACTACGCCAACGAAAACAACAACTATAATTCCGCGTCCTTTACGCTGGTAAACGTTACAATTGCCAAAAACTACGCTACGCCTGGCGGGGGACTGTATTCCGTCAGCAACGCTTATTTGTACAATACGATTGTTCAGGCGGACGGAGGAACGGCTCTGTACAAAATGCAGGGCGACACCGGCACCGGCTCCATGTGGGGACAGAATAACCTCATTTCGTCCATGTACGGCTCGTTTACCGCAGGCGACGAAACGATCGACGGCGGGTATTCGTCCGGCTCTCCATCGTTTGTCAACGCCAGCGGGAATTATTCGTCAAAGACCGACTTCGCCCTGAAGCCAAACTCTCTGGGCGTGGACGATGGCGACAACGACGTTGCCGCTCAATTTGGGCTGACCAGTCAAACGACAGACATCGTCGGCGCAAGCCGTATTTATAACAATACCAATATCGACCTTGGCGCGTTTGAATCGCAGACGATCGCCCAGCCGCTCAACGCTCCAGTCGTTTCCTCAAGCGTCAGCGGGACAAATGTAACAATCTCGTGGAACGCGGTCGAAAACGCTTCGACTTATACGATTACCTATCAGATTACCGGCGACGAGATGACTGATTCGCCGTGGTATACGGTTTCCGGTCTGACGTCGCGGTCGTTTACTCTTCCCCAACTTATCAACGGCGTTACGGTAACGGCTCGCGTTCAGGCGGACGCGACGGACACGTATGCCAAGTCCAGCTGGTCTGAAACAAGCTGCTCGATTGCCGCTCTGGATTTGTCCGGGTACAACGTCGACCTGGACGGCGACGGCGTCAAGGAAACCAACGTTTTCAATTTGTCGTCCAAGCCGGATTCCAACTATACGATTTATCTCGACTTTACCGGGCATCTGGTAACGGCTACCGGCTGGAACGGCGACGAATACGGTGATATTATCCGCGTCGACGCCAGCGTCGGGTCGTTCTACTCTGCGGAAGACATTTTGTACATCTGGCGAACAACTGCGGAGGACTACGCGCCCTTCGACGTCAACGTTACAACTGCCTTTCCGGGGCTGGACGCGATTCTGTACGACAACACGGAATCGGATTTGCAATGGGGGAAGCGCATCGCAATCGGTAAAAACTACTGCATGAATTCCGACAACTCGTCGCCGTCCAATTCTAACGTTGCAACGTCAGGCGTTTCGTTCGTTGGAACGTTCCAGGAAATGGTCGAAGACGTTGCCTTTGTTTGGACTCGAGGCAAAAAATACGACGCAGAATCCGTTACGCACGAAGCGGGGCACACGCTGGGGCTGTATCACGACGGCAGTACCGCTTATTCCGGAAACACCGTCTACTTCAGCGGTCGGGAAAACTGGGCGCCGATTATGGGTTCCGGCTATTCCTACAGCATGGTTCAGTGGACGATGGGCGAATACCCCGGCGCTCAGACTGTTACAAACAACAGCGGCGAGACGCTCAACAAGCTGGATGAATGTCAAAACGAACTGCTGATTATTTCAAGCTATATTCCCTTTATTGACGACGACGTCGCATCGGTTTCGACTGACGGCGCGCATACTCTGGACGGAACGCCGACGGTTTTGCTCGATTCCGCGCCTGACTTTGGGCAATCGACGACAATTACCTATACCGGCATGATTGGACGTCAAACGATTGGCGAAGGGGAAGACGCTGTTCTGGCTGACCCTGATAACGACGTTTATACGCTCACGCTGGACGTCGGTTCTGTCAATTTGACAATCAAGGGCGTTGACAGCTTCGGATACACTTACGCCGACATGGGGTATTCGTACAATCTTACCAACCTTGACGTCAAGGCGGAACTGTTCGACTCTGAATGGAACTCGATATACGTTTATGACTCCGACTGGTCATGCGATGCGACAATTCAATGCAGCATTTCCGCAGCGGGAACGTATTATCTGGTTGTTTCCGGCGACCAGCGAGGCGAATTGGGATCCGACGGCGGATACTGGTATACAGATCAAAACGGCGCGACCAAGCTCGGATATTCAAATTACGGTTCGTTGGGACGATACAATATCAGCGGTACGGTTTCGACAAACTCTGGCGAGATTTCAGGCATCTCGGTTGGCGGGTTTACGGGAACCTACGACGGTTCCGCTCACGACTTGATTCAGTCTGTTACAGGTCTGGAGCAGGGCGACGTCGTTTCCTATTCAACCGACGGCGTCCAGTGGTCGTCAACTCTTCCCGAAGCGACAAACGCGGGCGAATACAGCGCTTGGGTTAAAGTGGAACGCGCCGGTTATGAGGATTTCGTTTCCTCCGAAATCGTTTCGACTATTGGCAAAGCGACGCTGACTGCAACGGCGGATAGCCAATCTATAACCTACGGCGACGCGGCTCCGGGATATACGGTTACGTACACAGGATTCGTCAACGGGGAGAATTATTCTGTTATCGATACGCTTGCCGCAGCAACGTCCAGCTACGCTCAATATAACAACGTTGGCTCGTATACGATTACGGCGTCCGGGGCTTCCGATAACAACTACGACTTCGTTTATCAGACTGGAACGCTGACGGTAGGTCAGAAAGCGGTAACGGTCGCGTTTAACGATTATTCAGGACTGGTATACAACGGACAAGAGCGAACAATCTCGGCGGCGGTTTCAGGTACGATCAACGGAGATAATCCTGGATTGTCGCTATCTTATAACAAGACAGTCAAAGACGCCGATTCGTATACCGCGACGGCGTCGATTTCCAATAGTAACTATGTTTTGACTGGTACGACAACGCAGAATTTCTCGATTGGCAAGGCGACGCTGACTGCAACTGCTGACAATCAGTCGATTACCTACGGCGACGCAGCTCCTGCGTACACAGTAACGTATACGGGATTCGTCAATGGGGAGAGCAAATCTGTAATTGATACGTTCGCAGCGACAACATCAAGTTACGCTCAGTATAACAATGTCGGATTATATACAATCAATGTCTCTGGCGCGTCTGATAACAACTACAACTTCGTTTATCAGACTGGATCGCTGACGGTTGGTCAGAAAGCAGTAACGGTTTCGTTTGACAATTATTCTGGACTGGTTTACAACGGACAAACGCGGACGATTTCCGCTGCGGTTTCCGGAACGGTCAATAACGACAACGCGGGTTTGACGCTGTCGTATAACAAGACGGTCAAAGACGCGGGATCGTATACCGCGACGGCTTCGATTTCCAATGGGAATTACGTTCTGACTGGAACGACGACGCAGAATTTCTCGATTAGCAAGGCGACGCTGACTGCAACTGCTGATAATCAGTCGATTACCTACGGCGACGCGGTTCCGGGATATACGGTAACGTATACGGGATTCGTCAACGGAGAAAATAAGAATGTAATCGATACACTTGCAAACGCGACGTCAAGCTACATACAATATAACAACGTCGGCTCGTATACGATATCGGTATCCGGCGCGTCTGATAACAACTACGACTTCGTTTATCAGACTGGATCGCTGACGGTTGGTCAGAAAGCTGTAATGGTTTCGTTTGACGGTTATTCCGGATTAGTTTACAACGGACAAGAGCGGACGATCTCTGCGTCGGTTTCAGGAACTGTAAACGGAGATAATGCCGGCTTGACGCTGTCGTATAACAAGACGGTCAAAGACGCGGGTTCGTATACCGCGACGGCTTCGATTTCCAATGGGAATTACGTTCTGACTGGAACGACGACGCAGAATTTCTCGATTGGGAAGGCGACCCTGACCGCGACGGCGGATAATCAGTCGATTATTTACGGCGACGCTGCGCCAACTTACACGGTAACGTTTACGGGCTTCGTTAATGGAGAAGACGAGTCTGTCATTAATACCAAACCATCGGTGCGGTCGTCCTACGCTCAATACAACAACGTTGGAGAATACTCAATTACAATCGGAAGAGGTTCAGACAATAACTACAAATTTGAGTATGAGTCAGGAACGCTGACGGTTGAGCAGAAAGCGGTAAGTGTCGCATTCGACGATTACGATGGATTGATCTATAACGGACAGGAGCAGGATATTTCCGCGGCGATTTCCGGGACCGTTAATAACGACGATGCCGGATTGTCTTTGTTGTATGATAAGACCGTCAAAGACGCCGGCGCATATACTGCAACGGCTTCGATTTCCAATACGAATTACGTCTTGACCGGTACGACGACGCAGAATTTCTCAATTGGAAAAGCAACTCTGACCGCAACGGCGGATAACAAGTCGATAACCTACGGCGACGCGGCGCCATCGTATACGATAACGTATACCGGATTCGTCAACGGAGAGAATGCGTCTGTGATTGATACGACCGCAACGGTAACGTCAAGCTATAATCAGTATAACAACGTTGGTTCGTATACGATTACTGCATCCGGGGCTTCGGATGACAATTACAATTTCGTTTATCAAACAGGAACGCTGACGGTTGACCAGAAAGCCGTAACAGTCGCGTTTGACGATTATACTGGATTAGTTTACAACGGACAAGAGCGTACAATTTCCGCGACGGTTTTTGGAACGGTTAACAACGATGACGCCGGATTATCTCTGACTTATAATAAAACTGTCAAAGACGTTGGAGCGTATACTGCAACAGCCGCGATTTCCAATACAAATTATATATTGACTGGAACGACAACGCAAAATTTCTCAATCAGAAAAGCGACGTTGATTGCAAAAGCGGACAATCAGTCGATAACCTATGGTGACTCGGCGCCAGCGTACACGGTAACTTATACAGGCTTCGTCAACGGCGAGAATATATCTGTTATCGATACGCTTGCGACAGCAACGTCAAGCTACGCACAATATAACAACGTCGGCGAGTATACAATTACTGCTTCCAGCGCTTCGGACAACAACTACGATTTCGTTTATGAAACCGGAACCCTGAATGTAGGTCAGAAAGTTGTAATAGTCGCGTTTGATAACTATCAAGGACTGGTTTACAACGGACAAGAGCGAACGATTACAGCGACGGTTTCAGGGACTGTCAACAATGACAACGCGGGTTTGTCGCTGACGTACAACAAGACCGTTAAAAACGCAGACTCGTATACCGCGACCGCTTCGATTTCCAATACGAATTACATTCTGACTGGAACGGCGTCACAAAACTTCTCAATTGGCAAAGCGACGCTTACCGCAACGGCGGACGACAAGACGATTACCTATGGCGACGCCGCGCCATCGTATACGGTAATGTATTCCGGCTTTGTCAACGGAGAGTACGCGGCTGTGATTGATACGACCGCAACGGCAACGTCAAGCTATGCTCAGTTTGACAACGTTGGCGAGTATACGATTACGGCTTCCGGGGCTTCGGATAACAACTATGATTTCGTGTATCAGTCGGGGACGCTTACTGTTGATCAGAAGACTGTAACGGTTTCATTTGACGATTACGAAGGATTGATCTATAACGGACAAGAGCGGACAATCTCTGCGACGGTCTCTGGAACTTTCAACGGAGACGACGCTGACTTATCGTTGTCGTACAATAAGACTGTCAAAAATGCGGGAGCCTATACGGCAACAGCTTCTATTTCCAATGGGAATTACGTCCTGACTGGAACGATGACGCAGAATTTCTCAATAGGGAAAGCGACATTGACGGCAACGGCGGACGATAAATCTGTAACTTACGGCGACGCCGCGCCATCGTATACGGTAACGTATTCCGGCTTTGTCAACGGCGAGAACGCAGCTGTAATTGATACGCTTGCATCCGCGACTTCCAACTACACTCAGTTTGACAACGTTGGAGAGTATTCGATTACCGCTTCCAGCGCGGAAGATAATAACTACGATTTCGTTTATCAGACGGGAACGCTCAGCATTGGTCAGAAAGCGGTAACGGTTTCATTTGACGATTATGAAGGATTGATCTATAACGGTCAAGAGCGAACAGTCTCGGCGACGGTTTCAGGAACTGTCAACGGAGATAATCCGGGTTTGTCTTTGTCTTATAATAAGACCGTCAAAGACGCCGGCGCATATTCGGCGACGGCTTCGATTTCCAATGCGAATTATGTTCTGACTGGAACGACGGCGCAGAACTTCTCAATCGCCAAAGCGACGCTGACTGCAACGGCTGACAATCAGTCGATGACCTACGGCGACGCAGCGCCTGAATATACGGTAACGTATACAGGTTTCGTCAACGGTGAGAACGCAGATGTGATTGATGCGCCTGCAATCGCGACTTCCAGCTACACTCAGTTTGACAACGTTGGCGAGTATTCGATTACCGCTTCCGGAGCTTTGGATAATAACTACGATTTTGTATATCAGACGGGAACGTTCAGCATTGGTCAGAAAGCGGTAACGGTCACGTTTGATACCTATCAAGGATTAATCTATAACGGACAAGAACG
Source organism: Thermoguttaceae bacterium (assembly GCA_017407125.1). Taxonomy (GTDB): domain Bacteria; phylum Planctomycetota; class Planctomycetia; order Pirellulales; family Thermoguttaceae; genus RUG11551. Next base: position 103,022 of record JAFQXE010000018.1, read on the forward strand.
GACGATTTCAGCGATGGTTTCCGGAACGGTAAACGGAGACAATCCGGGCTTGTCGCTGACGTACGACAAGACCGTCAAAGACGCCGGCTCGTATACCGCGACCGCTTCGATTTCCAATGCGAATTATCTTCTGACCGGAACAACGACGCAGAACTTCTCGATTGGCAAGGCCACGCTGACCGTAGCGGCAGACGACAAGTCGATTACCTACGGCGACTCTGCTCCGGAATATACGGTTACGTATTCAGGATTTGTCAACGGAGAAGGCGAGTCTGTTATTGATACGCTTTCATCCGCGACATCCAGCTACACTCAGTTTGACAACGTTGGCGAGTATTTGATTACCGCTTCCGGCGCGGAAGATAATAACTACGATTTCGTTTATCAGTCGGGAACGCTGACTGTTGATCAGAAGACTGTAACGGTTTCTTTTGACGATTACGACGGATTGAACTATAACGGACAAGAGCAGACGATTTCAGCGATGGTTTCCGGAACGGTTAACAACGACAACGCAGGCTTATCGCTGACGTACGATAAGACGGTCAAAGACGCCGGCTCGTATTCGGCGACGGCTTCGATTTCCAATGGGAATTACGTCTTGACCGGAACGACGACGCAGAACTTCTCGATTGGCAAGGCCACGCTGACCGCTACGGCTGACGACAAGTCGATTACCTACGGCGACGCAGCGCCGGAATATACGGTAACGTATACAGGTTTCGTCAACGGTGAGAACGCAGCTGTGATTGATACGCCTGCAATCGCGACTTCCAGCTACGTTCAGTTTGACAACGTTGGCGAATACGAGATTACCGCATCCGGCGCGGAGGATAACAACTACGATTTCGAGTATCAACCTGGAACGTTGACCGTTGAACTGTCGTCGGTTAGTTTTTATGGAACAATTCAAACAGAGAAAACCAAGACGGACGTTGAGAATACGACTTCGGCGGATGCGATTCCAGAATCCATCGCCGCCATTGACAACTGGTCTGGTTTTTATCTGGAAGTCTGGTCGGACGGCTACGTTGTTCAGCCGTATACAACCTCGATTGTTTACGATTCAACCATTTACACACCAGTGTTGTCGTCGCTCCAGTCGCCAGCGGGAGTTGACGTCGTTGTCAATTCCATTGACGACTCCGACCCGCGCGCTGCAACGATGTCGATAACGGTTTCCCCGGCGGAATTGACAGAGCCCGCGGAGGGAACGGCGTTTCTCATGGCGCAGATTGAGTTCGAACCGGTCAGTTCCAACGGCGACCCGGACAGCGGTTTGCCGATCAATTCAACTGGCTCCCCGATTTCGGTCGGCTCCAACGACGTTGAAACGGCTATTGTTCCGTACGATTACGACCTTAACTGCGACGAGCGAGTCGACGTGAACGACTTTATTCTTTTCGCATCGGTGTATGGAATGAATACAAGCGAAGCGTCGATCAGTTCGTCTCCGTTGTCAGACCAGATGAAGCAGATAGCTTGCGCTGCCGACTTTGACAAAAGCGGTTCTGTCAGCGTTGACGACTTTATCCTCTTTGCTATCAACTTTGGAACGGTTAAGCGCGTCGCGTCTGTCCCCGCCGCTCTTCCCGCAAGTTTGCCGGCGAGTTTGTTAGCGGCGCTGACGCCTCAAACAGCTGTCGAACAGACAGCCGCCGATGAACTGACGCCTGATCCGGTTGAGCCGCTTGAAATGCCAGCGCCTGTTCCTGCTCTTCCTATGGAGGTTCAAACCGCTGAATGTTACGAACTCAAATCGTCAGACGTTTATACGGTTGCCTCAATCGAAAAAACAACGTCTGTAACAGAAACGTCTAAAACAAATGCGATTCCCGTTCAGACGCTCGACGCCGTGTTCAATTCCACGGATTTCATGCGGCAGGAAGCGGCTGTCAATCTGAATGAGAACAGCGGACTGTTTGACAGCGAAGAAAGTCAAACGACTTCTGCAATCAATCCTGTTGACGCCGTTCTGGACGAACTCGACGCTGAGTTTGAATGGGAAGAATTAATTGTACAGTAAACTATCAACAAATCCTGTAAATCGAAAGGAATAATCAGTGCGTATAATTGCCATGTCAGACCTTCATTTCAAGAAGGGATACGACGATAAGCTCGAGTCTTTAACCAACACAATCGGCAAGGCGGATTTGCTTCTCCTTTCCGGCGACTTGACTCACTTTGGGAAAGAAAGAGAACTTGATACGGTATTGAGTATTCTTTCCGGCGTATCGCCAAATATATATGCGGTTCCCGGCAACTGCGATACAAAAGCAATCGCGGAGAGTCTAAAAAAACGAGGAATCAGTCTGGAAGGTTCGGCGGCGATCGCTGGCGAATGTCTGATTAACGGTCTCGGCGGCGTTCCGCAATGGCGAAAAGTCGATTATGGATTTACGGAAGAAGAACTTTTGCAAACCCTTAATCAGGGCGCCGATGCTGCGACTGCGTTATTAAACGAACGCCCAGGCGGGTATATTCGGATTCTGCTGACTCACGTACCGCCGTACGGTTCGAAGGCGGATCGCGCCATGTTTATGAAGCACGTTGGCAGCAAGGCGGTGGCAGAGCATATTCAGCAGTCTCAGTACGACCTCTGCGTTTGCGGTCACATTCATGAATGTGTGGGCGTTTCCATGTTCAACGAAGTCCCGCTTATCAATTGCGGTCCAGCGCGGCGCGGGTATTATGTTGTCATTAATATTGATCTTGACGCCAATGATCAGCTAAATATCAGCCTCCAGTCCAAACGGGACGGAAGCCGATTCTGGGGTTAAGAACGATCGATCAGTTTTCAGATTTTTTGTCGCTGTCGGCAGGGTTGGCTTCCGGATGGACGGCAAGATAGCTGTTGACCGCCTGGCGCGTTACCCCCAAAATCTTTGCCGCCGCCGACTGGTTGTTATCCGTTCGGCGCAATACTTCCTGAATGTACAGTTCTCGCGCCTCTTTGATGGAAGGCAGCGGCTCGCATTTGGCCAGAGCTTCAGACAGACTCATGTATTCCGGCAGCATCTGAGGCGTTTTGTCTCGCCGCGCGTCGATAATTTCCTGAAACGCCGACTGTGACAGCATTCCCTTTTCGTAATACGACATTGCGTTTTCTGCCAGCGTTGACAGTTCCAGAACGTTCCCGGGGAAGGAGTACGACTTTAACAGCGTAACAAGCTCTTTTGGGTACGATGGAACTCGTTTTCCCTGCTTTTTTGCGTTGACTTCAAGGAAATAGTCCAGCAGAACCGGAAGGTCTTCCAGATTATCTCGCAGGGGAGAAAGACGAATTGAGTTTGCGGTTAAAGCGTAGTACAGGTTTTGGTCGAACGACCCGATTGGTAGCAGTTCTTCCAAAGGCGTTACTGCGCCGCAAATCAGACGGACGTCTTCAATTTGCAAATCTGGAATGCCTAGATTGACCGGGAAATAAATCTTCTGTTCCTGGAACCATTGCAAAATCAGACGCTGTTGACGAAGCGTGGTTTTGGAGACGTCTGTAATATACAGCGTCCCGGACTTGCAGCGGGGAATCGCTCCGTAAAACTCCCGATAAAAGGCGTCGTCATCCAACCCTTCAAGGGAAATGGAGACGTAATCGCCGGTTCGACCGGACGCGTTATGAATCAACCGTGACAAAAGCCGCTTGCCGGTTCCCGTTTCGCCATGAAGGAAAATGGGAAACGCCCGCTGCGAGTACACAGACGCCTTTTTAAGAATGCTGAGCGTCAAAATGGATTCTCCGACGAACGGCGCGAACGCGTCTGGGAGCTGCTTTCTATCAGTGGGAACGGAATCAATGCTGCGAAGGGGCGTATGGGATTTCAGTTGACGAATCGCTTGGGAAATCGAACTGACAAGACGCGTCGGTTCAAGCGGTTTAACCAGATAGTCGAAAGCTCCAAATCTCATGCTTTCGACTATTTTGACCGGGTCTGCGCTTTGCGATGTAACAATAACGATAACGTCGGGATTAATTTGTTTGGCAAAGGATATAATATCGCTTTGCTGATCCGAACTGATTCCGTCGACGGAGAAAATAACAATCTGCGGCGGCGCCTGTTCGAGGACGCTTTTAATATTTTCCTGTGCGTCAACCGTTGCATAAGCTGCATCTTCGTTGGCTAAAGCGTGTGTAATCGTCAGGACGTCATTTTCTTCCGGCTCGACAATCAAAATCAGCGGAAGCGATTTTCGTCTACTCATGTTCTTCCTCCTGATTAAATTTCGGGTCGATTATTGCAGTGGTTTGATACAATTCAATTATATCTTTTGGGGAAAATTCTAATCCGGTTCGTCTTGTTACCTGAATGTTTGGGGGCAGCGCGTTGAGAAAGCGTTCTGCAATTTTACAAACAACGCTTACCGTGCCGTCTTCGTTGAACTGGCGCGACTCGATAGCGCTGTGTTCGGACAAAAACGAGAGAAATTTCCCGTCTCCGCTGGAAAATCGAAGTTCGACGTTGGCGTAATTTCGGCTTAGGGCTTCAACGACTTTTTCCGCCAGACGATCCAGCCCGATTTTTTTGCCAGCGCTGATAAAAATCGCGTTGGGAAACGCCTGCTTCAGCCGACGATAACGGCCTATGCCGGAGATGTCGCCCTCTTGAAGTTTCTCTTCCAGACTTTGGGCTAACGTCTCGTTTCCGGATTCGTCCCATGGAGCGAACAGGTCGGCTTTGTTGATAACCAGCAGCGTCTGTTTTTCGTCTACGCCCAAATCGCGCAACACCTCGCTTGCCGCTTCAATCTGGGAGAAGACGTCTGGACTGGAGCCGTCTGCAACGTGAAGGAGCAAGTCAGCGCGGACGGCTTCTTCCAGCGTAGCGCGGAAACTGGCGATGAGATGGTGCGGCAAATCGCGAACGAATCCGACGGTGTCGCTGACCAGGACGCAGCCCCAGGACGGGATTTCCCATCGGCGGGTTCGCGTGTCGAGCGTTGCGAAAAGCTGGTTTTTAACGAACACGTCTGAATTGGTCAGAGCGTTAATTAGCTCGCTTTTCCCGACGTTTGTGTATCCAACCAGAGAAATCGTATTGGAAGACGACCGGGCGGCGACTTCCCGCTTTTTTCGATTATGGATGTCGTCCAGAGCGGATTTCAAATCGTTAATTCGCTTTTGAGCTAAACGACGGTCGACTTCCAGCTGTTTTTCTCCGGGGCCTCGCAAACCGACGCCGCCTTTGGTTTGACGGGAAAGGTGCGTCCACATTCGCTTTAAGCGCGGCATGGAATACTCCAGCTGAGCCAGTTCAACCGCCAGCTTGGCTTCGTACGTTTGAGCGCGAATGGCGAAAATATCCAGAATCAGTTCCGTTCTGTCAAGGACCTTGACTTTGAGTTCGTTCTCGAGATTTCGGGTTTGGCTGGGCGACAAATCGTTATTGAAAATGACGACGTCCGCCTGATGAAGTTCAACCAGAGCTTTGAGTTCGTCTACCTTGCCTTGTCCCAGGCACGTTGCCGGGTGCGGAGTGGATCGCCGCTGAACCAGAGTCGACATGACGTCAACGCCCGCCGCTGCCGCCAGACCGGCAAGCTCTTCGATAAAAGCGTCCGATTCCTCTGCGCTGTAACGCGGCTGTAACACCCCAGCCAATACAGCCTTTTCCGGACGTTTCGCTGTTGATACGGTTCTGTCCTGCGAAGCTGACTCTTCAGAATAATACAAATTATTAACGGTTGACATCGGCGAAGGTGAAACAGAAATGGATAATCTTGTTCTGGCGATTTGTTTTGAGTTATTCGAGGGTTACTTAAGTATGATTTGAGCTAAATGAAAAAATATCGGGGCGGCAAAACAAAGGGAGTCGATTCGGTCTAAAATGCCGCTGTGTCCTTCAACCAGCGTTCCGTAATCTTTTACGCCGCGGTCGCGCTTGACGGCGGAAAGCGTCATGGAGCCCGCCGCTCCCATAAAGCTGATCGCCATGGAAAGCAAAGCTGCGTACAAATACGTAAATGGCGTTGCCCAGGACAAACCGGCGCCGATAAGCATGACAATCAGCGTTGAACCGACTACGCCTTCCCAGGTTTTGGTCGAATTGATTTCCGGGGAGATGAAATGCCGAATCGGGAATCGCGACATAACATATTGCAGCACGTCGCTTAACTGCGCGATCACAACGAAAAATAACAGCAAACCGATGCTGGAGACGTCAGAGTCTTTCGGCATTGGGAGAGAAAGCAGAGCTGGCGTGTATGACAGACTGTAGATGCAAATCAGCATGCCCATATTGATCTTTGCCGCGCGTTCCAGAAAATGGGTTGAATCTCCGGAGAGCGTTATACAGGCGGGAACCAGAAGGAACGCGTATGTTGGAATAAAAATGCTGTACAGTTCGTACTTGTTCCACGAAACAAGCAGATATTGAACAGTCGTACATATAAACAAAACCAGAAACATGGTAATGTGATCTGCCGGACGAGTTGGCGTAAGAGTTAAAAACTCTCTCATCGCCCAAAAGGAAAGAGCGGCAAAAAGAATGTTCGTCATAACGTTTCCGCACAACGGTTCCAGCAAAAGAGAAACTGTCAGAATGGTCAAAAGAGACCACCAGCCTCTCAAGCGCGAGAAAAACGGCTCCAGCGTTCGCAGGTCAATGCTTTCTTTGTGACGTTTAAGGTAGAAAGCCACCCCGGACGCAATTGCCAATACCGTTAAAACGATTGTGATCAAAATAAACGAACGAAAATCCATATATTTACTCGCTGTATTTTTCTTTTAAATCCAAAATTGCCTGTCGAGCGCGGGTGAGGAACTTGTTTTTGGGCTCTCCCTGTTCCAGCCACAGCGGCGGTCCGAAAATGAGCCGGCTGAGCATCGGAACCGGCAGAACGCGCCCGCGCGGCAGAATGCGGTTCATGTTGTCCAGATAAATGGGAACCAATTCCAGTTCCGGGCGTTTTTTACACAGATGGTAAATCCCGCTTTTGAACTCGGCGATTTGCGTTCCGTCGCCCCGGGTGCCTTCCGGAAACAGGATGATGGAATACTTGTCTCCCATTTCGTTGAGCATATACGTGATGGGGCTGTGATGAACCTTGACTTCTTTTCGTTCCAGCAGCAGACAGTTAAAACAACGCTGGGCGATATAGGGGCGAATATGTCCCTTCTCCCAGTAGTCTTTGGCGGCGACGGGGCGTGTAACGTCTCGAACAAACTGCGGCAGAGCCGACCAGATTGCCAGCGGGTCGAGGTGGCTGGTGTGGTTGGCGTAATAAACGCGCTGACACGTGTCCGGCTGACAGCCTTCCCAGCTGACGGACACGCCGCTGAGAAACCGTCCCAGCAGAGCCAGACCAAGTCGTGCGACAGGAATATCCAATTCGGATAACTTCATATTAAAAATGTAATTTTGAGCTTTTAAGGAGGTGGTTTTGAGTTAGGAATTAGGAGGGAGGAGTGAGGAGTTGGCGCAAGCGTTTCACAAAATCCTCTCTCGACTATTCCTCATTATTATATTTAGTATAATCACATTTTGGGATTTTGTCAAGTAGAGTTGCACCCCGTTTAAATTCGTAATGCGTAATGCGGAATTCGGAATTACGCAAGCGGTCGTCTCAAGATGTTCTATGACGTCATTTTTTTGACTATTTTTCTGATATAACGGCTTGCTTTTAATAAAAGACTCTTGTAAAATTAGGATTTGAGCAGTAAGGAGTTCTTGGTGCGTGGGGATAAACGATTTAAAAAATTCCTAATTCCGCATTCCGAATTCCTCATTCCCTACTGCCTACTGCCTATTGCCTACTGCCTAACCCCCTATGTTCGCAAGATTTTTCATCGACCGCCCGATTTTCGCGTGCGTTATATCCGTAGTTATTGTAATTTTAGGCGCGCTGGCGTACACCCAGCTGCCGCTGGCTCTGTATCCGAACGTGTCGCCGCCGAGCGTGTTCGTTCGAGCGTCGTATCCCGGGGCGGACCCGCAGACGATTGCCAACACCGTCGCGATTCCTCTGGAAGAGCAAATCAACGGCGTGGAAGACATGCTCTATATGACGACGTCGTGCCAGAACGGGGCGGTGTCGATTAACGTTACGTTCAAAGTCGGGACGGACTTGAACATGGCGCAGGTTCTCGTTCAGAATCTGGTCGGAATCGCAACGCCCAAACTCCCGGAAGCGACGCGTTCTTTGGGCGTTACAACAAAAAAGCAAAGCCCGACGACGATTCTGTACGTCAACCTGTATTCTCTCAAAAAGGGAACCGTTCGCGAAGGCGGCAAGCTGGTCAAAGACGTTGACGAAGACGGGAACGTTTACTATCACGAAAAGACGTTTGAGAACCCCGAGGACAACGAGCCGTACTACGACATGCTCTATTTGAGCAACTATCACCGGCTGCACATTCGAGACGTTATCGCCCGACTTTACGGCGTTGGGGACTCCAACATCAACGGGGAAAAAGAGTACAGCATGCGAATCTGGCTTGACCCGGACAAGATGATGACGCGCGGCGTGTCGGCGTCGGAGGTCTCCGCGGCTATCAGCAAGCAGAACGTTCAGGTCTCCGCAGGCATGCTGGGGCAGCCGCCCATGACGGAATCGACCCCGTTCCAGTATATTCTTTTGGCGAAGGGGCGACTGGTCAACGAGCGGGAATTCGGGAAGATCGTCATTCGCACCAACGCGGACGGCGGGAAGGTTCTGCTCAAAGACGTGGCGCGGGTAGAACTGGATTCCAAAAGCCGCGACGTGGTCGACTATATCGAAGGCGATCTGGCGTTTCGCGACGACGAGCATAAAGACGAGAACGGCGAATACCGGCGGGAAATCTACCGAAATACAGAAGTCTGCTCGCTGTCCATTTCTCAACTTCCCGGCGCTAACGCTCTGAAAACGGCAGACGGAATTCGCGCCAAAATGCGGGAGCTGGAGAAGTCTTTCCCGCCCGGACTGAAATATACAATCGTTTACGACATGACGCCGTTTATTGCGGAGTCGATTCATGAAGTCAAACAAACTCTTTTGGAGGCGATTGTCCTCGTCGCGCTGGTTGTGATTCTGTTTTTGCAGTCGTGGCGCGCGGCGATTATTCCGCTCTTGGCGGTGCCGGTTTCGCTCATCGGGTCGTTTATCGCAATGACGGTTTTGGGTTTTTCGCTCAACACTCTGTCGCTGTTCGGTCTGGTTTTGGCGATTGGAATCGTCGTCGACGACGCGATTGTCGTTGTTGAAAACGTAGAGCGTCACATGGAGTCCGGGCTGTCCCCCAAAGAGGCGGCGCGGGTCGCCATGGACGAGGTTTCCGGGGCTCTGGTCGGGATTGCTCTGGTTTTAAGCTGCGTCTTTGTCCCGTGCGCGTTCCTGTCTGGTGTAACAGGGCAGTTCTTCAAACAGTTCGCCTTGACGATTGCCGTTTCGACGGTCTTGTCGGCGTTCAACTCGCTGACGCTGTCCCCGGCTCTGTCTGCGCTGTTGCTCAAGCCGAAAGGAACGACTCGCGACCCGCTGACATGGCTGATTGATATTTTCTTCGGCTGGTTTTTCAAGCTGTTCAACTGGACGTTCAAGCTGACGACGTCCGCCTACGTGGGGCTGGTTCGTCTGCTGCTTAAAGTGAGCTTTATTATGATTCTGGTTTACGCCGGACTGCTCTATTTGACGTACGGAATGTTCTCTTCGACCCCGACGGGGTTTGTTCCGTCACAGGACAGAGGGTACTTGATGACGCTCGTTCAGCTGCCGGACTCCGCCTCTCTGGACAGAACGGAAGAAGCGTGCTTGAAATTCCAGAAAATCTGTTTCGGCGACCCCAACGACAAGAGCGTCAAGCCGGTCAAGGGGATTCGGGCGGTGTCTGTAATTTGCGGCGTCGCGATGGGGTCGGGAACCGTTTCCAACATGGCGACGATTCTGGTGATTCTGGAACCGTTTGACGTCCGGAAGAAGATGGGACTGTCCGACCTCGACATCCGAAAGGAACTCGTCCGGCGGGCGGAAATCGAGATTCCCGAAGCGCTGGTTCGCGTCAACCGTCCGGCTCCCGTCGACGGCATGGGCGCAGGCGCAGCGTCCGGGTTCAAGCTCCAGCTGCAAGACCAGGGCAACGTCGGCATTACCGCCTTGCAGCAGGTGGCAGATAACCTCATTGAACTGGGAAACGCCAATCCCAAACTCCAAAACCTGCAAACTCAGTTCAGAGCCAACTCGCCGCAGAAGTTTATCAATATTGACCGTCAAAAGGCGATGGATATGGGCGTCAGTCTGGACGAGATATTCAACGCGTTACAGATTTTCCTCGGGTCGAAGTACGTCAACGACTTTACGTATCTGGACAGAAACTTCCAGGTCAAGGCGCAGGCGGACGCGATGTTCCGCGCTCAGGACGTCAACCTGAACCGGATTCACGTCAAAAACGCCGACGGCGAGATGGTTCCGCTCGGCTCGATTTGTTCAATTGAAGACTGCACCGGTCCGCTGACCCTGCCGCGTTACAACATGTTCCCCGCCGCTGCAATTAACGGCGAACCGGCGCCGGGCGTCAGTTCCGGCGAGGCGATGGCAGAAATGGAGCGCCTGTGCGAAGAGAACCTTCCGCAGGGCGTCGGGTTTGAATGGTCGGAACTGTCGCTGTTGGAAAAGCAGGCGGGAAACACCGCGATTTACGTCTTCGCGTTTGCCGTCCTGTTCGTCTTCCTCGTTTTGGCGGCGCTGTACGAGTCCCTCGTTTTGCCGCTGGCGATTATTCTTGTCGTTCCGATGTGCCTGCTGTGTTCGCTCTACGGCGTCAACCTGCAAGGGCTGGACATGAACATATTTACCCAGATCGGGTTCCTCGTTTTGGTTGGCCTGGCGTGCAAGAACGCCATTTTGATTGTCGAGTTTGCAAAGGACTTGCAGCTCAAAGGCATGACGCGAACCGAGGCGACGCTTGAGGCGTGCCGACTGCGTCTGCGCCCGATTATCATGACCTCGCTGGCGTTTATTTTGGGCGTCGTCCCGCTGCTGTATTCTGCCGGCGCAGGCTACGAAATGCGATTTACTCTCGGCGTCGCCGTCTTTTCCGGCATGCTGGGCGTTACAATATTCGGCATTTTCCTCACCCCGGTGTTTTATTCCGTAATTATGATGTTGTTCGGCTGGGGGTTTGAAAACAGGGAACAGGGAATAGGGAATGGGGAATAGTTCTTCGCCTTCGGCGAATTAAAATACGTTCCCAACTCTCTACTCCCTACTCCCTATTCCCTACTCCCTTCAATATTACCAATACCATGAATACTACCAGATTATTATTATTATTCACGTTTGTTACCTTGGCGCTGTCCGGCTGTATTCAGAAGAAAGACGCTCAAGTCGACGCCCGCAAGCCAGCGGAGGCGCTGCCGGTCAAGATTATTCATCCGACGCAGCGGCAGGTTGTCGACTATGAGGAGTTCGTCGGGCGAATGTTTCCCTACGATCAGGTCGACGTCCGCGCTCGCGTTTCCGGGACGCTGATTCAATGCACGTTCAAAAAAGACGCGTCGATGAAAACCGACCCTCAAACCGGCAAGGCGTTTACTCGAGAGATTGAAGAAACAGCTCGGCTGGAGCAGGGCGGCGATGCGGCGGAAATCAATCTCAAGGAAGGGTCAGAAGTCAAAGAGGGACAATTGCTGTTTGTTATCGACCCGGACGTGTACGAGGCGGCTCTGCTCAACGCTCAAGGACAGCTGGAAGTCCTCGAGGCGCGGCGGGAGCGTCTGACAAACGACCTCGAACGGGCGGAAAGTCTGCTGCCGCAAAAGGCGATTTCCAAACAGGACTACGATCTGGCGCGGTTCAACCTGAAAGAGTGTGACGCTCAAATCGCCGTTGCCAAGGCGACGATTAAAACCGCTCAAATCAACCTGAATTACACGCGAATTTACGCGCCTATCGACGGGTACGTCGGGGCGGCTCAGGAATCGGTCGGGAACCTGGTTCAGGGAAACGCCGGCGCGAATTCCACTACGCTGGTTAAAATCGTCAAGGTTGACCCGATTTACATCTATCTCAATATCGACGAAAGCTCGGTGGAAAAGCTCAAAAAGATTGCCGTCGCCCGGCGGGAGAGCAATCCGGACGCCGACCTGGACAACGCGGTCGAATTTCGTCTTTCCGACGAAACCGGGTTCCCGCACAAGGCGAAAGTGGACTATCACGCCCCGATTCTGGACCGCTCGACCGGCGCCCGACTGGTTCGCGCGGTCTGCGAAAATCCCAAACTGCTCAGCGGCGAACGACAGTTTCAGCCCGGCATGACCGTTCACGTCCGCGTAGGCGTAACAGACCCCTACGACGCTCTGCTGGTTCCGGAAGACTGTCTGGGTACAAACCAGTCTGAACGGTTCGTTTACGTCGTCGGAGAAGACGGAATGCCGAAGATGCAAATCGTCCAGCTCGGACCCCTTCAAAGCGACAACATGCGCGTTATTCGAAAAGGACTCAGCAAAGACGACAATGTTATTGCAGATAACCTCATGAGGGTGAGGTTGGATAGACCCGTTAAGAGCCGCGAATAATTAGTAATTAGTGATTAGTAATTAGTAATTACGCAAGCGTCACAATAAGTTTAAATGGGGAAAAGGAGATTTATCATGAAACGGATTATTACAATTCTTGCCTTATTGATAATTGGATGTAACGCCGCAACTGCTGAGGAACCTCAACTCAGCTGGATATTCAACGGCGGGGACGACGTCTCTGCGCTCTCTGTCGGGCAGGGGAACGTCTTGCAGGAGACGAAGCTGACGCGGTTCGTTCCGATCGGGACGGATTGCACGATAACGCTGCCGGTGAGTTCGAAAAACGCGTTTGACGCTCAGGCGTTTCCGTTCTTCGCGTTCCGTTACAAGTACAAGTCGGCTCATCGTCAGGCGGGGCTGTTCTTCACGACCGATACGCTCACGTCGCTGTCGGATAAAAGCTATAGCCCCATTGCCGTCGAGCCGGACAACACGTGGCGAAACTGCGTTGTCGATATGCGGACGTACTCCCATAAACAGTGGACGGGGAAGATAACCGGCGCGCGATTCGACCCGACTAACCCGTCTACGCCCGGCGACGTCTTGCAGCTGTCGCGAATGGGATTCTTCCCGACCAAAGAGGCGGCGGAGGCGTTTCTGAGCGCTGCCGTCGACGCCCCGGACTATTCCGAGGACTCCGTCTTTCGCGCGCCGCTGCAGAAGGTTTTCGTTCCCGGCGGATGTCTGTCGGACGGGTATAACAAAGCTGAATATATGCTCCCGGACGCGGGAACTTATACAATCCCGGAAACCAAATACCCTGAAGAGCTGGTTGTCGTCTTTACGCCCAAAGACGGCGGAAAGCCGGAAGTCGTTCCTGTATGTCAAACCAACAGCCGCGGCTTTACGGGGTTTGTCGCCAGAAAACCGGGGAAGTATACGATTGAACGTCGGGAATGTAAGTTTACAGACGTTGTGGACGACGATCCGTTTGACTGGGGCGTTGACATTTTCAAATGCGTTCGATTTGTTTTGGCTCGCGGGTTAATGACGCCGCCGAATCCGGACAAGCCAACGGAGTTTGATCCAGATGGAAAAGTTTCTAAGGAGCAATGGTCTCAAATTTGTAACACGTTAAAAGAACATGGCATTGAACTGAACTCGTCGAATGTTCCGGATAGTCGATTAGTCGCTGCAGAGAGAATAACGCTGACGATTGAAAGATTCTTTGGATCGAGATTTATTACTTCGTTTACAAATGAATATATTACTTCCGACAGAATCAAAATCGGGGCGTGGGTCAATTTAACGGACGCGGTCTTTGACAAGGATTTTGTCAAGACGTATTCGGAGGGCGGATTTGACTGGATGATCGCCCATTCCGTCGGCGGGAGCGACGAGAAAACCCGGCGCTTGCTTGACGATTGCGACAGGTACGGGGTCGAACTGATTTTGGGCGACGGCGCGTATACAAATCCCGCCTGGCAGACGGCGGAGTATTTTGATCGTCCCTGCTTTGCCGGAACGTACGTAACAGACGAGCCGGGAACGGACGATTACGATCATCTGGCGGCGATTTGTAACAAATACGTCGAGCAGACCGGCAAGGTCCCGTATATAAATCTGCTGCCCATGTACGCCAACGCGGCGCAGCTCAAATACGGAGCCGGCGCGGCGGCAATTGAGTACTACGATTCCGACCCGGACTTGTTCAAAAAGTACTGCGATTCCTTCTGCGAGAAGTTCAACGTCAACTACATCTGTACGGATATCTACCCGCTCAACTGGCGCGACGGAAAGCGTGTAACGTATTCGGAATACATCGAGTCGATTAACATCATCGCCCGATCCGCCCGAGAACATAACAAGGAATTCTGGTGCTGTCTGCAAACGTTTGCCTGGACGCCGTCCAAACGAACGCCGACGGAAGCGGAGTTCCGCTGGCAGGCGTACTCGCTGCTGTCGTTTGGCTGCAAGGGGCTGCTGTGCTGGACGTACGTCGGATACAAGCCGGAGTTCCCGTCGCTGCTGACAATCGACGGGAAGCGAACCAACGCCTGGTACGACGCTGCGACCGTGTTCAAGGAAATCAAGCTCATTTCGGACGCCTACGTCCAATACAAAAACCTGGGCGCGTTTACGGTCGACGCGACAGACTATGCTCCCTATCTGAAGATGTCCAATCCGGTAACGGACTTCAAAGGACTGGAAGATATCTATAGTTTTAACAGCCCGCTGCTGGTTGGCTGCTTCGAGAAGAAAGACGGTTACGCGTTTACGGTCGTCAACATGTCGGAACTGGAATACGTCCAAAGAACAGAAGTCGAATTCAAACTGCCAGACGGATACCGGGCAGTTTCCTGGCAACGAGGCGTCCGAACGGAACTTACCCCGGACAAAAACGGCGTATATCATTTGATCCTCGCGTCCGGCGAAGGCGTCTTTGTGGAGGTGGTGAAGGACAATTAGCAATTGTCAATTAGCAATTAGCAATTAATTATCGTAATACGCAACTTAAAATGAAAATAGCATTATATTCCCCCGTTTTACCGTCTGAACTCTGGCGTCGTCAGTACGCCGTGAGCATACTCAAGGGATTTCTTGCCGTTGGCTGGCAGGTTGACGTCCTCGGAGGGTCAGACGTTGCGTCCTCGGACTTTGACAACCTCGGAACGTTTGTTTCCGTAGACGTCCCCAAGCTGGACAACCTCGCGCCGCCGTCGCTCAAACGACTTCGTCAGGTTTCGGAACTGGGTCAGGAACTGTCACAGGACTACGATCTGTTCATTTCTCTGGAATCGCCGGTTCCGCTGTTCAATCACGCCAAATGCGGATCGTGGATTCCGCCATTTCCCTCAGCCGTCAAACCGCAGGCTGTAACCGGAGCGACGGGCTTTTTCTCGAAGTTAAAACAGAACTGGTACAACCGTCTGGAATGGAACAGCCGGTTTACGAAATACCTCAATATTTTCGTACCGTCGAAGTACATGCAGAAGCTCTTTTACGAACGATACCGGCTTTGGTCGACCGTCCTCCCGCCGGAAATTGTTGCACCCTGCGAGGCGGTCAAACCGGAAGATAAAAACAACGCCGTCTGTTTGCTGACGGATTCGGAAGAAACCAAAACCGTCCTTTCCAAACAGTTTGATATGCTCGTTAAGAATACCGGGATTGAGACAACGCTGACGTTCGTCGATTCCTCTGACCCCTTCGAGAGCGTCATTGCTGCGATCAACGCCAGTTCTCTGTTTTGGGACGCAACGGGATTCAACACGAACGACCCGGAACGCGCCGGAGCGTTCCCGTTTTATTCCGCTTACGCGATGGCGCTGGGAGCTGTCCCGATAACGTTCTGCGCTGGCGCGGCTCCGGAGACGGTTCTGCATCAGCAGTCCGGCGTTATCTGGCAGACCGTTCCCGAGGCGTTAAGCGCCATCCTCGGCTTTTCCAAAGACAACGCCCTCCGCTTGGACTTCGCCGCGCTGGCTCAAACCCGAGCCCAATATTTCTCGACGGAGTTGTTCCAGAAACGATTAATCTCGTCGTTAAAAAAGAAATAGCGCCAATTGCATCAAGAGGGGAGCGTCTCAATAATTGCTAATTGCTAATTGACAATTGCTAATTATCTCCCCTCTTTAGTCCTCCACGGAGAACGATTAAAACGCAGGCGGCGAGGAACTCGGTTGTCAACCAGACGAGGCGCACGACGACGGACGCGATGGTTGCCATCGCCAGACCGGAACCCGGCATTTTGGCTTCCATCCAGGGGGTCATCAAGCCGATAAAGGCGAGGTCGCGAACCCCTAATCCACCGGGCGTGAAGAGGACTAAAAATCCGGACGACACGGCAAACGCGGTTACGCCGACTGCTTGCGGGAAGTCGGCTGCCAGGTTCAGGTTTTCCACGCCGACGGCTTTGAGCGTCAGCCAGTAGCTAAAGGCGAACCCCGCCCAGCAACACAGTTCTAAAATCCAGCCGCGCGCCAGCGTCCCAAACGACAGCTTGTCTATATTGAGCAGTTCGGACGCGACTTTGTTCTTCCCGATCTTGCGGACAATCCAGACGAACACGGCGGGTATCGTCGGCGCGCCGGCGCAGACAACCATCGTTATCGACGCCGCCAAGTATGTCCAGTTTTGAGTTTGAATGGAATAATACGTCAAAAAAAGACAGGCGACAAACGCCCCAACTGCCATCATGGTAAGGGTTTCCAGAAACGCGGCGGCAGCTGCGACGGCGGCGCTGGTCCGGCTCGATTTAATCAGCGCAGTGCGAATCACGACGACCATAAACTTCCCCGGCACGTACTTGCCAATCTGCCCGCAGACGTGAGCGCAAATGGACTCCCATAAACCGGGCGGCGAGGCGCCGCTACCCTCGTTAAACCGCTTGAGCAGCAAATGCCAAAACGCGCCGGGAAAGAGCAGGGCGATAAAATACACGCCCGCCGACGCGCAAAGCGTCAGCCAGTCAATTGTCGGTTTGACTTCCATCTTCTGGTAATCCAGCCACGCCTTGTACAGAACGCGACCGAAAATCGCGATAATCACGACAAATACCAGTATTTTTATCAGCAGAAATATTTGTTTTTTATTCATCGGAATTGGGGGATTTGGTGTAAATTACTATTATTTTACCCGGCTAAACTGTCCCTGTCAAGACGGCGGACGGAAAATTTGTGGAATTGGGAATCTGCTCGACAAATAAGTGAATATAAACAAAAATAACAGATATATTTATAAAATCCAGGAAAAAATTTTTAAAAAAATGTTCACTAAAAATAGAATTCGTGTTATAATATATCAAGAGTGATAATATATACAGACTGTTTTTGCAGTCTGACAGAATAATCATAATTGTTCCAGTTCATCCCTGGTCAGGAGTTTTAATATGAACGTTACACAGTTTAGAGTATTTTCCATTCGCCGCGTTTTTGTTACATTGAGCGTTGTGGCGTGCGCTTTTGCCTTGTCCGCGTCAAGCGTTCAGGCGGACATGCTTTACTTCTGGAATTTTGACGAGGATAGTTCCGCAACATCCGTTACAGACTCCGTTCATTCAGAGCAGCTCAATCTGGTGAACTCGTCTATTGTAGACGGTAAACTGACTGCCAACAACGGATACGCTCAGGGAACGGGAACAAACAACGGTTTGAACGCTGGGCTTCCTACCGGGACGTCCAATTATACGCTCTCGGCGTTTTTGACAACGACCAAAAGCGGCGCGGTCGGCATTATTTCGTGGGGCGTTCGCAACGCAGGTCATAAAACAAACTCGTTCCGTACTGATAATAACGGAATAAATAATTATGGCTCTCTAACAAAATCTGTGGGTAAAAATCCACAAAAAACAAAATAAAGGTGGACATTTTCTCAAATTGTTATATAATATTTTTTTTTGACAACAATAACAACAATAGGAGTCAATGTCCAATGATTAGTATATTCAAT